>NZ_KB903576.1 GCF_000379805.1 Lewinella cohaerens DSM 23179 | reverse complement strand
ATGCTCATAACCCATCAAATTAATTAGTGAAAGTAGCGAAGAACTTCCGTCGTCTTTCCTCGTAAGCTTATCGTCTCTGATAGCATAGAAGCTACCGAGTTAAGTGCTATCGTGACTCGAAAAGCCTTCTAGCCTGAGTGTTCAACCTTCGTCAGTAGCTGATATCCTCTCGAATACCGCTTTAGGATGGTACGAACTACATCAAGCTAGAAGTAAGATCACTGTTTTAGGCCGCTAAACCTAAAAAAGGAATGATCATGTCACAAACATACGAGGATAGTAACTGCTCCGCTCCATAGGGTCGGGTTTAAAACCCGACCCTATGGAGCGGAGCAGTGGATAGCCTGGTGCCGAGGCACGAAGGCATGGCCCCTAATAACTCCAATCCCGCTTCCATACATCTATCAAATCAAAACTGATCTTAAACGAGGTATCCGGCTTGCGGTTGTTTGCATCGGCTACTACGCCAAACACACCTACCCGCAAGCGGCGGCGCGTACCTACCTTAAACACCCGCTCCACCCCGGCAAAAAGCTCCTGGTGGCGATAGTCGCCATCTTGTAGCCATAGCATCCCGCCACCTACAACGGTCTTTATCCGCGTCTTCTTCAGCAACGGAATGTTGTTGATGATCGCACCGTTGAAATGATGGATAAAGTGCAGCTCAAAGTGCAAATTGGTGGTCGTCAACGAAGTGTCCAGCGATTGGAAAGAGTTCAACGGATTGGAATACAAGAAAGGGTCGCTTTGCCGAAACTGCTTCCAGTCAATAAAGCGCAGGTCATCGGTATTTACAAACTGCCCCATCTGCGCCCGGTAGTGCGTGTTGCCCAATGCGCCCAGCAGTACTTCCTGCTCTAGTGCAGCCTCTATGTAGTCAAAACGAATGTCACTACCCAGGGTTTTATCCCAGCCTCGGCGGTGCAGCAGGCTCAGGGTTGGCCACTTGCTGCCCAGTATCACCTTGCGGTTGGGTTCGCGCATGTAACGCTGCCCAGGGGTATAGCTCAAGGTGTTGGTCGAAACAAAGGCTTGGTACCGTTCAAAATCAATAACCTCATCACCATCTGTCACTACGTCTTCCAGGAAAGAACCTACCTCATAGCCGGTAATCGGGCGACGGTCATTCCACGAAAAGCTCGATGTAAAACGCAAACCGTTCAAGATTTCTATTTCATGCCCCACCCGCAAAGCATCCAACAACGTATAATTACTGGGGCGCAGCAAATTCAAGTAAGCGTCATACTGATTGATGGCCTCAAAAGAGCGCCCACCACTGATCGACACACTCCCCAACCGGAAAGGATCGTAGCGTACCCAAGAGCTAAAATTGCCCTGTACATCACTATTACGGAGGCCAAAATCAAGGTTTCCAGAATTACTCCATATCCGGCCGCTCTGGTAGCGTTTAAAGCGTGAAACATAAGGCCCTACCCGCCAACCACCTACCGGACTAAAATCGATCATCGATGCCAGCGAACTCACATAGAGGTGCGATTCTTCCCGCCAGTTCTGAATCCCCACACCATCCCAGGCCAGCTCCAACAGGTTGATTTTATTATACAACTGCTCTACACTATCCCGGTAAACCGGGCTATTTCTCACCTCCTGAATACTATCGCGCAAGTGAATCAGCTTTGCTTCGCGTTCGGCCAGTTCCTCCGTACGAGTACCCGCCCAGTAATCGCCATCACGCTCGTAAGCTTCGCTGGTCGTCACTGCTACTTCATTACCAAAAAACTTGTCAGGGAAAACATAGTTATGCTCGTAATCAGAATACCGCAAAACCGTCGATCCTTCAAAAGTCTTGCGCTTGCCTTGCTTGCTTTGGTAATAAAACGCCAGCCGATCTACCGTCCAAAGGCTATCGCCCAACACGGTGTACGATTGCTCTATGCGGAAGTTATCCCCAAATAGCAAGGTACCTACAGGCAGTTCCAACGCCAATTGCTGAATCGTCCACTCGTCTTCCACAATCCAGATCGTCCCTTTCACCGTCGAGTTACCCTCCTTGCGTGGGATCACCTTGATCTCATTCACCAATCGCCCATTCAGGTAAGTCGTCCCTTGCAGTTCATATTTGTAGGAAAGGATAGCATTGTTGCTCAAAGGCGAAATCACAGGAGCATCCGCAATGCCCGGCAGGTACACCAGGTTGCGATAAAAATTGAAATCCGTTTCTGCAAAAATCGGTAAAAACAGCCCATTCGTACTGCCATAAGCTTGGTACGCCGTCCGTTCTTCTTTATACTGGCGAGGGTACTGATAGTTCAGCATTACCTCCATTTCCACCAGGTTGAGCCCTGCTAGCAAGGCCTGGTTTTCAGCCGTCTCCGCCGCAAAAGGGTCAGCATCTGGTGCCGACAAGTCCACCTCTACTTTTGGTGCTTCCTCACGCGGCGTCACCTCACTTTCTTCTACCGCCTTCAGGTACACCTTCGTCCTATAGCTATCTGCCGAGCGCAGTTGCCGGTCTTTATTTTCAATCGCTTTCCGGATCACCGCATACGCCGGGTCCTTATCCTTGGCCGACACCACAATCTCTTCCAGATCAAAACTAGAGGTCGACAGCTGTATATTCACCCAAGCGGTATCCCCTACCAGCATTACCCGTTCCGACTTGCTCTCATAGCCCAAGCTCGAAAACACCAGATTGTATTCCCCCTCCACATCCAGGCGCATCTCATAGTTACCTTCTCCGTCACTCACGGTTCCAGTCTTCAATTGCTGCACATACACGTTGGCATAAGGCAGTGGCTCCCTAAATTCGTTGATAATCCTACCCGTTATCACCTGTGCCTGCAAAGCTTGCAAGCCAATAACAACAAACAAACTTAGCAGCAGGGAAATTCTAATGGGTCGGCGAGAAAAAAAAGTTAGCATGGTCTTCGTTATTTATCACTCTTGTGACGAATACAGAACGCATAGGGTTGTTTAAAGGATATTAAAATTATCAGAAACGCTGTTAATGTTTCATTAAATCTTTGGGGGGTGCTACAACTTAGTGGGTTTATATATTGGTTCCCCGTCATTTATGGCGGATATGTCTATTTTGCTCTGAAGGACAAAAAACCTTTTATGCAGAACTCACTTATCGGAATGCCACTAATTTGTAGCACACGCTAATCTTTGGGGCCTACCCCGCCTGCTGCGGGGTCGCTATGCTCCACCCTACCTGCCTTCGCAGGCAGCCCCTCCACTGCGTTGCGGGTCCAAGGGGCTGCGCAGCGCTAGTCCGGGGAAATCAGTGTAAGGGTTGGGTGGGTGTAAGGGTGTAAAGGTTGCCCCCAAAGGTGCTAAGTGTAAACCAAGTCTACAGCTATGCCAACAGGTGTAATAATCCATGCAATACGTTAGGTGCACATTGGCAGCTACAGAAAAACAGGGGGTATACGACCGACCTCTCCAGTCTCGTGTAGGTAGTTCTTATTTTCCTCTTCTCTTCAATTCTGATTTCATCAGGTTTTCTAATTCGCTAAACTTCATGTTTAGCGAGCTTGAAATTATCGAAATCGGTGAACCATATATTCTGTTATTTGCTTTCATCGCACGCTTTGAGATCCCATGTTTTGCTCTTTCAATATACTTGTTTGGCTTATCCGTTTTAATCAATAATATTTTTGAATACGCAATTTCAACTTTATCTATTCCTGTAATGTCATCCCATTCAATTAATCCCACACTTGTTGCATTTGTATTGTCAGTGATTCCTTTTTCATCTATCGTCAATCCAATTTTTGTATCAAATAGTTTTCGTACGATAAATACCCCGCAAATACCAAAGAAGATTACTGAAATCACGCCCATTATTCTTACGAATCCAGGTGAATTTGACCTTGCGGACAACCATCCCTCTGGATTCATCGCAAATTGAATTCCCAGTATCACAAAAATGATTACTCCAATGAAAAACAATCCAATTTTCAATTTGCTAAGTGGTATTTCGATTTTGCTTTCCACTGCTCTTTATTTTTTCTTAATGACCTACAACTAATGATATACGTGCCCCAGTTTACGATTTCTTCAATAATTGCTAGTAATTCTTCCAATTCTCATTGCCTTTTCCAAACACTGTTCCAACCCTTACACTTTTACACACTTCCAACTTTTACCCCCCTAATAAAGCCGCTTAATCACAATATCGATCCCAAAACTCACAAAGTACCGCCAGGAACGCTGCTCCAATAATTCACCATCAAACTGGCGGTAGTGAGGGCCAAACTGGTAGCCCGTACCCAGATAGAAGGGCGATTTCGGAATGTTCCACTGCAACTGAAAGCCGGGCTTCAAAACGTTTCGAAAAGTCAGCTGATTATCCCCCGCCAAGTCTTCACTGAGGTTGAAGGTCGCCAGACTGCCCAGGTCAATCACCGAAAAAAACAGGCTGAAAGACGGGCGATTAGCCGCATACTTCTTGCCCAACAAGAAACTGAAGGTTACCCCTACCGGCATCGTCGGTGCCAGCGTATTGAAGGTTGTTTCCGATGCCTGCGCATTGCCACTTAGTGTTTCCTGACCAAAAAGGCCGCCCACATAAGCATTGACACCAGCCGTAAAGGGGAGCTGCCGCTTCACGCGTGAGCTGCCCGGAGGGTCGGCAAAAGCATTCAGCAAGGCTTGTACCTGGCTCGCGGAATCGGCATCCACCATGCCGCCAATAAAGCCGCCGTATTGCTGCAAAAAATGTACAAGGCCCCGCTGTTGGCCATTGGGGCTATCAGGAAGGGTGCTCTGGAATTCTTCCGTCAGACGGATAGTGGTTTCCAGGGTTTTGTTGATGGCTTGGCGGTAGTTTTTGGTACTGATGTAAAACACCAAATCCAATACATTCTGACTGATCTCCGGCACCTGTACCAAGCCTGCCCATTTTTGGGTGAGGGCATACACCGAATCCGGCTGGAGCGGATCTACTAGTAGCGGCGTCTCCAACAGCCGGTTCAGCGTGTTGATCACAAAGGATGACTCCTGGTAGAACTTCAACGAATCAGGTACCGCATTTACACGGGTGGGCAGCAAATTAAGGTCCTGCACGGTGGCTTGCACCAAAAACGACAACCCATCACGCGAGAAGGTCCCAATACGGTCAACATGCCCTAATTCTTGCTCCATCAACCCCAAGAAAGCCGACCGCTGAGGGCCATCCAGCATCAAGCTTTGTAGTTGCCGCATGTCTATAAAGTGCTGGGCTGTGCTATCGGGCGCGTCCGAGCGCAACAGGTAAAACAAGTGGCTCAGCACCTCGCCCATCTGCAATAAGGGCTGTGTATTCTCATGGCTTCTACTCAGGTTGCTTGCGTAGCTGTTATCCAATGCTTTCAGTGCTTTACGCAAGGTCTCTAGGTCTTGACCTAGCTGTATACTCTTGTCTTCAATACTTTGCAACTGCTTGGTGCTGATGCTGGCATTCATATAGTTGGCTATCGGGTCAGGCGCCAGTGCCGCAGCACCTACTCTGGCCTCAATCCGAGTATGCAACGCTACCAATCGGTCTTTTACCTCCGCCAAAACTTCCTCCTGCCTGATGATTCGTCTCATATCGGAGTCATTCGCTCCCGGCATGGTTATCGTCAGGTTTTTCACAATATTATCTAAAACCTGCAAGGCTCCTGCTTCATCAGCTTCTAGTTTGCCCTGCCATTGAGTACTGGCGGTTTGCAGGGTGTTTTCCAGTGTCAGTTGTGCCAATTGCAGGCTTTGTCGCCTTGCACCCAGCAGGTTCCCCGAGGTTTTAGCGGCAAGCTCTGCTTCCTGCAAGCTGTTGTCATAAGCGATCAGATTATCCCGCCATTCCATAAAATACTGATCAAGGGTAGCCGTACCAAATTCTTCTCCTGCCAAACGGCGAGATAAAGCCAAGCCGGCAGCACGACGATTTATTGGGCTCACGGGCTCACTAAAGTATTTGTCGTAAGATTGGAGCGTCCCCATCGACGCGACCAAAGAAGGAGGCAAAGTTCCTCCCAGTAGGCTAGGCACAAAAGCCAGATCATATCCGCCTTCAGTTGGTGCTTTAAAGACACTTGAAAACCGTTTTCCATTGGCTTCTGACAGTTGGGATGACTTCGATAAACTCATCCTCAAACTACCCGGAATATCCGGATTAAAGGCAAAATTAAGTGCCCGCTCATTCATATCTGTTTCTGCTACTTCAATATCTGCATAGATGTCCTTGCATTGGTCTACAACCGCTTGCACAGCAGCGATTACGGCCTGGTACTCAGGCGATTTTTCGGCGGTATCAGCCAGCAGTAGGTTGCGCTGTTTTTCGGTATCCTGGTAGCGTTTGTATAAATTGCGAGATACCAGTGGAATAGTTTCTTCAATAGGCACATTGCCCTCCTTGGTGATTGCAACAACACTGTAAACGGTGAGCATGGAGTAAAATACCGGATCAGCCTGCAATTCCGAGAACAGATCGTCAGTTAGTAACAACTCCGGCAAGCGTACATCCAAAAGCTGCAAATCCTGGAGGAATGCATCGCGCAAACTCGCCAAAAACGAATCAGAATAAGCATAATCGGTACTACTGTACAGGGTGATCACCGTCGGAAACAACTTAGCTACCGTCGGCATTTCCTTGCCCAGCAAGCGATCCAAAAAAGTGACGACCAGCTCCTCCCCTGCTCGTTCTACCAGGAATGAAAACAAACCACGGATAATGGCCGCTTCGTTAAACAAGCCAATTCCTGCGCCACCGCTTTCCTGCTTGGCTTGTGCTGGTGCCTGCAAGGCTGAGATAGCATCCAGTGGTGGTTCCTGGTACTCTCTCATCGTCTTCATTAAAGACAAATATTCTGCTGGATCAATAGCTTGTTCAGCATACAACAACTGTAGAATCTGCTTACGCGGGCCAGCCTTAAGGCTATCTGTTGTTGCCCGAAAACTTTGATGAAAGGCGGGGGTGATATCGCCGTTCAAACCCATCAATCCACCAATCAAAGAATTGATTGTATTGTTGTTTTGATAGCTTTTCAAGACTTGTGCTACCTCCGGAACAGCAACCGGGCCGCGACGATCATTATTATAAAACCACAAAACAGCGGTGAGTTCTCCTAATGCTTGAGCATGAGCGTCCCTGCTCGCCGTAGAATCCGCCAATACACGGCTGGCCTTGGCCAACAACTTGGCATCTTGCAATAAACTCTGCGCCTGAAGTTGCCCGCACAGGAGCAATAATAAAACGATATACTTATTCATAAAAAGAAGGATCAATTGATGGAGAAAACGATGTGTACACAAAGCCATTAATTACGCTGTCGGTAGCGGGCAGCGTTGCTCAATAAAATCACTGAGTTCTCCATAATGCTTGAAGAAGGGGGGTAATTCTTCTGAGGCCTGAAAAGCATCTGCAAATCCATTGAGCAGCATCACATCAATCTCATCAGCCAGCACTGATTCATCTCGTAGCTTCTTCGTATAATTATCCCGCAGGGGAACTTGTCTTTTTCGTAGTTTCTGGAAATCGGAATTAGTTGCCAAATCTATACCCCGTGCCATAAAGAATTGAAACCTGCCCAGCGTCTTGCGGCGGATATTTTGCAAGCCCTCCAGGGCTTCCTGGTTGCGGTTGGGGCCGGCCTCTGCTTTTTCTGAGCGGCCAGCATCTGCATTGCCTGCGGAATTGACCAATGCCTCCTGTAGAATCACAATCAAAACATCTACCTGGGTGGTAAGGTCATCTATTTGAGGCACACTTACCTCGTTGATAGCCAATAGGCAAGAGAAGACCTTTGTGCGGTCAATTTCTACCTGCTTGAGCCAGACCTCTGGTTGTTTGAACTGCTGAATTTGCTTATCAGCTTTCTTTTGCAGCGTTTCCAACTTGGTTTTATCGACCGCATCATCACTTGCAAAAACAGTAAACTTATTCGTAACTATCAATTGGGTATCCAGCAAAAGGCTCTTTGCCTGGGCATTGGTATCTGCCATAAAACATGGTGTTTGGTGTTCTCAAAATACTTGCTCAATTTAGCGAAAATTAATGATATGCGATTAATCTGTTTTAAGTAATAAAAATACTAAATAATTGTAGTGAGCCCCATCAGCATCCATCCATCTTCTGGTAATATTTACACCAACGAACATCCACTAAAATAGTGAGGTTATAAACATAAACCTCCCTTCTCTACTATGCCGATCATTGGAAATATTATCAAGACTGCGCTCGAAATAAACAACCAGTTAAATGGTTTACCCGAAGATGCCCGCCAGATACAAGCTGCGCAACTACAACAGTTGCTTCAGCAGGCTAAAAACACTTCTTTTGGGAAGTATTACGGCTTCGAGCAAATCCTCAACGAAGAGGATATTATTGCTTCTTTTCAAAAACAAGTTCCTGTACATGACTATAAAAAACTCCATCAGCGTTGGTGGAAGCAACAGCAAGATTTCCCTAGTATCACTTGGCCTGGACAACCCAAATACTTTGCGTTAAGCAGTGGTACAACCGGTAAAACCAGTAAGCGAATTCCCGTCACAGATGATATGCTAGCCAGTTTTCGTGCTGTAGGTCAATCTCAGATAGCAGCATTGGCTAACTTTGACCTTCCTGCAGATTTTTTCGAGAAGGATGTCCTTATGCTCAGCAGTTCAGCCGACTTGAATGAGCACAAGCAGCACCTTGAAGGAGAAATTAGTGGAATTAATTCCCTCAATATCCCTGACTGGTTTGATAGCTTTTACAAGCCCGGTAAAGAAATTGCCCAAATCAGTGATTGGGATGAGCGCGTAGCTGCCATTGCTAAGGCTGCCCCCGATTGGGATGTAGTCGCTATTGCAGGAATCCCTTCCTGGGTACGAATGATGATCATCAAAATCATGGAGGTCCATCAACTTGAAACGATCCACGATTTATGGCCAAATTTAAGTATTTATGCCAGCGGCGGCGTAGCCTTCGCCCCTCACCGCAAGAGCTTCGAAAAGCTCCTGGCTAAGCCATTGACCATTATGGATACCTATTTGGCTTCCGAAGGATTCTTTGCCTTTACGGCCCAGCCAGATACCCTGTCGATGCAGCTGGCCGTTGAACACGGTATCTTTTATGAATTCATCCCTTTTGACGAACGAGGTTTTGATGAAACGGGGCAATTGCTTGATGACCCACTGGTATTACACCTGGGCCAAGTAGAAGAAGGACAAGATTATGCCTTGCTCGTCAGCACACCTTCGGGGGCTTGGCGCTACCTGATTGGTGACACCATCAAATTCACCAATCTGAACCGTTACGAAATCGTAATAAGCGGACGCACTAAATATTATCTCAACGTGGTCGGCAGCCAACTCTCAGAAGAAAAACTGAACAAAGGAATAGAAGGCTTATCGGACAAAATAGGTGTTGACATCAACGAATTTTCTGTAGCCGCCATCAAAGAAGATGGTGAATACCTACACCAATGGGTACTGGGCACCAACGTAGCGATTGACGAAGAACAAGCCGCTCAGCAACTTGATCAAATCCTTCAGGACCTTAACAAAAACTACAAAGTAGCCCGTACCAAAGCACTTAAAGCTGTTCGTGTAAAAGCAGTACGCCCCACCAATATTTATTCCTGGCTTGAAGCACGCAAAGACAAAAAAGGAGGGCAGATAAAATTCCCTAAAGTGATGAAAGAGAAAATGATGCTTAAGCTACTGAAGAACCTGCGTTAACGCTGCTTCCTTTTCTTTAAGAATCGTTTCCAATTCTGTGGGCGAAAGATAGTAACGCTTGATCCGTTTTTTGTAATGGTCAGGCAATTTAGATTGCTCAAGGATATAGCGCTTTGTTGCCATCAGCGCATCCCCAAAGCCGTGGTCAATGGCATAGAGGTCGGCTCGGCGCTCGGCCCCCATCCGATAATTGGGTACTGCCAGGTAACGTAATACAAAAGAAATGAGGTTCAGCGCCGAGCGCTCACGATAATCCATGATATGCCCTAACTCATGAGCAAACCAACCTATCAGCACTTTTTCCGGCAGTTCTTCCATTTTAATGTACTTACGCAACTGTAAATGGTCACTGGTTTGCACCCTGTAATGGCGGGTAGCACGATGCCAAAAAGCCAGGTTAATCACTGGTTGCGCTCGCATGGTGTAGTTTTTCAACGAAAGCTGCTCCAAATAAAAAGGGTGGTCATGAAGTGCAATAAATTGCTGGTAAGTCTTGGTGAAACAATTTTGAATATGTTGGCTGGTAATATTTTCAAACGTGAGGTTCTGCATGAATCAGTTGAGGGCTTTTATTCTTTAAACCCCTTGTGGCAAGCTGGTGTTTGTTTGCGAACAGAAAACGGCATTGAGTACCAAAGTTCACTAAAGAAATCTATCTTGCCTGGCCTTCTCCATGAAGGTCTGTTCGTTTACAATTTCAACTACTTTCCTATGCAGAAATTCTCTTCCTTTTTTGCCTCCGAAGCCCTTAACTTATCCGTAGGTTATCTCGCTGGGCTTTGTGCCTCTACCCTTGTATCCCGTTTCTTTGTCAAGAAAGGCTTGGTCAATATTTGGGGGCTGGCTTCCCGCCGGGAGGCATTGCAAAAAGACGATTACGAATGGCTGCTTTTTATCGCATCTTACGTCATTGGTTTAGGGGTTTTACTATTGGTGCAATACGGGATGCGGCAACTCCGTGGGCAGCGGATGGTGGAGGAGTAATAGGTGCTAAAAAATTACTGGTCAGCTAACTTTAAACCTTCTGAAAGGATTGCATTAAGACGAAGGTTAGACTGGGAATTCATCCGCTTTTTGTAAGAATATCTAACCTTGTCTACAAAACCCAGTTCCTGCATGATCTTGTTGATTGTGGTAGCAGCCAGCCAAGAATTATCTATGCTTTTTGATGCTAACACAGGCAATAGATCATCAATAAATTCCGTACTGCGATCACTTAGTGCATAACGTCCCGCCAATATAATAGCATATTTCTGTTGTAGACTAACTTCTTTTGTAATTGCTGCTTTCACAATAGGCTTCAAGTCGTGATCTAGCGGATACAAGACTTCTTTTTTTAGCATCAGTTCTGAAAAGAGGAAAACAAAAGTGTGGACGTTTTCTGAACTATCTTGTGCCCATCTACTGATTTTCATCGCTAACTCTTGATTGTTATAGTATCTACAAATTTTGGAAAAGGAAGATACGATAGGATCATAATAGCTCGTGACCTTGTATTTTTTTAATTCAAAAAAACGAATCAGGTAATCTAGTAACCAAATTGGTGAAGGTTGATGTTTGCTAGTATTTAGATGGTTAGCAAAAAGCGAGAGGACCCTTTGAAAATGTTCAACCCAATTGTCTTGTGCTAAAACAGTGATCAAGTAATCAACGATTTCCTGATCTTCTACTCCTCGCTTTTTAATTAAATCACAGGCTTCTGCTCCAAGGTCTTTATCCAATAAGTTATTCCAAGCCAAAACCAATACCTCTTCTTTGTCAGAATATCTAAGGGCTTCTAGGATGGCTTTTTTTTCGTTATAACTAAGAGAAGTACGCTTTGCGTGTTGGAGAAAAAGTCGGTGCGTATCGTCGTGTTTATAGGCTGAAAGCCCAATGATGATATTTTCTATCCCCTTATTGTTGTTTTTATCTTCATAGGCTGCTAAAAGCAACTTTTTGGCTGCCGCTTGGGGGTAAATTTTCAACGATTTATATGCTTGAAAACGTTGTTCATCTGTAAGTACAGGTATCCAATCTAGAATCATTTCTCCAACACCAGGTGTTCGAAAAGCTCCATGATACTCAATAGCAACACGTAGTTTTTCCGGATTGCCTAGAAACAAATACTCAAGTGATTCAAGCTTTGCATTCTTGCCATCATTATAGAATCTCCTAATATTTTGGACCCCCCTCTGCAAATGTAACATACCATATGTCAGTAAGTTGTGATAGTGAAATTTGCCGCGGTGGTAAGCCATTTTTCTGACGAGCCTGAGTAATTTTATCAATTATTGGCTGCAAATCGTCTCCTTTCCTGAGTTCCAACATTTGGGCAGCAACAAAGTATCGAAAAAGCCGTCGATAACCTTCTGCTTTAGGTGCGATTACTTCCCAGTCTTTGCCTAATATCAGTTTTTGGGCAGCTACAGGAATATCCCCAAAAAGATTTTTCACCTGCTGTACTTCACCGTGTATATTAGAGGTTATCTCATAATCAATCGCGTGTCCTTCTATCTCAAAGGTGATTAATGCCTGTACTGTTTCATTTTTATTATTTTGATTCATCCTACTAAAATTGTCTTAAAAGCTTTAAAGCTTAGTGCCTAGCCAAGTCAATACCGATGACGGAGGCTGTACTAAAAGGAGGCATAGGAGGTGTTGGGAACGATGTTCCTCCCTTGTGAAAAATTCCAAAGATCAAGGATACCTCAGGGAGTTTCTCCGGCCAAGGCGTAAATCCATCTGTTAGTACAATAATCACATTTGGTTTTTTTGGTAAGGCTAGGGCTGCTTCTATTCCCGCATTCATGTCTGTTCCACCACCGCCGCTCAGTTGGTATAGTTTTATTTGATCACTAGAGGTGTTGACCCGGATGGGCTCGTAAGCCCTGGCGTCACACGGGATAACAGTGACGGGTACACGTAGTCGCTTCATGATACCACAAACCTCCCCTGTAGCTTGCCCTAACATTTGGGCAGACATGGAGCCGGAGGTGTCCACCACCACTGCTATTTGTGCTTCGAGATCTCCGGATAAGCTAGGTAGAAAAACGGGATGATAAACCGATTGGCGGCGACTAAAACGCTGGTAGGAATAATCTAATCTGCCCCCTACACTCAGCTGTATCGCCATTTTCACTCTGTGCCGCAATACCTTGCGCCAATCTACCTTAGGTTGTAAAATTTCGTTTACCCATCGTTGCCAATTTCCGGGTATATTCCCCTGAGCTTGTTTCAACTGCTCAGCGACCTCTTTGCGGATCAATGACAATACCATCTCATTGACCACATTTTTACTCGACGCTTCGGGCGTGGATGCCAGTTCCCATATTCTAGAATGACTGTGCACTCCGCTACCTTCGTCCATCGCTAAATCTAGTAGTCTTTGAAGCCGTTCACTTTTATCTCCTTCCTTTTCCAAAAGCTTGTAATATTTCTCTGCTAACTGTCCATTAGGCAGCTGGTAATCTTTGGGAAGCAAGCCCGGAAAATCCTCAGGCATAGATAAGCCCTCCCAATGACTATCGTTGATTTCAAAGTCAGCAGCGATATTCCATAATTGCGGATAGAAGTTATTTTCTTTGGCCCGTTCCGCGTGGCGTCGTAAAATGTGGCTTATTTCATGAATCCACAAAAAGCCAAGCTCTCGGAGCGACTTTTTTCTTTCAGATACACTAATTTTCGCAACGACGGAAGGATTGAAGTAAACGTTCATCTGTTGATCGATAGCAGCAATAGGTACTTGCTCCGTAATCACAATTCTACACCGATAAAGGGCTGGTGCAAACCAAGGAAGTTGCTCTGCCGCATAAGCCCGACTGAAACGAAGAATAGCCTCTTCTGTCTTATATTTCCTGGTCTTCTCCATACCTCTACTAGCTCTTTTACGATTCGAAAACGTCGATAAAGTCATTCAATCCTTCATCAACAAAGAGCGACTGTATAGCTGCAAGCACTGCAGCTTTATCTTCACTGGAGCGTCTTTGTGCGTGGCTCAAAGTCTTCGTCAGCAATCCTTTCTGACATATATATTTCAAGCTAGGATAGATAACATCTCTGCGTGCATCAGAAAATATGGTTTGAACCAATGAGAAATATACTGTTGCTAAATCCACCAACTTCTCGTGGTTGAAATGGCGCTCCAAGTAATGCCCTAAGGCGCCAAAAAAAACAAAGACCTCACTGTCATTAAACTGTGGTAAATTTATTTGTATTTTTTGGGTTAGGACTTCTCCAGGGTCAGGCAAGCGTAATTCTAGTAAAAAAGAAACAAAAGCGACTGCTAGACCTTCTCCGATACATCCACGAACAAGGTCTAAACAAGCTGTACTAGCCGTAGTCTCCGGCATTGGTGCTTCTCCTTCTATTTCACAAGTTGCCAGTAACGCAGCCAAGTATTCCCAACTTCGAGGGCTGGCAAAAGCGTATTCATTTTCTTCCATATCTCCGTGCAGAGCATCAGGCATTTGCCGTAAAAAAGCAGCAATCTTCAATTTCCAATTATCCATAAGGATACTGTGTTGAGCAATTGAAATTTTGGGCAAATCAGGTTTGGCAAAACCATTGGTCATACCCGCCAAATAAACATCCATGGGTAAATCCCATTGGAGATGGACAAAACGATTGCGCAATGGTGGGCTTAGATCCCATCCTCCTGTCATCATATCAGGTGGATTGGCGGCTGCAATAACTCTTACGTGATCCGGCAGTGGGAAAAAGCCCACTTTCCTTTCCAGCACAACTCTTAGCAAGGCTGCTTGTACTGCTGGAGGAGCAGTTGTTAGCTCATCGAGAAACAGTATTCCTTGCTGTTTCTCAGCAAAATAGTCCAACCATTCTGGTCTGGCATAATGCACCTTCCCATCTGTAAAAACAGGCAGCCCTGAGAAATCTGTTGGGTCATGGATCGACGCGATAAGTGTCAAAACAGGAAAATCACCTTTGGCCAAGGCTTCTACAAAACTTGACTTACCTACTCCAGGGCGCCCCCATATCAGTGTAGGGATACCAATATGCCCTTTTGGAGAGGGTGTTTGCATAGCTAAAACGAGTGCGCGAGCTCCCGTGGGGAGTTGTTGTTCCATAAACTTAAAAAGTGAGCGTGAGCTATCTTGTTAGTCAGCAAAATACCACTCTTTTTTAATATTCTCCGTCACAAATGGCAGCAGAATAAAGTTGAACTTAGTAACTAGATAATTACACGGCCATTTGGAGATGTTAGGCTAAGTTTTATGGCTACACTTTCTGCTTGTTGAACGGAGACATTAACATCCAGCTCCTTAAGTACCTCTTGAAAAGATTTGGGGTCTGGATGAAGCAGTACGATTTCCTGCCATATACAGCTAGGCTCCAGTCGTTCCGTAGGGTGGAAAGCTGAAGTTCCCCAATCCACCATAAATGGGACGATCTCTACTTCTGGTTTTGGTAAGGGCAAAAGCATTTGCCAGGCTAGAAGTTCGCCACTGGCTGTTGTCCTTTGCCCATTCCATTGCTCCCCCATTTCAGCGTGAAAAGCTTTTAAGACAGACTGATCTTGAGCCAGATTATCAGATTTGAGGCACCAGCGCGTAATTTGTGGTTTTTGCAGGACATCCAGGCCCATCCAGCGGGGTGATTCTACGCTGGTATTCCATTCGTCGATGGCGATAATCTCCAAGTAACAACTATTACCAAGATTCAAAAGAGCATTCTTAGTGCCACGACCTTCATGTCTACCTCCAAAAACGGGTGCAATGCCTAACTGCTCGGTAAAATCGGCAATAGCTCGGTCAAGATCAAAGACGGCGTAGACGATGTGATCGATGGTGCGTGACATAGGGTTGTTTAATGATTCAGCGATAAAAATAAGTAAATATGATTAAGCTGTTCGTACAAAGCATTCACATGCCTCTCATCACAAAGAGATCAATATTTTCTTTTTTCTCCCCAGGTGACTAGCTATCAATAATTGGGCGAGCCATTCATAGAATTGCTCGCCTGATATCATAAAGTGGTATTTTCAAAACAACCAGAGAGTCATTCAACCACTTATATGCGTAGCAGCACTAAAAAACCATTTTCAGTATCAATAGTAAGTTCTCCTTTTAGCGCTTGGGCTCTTCCATACATATTGTCTAGCCCCAATCCTGTTGAGTGGTTTTCTTTGGGAGCTACCGTTCCATTGTCTTGTATTCGTAGTTCAAGACGCCCTTCTCTGCGACCAAAAAAAATGTAGACATGATCAGCGTTAGAATGCTTACAGACATTGGTCACCGCTTCGCGAAAGATCAGATAAAGATGCTGGCGGACGTCAACGGCGAGTTTTTTATTAAGAGGTAGGTCGCTACTTTCAAATTGAAAATCAATATCATTTAACTCAAACATATAAGTTGCGGATTCTCGCATCCGGTTCAGCAAATCATACATTTGATCACGGCGACTATCGATACTCCAAACAAGGTCACGCATTTTTGTGACAGCCTGTCTGCTAATGTCTTTCATATAGCGCAGGCTGCTGGTATCAGCATCATTACTTTGTAATTCCAGCATTTCGGCCTGCATGGCTAGGCCTGAAAGCATAGAGCCTACTTCGTCGTGCAAATCACTGGCAATCCGTGTACGGATTTGCTCCATCGCTAATTTTCGCCGATAAACATAATTAATGATAGTGGCCGTTATACCAGCTACTAGAATAATGCAAATCAGAATAAACCACCAACGCTTATGTAGCGGGGCTATTACCTGAAAGGGAATCCGTAATTCCCCCGCCGAATTATTGCCTCTGCTATCTGCTCCTTTCNCTCGTAAAATATACGTTCCTGGAGTTAGACCATTGAACCGAACAGACGGAGTGTTTCCATGATAAACCCAGTCTTTGTCGAGGCCAACAACTTGGGTGTAGTATTGGTTTTTTTCCGGCTTAAAGTATTCAGGTAAAGCCCATTCGAATTGAAAATAGCTGGTGCTGGTTTGAACAACAATAGGTGTATCAGGCAAGCTGGGATAGGAATAAGTATAAAGGCTATCTGTTTGATGATTAAAATACTGGTACCCCATAAATTGAAGTGGGCGACTTGTTTTTTCTTCGAGTAAGGCATCAGGGTAAAATGCGTTGACCCCATTGAGTCCACCAAGGTAAATACGGCCATTTTTACCCAAATGAGCACTACTGAAATTGAATTCATTATTGGATAGCCCATCTTCAGAAAAATAACTTCGGAAAGTATAGTCGTCCAGGTTTAAGCTGGACAAACCGATATAGGTAGCGATCCACAAGCGGTTTTCGAAAGGGGTGATGCTTACCACATTATCGTCGGCTAATCCTTCGTCCTTCGTAAATATTTTTATTTCCTCTGTAGGCAAATGGATACGATTGAGCCCCCCTCCAAAGGTGCCTACCCACAACCATTCACCGTCATCGGAGGGATAGATACAGAGTATTTGATTACTACTTAAGGCTGGATTACTTGTTGTATGATAATGCTGGAGTACTTCTCCACGAAGATTGAGCAGGAATAAGCCTTGATTCTGTGTTCCTACCCATATACTATCAGTGCCTTGTGGCCGGATGGTTTTTATCGGAAACTGTGCTTGTTCTGATGATAACAGATTGGGTACAAGGTACCAGTTTTTTGAGTCTGGATCGTAAGTACTAATTAGCCCCAAATGACTGCCAACCAGAAATTTACCATCACTAAATCGAGCTAATGCTTTTGGCCCAATAGGATAGCTGACACCTAGATCCATAGGGGTATCGATAATTTTATCATTGGCCAGATCTAAGCACATTAAATTCTCGGTGAATGCCCAAATACAATGTCTGATAGAATCATAAATCAGATCGTTGGTGTGTTCCATTTTTTCCTGAAGGCGAGTTGGCTCCAATTGAAATGTGAGCCTCTTAAGGATTTGGGTTTTAGTATCTTGATGATATAAGCCCCAATTTCGTACTTCACTATAGAAATAGAGGTCATCACCTCGACCCTCTGTAATTCCTCTCAAAGAATTCCCTAGGCCGAGCTTTTTTTCAGAAAAATAGTGATCAAATAGTTGCCGAGGTTGTGGTAGCATCAACAGGCCGCCATTAGTACCTACCCAAAGGATATTTGCATCATTTTGGAAGAAGGTCATAATGCCTGAAAAGTCCATTGTTCGTTTTAATACAGTCGACAAGGTTTCCACATCTCCTGCTGGCGTAAGTTTCAACAACTCATCTTTGGTCGCAAACCAGTTGTTTCCCTGTTGATCTTCAAGACCACAATAAATAACATCTGATAAATGATCAGCAATTACATCAATAGAATCCTGTTCTGGGAAATATTCCCAAAGTTCATTGACATTTCGAGGATAGACAAAGATTCGGTTTTGATGATCAATCTGAAAAGGGGTCCAATGCATTGTTGTACCAAACCAATTGTTAGTATCCACTTTTTTCTCATGCAGCAATTCTCCTTTCACAGAATAACATTGCAAACCTTTGGCTATAGTAGACCACCATACATTGCCAATGGTATCAACGCCCAAATAGGTAAACTCTCTACGAACTCTAGGAACCGTTGCTATTTTTTGAAAACCTTTAGAGAGGGTGTATCGCCATAAGTATTGTTCTTCTTTATCTTCTTTTTCGCTAACAATCCAGAGATCTTGCCATTTCCCTTTGTATATCTTAAGAATATGCTCCGGGAATTCTTCAACGAGGCTGCTCTCAAATGTGTGTAAATTAATAGTATAGAGCCGATGGTCACCAATAACCCAAAGTGTAGAATCATTGAGGATGTGTAGCCCAAAATCCAATATATCATCTGCGGGAAAAGGATAATCGGCACTTTTTTCCTTGTTGAAATGTATAAAGCGGTAGCCATCATACATATCTACCCCTCGCTGAGTACCGAGCCACAAAAAACCTCTGGAATCTTGGGCTAGAGCCGTCACTGCCCGAAAGCCTAAACCGTCAGCAGTGGTTATAGCTTTGGGGGTAGGTGCGATCTGTGCTGATGTGGATAAAGTAAATAGGATAGCACACCACAAGAAGGGGTTGTAGAATTTGTATTTAAAAAAAACATACTCCAAGGAAATGGTTCGTTTACTATGGGTCAATTAACTAGGCTTCTTAAAAAAGAATGAATCTCTAAAGTATTTTGATCGAAGGCTCAATAAAGGTAGGCATTTGTATGTCAAATTAGGCTTTGATTTTATACATAGTATTTATTAACCGACTTAATAAAACAACCATGTTCACAGGTGTCCCTGCATACTTCATAAATAACTATTTTGGAGAGTAGAATTTCGAAATGATATCTTACTCAATAAAAAACGACTTCACATCTTCATGCGATAGTGTTGAACTGAAGCTTTCCTTACCTTTAATGCTATGAAGAAGATCTCATTGGCCATCGTTGAGGATGAACAAATCATCCGTAAAAGTTTAACTACTTACTTAGGTAAAAACCCGGAATTCGAATTATTCCAAGTCAGTACCAGCGTGGAGGGTTTCCTTGCGGCTGCCGCCAACTCAGGTCAAAAAGGGCCTGATGTCATTTTATTGGATATTCAGTTGCCCGGTATTAATGGAATCGAGGGCATTCCTGCGATCAAAACGCTTTTCCCGGAAGTAGATATAATCATCCTCACCACTTTTGAAGATGAAGAAAAAATCTTTGCGGCCTTATCTGCAGGGGCTTGTTCTTATTTGTCCAAACGTACACCTCTTCAACGTATTCAGGAAGCCATCTTAACCGTATACAGAGGGGGAAGTTACATGTCTCCAAGTGTGGCACGTAAAATTGCAGATCATTTTATGCCAAAGCAAAAGGTAGAAGAAAACGCAATACTAACCGCCCGGCAGCAAGATATTGTAAATGGTATTGTGGATGGGTTAAGTTACAAAATGGTTGCAAATCGTTTAGACATTTCGCTTGATACCGTCCGTACACACATTAAGCACATTTATCGCGCATTAAATATCAATAGTAAAGGAGAATTAATTAAAAAAGCAATAAAAAAAGGCTGGGTGAGCTAAGCTCATAGCCACGACATACTCCGTGGCTATGAGCCTTTCATCGATACGCAAAACTCAACTCAACCTACTCCCCTCGCAAGCTGTCCACCGGATTCGCAATGGCCGCCCGAATACTCTGAAAACTCACCGTAAGCAGGGCGATAGCTAATGATATGATGGCAGCCCAGAGAAACACCCCCAAATCTAGCTCTATCCGATAGGCAAAGCTTTGCAGCCATTTGGTCATGGCCCACCACGAAAGAGGTAAGGCTATCAAGAGTGCATAGAAAACGAGTTTAATAAAGTCTTTCGACAACAGATGCACCAATCCTGAAGTAGAGGCGCCCAATACTTTCCGAATACTGATTTCCTTACTGCGCTGTTGGGCAATAAAAGTAGACAAGCCTACCAGGCCGATACAGGCAATGAAGATCGCCAGAAAAGCAAAAACGCCAATGATATTGCCTATTCGCTGCTCCGCCTCATACATGCGATTAAAACGTTCATCCATAAAGGAATAAGAAAACGGCTGGCCAGGTGCCAACTCATTCCAGGTTGTTTCCAGCGTGTTGATGAACGCAGGTAGATCTGTTGTACGCAAGCGCATCGTAATATTGGTCTGGGAACGGCCAATAAAAAGTGCCAATGGTCTGATTTGTTGGCGGAGGTTTTCGTAATTAAAATCCTGTACTACGCCAATTACCTTGAACACATCCAACTCATCACCATCTCCAAAACGGCTTAGCTTTTGTCCAATAGGATCTCCCTCGTAATAGGTGGCCATGGTTTCGTTGATAATCACCCCCATAGAGTCCGTGGCGAATTCGGTAGAGAAATCTCTTCCTTGCAATACCTCCATCCCCATCGTTTCTACATAATCATAATCGACCCGCCAATTGTTGACGAGCATGGCATTACTGAGTTCTGCTTTTTGCCCCACAAAAAATGAACTGCTATTGCGATTAGAAGATACTGGCAAAAAACCACTAATGGTCGCGTGCTCCACCGCGCTATTGGACAACATACGTGTTTTGAACGCTTCAATATTATCGCCCAGAGCATAGGCTTCATCCAACATCAACAACTGCTCGCGTTCGAAGCCCAGTTTTTTGTCTTGGATGAAATTGAGTTGTTTGTATACCACCAACGTACTGCATATCAGAAATACCGTAATCAGAAATTGGAAAACGACCAATGTATTCCGCAGATAGGGTGTTGAGCGCCCCTCAGTAGTACTCCCCCGAAGGGTGTTAACGGTTTTGAATTTGGCCAGAAAGAAAGCAGGGTAACTCCCAGCCAGAATGCTGGTCACTAAAGTAAGTCCAATAGCCAGTACTACAAATTGCCAAGAAAAAACATCCCGGTAGCTAAATGATTTTTCCGCCAGAATATTGAACTGCCCCAAAAGCAGCAGCACCAGCCCAGTAGCCAGAATTAAAGATAAAAAGCTCAACAGAAAGCTTTCGCTCAAAAATTGTTTAACCAGATCTTGTGGCGTAGCTCCTACTGCTTTACGAACACCTACTTCTCTGGCCCGAATAGCAGAACGGGCAGTAGATAGATTCATGAAATTGATACAGGCGATAATCAGAATAAAGAGGCCAATCAGCGAAAATATCCACACGTATTTGATATCACCATTGATGCTCATTTCACTGTCCCTGGCCGAATACAAGTGAATGTCTCGAAGCGGGAATAACGAGTAGTCAAAAGCATTACCCGAAGCCAGAAAATCACTCCAGGGCATACCGATGTATGGTTCTACCTCCGGCGCAAAATAATTACTTACCAGGTGGGTGTTCATCTTTTCGGCAAAGGCAGCTACATCGGTTTGTTCATTTAGCAACACATAGGTTTGAAAATTCATATTGCCCCACTGGTCACTACGGCTATCTTCCAGGCTGGAAAGCGACAGTAAAAAATCGTAACTGAAGTGGGTATTGGAAGGAATTTCCTCCATAACACCCGTTACCACAAAATTCAATTCATTGTCTAACAACAAAGATTCGCCAATGGGATCTTTTGTACCAAAATACTTCTGCGCCATCTCCTCGGTCAGCACAACGCTATTCGGGCTTTTTAATACTTCATCGGGTTGGCCCTGCAAGAGGGAAATGCCGAAAAATTGAAAGGCCGTACTATCCACAAAGATGATGTTCTGCTCATTGAAGTGACGATCCTCGTATTTCACTAGGTAACTTCCTCTGGAGCGGAAGCGGCAAAAAGTCTCCACTTCCGGAAAATCGGCTTTCATGGTTGGCCCTACCGGTGCGCCCGCCTCCGCCGTTGAAATCACCTGATCTCCTAGTCGGCCGTCGGCGTCTACCCGATAAATCCGTTCAGCAAAAGGATGGTATTTATCGTAACTGAGTTCATCTTCGACATACATAAATATATAGATGAAGGCAGTAAGGCCAAGCGCTAAGCCAAGCATATTGACCAAGGTATAAAACTTATGCTTCTTGAGGTTTCGCCAAGCTAAGGTGAGGTAGTTACTGAACATGATAGTCGTATTAGATGTTGAACCAACGCTATCAAAGACAGTGACAAGAGGGAAAGGCTGCGTAGGCTTATTTCACCACCAGTTTGATGATCTCCTCTCCTCCTGCGTGACGCGCTCTGAGCACATATAAGCCAGCGGAAAGCCCTTCCAAGTTCATAACAAAATGATTACCAGAAACCAACTGTTCCTTTACTACTCGGCCGTTGAGATCATGCAGTCGCAGTTCCACTTCACCAGACTGAACATTGAGGAACCCAAATAGCTCTCCACGAGCGGGGCTTGGATAAACTTGCAGGCCTAATTCAACGCCCTCCATTTTTGCTGTACGAATTTGAGAGTATTCAAATTGGCCATCTAAATCGTTTTGACGTAAGCGGTAGTAATATCGTGTACCTGGCCTAACATCCTTATCAAGATATTCGTAATTATTGACCTGCTGAACCTCATCGGCAGCAAGTACTTCTCCTATGGCAGTAAACTCCCTTTCGGTTTCACTGCGACGTTCTATTTCAAAGCCTGCGTTATTGTATTCGCTTGCCGTTTTCCAGTACAATTGAATGGCATTTTCTCGTCCATAAACATCAAAGGACAAGAGGTCAACCGGTAAAACAACTAGCGAGCAAAAGTCTAGTCTCCATGAGGTGAGTTCTCCTCCATCTTGGTTGGCGTTATCATTAACTCTCAATGTCCAATCTCCTGCAACGGGTAAGCCATCAAAAGCAGAAAGCGGTTCCTCTGGTCTAAATGTGCCACCCTGACCCAGTGGAGTACAGGGTGCAGAACTTACGGGAGTAGCAGCAGCATCACTTATACTCAAATTAAAGTCGTCACTGGACCCACATTCTCCACTCCAAAGTAAAACTTCTGGGGCTCCTCCTGGGCCAATAAGCCGAACCGCAAGGTCTGCAACCCAAGTATGTGTCCCACGAATATTAGAGACGACAAGCCCATCAACTGTGCCGGGGTTATTTATAGTGAGGACAGAATTTATCTCTGGCCTGTCGATACTAGAGATGAATTCCGTCGTGTTTTGTATAAAGGAAGCTGCGCAATCTGCTGTTCTAAATTCACGTGACAAAGACCAAGGTGTATCACCACAATTCGTCGTGGCCTTTACACGCCAATAATAATCGGTCAGTCCTTCTAAGGCAGCATCCAATGAATAGGAATTCGTGTTGACCGTTTCCTCTACTTCCAAACTTGCAAAATTTGGATCGAGAGCAACTTGAACGTCATAAGAGGTCGCATTTGATTTTTGCATCCAAAAGAGGGTTGGGATTAATCCTATATCAACCGCATTGTCAGCTGGCAAATCAAGCGTGGTTAAACCGGCAGGTTCTTCTACGGTAAGCACATAATTCAAATTCCTAACAATGGAACCGCTTGTCCCTGTAATCGTAATTGTATAATTCCCCTCCGATAGGCCAGATGTATTACTGATTTCAAATGTAGTCGCTGAACCTGCGGCGATTATTGGACTGTCAAAAGTCAAGGAAGCACTTCCTGGCAGGTTGGTGGCACTCAATGTAACATTCCCGGTAAAACCAGAAACAACCGATGTCGAAACGGGTATATTGGATTCAACATCTCCTGGACATATCGTCGATAATGGACTCGGCAAGTCCAATAGATAAGAAGGTGCGCTAGAAACTTGAATTTCAAAATCCGAAGCGGATATATTGTAAAAAATATTGTCTGAACAACGCACTTGAACTCTCGCTGTTGTCGAAATCCCTACGGGTACCACAATATCTGCAGTCCCATTATTGGTCACACTATTTGCAAGGGTTACAGGATAAGTTAATCCTCCGTCGTAAGACAGTAGGATGTCCACATTGGCACAAGAAACAGGGGCTACATTGGTTCCAGCCACATCCCAGCTAACCGTATGGGTCTGGCCTTCAATCCAAATCACACCACTTGTAGTAGGCGAAGTAACCAAAAACGGACCGTTTGCAACGGTCGTGACTTCGATGTCATCTTCGGTCGTACAAGACATACTGTTCGTACTATTGTCTCGCACCGTAACTCGAAAATCCATTGTTCTAGCGACGGATGGCAATACCTCCCAAGTAGGAGTCGTGCCGTTAATCACAGCAGCTAAATTTGGAAGGTATCGTCCACTTTCATCCGAAGGAGGTAAGGAACGGAAACTGGGCCCTTGCGTATTCGTGGACTCCGGCGGGATTTCTTCCGCCAGATCATTATTGAACTGCTCCCAAGTAAAGGTTAATGGATCGTTGTCTGTATCTGTAGCAGTAGCTTGCAAAAGTAATGGCGTAGAACTTGGAACGGTTACGTCTGCTCCAGCAAAAACCGTTGGAGCTGAGTTTGCACTCGGAAGAATAGCGGCACAACTGGTACTCAACATTCGTGCTGACATCTGCTGAATACTAATTGCATGAAAATAATAATCAGGAACATTTTGGATCTGATTCGCACAGTTGGATGTTACATAACTCATGAGCGTACTTCCTGCTCCTGGTTCCATTGCACTGGTTGATGATCGTTGGCATTGTTCACCTTGGGTATGTCCGGCGCCAAATTGGTGTCCCATTTCGTGAGACCATACTTTCAAAAACCGAGGTTGAGTAATTCCTCCGGAGCTAGCTCTCGTTACTCCTCTTGCCTTACTTGATCCGCAAAGCACATTTAGTCCTGCTACTCCACCGCTTCCTCCGCTATTGCCTAATACATGTCCAATATCAAAATTCGCGCTACCAATGGTCGCATCAAGATTACTGATATTCTCCCCCAACATTGCGCCAGCGTCATTATTGGTATACGGATCATTCGCTCCGTTGTAATAGAAAATATCGGTTAGGTTAGCTATCAGTATGAATCTAGCGGTAATATCTCTTTCATACCATTCATTAATTTGATTAATACTGGTCACGATGTGAGCAGTGACGGTCGCGTCATCAGCAGCATTACCCGCCGAAGATGCTCCAAGCGTTGATGTTGCGTATTCTCCAGTCACTGCAACGGCAAGTCGGTAAGTTCGAAGCTGACAATCCCCGGCAGGAGAAGCGCTCTCCAAATCTCTAGGTTCAATTAATTTTTCATCCACGGTTCCACATTCAAACGGCTCCGTGTTCACAGGTAGATCGCGTTCGTAGTAACTTAAGTAGTGTTCGATATCCCCATTAGAATAGGGCTTAAGAAAAGCCAAGCCTTCTGGAAGTTGCATCATTACGTTTAAACCGTTACTTGTCCAATCAAGACGAATACGATGGCTTGGGTCATTTACACCATACCCATGATACGTTTTAAAAGAGGGAAACTGCGCGGCTAAACCTGGTTCCATCATTGAATATTCGACCAGGTAAAATGCCTCTATCTTTCCACCTGGCATCAGTAATTCGAAAGGTTCAGATTGGTTAGTTCCTGTGGCTTCTTCTCGTGGCGCGCTGTCCAGGATTAGTCTTAATCTATCGATATCAAGAAGCAGGGTTTTATACTCATTGGGGGTGATGATACGCTCAGCAATTTCTCCAGCATCAAATAAAACGGATTCATTAACCTCGGTCAGAGGGGAATTTGTTGTCTGAGAAATCAAGGTGGGAAAGAAACAGAGCCAGAAGCAAGTGATGAGCGCTAAGCATTTCATAAACCGTAGAGCTTTTATAATAAAAAAATCAATATAATACTTTTACTCAAGATGGGCATTACCTATTTTCCTAAAAAAGAAGGATTTGTCTGACTCTTATCATACCCTTTTATTGTCCCCGGAATAGAACCAATAATTGTATTATTACAAACATACTTGGAGTGCCTTCTCCCCTTCTTTCCCCCCAAAATGTCTTCGATATAATTTACCGTCTTTTAATATTATGCGTTCGTTACTAGGGTGGGGGTTCTGCGTTCTGTGTCCGTTTTTTCACATAAAAACTTCTTCATTAAAGGGATAAATATCATAAACATGCATTGATGAGGGTCAGCAAAACACGAGACATAAAACCTCAATTTTAGGTTGTTCTAAAACCACCAACCGATGCGTTATTTCCTTTTATTCCTAATTCTGATCCACGGATTAATCCATTTATTGGGCTTTACCAAAGCTTTTTCTCTGGCCCCTGTAGAACAATTGCAGCTACCAATCAGTAAGGGCAGCGGCATATTGTGGCTGGTGGCAAGTTTGTTATTTGGGCTTACTGCAATATTGCAATTTAGAGACTCCTCTTCTTGGGCTTTATGGGCTTTTGTCGCCATCGCAATATCTCAATTCTTGATCTTCCTGGCATGGCAGGATGCCAAATGGGGCACCATCGCCAACTTGATTATTTTAGTAGCGGCAGTGGTGGCGTTTAGTAGCCATATATTTGAACAATCCTTCCGGCAAGACGTCAAGGAGCAACTATCGCAAGCGACTTCCTCTGCCGGATTGTTAACGACTTCAGACATGGTTCATTTGCCTACTCCCGTAAAGCGGTACTTACATTATACAGGGGCAGTCAATCAGCCCAAAGTACACAATATGGTCGTTACTTTCCGAGGACGCATGCGTGGTAAAGATGAGGATTGGTTCAACTTTACTTCTCGGCAATTCAATGACTTTAGCGATCCCGCTCGCTTGTTTTTTATGAAGGCCAATGTAAAAGGTCTGCCTACGAATGGCTATCATGCTTACCAGGGTCAGCAAGCGAGTATGCTTATCAAAATCTTATCGCTTTTCCCGGTGGTAGATCTCAATTCAGAAGAACTTTTCCGTGCCGAAACGGTCACTTTCTTCAATGACATGTGCCTTTTTGCACCCGCTGCACTGGTCGATCCTCACATCCAGTGGGAACCCATTGATTCAGTAAGTTGTCGCGCTACTTTCACCAACCCAAAAACAAGTATCTCCGCCACCCTTTATTTCGATGAAGAAGGGAAGCTCATCAATTTTAAATCACGTGATCGCAAAGAAATCAACGTGGATCAATACCTGCCTTTTTCTACCCCTGTGAGCAGCTACCAACCTTTCGGAGCTACCGATCAGTTTCGCCTGATGGGTGATGGGCAAGCGGTCTGGCATTATCCAGATGGCGCATTCCCCTACGGCGAATTCCATACGGTAGAGGTGAGGTATAATGTTGAGGAATTGTAAATTTTGACATTTAACCAATGAAGAAAAGAATCAAAGCGCAACCAGGTTAAAGCACTGCTTTGTGAAAAATATTGGCGAGTAATTCGTAGAATTACTCGCCAATATTATCAAATATCTTACTGCACCACAATGATGGTGGCTCGTCTTTCCGTTATCGTTTGTACTACTAATAAGTAACTACCTATTTGCAATGGCAATTGATAATCGAAGGTATAACTGGTAGCATTCTCGCCCTGCCTCCGGTCTAATGGAATTCCGTTGAGGTCGTATAGATTGAGATATACCTCTGCTGTATTATTTAATACAACATCTACTTCAAATTGACCTTGATTAGGGTTGGGGCGAACGAAAAGGTCCTCTATTTTCAAGGTACCTAAAGATGCTCCGGGAATGGTCGTTGAATCCGCGTGAACAGTGATTGTTTTGTTTAAAAAGTCTTCACAACCTCCAGCTCCTGCCAGTAATCCCAATTCGTATTCCCCAGGAGTATTGAAGACAANCCAGTATTGATTTTGCAGCTGTTTCACCAATTCTACTACGCTAGGATCATAAACCCAGTTAACCGTTTCTGGTGCAGGCCAACTGGTTTCCAAAACCACCACGGAGTCATTTACAACAACATCTGATGGCAACACCATTGAGGCTATTAACAGTTCTGTCGTGTAACTAAGCGTAATATCTTGATCTGCGGTACAACCAAAAGCGTCTTCCACTGACAAGCTATACGTCCCAGCCTGATCCAAAAATGGCCGGCTTTCGGTACTGTTAAACCCATCAGGGCCAGATACTGAAACAGCCGTATATTCCTCTAATTCCAAAATCAAAGGATCATCCAAACAAAGCGTAGTATCGGCGGGGAGTCCTAGTTCTATTCCGTCGCCAAGTGGAACATCCACTAGCAAAACACCTTCACAGCCTTCTGAATTCGTGGCTGTAACACTGTACCCTTGTCCTCCAACCAAATCTTCAACGGTAGCCTCCGTCGCGCCGTTGCTCCATACAAAAGTGAAAGGTTCCGTTCCTCCTGTGGCTTCCACGCTGATACTTCCGTCAGCAGCAGTTTCACAAGTAGCCTCAATTAATTCCGTGCTAACAACATCAACGACAAGCCCTTCTTCCAGATCAAATTCAGCCGCCTGCTCACAGGTGTTTTCATCGGTGACGGTCACTCCATAAGTACCGGAGGCTAAGTTTGAAGCAATTGCGGTGAGTTGACCTTCTGGATCATTCCAGCTATAAGTCAAGGTACCGGTACCTCCTTGGGCCAATGCTTCTAGTAGTCCGTTATCGTCTCCCAAACAATTTGGGAGCGTACTCGACTCCAGGTTGATTTCAATGGCTGCTGGCGCACCTAGTTCTACCGTAATTGTAGTACTACAATCCTGGTCATCAGTTACCGTGAGGTCATAAGAACCCGCACCAATATTTTCTAATACTGAGCTATTCGGCAAGCCTCCATCCGACCAATTGTAAGTATAATTAGGCTCACCTCCACTCACCTCTACGCTCAGGCTACCATCGGCACCGTCGGCACAAAGGGGCTCCTGTAGATCGAGAACATTAACCTCCAATACCTCTGGTGCATCAACTATTGCCTCAAGTTCTTGCGTGCAGTCGTTTTCATCCGTAACCGTAACACTATAAGTTCCGCCAACCAAACCGGTTGCTGTAGCACTCGTCTGATTAGCAGCGGCTGTATCCCATTCGTACATGAACATACCTGCTCCGGTAACCTCCACGGTAGCCATACCATCATTAGTATCTCCACAGCTTGCGTCTACAACCGACACAATTGCAGCTTCCCAGGGGTTCTCTGATGCTATCAGAAATTCACCAGCTACTTCGCAAGCATCGGTTCCTGCAAGGGTGAAATTGTAAGTATCAGCACCCAAACCACTCGCCAGTATTTGTGTTTGGCCATCCACTTCCGTAACATCTACATTAGGTGGCGTCAGGTTCCAATTGAGTTCCACATCCGCTAGTGGAATGTTGGTTGTAATAATTACCTGCCCCGTCGCAGATGCACAATCCGTAGGCTGCACTTCGTCAATAGAGAAAACGGGCAAGGAATTTTGCGGTACTTCGGCAGTCAGTGTCACGTCACAATCATTAGCATCCGTGATCGTCAGGTCGTAGGTACCTACTGCCAGTTCATCTACAAAGTCCGTACTGGCGCCATTGTTCCAATCATAAGAATAAGGCATTACGCCTCCTTCCACATCGGTCTGGATCGTTCCTACCGTATTACCATCACAGCTGGCAGTGGCTTCGTAATCAGCAACAAGAGGACTAGGATTGAGTAATTCCAAAGAAGCCGTTTCCGTACAGGCAGTGACCGCGTCAGTAACCGTGACGGTATACACTCCGAAAGGAAGGTCCATTATTTCTGCTTCAGAAGCTCCATTACTCCACTGATAATTAAAAGTACCACTTCCTCCATTTACATTTACCTGCATATTTCCGTCACTAAAATCGTGGCAGCTTGGACGATTGCCCTGAATACCAACGATAGGTGTCGAAGTAGTAGCCAAGTCGATCATCGCGGAGCTTTCACAACCGTTATCATCCGTCACGGTTACCGTATATGCTGCTGCAGGTAAGTCTGTGAGTGTCAAAGCGTCTGCGCCAGTATTCCACAAAACAGTGTATGGAGCCATGCCATTGCTAATACTGAGGCTTAGTGCCCCAAGATCTCCCCCTTCACAGAGGTATGTTGTAACATCAATTGATAACTCAGGAGGAGCTTCCAAAGCAACCACCCCAGAGGTAACGAGTGTACAGCCATCGGCATCCGTTACTGTGAGGACATAGTCGCCCGCATCCAGTGCTGTAGCAAAAGGGCTATCTAATAGTGGGTCATGCGACCACGCGTAATTGTAAGGTGCGGTGCCTTCTTCGAAGGTAAAACTTAAGCCTCCTTGCCCATCTTCACATAAGGAAGGGGTCATTACCACATCACTCATTACGGGTGCATTTTCATCCGAAAGATTGACCGTCTCCGTGAGGGTACATCCTGCTTCGTCGGTGACCATAACCGTGTATGTGCCCGCAGGAAGATCGGCAGCCAAAGATGAATTGATCCCTGCGTCATGGCTCCAAGTATAATTGATTGCCCCAACGGCATTGTTAACACCAATCTCGATTTGGCCATTAGCCGTAGAACAATCCGGATTTTGAGTTTGCGTTACGCTAACTTCTAATAGCGGACTAGCCACTACCGCAAATGATTCGGTGATGATACAACCGTTAGCATCTGTAGTGGTAAGCTCGTAGTTTCCTGCCGAAAGGTTTGTCAAGGCTGTACCCATTTCTTCACTGTCGTGTGACCATAATAGGTCAAAAGGCGCTGTGCCTCCTACGACTTCTACCGTCATGCTACCATTTTCTTCGCCACAGGTCGTTGCTTGTAGTTCATTGGCAACAATGGCCGTTGGGCCAGGGATATCGGTGACTTCAATACTCGTCTCTACGGTACAATTATTTGTATCTGAGATTGTCAGGTCATAGGTTCCTGCCGGTACTGACATTAGCTCCCCTGTGTCAAGGTCTCCATCGTGCGCCCAGGAATAGGTAAGCTGCCCTGTCCCGCCAGTTGCGGTCACCAAAGCGCTTCCATCATTGGCACCACAAGTACTCGAAACGAGAGACTCCACGGTTAACTCAGGACCACTCTGCCATTCGATGGTCTCACTCACCGTGGCGGTACATCCGTTGTCATCGGTTATCATCACGCTATAGGTGCCACCAGACAAGTTTTCTGCCGTATCACTATCAAGTAGTGGGTCATGGCTCCATGAGAACGTGTATGGCATTGTACCCCCTGTTGCACTCACCCTCATTTGTCCCGTATTGTTTTCGCACAATGCATCTTGAACGCTCACTAACGACAAGGTCGGACCACCTATATCTTCAACAGTAAAATCAAGGGTGGCTTCACAACTGTTTTCATCCGTGACCAGTACCGTATAGCTTCCTGCTGACAAGCCAGTGGCGGTATCCGAATTCAAATCTGTATCATGGCTCCAATCATAGGACAGTACTCCAGTTGCATTAGCAACCATCACACTCAAGCTACCATCGGCTTGGCCACAATTGGCATCTAGCTGCTCCGTAATTTCGATAGCGAGTGGAACACTTTCCGCAATAACAAATGAACTACTGAATGTACAATCATTCGCATCTGTGAGGGTTACATCGTAAGTACCTCCTCCCAGATCGTCTGCAAAGTCGCCCGTCAAAGTCGCATCATGGGACCAACTATACGTGTAGGGTGCGGTACCGCCCATTTCCGTAAGAAGTAGCGATCCATTGGCCTGCCCACAAGTACTGGGCAACTCTTCTAGCAATACTATTCCTGTAGGGCCCGCTACGGTTGTAATACTTATCTGCAAGGTACTTTGGCAACTATTTGCGTCTGTTACCGTCACTTCATAATCTCCGGCAGCCAACCCATCAGCAGAAGCAGCATTCAAATTCTCATCATGCGACCAACTAAAGGTGAAAGGCTCTTGCCCGTTATCAACCTCAACGACTGCTGCCCCTGTGGCCGAAGTACAAGCACTTTCTTCCGTACTCAACAATACCAATGAAGGCGGAGTCTGGAATACAATTGATTCCGTGACAATAGCGCTACAACCTGCGGCGTCCGTTACGGTCAACGTATAGCTGCCGCTTGACAAATCTGTTGCTGTTGCGCTATCCAGATCAGCGTCATGGCTCCAAATGTACTGATACGGGGCTACTCCTTCTGTGACCTCAAACTGTAATGATCCCGTGCCATCTTCACAAGTCGCATCTTGGCTATTCTGAAGACCGACAACTGGATTCAGTGTTTCTGCTATATTTATGGTCGTAGTGGTGGTACAATCATTTCCGTCTATTACAACAACCGTATATGCTCCTGCCGAAAGGTTCTCTGCCAGTGCTGCGTTCAAGTCAGGATCATGATCCCAGCTGTAAGTCAATCCACCGGTCGATCCATTTACGGCAATTTCGATTTGCCCATTCTCCTGGCCACAGTTTTCGTCCTGTTGGGTCACTATGGCTATTTCCAAGACTTCACTGGTTTCNACTTCAAAGGTAGCCGTGATAGTACACCCATTGGCATCCGTAGCTACTACCGTATATGTTCCTCCGGCCAAATCGCTCGCTGCGTCACCGGTAAGGTCTACATCGTGTGACCAAGTATAAGTAAATGGGGCTTGCCCGCCCTCTGGTGTAACCTCTAAGCTTCCATTAGCAAAACCGCAGGAGGTAGCTTCATTCAGGGTCGCTACCAAAGCTGTTGGCCCTGCTACGTCAAGGATATCAATGGTTAATACATCCATACATCCATTCTCATCCGTAACACTCACAAAATGCTGTCCTGCGGGGAGATTATTGACACTGGCCGTTGTCTGTGTAGGATCGTGTGACCAAGTAAAGGAATAAGGAGCAAGGCCGCCCTCTACAGCTACACTAGCCGTTGCAGTGGCTGCCCCACAAATACTGGCCGTGGTGCCCAATATTGACAACTCAGGTGCCGCCAACAAGTCAACGGTTTCCGTTACGATTGCTACACAATCATTATCATCTGTGACCGTAATGCTATATATCCCGTCATCTAGCCCCACAGCAGTTTCACTATTCAAAAACATGTCATGGCTCCAGGTGTAATTGTAAGGCTCCTGGCCTCCGGTAACCATCAGATTGATCTCGCCATTGCCGTTGGAACAATTGGCATCTATCACGTTGGTTATAATCGAAGGTCCTTCGTTATTACCCACAATAATGGACTCCAGTACTCCTTCACAACCTAATGCATCAGTTGCAGTAACGCTGTAACTTCCGGCACTCAAATTCGTTGCAGAGGGAGCATTTAGACCAGCATCATGGCTCCACGTATAGGTGATCGTCCCCTGGTTATTCGTGGCTTCTATAATAATAGAACCGTTGGACGTAGAACAATCCGCAGCATTCACCTCCTGTAAACTCAGCGTTATTGAAGGTGTTCCCGAAAGGGGTAAAATAACGTCGATTCTACAATCATTCAAGTCGTAAACAGTGAGGTAATAATCACCCGGAGGCACACCACTTATTGTTGGACTATTATTACCCAATACTTGTCCCCATTCGTAGGTGTATGGCGGACTTCCACCAATCACTTCTACCGTCAGGCTACCATCAGGTTGGCCACAGGTGGACATTATTTCTTCCACCACAATGATATCCGTAGGCCCAGGTGTTTCCAGTGAAATATTGAAACTAATTTCATCCGTACAACCGGACTCATCCGTAACCGTGATGGTGTAGTCACCAGCATCCAGGTTATCCAGGCTCCTTGTATTGAAAAAGTCATTGTGTGACCAGGTATAAACATAAGGAGGGTTTCCTCCAGTAGCCTGAACACTTGCACTACCTTGGCCATCGCTACAATAGCTAGGTATTAATTCTTCTATTTCCAGAACTGGCGGTGGGTTTATATTCGCCACCTCTACTAACAATTCCGTTTCACAGTCATTAGCATCCGTCAGCGTGACTACATAATCACCTGGCAGTAAATTTCCTGCTACCGGATCATCCAGATTGAGATCATGGCTCCATGCATACGAATAAGGAGGAGTGCCTCCCTCTGCTTCTACGGTTGCTTGCCCGGTGGGTTCACCACAATTTGAGGAAAATACTTGAAGTAAGGACAATTCTAAAAGTGCAGGTTCTAGCACTTCAGCAGTGAGGCTTGCTTGGCAGCCAACTTCGTCCATAACCATCACGGTGTATTCTCCGGCAGGCAAATCCAACGCTTCAGGAGCATTTAAGCTACCATCGTGTGACCAAGCATAGGTATAGTTACCGGTACCACCAGTGGCGGTGACCGCAATACTACCCGTTTCGCCAAAACATGGCGCGGGCGTTACCATATCCAACGCTAATTGCACTGCGGGAGAATCTCCTACGACGACATCACCAGTACGTATACAACCAGTGACGTTATCGGTAACGGTATAGGCGTAAATTCCACTAGCCACATTATTTACGGTGGCTGTACCTGGAAGGCCGCCCGACCAAGCATAGGCGTAATCCCCAGAACCATCGTTAACGGTCAAGGTGATACTACCATTTTCTAATTCACAAGTAGCATCCGTAACTGCCTCCAAAACGGTTGGTGGCGGAACAAAATCGACTTCTACACTAATATTGGCGGTACAATTCGCTGCATCCATTAGTACCAAATCATAGGTACCAGCACTCAGATTATCAATGCTAGCAGTGTTTGCCGAATTTGACCAAGCAAAGCTGTAAGGTGGGGTACCGCCAACTCCTTCTACGATAATAGAGCCATTATTGTCGGTACAGAAAGCATCTACCACTGAAATAATATTAATGGTCGGAGCAGCTACCTCACCGATCAGTACTTCTAAAGTTTCTTCACAATTATTGGCATCCGTGACGGTTACCAGAACTATTCCAGCATTTAAATTAGTGGTCATAGGTGTATCATCACCGTTGGGCCAACTATAGGTCAATTGACCGGTACCTCCAGTGGCCTCAACCTCGGCTGTGCCGTTGCTCTGTCCACAAAAATCGGGGGTGCTTTCGATCAACGTGATTTCGATAGCTAGTGGGTCTTGTACGACTACATCTTCTAAAAGGGTGATACAACCGTTAGCGTCGCGGACTTCAAAGGAGTAGTTTCCGTCGTCCAGCCCGGAGAAAGTAGCTTCATCACTGAAGAGTTGTCCGGCGAGGCGGTATTCGTAAAGAGGGGTGCCTCCGTCGGCAAACAAGGTTACCATACCCGTCGCATCACCATTACAAAGTGGCCCTTCATTACTGCTCGCAACAAGGGTAAGTGCAGTAGGCTCATCTATTGTCAGGGGAGCAGAGGTGACGGTACAGCCATTCGCATCGCTTACTATTGCTTCGTAAGTGCCTGCTGACAGGCCGTTGGCGGTAAGCCCATCAATAGGTGTTCCTCCGTTAATGCTGATGGTATACGGTGGGCTGCCATTTGTAGGCGTGGCCATGATGCTGCCTGTTGCAGCTCCGTTACAGTCCACAGCAGTAGCAGCAAAATTAGCGGCAAGTGTGATACCATCAGCAACAACGACATCCGCTACTATAATCTGACAACCGCTGCTTTCCTCCACCAGTATATCGTAAGTATTGGCAGATAAGCCGGTAAAAATGGGGCTCGCCTGAAAACTGCCCCCATTATCAAGGGAGTATTGAAAGTCTCCACTTCCACCAGCAGCCGTAACGGTAATGCTTCCGGTACTTCCACCCTGGCAAGCGACATCGGTAGCAGCAGCACTGGCGCTAAGGGTGACTTGGTTGGTGAGTTCAACGATGAGTTCTTCCGTGAAGGCACAACCATCATCGCTTTCAACCACAAATTCGTAGGTATCAGGCGGCAGGTTGTCAAAAGTAGTTTGCTCAACTGGCGGTGCTCCGTTTACGGAAACCAGAAAAGTGCCAGGAGCAGGGTCTCCATCTACTAAAATCGCCAGACTAATGCTACCATTGGCTAAGCCCGCACAACTAGGTTGCACCACTTCATCAATGACTGCTTCGAAGGGATCTACCCCGGTGACCAAAGCGGAAAAGGAGGCTATACAGCCCAGGTTATCCATAATTTCATAATCATATTCGAACTCTCGCCCGAGTCCATTGCGCGTGGTACTACTTCCTTCGGCAATATTATTGACTGTAAACCCATCGGGGTCCAGCCAGGTGAGCGTGTATGGCCCTTGGCCACCTATGGGTGAGATCGTCAGCGAGCCATTATTACTATCGGGACAAGGCGCTGAGGGCGTAGAGGTATAGTCGGCGCTCAGGCCTCCGTTGATAGGGTTCAAGGCCGCACTTACCGAAATAACACAACCGGCAGCATCACGAATACCAAAATAATGTATGCCCGTACCAAGGTTTTCAGCGGTATAGGTAATGCCTGGTATTTCGTTGCCTGCAAACACAATGGTATAGGGAGGAACACCTCCACTAGCGGTGATCGTAACCTGACCATCACCAGAAGATAGGCAGGTCTCCGGAGTCACCGTAGTAGTACCCGTCAGTGGTTCGTAGTCATAGGCATCATTGGGAATTTCAAACTGAAATTCCCGAAAGCAGGTGGCCGCATCGCGTAGTTCAACATAGACAGTTCCTGTTTCAAGTAGCTCACTTAGCACGTATACCGAGGCACCGCCTGATAGTGTTCTTGCATCGTCTATTGTCTCTACAAATACCTGGCCATAGACTAGATTAAACGGCCCGGTACCCTCGGTAATAGTGAATTTCCCGTAACGCTCGTAATCACAACCGACTGGTGGTAGCAACTCGAACTCGACATTGAGTGGAAAATCGTCACGCTCATTAACCCGTACAGTAGGAGCGTTTTCAATACAGCCATTAGCGTCACGTACCCGAACAATATTATTCCTTCTATTGGCTGCCAAAAGAGGAGAAGTACTATAGACTCCATCGTTAATATTATACTCATAAGGGGGTGTACCACCCGTTGTGCCGCTTACTTCGATGAGCCCGCCAGTACCATCACATTCGCGAAGTTCCAAAACAGTAAGTTCACCAATATCCAGTTCATCCGGGCCAGTTAATACAATTGGCACAAAATCTTCACTGTCCAGCCAGCGGCCGGGAGCCTGGGCGAGGCAACCCTCCACTTGAAAATCATCTGTGCCAGCAATGAGGGAAGACTTGACCTGCACACCATAGCCCGTTCCCGGAGGCGAGGCCGATAAACTTGTAAAAGTAACGCTTCCCGGTTCTGCCAGATCCTTCGTGTCAACAACCGTTGCACCGGCAGGAACAGGAGTAAGGGTAGAAAACTGCACCAGTTCAACCCGGTATTGCCCGTACCCGCCGCTTACTTCTGCCGTGATGAAGCCATTATTTTCTCCGAAACAATTAATATCTCGGGTATCGACTACACTGATGGCTAAGGGCGCATCCGGCTCCACAAATTGGTCAGCCGTAATACTCATCATGTTCGTCGACTCACAGTCTGTACCCGTCTTTTTTACCATTATATCAAAATCTCCGGCGAAGCGATCCAGATAAATAACGCTAATACTACTACAATCTCCTAGTGGATGTGAAGTAACGACCTCAGCTTCTTCCTCTGAAACAGAAAAATACGTAGCTCCGCCATCCGTAGAGATTTCGTAAGCTACATGTGGCAAGGGGTTTGGATTACTACTTTTACAGGTAAAAACCCCATCTATAAAAACATTGATTCGGGCAGTACTTCCGGTACAATAAATAGGATCTACTTCTACACGGTCAATCGTGATTTCAAATTCTTCATCGACCCTGGCTACAAGAGATGTTTCACACCCCAGGCCATCACGCATAAAACAAGTATAGAAACCAGCGGGCAAATCGGTAAAGACATTATCCGGCCCGTAGGTATTGTCCGTCTCCACTATTTTATATTCATAGTTTCCATCTCCTCCCGAGCCTACCAGTCGGATGAGACCCTCAGCTCCTCCGTAGCATTCTACGAAGAGATCATCGAAGCTCGATTGCAAGTCTAAACCGATGGCCATATTGGCAGGAATGAAAAAACTTTCAAACCGCCGGCAGCCATTGACATCCTCTACACGCGCTTCATGCCAATAAGGTGCTACTTCATCAATAACCAAGCGGGTATAAGTGCCAAAGTCAGTGGTACTAGTAGGCGTCACTTCAATATCATCGATGAAGGCGGTATAAGGAGCCCGGCCTCCATAAACATCCAGCGAAACCTGCCCCGAATTGGGCGTACAACCAGACACTGCAACTATTTCACTTTCAGGTGCTTCTACCCGGTCTATTTGTAGCGGGTCTAATGTTACTTCAAAGTTATCGGACAGCCTACACCCATTGTCCTCTCGGGTGTAAGTGATTTCATAGTTCCCCACACTAGCGGTTGTTTGCAGCAGGCTTCCCGCCGATTGGTTAGACCAGCCCCTCGCAGTACCGGGAAAATCTAGGTTATCTAACCTTATATAATAAGTAGGTGCTCCTAAGGGTACCTCGATTTGAATGTCGACTTGTCCAAATTCACAGCCAATATCATAGTCGGGGGTCTGCGGGAATTTAGTTACCGTCCCTAATTGAGCGGCAGCTGGCGGTCCCGGCACCGTAAACACATCGGACAAAGTAGTACATCCTCCCATTGTCAATCGTACTTGATAATCACCCGGATCTAGTGATTGGTAAAATATTGCTGTAGTGTAATCTGTGCTGCTGTATAAAACATCTCCATTAGAGTCTAATAGTTCATTTAAAGGATCTGGTAAAAAGCCGGGGAAATTGGTCCAGACATCTGCAGCGCCTTGGTCATCCGTACAGGTACCTCCTTCCGCTGTGACATAGTCCACCTCCCAGAGTTGTATTGCCTCCACCGTAATCGTGGGTGTCGCAACAGTACAGTTGCTGGTGACGTTCTCGTCATTGACGTTTAGTGCAGTGATATTGACCACATAATCTCCCGCTTCTAGGCCTGTAAAGGTGTATGGTAATTCTCCAAGTAAGATAATGTCCGTTGGGACAACAAAATCGGACTCATCCGCTCCTACCGGCTCCAATTGTACCCGAACATCCGTATCAGGTGGCAAGTTAGACACATCCAAGGCTTCGAGTGTGAGGGTACCGTCGTCTCCTCCGGCACAAGTAGCCGTCGTTGATATTTCAAAATCGCTGGTCTGTATCGACGGACGTACGGGGAGGTTACTGGGGTCAAAAATGATAAAATTGTCAGGATTGCCCCCCAAGCAGGGTCCTCCATCCAATCTTACCCGATATTGGATATCAGTATTATATGAGGCCTCGAGTCGAATATAATTACGGGTCGAAGGGCCACTGTAAAGATCCCAGGTATTGCCGCCGTCCAGAGAACGTTCAAAAATGAAATATCCTCCCGTAAATCCAGGTTCGGTACGCGCATACAAAGAGTACTGCCCCCCTTCGCAGACTTGTTCTATTGGTTCACCTTCCTCTCCAACAGCTACAAAGCCTGTAATACCGCTCTCGATCCACATCGTCACCCGGAAGCGCCAGCCCCAATTGTCGTTGTTATTAGCACTACCATCAGCACTCGGGACATTCTCTGAAAGTATTTCAAACTCCCTTTCAATCCCATGCTCTCCATACTGTGCCTGCATGGCAACTCCCGTGGTGTATATTCTGACATACTCATCTTCCTCTTCACCATTGTTAAAAATATTACCAAAATTGCCATCGAATTCATAAGCTATAAGTCCTCCTATAGCGGCATCACCTATCTGGAAACCAATAGCATTATCACAAAGATCCAATATGCCATTGCCCGGGTAGGCGAGTGTCTCATCGGCCAGGACATAGGGCAAGTCCGTTCCATAATCCATATCACTAAACCATCCGGTAGAAGATACATTCCTCTTCGCTCCATCCCAAGAAATGGGTGGGGATATGAGTTGGTCATTAAATTTCAAACTCCCCCGAACTTTCCATACCGGGTCCGGCCCTCCGTTGTCATTGTCTACGGGGAAATTGGAATAGACCTCCAGCAATTCAAGCTTATACCGAATGGTCTGCTGAGCCGCAAGTTGCAGGCTACAAAGTGCCACGAACATAAATATGGGTAGGATAGTCTTCATAACAATGTTGATAATAAGGTGCTGAGAATGATTTTGCAGCTGGGTTCAAACGTTCCTTAATATTGCGCAGAAAATAAAGTGCGATGTTTCTAAGTTTTTCAAACAGCTAACACACTTAAAGTGAAATACTTAGCTCGCTATTATAAAAAACAACCACGCAGTAGCCGCGAAGCGACCACGAAGTAGCGGCGTAGCCCAATCGTACTTTATTTTCGTACTGTTCCTTAGTAGTCAATAGTCGTTTTTTCACTGAGTGGCGACTGGCCACCATCTTTATACACAGCCCTTAGCTGGTACTGATAAGTAGTATTCATGCGAAGTGGCCCGCGATCCAGAAACTGAAAACGCCTTTGCCCTTTTCGTCCGCTCTCCTCTAGTACGTCTTCCACAGATACATGACTGATAATCCGGGCCGGGCCCTTTCCGGGAGAACCACGGTATATCTCAAAGTGGCTAAACTGTTCATTATTCGGAACGTAGCTCCACGCCAATAGGATGGTCTTTTCCCGGCGGTCGGTCGTACTGTTTATTTTTCCTACGGCTGAGCGAATGAAGTTATCTACAACTTGCCCGCTCAATACTTGCGAAGAAGCCCGCAAATCTGACCAATCCACGGCGTCAAGGCGGTATTCGTAGGGTTTTCCCGGCGGCAAATCTGTTTCCAGGTAGGTCCATTCTGTTGGGAGTTCTTGCTGGTCATAAGTCACTAGTAGTTGCCAAGTACTATCTCCCGCAGGCCGACGATATAGCTCGTGCTGCCGCAGGTCGGAAGCTTGGCTCGGCCGATAGTGAATCTCTAATTCGGTATTCGTTGCTTCCATATTAATTAGTAGCGGAGCAGAAGGAGGTATCGTATCCGGTCGCATAAGCACTACGTAGTCTGAGAATGGAGAAGGATTATGACGATAATCCAAGGCCGTTATCTTCACGTAGAGCTCCCGGCTCAACGTAGCCAAGGTCGTTTTATCGACAAAGAAGTTGCGAGTAATTGGTGTGCCTGTGGCCAGGCTGTATTCCGCTTCGGGGTCATTGGCCAGCCAGATGCGGTAGCCCAATAGATCTGGTTCTTCATTTCTATCCCAGTTAATGATCACCTGTCCGTCTTCCATGATCAGGCCCCGCAAGCCTTCCGGTGTTTTCGGTGGTGTGGTATCATCGGGTTCAATGAAAGCCGAATAGGAGGAGAGTTCCCGATCATATTGATCGTAGACATGGACTTCATAAAAATTGCTCCGCAGCGGGTTCTGATCTCGGAACGTTCGGGTACTCGCAGGCAGCAAGCCGCTAATATCCTCGTGCTCGCTCTCATCCGAAGAGGATCGGAAAACCCGGAAGCCGTTGATGGGAAAATCCGAATCAAAAGTCCAATTAATATCAAAACCGCCTTCGGAGGCCGGAAAAACGGAACTTATGGAAGGCGCAGACTCCGGCAGGGGGTCTAAGCCCATGCCCTGTATGGGGTCAGATGGTGGCCCCTGGTCTCCGAAAGGAGTGGTGCCCAATACCCGGAAGAAGTACGGGCGATTATTCTCCGGGAATGGTGCCTGGTACAAAGCCACCTCTGCACGGCCCGGTTCTGTGAAGGGTACAAAGGGGCTTTTGTTCACCTGTTCCCAAGTCAGACCATCAGCGGAACGTTCAATATTGTAACTCGTATAGTAGCTACGTAGCACATTGTAACGCCATTTAATCGCAGCCTCTTTGTCACCAAATTCATATTCTAATTCTGACACTTTTGGTGGCGGTAGGTTATTGGAAACTTCTATGCTGACGTAGCCACTCTTCAGGCTGTCCAAACGAGCAAAAGGCGTGGCCAGCGCCAGGCGATAGACGTAGGTTTCTCGCTCATCAACATCCCGGTCAGTAAAGCCCAAAGCTAAAAGGGNAGCCGCAGACCAGGAGTGATCGGCCGCGAACAAGCCAAAACCGAAGCGGTTTTCCAAATCTTTGGCGGCATTGATGAAACTGACTTCTCCCTCGATTTCTTCCAACCAGAAGCTCTCGCCGTGAATCGCCTGACCACCGATGGCTACGTATTTATCAGCGGCGCCCGCTTGTTCAAAAGCAGCTACGGGTGCGGGCTTTAATATCGTATCGTTGAGCTGCCGCCCTTGCGCGCGCTCGGCAGCAGACAAAAGTTCCCCATCCCGCATTACCGTGTAGCGCAGTACATTCACACCGTGCTCACGTAGGTGTCGCCAGAGCAGTGGACTACTAGGTGCCCAACGCAGCTGCACGCTATCCAGTGAGGAGCGCGCAATGACCGCCAATTGGTGCAGATCATCTTGCCCACTTAACGCAAAACTCAACCCAAAGTACAGACTTAGTATCAAACAAATATTTCTCATGTTCTCTTCTTTAGTGGTGGTTCAAAAATGAACTTTCGGTCTAAGGGGTCGGCGAATAATAACTTCCCCATTTCACTTTATCGCCGTCCCTTAATCATCATCGTTATCCTGGAAAATGTCATAAGGCAAGAGGTAACTCACCTCTGAATTCGCAGCTTCCGCCCCAGGCAGAAAGTATTGTAGTTTGATTTCATAGTCTCCTTCGAACGGATAGACGAACTCTGATTCCAAGTAATCAACTAAGTCAGGCGGCAGTTCTGGCACAGCACCATCGTTGCCCGGCGTAGTGTAATAGAATAGCTGATTTTTGTAGTCGGCATAGTCACGGTACATGATATACGGCACATGGTACCGTAGTTGTATGGGTTCGCTCGTGACGCTATACGTACTTGTCGTGATATCGTAGTCAACGAGTTCCCGAAGTGGAGTCGAATTATTCTGCCGCACGACAACCGCACCTTTTGGCGGATGCATCAGGGGCTCCTCTGGGCGCCAAATAAGCCTCAGGTCATAGGGAGGGCCGGGCTGCGGCATCTGATCGTAGATCACGGGCTTAGGATGATTGATATACCAGTTTTGGCCAGTAAAGGCTAAGTTCGCCTCTGAGCGTAAGAGCGGATCAATCTCTTTATTGCCTTCGTCGTAGCCTTCCAGATCAAAGCGATCAAAGCCTTCTGTGGGGCTCACTACATCGCCAAAGTCATCGATACTCAGGTACGGAATAGGATTGTCATTCTCATCTACCATCGGGGTCAATGCCTGAATGGAGATAAAGGGAAAATCAAGGCTCAAGGCAGCCACTTTGTCCGCAAAGCGGTCATACTGGCTCGTTCGGAAATCAAGTCGGTAAATTTGCTTTGGCTGCAAAGCTTCCAGTGTTCCATCCGCTTCTTGTGCCTCCAGCAAAACTTCGGTATCATTACCATCCGGAATACCACCCGCTTGCAGTTGTACCAGTATGTCCTCTACATTAGCATCCACAGCTACATCTCCATTAGCGGGGATATCCACCAATTCCAGGTAAGTCATCGTATTAGGCGCCAATTCATTAGACGGAATATCAAACATCACCTGGTTATTACCAGTATCGTAAGTGTAATCAGCGATACTGACGATGGTGCCATTCTGCCAAAAACGTATTTTTTGCAACCAATCTGCAGACGCTTGGTGATAAATGCTATCACCCGAAGATTCGAATAGATAATCCTGTCCTACATCCAATTGGATATATCCCTGGCCAAATTCATTGCGGAAGAAGTTGGTTTGGCGGTTTATCGGATAGGCATACAGCACATTATCTTCTACAATGTAAGGCGGAGCTGGTTGGGTAGTAAAGGTGGTAGATTTCCGTTGGTAGGGCTCCGAATCAATACCAGCTTGGACCAGTTCAAAATCATCTTCTCCAAAGCGGCGCTGATACACCTTCAAGTGAGCAGTTGCCTGGTATTCCTGTTCTCCTAACAGCGCATCATCCGGACGGAAAGCGAGGATTTTATTTTCTTCACCCCACTGTAGTTCACCTGCTACCGGTATACCCGTAGCTGTATTGACAACTCGGAAGTAATCCAGTTGCGGCAAGACTTCAACATACACATCCTCCTCATCGAGGAAGGGTGTAGGCACATCTACAGGGATCACAAAAAAGGCCTGTGGGCGAGTAAATACCGTTGGTGGATCGTGCTCCTCAGTCGGTACAACCGCTTGGATTACGTTGAGCTCTTCATCTCCGGTAGGTACGATGACACATTCCTCACCGATCTCGAAATCAAACTGGCACTGTCCTTTGATAAGTCCGCGCATAACGCTAAAGTAACCGCCAACGATCCCCTGTGCCCATATCGGATTGGGTAAACGCCCTTGTAGCAATGCCGCTGCTCCTAATTCCAGAATCTGCGTATTAACTTTTAAGAAACCCAGGTTGATTTTGATACCGATTGCTCCTTGCACATAGGCATAGAGTTGCCCGGTACCGTACCAGCCATTAAAACCAATGGGGTTAGGATCTCCCAAATTACTGGCACAACGGGCATCTATACCGTAGTTTTTGAGCATCAAATCAAATCCGGCTCCAGCGTGTAGGCTGGCATAAAAGATGAGAAACCGCAGTTCTGGCATGTTCAGCTGTAAGCCTGCCCCCAGCAATACGCCCTCTGCATTGGCAAAAGAAGGGTGATCCCGGCTCGTGGGGTTGAAGTTCATATCGCCCAAGTCCAGGATTTCCCCCAAGATTGCGGGCGGATCTGGGAATGCGGGCAATTGGGTACCCGCATTCAGGTAGGCCGTTAGAATGAGGCCAATGTCGCCGAGGCTACCCAATGGCTCATTTATGGAATTTTCGTCAAGCGGTTCCTGTGGGTCATTCGGCAAGGACGGTTCAGTACCGTCGTCTTTCTTGAGATTTTTCAACGAACTGAAGTCCACACTTAAAGAAATGGGACGGGTAGGTTCGCCTAAATAGACATACCAATCGTCAGGGTCGGCATGAATCACACCTTCACCAGCTACATAGTTGGCGTAAGAGCCTCGGATCAACCCGACACCCGGTGGAGCTGCAACCTGCAATCTCATATAGGCATGAAAAGTCCTTATCTCCACGCTGTAAGTCAAATCAACGTAGAACGCTACCGACGGCCTTGGAGTCGGATTAAGGGGCGTTCGTGGAGGCGTCATAAAGTTGGCATTCCCCATGAAACCCACATGAGATAAGCCTCCGTTGGCATTAAAGATGATCTCGAAGGTGATATCCCCGTTAAATACCTCTCGTTTCACGGCACCAAAGGCAACCATTGCCTTTATGCCTATCCCGTACTCATCGTTCGGAATATAACGAACACCAGATAAGGACTGCCCGAGTTCAGACGGAAGGGCAACCATAGGTGGTGATTGATTCGCAGGATCCTGCTGGCCCAAGTATGCTTCCTCTAACGAATTAGGCGGGTCCATCATCTCCACTTCTTCCGGTACTTCTTCGCTAACCTCTTGTGCTTCTGAATACGGTAGGTTGATACCGGAAAAACCCTGCCGTTCCATTCGATAACTGATACCGCCACCAAAACCGTAAAGGGCAATACCCGAAGGCCCGAGCGGAATACCGGCATCCAGGCCAATTAGAGCATCCGCAAAGAAGTAGCGATAACCATCTACCTTACCAAAAAGTGCCGCTACACCAATCATAATTCCCGGCGTGAAAGTAGCTTGAATTCCCCCTTGGAATCCGCTGCCATACAGTGGGTGCGTATCGAAGTTTTCAAGATAGCCTTTGAAGGCAAAACCCGGCCCCTCATAATCAATGGAGAGCTTATCCAGGCGAACTCGTTTGAAATACCAGTTTTGCTGGCCATTGTCACCAATTTCCAGGCCACAAATGATAAAGCCACGCCCTTCGGCCCCAAAGCCCTGATCATTAGAGTTGGTAAGGTTGAGGGTTAAGCCTAGCCCAAAGGCAATTTCGTCTTGTGCTTCATTCTGGAACATGCCTACCTCGTTGAGTGTAATAGGGAAGCTAGCTGCCGTAGCTTGATCTCCGTTGGTAGACAAATCCCAGCTGCCGACCGCTTCCACGTAGGGTGCTCGAGTGGTTACATGAAAGCCACTGAAACCGATGGTGGGTATATTGAGGGTATTCGTCGTATCCGGTGGGGCTGTTCCTTGGTCATTCCCATCGGGAACTCCCAGCTGTGGCTTGAACGTTATATTTCCGTGCAGAATGGCGTAGGCTGAGAAATTGTTATCTGACCGGCGATAATTAACGCCTATCGTTGTATTTGGGTGCAATTCAGCTTTAGCCACAAAGGCACTCATGGTAACGGCAACGGTATCGGTCAAACTGATAGCAAACTGATACCTTCCCGCAGGTTGAATATGGCAGCCATAACCCAAAGGTTGATCAACCACCGGCACTTTTACCTTTCCATTTATAGTGACATGATGAAACTGGCTACTCTGTGCACCGATAGCGATACTATCGATAGCGAGGGCCCAGGTATCTAACCGACCAGTATCGAGAGACAAGACATTGGTGGCAAAAATATCTCCTGAAAAACCGGTTTGGTCGATAATTAGGTGATGCGCCCCAACGGTAACACTGTTCTCCGGGTCCTGGCCGGTCAGGTGGTCCGGTACCCGAACTCTGGCGGTTTCCAGAAAAAAGCCGCGCCACTCCGGGTAAAAACGCCCTTCCCTTTCGCTACCGTCCACATCAGGGTGTGTATATCCCGTTGGAAAAACAACCGGACCGGGAGTGACCGCCTCTGAGAAATCAAAAACGGCTCCCTGAACCGTAAAGGCCCAGCCTTCGAGATAAGATACTTCGAAGGGGCTAAAGTCAATTACACCGGCAAAATCGCCCCAGCCACCGGAGACCATGCGTGTGGTACTGGTAACGTAAGCCGATGAGTCACGTTCGTAGGTGTATTCGTCTACGGGGAAAGCGATATCATGGCACAGCTTCGCCTCCATCTTAATCGATACTTCGTTAATACCCTGGCAGTCGAATTTAATATAGGTTTGATTACCGCCCTGGAAGGTGAGTTGAACTTTCTCGCCCCAAGTAAAGACGATATCGCTCAACATTTTCATTTTGGCCTCTCCTTGTAAGCCTTGTGGAGAAATACCTACGCCAATGGCTTTGAAGGCCATATACTTATTAGCGATAGGGATATTACCCGCGAAGTAGGCATCGAGATAAGCTCCCGTAGCTGAAAACTTCATGCTCGTGAGTGCCATAATGTTGGGAGCCACACCAAGGGCAATGGGTAACTTTACAGCTCCGGCCCATAGTGCGCTATTATCCGCTGAACCAGCTACTGATTGCTTAGCAAACATACGTGCCGGCGTCCAGGAAAAATCGGGTGTCCAGGGGTTCACCGGATCATCATAATCGGTGGGGTCGTAGGGGTTGAAATAATTCCATGGGTTCCAGGTGTTGGTACCATCAAATGGATTCTCTGCGGTGTAAGGGTTCCGGGAAGAGCTGTAATCCGTTGGTGAATAAGGGTACTGATGATTTTTCGGATTGTACTCATTATAAAACATATCATCATTGACCGTAATATTCGGGCGAGTGGGGTCAAATGGTATGTATTGGTCATAGTAGACTGCATTACCGGAGGCATAGAAATCTCCAGCAAAGTCTGTTTCACCCTGATCAACAGGGTCCACCATATCTCCACAGAAATTCAAGCCATCAGAACTGAGCAAGTCTCCCTGTATTTCCTCTACAGACTGGAAACCATCCAGCGTAGAGAGGCCATCACTTACTGCGATGACTATACCATCATAGACCTCCAGGTCCGTGTTGACATAGAGGTTTCGGAAGCGGCAATTCACCCGCATTCCCAGCCAGGGAATATTGATTTGCCCAGTACCGTTCCAGGCAGTCTCATCCGTACCCGGTCCAGACGAAGTAACTTTCATGGTAAAGCCGCCCACCGACACCTGGCTGCCGTAGCCCAGTGTTGGGGTAGGTTCTATATTCGTTGGGCGCGGTAATTCATCAAGGCTGACGGTACATTCCACATCTTCAGGATCGAATTGAAGAGCCTCCGTTGTAAACTCATAGATTTCGCCAAAGGCTCCGGGCGTACCGTCACAGACCGATTGTAGCTGTACCTCATAAGTGGTACTATCCTGCAGGTCACTCAAGGTCGCGCTATTGAATACAGCTGCCTCTTCGTACCAATTAGCATTCGGGTTGGCCTCCCGAAAACGCAATACATAAGAAGCCGACCCCGTCATATAGTCCCAGTTGATAGTAGCCTGATGAGGCCCGTCCACCGAAGCACTCAAACCCGTCGGTGGCACACAAGTGCTCCCGTAAGTGAAGATCACCGGAGCACTGTAGCCTCCGTTTTTAAAGCGAAAAACACCGTCGAGATCCCTTGCTTGTACCCGTAACAGGTAATCAAAACCAGTTTCCAGTTGCGGAAAAGAGTTATCCAGTAAGGCCGTGGTGATACCGTCTATTTCGGTTTCAATGAAGGGTTGCTGTAAACTATAAACCTGCTCTGGGGTGAGGTTTGAAGATGGGTCTAGTTGGTAAATCTCTACACGATAGTTGGTGATAAAAGTCGCCGTATGCCGAGCCTGCCACTGCACTAACATACTTTGGGGTGAGATCGGAGTCTGGTAACCTACTGGAGTTAAAACTACAGGTGGATCCAAGAGGCGTGCTTGCACAAAGGTGCAAGCTTCCAAGGACGCCGGATCTTCGTTGAAACGGTCATAATCCATCACCTCTACACAAATGGAATAAGTACCCTCGGGTAAGCCCCCATTTAACAAATAAGCCTCCCTGGAATAACCCAAAAAATCTAAATGGTCCAATTCAAAATAATCGCGCAAATCGGCAGCAGTAAGTTGCACGACCTGGCCATAACTTATTGCAATAGGACTGGGTATCCAATTACTATTGGTTCGCATTTCAATCCCCGGCCCCGTAATTTTGAAGCGCAGGCGCACCTGATAACCAGGCTCTTCCCTATCATTCAATAAAATGGTCATTCCCAGGCGGTTATTCATGGGATCTGCCCAATCCGATAAACTCGGACTGAAAGGAGGCATCGATTGAATTGCTGCAGTAACCGGATAGGCTGTTTGCCCTATCAGAGTAAGGGAAATTAGGCTACTGAGAATAATGAGGACAAGTATAAGCTTACGCATAAGTCCGGGGTTTCTTGATCTGGGTGTAAAAATGGTGTGTTGTTTTACAGAGAAAAATTGCTGTATCTATTTGTTTTCCGGAGGTTTTGGATTACCACCAATGCTACCGCCGAAGCGATAACCATAGGCTACCTTTCCATACCATTCGGAAAAGGATAGCGCAGGGTCAGCAGCACCAAAGCGGTTGATATGCGTAATATTTAAGCCAAGATTGTGGCTATTCTTTAGGCGATAACTCCCCCCCAGGGATAAGTTCAGCACATTATTGGTATCCCCGTTTTGCTGAAAGAAACTGAAGGCTGTGCGCATATTGGTGGACAAGGCATTATCAAAAAAGTTTCGACTGGCACCAAAGGTGGGCGAAAAGGATTGAGTTCGAAAATTCGCCAAGGTTGTTGTATTATAACTCAAACCTGCCGTCCATCGCCAACCAGCATTAGCGTTACCAAAACCGTACAATAGGGCTGCATTTGAAAACTGGCTTTGCCCATTGTCTTGTACCATGTCATTGATTACATTATTTGCCCGTTGGTGATTCATAATCAGTGACACAGAAGCTGGTCTTTCCTTGGTTCCAAGTCGTCGTATGATCATTCCGTTAATCGATTGATTGACCTGTGCCAAAAATATACTGTCAACCGGTTGGAGTAAATTGGTACGAGTTCGGAGCTTGGTATCGTTTCGGAAGTTGGAGTAACCTGCGCTATACATCCATTTATCATCTGGGCGGTAGGTGACATTGGCCGACGCAATAAAACGGTTCGTTTGTTCAAGTTCGGCATCATCAAGGTTCACGCGCTCGATACCGCCATTTACGATTACGGAGAGTTTGTTTTCAAGGAAGTTTCTACTTACTCCCAGCGAATAGTTTTCTGTGTCATCATTGAAGAACAAAGCACCGAGCGTTCGAAAGCCGCGTTCTACGCGTTCATAACGCCCCTGTAGCCCCCACCCTTTCACACTATAAAACAGTCCGAGGTTATAAGCTTGTCCAGTGAGCAAAGATTCTGTGGGTTGGAAAACCCCAAGCAGGCGATTACCCAAATTATAATCAGCTTCGCCTAGTTGTTTAGCGTTGCTATCATTATTGTAAACACTATGCGCCAACTCCGTCGACAAGGTTAAGCCCTCAAACAACTCTTGGCGTAACTCCAAACTTACCACCCGATTATTGGTCGTGGAAAGAGCTTCGCCAATGGGTGTCAACAGAAAGTCTTCATCATCGTCATCAGCACCGAAAAAATTGATAAAATACCCGCCTTTTTTGCCTACATAACCCAGGCGACTACCATATCCTTTACGTTTTAGGTAACCATTTAAATCGCCTACTGCATCCAAGTCACTACTGAGGGCACGGTTCAGTTTACCATAGAAACCAGAAGCATACCACCTCCCAGGCTCCAGTGTAAAACCAATACCCCGAAAACTAATGCCAGACATTGTATAACGAGAAAACCCTAAACTGCGATCGCCAAGATGCAAGGTCGCCCATTTGTATTTGGGGCTAATTCCCACGAAAGTGTAAGAAGGTAACCGATAGGCTGAATTGGCATCAGAAAAGGCAACGCTAAAAGGGGCTGACATACCTAAAAAGCTAAAATTCAAATTGGCACGCACGCCCCATTGCCAAGTATCCCGGCGGGCATCAATACCTTCTGACCAATAACTTTGATTGCTAAACTGGATATTGCCCGTTATACCAAGGCTCTGGTCTCGAAGGTTACTAAGATTTTGGCCGATGGCCTCTAAATCTTGCCCTTGGACTGGCAGCCCGAAAAACAGTAATACGAAGAGGGCGTAAAAAAAACAGGTTTGGTGTTTGAGTATGGGCATGTCTCTTGTTCGTTAGTCCTGAATATGGGTATTAGGCAGCACAATGCTACTGCTCTATCTACAATGATATCGCACAGTTAAATCACTTGATTTTATCTAAAAGCGGGGATTGAGGATACTTAGGGGAATAAAACAGTTTCCGCTTGGACAGTTTTTAGGGGGAGCTATACCTTAGTTGTGAAGCCAAATGGGCAATTTCTACCCATAAACAATCACATCTAAAGAACTTCAATATAGCAAATGTAAAATATATCGAGATAGCCCTATATCACATGTTCATGTGATGGAGGTAAAAAACGCACTAATTAAATAGTAAATCTTGGCTCCTGAATTTAAAATCTTTCTGAGCCAGATAAAAGGCTTCTTCGGTAAACTCTCGCATACGATCTAGCAGGTTGTGCATATAATTACGGCCTAGAAGGGAACCTGTAATTCACCTGCTGAATTATCATCTCTGCTATCTGCTCCTTTTACCCTTAAAATATACATTCCTAGTGTTAGGCCATTGAACCGAATAGACGGAGTGTTTCCATGATAAACCCAGTCTTTGTCGATGCCAATGACTTGAGTGTATGTCTTTATTTTACGGGTAGACAAATGAATACAGTTAAGCCCGCCTACCGGGCACTGGATATAAATAGCAAAGAAGAACTCATCCTCAAAGTCCTCAAGGGAGAGTTGTCTTGATTTCCATCCGTTGTCAATAAGCTATTGGTTCTTACCTGTATAACACCCCTACCTTACCAAATGCACACTCCCCCGATACTGTACCCGCTTGCCATTGGTCAATAACAATTCTGCGACGTAAACGAAGGTGTCGGGATTAACAGGCTTTCCATTGAGGTCGCCATTCCAGGTGCTGATACCTGATGGAAAAAGTGGTGGTTCAATAACTTCGTATACCAAGCCTCCCCAGCGATTAAATAGCCGGAAGGATTCTACTTCCTGGACGCCAAGAGTTGGGAAAAACGTGTACAGGTCATTAAAACCATCGCCGTTGGGGCTGAAAACATTGGGGAAGTAGACTTGCACATCTTCGTCCACAAAAATAGTCACGGTGTCTACCGCACTACAATCGCCATTGCTTACAGTAAGGTAATAAGTCGTTGTTGATCCTGGCATGGCGATAGGTTCCAGCAAACTGGTATCGCTCAGGCCTTCAATGGGCCACCAATCCAGCATGAGGTTAGCTTCATTCACCTCGCTCACGATTCTAACAGAAGCGCCCAATAGGATCGTCGTATCAGGCATGAGTTCAACGCTCAGTGGGAATATTTGCGGGACAGTAAACGACAGGGTTGTATCACAGCCACTAGGGGCCAATACCTCTAAAGTATAATCACCTGGAGGAATAATTTCAAAACGATTAATTCCAGCTTGCGAATAATTATCGCCTGTAAGGGTGATTTCATTTTCTTCATCGGTACTTACTTCCAGAATAAACGCCTCGCTAGGCAAGCAACGTTCATCTAAGGTTAACGTATCAAAGCTAGGCGTACCGCGGACGGGTACGTTCTGAAAAGTGGTATCGAAACAAATCCCGTCAATACCTACGATCAAAGTTACCGGGTAAGTACCCCCAAACGGGTAGGTATGCAGAGGGTTGATATCATTGCTTGTATCGTTATCTCCTAAGTCCCAATTCCAGCTGGTGGGCGTGGGTGTTGTATTCGTGTAAACAAATTGCACTACTGCTGGCGAGCAATTGTCATCGCCTACGTAATCAAAGGCTGCAACCGGCGTAGGCCGCACAAAGACAGGGAAGCTCAAACTATCGCGACATCCCAGGCTGGAGGTCACCACCAATTGATTGGTTTTCAAGCCTGGACTGTCAAAGGTATAACTGCTGATACAGTCGTCTCGGGTACCACCACCAGCTAATTGCCAGGTACAGCTTTCCGCATCAACACTCAAGCTGATCAGCGCAACAGGCTCCCCTACACAAACAGAATCCGGCTGTAGCAAAAGCGCCTCCGGCAGCGGGTTGATCACAATTTGATCGACTAAAGAGTCGAGGCAGCCTGCCGTGGATGCGCCCAATAGCCGAATATCATAAGTTCCCGGCTGGGAGTAGGTATACTGACTAATGGTTTGCAAAGTGCTGTCACCATTACCGTAATACAACCACTGCCCGCTGGCATTACCACCTACGGTAAACGTGACCAGCTCCTCGGCACAGGCAAAATCAACAATATCGAGACTCAACTCGGGCCGGGGCAGCACCGTGAAGTCGTACCTGAGGCTATCGTAACCACAGCCTTCCGCGAAGATGGTCACCCAAGCTGGGCCGGGAGTACTAAATTCGTGGCTAACCGTATCCCCAAGGTACTGGTTCCCATCGCTGGTGATCCAACGTACGAAAGCTCCCGGCGTAGAAATGTTGATAAGCTCAAGTGGGGCATCAACACATACATCCGGGCTACTATAATTCATCCTCGCCCGTACATCGGTAGGTTGAACATCAATGACGTAAACAGCGGTATCTGCATTGCAATCATTACTGTCGATCAAGGTTACAAAAATGGAGCTGGGCAAGGTATCGGTGAAGACCTGAAAAGCGGGCGGCTCAAAACCATTGTAGACCACGCCATCAATGGTCCATTGAGGATTGTTACCAATGGCTCCCGTCGAGTTGTTGTACAGCTGTACCGTTTCTCCGCTACAAGGGGAATCAAAATCGGTAGCGACCTGGGCCTGCAGCGGTGCCAGGGCCGTCAATTCGATGGTATCCAGTTGTGTATCGCAGCCATTGGTGGTGGTCAATAAACCCAGATAGGTGGTGTCTTCGACTGTTGCTGGTAACAATACATTGTTTAGGCTGGTAGCCACACTATCGGTGATACTCGCCAAAGTCCAGGTGTAAGTATTTCTGATATCAACTACGGAAGGAAAGACATCTACCAAGTAATCAGGGCAACCTTCTGGAAGAGAAGAAAGTATTTCAAGATCACTCAATGCCCCCAGTATGTCGACCTCCGTGGTCGCAGGGGCTGAAGCACAATAAGCTTGGTTCGTCACCGGGTTCAATAAAAAGCCTGTCAGGGTTACGTCGTAAAGTCCTTCGCTGGTATAAGTATGGCAGGTTTGTTGATCACTACTTCCTGTTGCATCGCCAAAATCCCAGGAGAACACACTAGCGCCTCCGGTTATTGCTTCAAAAGGAAGGCAATCAACAGTTACACAGGCCGTGCTGTCGCTCACTATTTCAACGGTGGGCTGGGCGGTGTAAGTTAAGGTTAGCAAAGCACTATTACAGGCTGCGGGTAAGTCAGGCGCAACATAACCAAGGGGGTAAGTGCCCGTGGGTAATATTCCCAGAAAAAGCGTGTCATTGCTTATCGATGGTAATCCTTCCCAGGCTCCGTTGCTGGGGTTACCCATTGGTAAAACTACAAAGTTGGCTGTATCACATACAAACAGTTCATCTTGCGCAATGCTCACCCCAGCTCCACTAGCCAAGGTCAATTCAACTTCATCGCTATTGGTACAAGGCATGAAGTTGGGGTTAATGGTATATTGATAAGTATACGTTTGTCCTGGTGTCAAGAGGGTCAGGTCTACTTCGCCTGTAACAGGGTCAATGCCCGTTCCTGACCATATTCCTTGCCCTGTAGGTGTGGCCGTCAGGATGGGGTTATTTTCGTTGTCACAAACCGTCAAATCATCTTGTGCTATTACTGGTGTGATCTCATCAATTGTTACAATAAAGGTATCTCTGATTTCACAGCCTGGATCAATCGTATAGTTTACAACTATGGTATCAAGTGGGCCGCCTACGCTATCAGGGTTGTACATTCCTGTAACGGAGTTTACCACGCCTGTACCACTCCAATCCGGCATTCCGCCTGCCGGAGAGAAACTGATTCCCGCCAAATCTGGCAAAGACAAATCCATGTCCACAGCGCAAATAGCGAAGGTGTCCGGGATGCCGACGGCACTGGGCAAGGCCACTACCGTCACTTGGTCTGCAACGGTGACTGTACAGCCAGTAGCACTCGCATCATTGAAGGAATAAAACACATCGTATACGCCGGGAGCGACAGTACCAGGATCAAAAGTGCCTAATATTGGGTCTGTTATCCCCATCCCACTCCAAGTACCATTGATGGGCGTAGCCGTGAGGGTTTCCGGTGGGCCACCTTCGCAAAATGTCCATGGCCCATCAGTAGTGACCGTTGGCGATTCGATCGTAATCGTGCGAATTGCTTCTCCGGCACATGCGCCAAAGCCCAGCGAGTAAGTGATTTGATAACTGCCATTAGGCTGATTGGCCTGAAAATAGAATTCTCCGTTTTCTTGTACCAATGGTAGCCCGCTATCCACAGACCAAGTGCCTCCAGGAGGTTGAGCAGCCAGCAATACTTGTACCGTATCCTGGCAGATCGTTGTATCCTGTTGCGGCAGTGTAATCATTGGCATGGAAATGCCAAAAATATAGAAGGTGTCACTGACCATGACCGTAGGGCAAAAACTCGGTGGCGAACTGGCCGTTATGATGTAGGGATCGGTATTGGTGGTCAATGTTACAGGAAAATCGGTGTCTGCATACGTCGTTCCATTAAGCGTATAGATGATTCCAGGCAGCAACGGAGAAGGGGAATAATCCAAGGTAAGGCAACCATCCTCCTGAGGATCGAGACTGATTTGGTCCTGCCCCGACACTTCAATATTGAGGCTGACTTCGTCAGGCGTATCACAACCATTATCGACCCTTAGTGTCGCTGTGAAAGTTCCTGGAGTAGTGAATCTGACACAAGTGGTATCGTTGTTCATATCGGTTACAAACATCACACCCGTAGTTGGCGTAAAGCTCCAATTGAAGGAATTGGCGTTTTGCGAAGCATCACCATTTAGTCTCACTTTTCCACCATCTTCCAGGCAGACGTAGTAGATATCATTGTCCAGCGCGACGCTGCCCGAATCCAAAACGGCCGCAGCTATCGGTAATGCCGTGACGGTGAAGTTTCGATTGGTCGTTACCGTTCCACAGTCGTTGGTAGCTTCTAGCATAATGGGATAAGTCCCCGCAGCAGGAAACGTATAGCAAGGGCTTTCCTCGGTAGAAGTCGTACCATCAGGCAATGTCCAGAGGAAAGTCATGCTGTCATCATTGTCTGGACAGGTAAAATTTTCGAGGCAAAACTCCTGGCCCACACAGATAAAGTTATCATCGGCAGCAAAATTCGGCCGTGGAGGAAATTGAAAAGTCAGCCGCTTGGAAATATTTTCAGGTTGGGTAGCTCCGCCGTATTGGGCATCAATGGTTAGCGTAAAGCAAAAGCCATTGGCCAAGCCACATTGGTTGTAAGAGCACTCGTCCAAAAACTGCGCAATAGGATACTCGTGCTCCAAAATAAGCGCATCACCGGGCATGATGGATACCGGCGCACTACCGTCTCCCCAATCCACCAAGATAGCAGTAAAGGCAAAGTCGGTATTGGGTGTTATTTCAATACGCACCAAGCTATCCGGGTAACAGCGGATTTCGGTACCATTGAGAACAGAAACGGAGAGGGTTTCCTGGGCGGTGAGCGAGAGGCTTACTAAAGAAAAAAACAAAAGCCAAAACCAGTGGATTTTTGGAGTATATAAGTGCATTCGTAGGTGTTTGTGGCGAAGATAGGGAGATCGGGTAAATATGTTTATTGCTTGCCTAGATAAATTGGAATATTTAACGATGGAGAAAAGCCCCCTACCACCGCTGCCGCTGCTTTGGCAATTTCTGAAACCGTAATCCATCTTTGCAATCGGAGATTCTCCCTAGCAGAAGCTGAGGCTTTAGAAGATCGATACATTTCACGTGCAAAATCGAGTTTATTTTGTTGTGTCCTTGATATGTCATTCCCAATTTGCTCAATCATCTCTCTAGCACCTTCACTACAACTAGAAGATGGGCTAACTTGGATTAATATATCTAAAGCCTCATCTGGTTTACCTATAGCTTTCAGTGCACTGGCCTCTTGTAACATTGGCCCGCAATACTCTCTTTGATAAGCATCGTACGCCTGCTGTAGTTTCTCTTCCACCTCTGCGCTACAGGCACTAGCCTCTGTAGGTACCTTTATCAATTCTAAAATTGCTTCCTCAAATTGATTAAGGTAAATAAACTGTTGGGCACGTTGAATAATTTGAGCGCAATTCGCCGCATAATAACTATTTATTCGAGGTCGAATATCGCTACAGAAACGCGTAAAATTTTCATCACTCCTAGGCAAAGAATTCAACGCAGATCGGTAGGCCCGTTCGGGCGAATTTCCACTTCCTGTTATTATCCAACTATAGGTACCAAAATTGATTCCACCTTCTGTTTGTTGAATATTAACACTCAATTCAAGTTTAACAACATTAATTTTCTCAAGTCCCTCAATCCGTGCTTCTTCCAAAACATCTATCCTCGGCACTATACGGAAGGTTTGTTCTTCTCCGCTAGCAAAAAAATGGCTACTATCACACAGCCGGGCCAAGCAGGTGGCGATACGCCCTTTCACTCCATGCGCTAAATCTTGTGGCAGTTCATCCTCAGCATAAGCAAGGGCCAGAGGAAATTCAGTAATAGTATTCTGGGCATCGGCGGTATTGTTACAGACTACTAACAGTAATAAAGCCACACACCATAAGGTTGAAATTTTCATGTCTATTTTTTTTAATTTCTGAGGGTTAGAAAAAGCTTATTCCTTTCAATCTTATCTCCTATTCGAAAGAAACTACCTTTATCGGAATTTACCCCCATAGCGCTAATAGCTTTACGGAGTTCGCGCGCAAAACTATTGATATCATAACGGTCTCCGTTAGCATCTTTAAAAGGTATTCGCACAAAGTCGTAGGACAATAAAGAAGGATCTCTACCAGCCACATTAAATGAAACATCACTGACCAAGCCATTGCGATACCATTCCTGGCATTTGTCAAGTATCCAATCTTGGATTTTTTCAGACAAATAATCTCCACTTTGTCCAATAAATGTCTCCAAATCATAAGGGCTATTTTCATCAACTTCGACCCTTAACAATATTGATCTACCCGTAGCTCTTACGATGTTAAATTTCTCCGTCATTAGGTTTAAAAACGCAGTTAACTGTTGATTCTCATCAAGTGCATTTTCTACTAAACGAGCCATATCGGTAGTCGCAAAAGGCTCCGATTTCAACAAGCCCGAATTGGTCAAAGATTCTGAACTGGAGGTCTCAATGGCCTCTAATAGTATCTCCACACTATTACCATATTTTTGTTCGGCGATAAATATTTCAGCCTCAATGATGATATCAGCTCCGGAATTATCGATAACATTTTTGAAAATCGTTCGCCAATTAGTTAAACCACTAACCTTATTAATTTCGGCGTTACGGAGTTTTTGCACGAAATTTATCGTCGTATAGCCCTCTTTATCAAAAGCTAATCTAATTTCATTGAGGATCGTCCGGTAATTAAAATCGGATTCTAATTTCTCCCGTAAATCTTCGTCTGTTGTGGTCCAAGGAACAACCATAATCGTTGCTCGGCTACCTTGCCCTACCTGCCCTGAAAGTGCAATTGGACAGATGAAAATTAACAATAAAAACAGCTTATTCATTTCTTTAATTTTAGAAACAGCTTAAAAATAAAAACAGCTCCCCTTTGAATTACAACCCAAATCGGGGCAACAATCCTTTGGACCTCATATCTCTTTTTAGAAAATTCAAATCAATGACAACTTTAACTGGTGCTGTAAAATCTGTATTACGGGAAAGTCTTTCAGGAGGGCTGACCAGCCATGAGTTTGCAATGTACTGTTGGTAACGTTCCGTAATTATTTGGTTAATAACTACCTCATTAGTCTCGTTTACCGTAACCAAGGGAGAACGATAGGGTGAGTCAGGTATCCCATTCAACATGATGGCTTTGAAGGCATCTTTAATGCCATTAGCAAGTACCATTTCTTTCTTATTCGCTACTCCCCTACCTGCCAGGCAAATCAAGTCTGGTGTACTTTCATCAAGCTGATAGGTCCAGGTATTCTGTAATGAAGTAACATTTTTAGGCTGGCAAGCAATAAGCGATAGTAGTAATGACAGCACAATCAACATTTTCATCCTTCTCATGACTTTGTTTTTACGTAGTAAGTATCATTACTCTTCAGCCCTGAAAGAATAATGTCTTTTCCTTTCTTGATGGTAGCTGTACATAACTCAGGGCCATTCACTTCTGAAACTTTTATTTCACCTACTTCTTCATTAAAAACCCTTCCTGCAATCTCGCTGGTTTTGTAAACAGTCAACCGATCATTATCCTGTATTCCGTGAACGGCTCCCAGGCCAATAACTAGTGTGCCATTTGTCTGAGCTTGAAGTATTTCTCCCTTAATGGGGAAATAGGTGTCTAAAAATTTTCTTACTCTCCTTCGCATCGAATTGGCAGACTTAGCCATAGCTGCCGCCTCCGTATCACCAGTATCAAAATCGAGAATACTGTTGTTTTCCCAAGTTGCGGAAATCGTCACTAAACTGGTTTCAATGTCAGTAATACGAATCGAAACCTTAAGACCACAACTGTAATAATAACCGCCATTAGAGTTACTCTTCCTCGATACATCACACTGCGTAATCTGGCCAATTAATAGATGGCGAGCACCTCGGCTACGGGTCTTGGAAATAACATCTCCGTCAATAAAATCGACTTGTGACTGTCGCCATTTTTCGTTTTCCAATTCTCCGAAAAATTCGCGTTCGACTACTCCCACCCGCTTACTAGATACTATTTCCTCGTAAACAATGGCTTCTACTTGTTTGGCAATATCCAGCTGATTTTGCTGTGTCACCTTAAAGGGCAGGATACCGATGACTTTAGGAGGAGTCGTTTCCTGAGCGACTAATAAGCTTGCAAACAAAGCTCCAGTTAATAGAAAAAAAAGGTGCTTAAACATCATAAGTAGTTTAGGTCAGTGAAGTATCACTGACAAATGAAAAGAAAAGATTCCTAGCTCAAATTATCCCCTAACTAACCTGTTATCAGGTCTGGGCTAGGGGATAAATTGGTAGCTACCAAATCACATAATTGTTGAAGATATTTTCGGTACGGTTAATCGGCTGTTGACCGCCATTGGTTAGGCGAGATACCGCATAAGACAAGTACTCTTGGATTTCTGAAATGGTTACTTGGTTGTCATTATTGAGGTCGGCATTCTCGTTTTTCAAGCCATTGATCAGGCAGTAGGTGAAGGCACTATTTTCCCATTCGTCGCCTTCGTAGGCAAATTCGACTCCGCTAGCACTTGCAATGACCGTTGCTCCTGACCCCACTCTTAAATCTACAAATAACTCTTTCATCAAATCAAATGATTGCTGGCCTGGAAGTTGTTCCCACCCAGTAGAACGTACTGCTTTAAAGTTTACTTTCCCATTCTCTTCGCGCGCCGCAATGGCTTGATCCATTGCTTTATCATCTAGTTCACCAGCGTGGCAAGCATCCATAAACACCAATTTATTCCTCGCTCGCACGGCCTGCAAGAAGGACTCCAACTCCTCATAGGAAAGGCCCTTTTCTGTAGGGTTAGAGAAATCAACGTCGTAAGTTGCTAAGTAATAGTCAAGGTCTTCATTCAAAAGGCCGTGGGTAGAGATAAAAAAGACAACCTCATCATCAAGAGATGTTTTGGAGAGGGTCGTTTGTAATTTCCGAAAATTAGCAAGGGTGAAATTACTCCCTTCGAGCTTGTGCTCCACTACTGCCGTAAAGTCGCCAGTACGTTGACCATAAAAACTTCTTAAATCCACCAAATCCTTGGTAGCATACTCTAGGTTAAACTGGCTATCCACAAAATCTGAAGTACCGAGGGTTACGATATGGAGCTTCTTGGCAACGGATGCTCCCGTATACTTCACCTCCGCATTATATTTCAAAGAAATAGCACCGCTTTTATTCATAATGTAAGCTTGAATTCGGTTGACTCCTTCTGACAATTCAATACTTTGAGTTCCTGAATAAGATCGCTTTCCTGGCGAGAAGATATCAAGACTCCCTCCCGCTAAAGCTGGCACACCATTTACGGTAATAAATAAACGGCTAAGTGGTTCTGCATTGTCTGTAGCAGTTATTTGGAGTTGAAGGTTTCGACTAGACTGACTAAGAGGGTGTTCCGCAACAGTGATACTTGGTAAACTAACCGTATTACTAAAAGATGCTTCTTCTATATTCAGTTTTTCTAATCGCTTAAGGTAACTACGATGGTAAGCATCAATAAGTAATTTATTAGGATGCTGCCCTTCACCTCGGACAATAGAAGACTCTAACTGTTGCAAGACTAAATCTGGTCGATTAAACTGAACATCAAACTGATCAAAAGGGTAAGCTTCTTTACCATAAGCAAAAGCCACGGCCCGGCTGTCCTTGCGCGATGTGCTGTAGTAGCCGTTTGGTAAAATAGTCACATAATCGTTTTGCCCCTGAACGGGCACAAAACTGTAGAGTTCTTTTACTGCGTCCAAATCCCATACTTTAACTTGCCTGTCCCAGCCAGTACTGATCAGATTCTTACTGTTACTTGTAAAAGCAATTTTACCACTGTGCCCTTCCAATGTTTTCAAGATAGAACCATCGTAAGCATCCCAAACACGGATAGTGTTGAGTGTGTTGCTACTTGCCGCAATCATTTTACCATCAGGACTGAAGATAATGCCCTGTGCATAATCTTCACTGTCATTCAAATAGTATATATCCTGATTAATGCCCAACTCTTTTGCTTCCCGCTTTTTCATTTTCTCCACAAACTCTACCCGGATATTTTGGTTCTCTTCTTCTTTAATTGGCTTGGTAGCAATAGCAACCCGATCCCACAACGGACTTATTGCCGTATACTTTCGGAAGGCAAGCTTTTCTTTAAAGAAAAACTTCATCATGTCCTGGGCCTGTGAACCTTCAGTGGTAGCGCCAAAGGCTCCGCTTATCGTATTCAGTAATACTGTCTTTTTATCTTTTATTACTCCAGTAGATTTCTTGGTTTCCAAATTCAGAAATTCCACTGAGGCGAGATCGTCGCGCCAGGCAGCAGCTCGAGTTCCGTCGGCACTAATGTCTATGTCGTAATATTCTTTGAAGATCAACAAGTCCGCAGCATTGGCAACAATATTGACATTAGTTGCTTGTCTATTAATTCGATCTCTTCGGGCAGCTACAGGGTTTCGCCTTTTTAATAGGCTCGGACTGTCATCACTTTCTTCGTCAGACGCTGTTAAATCTCTGATAACTACTGCTCCTTCTGAAACGGTTTGAGTAGCCTGATCAATAAAGCTAGGTTTTTTCTCAAAAAAGATATCTCCAGAAGCAACCGAATAAAAGCGAATTCTCTTAGGGTCATAGGTGCATACTAAATATTCATCATTGGGTTCAAAAACCAAGTGTACCAATTTTATATTTCCTTCGTCAATTTGGTGAAGTAAAGCTCCAGTACGAGCATTCCACAAAAAGAGTGTTCCACGAATAGAACCTGCAACCGTGGTGGCATTATTACTAAAACTTAAATAATCAAATGTCCCCTGACTGTTCTCTAGTTCAGTTACAAATTCATTGTAAAGTGAATTATAGATATGGATATTTTCTGCTTTGCTAGGTTTCACCAAATAGTGATCCAACTTTGGGCTAAATGCAATAGAATCAAACTTAGGGAACAACGATGGTGCTTTACCATCCGTTAAATTTAAAATTCGATAAGAACCATAATCACGGTAATTAAGCTGTGCGACAGGGAATAAAAACTCCTCATACTCCTGCAAAATAATGGAATCTGTGCTTGATTGACGTGCTTCTACGTTAATAGGGGGTATAGCGGCGCCAAAGGATTTTACTTTTTCTCCCGTGGCAAAATCCCACATGGTCAACTGATCTTCGCGGATACTTCCTGAGCCGCCAATAAACAGGTATTTACCGTCTTTTGTCTGTTCTAAAGACTTGACACCAAATGCATCAAAGTTCTGGTTGTTCTCCAAAGGGCGTAAACGGAAAGTAAATTGCTCCTCTCCTTCTTCAAAATTCCAAACCTTCACTGTTTTGTCTACATGCCCTGTAATAAGCGACTTTCCATCTATACTTAGCTTAGCCGCCGTTACACTCGTAACGTTCGGGTCCGCTTTTAATGTTCCACTGTTGTAATCAACAAAAAGAACAGCTTCTCCTGGCGCTTTACCCACCTGGTATATATTGAGCATCATCGTATTTAGAGCATTCATGGAGAAGCCCTCTTCCATTTGTTCATACTCTTCTTCCTCCATTTTTGATGGGAGGATTGTTCCGCAAAAAACAATCACCTTACTATCAGGGCTAAATATGGCGTTCTTAATTAGAATATTATGATCACTCGGTTGGAAGGTATACTTGATTTCTCCGGTTTCGATAGTGTACAAAAGAGAATCAATCAGGAACAAATCATTCCCAGGAGAAAATTTCATTGTTTTGAATAAACTTAAATAAGGATTTCTATTTGCATTGGACTGTGCTTGTTCTAGCTCAGGCTCAGGCAATTCAAGCGTCTGTATCTTGTCGCCAGATACTCTTTCGGTAATAAAAATTTCATTCTCCTTTAGCTCTGATTTTAATCGACCATCATCACTGTATCGTATAGAAAGTTTTTCCATTAAATCTTCCGTATTAGGAATCCCCGTATCGTTTTTTTCCATGTATTCTTCTATACTAACACGAGAAAGCACCTTCCCCGTTATTACACTTCTGGTATAATAATCTCCGTCGGCAAAGTAGCTGAATTTATTCCCGTCTTCAGAAAAGATTGCTCCACCAATACCTGTATTATTTCCTCGGTACGACCTCAACTCTAATCCTGAAGAGATATCCCATAGTTTTAAAAATTCACCATCACTTGTGGCCATTATTTCTCCATCAGGTGAAAGGATAATTTGCTCAATGACGTAACCTGGGTGCCCAAATTGAACAACAGGATCTGCTTTGATTTGAGCAGTAAGATTACTGGTAAAACCAAGCATCAGAAAAAACAGGGCGATATTTAAAAAGGGTCTCATAAAACTAAATTTGAGTAGGTAGAAAAATAAGAATATAGGAAAGCCGCAAATGGCTCGCATTTGTTTGCAATTTAAGGGATGAAAATGATCAGAATACGCCCAGTTAGTAAGCACTGGACTACATCAAGGGAATGACAAAAGTAGTTTAGGGAAACAAATCAAAAATCATAGGTTGCTAATACCCAAGCTTGCATATTCTGCCAATTAAGATCAGGGTAAAAGTTAAAAAGATAAATCTCTATCTCTTTTTTCTTTTCCTCAGGAGTAGATTCGTTTAAACTTTCCAATAATATACTAATTTCTGCTTTAAGCTCTTCCTCGTCGAGGAAAACAGGCGTAAAATCGCCTACTAGAGTAGCCACTTCCTTTTGTGCATCATAGTAAAAGACCTGGTATTTACTTGCTTCCTGCGGATCAATATCTACCCCTTCCACCTGATATATTTGCAAAGCACTGATCACAAAGTAATCATCATGGTAGGCTAATTTTTTATCTACCTGAGTCCCACTCCATTCATAGCGAAGGAAGAAAAACTGCTCTTCATTTAGAGGAAAAGCGACTTCACCAACCTGAATACTGATCTCATTACCAAAGATATAGTAAGGATTTGCAGACAAATAGGCTTCAAGTGCTAAAATATTGAGAGGCACCCCAGGGCGGGTATCTATCACTGTCTTACACGGTCGCAAATGATATCCTTGTTCATTTATTGATGCTAAACACATGAATGATTTACGGGCTTGGTCTATGACCAGCAGCTTAGCTCCGCTTGAGAATAGTAATTTATCTCCTTTCCGAAACTGACTCCTTCTGTGTAACCACTGATTGCGATTCACATTCTTCACATTGCCTCTTATTGCGACAACAGTATACACCTGCTCGCTAGATGCGAGCAGAACCTCTCTTACCAATGGCTCGTTTTTTGCAAACAAGCTACTAAGCAAAATAGTAAGGGTAAGGGTAAGGGTAAGGGTAAGGGTAAGGGTAAATATAGATTTCATCATTGCGATAGAGTTAAAGGTTCAATAACTGCCAGAACTGAATTTTATCTGCCACTACAGTTGTCAATTGATTACCGAAAGGAGNAAAGGCCAAGTCAGTAAGTGTCTGCCCTGAAAACAGGGTAATTGTCTGCCTTTCTTCTCCTGCCAATGTTAGTACTTTGATCAACCCTCCCTCTCCGCCAAAAGCGAGATAGTCTCCTTTATGCGAAAAAGCAACTGCATTGACTGCCTCTCCACCAGTATTGTTTTTGGCAAAGAGTGGGTAACGAGAAAGAATCTCCCCTTCTCTTGACCATAGAATAGCCTGATTATCCCAGCCTCCTGACAATATATGTTGACCATCTAAACTAATAGCCAGACAGCTTACCCGACTATTATGTCCTGTGAAACTTTGCACTAAGCGTCCTGTCATATCAAAAACTCTAATCAAGTTATCGTAACAAGCAGTGTATAAAAGCTTTCCATCAGGAGCAAATACGACAGCGCTCACTAAATCTCCATGCTCATTTAATGGTATTTTCTTTCCCGTTTTCAATTCCCAGAGAACAGCTAAGCTATCACTTCCTCCTGTAGCAACGTATTGCTCATCAGGCGAGAAGGCGATGCTGTTTATCTCATCAGCTTGATTAAATTCATTGACTAATTCTCCAGATGAATCCCAAAGCAGGGCTTTACTAGCAGCAGCACTAAGGAAAAAAGTCCCCTTTGCGGAAATGGCAACATCATTAATTCTTCCCTCGTGGCCCGTTAAATGCATTACACCGCCGTCAGCAATATTCCAAACTAATACATCTTGAGGACTAGCCAACTCCATGTCTTCTTGATCGAAAAAATCAAAAGGATCTAATGGCTCTTCCGAAATTACATTATCAGCTTTGGTACCAGCAATCAAAATTCCTCCGTCACGAGACATTGCCATACTTGTCGCTTCTCCGGTGGGCATAGTCGTAAACGAGCGAGCTACTTTAGTAGTTATACGCCACACTATCAGTGTACTATCTGCTCCTGCTGAAATAAACGATTCTTCATCAGGAGCAACCACTAGGTCATTAACATAAGAAGTGTGTCCCCTATAATTGGTGAGGGTTTGTCCGCTTCCTCCCCATAAACGAACACTAAAATCATCACTTGCAGAAAGCAAATAATTTAAGGACGGTAGCCACTGTGCTGCATTCACTCTCTTGTCATGGCCTACAAATCGTGTCAGCAAATGGCCATCTATTGTCCAGCTTGCGGTAGTGGCATCGCGACTGGTTGAGGTCAGTATATTTAATACTGGATCAATACTTAGAGAAAGGATACGGTCATTATGGGCATTTACAATGTTCCTAAGTTCGCCATCAAGGCCAACAAACTGGAGTTCACCCATTTCTGTACCTACAACAATACTTTCTCCATCGATAGTAAAGGCAAATGATTCTACGATTATTAAGGGGTCATCAATAATAGTAACAGCACTTTCCTCTGTTAAATCCCACAGTAATAGTCGCCCTTGCAAGTCGCTGGTTAATACTTTTTGTCCATCAGGTGCAAATACCACTTGTTGCACGCCACCTTCGTACAACAAGCTGTATTTCTCTTCGCCATTAGCATCATAAATTCTTAAATAATCATCTTCTGCTGTAGTAGCTAATAGCTTCCCATTCGCAGTAGTAGCAAGTGATGTTATTTTTTCATCAAGAGTAATTGTTTTCAATAATTCCAGGGTTTCAAAATTCCGTAATTGTAACTCTGTCCCCGTAATCAAAGCAAACAAGGGTGTCTCAGGCAAAAGTGTAACGGCCTCTACCGGCGCTGAAAAATGAAGCAGTGTATCGTAAAATTCATTATTGCTATAGATGTCATGAGCTGCTTGGTAAGCTGTTGTAACATCTGTTAGATAGGGCATCGCCTGCCGGATGAGTACCATACTTTTAGTAGGGTCTTCTTTTTCCATGCGCAGTGCCTGGCTTATCAATTCGTTACCGTGTGCCTGACGCTCACTCCTCTGCCAGGAAAAAACGATAAAAACTACCGCCAAGGCAAGCATTCCCATCAAGGCAAATTGCACAAAACGTCTGCGTCTCCTTTTGGTTTGTATTTCCTGCCTTTTCTTACGGCTTTTGCCAAGAAGGTCTTCTTCCTCGCTCGACCATGNTCGCATTCCTTTAGCTCCTTGTTCTACAGTCAGCAGGTCTTCCTCTTCTAACAGTGTTTGCTCAGGATACAAATGATAATCTAGCATTTTTGTCTCCAGTAATCGGAGTGCCCTCTGGCCCGTTTTTTCTGATAATTTGATGGCATTCTGTACTATTGGGGCCAAGGTATCATGGGCCAGTGTGGTATTCTCTTTTCCATCATCACTGAGCAAATAAAGAGATTTTAGTTTTTGAACTAATGCAGGGATGATGCCTTCTTGATGTCTATACTGCTCCATGAGCTGACCCAAAGCTCTACCTTCAGCAGTTCCAAATTCCGTCGTATGATAGTTGAGCACATCAAGTGCTAAGCCCGTACTGACGACGGGAAAGCTGAACTCCTCCTCACTGGTTTTGAACGCCAGCATCTGTTCCTGGAAGAAATCATCAAGAAAGACACCCTGCTTGCGCAGGTAATTATAGTTTACCACTGAAAAAACGGGCGACTCCTGCGTCTTACTGAGGTGCCATAGTTTAGTCAGAAGAATCTGTAATACGGGCGCAATTGGCGAGTTGGTATCTTTCAGTAAATCCGCAGCAATTATCTCAGGTAAACCTTCTTCGATCTCAACATTATATTTCAACCGATGAGCAGTAGTAGAAGCCAAGCCATTTACAATTTCTTCTATATTCTCGCCCGCGAGTTTCTTCAAGAACACCTGCTCAAACGGTAATCCAGCTAGACTAACGGCATCACTAATTTCGGGGTGAAACTCTTTACGGTAACTGAGTAAAATCTTGCCTTTTGGGCGCAGGGAAGGGTTGGCAAAAATGGTTGAAATCAGCGCTAAAAAACCATCTATTTCTTTTCGTCCCAAAACCGATGGCCTCGTAAACACTTCTTCTACTTGGTCAATGATCAGGATAAATGGCTGCTGGGTTTGTTCTTCAATTTCTAACCATAAATCAAGCGGACTTGCTCCTGTTAATGGCGCAGTAAGGCAAGCCTTTGCACACTTTTCTATAGCCTCTATAAAATCATTGGCCAAGCCTTTTTCTCTACTTCTTTCCTTTAATGATACCTGACATTCCACCTTTAGTCGAGGGATGAGCCCAGCATTTAAAAAGGAGGATTTACCGACTCCAGACTGGCCATGAAAAAGCACTAAAGGAGAAGCATTGCTATCCAAAAGACGCTGGTATAAACTTTGAATATATTTACTACGACCAAAGAAGTTACGAGTACCTTTTTCCTCGTATTTTTTCAAAAATTCAAATGGTTCATTTAGCAAATCGTAGCGATCCTCAATTGACGCTAAACCAAAAAGGGGGTTATCGGCAGCTTGGGGTAAATTCCAATGCCGAGTGTCCTCTTTTCCTTTACTAAAGGTTAAAGACCAAGGCAATCGAACGATGGCTTGCCCTGCCAAATGCATATCTTCTCTAAAGATTGCACGATGAAAATCATCAGCATCACCAGCTTTGGCCATCGCCTTTATTTGGTGCACCGCATCATTCCACACCCTTTCCAATCCAAGACCTCGGGTGAGGCCGCGGTAAAAATTCAGCGATAAATTAGTGGCGATATCATCCTGAACAGCAAAAGAAGTACCTATGACCGCGGGTACCCCTAGCTCATTCAAACCTTCGGCAATAGCACTTGTATGACAACCATTGAGGAAAACCAACTGCAAAGAACGCTGACTAGCAAGGAAAGGAACTAGACCTTCACCATGACTAGCCTGCCTAGCGCCTGTATTGTCTTTTAAAAAGAGTTTATTATCCCCAGCATGACCAGCAAAATGAAAAGCAGCGATTCTATCCTGGTATTTTTTTTGTTGAAAAACACGGATAATGGCATCAATGGTAGCGTCATTGATAATTATAAATTCGCAAAGTTTATTTTCTTCTGCCTCGGTCAGAATACTTCTTAGACCAATAGCTTCTTGGGGTAGGTTTCGCAAATAATTATTACTATGAGGAGTTTCATTAGCAATAGCTATAAAGATGACCGGAATGCTCATAACAAATGGATTAGGTGACGCTAACGAAAATTAAACTGTACCGCTCAATTTTTTTAAAAATTCATCCAAACGAGTTTTGCTCGTCCCAATCTGACGTTTGTCACTCATCAGGATGTAGCCTCCGTCTGTTCGATGAAAAGACTCTACAAAATCAATGTTAACAATCGCGCTGCGCGAAACTCGATGAAACTGCGATTTGGGCAACATGCTATAGATAACTTTCATTGTTTTTACCACTAAAAAAGGTTTACTACCCTCACGATGAATATACGTATTTACATTATCTGCAATGCAATACATGATTTCGGGGGTTCGAAAAATCACCTGACCGTTGCCATGTGGGAGTAAGATACGCCCGGGATCTTCGTGCTTTTGAATACGCTGCAAGGCTGCATCTACTGCCCGAACCAACTCTGTAGGCCGAATAGGTTTAAGAATATAGTCAACAGCATTAGAGCGAATGGCCCTAATAGCATAATCATCAAAAGCAGTAGTAAAAATGACTTCAAAAGGAACTTGCTGGACTTTTTGCAGTACATCAAATCCAGACATAGTACCTAACTCAATANCTAAAAGAACCAACTGAGGTCGGTGATTATTAATTTGCTGTATAGCTGCTTCGCCAGTAGCACAAGTGGCTACTACTTCTAATTCGGGACAGTGGCGCTCAATTTTGAGGAGGATATTTTCCATCCCGGCTTCCTCATCTTCGACGACAATTGTTTTTATTCGTTGTTGTAACATTACTGTTGACTGTATGTAATAGAGTAATGAATAATGACCTCTGTTCCGCACGCTTCTCCCTGCTCATTAAACAGGTCCGTGTAGCGAATTTGGGCGCTTTTTTGGTTTTTAAGTGATTGCAGCCTTTCTTCTGTAATGGCCATGCCCCAAGAGGGGCGATCAAGAATAGACTTTGCTCTCAGTTCTTGCGCTTTCTCTCTTCCTACTCCATCATCCTTCACTCTTATTTCCAACAAACTTTCATTTATTCTTAGAATGGTAATCCAGATATTGCCAGGAGCTTGCTTGTTTTGAATACCATGAATAATAGCATTCTCAATAAAAGGCTGTAGCACCATTGGTGCAATCTGGATAGTATCTAAATTTAAAGATTCATCGATAGCAAAATGATAATTCAGGGTGCTGCGCATACGTAGCTTTTCCAAAGACAAATAATAACGTAGTGTTTCCAGCTCCTTGGTCAAACTAATGTGTTTAACTTTAGAGTTATTGAGAATTAACCGGCAAAGTCGACTAAAATCAATAAGATATTCTGAAGCTTCTTCCTGCTCCCCTTTATTCACTAAAGAGTCTATCGCATTTAAACTGTTTGAGATGAAATGAGGATTCATTTGCGAGCGTAAGGCCTCCATTCGATTCTCGAGTTGTTGCTGCAAAAACAAAACTCTTGATCTTTGATAAAGCAACAGAAAGATCGTTGTCAAGGCGATAATGATTATGACGACAGTCGTCAATACCAGGCGTTGCCGTTCCTCTGCTTGGTTCGATTTAAATTGCTCTCGTTTGCCTGCTGCTTCTCGAAAAGACAAACGCGTCAAGTAACTTATTTCACGATTCGCTTCGGTGCTTTTGCTCAATAAAGCCGAGCATCTTTGTGTACCTATATCCGGACAAATCTTAGCAATTGATTCTTCTGCCTTTTGAATATACCTGGCGTTCCCTTCTTGCATACTATGGTCCATAACGAGGTCATAATAATATACCGCTGAATCATAATGAAGTGGTGCCGATTCACTGAACGTAACTGCATGGTTTTGGTGGTTTGCCCCGATCTCATAATAGACTTCCGCAACTAAGTCTTTGCGATTGTCTAAAAGATCAAACAACAGACGCATACTATGCTCATACCAAAATTCATTTTCTGTATTCGAAAACCTTCGGGCGTGAAACGTAGCATAATCCAATTGGGCTCCCCGTTTTTGTTCAAGCGAGGCACTTTCTTGATACAAGGCAATTGCGGCCTCCATTAAAGAGTCTGCCGTGATATAGTTTTGCTGACCTTCGTAAAAAATGGCATAATTCGATAATAACCGCGCGAGCCTATCCTGTTCCTGACAAGTTTGATAAGCTTCGTAAGCTTTGTCATAATAAGCCAATACCGTATCTCTATTTTCCGTAGTGTAATAGCGGATATTCCCCCCCGTGCGATAGAGGTCACCCCAGTCACGACAAAGCGAATCAAAAGGTAACTCCAACAAGGTGAGTACTTTAAAAGCTTCTTGATTATACCCTTCACCAATTGCTTCTTCGTATAGATTATAGTGAATTCGTGCCCTAAGATTGAGTGCACGCACCAGCCAAATAGAAGGCCTTCTCTTCTCCTGTAAATCAATACTAATCTTAACATCGGTTAAAGCTCGCTGCAAGTCTACATTTTCTGGATCTTTTTGATTTACCAAAAATGACTTCCAGTACAACGCTCTGGCATAGACCTGTTGATCATTAGCTCTTCTGCTTAATAATTCCGCTTGTTCTGCTAATGTAAGAGCAAGCTCATGCTGGCTCAAATAACGATCACTGATTAGAGAAAGCAGGAATTGCGCCTGCTTCTCATGATCTTTGATTTCCTCGAATTTTTCCCATACCGATTCCGGTAGTATTGCCTGGTAAGTTTCCGAAGACTCCTGAGTAGAAAAAGTATCATCGACCTCAGACTGGCAAGTCATCAAACCTAATATTAGAACCAGGCTATAAAGTACATTTGACAACCAAAAACTTACTGTTTTTATCTGGCGCTTAATCTGCATCCGCCAGTAAATTCTCCAAACTCGTTAAATAGTCAAGCAAGTTATTAATGGCATCCTGGAGTATTGTAGAAGGAATCAGATTAAAGTCAATAATAGATCGGTAGTAAGCGGCATTTTCAGTCCCATCTGGGCGAGGTCTAAGGTCTCTATTTTCGGCCTTTTTTTCTTCTTTCTTGGCGTGTTCCAAAAGGTCATAAATATTGTGAAGCGTAGCTTGATCTTGAACTACCGCAATCTCAGCAAGGATGATTTGTTCGTAATCATGTACAGAATTGGTCGTAGACATAAAATTTGTATTTTGTAATTTAAGCCTAAGGTAAAAGCTTTAACTGGTAAAAATTTGTAGCATTTAGGGAAAACCAAGTCTGACGATGGGCAATAGCGGTTTGAGTTAGGGAATGTTTTAATACCTCATCAGCGTATTCTTAAAATTATGAAAAAACTGACGAATCTCAAGATTCTCTCCGTCGGAATTAATTATTACCTCAGTGAGAGCATCGCCAATCTCAATGGTTGTGTAAATGATGTTGAAAAACTCAAGGCTTTTTTCATAGAAACCTTAGGTGTCCCATCAGAAAATTACCGGACACTTTTCAATGAGCAGGCCGATCGCCAAGGCGTTATTTCCTCCTTCCGGGATCACTTCAAGCAGCTAAAGTCAGGCGATATTGCCGTTTTTCACTTTAGTGGTCATGGATCATGGGAGCCCAGTTCTGATGAATTTATAGCCGCGAAACTAGAACCTTACGGAGGAAAAACAGAAGTGCTCGTTTGCCATAACAGCAGAATGCCCGACGTATACGACTTGGCTGACAAAGAATTACGTTATTTAATTGCCGAAGCACAACGCAAGGAGAATGGGCAACATATTCCTGGTATACAATTCGTTTGCCTTTTCGATTGTTGTCACTCGGGTTCGATGTTGCGGCAAGATGAATCCGGTTTCAGTGTAAGGATGCACCCTGGTCAGAAAAACAAAAGGCCACTCCATAAATACCTCGAAGGGCAATATCAACAAATGGCCTCGTTACGCTTACCTGAAGTTGATTTCATTGCACTAACGGCTTGTGGCCCTCGTGAATCAGCCCTTGAGGATACCAACGGAGGCATTTTCACCAATGCACTTGTTGATGCTCTAAGCTATTATCATTCCATTCAGCAATCCCCAAGTTACGCAGAGCTTTTTTCCATTCTCCGCGAATATGTTCGTCAACGGACTTCAACCAGCCAGACACCTTATTTTGAATACGCAGGTAATGTTAACCCTTATGATTTATTCCTAAACGCTCAGAGAGCGCAGCAACTTTCTTACCCCGTTTTGTTGCGACACAATGACAAATGGAAGGTCAACCTTGGCGCAATTCATGGTATATTAAGTGAAGTGGTAAAGGATTTACAAATTCCCATTTTCTATGTCAATGAAAAGCTTCAGCAAATTGGAACCTGCCGAGTAATCCGAGTTGAACTAGAACATACGGTAATACACCAAATAGAGATAGCTCCTGCCTACCAACATTTATTTTCTGTAGATACCACTGAATTGACATCTTGGCAAACGGCTAATTTTCAAATACAGGTAGGACTAAACGGGTGGAGGTTACCCGTTGAATTACTCCTCCCCGCGGCTATATCAGCATCTGAAGAATCCAGTTTACAAAGCCTTATTCATCAATCTCCCTTTCTCCAACCTTCTGATAAAGCGCACTATCAATTAAGTCTTCGCTCTAATCATTTGCAATTGAAGGGCCCAAGTAATAAAAATCTAATTGCAATAAATGATTATACACCCGCATCCGATAGAAGCATCTTACACCTGCTTTCTCAAATCAGTAAATGGGAACAACTGCAAAGACTCAAGAACCCATTTAGTCCACAAGTACATCCGGATCAAATTCAAATAAGTTTTGAATACCAGCATTATGAAAAGGGAACAATCTGCATTGATCGTCAATCGGTAGCGGAAGATAACAGCCCTATTGAAGTCGTGTTCAATGCATCCAAAGGGCCTATTCCTTATGCTATCCGCATCAATCATCAGAATTCTACACCACTTTACTTTTACTTATTACACCTTGACCGAACGTTTAGAATCCGGCAAAAGCATGAAAACTACCTCAAAAGGTTTATCCGAAATGATAACCTCTACCTTTATCAATCTATCAACGAGGGTATTGGTTTGGGCATAGCTGACGCTGAGATTAAGGAAATTGAAGACATTTTCATTGTTATAGCGGCTATCAATAAACTAAGTATCCCCTATGCTTTTGAGCAACAGGGACTGGGGAGAAATTTAGGTAAGACGATATCAGTTGAAGCGCTATTAGAGAAAGGACAACACAACTCCAGAGACGATATGCCCTTGACTATTTGGAATGAAGTAGCTTGGACTTCCCGCAAAGTAATCGTCAAAACAATACGTTCTGACGAGTAGACTGTTTTGTATTCAGAAAAGCCTTCCTCAAAACCATCAACCCAAAACCCGTTCCAAAAACCACTCTTTCTCGGCAAAACTTGGAGCATCTTCAATTTCTGAGCGAAGTTGCTGTCGGGCAGCCCGATCCCCAGGAGTCAGTTGGCGTAATCGACGGCAGAAGTGGAGCAGTTGCCGGTAGCTTTCACCACGGTAACCCAAATCGTTTTTACGTTGGAGGTACACGCGCAGCTGATCAAGCAAGCTATCCAGCGCATCCCATTCTTCCAGCTCTACGAAAATACGAACCTGCAAACTTTTAGCGCCCAAATACAGAAAAGGCTCCTTGGTATCTACCTGCAAAATTGCACGCAAAGAAGCCTCGTATTCCTCCTGGGCATGGTAAAGTCTGGCCAGATTGAAATAGACCACCGATTCCCGTTCCGGGCCAGGCAGGTCTTTGGCATAGGTCTGGATAAATGTAGCAATACCCGCATAGTTTTCCAGCTTGAGGCCTAGTGCAACGATATTGGTAAACGTACTGCTTGGCAACTGGCCATCTTCCAATAAATACCCACCAGCGAGGCTTTCCTGGTACAAAGCCTGTGTCTCTGCGATAAACTCAGGGCGGCCTTGATTCATGGCACGGATACAAAAATTGATGGCCAATAAGTAGACATCTCTGATTTCTGCCGCCGGGAAGTTGTCTCTAAAATGTTCTAACACGCGGCGCAGACGGCGAAAATCCTCTTCCTCACCACCTTCGGCAATGGCCTGATAGCAGCTGGCGTACATCACAATGGCGGGTACCTTAAACAGCTCTGGGCGATCTTCCAGATCAGCGAGGATCGCATCCAGGTAGCGAATCGAATATTCCTCTTGGTTGGCCAACCAACGGCTATGCGCTAAACAAGCGTGCCTCAATTTCTCAGCCATAAAGAAATGATCCAACTTATCAGTAACTTCCTGCAAGTTGGTTCGCTCTCCCCGCTTGGGGCTGGCAATATAATCGTAGTATTCCAGCTCCAGCTGGTATTCCCACAATAGGTGCCTGGCTTCAGCACGTTGCTCTTTTTTTGCACCTTTCTTTGTCTGCCGGAATACTCGTTCAAAAAAAACAGGCAGCTGTAGCTCACGTAAAGACCGCAATAACGACAACTGCTGCTGGGCCTTGTCTTCCTCAAAATGGCGTATGCTCAGGAAGGATTCTGTAGCAGCCTGCAAACGACTTACAAGTAGGTACCAATCACGCTTATTGAACTTTCGCTGGGGTTTTGCTTTCGCAAAGATCATTTCCTTATCCAGCGGTTTGCCCTTGAGCGACTGCCAGCCTTTGAATAGCGGTGCCAACTCCTTGCTGTTGGAGAAAAACTTACTTTGCAAATACGTCAACAGCTTTTTTTGCGCTCGATTATCTAAAACAGACAGTATTCTAAAGGCAGATGGCTTTGCCATTTTGTAGTTATTTTACACTAAACTATTGATAATAAACCAAATAATAAAAATTAATTATGTTTTTTTCAGAAAGAATGTTCTTTTTTTAACGCCCCACTGATTGCATCTTTGAAAATAAGAAAAACGATCCCCATGATGAAATCACTCCTTACCCTTCTTTTCAGCAGTTTGTTCCTGGTTTTATCGGCCCAGCTCTATCGCGATCAGGTACAAGTCATTCTTGACAATCAATACCTTGCCGATATTCAGTTTGCGGACTTAGATAATGATGGCGATCTGGATTTTATTGGCAACCGCTTTGGATACAATGGCTCTTATCTCGCTTTTTTCAACCAGGACGGTAATGGCAATTTTAGTACACCCGTACCTTTTGGAGATACAACCTGGTGGGGTCTTCCTGAATTGGAGATCAATTTCGCTCTCGGCGACATGGACAATGACGGCGACCAAGATCTCGTGCCGGGAAACATTGCTGCGGGCGCACAACCATTTTGGCCCAACGATGGTAGCGGTAATTTTGCTACTAGTGGGCAACTAAGCACCAGCGATGATGTCTGGGACAATCAGTTTTTTCGGATTGCTGACCTTGACAACGATGGCTTTGAAGACATTCTCATCTTTCGCAGAAATAGCCGCAAGTTTTACCTTAATCGAAACCAGGGCAATGGTCAGGATTTTGTCTACACTCTGCTCTATGATGCTTTCGATGATTTCGCCCCTGAATATCCTTCCGACTTCCTGGTTTTTGATTACGACATGGATGGTGATTTGGACCTCGGTTTCATTTCCTACGATCCCTACATTGAAGACTTCATCAACGAAAACATCTACTTTACCCTTTATGAACAGACCTGTAGTTTATGCTTTACGCAAAAGTCGCGAACGATTGTAGATGACGCCATAAAGTATATCCTGAATGGAAAAGTAAAAGCTACCGACCTCGATGACGATGGTTACCCCGACCTAATTATCAACTACGAAAAATCTGATGAACCAAACCTTGACCGCGACTATTTGCGGTTGCTAAAAAACGACAATGGTACTGGTGATTTCACTCTTGCGCTTCATCAAAATGATGTCCTTGGCGTAACTACAGGCGACTATGATCAGGATGGTGATCAGGATTTGTTTTTAGCAATCGATCTTGACAGCACGAGTACTTCAAGTGGCCATGCACGCTATTTCTGGGAAGAAAATCTTGGAAGCTTTAACTTTCAAGAGAATCATATTGATGACCTTTTCAGTGGCGAATACCTTATCACCCAAGACCTTAACCAAGACAACCAACTCGATCTTATTACCCTCAGAGGCGCCTATACCGGAGCAGTCATTCAGCGGCGCGGCAATCCCGACCTGAGTTTTTCTGCACCTGAGCTTATAAATACCGCAGCCACTAATATTGCTAAACTAGCTACCGAAGACTGGGACAACGATGGTGATTTAGACCTCTATTTCTTCGGGGACGTCTCCCTTTCGGGTGCCCATTTTGATGGAATCTATCGACAAACACAGGCAGCAGATGGCACTTTCGAAGCACCTCAGTTAATGTATAGGCTAGCAGAAGACGGTTACCCCAAAGAGTTTGTAGATTTCAATAACGATGACAAACTAGATGCTATCGGTTTTGAACACATTTATGGCCCTGGCAGTAACCGAAAACTCATTTACACCCTTCAACAAGCAGATGGTAGTTGGGGACCCGGCGTACAAACGGGGCTAGACCTTCCTGAAATTCCTGGTCAATTTATCATCGGTGATTGGGATTACGATGGCGACCAAGATGTGCTCACTAAAAATCATGATGACGAATACTATCTATTGCGCAATGATTTGGCAACTACTAGTCAGTTTACCGCCAGCTTACTCCCTAACCTGGTACTAAGTCCACCCCCACATTTCGATCAGGATCACTGGGCTAGTGATATCAATACGGATGGCTATCTCGACCTTATTGCTCAAACAGAAACCAGTATCCAATGGGCTGCAGGTACGGCTGAACCTTTGACTTTTGCCCCATGGGACACCGTACCGCTCCCTCCAAATGAAGGTCTTTTCGAAATATTCCCTACCGATTGGAACAATGATGGTTATACTGATCTCCTACTAAAAATACGTGTGACCACACCGGCAATAAAAATTGGCGTCTCGTTATTTGATCCTATCGAACAACATTTCGGAGCGCCAATCCTCCTTGCCGACAATGGTAATGTTTCCTCCCAGGGTACTATACTTGATCTCAATCAAGATGGTTACCCCGATTACCTGAGTGGCTTGGGTTTTCGTATTAACCAGTTAAATGGTTCGCTGCTCTCTGCGCCCTATCTTCCCGAGCCAATTGCTTCTGTCACAAGTTATCCCTCATTGCCGGGTGCATTCACTAACAATGCAATACTGGCAACACTTTCCCCAGGCGCAGAACCCAAATTACTCACTGGCCATCGTGAAATCCTGGCCTACCCCCTCGATTTTCTTAGCACCAGTACCCTTAGCGGATTCGTACGCTGGGACACTACCGCACAGTGCCAAACCGATAGCATTCTACCTCCGCTCGAAAACTGGAACCTTAGCCTCACCAGCGATCAACAGGAACTATTGACGACCACTAATGCCATTGGCCAATATGGCTCCGTCTTGCCTGATACGGGTAGTTACCTACTTCAAGTACTTCCTCCCAGCGGTTACTGGGCGGCTTGTCCTGCTGATACCCTTTTGCAAGTGGCCGACCAGCAAAGTACTTACGAGGTAGACTTTGCAGCCGAAGCGCTTGTTGATTGTCCGCTTGTCGTCATTGACCTCAACAGCACCACCATCAGTCAGTGTTTTGGGTCAACCATCAGTATTGGCTATCACAATGTGGGTACAGCCCTGGCTACCGGCGTGGAGATCACCTTGCAGCACGATCCTCTCTTGCTCCCGGTCAGTAGCAACTTGCCCTGGAGTATGGCGACAGATAGCACACTCACTTTTCCCATTGCTGACGTAGCTGTTGGCGAACGTGGTTTTCTCAGCATCCAGTTTGAACCTGTTTGTGAAGAATTAATGCTTGGCGAGGAAGTCTGCTTCGAGGCCAGCATCACCCCTAACGAACTTTGCGATGAAATGCTCCTCAATTGGGACGGCGCCAACCTGGAAGCAAATGTGCTCTGCACAGATGACTCCACAGCCTACCGCATCAGTAATACCGGCGAAGGAGCCACCTCCATGCCCGTCAGTTATCAACTAAGCATCGTCAATGATGATATTATCCTCTACCTGGATGGTACCGTCATCCTGGGGCCGGGCGAATCCGACACCATTCCTCTTCCTCCCGGAGACGATACCTGGTATTTGCAACTCCAGCAAACGGTAGGCCACCCCTACCCCGCTCCCATTGGCTTGTTCACCAACAACTGTAATTCTGATGGCTCACCACATATCCCCGAGTTGTTGCCTACGGGTACTGGCGATCCGTTTCGGGTGGTTCTTTGCCGCGAGGTGGTTGGCCCTTACGATCCAAATGACAAAACCGCTTTGCCGATCGGTTTGACGGAGGCGCATTACATCCAGCGTGAATGGCCACTGGACTACACCATCCAGTTTCAGAACGTAGGGAGTGATCGCGCCCGCAACGTGATTCTTGAAGATACGCTTTCGCCCTACCTGGACCTGAGCACCTTCGCCCCGCTCAGCGCTTCACATGATTACGATTGGCGCATCTCCGATGATCGCATACTAAAAGTGATTTTCACTGATATTAATTTACCCGATAGCACAAGTAATGAAGTCGGTAGTCATGGCTTTTTCAGCTTTCGCATAAAATCAAAATCAGACACCCCTTTTGAAACAAACATCCTCAACTTTGCTGATATTTTCTTTGATTTTAATGCGCCGATCCGTACAGGTACCACGCAACACCGTATCCGCAAGCCACAGCGGTCGGCCAGTATATTCCTGGAACTTTGTAGTGGCGAGGAATATCTCAACCAGGTCATCACAAACGACACCATTCTCCGCGAAACACTGGTCTTTTCTGAGTACGATAGTACGACTTTTTATCACCTTACTGTTTTGTCTAACCCAATCACTACGATCCCTGTAGAATTGGCTGAACCAGACTTATGGGAAGGGATTTTCATCCAACAAGACACGCTCATTCAGCAAGTATTTATTGCCGAAAATGGTTGTGATAGCCTTGTCAATTATGAAATCGACATTCTCACAGCGGTGAATGAATTGGAGGCAAATTTACACTTACAGTTGCACCCTAATCCGGCGGCAAATTCGGCGCAAATACATTGGCGTAGCGGCCAGATTTTGCAGCAGGTGCAAATCATTAATAGTGCGGGACAGGTAGTGCAGGTACTTACTCCCAAAGGAGCAACTGAATCCTTTGACCTCCCTGTTCGACAATTAGTCAACGGCAGCTATCAATTGCGCTTGTTGTTTGAGGATGGACAAATTCGGCGGCGTTTGCAGGTGGTACGTTGATAAGCGGATAGCGCATTATCACCCCAAAACAAACATCCCGAATACTAGCAGTTGCCAATATTCGGGATGTTATTTTTATAGAAAGTTCTATTCCCTTAAATATCTTCTAATACGCCTTTCCATTCACCAGTTACCGTCTTTCCGTCTGACGTAGTAAGGTTGAACGTGACAGTTGTTTCCATACCATCAATGGCAACATCTACGGTGCCAGCTGTAGCGGAAATCGTCGTCCCAGTAAAACTACCAAAGTTATAATCAGTATAAATTTGACTACCAGGAACAATTGAAAATGCGGTACGCGTATCTGACCAATTGTAGGTACCTACTTCCAACCCGGTGGCTGAATTCGTATTCAAGTCGAGGTAAATCAGATCTCCTGTTCCAGTAAGGGAAGAGCCTGATTTTGAAACCCCAGTACTAGCAAGGAAAACATCAAAATCATGCGTACTATTAAAGTTAGCACCTACATCATTTAAGTACCCCTTAGCCAGACTATAAGTGGTGCCATCATAGGTGAATTCGTTTTTCACCGTGGTTCCCATATCGTCATCATCTTTGTTACAACCAGAAAATACGGTAAAAGCAATCATTGCGATTAAAGCAAAAAATAGATTTTTCATCAATGTGTGTTTTTTGAGGACTTTTCCGTCCTTTTTCAAGTTAAAAGTGGAGTATAAATAGGCACCGCTTGATCCACCAATAGTGCCGTTTCGTAGGTTTATGTCAAAAATGTGTGGCGAAGTAAGCACATTGGTGTAATTTTTTTTGAAAAATATTTGATGCTCATCTGTTTACCCACCTCAGGCTTTTCCCTATGTTTGTTGACACAAAACAATCTTATGAAAAACTTCCTCTTTCTTCTTCTCTTGGCGGGTGTACTGATACTAGTAGCTTGTAAAGCCCAAAAGGCCGCGACAGAGGTAAACCCTGAAGATTCTAAATTCGCGCCACTGGATGTCCGCCTACACGACATATGGGTGCTTACTACGATTAATGGGAAAGAACTAGATCGTACCAAACCACGCCCGCGATTAGAGCTCTACCCTAGCGAAGGTCGCATTACAGGCAGCGGAGGCTGCAACGAACTTTTTGGTCAAATGGATGGAATGGGAAAGGAGATCACCTTCCGCAATGTAGGTACCACAAAAATGTTTTGCAGAGATTTAATGGAATTGGAAAACAATTTCCTCACCCTACTCCAGCAGGCTCAAACCTACCGCATCAAAGACTTGAAACTCTATTTATCTGAAGGCAAAAAAGAAATCCTGATCTTCCAAAAAGTCGATTAACGGACGTGTAGATTTTAATTATTTCTTATCACATAGACACATACGTTTTGTTTGTGGGAAAGGCAATAAGAGCTTGACAAAACACACATTAAAGCCGCCCTCTTCTATGTGCCTATGTAATAAAATGCACTCACTATGTGCCTATGTGATAAAAGCCCTACTCCATCATCGTTCAAAAAAATCACCGAATCAACATCACATCGCCCGACAAGGTCTCCGTCAGGCCATCCAGGAATTCGATTTCGGCTTGCCAGAGGTATACACCGGGTTCAAGAAACTTCCCGTTGTTATCCGCTTTTCCGTTCCATCCTGTCTGCTCAAAATTGAGTTCACTATTTGTAGAACTATACACAATACTGCCCCAGCGGCTATAGATCCGCAGATTTCTTATCACACCATAATCCGGGCTTTGCAGGTAAAACCAATCGTTAATACCATCGCGATTAGCTGAAAAGATATTAGGCGCAAAAACCCGCCGGGTGTTGTCTACCACAAAATCTATCAGGCTACTATCCGTACAGGTGCCATTGCTCACCTTGAGGGTATAAATGGTCGTAATTAGCGACCGAGCCAAAGGAGACAGGCAGTCCAAACAACTTAAGGTACTGTCTACTTCTGCCACCCACTCTACAAGCAAAGAATCTCCTAAATTGATCACAGAAGGCGAAAATTGATAAGACTCTCCCAAAAACACCATCACCTCATCTTCTACAAAAAGGTCAATCGGCGTACCTTCCGTAACGGTAAAAAATACGTAGGACGGATCACAACCATCCAAAATAGTCACATTGTAATCGCCTGGTTGAGTAATGGTTCTTATAGAATCCGTAGAGCCGTTATCCCAGAGAAAATTGAAGCCAAAAGGCGCTGCATTTAGATCCAATTCCGCGCGAGCACAAATGATAGTATCCACGTAAAAACTATCGGTTGGCACCCCTAGCACAAAAATAATGGTGCTGTCTACCACTTGGGTATTGGGGTCATCAGAAAGTCGAAATGGGCCTAGCTCCGCCGGAAATCCTTCGATGCGAGCCTGATTGGGGTATTCTCCCGGAGGCAGATCGCCCACTTCTACCAGGATATCAAGCGTATCGGTTCCTACAGGAATGTTCATCCCCGTTATTTTTATCAACTGAGGGTTACCGGTATTCACCAATGATCCACCATAAGGGTTTTGAAGAATTTCTACGGGCGTAAATCCAAGCGGCAAGGTGTCGATAAACGTAATATCATTACGCGAAAAACCTGAAGAATTCTCAATATAAAAGTGATAAATGGCTTCACTACATGGCAACGCTTGGCGTGGTTCCGTTTCGTGGCGCACCTCGATAGTGTACGGACAAGAGGCGTAGGTTACATCGAATTCCACATACACTTCCTGGCAGCCGCCACCCACATTAAGGTAATAGAGCCCCTCTGTATTAACCGTTATTACCTGATCAGAACTCCCCGTATTCCATTCAATATTTGCACCAAACTCACTGGCGTCAAGGTCGAGTTCATTACCAATGCAGGAGAAAAAAGAACGAAAGATACTGTCCTCCTCAATCCTGTTAACATTGACAAACGTAGAATCCCCCGGAGCGAAGGTCTTGAAGTCATCAGAAAGTCGAGTGCTTCCCAAAGCAGCAGGCAGGCCTGTTAGTTTTGCCTGGCTTTTGTATTGTCCACCTGCTATATCATCCAACTCTACCAAAACTACAATACTGTCAATCTCAGGAGAAATACTCATATTATCAATCTGCAAAAAATCACCTCCTATGCCGGTGACGGTACCTCCATAGGGGTTTCTGACAATTGATTGAACATTGAACCCAGCGGGGAAATTGTGTTCAAAATCAACACCCGGCAGGTCGCCTCCTGTACCATTTCCTACCAAATAAGTAAACGCTAATTCCTCACAAGGAAAGAGTGTTTTGGGTGCAGCATCGGCCAATACTTCCAAGCCATAGGGGCACCCCGCCAAATCGGTAATAATGCCTACTGGCCCGGTAATCCGGCGGTTTTCCTGCCCCGTTTCCGGAGGAAGGTCAAAAATAGCCCCAGCTACGCCAAAGGCAGAAGTTCCATAACCATAAATCTTCCCCGAAGCATCAATGTAGACCCCCTGGATTTCGTTCTCAAACAAGGTGACATTATACCCGGTAAACATTAACGTTCCTAAGTTCAGCGATAAAAAGGATTGGTTATTAAAATCATAGGCCCACATATCTCCCGTGTAAGGATGGAAAGCAATATCAAGTAAATTGATGTTTCCGGCAACTGGCAGAATCGTCACGCTGAAGTCGTTCAGGTTGACCCTGGCCAGGTGTTGATCAACGCCATTGAGAGAACCTGTTGTGTACAAAAACTCGCCATCGGGCGTAACCCCTGCAGCTTCATACACCAAGTTATTACCCAAAGCAAGTGCTCCTAAATCCTCCACATCCCCCAAGGCATCAATCCGGTAAAGTCGATGATCCGTTCGCCCCACACCGTAGATCAACTGATCTGTACTTCGGTAACCAATGGCATGAATATCCAAGGTACCCAAGCTATTTATTGGAATTAAGGAAACACTGTTATTGGCCGGATTAATAAAAACGCGACCAAACTCATTAGTGGGCTCGATGATACAATAAACGGTTCCATCACAATCCAATGGTTCCTGTGCAAGCAGGCTGGCCGCAAAAAAACAAACGAAGTTTACTACTAAGAACCAATGCTTCATTGGGGTTATTTTAACTCAACGACAAGTATAAACATGCACTAAGAAAGCTAATATAAGCGAATAATAAGACCTTAAAGCAATCAGCCCTTACCTCTTTAAAGAAGTAAGGGCTGATGAAAGCGTTCTTGAACCAACCATATTACCTGCAATCAAAGATAAACCCTTTGAATACAAAGGAATAATCGCCTAGTATCCCAATATTTCTAACATACTCTCCGGCGATTGTTCTTCCCGGTAAAGGGTAGAGACAAGGTTTCCTTCTTTATCCCGATCTATAAGAATATGTTTGGGCGAAGGAATCAGGCAGTGTTTAATACCTCCGTAACCAGAGATATTATCCTGGTAAGCGCCCGTGTGGAAAAAGCCTAGGTAAAGGGGCTCCTTCTCCTTTGTAGGATCAATGATGGGTAAATATACCTGGCTTTCGTGAATTTCAGAATTATAATAATCGGAGTTATCACAGGTCAATCCGCCGATGTTCACCCGGCGGTATTCGTTATTCCATTTATTGATAGGCAATAGAACAAAGCGTTCTCCTATTCCCCAGGCGTCGGGCAGACAAGTCATCAACGAACCGTCGATCATGTACCACATTTCCGAATCGTTCTGCTGTTTCTGTGCCAATACACTGAAGACAGTAGCGGTACTTTCACCAACCGTGTATTTTCCAAATTCGGTAAAAATATCAGGCTCAGGAACGTCCGCTTCTTCACATGCTACCAGGATATTATTCACAATCTCCCGCACCATGTATTTATAATCGAATTCAAAACCAAGGCTATTACGAATAGGCATTCCTCCGCCAATGTTGATGGCGTGAAGTTCTTCGTTGTGTTGCCAAAGTTCGCAGTAGATCTTGAGGGCTTTACGTAATTCTCCCCAGTAGTACAAGCTGTCTTTGATCCCCGTATCAACGAAAAAGTGGAGCAGCTTCAGTTTAAACTTGGGGTTATTCTTGACTTTTTCTTCGTAAAAAGGCACTACTTCTGCCGCCCGGATACCCAATCGTGAGGTATAGAATTCAAAATTAGGTTCTTCCTCTGTAGCTACTCGAATGCCCAAATTGCATTTGCCTTCAACGTGTGCAGAATAATAATCAACTTCCTCTTTGTTGTCACAAACAGGAATTACGTTTTCAAAACCATCGTTGATAAGGCCTACAATCCTTTCCAGGTAGCGTTGAGGCTTAAAGCCATTACAAACAATAGTAGCTTTTTTGTCAATCTTGCCCTTTTCATAAAGCTTACGAATAAGGTCAACATCAAAGGCGGAAGAGGTTTCTAGATTTACACCTTGCTCCAATACCTCATCAAGGACGTAACTAAAATGATTACTTTTTGTACAATAGCAGTATTGATATTTACCGGCATACCCCAGCGATCGCATAGCGCGGTTGAAGAGATTACGCGCGCGTTTGATCTGGGTGCCAATTTTAGGCAAATAAGTTACCTTAAAAGGAGTACCATATTTTTCAATCAAATGAATGAGAGGAATACCGTGAAATTCAAGATAGTTATCCTCAAACTCAAAACCTTCCTGAGGGAAGTAGAAGGTTTGGTCAATTAGGTCGGAATATTTGTTAGCCACGGGCAGGCAATCTAGCTTTGTGATGAAATATGCTGGAATCCAGCAAGTCAGAAACGCCGCAAAAGTACGATTAGTTGATTAATTCTGTCATTACAAATGTTATTCATTCTGCTTCCTTGAAGATAATAATTATGTTTGCCCCCAAAATATACCATAATGGAACAATTGGATGCGCTAAACCAGGTGGCAGACTTTCATCGCACCTTCAAACACCCTATTGAAAAGACCCCTCTAATACCGGCTCCCGCACGTTGTCAGTTACGGGTTTCTCTTTTGCAAGAAGAGCTACAGGAACTCGAAGACGCCATCGCTGCAAATGATTTGGTAGAAGTAGCTGATGCCCTCTGCGATATTCAGTATGTGCTTTCTGGTGCTGTCCTTGAATTCGGTTTAGGTGATAAATTCCGTGAGCTTTTCGACGAAGTTCAACGCTCTAACATGAGTAAAACCTGTGCTACTGAAGCCGAAGCCGAAGCAACCGCCGAACACTACCGCAAAAAAGGCACCCAATGCTACATCCAACAATCGGGTGATCATTGGTTGGTATACCGCGAAGGCGATAACAAAACGCTGAAATCTATCAACTACTCACCAGCCGATATTGCTGGATTACTATCCCAGTAACAACAAACACAATGTCCAAAAAGCCTGCACCCGTTGTTCTTTTCCTCGCTCCTACAGAACCCGTGCTATGGGAGCGCCTGACTGCCTTGGGGTATGATTGTCGAGATATGCAGGAGGCACCCGAAGATCAGGTTTTTGCTGCTTTGCCACAAGCTTTCGGTATCGTCATCCGTAGCCGTTTTAATATTGACAGGAAGTTCCTGGATGCCGCAACGCAGCTCGTCTTTGTTGCTCGTTCTGGGGTAGGCGTCGAGCATATTGATTTGGATTATGCGGCCCAGCGTAACATCACTGTTTTCACCTCTCCGGAAGGTAGCCGTGATGCCGTAGGTGAGCACACCATTGGTTTGTTGCTTATGCTTATGAACCACCTGGCTCGGGCCGACCGCCAAGTACGACGGGGCGAATGGATCAGGGGAGGTAACCGTGGCCATGAAATAAAGGGTAAAACAGTAGGGATCATTGGCTATGGCAACATGGGGCAGGCTTTTGCCCGCCGCTTACAAGGTTTCAGTTGTAAAGTCATTGCCTACGATAAGTTCAAAACCGATTATGGCGATGAATACGCCAGTGCCGTAAGCTTAGAAGAATTAAAAGAACAGGCGCACATCCTTAGTTTGCACATTCCTTACCTGCCCGAAAACCACCACCTGGTAGATGCAGCATACCTTGCGGGCTTCCAACATCCTATTTGGTTGGTAAATACCGCTCGCGGGCTGGTTGTAAAGACCGACGATCTCGTACAAGCCCTTGATGACGGCCGGGTAAGCGGTGCCGCACTAGATGTGATCGAGTACGAAGATCAATCTTTTGTACACCTCGATCCAAAGCTACAGCCGGCAGCCTTCCACCGTTTGCTGGAGCTGCCCAACGTGGTGCTAAACCCACACATAGCAGGCTGGTCGTACGAGGCCGAAGAAGGCCACGCGCAAACCTTGACTGATAAAATTGAGAAAACCTACGGACAACAGTAACCATCATGCAGAAGACTTTCCGTTGGGGCGTTATCGGCCCCGGAAAAATAGCCCACCAATTTGCCCAAGACCTGGAGCAGGTGCCCAACGCACAGCTTTTTGCCATTGCAGGCAGAAACCAGGAACGCGCCCAACGCTTCGCCGATGTGTATAATGCGCCACACACTTTTACGGACGTAGCTGATATGCTGACATTGCCTGAATTAGACGTTGTCTACATAGCAACGCCGCACACTTCTCACTGCACCTATACCCTCCAATGCCTGGAAGCAGGGAAAGCTGTGCTTTGCGAAAAGCCCTGGGCAATGAATCAAGCAGAAGCAGCTCAAATGCGCGACTTGGCGCAAACCAAAAAGGTATTCCTCATGGAAGCCATCTGGACGCGCTTCCTGCCTACGACTAAGAAAATCCTCGAATTGATTGAAGCCGACGTCATTGGTACCGTCCAAAGTGTAAAAGCAGACTTTGGCTTTCGTGCCCAAACGATGGACATGGAAAGCAGGTTATTTAATCCAGCGCTTGGTGGTGGATCGCTGCTCGACATTGGCTTGTATCCCGTTTTCCTTTCTCAACTCCTTTTGGGTACACCTACGAAGGTTCAAGCAGCTGCTCGGTTGGCTCCTACGGGTGTTGATACCGAAACAAGCATCATCTTGAGCTACCCCGGTGATCAGATCGCCAACTTGCACTGCACCTTTGGCGCTAATACTAAAACAGAGGCTTTCATCCACGGTAGCAAGGGCAGTATTCATTGGCACGGGCGCTGGCATGAACCCAGCCATTTCAGTGTATTGATGCCTGATCAAGGGCCAGACAACTACTTTTTTGAGCACACCACGCACGGGTACAGCTACGAGGCTATACGCGTACAAGAATGCCTTGCTGCCGGCTTGATTGAATGTCCGGAATTGCCACTCGATTTCAGCTACCGCATGACGCAGTTGCTAGATAATATTCGGATAGAGGCAGGTATTATATACTGAATCATTTCCGGGCAGGTTCGTAAACCTACCCGGAAGTAATATGATCATTTATGCCTTTATAAGCAGTTCGTTATTAATACTTTTCGCCCATTTCTTCATGACTGTAAGTTCATCATTAAGCTGAAAATTCTCTGCACCATTATAAAATTCCAATGCAAGATCAGCTTTACCCGAAGTGGTTGACCTAAAAAGTAACTCCAGTTTATCAATTACACTATCATTACTCGCTCCTCCCCTGCTTCGATTTCTAGCCACAATTTCACAAGACTGAAAACCAGCAAGATTTACTGCTTCTGAAAAAGAAGCATCTCCTTTGACCTTAACAAAGAAAACCATCCCGGCTTCCTGGTCAATACCTATTATTATATTCCCACAAGACTCATATTCAGTAATTGTACATTCAACCCGATTAGCTTCTGTGGTAAGCAAATGAAGCATTCGCTTTTCTTTACTCTTTTTACCCTTACTAATCATTAAAAATGGCACCACGACAATGGCTATTAAAACAAGACCGATAATGGCTGTTCCGATTTCCATAAACATATATTTTCAAAAACGATGATTGACTGGCCTGCTAGATAGACAGCTACGCAGCTCCCAACATGAGGGCTGATAAGAGGGAGTAAACAGCTACCAGAGCGCTTACCCTTTTTTTAACAGGCTTAACTTAGATTTTTTTGCCAAAAAAGCGTAGCGCTTGTTCGGCACAGAGTCAATAAACAATCACCAAAAATAGTGGAAGGGAAAAATACCATCAGCCTTCCGGGATTTCTCCCGAAAAGTATTGATGCCATTTTTATACTGAAGGAAGAAAGCGTTAAAAAGCCGATAGGCTTGCTTCGTCAAGTGCCAATACCCATGGTACGAGCTCTCTTGTGCCGATGACGAAAAATACGTTGAATGACCGCCTATGCTTTCGGCAGGATTTGTATGGCTGAACAAGCCATTTACGACGGGTGAAAAGAATCCTTTTTCCGTTGCTGGTTTGTCAGCAAGTCTAAACTCCGTATACTCGATATTGCTTACACTGAGTGCAATACCATAGATGGCCGTTAAGGCAACAACACCACAGAATTTAAGGATATTTTTCACGGAGCGAAGCTAAGTAATTATCAATATGTTTCTCCAATTAGTTAACCTGTTTTTTTATAAAAATCCGTTAACGGATTCCATCTTCTACCCCTTTTTCACCAATTCCTCTTTTACAACCTGAATTAACACTTCATCATCAGCAAGCACCAGTAATTCATCCGCTGCTTCTATTACCGTAGAGCCTTTAGGGATGATATATTTCCCCTGGCGTTTGATCATCGCAATAAGCAGATTGCCAGGAAAATGCAAGTCTACAATCTCTTTACCAACAGCAAAATCGCCCGCAGCTATTTTTATTTCTTCCATACCTGCCTTGGGGTAATCCGCCAACAGCATATCTGTAGGATTGAGCTTTTTTGAAGTCTCCGGAATAGATACCTTCAGCCATTTCGCAACCACAGAAAGAGTGGTGCCCTGCAATAAAATCGAGGTAACTGAAATAAAGAAAACCACATTGAAAATCATGTCTGCTTTCTCAATACCGGCCAACAAGGGGTAAGTTGCAAAAACGATCGGCACGGCTCCTCGCAACCCCACCCAGGAAATATAAAACCGTCTCTTATTCTTCATTTTGAAAAGCGAAAGGCTGAGAAACACCGCCAGCGGACGGGCGATAAAAATAAGAAACAGGGAAATGAGTAAACCAAAACCAATCAGGGGGACAATTTCCGTAGGAAATACCAAAAGGCCTAAGGTCAAGAACAACACAATTTGCATCAGCCAAGCCAAGCCATCAAACATCTTGAGGATGGTTTTTTTATGGATCAAATCCTGGTTGCCCAAATAAACGGCGCAAATATAAATAGCAAGAAAGCCATTGCCTCCGATCGCATCCGTACCAGAAAACGTAATGAACATCAGCGCTATCACTAAAACGGGATAAAGCCCTTCAAAATCAAGGCGAATTTTATTGATTACGTATTTACTGGCATATCCAAAAGCCAAACCGGCAATGCCTCCTAAAATCATTTGCTGTAGAAAAAAGGGAATGATCATCAAGACCCCTTGCTCAGGGTTAACCACCAATGACAGAAAAGCAATCGTCAGCACATAAGCCATCGGATCATTACTCCCACTTTCCAACTCCAGTGTAGGTCGCAAATTGGTCTTTAGCGCAATATTCTTTGACCTCAAAATGGAAAATACAGCCGCTGCATCCGTAGAAGACACAATAGCTCCCAACAACAAACTTTCATAGATAGTGAAATCTGAAACATACCAAACGAAGGTTCCTAGTGAAACAGCAGTCAAAAATACGCCCAAAGTAGAAAGAACCAATCCCTCCTTGAGAACCGGCTTTACCGTATTCCAGCTCGTATCAAGTCCACCCGAAAACAAAATAAAATTCAGAGATACGATCCCTACAAACTGGGCCATCTTGGAGTCGTCAAACTTTATTCCTCCTATCCCATCAGAACCTGCCAACATTCCTATCGCCAAGAATAATATTAAGGTCGGGACACCAAATTTGTAGGACGTCTTTCCCGCAATTACGCTGATCAGTAATAGCGAGGATCCTATTAATAGTATATTCTCAATGGTTAGTTGCATCTTGGAAATTCCCTGTATTGGTAATTCTCAATAGTACACTTTATTTAGCACACAAGTTGTATGTCGCTAAATTTAAAGTTTTGGTAAAACAACCGTCCTACCATGTTGCTGAAAATAAAGGGAATCATTTTGCCAAGAAAATTCCAATGCGTCTTCGCCATCAGGAAAACCATCCAGGTAGAAACCATTCTCCACGGGGTAGGCATACATCTCTACCTGATTTTCCGGAAGGTAGAACTCGTATTCAAACATTCCTTGAACTCGCCCTTCCTCATCAAAATAAAAAATGATGTCCTGTACCCCCTCTGTACCGTTCATTCGCGCCAAGCCATACTCCTCGCTGACGAAATAAGGGATTATTTCCTGAAGGTCTCCTACCCTTTTCTTCATCATATTAAATCCAACGGAGAGAAGCCCTGTATAAGTAACGAGTTTCATCTCACCATCACAATATTTGCCGACTTTCCAGTATTTTCCACGCTGCAAAAGTTTGCAGAGTTTCGACATTTTCGCCCCCATTTCAGTAGTTTCAGAAAGAGGGGTATTAGTGACAATCCTGCTAGGATAACGGTTCTTGATGGTCAAACGAATTACGGTATCAACGGGAGTCAGGTGCAACGTATCGCCATCTGGCAACATAAACGCCCCATGAGCAAGCGCTCGGTCTACTTTAGCAGGTAGCATTTCAGCTGATTCACCGTTCAGGTCAGCCCAAATAGAAGCGGCCCACTCGCGAACTTTTTCCGCACTATTTCCGTAAAGGTGGATGGATTCAAAACCCCGATTGGTCAATATAATAACTTGCTGCCGTGTTGTGGGGTCAAAGCTTACAAAAGCTGCAAATCCGGTATTGATACCATCGTGTTCCACATGACCTTCTGTAGATCGTTGCCACCCATAGGCATATCCTGCTCGTGTGTGAGAACGTAGATATTCATCTCTCAGCTCCCCATTTAAAAACGTGTCAGATTGAATAACCTCTATCCATCGAGCCAAGTCTTCCGCCGAAGCATAAACACCACCAGCACCCAACATCCAGGAAGGGTGATGCACTGGAGCAGCACGCTGCAAATCAACACGATAACCATAGTACGGAAGCGCAGCCCCTGAGACAGCACCCCAGCTTGCGGACCTTAGCCCGTAGGGTTGAAAAATCTTCTGGTTCAAAAAATCACCAAAAGATAAACCAGACATTTCCTCTATCACCACTGCTAGTAGGATGTAGCCAGAATTACTGTAGGCAAACTCCTCGCCGGGAGAAAATTGCAGCTTGGCAAATCGAAAACGGTTGACAAGCGCTGCGTTGGTGATCGGCCCCGCCTCGGGAAAAAATACATCAAGCCCCTGTTCTGTTTGGTACAAACTGGGGATACCGCTGGTGTGCGTGAGTAAATGATGGAGTGTAACTTTGCGCCAGCGCTTACTTGCTAGCCCACCAAGGTATTGATTGACAGGCGTGTGTAGATCAACTTTACCATCGGCCACCAATTGAAGAATAGCCGCCGCCGTAAACTGTTTGGTCAATGATCCAATATCAAAAGGCGTATCTGTAGTGATAGGAATTCCGGGGCGGGCGTCACCTTTACAGATTTCATACTGTCTTTGTGCTGAATCCTGAACGATGACCACTCCATTGAAGTGACCATACTGCGCAGCACGGGTAAACATTGTTTCTACTTGAGCATTGCCAAGGGAGTACACGAGCAGGAAGAGTAACCAATAGTAATTTTTCATCTTGTTCATCTTTGAGTGATTTTTTGCGAATTAGTACCAAAAAATCGACTCAAAAAAGCGAGAGGGATAAACAACAGAGAATTGTATGCCAACTACCAAGGAAATATTTATTGGAATTACAAAAGTCTTGAATCAGCTCTCGCCACAAACTCTGCGGATACACCGACTAGTTTGGTTTACCGGCTTGATCATTATCAATCTTCCTGCATTGAAATTAACCTTTGGTAATTTTCACAGCGATGATTATTCCTTATTGATTCCTAGTTTCTACGGCGTACTCCTTAATGCCTTTTTGTTCTATGGCACTGTTCATTTTGTAACCAGTCAAAGCAAGCCAGATTTTCATCAGTTTTTCCGTAATTCAATGCCATTACTGGTACTAATATGCTTCATCGAAAGTCAGATAGATGCAGGTTTTTTCCTATTCTTCTATGGAGAATTAAACATCCCTATTTACCTAGACATCCTGTTAGGAGCTGTAATAATGAATACGATCTTCTTTTATTTACCTGCATTAGTGTTGGGCGTCATCTTGCGGTGGAAATCTACTCCAGCATTTTCAATCCCACGAATTGAAATAAAAGATGGCCAGCAGAAGATCTTTTTAGCACCCGAAGAAGTGTTTTTTGTGGAAAGCGACAGCAATTACGCGATCTTCCATACTGCGCGTGGTCGTTTGCTTCAACGCACCAGCCTTACCCGTCTCGAAGAAGAGCTACCTAATCAATTTACCCGTTGCCACCGGTCATTTATAGTCAATCAACAGCATATTCAAAAGCGAAGCGCACAGGAGATCGAGGTGGCTGGAAATGTCGTTCCAATTGGCAGAAAATACAAGAATGATATTTAGAGTTTCTCTCCACAATGAGGGCAATATTTAAAAGGCTTGGCCTCATCAGCCGCCTCATCAGCCTCCTTTTTATGTTTATCCTCTATTTTTTCGATGAACCCGGCACTCAAAATGCCCGTAGGTAAAGCCACCAACCCAATACCGAGAATCGCAATAACACCACTTACCAGCTTGCCCCAGCCTGTAACGGGGTACACATCTCCGTAACCTACCGTCGTAAGAGTCGCTACCGACCACCAAAAAGTAGAGATGATATCAGGAAACTGATCGGGCTGAACATCACTTTCGAGGTAGTACATGATCGTTGACGACATCAGCAACAACAGGAACATAACAAACATGGTAATCCCCAATTCATTACGTTTTTCAAAGAAAACACTGGTAAAAAGTCCTAAAGCCCGCGTGTAGCGGTTGAGTTTAAAGATCCGCAACAAACGGGTGATGCGCAGGATTCGAACAAACCGCAAATCGAACTGGAAGAAAAACGGCAGATAAAACGGCAGGATCGCTACCAAATCAATCAACCCCATCGGCGAAAGCATAAACCGTAGCCTCGCGCGCCAAGGCGCATCCTCGGTAAACTTGAGGTCCGCCGTCCAGATACGGAGCAGGTATTCTATAGAAAAAACCACAATTGTAATCCATTCAAACCATTGAAAAACGTTTCCGTAACGTTCGCGCAATGGCCCAAAAGACTCCAAAACAATGCCGGTCACACTGAGCAGAATCAATGCCATAATCGATAGATGGAAGAAGCGGTTCCAAGGAGACTCCTTACGCCCTTTTTCGTCGATTAAAAGGAAAATACGTTTTTTGAAGGCTTTTCTCATAAAAGCTGATTTGAACTATTTAAGCTTCCCTTCGGGACTGTTTGGTGAAAAATAGATGGAACTAGGGATAGTATATATTTTAGGTTCATCAAAGTCCCTATACCCTGTACCTAATACTTTATACTTCTTCTTTGTCTTCCCAATCCATAGTACGTTTTACCGCTTTTTGCCAACCTTTATACAGCTTGGCTCTATCTTCGGAGATCATATCAGGCGAGAAGCTGGCATCCAGTTGCCATTTGGCGGCAAGTTCTTCCTGCGACCAATAGCCCACCGCAATTCCAGCCAGATAAGCAGCTCCCAGTGCCGTAGTTTCAATAATCGAAGGCCGTTCTACCGGCACATCTAGCATGTCTGCCTGAAACTGCATGAGCAAATTATTAGCACTGGCACCGCCATCCACTTTGAGCGTCGTGAGTGGGCGGCCAGCATCTTTTTCCATCGCATCCAGCACATCCTTGGTTTGGAATGCCAACGATTCTAGCGTGGCGCGAATCAAGTGGCTTTTACTGGTTCCCCGGGTCAGGCCAAAAATAGCCCCGCGGGCATACATATCCCAATAGGGAGCCCCCAGCCCCGCGAAGGCAGGCACCACATACACGCCCTCCGAACTGCTACGCTTCATCGCATAATATTCCGAGTCGGGCGCATCATCGATCAGTTTCAGACCATCACGCAACCACTGAATGGCAGCACCAGCTATAAAAACACTGCCTTCCAGCGCGTAGGTCACTTCACCGTTTAATCCCCAGGCAATGGTACTCAACAATCCGGCCTCGGAGTGAACCAGTTTCGTGCCTGTATTCATGAGCATAAAGCAACCAGTACCGTAAGTATTTTTGGCCATCCCTGGCTCATGGCACACCTGTCCAAAGAGCGCTGCCTGCTGGTCGCCGGCAATCCCTGCAATAGGAACAGCAGCGCCTAGCAAATCAGCAACCGTTTCGCCAAACAAACCGCTGGAAGGCTTTACTTCTGGCAAAATTGCAGCAGAAACGTCCATAAGCTCCAGTAGCTTTGTATCCCATTCCAGGTTTTTAATATTGTAAAGCATCGTACGGGAAGCATTGGAATAATCAGTAGCATGCACCTTGCCTCCTGTCAGCTTGTAAACCAACCAACTGTCGATGGTTCCAAAGCACAATTCTCCCTTTTCAGCGCGTTCTTTAGCACCTTCCACCTCATTAAGTATCCAGCGAACTTTGGTACCACTAAAGTAGGCGTCTACCACCAGGCCCGTATTTTCACGAATGTAATCGGTGTGCCCATTGGCTTTAAGTTCATCACAAAAAGCAGCTGTTCGCCGGTCTTGCCAAACGATTGCGTTATGGATAGGCTCTCCGGTTTGGCGATCCCAAACGAGCGTGGTTTCTCGCTGATTGGTAATGCCGATGGCAGCAAGCTGAGAGGCGTTGATCCCTGTCTTGGCGAGTACCTGCCGGGCAACGCCCAGCTGCGTTTCCCAAATTTCATTGGCATTATGCTCTACCCAACTTGGTTTCGGAAATAGCTGCGTAAATTCTTGCTGAGCAGAATCGACGATTTTGCCATCATGGTTAAAAACAATGGCCCGCGAGCTGGTCGTCCCTTGGTCCAGGGCTAGAATATATTTTTCCACGATTGACAACTATTTAGGAGTTTAAAACTTTAGTATACTAGCTCAAAAATAGAATTCCCTCACCAGCTGGCAAAAAAATCTCGCCCTTCGGTATGAAAATCCATCGCATTCCTTTTACTAACGTTCACGAGCTTTCTTCCCGTGATGTCGCTTATGCTTCCCGCGACGAACGGTTACGCCCTTTTTATCAATACGACACCACCATCGATGCTTTTGCGCAAGCAATTGCTGATAAAAGCAAAACGCCAGTTGACCGCCAAGCTTTGGTGACCGCCCTTCGTGATCAATATAGCCAATTGGCCGAAAGTCCCCAAGCCAATGCCCAAATAGAACGCCTGGGGGAAAGTAACACTTTTACTATCATTACGGCTCACCAGCCAAGTTTATTTACTGGGCCACTGTATTTTATCATCAAAATTTGCTCGACCATCAACCTGGCGCGGCAATTGAACGAGCGCTATCCCGAGCAGCATTTTGTGCCCGTATTCATCACTGGTGGCGAAGACCACGACTTTGAAGAAATCAACCACCTGCACCTCTTTGGGAAAACCCTGGAATGGCAAAATGAAGAAAGTGGTGCCGTAGGGCAAATGTCAACCGCCTCCTTAGCAGCACCTTTAGCCGAACTCAAAGAAATGCTCGGCGATAGTGAAAAAGCACAGACGGTTTTCACCGAATTGGAAAACGCCTACACCCGCCACGATAAATACGGCATGGCGACCGTCGATTACGTACACTCCCTCTTTGCCGAGGAAGGACTGGTTGTGATGGACATGAACAAGCCTGTTTTGAAGCGGCTGTTTATTCCCATCATGAAACAGGAATTGCTCGAACAACCTTCTCAGGCTTTCATTGAAAAAGCACAGGCAGACCTGGAAGCCGCTGGCTTTTCGGGACAAGCCCACGCCCGAGACATTAACTTGTTTTATCTGCGTGATGGAATTCGCGAACGCATTATCTTGGAAAATGGCATTTATCAGGTGCTTAATACCGATTACGGCTTCACACAAGCGGAGCTGTTGGCCGAACTGGAAGCCCATCCGGAGTTTTTTAGCCCCAATGTGATCATGCGCCCCTTGTACCAGGAATTGGTAATGCCCAACCTCGCCTACATCGGCGGCGGCGGCGAGCTGGCTTACTGGCTGGAACGCAAAGAGCAGTTTGCACACTTTGGGCTTAATTTTCCCATGTTGATCCGGCGTAATTCACTGCTATGGCTAGATTCGGGCACCGTCAAGCGAATGAGCAAACTGGACCTCAGCGTCGCTGATCTCTTCATAGAAACGGAAGCCTTACTCAAGAAATTCGTCAATAGCCAAACCGACAACGAGCTGACGATACAGGAAGAAAAGCAACAATTGGAGGCTCTCTTCAGCAGCATTGCCCAAAAAGCCCGCGATATCGACCCCACTTTGGCGAAAGCCATCGAAGCCGAATATACCCGCCAAGCCAAAAGCGTTGACAACCTCGAAGGCCGCCTGATGCGCGCCGAAAAGCAAAAACACGAAAACGCCCTCAACCAGATCCGTAAACTGAAAGAGAAGCTCTTTCCAGACAATGGTTTACAAGAACGCTACGATAATTTCCTCGCCTTCTACGTACGCTACGGCCGTTCGTTTTTTGACACACTAATAGAAGTCCTTGACCCTCTAGCCGATGGCTTTGTTGTCGTGGAAGAGGAATAAGGAGGTATTAGCGGTATTAGGTACGCGGTACAAGGTACTTGGTATAGTATCAGATTAGCGCTTATCAGCCTCAAAGAGGTTTGAGAGCTCCTAAAAAAACCGTGATTTCACCTAGGTGAAATCACGGTTTTTTCTTTTTAGCTATAGTTTTTTTTGCGGTTAGTCATCCCGGATTTTGATGACAATCAAAATTCGGGATGACCCATACTACCAAGTACTTAGTACCTAATACCTATTTACTGCTTCACCACTTTCCGCATCACTGCTCCTTCCTGGTTAGACAATTTCAAATAGTAGACACCGGCTGGAAGGTGCTCAAGCGGAAGCGTTTCCGTCACCTGACCAGAAGCACTGATTAATCGTTCGTAAACCAGCTTTCCGTCCAAAGCAAAAACACCTAATTGGAGGTTGGTAGCCTCCGTTACCGCTAGAGAAAGCTTAAGCTCCGTCGTAAAAGGATTAGGCGTAAGCCTTAATTCCTGGAGGTGAACAGGTGCATCCAAGCCAACAACCATGACGTTGACAACGGGCGAAGTATTGCTACAGCCGTTCCCTCCTGTTACCATCAAGGAATAGTCCCCGCTTTCAGCAGCGAGATAAGTATTGCTAGTAGCTCCTTCTATCACAACGCCACCAAACAGCCATTGATAGGTAGCAAAATCTCCCGAAACAGATAAGGTATTCCCATCCACAAGCACCGTTGGCTCTTCTGGAAGCGGCAAGGTGCTGATAAAAAAGGATTCCTGGATACTACAGCCACTATCATCCGTAATGGTTAGCGTATACTCACCAGCAGCGAGGTTATCATAGTCCAACAAAGGAGTAATCGTATAGGGAGGCGTACCACCATTGGGAACAATTATTGCACTCCCGTTGGCTTCACCAGCACAAGCATTATTAGTCACCTCGACACTACTTGAGAAACTGGAACAAGCATCATAGGTCACCTGCAGTACTTGTCCTCCGTAATGAGTACAATAAAGCTCGCCATCTGCACCCTCGCCAAAAGACGTAATGGAATACGGGTACTCCCCTATCAATTCGCCTATCCAGCCACCGTCACCATCGGGTTCAACCATGAAAAAGTCGCGAGAACAGAAGTCAGCAAAAATGTATTTCCCAATCAACTCCGGGAATTCGGTTCCCCGGTAAACAAAACCGCCAGTGATCGAGCATACCCCCGTCGATTGTGGAATCGTATAAGCAGGAAACACATAATCGCCATCACAACCGCTCAAGTTGTAAGGAGAATCGGCTTCGTAACAACGCCAGCCGTAATTCTCGCCACCTGGGCTATCCGCAGGCTGAAAATCGATTTCTTCGTAGGCATTTTGCCCAACATCTCCGATCCACATATCACCGGTTTCCCGATCAAAACTGAAGCGCCAAGGGTTGCGCAAACCGATGGCCCATATTTCGTCCAATACGTCTACATCATCGACAAAAGGGTTGTCAGCAGGAATTTCATAGGGTGTCTCGCCATCTACATCCAGGCGCAGCATTTTGCCCAACAGGAGGCCCGTATTTTGCGAATTATTAGGCTGATCACCGCCACCACCGCCGTCGCCCATACCAATGTACAGGTACCCATCGGGGCCAAACTTGATACAGCCGCCATTGTGGTTGCCTTGCGTTTGATCAATCATGATCACCTCCATATCGCTGTCTGGGTCGGCGATATTCGGGTCGTCTGTACTCCGGCTATAGCGTACCACTCTGGTTTCTCCAGACAAGTCGGTATAATTGACAAAAAAGTAGCCATTATTCGCATAATCAGGGTGAAAAGCCAGTCCCAGTAAGCCACGTTCACCGCCACTATTGGTCAGGCTACTGATATCCAAAAAAGGCGTTGCCAATACCGTACCAGTACCATCTATAATTTTTATGCGCCCTCCTTGTTCTACAACAAACAGCCGATCATCTCCCGCATGGGTAACATCTATCGCCGAAGTGAACCCGGTAGCATAAGGCACCAATTCCAAGCTTTGGCTTTGAAGAAGGAGAATAAAAAAGAGGGAAAAGGTAAACGTCAACAGTTTTTTCATCTTGATAGTTGGTTTTGAAGGAAGTAGCGGGAAAGATAATGATTTCGAGAAAAGACAGCTACTTGAACATTGGCATAAGACACGAATCTGACAGACTTATTTTCTTCTATGAACTCAGTTGGGGATATAAGGATCAAGCTAAAACAACAAGGAGAAACCACTAATTTTCACCGAAGCCATTCACACAGTTTTCCAAAAAAGTAACATACGTAGCTTTGGTTTTTTCCAACATCGCTACAGGTATTCTTTCATTGGGCCCGTGAATGGTTTCCAAGTATCCCCTACCAATCAAGGCTGGTATACTGGAATAAGCGGGAACCCCCTCATTGCGAAAGACTCCGGAGTCATTAGCAAAAGGCACCAATAAATAGGCTACTTCTGCATCTTTATAATTCTTTTTTATAGCACTGGAAAGGTACTGAAAGTAGGGACTTTGATGATCAGAAACTTGTTGTTCAGGCATAGCGGTCTCAATGCTTATTTGAATCTCTTTGTGATTCAAACGACGAGAAAGCCCCCTTATAAAGGCCTCTTGATCCGTATGAGGCAATAGTCGACAGTCTAACCATGCGGTTACACGCGAAGGAATAGCATTTACAGGAACATCCTCACTTTCCAACCGAGTAAGAGTAAGCGTATTGGTAAATATCGCCAGTAACTCGGGCGTTTTTCGCAACTGCGGCACAAGTAAGGGACGGAATAAACGCGGGTGCTTTAAGGCTGTAGCCCTTACCCCTTTTTCCAACGCCCCTAATTGCCGGAGTACATCCGTATTCAAATCCGTGTAAATAACAGGCCGCTGCTGACGTAATAAACGCGCAAGTGCTTCCGCCATCTCCTGCCCTGCATAACGCGAAGGAGTAACAGCACCATGCCGTATCCCTGCTACCGACAAATCTAGTCGCAACCACAGGGAACGCTTATGCGCTAAAGATATACCAAAGACGGGAAGCTCAGGATCACGGCTAATAACCCCCTTTAAACCGGGGGGGCCTTCTCCTATAACAACCTCTGGATTAAGAACCTCTAAATAATTCGTTACAACGTGCTTGGCACCACCAGCACACTGAGTCTCTTCACAAGAAACAGCCAAAAAACTTACGTTAAAAGGAAGGGGCTCGGAGGCATAGCGCTGCGCAAACCCAAGCACCGCAAAGAGCTGTGTAATTGCCACTCCTTTGTTATCAAAAGCACCTCTTCCCCAAATTTCTTGATCAACCAAAGCACCAGAAAATGCAGGGTATTCCCACGCAAGGGTATCTCCGGTAGGTACTACGTCTATATGATTGAGAAAGACGATATTCGGCAGACTATCTTCCAAAGGGTATATAGATGCTGCAAAGTTGAAATTCCCATTCGTCTGCCCCATCGGGGTAATGTAGAGACCGTTTTCTTCACTTATCTTTTGCAGAAACAAACCTGCTTCCAGCTCTTGTCCACTGATGGAAGGAATGCCAATATAATTTTGTAGAACGGTACTTATTTTAGTCGCTTCACCATCGACTAAAATCGTTTGCGGAGGCCCCACCAGCTGGCCAAAACCAACAGTAGTGAAACCCCAAAAGGCAAAACTCAGCAGAATAGCTTTTCGAAAAGTATTCATCATTTCCGGGGATTAGTTTCTCATAGAGCTCATCGTAGTGGGCCCATTAAAATTTTAAGATATATCCCGGATAAATCAACTATCAAAAGTCAGTTTAGCAAACTGATTTCTATCAAATCCCATACTGCTTTCGAGCAGCAGCAATCTGTGCTTCCTCTGTTGTTTCAGGATACAACAAGTACCTGGGGGCAACAATAGGTTTAACCTGCTCAATGACTATCAAAGTTAGCGTCGCAAAGGGAAACTTCCCGCCAGTCATTACTTCCAGTAGCGCGGCCAGTTCCGCAAAAGCAGCATCTTTTCTACCAATAACCTGCGCCTTCCCCTTCAATTGATACCCTTTTTGCACCAGTATATCAATAAAGCTCACCGCCACCAAAGGCTGCTGCCGAATATTCTTAACAGTCTGCGGAGAAGCTATATTCGCAATGATAATCCGATCATCACCAAAGGCCATAAACATCTCTTTGGGCGACACATTGGGCTGGCCGTCTCTATCTGTCGTTGCCAGCCAACAAAGAATACTGTTGGTAATGGAGATTTTGATTTCTGGTGTTAAGATCATTTTCTGGAAGTTACTTTTATTCATTGACTAAGATACGCTCTCTCTACATGACTCTTTCATGGATTCATGCAAGGTAAGAGTCTTGTGCTCTCAAATTTAAGTATTCTAAATAGCTTATAATTTTCTCAGAGAAATAGCTACTTTCGAGAATCAGAATGGATAAATCCCCCTAGTCCCCTTACGCAATGGAAAGTAAAATTCTTGATGAACCAATAGAAGAAAAAATCAAGAACCAAAGTCACCTCTTAATTATTCCCTTATTAATTCTTTGGGCAGCCGTGGCTTGGTCTTTTTTTGCACAAAATTCATTTTTCTTAATTACAGCTAAGGAGGTATTGAAAGAACGGTCATTCTAGTCTCCCCATTTATCTCGCAGTCGAAATAGAAGGACAAACAATTATGTCACAAGCTATTATTAACGTGAGATGCTATATTAGCATCTCACGTTAAACAAACAGTCAACAGAGAGAGGGTTACTTTTTTTATCATTGTGAGGTGCTATTTTTTTATTAAGGTTGGTTTACCTTGCCTCTAAGAGAATTAAGAATCGTTATAGATACAGGCTGAATTTTATTCATCAAGTCTTTCTTCCCCTGTAATCCAAAATGTACTTGTTTACCTTCAACCGATGTGAAGAAAATCAACTGATAATTTAGAGAATCAGTTGTTTCAATAACTCCCGCTTTAAGTGAGTTGATCGTTTCGACATCGGCTCTCATCCAATTTGCATTAGGATACCTATTCTTAAACGTAACCTCATAGCTCTGTAATCTTTCGCTTATTCCGTTGTCATTAAGTGGATTTTGTCCATATGTAACCACGAAATTTAGAGAAGTCGTTGTATCAATAAATTCTCTGTTAGGCTTGTAAGAGCGTGAGTTATACTTTACATCTATTTCAACCGAATCCAGTTCGACAAATGTTCCTGGAACAGTTATAATTAATCCATCATTTATGTGAATATCATAAGTATTTTGTTGATTACAACCAGAATTAAAAATGTTCAGAGTAATCATCATACAGATCAAAGAAAGAGTGATTTTCATGTTATTTCTTATATAATTAAATCACCTTAAAGCGTCACAAAATATATCTAACAAATTTATCCTGCATTTTTATTGTTTTATTGATTGATGTTCCCAAATTGAGCAGAACTTCATGATTCATGTAATTAGCCTTCTAATTATACCAGGCCATTTGCACGTAAAGATTGCAGAGACTCGATTCTTCGGGATGCCCCTGCGCGACACACCCAATTTTGAGCACGCTCATTAAAACGAAGTTATCATTTTCTGCCCACAAACTTCTCATTCCCTGCCAAACTTACGATCTTAGCCCCTCAACCATTAGAAAGTCTTGATCACTATGCAGGAAGCGGCTATCCCCCACCCTTTTATTGTTGTTGAAGGTAATATCGGCGCAGGCAAAACTACGCTTTCCACCATGCTGGCGCAGGACTTCAATCGGCGGCTTATCCTCGAAGAATTTGCGGACAATCCCTTTTTGCCGTTCTTTTACGAAAACCCCGAGCGCTACGCTTTTCCCGTCGAATTGTTTTTTATGACCGAACGGCACAAGCAACTACAGGAAGAATTGAGCCAAACCCAATTGTTCGAGAAAGGTATCATCTCGGACTATATCTTCCTAAAAACCATCCTTTTCGCACGAAATACCCTCAAAAGCGAAGAATTTCGCCTCTTCCAGCGCCTCTTTAATATCCTGAGCACCAATTTCCCCAAACCTGATCTGTTGCTTTACTTGCACCAACCGGTAGAGAAATTAATGGAAAACATCAAAAAACGAGGGCGCGACTACGAGCAACAAATGGACCCCAACTACTTGCTAAAAATCCAACAGGCATATTTCGATTATTTTCGGACGGTTAAAGACATCCCTATCGTCATTCTAGATGTTCAATCTATAGACTTTGTACAACACCCTGAGCATTATCAGTCGATTGTGCAACTATTACAGCAATCCTTCCCCACAGGTATGCACCAGCTTAAAGCGGAGGATTTGTTATCCAAAAAACTGAACTAGGCTTAACCTATGAAAATCAATATCCCCGAAAGTACTCAGGAACGCGTTGTCATCATTGGTGGCGGGTTTGCCGGTCTAGCCGCTGCACGTCAACTTGCCAAAGCCAACTACCAGGTCGTTCTTTTAGACAAAAATAATTTCCACCAGTTTCAGCCCTTGTTTTATCAGGTAGCCATGGCCGGGCTAGAACCTAGTTCTATTGCATTCCCTTTCCGGAAGCTTTTTCGCCGACGCAACAATGTGTTCATTCGAGTTACCGAAGTGCTTTCTATTGATCCCGAAAAAAACCAAGTCATCACCTCTCTCGGCCACTGCAACTTCGACCACCTTCTCATTGGTATTGGCGCAGACACCAACTATTACGGCAACGAAGAAGTAGAACGCAACACCCTCTCCATGAAGTCCGTAAGTGAAGCACTTTACTTACGCAATTCTATTTTGTCTGATTACGAAAAGGCACTTACAACCATCGACTACGACGAGCGTCAAGGCTATATTGATATTGTCATCGTAGGCGGAGGGCCTACGGGCGTAGAGCTGGCTGGAGCACTGGCTGAGATGAAAAAGTACATCATGCCCAAAGACTATCCCGAGCTCAATTGCGACGAGATAGACATTTACCTCATCCAAAGTGCCCCGCAATTATTGAAAGGCATGTCGGAAGAATCTTCCGAAAAATCGCTGGCCTACCTCAAAGACTTGGGCGTAGAAGTTCGCCTCAATACCCGCGTTAATAATTACGACGGCGAATATGCCTACCTCAGCGATGGCGAGAAAATCCGAAGTAATAAGGTAATTTGGGCAGCAGGTATCCAAGGCAACAGCATCCCTGGACTCCCCGAAAGCGCGCTCACGTATGGTCGCCGACTAGAGGTTGATCGTTTCTCCAAAGTCAAAGACACCACCAACATTTACGCCATTGGCGACATCGCCTACATGGAGGAAGAAGCCTTTCCACAAGGGCACCCTCAAGTCGCTCAAGTCGCTATCCAACAGGGTATCAACCTCGCTCAAAACCTCAAACGACAGCTCAAAGGCCAAAAATGGAAACCTTTTGTTTACAACGACAAAGGCTCCATGGCTACCGTCGGCCGCAACCGCGCCGTGGTAGACCTACCCAAGCTCAGCTTCCAAGGCTTCCCAGCATGGACCGTCTGGCTGCTGGTTCATTTATTTGCTATCCTAGGCACCAAAAACAAGCTATTCGTCTTCCTCAACTGGGTATGGAACTACCTCACCTACGACCAAGGCCTCAGGTTGATCATCCGAGCGAAAGCAAAAGATAAATAATGGTTAGATGGTTGATTGTTAGATGGTCATGGTTGGTTGGTTCCGCTAGTAGCCTCCGATCCCTGAAACTTGGTAGCTTCCCAAGGCCACCTCTATAAGTTAAATTCACGAATTTAACGGTAGATTAAACCACCAAAACAACCACGTGCATCAAGCCTTCCTTCCTCTTAATATGGCCGCCTCAGCAAGTAAAAACCCGCCTTAAATCCAATAAAAAAGCCCCATTCCTGGAAAGGGAGGTTTGGGGTGCATCGCCTGCGGCAAGCCTACAGCGACCGAAGGAGGCGAAACGAAATACAAAAAAACAGACCATAAAGGAAGGTCAAATTAACTTTTACACCTTTACACCTACCAACTTTTACACTCTTCTAAGGCTTTTTCGTCGACTGCCAGTTCATCAACAACCACTTCCCTCTCTTCTTCCGATATACCGAGGTATAGTACAAGCGTATATCAAAAGGTTCTCCCTCATACATTCCTCGTACGATCAACAAGCCATACAAAATGGCTGTTTTACCATACCTCCGAAGACGATGCTCCGTAGCCATCATTTCACTGTAGACAATTTTACCGCCCGTTACGCTGGTGATAAAATCCTGCTTACTTTCAACTAAACCGTTCGAATGCAGGTAATACAGGTCATCGTCCAGCATCGTCTGCAAAGCGAGACCATCCTTTTCTACCTGGGCCCGAAAACGAGCAGATTCAGCCTCAAAAACAGCCCGCTCCTGCGCCAGCACAGCTCCGAAAGGTGCGAAAAGCACCATTAAAATGGCCATAAACCGATATAAAAAATCAACCTGTTTCATCATCTTATATTGTTTGTAAAAAAAACGCTCTATTCAGTGCCGTTGGTGGTTCACCTCCCCTCACGTTGGGTAAATCCTTGAATTCACCCCGTTAAGCCAACCTCTTATAATCCCTTCTATTTCCTTACATGGTTCAAAAAAACACTTTGGTGTCCTTAAGTGGTTTAATCTAAAAAACTGAAGTGCCTTTGGTGGTTCAAAAAAAGTAAGAACAGCCCGAAATATACCGAATAAACAGAAAATCCTATCTTAAGCCACTGTTTACAAAACGACGACCACTACAAACAATCCACCACATGCAAGACAAGGCCATCAAACTGTCGCTTTTCATCAATTATTTTGTTTTCGCCATCCTCCTCAATAGTGTAGGCATCGTAATTCTTAAATCCCAAAATGTCTATGGCGTTGATGAGGTAGCCGCCAGCACTTTAGAACTGTTCAAAGACCTACCCATCGCTATCGTCTCCTTCCTGGTAGCATCGTTCCTGCCCCGAATCGGCTACAAAAAAGCTATGCTAGCGGCCTTGGCCATCGTTACAGTAGCTTGTATCAGCATGTATTTCGGTAACTCTTTCTGGTCGGCCAAGATGCTCTTCGCCTCCGTGGGGGTATCCTTTGCACTTATCAAAGTATCCGTCTATTCCGTTATTGGCCTAGTCACCGACGGAGAGAAAGCACACAACAGCCTCATGAGCAATATCGAAGGGGTGTTCATGTTTGGTATCGCACTAGCGTATTTCCTCTTCCCGGCCTTCAATACCGAGGGCCAGCCCAACGCATGGCTCAATGTCTATTGGCTATTGGCCGGACTTTCCATCCTCTCTTTTCTCTTTTTGTACTTCGCTAAGTTTGACGATAATTACGAAATACCCGGCGCTGATATAAAGGAAGACTTCATGGCCATGTTTCGGTTGATCAGTCGCTTACTGGTCATCGTTTTCGTCATCAGTGCCTTCCTCTTCGTCATGATTGAGCAAGGCATTATGACTTGGCTACCTACCTTCAACAACCGTGTCCTCGAGCTGCCCGAAAACCTCGCCATTATCATGGCCAGTATCCTTGCTATTTCCTTGGGTATTGGTCGCATCATGGCAGGTGTATTGACCCAGCGCGTATCCTGGATTATTGTCCTTAGCGGGTGCTTAATTGGCGCTATGGCCATGGTATATTTTGTATTACCCAGGGCCGTAAGCGCTGATATTGGTATCGTCGAAACCCTCGCAGATATTCCAGCTATTGGCTACGCATTTCCCTTAGTCGGTTTATTCATTGCCCCCATTTACCCCTTACTGAATTCGGTGGTACTCAGCGCCTTGCCCAAAAAACTACACAGCCCTATGTCGGGCCTCATCATCATCTTCTCTGCCATTGGTGGCACATTGGGTTCTCGCCTAATCGGCATTCTGTTTAAGGAAGTCGGGGCAGAAACGGCCTTTAGCTACACCCTCATCCCGATGGCCATCCTCTTCGTTATGCTCTTCGTTTTGAAAAACCTAACGGATAAAGAAAAAGCTGCCTAAAAATATCACTTAGCAACGGGTATAATTATGGGCCGTAGCGGCCCCGCTATCGGCGGGGCGCTACCGCTTGTTCCGTTCTTAGTGTTTTGCTGCGCGTCACACTACCACTTCACCAGCTCGTCCTCCTCCTCCGTCCGGCGCGCTCCAGGCTCCGCCTTACGCGCTGAGAAAAAACAGCTCAGAGAGTTAAATAACGATTCGTTTTACGCTCCCATCTTGATGGCGTAAAAAATAAACACCTAATGGCACCCCAGAGAGATCAATACGGTCAGAAACCCACCCTGGGCTCGCGTTTACCTCAAATCGTCGAACCACCTGCCCAGTAGCCGAGAGCAACTCAAAATCAGTAAAATAGTCCTCCACCTGCAACCAACTCACCTGCAGTTGACCATCATGGCCTACCGGATTAGGGTAAACCTCCCAGTCAGTTGTAAGGTCAAGAAGGGTAACCTCTCTTACATCGCTGTAAGTAAAGCTGCCATCAAGATCCTCCTGTCGCAGGCGGTAATAGCTGGTACCAGGCAGAGGACGGGTATCAAAATGGAAATATGATTGTAACTCGTAATGGTCGCCAATACTGGCTACAAAAGCCAGGTCATAAAAATCTCGACCATCACCGGAGCGCTCGATGTAAAATCCTTCATTATTAAATTCTTGTACTGTCGTCCAATCCAGACGAGCTTCTTTAGCTAGAGGTTTTGCCGTAAACGTCCCCCACTCTACGGGCAGGATCGACGAACGCTTGATCGCATCTAAACGAAAGTCATCCATTGCTACAAATTCCGCCCATTGGCCGCCATCCCGATAACCAAAGCGAATTTGGAAATCAGCATTGGCAAACGGACTCAAATCGCTGAGGTAAGACGTCAAACAAGCTACTCCCCAAGCATCACTAGGCCAACATCCGCTGGTCGTTTCATCCGTAAGGACATTTACCCAGCTTTCGCCATTATAAACATCAATCGTAAATGCAGAATAAGGGTGAGAGTAAAATGCATTAAAGTTATAAACCAGCGAAAGCTCAACTGATTCGTAATCCGCGAAATCATAAACCGCAGAGTATAAATACGTGGCTCCCGTATTTTCCGCAAAAGGACCTAATAGGTCATCATCAAAATACAGCATACAACTGCCGTTAATCGTATTCTGCACTCCACCAAAGTTGGATACCTCCCGGGTAGAGTCGCCAATCAACCATTGAGCACCCGATAAATATGCCGACTCATACTGCCACCCTACTGGCAGACTACAATCATCAAAATTTTCTTCCACCACTATCCTGCACGCTGGGGCAGGCGCTCGGTACTTGGCCACCTGCCCACAAGACAAGTAGCCATTGCTATTAGGGATAACTTTTACCATTACACTTGGTGCTTCTGTGACCGGCAAATGCTGAATACTCACCTGCTGAGGGCTCGTTCCATAAATTTGCGGATAGCTTTGTTCGCCCACCTGAACCGTAAAACCTTCTTCGTGAGCAGTCTCAAAACTGACCGTCAAATCAAGGGTGTAAGTGCTACTGGCAAGTTCACAATTAGAGGTACGAACAGCCTCCAGGTTCAGCTTGGAAGTGTTTTCTGTATTGAAATCAATCAAGACACTTGAGCTAACTGTGTTTTCACTACAAACCGTCATCACCCGTGCACGATAGACGGTACATAAATCTATTTCTTCGGTTAACAAGATGGAAGGTTCAGCACAAAGGAAGGTGTCCGTTTTTCCAGATGCTGTATTCGTTAACAATACTTTCCACGCGCCGGCTTCTTCTCCAGACCAATCAAGACCAAGTGCCGGCTCCGAAGCATCAAGCGTAGCGATCAAGTCATTCACCGTTTCACAAATCGGCGAACAAGCAGTCAGGCAATCATCTGCAGCCAGATAGTTATCGATAACATTCACCGAATTTGTCTCGCAAAAGCCCCAAATACCACGCGACCATTCTGTCGCCAGGTTCACGATGGGGTCCATGATATAGGGAGGCCGATTATTACTATAGCACTCAAGTTGAGTCCCGTTGTAATTGTGGCTACAGCCAAAATTGTGTCCAATTTCATGAGCTGTCATTACCCGTATGTAACCCGCACTACCGGTGAAATCTTCTAAAATATGATATCCATTTTCACTACAGAATGTCCCCACGTAGGAAAGGCCGATTACGCTGCCACTACCTTGACTCTGATAATTACGGCGCGACCAGAATTGGCCTAAATCAAAATCGCTCTGAAAGCCACCTCCGTGGCCCCATTCCTTAAAGCTTTCTAACAATTGTAGTGCATCTTCTCCGCTGTACCAAGGGTCACTACTCTCCACGATTGGCATCACCAGTTCCGACATACGAAAGAAAAGTCCTTGTGAAAAATCATCATCAAAGTTACCATTGACATTATTCAAGACCCCTTCCAAATGGGCCAATACACCACCTGCAGAACCATAATGTTCAAACATGGAATAATCTGCCGCAACAGCTAAATCGACCTCCAGGCAACCGCCCCGCGCGCCACCTGCTGATTCGCTAGTTACACGAGCTGTTTCCGTCTGGCCGCAACGAAGGTTTGATTGGGGCAAAACGTCCCTGGTCCGATATAGAAGATAAGTATTGGATGCTGCATTATCCACAAAACGCTTGAGAGGCTCAATGTACCACTCCTCATCGCCGGTGCGTACATAACCGTAGATGAAGTCGTCGTTAATGGTAAGTCGAATATCCTTGCCATCAAGTACTCCTTTGAAGGTATTAACACGGTCATCACGCAGCTTTTCCTCGCGCTTCCCCCGAGGTGTTATCAATGCCAAAGAGAAGGTCGGAGCACGCACAGGAGCAGGCTCCAAATGCAATGGCCAATTCATCCCATCAGGAAAGCACCAATCCATTTGGAGGCTTCCCCCAATGGTATGGACATAATCATTGATCTCCTTGACAGGAAGACGTATGAGTTGATACTCACTGAAATATTGGTTCAACTCCGCAACCTCAAAAGTTACATCCTCTCCAACAAAGCGCTCCGAGGCTTGTCCTGTTACAACAAAAGGAAGGCCCAAAAACAATAGAAATAAAAGCTTGTAGGCACAAGTCAGGCTTCTCATAGTAATTTCTTTTCATGTGCAAAATCGAAAAGTCGCCTTGTGCTGTTGATAGTGTTCAATACAAAGTCACCCTGTTATCGCTACGGATAACAAGTCAATCATAAATCATCATTTTAGGTAGACAGATGTAGGAAATACATTAGAAACAGAACTGCTCCGAAGGACAGTACGATTTCAGGTACTTCAAACAAAGATGTGTTGTAAATAGTGTTGATAACAAACCTGGCGAGCAGAGACAATTGTCTCAACTACACCAGTGGTGTGGGAGTGTGTTTGTTGTTCTTACGCGAAATACAATGAGCAAAGCTCATTCCTTGGGAAAGTCAGACGCACGGTAGTGCAGATGGGTGAAAGATGATGTGGTATTACTTAATGTCTGAAGGCAATATAAGGTAAATGTTGTTATATGTAAAATATTATTATAAAAATATTTATCCATACGTAGAAAATCGACGAGAGATCAAAACAACTGCGCACCTACTGCGGCCCAAAAGGGATGTATCTCTACGACGAGTCGCCCGGCAAGCACAGCCGGGTCCTGATTGGCCAAGCTAGCGGCCTCTTCATAGGTGGGTGTGGAATAAATGACCACCCCCTGAATACCGCTATCATCCGCAAAAGGCCCAGCTAAACAGATTTTTCGTTGTTCCCCTAACGCTGCCAAATGGGCGAGGTGTCCCTCTTGGATTTTTGCAGCAGTCGCTTCGTCCTGATCACGACGAGGGCCTACCTTTAAAAAGCACATAAAATATTGCTTCATCAAGTAGGTCGTATCTCCAGATTGATGAGTAAACGTCTGGAAACCTGCTGTATCAACAGGCATTGACTGGCCGTACACAGCATTCCCCCCTACAGCTAATAGGGTAAAGAAGAGCAATAGAAGCAATCTCATAAAAGTTAGTTACGAGGTGAANGATTCATCGTTTTATTGAATTCGGCACTCAACACGTATTCGTTACGGCGTACCAATCCAAGCATTTCTTCCGGATTAATTCGCTCAGGATTAAAGCGAAACAACCAGTAAGGGCTATTAGGCGAAAGCCGTTTTACGATCTGCATATCCTGCTTAGAAAACTGAATAATCCAAACATTGGGATCTACCTGAGTAGACAAATTCACCAACAATTCATCGGCTATGACATTGTCGGGCATACCATAGTTACTACCCGGAGCCTGCTGTTCCCAGCCTCCGCTTTCTGCAATAGCAGTAAGCTTTTCTTCCAGCTCCATAATTTTTGTAGGACGCCCATCTTTACCTTTCACTGATTTTGATTGTTCCCCATCATGGTAACTAATGGTAACAGTAGCCAGATCTGGAATCTGTGCTTTATAGGCATTCTGAAAATTCCAAAAATTGGATTCCTCAAAATCTTTGATCAAGTTGCGGTAAGTCGTCTGATCCAATAGTTTCGTGTGTAAACCAATCCGGTTAGTAAACTGCTGGCCTTCATAAGATGCTACGCCACCTTCGTAAATAGTGAGTTTATACACCGGGCAACTCCCAAAACAAGGGCCTTTAAACATTTCTATCCGTGGATCAAGCTCATCCAGGTCTTTGGTCGTCAAAGGCCGGCAAGTAGCCGCAAGAAAAATAAAAGCACTGGCGGCCAGGATAAGGAAGTGTAGCTTAGGCATAATCAGAAAAACTTTTGTTTGTGTGCAATGATAAACATTTTTGGAATTCTATCACAACACCACTTTCCTCACTTGCAGAAGTATCCCCTTCTGTACAACTAAAAAATGAACTCCTGAAACGACTCCAGAAATCTGCTGGGTAAAACCACCCGCAAGTTCTGACCTCCAAGAGGAAACCTCCTGCCCCAGTGCATTGTAAAGCGTCCAATCAAGGTCTGGAGCTAAAGCTTCCAGCGTCAGCTCGCCGTGGAGGGAATATATTAGCTTAAACAGATTATCGACCTGCTGCGGGGTTTTCGTTCCTACGACACACTGTTCAATACAATCGGGGTTCAATAATCCGGGACGGTAGGTTTGCAGGGCGTCCCAGACGCGGTCTTTTTGCCCTTGGGTAAACATGATGGCACAGGCATCTTCTACAAAACCCATGAAATTCTGGTAGTTATCTGGCCCTCCATTACCAGGGCAGCTATCTTGAAATCCACTGGGGCATAACCCTGCGTAGGTCCAGGTTTGCTTTTCTGTATCGTCTACGAGATCGTCGTAAACGGGGTCAGGGCAACAGATACTAGGGTTACAATTCGGTGGAGGGCTCACGTTGCCCCACGGGTGTAGCAAATTGAGGTAGTGGCCAATCTCGTGGGTGCACGTTCGCCCCAAATCATAAGGCGCAGTAGCAGTCCCTCCCCTACCAAAACGATCATACTGAATGTATACGCCGTCTTCTGCGCGGGGTACTTCGCCGCTAGCAATCTCTGTAGGAAAAATACCAACCCCGGCAACACCGCTGAAATCAAGGTCAGCTACCCATATATTGAGGTAGCAATCGGTACACCAAGCAGAGCTTCCTCCCAGGTCATCATAACAAAGGTTGCGGCGACCATTCGTAAAATCATTGCCAATCCCATCAATCGACGTGGGCGAGAAAATTATGCCAGAATGAGGATTCCCCAAAGGGTCTTGATCCGCGAGAACAAAGTTGATTTCCATATCCGCTACCTTGTTCTGGTACCAATTGATAACTTGATCCAAATCAGCATTCGCTGAACGAAAATCTTCGTTGAGCACCGCTATCTGGGATTGAATCTGGGTTTCGGTCAGCCGCTGAGCGTCATTATAATAGACATTATGCACGACTACAGGGATAGTAATGGCCGTCACCGGAACTGCAGTCACCTCTACCTCTGGAGACGGATTTGTTGTCAGACTGAAGCACCAACCTTGAGCGTTTATCGTAAAGGAAAACAGGAGAAGCAAGAGGAGGAGTTTGGTCGTGAGTTGCGCGTTAATCATAATATTGAGGTTTTTGCTTGACATTCGGCATTGACCAAAGGTCGTAGAGGGATTTCTGGTAAATGGCATAGGGATATAAATACGCTAACCGAACCTATTCTTTAACTACCCAACATAGAATTTCCTCCTTGAAGTTAGAAAAAACCACCTAATTCTTCTCTATCCCTATACCCCCTACACTAGGGACGCGAAGCGGACCGTATCCCTCTACGGACTTATTACTCTTCCTCCTGGCGCATGGCCTCGGGCAATTGCTTGGAGGTGCGAGCACCCAGTTTCCGTAACTTTTCGGCACGCCCAACCAGGGTTTGGTTATAACGTTTACCTTCAGAGAGCTTGTACATGGCTGCCGAATAGGCATTGTGTGTACTATCGAGGCGTTGCCCCACCAGTTGGAGGTCTTCTACGAAGTTAACGAACTTGTCGTACAATTGGCCGCTTTGGCGCGCAATTTCCTGTACACTGCGTTGCTGTTTCTCTTGTTTCCAGATGTAGGAGACCGTCCGCATCGTAGCTAACATGGTGGAATTAGTAACGATAACAATATTGTCGTCCAAGGCATCTAGAAACAAGCGCTGATCTTGCTGAACTGCTAGTGCAAAAGCGGGCTCAATGGGAATAAACAGCAGCAAGTAATCCGGCGAATTGATCTGGTATAAATCCTGGTATTTCTTCTTACTCAGGCCTTTGATATGGGCACGGATACTCTCTAAATGTTGTTTAAGTGCTTTAGCCCTCTGGGTATCGTCTTCGGCGCTACAATAACGATCATAGGCCGTAAGCGACACCTTGCAGTCAATCACCAAATGCTTGTTTTCTGGTAAATTGATAATAAAATCGGGTCGCTTGAGCTTACCTTCCTGATCGCGGAAGGAAGACTGTGTGCGGTAGTGGACCTCTTTTTGCAAGCCCGCCTTTTCGAGAAGGAGTTCCAGCTGTACTTCGCCCCAATCCCCCTGGGTTTTATTATCTCCTTTGAGGGCAGCGGTGAGATTGCCAGCATCCTGGCTCAGTTGTTGGTTGAGGTCGCGGAGTTGCTCGATCTCTTTTTTGAGGCTTACGCGATCGCGGGTTTCCTCCAGGTAACGGCGTTCTATATTGTCTTCAAAGGTTTTGATTTTTTCCTTCAGAGGATCAAGTAGATGCTGAAGTTGGCTATGGTTTTGCTCTGTAAACTTCTTGCTTTTCTCTTCGAGGAGACGGCTCGCCAGCGACTCGAAGGTAAGACGGTTGGTCTGCTGCAATTCCTGCATCTCCTTCATCTGTATATCCAGCTTTTCCTGAAGATATTCGAGGCGCGCCTTTTCCGTTGCTAGCTCCGAAGAGAGGTCGCGTTCCGTTTCTGTTTTTTCGTGAAGGTTGGCCTGCAAAACATCGGCATGTTCCAGCAGCGCTTCGTGGACAGCCTTGGGAACGTAAGTAACCGCAATTTGTTCGCTGGAAACAAAATCGTTGCTGACCTTCAAGCGTTGCCACCAGTAGCCCAATACAAAACCCAGCAATAGCCCGATGACCAAAAACAAAAAAGCCAGTAATAGAGGATCCGCCATGTTGTTGATTATTAGACTTGTTCTGCCGAGATCATTTCGGGTAGGAATCGCGCCTTATCTTCCCACGCTGTGCCTTTTTTGAGTCGCTTAGTTATAGCTAGGCTCCTCAAAAAAGGCTTCGCGTGGTCGATAATGCATCAATTCCCCCAACCAAACTGCCCCGGCAGAACAAGTCTATTCAGATTTAACCGCATGGCAATTTACAAAATGTTTTAAATAAATCAATATTTAAACTTTTCCCAACCCGACAACGCGCATGCTGCCAGATTGCCCGGGTTATTGAACCACCAAAGGCACCAAGATTATGTTGAACCATATAAGAAAATATAAGGGATTATAAGAGACTGGCCTAACAAGGTAAATTCACGAATTTACCTGACCAAGATACCCGACGAAGATACCTGAACCACCAAAGGCACCTAAAGTAAAAAATCTTAGGTGCCTTTGGTGGTTAAAAAAAAACAACCCTAATTACGAGGAGGAATAAGCGGACGCACCCGCTTCAGTTGGTCCGGGCTAAGTTTTGGGATAGCGATTTCCAGTTGGCGACGAACGTCGATGCTATCAGGGACTTTGGCCATCACAGATTGGAGAGTTTTGATCGCTGCGAGATTATTCGGATCAAGTTGTAAAAGGTTCGATGCAGCCTTTTTAGCCGTAGAAAAGTCGCCAATATTTTGAGCAGCTTCTGCCTTGACGCGCCAAGCAGAGGTATCGTTAGGGTTTACTTGGATTTGCTGGTCAGCAGTCTCTACTTTTTTTTGCTCTGCCAGATGGCGGTCGTTATAGTTCTTCCTAATTTCCTGAGCAGCAACACTTCTGTCTTTTGACTTTTCTAATTGATCCAGGTCTTGGCGAGCAAGATTTAGATCATTACGTTTTACACTCACCGCTGCACGAGCCGTGAGTGCTTTGGTGTTTTCAGGCTCTTGTTCCAATACCATGGTTAGGTCCTGGCTTGCGGCTTCTGTTTTTCCACCGCGATATTCAAGCAGTCCTTTTTGGAGGCGTGCCTGTACATTGGTACTATCGGTTTTCAGCATTTCGCGGTACACCTCAATGGCGCGTTCATCCTGGCCCGTTTTGATATAACTATCGGCCTGAATAAGCCCCCATTTAGGGTTGGCCGCTACCCCACCCCGGTCTTCAATTACTTTATCAAGCGTAGCTGCTGCAACCTGATGGTTATCCGTTTCATGAGCAACCAAACCGAGAATCAGCTGAATGGTCATTTCAATTTCTTCCGTCAATTCTGCACTAGAGGCAATGCTTGACAAGCTACTTACTGTATCAACAGTCGCTTCATTGCTGATTTCCAAGTCGGTGAGGGAGAAATGGCTGCTTTCAATAAAGCGAAATTTGGTGGTTACAATATCATTTCCATCTCTGTCTTCCTCGGTGGTTCCCCAAATAATCAACTGCGCTTTACAGGGGAGCCCGATACTGGAAGCCTGTTGACTGGTGAGGGGGTATTCATTAGAAAAAACGTCGATTTTTTTAGTATATACAGAACCATTAAGGCCATATTTCACCATTTCAGTAGCCAAACGACTCCCTACGACGAGTTCAACCTTCTTGGATTTGCCGTCGAGGGGTTGAAAAGGCAACAACATGATATTGAACTCCGAATCGGCTCCATAAGGCGGGCACTCCCCTTCTTCTGATTCCCCCTGGTCTACGACTCCAAGGGATGGATCAGCAGGGCTATTATTGTTTTGGAAAACCCCACGCAGCATAAAAAACGAAGCTGTAGCCAATACCAATGCCGCCACTACACCAATGACTAACCAAGGGGGACTACTAGTATTCCCGCCAACTTCCTTGCTTTTGGGTGCTGGAGCGGGGATACCTTGTTCAATACCCGCAAGGCTCGCCAGTAATCCATCGGTGATTTGATTAATGGCGCGGCGTGCTTCATCAAAGCTGATGGTATTACGCTGTTGTTGCAGCTTTATGCGCTTGTACTGAGCTAGTAAATTACTGACAGTATCCCGCCAGCTACGTGCTGGTTCGGGTACTTGATTAAGATAGTCGAGCAAGCGCTCGGCTGCCGCTTCGTTCTTTGCTTCAGATATAAGCTGCCGGATATCGGCCAGGGTGGCATTTGGGTCCATGATACGTTGGATTAAGTAGACTTTAGTAGTAGCGCTTTTTTGCTAAGGACTCAATTGCCTGCAATCGGCAAATTTCATCCTGTTCTTCGTTCGGCGATCAGTCACTTAGCTATGGCTAAGCTCCTTCCTTGAGCCTCAATCAGAATAAAATTTACTCGATTTCGACTAATCAGACCCTACCAAATAAGCTCTTGGGGCTTAGTTCTTGTTGTCAAAATTCGCGAAACCGGGTCGCTGCATCATGATGCTGGTGCAGCAATATACTAAAGAACGCACGAATGGCCATAAAGCCACTTAAAAGGATGTTAAATTCTGCCCCCCTTGCGTTATCTTTTGTTAGAAAACGGCGGTTATGTATCTTCGGCGCTTTGAATAGATGATTATTCAAGCGCAACCCAATACAGACAAACATGCGTAAACTTACCGCCGACTATATTCTTACAGCTGCTGGTGCCCCGATGCAGAAACAAGTGATTGTTGTAGATCAAGCAGGAAAAATCGTTAGTATTGACCCTCTGGACCAACATGATCCAGCAAGTGTTGAGTCACACCGGGGGGTACTGATCCCTGGCTTTATCAACACCCACTGCCACCTGGAGTTGTCGCACATGAAGGGAAAAGTCGCTACCGGAACAAAATTAATTCCTTTTATTACCAACGTGGTGCAGTTTCGGGATATGCCACAGGAGGAGATTCTGGCGGCTATTGACCAAGCCGACCAAGAGATGTATGATGGTGGGATTGTTGCCGTGGGGGATATCTCCAACAAACTGGATACACTAGCTCGCAAACAGGACAGTGCTATGCGGTATTACACTTTCGTGGAAATGTTCGACTTCCTGCAAGATGCGGCGGCAGAACAATGCGTGACCAATAATCTCCCTGTTTATGAAGGCCAGGCACAAAGTGGCGGCAATCGACGTTCGGCCGTTCCACATGCACCCTATTCTGTTTCTAAAGAATTATTTCGTCGCTTGAACGAGCTGAACCAAGGACAAGGTACTGTCAGCATCCACAATCAAGAGACCCCGCCGGAGAACGAGCTATTTGAACATAAAACAGGAGATTTTTTGCAGTTTTATGAAGGCTTCAACATCTCACTGGAACAATTTTCGGCTACAGGAAAAACGGCTATCCACTATGCTATGGACCAGATGGATCCGCGCTGTCGAGCGCTATTTGTACACAATACCCTCTCAACGCCTGAAGATATTGCAGCGGCACAAGCTTGGGCCCAAAACGGTGCCTACTGGGCCACTTGCGCCAATGCCAACCTCTACATTGAAAACCGGCTCCCCAACTACCAGCATTTCCTGGATGCCAATGCAAAAATGACCATCGGCACAGATAGCCTGACCTCCAATTGGCAATTATCCATATTGGAAGAACTCAAGACGATCCACCGCTTTCAAAGTTATGTCCCCTTCTCAACACTGATCCAATGGGCCACCCTCAACGGCGCAGAAGCCCTTCAATTTGAGGAAGATCTAGGCAGTATCGAAGTGGGTAAAACACCAGGCATCAATCTACTGACAGGACTAGCGGGAACTGGACCGGATGATTTTCACTTTGTAGCGCAGACGGGGGTAATTCGGTTGGTATAATCCACTGGTTTTAAACTACCAAGGGCCCTAAAGAGGTTACAGCTTCACCATTCTCACAACGGTAACTTTATTCGCTCCTTCTTCTCTTATTTTGACGAAATAAAGACCGGCTGGTAAGTGTTGAATATCCAGGTTTGCCTGTCCGGGCAAACACTGAATATTTTGAATGATGCTACCTGCTTGGGATACGATTTGGATATCAGCCTGAGCTTGTAACCCCGCTATAGTAAACCTGCCATTGGTAGGATTGGGGTGAATCATTAAGGGGTCTGCAGCCGTCAAGATTTCATTGTCAAGGGCCATCCCATCCCAATTGAGGGTTTTACGGGGGCTTTCCAGATCTGCGGTACTGATCCATTTGGTACGCAGGTAGGCAGAAGCGGCTTGCATTTCTACCTCAGTGAGGGCACGATCGTAAAAGAGTAATTCCCCGACTTTCCCTTCCCATTGTGTATCGGTGTAGTAAATCTGGTCAAAAGACCTTTCTGTCATTACGGTCCCCAGAATGCAAAACTCCAGCGGGTTGGCGGTTGTCAGTGGGTCCACCTGCTCGCCGTTTAAGTAAGTGGTGCCATTGAGGGTACGCGCGGGAGCACTATCACTGTAAAGCTGAGTAGCATCAGAATGGCGAGGGATATTAACCGAAAGCCCCTCAAAAGGAGCTCGATTTGGAAAAGTGATCGGGTTTTCTTCGTAAGCCATAAGTATGGTCTGATAGCCGGTCTCTGCTTGGGTGATCCGCTGTAACCAGATGGTTGCAAAATCAGCCACACCCAAACCATTTTGGTAATTTGAACGATACGCATACCAGTTACCATCGGCCCAACTATTACCATTGCTGAACGACCAGCCATACAATGAACTCGTTGGCAATTGGGGATTATCGACGGCTTCATCTCCATTTAAGTCCGCAGCATCCATGCGAATGATCAAACCAGGTATCGTTCCTGGATCTTGAGGTACAACTGCATTCATTGGCCGCTGTGCTGCAACATAATAAAGTCCAGCTGCCTGAGGGGAGAAGACAGTTCCCGTATGCAAAGGAGCACCACAACTTTCCTCCTCGTACCAATGGTAAACCAGCTCCGGATTGGGATCAACAATTCCTAATTCCGTATCGCTCAGGGCTTCTACCTCTGGCCTTGTTTGTACGATGACCGCAAAGCCCTGGATATTTTCACTCAGCGCCCCTATGTTGTTATCAACGGCAGCAACGTAGTAGTTCCCTGAAAAGGGAGGCTGAAAAGTAATGCCCGTACTTAAGAACTGGGTAGCTTCGGCATCGTCAAACCAATAATAAGTGTGATCGGGGGATGGCGTTTCGATACGGACTTGACAATCCCCATCTTGCACCACCACCAAGTCAAGCGCTGTAAATGGGGCAGCATACCCCACTAAAAGAGTATTGGTATGCGCAGTCTGATTTCCGTCTTTAACAACGTAACGATAAGCTCCTGCTACCAGATTCTTACGGGTTGCTTGATTCTGCGCCCGATCATTCCGTACAAAGTTAGCAGCCGCATCTGAACCAATAATTTCCAATTCCTGCAACTGCGTAGCTATATCTCCATGGTTTTCCTCAATAAACAAGCGGTAGTATTGGTAAGAAACCGTATTGCTAAATAAAAAGCCCCTCCGTTGAAAACGGCTGGTAAAATCTTGGTTGACCTGCTGATCAAGGGCCGTCCAGTTTTCTCCGTCATTCGAGCCTTGGAACTGCCAGGTTTTAGGATCACGCTCTGGCACATCATCTGCGGAAGTAATGACATAATAGGTCACTGGAGAAGCCTCTGCTAACTGATAGCCGATGTGAGTATTTGTAGCCATTGCATGCAACCACTTGGTTCCTAGATCATCATCAAAAGCAAATTCAGGTTCGTGCCCCCAGGTGGTTCCGCTGGAAAGGATATTGGCTGGTGTTGGGGTGGTAAGGTCACGATTAGGTTGGTCATACCAATCAATGGTATAAGGTGATTGCCCGCCCGTAATATCAAGGTAAATACTGCCCGATGCTGTTTCTAAACCGGAAGGAAAAACGGTTTCAGCAACAACTATTGAATCAGCCGTTGACAACAAGCTAATAACTTGTTCTTTCACACAACCCGAAGCGGTGGAGACCGTAACGGAATAATCGCCATCCGGCAAGTTGGATACTGTTGCCGTTGTTGCCCCAGTAGACCATGAATAATTTAAATCTGCAACAGCATAATTTTCATCTTCCAGGGATAAAGACCAAGTATCATTGGCATAAGCAGAACAAATTTCCGGATCAAACAAAAGCTCACTAGCAATGCTTATGTCCTGATTAATTCCACAACCATTTGCATCAACAATAAAGAACTCATAATCTCCGGCCGCAAAGTTCGCTACGGGATTGTTCTGTAATTCTCCTTTTAAGAATACCTGATAAGGAGCCTGCCCTCCGGTGATTGAAAAATCAACACTTCCATTTGCATCTCCTGAACAATCTGCATCCTGTATCATTTCGCTGCTGGCTAAAGTATAGCTGTTTACCTCGGTTTGATTAATCGTCCATTTAAGTTCTTGATAGGGTTCGGGGTAGGTATCCGCGAATTTGGGATCGAAACGTACGAGCGGATTGTTATCCCACACGGCAAATATCAACTCATAGCTATCACAGGCGTCGAAGGTAACCTCGATCGTTTCAGTATCTGTTGCGATTATTTTTCCGTTTAATCGCCATTCGTATGCTTGGGTATTGGGCTCCGGCTTCACCACATCTACTGAAAAGGCAAGTGTTTCCGTACCATTTACGGTAAGGTCACCGGCTGCGGGCTGCGGGTTTTCTATTACATCAACGTATTCATACAAATAGCAAATCACGCGTTGAATACAAGGAGAACAAAGTACCAAGCCATAATCCTCCCCAAAACCTCCTGCTCCCATGAAGCAGCCACGGGCTGTGGGGCGATGGCAGCCAAAATAGTTGGTCATTGCGCCTTCAAAAGCACCAAATTTGTCTAGGTATTCTGCTGTGTAAGGTGTAGGGATTGGCGTTCCGGGTTCAATCCATAAACGCCAGGGGATGTCCGCAATATTGAGTTGTCCGGTAGTATTGGGCGTTTCCCAACACTGGCTATTTGACCATTCGCCGCTAGCTGAATATTCGTCTAATAAGCCGGGCATAGTATGACCAAACTCGTGCAGGAAGGTTTCCCAACCCATGCCGTACATTTTTCCGTCACCTACTCTCGCTTCTCGGTTAAGGCCCGCACCGCCGCCGCCACCGTACTTCGTTGAGGAGAAGAAAGTTGCCCAACCGGTACGGTCATTTGCCCAAGGCAGAAATACCGCATCGCGCAATCCCTGGATAGTACCAAAGGTCCAGCCGTTATTATCATCCGGAGCATCCGGCCACCAGAAGGAATAGAGATTGAAAAAATCACGGTATTGTGCATAAGGTACTTGTGCTAATTCATGTCCCTGCTCAAAAGCCTTTAGTAGGTCATTTTCAAAAAGTGTCGTAAAATCATCCTTGTTGGTGAAAGAATCTCCACGATTTTGGATCACCCAGTTGATCCGGTTGTCTTTAGCACCTGAATAAAGCATCGTATCAATTTCCTGGACAGCGAGGATAGCTCCAATGTCTTGGGCGCCAAGCGGCAACGTAATTGCAAGCAGGAAAAGAATGCCCCATAAAGACGGGCTAGAGGTATTCAGGTATCTCATTGATAAAAGGTAAGCTTAGAGAATTGTATTTTGCTAAGTTACGAAGAGTACCTCAAAGCAAAGTAAGCCCTATTTATACAACCTCGCCTGCTTGATATAAATCTTCCGCTCACTCACTTGGGAGTCTACTTTGAATTCAATATCAAGGCCAAAATCTTGCTCGGTGCAATTGCAATCGTGAGGGACATTTTGGTAGAAATACTTTTTGAGGGCCAGGCAATAGGTACCCAACTCCATCAATTCATCATCTGTCAGTACCGTTTCTCCATTCAATTCAGGGATATTGGAAAACGTCAGGTATTCCGGCGTAAACTGCTGCCCTGGGACGATAGACCAGGTAAATAGCATGATCTGGTCGTTTAGGATACCTGGCTCAGGAAATACAATACTGTATTCTTTGTACTGCACATTGATGATAAAACCAGGATTGGTATTGTACAGATTTTTGGTAATCACCACCCCATTGGCATCTTCATCAGGAAAGGAACGATGCACCAGTATACCCATCGCACAAGAGGCATGGGAGATTTTGTAGTAACTACGTTCTTCGAAAGCGCGCCAATTCCAAAGGCTGGCCCAAACTTTTTTAATGGCTTTTTCGATGGTTTTATCCGGATCATTCGCCTTGGCGGAATAAGAACTGTACAGGCCAGCGCCCGAGAAATCTTCCAGATCTTCTGCGTTTGTAGAAGAGCGAAAACGAAAAGAAGGAAAGTCAGCAAAATTGCGGATACGATCTTCCACCAAGCCGATTAACTCCGCATCTAGGGGTTCGTCTTTGATCCTTTCCTGAAAATCCTTTAATCGAGCACGACGATAGGCTGGGTTATTGACAAATTGTTCATTTACCAACATCTCTTCCAAGAAGAGATCCAAGCCTGCATCTTTAAGATGTTTATCGTAATAATAAAAAGGAATCGCAAAAGAAGATTCTGGCGTAGGAATGGGCACTCCACTGACCGTTGTGTTAAGTATTTCGGCGAAATTGCTTGCTTTACCACCAACCACGTCTACAAAGGAGTAATCGGCAGTTTGCAAATCTACCAGGCCTTGTAAAGTCGTATTCTTGTCCAAAATGATACTATCCTGCGGTTCATTCTGCGCCCAGAATGCAGTAGCTTCCGGGAGCGTAGCAGGGCGTATTTCAAAAGAATCAACTGACACTTTTAGGTATACCAATCGACCGAGCAATGTCTCCAGCTGTTCATTCTCCCAGCCATCACGCAGAGCCATATTGGGGGTATTGCGGTTATGGCTAAGTACATTGATGTGGCTAAGTGGCGTCTGAAATTCAGTAGTAATGATGCCTGCTACGACAGATACGTCATTGGGTACACCGTTGAGTAAGACAATATCATGACGCCCAAGGTAGGTATCTTCCAAATCTTCCAGCGGCACTTTGTTTAGGTAACCATAGTTTTCGGCCAGGTTTAGCGCCTGGTAATTCTGGCCTTCATAGAGTTCTTCCGGCGTGATTAAGGGAACATCACAGGCATTAAATTCCGGGCGATTAGCAAATAAAAACAGCTTCCCTTCCAGGTAGGAGGTCGCCAGAATTTTATCAAACATCAACTGAATTTCTTCGCAACTAATTTCATTAGCCGCTACAAAATGTAACACATATATGTCTTGATTTTTATAGTAATTGAGATTTGCAGGAAACAAGTATCGATCATCATTTCGACGATACTGGGTTTGGTTGAATACATTATTTCCTTGATCAAATCCGAGCTGTGCTTTCGCAAAGAGGTAATGTAGCGTATACCGCTTGGTATTCATATAATACATCAAGCCATCCTCTTGATTGTAAATAATTTTCACTGAGGATACTTCACCATCATTGGTACGGGAAGGGCGACTACTGATTAAATCAAAGGCTATAGGGTCAATGAGTTCATTGAAGTAATGAAGATCATCATTTTCCTTTTTGAGCAGATTAATTCTCAACAAAGTATCCTTCCCAATCAAGGGAATAAGCCGTGAATAGTATCCTTCTTTGCTCAGCAAAAGTGTATCCGGTTGAGGTACTACCGAAGAGCGATGCCAAGTAGCCCCTTTGTCGGCGATGGACGTACGATCACCATTGGAAAATGCCTTAAACGTTTGAATGTCCGCTTCTGTACTTACCCTTAGCAAGTAGATACCAAAAGGCAGCTTGGGAAACAAATAACTCCCAGCATTCCCTAAATTCGATTCATGACGAACCAAGCGGCCGTCAATGGCATAAATCTCCAGTCCTATCGGGAATTCGCCCTCCCAAACCATTGTATTGTTATAAAAACGGTAGCTGTTGCTTGGGTGGACCAAGCTGTCCTGTGCTGTATTTTTAAGCACAAAATCGCCAAAGAGGTTCGAGGCTTCTTCTACTGAGCTGTTAAGTAAGGCTATGTTTACACCAGCGACTGGATGGCCATTAGCAACATCCTGTATACGTCCACTATAGATCGCTTGGGCACTCAAAAGAAACGGCAAAGAAAATAAAAACAACAACGCGGGGAAGGACTTCGGCATAGGAAATAGGTCTCTGGTCGATTATCAAGCAACTGCTTTAGGCAAGACCCTCCTCTATCGCTAAATGGTTGGGTATTAGGAACCAACCCAAGCCCTATTCCTCAAAAACTTAATTTAAATCATTGGAAATAAACAATTTAAGCCCTAAGTTTGTTTAAAAGGGTATGCTAGCTAATAAACATCGTTCGTTTTTTGTTTTACCCTCCCTGCTTAAACAGTCTCCTATTTTTATTCCGCTTTAAGTTTGCTCAAGCATTAAAAAGAGCATAAAAAATGCTACCTTTTTTCTTGTTTACGTTGTTCACGAGAATTCCTTATAGCGTTTTGACTGATACAATTCATCTTCGAATTACTCAAAACCGAAAGTAGCAAGCTCCTGGTCTTCAATTATTTCATCATTATAAATATATCCAAATGGAAAAGATAGATTACTTCCCCGATGCTATTGATTGGGCAAAAACACTCCGTCTTTCTGACCTCAAAGCCAACTTTGAAGGTTATGAAGCTCCGAGAACCTTTCAGCGCGCCGACGAAGACATCTCCTATACGCCTGATATCACAGGGCGAAGGTTAACTAAGAAATTCTATGTCGAAATAGCCATGAAGGATGAAGACACAACCTCTATGGTCTCCAAGTGGAAACTACTAAGTACCATGGCTTCGATGAAAGGTGGAAAATTGTATTTACTAGCTCCCCGTGGCCACAAAGCCTTCGTTCAGAGCCTACTAGATCGTTACCAGCTGCCTAATGCAGAACTGATATATTTGAGTTAGGGATTCAACATTCTTTTTGATACTCATTCTGGCCGTTGGCTACTGTTTTGGATCAGTAGCCAACGGCCATTTTTTTTGCCCCTCTTTTTGCTATTCCACCACCACTTTTCTAATCGCCTGTCCTGTTTTAGTCTGAAGGTGAACCCAGTAAATTCCAGGAGAAAGGCTGTTGATCATAAGTTCATTATCGCCCATTGGCAATTCTTTTGTAAGCATAAGCTGGCCTTGCTGATTGAGAACCCTCACTGCTGCAACCTCCGACAATTCATGTATTTGTAGTTTCTGACTCGTAGGGTTCGGGAATACCTTCACCTCCAAATCATCCCACTGATCTCTTGTCCCGACGGTCCAATCTGCAAAACTATTGAAGAACAAGGCAGTTTGAATAACGGCTGGTTCCACACAACCTCCATGATCCGCATCTGGGTTGACATCGAAAGTGATTAAGTCTACTGCCCCCAAAGCCTGCATAACAGAATCTGCAACAATACTATTACGATACTTTACCTGATCATCAGCCGTGCAATAGAAAATGCGGGTAGGCTGCTGGGGTGCCCATTCGTAAGTATCATTTGCCGCCAAAGCTGCTATCACGGGATGACTAGGATCAGCGTCTTCTAAAATAGTTACAATACTATCCTGTAACATATAGCGCGCAATAGGAGCACCATATTCATTCGTCAGATTAGAGATTAGGAAATTATTCAAGTTGGACAAACCTATATTCCCTTCGTAAAAATTCCGAATAGCATTGGTGTAAGTGGGTTTAAAGAATTGCTCCAAATCATCATAAAAGTCATAGACATAATTGTAAGAAAGGTAAGTATTTGGCAAATAAGCCAGAAAATTATAAGGTTCTTCACTCACCATTAGCTCTCTCATTACGCCACTTATACTGTAAGGCCCAGACATGTGACTAGCAGCCGTCAAACTAAACTCACTGGCCAGATCCAGTTCTAATGCGCGGTGCAGTGCCATACTCGCATGTCCTCCCTGAGAATAGCCTGTTACAAACAGTTGATCATTAAGCAGTAAATCAATCTGCGAGGCGTAGCCGCGAACTGCCCGCAGCATATCTACTGCCGCAGATGCCTCTGAGTCAGCATGCACATAGGGATGAAAACCCCGCGACGTGCCTGCGCCCAGAAAATCAGGGGCCAAAGTAGCATAACCTAAACCGCCAAAAACAAGCGCTAACTGATACCCTCCCTGAAGATTGGAAGGCACATCCTGTGGGCCATCCACCGTACCATGCTGGTAGATAAGCGTCGGATAAATGGTCGTCTCTTCCCTTACCGGCAAAACCAATAAACCGGAGGCAGTGTCCAATTGGTTAAAAACATCTGGCGTCGTATAGGTAACCTTCCACAGCTCTACCCCATTCTGGATCAAAAAGCCATACTGCTGGGAAAGCGTCTCTTGGGAACGTTGCCCTTTGTAGGATATACTTACCAGGGTCTGACCAACCAATGTCGTAGACACAAAGGCAGCTAGCAATACAATGAGGCTAATTCTAGAAAAAACCATGATATAATTATTTTTTAGAAAAAAGAAAGCTGTTTTATTCCCTCTCTATGATGATTCTTGTCACCAAAGATAGTCAAGCTAAAGTAATAATTTTGTAGACCCTACTTAGACTTAATCTAAATAAGAAACTTTCTGTACCTTTGCTAAAATCCCGGGATAACTCCTGATGATAATCAAGCTATAGTACTACTTTTTGTAAAGAAAGTAAAAACGTAAAAAACATGACGGCGATCTTATCCTCTCCTATTGTTCAGCCCAACGCTTATTTGCTACAGCCTGGCGAAGAAGGCGTTATCGTTGGCTTTACCCGCCAAGAGTTGGCAGCTAGCTTAATGGCAATGGGCGTCTTGCCCGGCAGTAAAATACGTTATGTACGTCGTGCTCCTTTTGGAGGTGCTTTTTACCTGGCCATTGATCATCATTTCCTGGCTTTAAGACAAACAGAATTTGAGGCGATAGTAATCCGCAAATGAACAACAGCTCTTCCCAAACACATTCCCGTCCGTTTCGTTTAGCTTTAATAGGAAACCCCAATAGTGGTAAATCCAGTGTTTTCAACAGACTCACCGGCCTACAACAAAAAGTAGGCAACTTTCCCGGTGTCACCGTTGATAAAAAACTAGGCAGTTACGAACTTTCCAATGGCGAGAAAATCAGCCTTATTGATTTTCCGGGTGCTTATAGTTTCTACCCTTCTGCTCAAGATGAGAGGATTGTCGTTCAGACTTTGGCCAACCCATTGGATGAAAACTACCCCGATGCTATTCTTTACGTAGCGGATTTCACTCGCTTGGAGAAGCATTTACTGCTCTTTACCCAGATCAAAGACCTTGGCTTACCTGCTATCTTGGGCCTAAACATGGCGGACATGGCCGAAGAACGTGGCCGAGAAGTGGATACCGCGTTGCTAAGCAAAAAAATTGATGCTCCAGTAGTCGTGCTTAGTAGCCACAGTGGTGAAGGTTTCCAGGAACTCGAAGGATATATCAACCAACTCACCCAAGTAGAAACCTCCCATAAAACGACTTCTTTCTATCGCCCCAATACAATCGAAAAACGGGTTGCGCTAGATTTAGAACAGGCTTTTCCTAACAATACTGTTTACCAAAACATTTTGCTTGCTCATCATTATCAATGGCTGCCCTTTCTTTCCGACGACAAACGACAGTTGATCGAACGGGTAACGGAGGAACATGATTTCAAAACACTACGCCATCAGGTTCAGGAGACGATGGCACGTTTCGATCAGTTTGAGCCCGTAGCCAAAGCAACCATCAAAGAAACAGCCACCGATAGCCCGGGATTTACCGAAAAAGTAGACCGTATTCTTACCCATAAAGTATTCGGCCCACTCATCTTCCTGCTACTCATGCTTTTCGTATTCCAGGCCATCTATGCCTGGGCAGGATACCCCATGGATGGTATCGAATGGATTTTTGGGCAGCTCAACGACGTTGTAAAAGCAGTCCTACCCGCCGGCTGGCTGACGGATTTATTGACGGACGGTATCCTCGCAGGCTTAGGTGGCGTCGTCATTTTTATACCGCAAATTGCCATTCTGTTTTTCTTGATCAACCTTCTGGAAGAGGTCGGATATATGGCCAGAGCTGCCTACATGTTCGACTCTCTGATGCATTTCTTTGGGCTTAATGGCCGCAGCCTAGTAGCACTCATTTCCAGTGGCGCCTGTGCTATTCCTGCGATCATGAGTACGAGAACAATCGCCAATTGGAAAGAAAGGCTTATCACCATACTCGTCGCCCCCTTTATTTCGTGCTCTGCACGATTACCCGTCTATGTTGTCCTCATTGGCTTTGTCGTTCCAGCCGGAGATGGCGATGGCTTCTTCAATCCACAAGGCCTTGCCTTTATGGGGCTTTATCTCTTGGGGATCATAGCAGCCTTGGGCACCGCGCTTTTCTTTAAATACATTTTAAAAACAGAAGAACGGAGCACCCTCATGCTCGAACTCCCTGAATACCGACGGCCACTTCTCCGGAATGTGACATTAAATGTATGGGATAAAGTACGCAGTTTTGTGATTGAAGCAGGTAAGGTTATCCTAGTTATATCCATCGTTCTCTGGGCACTTGCCAGCTATGGGCCCGCTGACAAAATGGCCGCTGTAGAAGCACAAACCGCCACTATAGCTACCGCACAAAACCTGGATGCTAACGCCAAAGAAGACTTGGAGGCATCTCTAAAACTAGAAGCCAGCTACGCCGGACAAATGGGAAAATATATCGAGCCAGTCATCAGGCCCCTGGGCTTCGATTGGAAAATGGGCGTCGCTATTATCTGTAGTTTTGCTGCGCGGGAAGTTTTTGTCGGCACCATGGCCACCCTCTACAGTGTGGGTAGTGCTGCCGACGATGAATCCGGTATTATCGAACGTTTGACCAACGAGCGAAATCCCGTCACCGGAGAACAGGTTTACACCACAGCCACCTCAGCCTCGCTGCTTATTTTCTATGTTTTTGCCATGATGTGCATGAGCACGCTAGCCGTCGTCAAGCGGGAAACTAAAAGCTGGAAGTGGCCAATTTTTCAGTTTTTCTTAATGACAGGAATTGCCTATCTCGCGAGCTTTGCGGTATATCAATGGTTGGCATAAGGTAAGCCTTTTCTTATTAATTTGGGGCCATGCCGATCCCGTCCCGACTTTTCTAGTCGGGACGGGATCGGCACCGGGCTGTCTGCTTCTCCGTAGGGTCGGGTTTGAAACCCGACCCTACGGAGAAGCTGCCGATCCCTCGTCCTTAGTTCAAAAAAAATCACCTTAGGTGCCTTTGGTGGTTCAAGAAAAACGGTCCTACTAAATTCGTCATATAGTTCCTAAAACCTGACGACATAAACCGTTTCCACTGGCGTACTACCTTCAGTAACCTCCCATTTAGGGCCTTGTTCAAGTAATTGGATGGCCAGGCTATTTTGCCCAACATTGGTACTTTTTAGCACCTCAAAATCCGTCAGACTGCCATCTGCTTGTACTAGAAAACGGAGCTTAATTCTAGCTCTGGGCGTATTATCCGGCGTGTTGGCAACGACATAGTCCCGCAGTGCCCGAAACCCTTTAATAGGTTGAGCTGTGCCTGTGGAAGCTTCAGCTTGTCCCCGCTTTTTGGCGGCATAACCTGTTACAACAACCTCGTCTAAAGCTACTGCTTCGGCCAATGTAACATCCAGTTGATTCTCATCATCTACATTGACCTGTGTAGATGCAAAGCCCGTGTAACTGATAGATAATGTCTTTATCTCATTAGCAACTGTAATCCGATAAAAACCATCCAAGTCAGTAACCGTTCCATTGGCGGCCCCTGGCGTCACAATGCTAGCGCCAATCAAAGGAAAACCTTCTGCATCCGTTACATACCCTTCGATAATTCGATAGCCGGTAGCCGGTACAGGAATACCACTATTGGATATCCGAGTAGGTTCATCTTGGCGGGCGTAAGCTTGGTTTTGGGCAGGATAAGTTGGACTGGTAGCAGGGGCAGCCATCCGCGGCGCTGGAGGAGGCGATAATTCATCGGCTTCAACAGCCTCTCTGGTTTCCAAAACAATCGCCTCGGAATCAACAGGAAGCGTACGGCTACTAAAAGTATCTTCTTCGGCCCTACCTGCAAGCACCTCATCAGAAGTAGCTCCTGCACCTAAATTTGTTTCTGAATTATAGGTCGCTGGCGGCCTTGTCGCATCGGCTGCTATTTGTGATTCGTCTTTACGAGAAAGTAGCTTATCCTCTTGAGAATCCTTGGGGGTAGTCGCTTCTTTTAAAGGAGACGATTGCGCGATGGGTTCCGCTGTACTTAATTCTTCTGCTTCAGTAAAAGCCGGAGACTCGGCTGCCTGGTCTTCAGAGATTTTAGGGGAAGAAGGTGCGGTTGCTGATTCTTCCATCGCAACAGGCGAGGCCATATCCGAAAACCCTTCTTCACGCAGCGTCCACCAACTTACCGTAACGAGTAGCAAAACACTGGCTGCAATAGCTGTCCAACGGCCAATCATCCGTACAATCGGCTGACGTTGGGACGTTTTACTACGAATGCGATCTAAACGGGCAGCATGATCATGGTCAGCTTGTCCTTGGTAAGCGGCCAATGCTTCTTGTAGAAAGAGGTCTTGCTGTGCAGCAGTAAGCAGCTCAGCTTCTTCCCTGGCGGTAATTTCGCCCGTGGTCCAACGTTGGAGTAAATCCCTGATATGTTGTTCCTTTTTATTCATTCCGCTGTTCCTGTCCTTCGATACAGTTTTTCAGATTACGGCGACCATTTTGAATATTAGACCTGATCCGGCCTACTTCTTCGTTACGCATGGTCGCAATTTCTTTGTAAGAGTGGCCTTTATAATAAAACAACTGAACGCAGGCTTTTTGTTGATCATTAAGCTGCTCTAAACAGAAATCCAAGGCCGATTCCCGCTCCTCTTTTTCAGATGGGCCGTCACTTAGATGCCAATCGGCATCGGATTGCATAAAAGCAGGATCATAATTTACAGTAATCATTTTTTTCTCCTTCCGCAACTGCATCAAGCAATGGTTACGAATAAAGGTATAGAGCCAATTTTTGAAATTCTTCACCTCATGGTGAGGTAGCTTTTGCTGTAATTCGGCGTAGATCGCCAGTGTAGCATCCTCTGCACGACTGGGCGTTTTTAGATACTGTAAACTAAGGCCATAGATGAGTTCGATATAGCGATCGAAAAGGACGGCCAGAGCCTGACGATCTTCCTGTTGCTGGAAACGGGTCAGCAATTCAGTATCCGAAGCATCCTCCTTTTGAGTACGTAAAAAACGCAACATGCGAGCTCATTTTCCCGACCGATGATTGCTCCATGTGGCCGGATTTTTGGCAATATAGTAAGTGATTCGCTGAAAGGAGGCATGATCGCGAATAATATGATCATAGAAACGGGGTTGCCACGCAAAATCAGGATCTATCTTTCGTCCCTCACGGGTAATGATAGACTTATAAGGCCTGACACAAACATTGCAGTACAACGTCTCTACGAAGTGCGACGAACAGGTGAGCGCGGTGGCGGAACGCCACAAGGACAATGAACAGCAGTGGTACCGAAGGCACCGGGCCCCAACCCTTATTTTTTTCTAAAAAACACGCTAATCGGCACCCCAGTAAAATTGAAATGGAAACGGATTTGGTTTTCGAGGTAATTCTTGTAGCTATCCTTGATATGCTTAGGATTGTTACAGAAAAACGCGAATGCAGGATAGGCAATCGGTAATTGGGTGACGTACTTTATTTTGGCAACACGCCCACGGTGAACAGGAGGGCCGTGACGTTCGATAGCCGTAAGCATTTTGTCGTTGAGGACAGAGGTAGAAATTCGGCGAGAACGGTTTTCGTAGACCTCCAGCGCAACTTCAACGGCTTTAAATATCCGCTGTTTCTCGAGGGCAGAAACGAAAATGATAGGCACATCGGTAAAAGGCTCAAAACGGCGACGAACTTCCTTTTCGTAGTCACGGGCCGTGTTGGTTTCCTTCTCCATGAGGTCCCACTTATTGATCAGTATGACGACTCCCTTATTTCGTTTCTGAATAAGGCTAAAGATCGACATATCCTGAGATTCTACGCCCAAGGTGGCATCAATCATCAGGATAATAACGTCTGATTCGTCAATGGCTTTGATAGCTCGCATGACGGAATAGAACTCTAGATCCTCATGTACTTTACTCTTCTTGCGGATACCGGCAGTATCGACAAGGAGAAATTCTTTGTCGAATTTTTTGTAATGGGTATTAATCGAATCTCGGGTAGTACCAGCAATATCGGTAACGATGTTGCGGTCTTCGCCCAAAAGTGCATTAGTAAGGCTGGATTTACCTACGTTTGGTTGTCCTACGATTGCCAGACGTGGCAGGTCAGTCTCCTCTTCTTCCTCTTCTTCAATAAGTTCGGCGAGGGCATCCAATATTTCACCCGTACCGCTGCCTGTGACAGAAGATAAAAAGTAAGTGTGCTCAAAGCCCAGGCTCCAAAACTCATTGGCTTCGAGCTGCCGTTGGCTATTATCTACCTTATTGACCGCCAGCAAAACTGGCTGCTTGGTGCGCCGTATCATAGCGGCGATCTGCTCGTCGAGATCCGTAAGGCCAGTGGTTACATCCACCATAAAAATGAGTACTGCTGCCTCTTCAATCGCGATTTGAACTTGCGAGCGGATAGCTGCCTCAAAAACATCATCGGAGTTACGAACGAACCCACCCGTATCAACGATGGTGAAGTTTTTCCCGTTCCAATTACTGGTGCCGTACTGGCGGTCGCGGGTAACACCACTTTCATCATTAATAATGGCCTGGCGCTCTCCTACCATTCGATTGTAGAGCGTAGATTTACCCACGTTGGGGCGACCGACAATTGCAACTATATTTCCCATTTCTTCTAGTATTCTACGTTTTGGGAAAATAAGCACTTCTTGGCAAATCCCAAAACAGCGGGCGAAGGTACGGAAAAAGGTTGGATGAAGGGTTAGTTAGTTTTATTGGGTTGTTGGTTGATGATGGTTGGTTAAAAAATTAACATTCAAATAAACCGTGTGCGCACACGGTTTATTTGAAATTCTCTTACCTTTGCCTCAGAATCTAACCATAATCCTTATGTCCCTGCTCAAAACCAATGGTCACACCAACAGCTATTTACAATATGCTTTCAAATCTGTTGAGCGTATTCCTGTCAAGATATGGGCTTCGCCAGAAGAGGCTTCCCGCCACGTAGCACAATCAATAGCCCTAGCTATTCGGCAACGACAGCAAGAAGGTGAAAATATTGTCTTAGGGCTAGCCACTGGCTCCTCTCCTATTCGGGTATATCAGGAGTTGATTCGGCTCCACAAAGAAGAAGGGCTGAGTTTTCAGAATGTCATTTCTTTCAATCTTGATGAATACTATCCACTGGAGCCCACTGCACAGCAGAGTTACGTGCATTTCATGCATGAATACCTCTTTGACCATGTTGATATTCCTGCCGAGAACATCAACATCCCCGACGGTACCGTGCCACTGGAAGAAGTAGGTGCTTATTGCGAAGCTTACGAAAAGAAAATCAAGCTGGTTGGTGGCATTGATGTTCAATTACTGGGCATTGGCCGTACCGGGCACATCGGCTTTAATGAGCCTGGTTCATGGGAAAGCTCTGTAACTCGATTGGTACGCCTTGACAACCTGACTCGGAAGGATGCCGCTAAGGACTTCGGTACGCTTGAGGATGTCCCCTACCGGGCGATCACTATGGGTATCCAATCCATTATGCAGGCACGCACCGTTTATCTCCTTGCCTGGGGACAGCACAAAGCTGCCGTTGTGCGCGACGCTGTTGAAGGTCCTGTCACCCCCAACCTACCCTCTTCGTTTTTGCAAAAGCATCCTAATGTCCGCTTTTTTGTAGACGAGGCTGCCGCCGAAGAACTTACTAAAATCGCGACACCCTGGCTGATAGGCATGTGCAACTGGGATGACAAACTAGCAGCCAAAGCCGTCATTTGGTTGTCTCAAAAGTTAGAAAAACCCATCCTAAAACTTACCAACGAAGATTATACTGAAAACAGCTTGGGCGAGCTTATTTTGGCTTACGAATCGGCCTATAGTCTCAACATCAAGATATTTAATCAACTACAGCACACGATTACCGGGTGGCCGGGTGGCAAACCCAATGTAGATGACGCCCATCGGCCAGAGCGCAGTCGCCCTGCTCAGAAGCGAGTGGTCCTTTTTAGTCCGCATCCTGATGATGATGTTATCAGTATGGGGGGAACCTTCCTACGGTTGGTAGAACAGGGACACGAAGTACATGTAGCCTACCAGACCAGTGGCAATATTGCTGTACACGACTACGATGCGCTACGTTTCATTGAATTTATGGAAGAATTTGGTGGCACTTACGAACTGACTAACGAAGCTGCCAGCAAGCTGTTCAAAAAAGCACGAAAAGACCTTAAACGTAAGAAAGCTGGCGTTCCCGACAGCCCTGAAGTACGAAGCATAAAAGGAATGATTCGGCGGGGTGAGGCGCGTGCAGGAGCACGTTCTTGTGGCCTACCCGACAGCCAAATTCACTTTTTGGACTTACCATTTTATGAGACCGGTTCCGTTCGTAAAAACCCGATGGGGCCTGCTGACATTGGGCAAACAATGGAATTTCTAAACACGATCCGCCCCCATCAAGTATTTGCTGCAGGGGACTTGGCAGACCCTAACGGCACCCACCGTGTTTGCCTGGATATTATTACCGCTGCTTTCGAGCAGTTGTCTGAAGAAAAATGGATGGACGATTGCTGGTTGTGGCTTTACCGCGGTGCTTGGCAGGAATGGCCTATCCACGAAATTGAAATGGCGGTGCCTTTGAGCCCGGAAGAGGTTGTAAAAAAGCGGAAAGCCATTTACATGCACCAGTCGCAAAAAGATCAGCCACCTTTCCCCGGTAATGACGAACGAGAATTCTGGGAACGGGCCGAGGCTCGCAACCGAGAAACCGCCCAAACCTACCGAGCGTTGGGTTTTGCAGAATACGAGGCGATGGAAGCTTTCCAGCGATGGCAATTGCCTAATTTGCCCTAAACACAAAGGAATAAAAGCACTAAAATTCAAAATAAAATAGTAGTACTTTGTGTCTTACGGTAAGCGCCTATTGAGGATTATAGAACAAAACAAAAGGCGATGAAAAGAATACGGATCAAGGATATTGCAGCCCAAGCAGGTGTGTCCACTGGCACGGTCGACCGTGTTCTTCATCAACGAGGTGATGTTTCGGCGAAAGCCCGGGAGAAGGTAAAAGCAGCCATGGAAGAGCTGGGCTATGAACGAAACCTCATTGCCAGTACGCTCGCCTACAATAGAACCCTGACGCTTGCAGTACTGCTCCCCTACCCTGAAACAGATGAATACTGGCTGGCCATCCACGAAGGTATCCAACGGGCCAAGCATTCTCTACAGCATTTTGGCCTGGACCTTGAAACGGTGAACTTTGAACTGGCCAGTCCCCGACATTTTGCGGAATGCGCTAACCGACTTCTTTCTCAGCCTCCGGCAGCCTTTCTTTTTGCGCCACTTTTTCAACTGGAAGGGATGGATTTGGCGCGCCAATTACAGGCCTTGGAGATTCCTTACATCATGATCAACACCCGCTTGGCGGAGGCTAATGCCCTTTGCTACGTGGGGCAGGATGCATACCAGGCAGGATTCTTGGGTGCGCGTTTGCTGCACTTAAATTTACCTAAAGGTCAGCAACCCCTCATTTTGCACTTGGAACAACAGGTAGACAATGCCCCTCACTTACTAGCCAAAGCCCATGGGTTCCGTGCTTACTTCAATCAGTCTGAAATTGCGATCCCTACGCTAACAGCAGAAATAACCACATTTGATAACCCACAAACTTTAATAAACAAGTGGGCTACGATAAATAAAAAGCATGATAATATTGGTGCCGTCTTTGTCACCAATTCTCGCGCGCACCTGCTAGCGAATGCTTTAGCAGACCAAGGACTCCCCATCCCGCCAATAGTTGGGTTTGACCCTATCCCTACCAATCTTGCTGCCCTCCAACAGGGGAACATCCAGTTCCTCATCAACCAGCACCCCAAAGCGCAAGGATATATCGGGGCTTCTACATTGTCTGATTACCTATTGCGCCAAGTGGATATTCCACCAGACAAACTGCTCCCGCTAGACATTGTTGTACGGGAAAACATGGCTTATTTAGGCAATTTAGATATTCTGGTTGGAGTGATTTGAGTGGTGCGGAAACGTGCGAGGTGCGTTTTTGGGTGCGGGGTGCGATGAATACTTCCGAACTTGCCGAAGGCATCCCAACGGGGCAGATTCCCCTCTTTTGACTTTGGTGCGGGGTGCGGGGTGCGGAAAACAATGCAGCAATATTAGCGTAAGCGAACAAAAGTTTAAAAAAGTAGATTGCAAAAGCAGATGTACAGACAAAACCATCCAAGTGTTTTTCAACGGACATGCTATTTCAAAAAAATACTCCTTCTTGAGTTCAAACCATTTTATAACACTTATGCAAACCCCCATCAAAGCCTTTTCTCTATCCGCACTGGAAGAAAAGCAACCTACTCATTTACTCGTTAAAAGTCTTGATTTAGTACTGATCCGTTATGGCGATGAAGTATCAGCGCTCTACGGCCGCTGTTTGCATAGAGGAGCATTACTCTCAGATGGGTTTATTGAAGGAGAAAACCTTATTTGTGGCCTCCATGGCTGGGATTATCGCTATGATACCGGAGTGAGTGAATACAACAACGACGAGGCGCTACACAAGTTTACGACGAAGATCGAGGGCGATACCGTGTGGATCGATGAAGCCGAAGTTGATGATTATTTGGAAGAGCACCCCCAGCCCTTCGACCGAGATGTCTACCTGGGAGCTTACGCCGATACCCACCCCGAAAGTACCGAGCCTTACACCGGCTACATCAAAGAATTAGCCAAAAATGGTCTTAAAAAATACGGCCACCATGGTCCTTCTGCCTCTATGGGGGTAGATCGGAATACTTTGCCAAAATGGGAAAACATTCAGTTTTTACCTGCTCAATTGGCTAGTCGCCCATTGATGGATGAAGATGAAGTAAATACCCAAGTGGTCATTGGACCAAGGGCTAATAAACCCCTGGTATTAAACATTCCTGTTTTTGTTTCCGATATGAGTTTTGGTGCACTATCGAAGGAAGCGAAGACCGCACTGGCGATGGGTGCTGAACTATCAGGCACTGGTATTTGTAGTGGCGAGGGTGGGATGCTACCCGCAGAGCAGGAAAACAACTCGCGTTATTTCTATGAATTGGCGTCAGGAAAATTTGGATTCAGCTGGGAGAAAGTACAAAAAGCGCAAGCTTTTCACTTCAAGGGCGGCCAAGGCGCAAAAACAGGTACAGGCGGCCATCTACCTGGCGATAAAGTAACTGCTGAAATTGCTGAAGTTCGTGGTATTAATGAGGGTGAAACGGCCATTTCTCCTGCTGCCTTTCCTGACCTACGGACCGTAGATGATTTTAAAGAAGTAGCGGATCAGGTCAGAGAAAAAACGGGAGGCATCCCCGTAGGTTTTAAGATTGCGGCCAGCCATATCGAAGCCGATATCGATTTTGCCCTTGCGGTAGGCGTCGATTATCTTATCCTTGATGGTCGCGGTGGCGGAACAGGATCTGCACCTACCATTTTGCGGGACAATATAAATGTGCCCACTATTCCTGCATTGGCAAGAGCTCGAAAACACTTGGACAAACGCAACAGTAAAGATGTGACGCTGGTAATTACCGGAGGGTTACGTGTGGCTGAAGATTTTGCTAAAGCAATGATGTTGGGTGCCGATGCCATTGCTGTATCCAATGCCGCCTTGCAAGCTATCGGCTGCTTGGGTATGCGTGCCTGTGGTTCAAATCATTGCCCAGTAGGTATTGCTACCCAGAAAGAAGACCTGAGGAGTCGGTTGATAGTCGAAGCCTCGGCCCAACAACTCCACAATTACTTCGAAGCGACGACAGACTTAATGAAGGTAGTTGCACGCGCCTGTGGGCACGATGATGTAAAGAAATTTAATTTTAATGACCTCAGCACCATGGATTACACCATGCACCGCTTAACCGGAATCAACTATGCAGGCTTACAATAAAACAGACCAAACGCTTCACCAAATAGGTCAAGTGCTGGCCAAGGCCGGGCGTAGCTTTGTTCCCAAACAAGACGACGACAGTCATTCAAACCTTTATTTTGATGCCTTGGCACAGCGTATCCATACCCACCCTTTTGGCGATGCCAAAAGAACGCTGGCCTTTAATCTGAATAACAACAGCTTTGAGTGGGTAGATACCCGCCAAAAGGCCAGTCCGATCATTAAGCTGGCTGGGCAGACCCTGGATCAACTAGAGCAAATTATCGCCGGACAGCTGCTGGAAACGGGATTGGATGAAAAAGCTTTTCTGGAACCACTACATTTTGAGATTCCGGAATATGACCACCCCAAAACCTTTCTGCCTCTAGCAGGAGAAGCTGTAGCCGAATGGTGCTACTACCGTCGGATGGCCAATCAGGCAGGCAATGCTTTATTAGGTTTCCTACAAAAAGAGGGGCAACCCCGTATTTGGCCACACCATTTTGATACAGGCACCTATTGTATCGTTGACGATTACATGGGCTTGGGCTACGGTCTGGCAATGCAAGATAAAATGGTGGGCGAACCTTATTTTTACCTAGCGGGGTATCCCCAGAAGGGTGAAGTAAATTACGAGGAAAAGCCTTCGTTGACAAACGGCCACTGGCAAATAGGTGAGCATTTCAAAGGAGCGGTACTGCCATTGACAGCATTACCCGGAAAGGGTAGCATGAAGATGATCCTACAATTTGTGCAAGAAGCTACGGAGTGGTATTTACGGTAAAATTTACCTTGCACCTAAGGGAATATTCATAAAAGACAAGCTTCACTACATTAAGTACTTGGTGCAAGGTATGAGGATTTTTTACTAAAAGCCCAACTTACTTCTCTTCTTTAGGGTACAATACAGAAAAGGCTCTGTATACTGCCTGGTGCAGTATATTACCATGATCTTGCTTACCAAAGTAATCGAAGTGTACATCCAATTTCGCAGCGCTTAGCTTCTTTGCTAAACTGCGGGCTACACGCTTCATCGTGGGGCCTTCTTTACCTACAGCAACGTAGATTTTTCCCGTCACTGAAGAAAGGTTTGGAGAATAATCGAGTAAAGATTCATCATCCCACCATAGGCTCGGGCTGATGATGAGATAATTGTCAAAAAGGGTGGGCTTTTTAAACAAAATCTCGGTGGCGAGTAATCCACCCAAGGATTGACCAATAATAGTAGTGGTATCGACGGTACGGTAAGTATCCTGAATAAGTGGCTGCAATTCTTGCTCTAGGAAATCTATAAACGCTGCTGAGCCCCCTGTAGTAGGAAAGTCCGCTTTGTCTTGCGTATTGTTCGTAGGATAGGTAAAATCACGTTTGCGGTCAACATTGGCGATGCCAATAACGATTGATTCCGGCAACATATTGATCCAGGGAAATGTACCAAATTGCACTAAGCCGGCAATGTGAATAAAATCCTCATCTGCCGCACCATCAAGGAGATAGATGACAGGGTATTCTTTTGTAGAATTATCATCATAACCATTTGGCAAATAAATATTTACTCTTCTTTCCTCTGAAAGATTTTTAGATAAAAATGTAAACGTTTCACCAATAGAAAAGGCATCTCTCTGAGTAATTTCTGGCAACGCCTTCTCCTGGGCATTTAGCCTAAGAATACAGAAGCTTAAACAAGCCAACCAAAGTACTTTCTTCATTACTTAAATTTAGGCTACTGCCTTATTTCGTCCTTGAATTAATTCTGCCATAACCATTACCAGGCCACATCCAATGGGATTCAACCATAAGTAAGCGACCTCAATAATCTCTTTTTGATCGAGGTAGAAGATTACGATTACTGCTATTTCTGCTAAAATCGCCGCCAAAAACACTGCTTTTCCGCCAATGCGCTTTTGGAAAAATGCGACCATAAAAATCCCCAAAATAGAACCATAAACGAGTGAGCCAATCATATTAACCGCCTGAATGAGGTTTTCGAAAAGATCTGCATATAGCGCAAAAATGAGGGCCATTACGCCCCAGAGAATAGTAAAACCTTTAGACGCTTTTAGGTAATGACGATCCTCCTTGTCTTTTACCAGCGAGCGTTTGTAAATATCTATTACCGTAGTCGTAGCCAAAGCATTGAGTTCGGAGGAGGTCGACGACATAGCAGCTGAGAAAATCACCGCCAAAAGGAGCCCTACCATACCTATCGGCAAATAGTTGATTACGAAAGTGATAAAAACATAATCCGTATCCTTGGTTTTAGCGGCGCCATCACTGGCTACATCAATCAAGGTTCTTACTTCTTCCCGAATATCGGCGTCAGCGGTTTGTAATGTCTCAAGGCGTTCTGTAGTCGCATTAATGGCAACCTCATCTTCGGTGTCCAAGGCGGTGATCATATTGTTCACTGCGGCCTCTCGCTGGGTAAACAGATCATCATAGGTGGCCTCCAAGCTCTCCAATTGTGGAGCTGTCACCGGGTTTTCTTTAACGATAGCTAAGTTCGCGGTATTGAAGTGAATAGGCGGCTTGACAAACAGGAAAAATATGAATACCAATATCCCCACAAATAATACCAGAAACTGCATTGGTACTTTAATAATACCATTGAATAACAAGCCCAGGCGACTTTCTGACAATGATCGCCCACTGAGATAGCGTTGCACCTGTGATTGGTCTGTCCCAAAATAAGAGAGGAATAAGAAAAACCCTCCCAACATCCCCGACCAAAAGGTATAGCGATTGCTCATATCGAAGGAAAAGTCAACCACATTAAGCTTTCCAAGCTTGCCAGCAACATCAACCGCGTCAATAAACCCAACCCCTTCCGGCAGTTGATTAACCAGAAGAATAGCGGCTATAAACATCCCCGAAAGGATGATAATCATCTGTTGCTTTTGGGTAACACTCACCGCTTTGGTGCCCCCCATAACGGTATAGAAAATCACAACGATCCCGATACCAAGAATGGTCCAATTCAATTGCCACTCCAGCAAAGTACTGAGGATAATGGCCGGAGCATAGATCGTGATACCTGCCGCCAAGCCCCGCTGAACGAGAAATAAGATAGCTGTAAGTGTACGAGTACGGAGGTCAAATCGGCCTTCGAGGTATTCGTAGGCCGTGTATATCTTGAGTTTGTAGTACAGCGGTAATACAAAAATACAGAGAAAGACCATTGCCAGGGGTAAACCAAAGTAGAACTGCGCAAAGCGCATGCCATCCTCAAAGGCCTGGCCAGGTGTTGATAAAAAAGTAATCGCGCTGGCTTGGGTAGCCATCACAGACAGACCGATGGTCCACCAACGCAGATCACGGTCACCCATCAGGTAACTTTCAACGCTTTTAATGTTGCGGGTATGGTAAACACCATACAAAACAATAGCACCTAAGGTGCCGAGCATAACCAGCCAGTCGAGCCAATGCATTCTAGGAAATTTAAGCGTGAATTTGGGTAAACCAATAGAGCAAACCAATCAGGATAAAGTGAAGCACAATTACCAACAAGTAGAGGTTACGCCAACTACCTAAGATAGGTGGCATATCATCTTCTGTATCCTGTTCCAAATTAGCTGGATGATCAGTCATATAATCGCGATTAGTTTGGGTGGGTGAAGATAGAAATTTTTAACAAGCCACCTCTTGGAAGGTTTTGCTAAAGCTTTGAAAAAGCAATATCCTGCTGTGAGCCTGGTCGTGCTCCCTAAGGGGTCGGCGAATAATAACTTCCTCCCTTTAATACTGATCTTTGGTCGCTGAACTTCGTTGCTCACCCTTTGCGTAACTTTGGCTATGCGCAGTCTTCGCGCCTCGTTCAGCACCCATAATGGCTAGCCTGAAATGGGGAACTTATTATTCGTCGACCCCTTAGTGTTTTCAAGTTGCGGAATCCTCCTCATGCCTGGCGTCCAACTATTTTCCACTTTTTTTATAAAAAGGAATATAGGTTTCAAAAAACAAAAAAGAAGAAATTTACAAATGAGTAAAATAAAATATCATTCATATATTATCTTTTTTTTTAACTCGCCACAACTAATTGTGAATATTTACTTCTATCGTTTCCCATTGAGGATGTAATCCCATCGAAGTATTTTCGCCGTTTCCTAAACTGATTACTACATTTGCAACAAATACATGGAACATGGAATTTGATACTTCACAAATTGAAGGTTGGGCAAACACCTTAATAGACCTTGCGTTCATTTACGGGCCTCCCCTATTACTTGGGCTAATCATACTTGTCGTTGGCTTAAAGGTTATTGCTAAAATACATAAGCTTGTCTCTAAAGCCATGCAGGTAGCGGGTATTAGCGAAAGCTTGGTCCCGTTTTTAAGTTCTGTTGTTTCTGTAGGTTTAAAGATTGTCCTTTTCCTTGCGATAGCAAGTATCATCGGTATCAATATTGCCTCGTTTGTCGCAATTTTGGCAGCTGCTAGTTTTGCAGTCGGGCTCGCTTTACAAGGAAGCCTCAGTAATTTTGCTGCTGGGATTATAATCCTCATCTTCCGCCCTTATAAAGTTGACCAATGGATTGAGGTTTGTGACAAATTTGGGCGCGTTGAAGAAATCCAAATCTTCAACACCCTCATTGTTACCCCCGGCAATAAGACGCTGATCATCCCCAACGGACAGATCGTCGACAATATCGTTACCAATTTTTCCGAAAAGGGCCATGTTCGGATTGAGTTGGCAGTTAGTATGCCTTACGGCGAAGACTTCCCTCGTGTTGAAAAAATCATAATGGATGTGCTGCAGAACACACCAGGCGTATTAGACGAGCCAGCACCCACCGTCGGTATTGAAACATTTGATAGCCATAATATCATTCTTACGGTTCGCCCTTACGTTAACCCTGATGATTACTGGCCCGTTACTTTTGATGTAAATCGCAATATCAAGGCAGCATTTAACAGCCACAATGTTCAGGTTTCCTACTCTGAGGGCATCGAATTGGGACCTATTGGTAAATAAGGTGTTCCTATCCGAAACTCACGTTAAATAGTAAAATAACGACGATGCAAAACCCACCTTTCCACCTCGCGTTTCCGGTAACGGACCTTGCTGCTACCCGCAGCTTTTATGCAGATCTAATTGGTTGCGAAATGGGCCGTTCCGCAGAACGCTGGATAGATTTCGATTTTTTCGGCCACCAATTATCGGCTCACCTCGTAGACAATGGCCTTCCTGAAGGCCCTACCAATCAGGTAGACGGTAAAAATGTTCCTGTGCAGCACTTTGGAGCGATCCTGGACATGGATACCTGGAATGCGCTGGCCGAACGCTTACGAGCCGATGGACAGGAATTTATCATCGAGCCCTATATCCGCTTTAAAGGCGAAGTAGGCGAACAAGCGACCATGTTCCTCCTCGACCCCAGCGGCAATGCACTGGAATTCAAAGGGTTTAAGGATAAGAGTATGATTTTTGCGACGGGGAAAAGTTAGTTAGATGGTTGGTTGGTTTGATGGTTCTGCAAGTAGTATCAGACCAACTAGAAAACTAGCAAACCATCTAACAATCAACCAACCAACAACCATCTAACTGCCTTCCCGGCAAAAGTCCAGCAGTTGTTTATAAACAGAGCTGCTTTCCAAAATTTTGTCGTTGCCTAACAGGACTAGGTGAGATCGCGCACGCGTCATGGCCACATTCAGCTTTCGATCGACGCCTTCGGTCGAGAGGGCACTCAGGGAATGCATCTGCCTTTCGGCATTGGTACACAAGCTGATCAAGATGATATCGCGCGCGCCACCTTGGTAGCGTTCTACGGTATCAATTGTGTAAGCTTCCGGGGAGAGTTTTTCGGCTTCGAGCATACTCCTGATTTGGGCAATCTGTGCCCGATAGGGGGTTATGATTCCAATAGCCCCTTCGCTTAGCGGTGCGCCATTTTCTTGGGCCAGGCGCTCGAAAGCTTTTACCAGATCAACCAACAAGCGCGCCTCGTGCTCGTTGGTTTTTAGTGTCGAGCTACCCGTGTCAATTGGCGTTGGCAGATAAACCAACCTTTTCCGGCAGAGGGCCTGCTCCAAGGCATTGGCATCTGGTGGCAACTTCCAATCAATGGGCTTTTGCTGAACTTCAAAACGTGCGGTATGCTCAGGCAAACACTGAAGATGTCCTTGGTAAAAGGCGTTTGCAGGAAACTGCATAATGTCCTCGTGCATCCGCCCCTGGTGCGTCAGTTGGCCGTAAGCCCAGGTCCAGTTTTCTGCCTGACACTTGAGATAAAGACGTTCAAAGAGCGACTGGCTAAGATCGGTAATTCCAGCCTCCTGGAGGTGCTGGTCGCGTACACGCGTAAGCTCCTTGGTTTGTGTCACTACAGCGGGAAGTTGCCTATGGTCACCAATAAGTATCCACTGGGGGAAACGACCAAGTAGCCCTACCAAAAGCGGCTCTAAAATCTGTGAAGCTTCATCAATAATGACGCGTTGGAACTTTTTCAGCTGGAACAAGTCGGTTTTATTAGCCAAAGAAGCTACTGTACCGACAAAGATGCGGCGTTGATCAATCAGCTGCCGCAATTCCTTACGGTTGTGAATCCCTTTGATAGCGCTTTGCAACAGCTGATCTTGAAAACGGGGATGGGTACCATAGCTGGAACCTATCCGAAGGTATTGGCTCTTCAAGTGGTCTCCAATGGCTTCGATAGATTCACAAATTTCATCAACTGCCCGGTTGGTATAGGCCAAGAGAAGGATATTCTCGTCGGTATTTTCCAAAAGATGCTTGACCAAATAATGGAGCATCACGCTGGTCTTCCCTGTTCCTGGAGGGCCCCATAACAGGAAATACTCAGGAGCGGCCAGCATGCGATCCAGCAACTCGGCCTGCTCATCGGTAAGGAGGGCGGGCCATTCTCTCGCTATAGGTTCTTCCTTTTGAGGCGCACGCGCACCTAGTAGCAAATGGCGGCGATCTGGTGGCGACTGTGCCCACTCAAACAAGCCGCGGTAGTAGGCATTAATACTGCTATCTAGGAGGTCATGCTCCAAAGTCCAATATTCCTCTTCGTAAAAAAGACGATCATTGAATTGCTTGCTGCGTAAGCGGACCGTCACCTGCTCTTGATCCAACGACAGAATGGTACACTTGAAAACCTGATGATCCAGTACGCCCTTGCCATCTTCAGAGTACGGAAAAAGCACGGCGATGTCTCCTACTCTAAAATTAGCAAGCGTGTTGGTCTGCTCACCACGTAGGAGAATGAGAATGGGTTCTTCCTCTTTAGTGTTGTTAACCGCCAATTTTAGTTGAGCAAGCCGCTGGTAATTTTGTTCCTTTTCCTCCGGGTGGTCTAGCCACAAACTGGCGAGGCCATTCATCCGTTCCATGCCCTGTACACCCGTCTTGGCCAATCGATGTTCGCGAGCGACAAAACCAGCGAAAGCACCAAGGTAAGCCTGCTCAACACCCGTAAGGCGATAAAACACCTGAGAGAAAGCTTGCAGGTCACGCGCGGCGAAACCTTTAAGGTGCGGGTATTTATCGGCATTGAGTTTGCTAAATAAACGTCGGGTCTGTAGCAACAAATCTTCTTCCGTAATTCCCAATTGTGCCAACAGGTATTCGATAGCCAGCAACTGATTCCTCAACTGCAAAGCCTCATATTGCTGCGCCTTAATCGCGGGGGCAAAACGCAAGGGGCGTTCTTCTTGGCTACTGTACAAAATGTAACAGCCTACATTGGTTGCCCCACCATAAGCCGAGCGCACCAGAAAATCGTAAAGCACCGTCTGGATATAGTGATTGGGGCTAATGCCGTGTATATTCGGCTGGTAGGGCTTGCCGCTTTTTAATTCCACAATAACGGTACGGCCCTCAAATTGCGGGCTCCGGTAAAGCAAATCCAAGCGCCCTTGCAGGCCATAGCGCTCGCTGTAAAAGGTAGGTTCGAGGTAACAATATTCGTTATTCATTCCCTCCTGAGCAAAGCCCTGAACGACCATCTGTTTGAGGCGTACAAAATGCCCTTGTGCCTTGCCCATCATTTCCCGAATCTGGCGATCTGAAAACAGGCAAAACGCCAATGGATTGAGGTTAAAAATCTTAGCAGCCAAGGATTTAAAGGTCACCTCTGGATCGTTCATCAGCTCATCCAGGAAAAAGTTGGCGACATTTCCTAGCATGAGGGGTACCGTTTGCTCAAAAGGCAGGAATTTCTTGAGTAAGTAGCCCCAAGGGTGAGTATTCTTGCCATGAAAACATTCTGCCACTCCAGACACATCGATCAAAAAGTCGGGTTCCAACACAAAAGCTCGTGGACGGTAGATACCGTCAACACCAACTTCCACATCCAGTATATTGAGGTTCACGGGAAAACCCGTCACTTTACGAATCAGCTTAATAGTTGGATCAAACAACTCATTACGATCCGCCAGATGATACTGGATACGCACCTCTTGGTCGGGGTAATCTTCATCACGAGCAATCAGCTGCTGTTGCGCCGGGTCATCTCCCAAGACCAGCACCCTCGCTTCTGGCCGGAAAGCCGCAATCGCAACCTCCTGCATGGGCATAGGCCAATCTAACGGCAATGTTGCGGCTACTTCTGTACTGGGTGGCTGTCGCCAGATAGCTAGAATAAGATCGGCTATCGCTTTCGATCCTAACGCTACGGTTTCCGGCGCTCCCTGTGCCTCTTTTTTTCGCGCTAAGCGACGGAACAGATGAACATAGTATTGTAAAGACTTTGGTAGCGAATACTTGTGCCCCGCATAAGCCATACGCGCAAAATAGGTCGTAAAAGGCAGCTTTTCCCTTCGGGTAACCTCCTCAAAGATCAACTGCAACAAATGCAGGCACGCCGCCGTCTGATCTTCGTTAGACAACGATGATTGCGTCTGTATTTTGTACAGCTCACGGTAAAAAAGTACAGCTAATCCCTGCTTTGGTTGATCTTGGCCCATTGACACAAAAGTACAGAAGTAATTTTAGTATAAAACATTTTTATGTAAGAAGTCTGTTTTTAGTATTTTGTGTTTCAAATGATGCTCCTTCAGATGCAAAAAATAATCCTCTTCCTTTCACTGATCATCACTATGGCCTCCCTCAAAGCACAACCCACAGCGGCATTGGCCGCATTTGAAGCACACACCTTCACCGATGAGCAATCAGGACATCTACTCCCCTACCGAGTGCTTTGCCCACAAGGTTACGACCAAGATAAAGAGGAAAAATATCCGCTGATTTTATTCCTCCACGGTGCCGGCGAACGAGGCGATGACAATCAGCTCCAACTTACCCATGGCACGCCACTCTTTCTGGATAATCAAGAGCATTTTCCCGCCATCGTCTTGATGCCGCAATGTGCGACCGACGATTACTGGGCGCAAATGGTCAAAGACAAAGACCAGCGGCGCTACAATTTCAACGAACACCCCAACCCAAGCCTGGCAGCTGTTCAAAAGCTACTGCACACCTATATAGCTACCGAAAATGTCGACCCCGACCGCGTCTACCTTATAGGTCTTAGTATGGGTGGCATGGGCACTTTTGAGTTGCTGGCCCGTGAGCCACAGACCTTCGCTGCCGCCATCCCTATTTGTGGGGGTACCAATCCGGCATTAGTAGCCCTCTACGCCGAGCAGGTCCCCTTGTGGATCTTTCATGGCGAGGAAGATAGTGTCGTGCAAGTCGAAAACTCACGCCGCATTGTCCAGCAGCTGGCAGCGCTTGGCGTCGTACCTCGCTATACAGAGTACCCCGGCGTCAACCACAACAGTTGGGACAATGCTTTTGCTGAGCCAGTGTTATTGGAGTGGCTGTTTGGGCAGAGGAAATAGTAGTGGAAAAGTGTAAGAGTGGAAAGGTGTAAAAGTCAGTTTCTTGCTCCGCAAGCAAAGGATCCAATCTAGCTTTATAGTCCTTCAACCCAGGATTTGTGAATTCTGACTTGCTCTTTTTTAGCCTCACTGCGTTGAAAAGCCTCGCCGACGCGCTGCGTTGCCTACTTTTTTCGCCTTGCGCGGCTAAGAAATACCGGCGTCATATTTTCACAAACTCTGCATTGGAAGACTATATCACCTTACGCTTTTTTGGATCGTCCTTGACGATGACATTAATATTGGCCTTTAATAACTTCCGATTTTCCGATTCAAAATAAGCATAGGAGAAATGACATCAGCTAAGTCAGCATAATTTAATGACCACAGATTTGTGTTTTGTTATAACCCTTACACTTTTACACTCATAAAAAACCCTTACACCTTTTATTATGGCGCATCCCCTGTGGGGTCGCTCCCTTCCAGGGTTCGCTTTGCTCCGTCCTTACGGTCTGCTCACTGTGTTCGCACCTTCCAGGCAGCTTGCGCGGGAAGCGCACAAAGGAATGTTTTGCCTATAATTTAGGTAAAACAAAGACAAGGACGCCCTATGTTTAAAACTTAATCACCCAAGATACTTCGCACAGCCCCACCTCACAAAAAGTGTTTTTTTTGAACAAAAACAACAATACATATACAAAATAGCGGTAATTAACGTATATTTACCATCAAGAAGCGGCTGACAACCACTTCTTACCATCAAAGGACACTACCCTCATCTTGTCAGGTGAGGCATTCAACGGATTTTTGTTAACACATTGCTGGCTCTTCCCGTTTCGGGAGGAGGTTAAGAACGTGTGCCCCTGCGAACAGTTTGCAGGAGGTGCGAGGTGACCCGGACAAAAGGGTGGGTCCCGCCCTGCGGGCCGTGCACCTACTCGAAAAAAAACGCCTATCTTAGTCCCTATACTGCCTACTCATCATACCAAACCGTCATGCACAAATCGCTTCTTTCTTTAGCCTTCCTCCTCGCTACAAGTTGCTCTCTTTCCGCACAGATGCCAGCTATCCTCACTATGGAAGAAGAATCCCATCTGCGCGATCAGTGGCTAGAGCAAAGGGTGGAACGTATTTTGCCAGACCTTATGCGTCGCGAAGGTATTGATATGTGGTTGCTCATCAGCAGAGAATATAATGAAGATCCGGTACTGAAGACCTTCTTGCCTAGCAAATGGCTATCAGCACGACGTACGACTATACTACTGATGTATGACACTGGCGAAAAGATAGAAAGCCTGGCCTGCGCCCGCTATGCCGTAGGTAGCATCTTTGAAAAAGCATGGGACAAGGAAGCTGAGCCAGACCAGTGGTCAGCCCTCGCCCGACTTATTGAGGAACGTGATCCTCAGAAAATAGCCATCAATCGTTCCGAACATTTCGGATTAGCAGATGGTCTGACTTCTTATCACTATGATCAATTGCAAAGCTACCTGCCAGAAAAATACAGCAACCGCCTCGTCAGCAGCGAACGCCTGGCCATTGGTTGGCTAGAAACTCGGTTACCTGAAGAAATGACCGTTTATCGGCAGATTATGCGTATTGCCCACCAAATCATTGCAGAAGGCTTTTCTGAGCAGGTGATTACGCCCGGGGTGACTACTACCGACGAAGTGGTCTGGTGGTACCGCGAACGTATTCGCGAACTCGGCTTTACCGCTTGGTTTCATCCTACGGTAGATGTACAGCGTGCTGATCCTGGAAACACAGAAAGCGAGCGAAGTTTTGCTGGCAGGCCTGAAGAAGCTATCATCCAACCCGGCGACCTCCTGCATGTCGATTTTGGCATCACCTATCTTGGCCTCAATACCGACACCCAACAAAATGCTTATGTTCTCAAATTTGGAGAGACCGCACCTCCAGATTATTTGGTAGCTGCTCACCAGAAAGGCTTGCGCTTAATGGATATCCTCACCAATAATTATCGTACAGGACGCTCAGGAAACGAGATATTAGCAGCCTCACTACAACAAGCCAAAGACGAAGGCCTGGAACCTACGATCTACACCCATCCTATCGGCTATCACGGACACGCTGCAGGCCCCACCATCGGGATGTGGGACCAACAGGATGGTGTCCCTCACAATGGCGACTATCCCCTCTACCCCAACACCTGCTACGCAATCGAGCTCAACAACGCCATCTTCCTACCCGAGTGGAACAAGAAGATCCGCATCATGCTCGAAGAAGATGCTTTCTTTGATGGTCAAAGCTGTAAATACATTGATGGTCGGCAGACAGAATTGTACCTGATTCCCAGGATTTTGCCTAATCATGGGGAGTAAGGTATTATGAAGGTGGTTGTTAGTTGTTGGTTAGATCGTTGGTTGGTTGCACTGTAGGATCAAAATACCTAAATATTCACGTGTAGCAAACCTACCTTCCCCTGCAAAAAAGGTTCCGAAACAAAACTATTTTTGACAATGGGAAGGGTCAGGGATGAGGCTAGAGGTCGATTAGACTACTGATAACTAGAGCCTTACGACAACTAGCCACTTCCGAATTGAAGAAATGGCTAGTTGGAAACAACCAACTTTCAACCTTCAACAAATTTTCCAACCATCAAACGATCTAACCAAAATCAAACCGGTATCCTTACTTTCACGATCACCCCCTTGACTTGGTCTTCAGCTACTATTTCCTTGATCTGATAAGGCGTAGCCACCGTCGTGTGCTCTAATAATTCCAAGCGCTCCTTGATCACTTTCAGGGCCGTAGATTGATGATCACTACTACGCTTGGCACGGCTAGCGGCCAAACCAGGGCCATTGTCTTCAATGCTAACCAAAAGTATCGTGGGCCCTTCTTCGGCAAAGGTAACAGTGATTCGGCCATCTCCTTGCTTATTGCGCATACCGTGGTGAACCGCATTTTCCAAAAACGGCTGTAACAACATTGGAGGAATCTCTATCAAATCGACTTCCAAATTTGCTGGAATCTCAAAATGGTAAGAAAAACGTGCGCCTGTACGAAACTGCTCTAGTTCAAGATAGTGTTGCAAGTTTTCAATCTCATCACTTAGGGTAATCTTACTGGCCCGAGAATGGTAAAGCGTCGAGCGCATCAAAGCGCCAAATTTAGTCAAGTACTCGCTTGCGCGCTTGTAGGCCCCTTCATTCAATTCATACTGTATTCCTTGCAAAGCATTCGCCAAAAAATGAGGATTCATCTGTAGTTGCAATGCTTTTTGCTCCAACTCCAACAGGCGATTTTCAAGGCGCAAGCCTTCGGCTACCCGGCGCTGCCTTTTGAGACGACGATGAAAAATGCGCCACAGCAGCAAACTCAACAATAAAACAATGCCTCCTATCACAGCACCTCGAAACCAGGAGGTCTGCCAGAAGGCCGGAATAATATCAATAGGTAACTGTATAACATCACTTTTACGATTCCCCTCTCCTACTGCTCTCGCCATAAAAGTGTAGGCTCCTGGCGGTAGCTTCACATAAGAAACAATGCGCTGCTCGCTGGGAGGCGTCCAGGCTTCTTCCCAGCCAGCCAAGCGCCATTCGTAGCGTACATCCTGGGGCTGCGCCAAGTCTTGGGCGGTCAGCTCCACACGGATTTGATTTTGGTGATAAGCCAATTCTAGGCGAGGTACAACCAAACTGCCCCAACCATCAAGAACAGGCTGCTGAAGTACTTCGGCTGCTGGACGATACGACAACTGAATCCCCGCCAATGACAACAATGGAGGCGCTAACCGGGTCACCCTTACAGGTTTGTTTTCATAAAGCATCAAGCCATTCATCGTACCTACCCAGAGGTTCCCTTTTCGGTCTGCAAGTGCTGCATCTGTGCAGGTTTCTATTCCGGTAAACCCTTCTTCTGCACCATAAAAATTAACTTCTCTAATATTTCGTGCAGCATCCAGTGTAATCCTATCCATACCACGTTCACTGCCTACCCATAGCTCTTGAGCACTTGTAAAAGCAAGGCAATACAGGTTGTTGGATTGTAAGCCATCCTTGTTTTGAAAAGCCGCCAACCGCATTCCTTCGGGTGTTTCTCCTGCTCGCACGAGGCCACGGGCAGTCGCTAACCAGTAGTAACCGATACTATCCTGGCGCACCGCCCGAACAGTATTAGAAGGCAGGCCTTCTTTTCTGGTAATTTGCCAATGCAGTATATTGGGCTCCCAACAAGCCAAGCCCAGTTCTCGGTAAGCGATCAATAAACGACCTTGCTGGTCTTTTTGCAAACTTTCAATTCGGCCAATAGGCAACTCGTGTTCGCGCCCAAAGGTTTGGCAGCGAAAAGTCAGACCTGTTGAATCTTCCTGCATCCGCAGCAAACTCAAACCTTCATAGGCTGTTGCTACCCACCAACTGTCTTTTCCTGCGGGGAGTAGGTCTAAAATGTATTTCCCACAAGCATCTACCGTTACCCAACTGCTGTCGGTATGTACTTTAATGCCATTGCCAGGTGTGCCCATCCACCACCAGCCGCGCTCATCGCGGGCCATCGACTTTATTTTTTCTCCGCTCAGCTCGGGGTCAGATAAATGAGCGACAGGGCCACTTTCCGTTTGCCAATAAATACCATGATTGGCTAAGGTAAAAAAGACGCCCTGAGAATCTACCTCACTGAGTGCGTAAACCTCCCGGTCTGGCAGCCCCCTGTTTTGGTCAAAAGCAGCAAAGGGAGCATATCGTATACAACTCAACCCTCCGCCCGAAGTACCTACCCAAATGTTTCCCCACCGATCGCCGGTAATTGCCCTTACATGATTACTTCCCAGGCCATCTTTGCGCTGAATAGGCAGCCATTCCCGGCCTCCTTTAGGCAGTACCAGTAAGCCCTGGCCTTGGGTTCCCAACCAGCTGTCTCCTTGTTCAGAAACGTAAAAAACAGTTGGATTCCTTGCAGGTACCTTGCGAGAAACAAGAGAATCACCTTGTATCGAAAAGAATTGCCCTCCGGGTGCAAGTGCCCAACTTTGTCCACGCAAATAACGATACATCGACCATATCTGATGACTAGCATTGTACTTCCCCTTTAGCTCTGTCCACTCCTCATTTTGCCAAGACCAAGCTCCTCGGTCAGTACCCAGCAACATACGGTTCTGCTCATGCAGCACGCAGTAAACTTGCAAATAAGGCTTGGGAAAAGTGATCTCCTTCCAATCCTCTCCTTCATTATTGGTGAAATAGATTTTTTCGGTAGTCAGCACCCAGGTAGAGGCTTCGTCTCCAGTGATATCCAGCACTTCTTTTTCAGGCAAAATGGATTTAAAACCAGTACCATCATAGCGCGAAAGGCCGCCATCCGTACCTACCCAAATCTGCCCCTCAGCATCCTCCCAAAGGGCTGATACATTATTCCCCAAAAGGCCATCCGCATCAGAAAAGGTCTGGAATTTCTGCCCATCAAAACGCGACAAACCGCCGCCCTGTGTGCCTGCCCACAAAAAGCCCCGACTATCCGCCAAAAGGGCATAAACCTGCGACTGCGCCAAGCCATCACTCACGGTGTAGGTCTGTACACTCCGTGGCTGAGCACAGACTGCCAAATAACAACAACTCAAATAAACAGCGATAAATAATCGGGGCATGATTTTAACTTTCCTCTGCTAGCGCCTCTTTCAACAAGTCTACATTATCGCCCCCAATAGCATCAGCTAACTGGCGACGATATTTAGATTTTTTGGATAAGAACCGGTACAATTCTATTACTTCCTTTTTGCTCTGTTCTGGCAAGTTGGAATACCCGTGTTGCTCAAAATATTTCGTCAAAGCTTTTAACCGCCACTCGTTATCATTGCCATAAGCGCCTACATTGTATAAAAACTCAGCTTGTCGGAGTGCTTTAAACTTTGGGCTAAGGTTATCCAACTTATCAATAGACGCTAACAAAGCATCCACTTCCCCCTCTTCTCTATAGTACGTTTCACCTAAACCCGCAATAACCAATGCCAACTGCTGCTGCTCTTCTTTGCTCAGGTCATCGATTTCGGCTTTAGGTTTACTAAAAATTTGGAAAATGTAATCCCCACATTTTGCTTTTTTGTTCTTGCTATAAAAACTTGCCAGATCGAACATTTCCGCCAGCCCCAATGCTGTAACTTGCGTAATCGTTTCCGTTCGTACTTCATTTTTTGGAAGCTCTACCTCCCCAATAATCGTTCCCTTATCCTCCTTCGTTCTAACCAGCAGTTCTACCTTCTCCCCACCGCTGCCAGCAGTAGTAATATATTCATCTTGCTTATCAAGCTTCAGATGATTGATCGCCGATGAAACGTCTATTTCGGGTGCTTCATTTTTGAATTTGAATAAACCAACTAGGCACAAACCAAAGATTAATACCGGAGCAATACCCTTAAGCGCCAAGCCTGCAAAATTGACCTCGCCCTCGGCAGATTGCATGTCTTTTCTGAAATCACTATGAAAAATAAGCGCCAAAACAATAATGAGCATTGCCGCTATAATCGCATAAACGATAATACTGTTATCTGAAATTACAAACCCCATAATTAGTCACTATAAATTAGACTGATCAAGGTAAGACTTTTTATTTTAGAGTACGCTCAGGATTGGTTTATACTTAGGTATACTTATTCTAATTTGGGGCCATGCCGTCGTGCCTCGGCACCGGGCTGTTCACTAATGTTACCATCCCATTGTCCTTGCCTTCCGATGGGAGATCGGAACGCCCCGAGCTCCAGGCCCTGCCTTGCGCACTAAATTTCATACCATCATCTGCGAACGTGCGTATATTATTTTGCCTGTTAGAACGTGTTCAGAGACATCTCAACTAAAACCAAGCATGAAATCAAGAAGAAAACACCTCGGAGAGGTGGAGCATTGATAGAAAAGAATAAATAGAAGGTAAATCGACCTCGGATGAGCTCGCACTACTGCCAACGCAAGATCTTGCTCCTAAATCATTACCTTCGCACCTTCAAAAGATGCTATCACTTTGTCTATTTCTTCTCCCCTCCGTCGGTGGTTATATTTAGCCATCGGAATCTTCCTGGTTACCTCTTGGTTTTCAACGGGATACAACCAATCTGACGAACATTTTCAAATTTCAGAATTCGCAGGTCTCAAACTGGGAGTCAACCAAGCGCATGACCTAGCCTGGGAATATGGCGCTCAGATGCGACCTACCCTACAACCCGCTATGGTTGTAGCAACTCATAGGCTCTTGGGCCCTTTGGGCATCGACAATCCTTTTACCATTGCATGGTTGCTGCGGGTATTAAGTACGCTTTTCACACTTGCGGTCAGCTGGTTACTCTATCGTGTTTATGCCTCCCGATTCTCTGAAGGGCACCAGCAGTGGGCTTTTTTTCTTTTCAGCTTTTTCCTATGGTTTGGCATTTACAATGGCGTGCGTTTCAATTCCGAAACCTGGTCGGCCAATACCTTTGCCCTTGCCGTGGGGCTCTTAACCTACTGGAAACACCCCAACTGGCGACAATACCTGACCTTGGGCTTATTAGTAGGCTTGTCTTTTGTTTTCCGCTATCAAGCTGCCTTCATGATTGCCGGTTTTGGACTCTGGCTGATCTTCATCCAAAAAGAAAATGCTGGCAGATTGTTAGCCTTCATTCTCGGCGGACTGCTTATGGCAGGCGTTGGTATTCTCGTTGATCGCTGGTTTTATGGGGAATGGGTACTAAGCACCTGGCATTATTTCGAACAAAATATCCTATTGGACAAGGCCTCAACCTTTGGCGTCGATCCCTGGTGGAAGTATTTCCAGGAAATGATCATCAAGGGCGTCCCTCCGTTTGGACTTCTTTACCTATTGGCTATATTTCTGTTCATCTGGCAAAAGCCAAAAGACCTTATCACTTGGCTCGCCATTCCTTTCCTAGGCATCCACTTGCTCATTGCACATAAAGAGCTTCGTTTTTTATACGTCCTTTTACCATTCCTCCCCATTGCCTTAAGCACTGCCTTGCAATGGTGGGAGAAGCATCGCCAACAGCCGCTCTGGTCTGGTCGAGGTTATCGGATTGGTTGGCGAATATTCTGGTTCCACAATGCCGTACTTACCCTCTTTATCATGTTCTGGCCCATCATCATGGAGATGAACATCTACCGTACCATCTACGACCAGTACCAGGAGCCCATTACGATTTATGGTGTGCAGGATCATCCCTATCGACCTTTTGAACTGTACATTAATTATTACAAACGCAAAAACCTCTACACCGCAGAGGTTGACAATCTTGATGAACTTCCTTTGTATGAAAAAAACACCTATCTCCTTGGCGTTGACCGTAGAGAAGGCTACCCCATCGATAGCTTACCTGGCCACAAAAAACTAATCTACAGTGCCTTTCCTGACTGGATAATGCCCCTCAATTTTAACGACTGGATGAGCCGTTCACAATGGTGGCTGGTGTATGAAATACGACCGGAATGATGGTTGTTGGTTAGATGGTTTCGAAAGTAGCATCAAATACCACTAGGTATTTAGGATATACCTTGTAGCCTGAATCCACTAAATTCAACTGTAGCTTAAAACACCTAAAACGAACCCGTGTATCCAGCCTCCCTTCTCCTGCAAAACAGACCCCGAAACGCTACCATTCTTGACAATGGGAAGGGCCGGGGATGGGGCTAATGATCGGTTAGATGGTTGTTGGTTGATTGTTAGATGGTTTTTTGATTCCGCTAACCGCAGCAGACACCTCTATATTTAGGGTGTTTCTATAGGTGTGAATTCACGACTTCAACTGTGGCAAGACACACCTAAACATCCACGTGTATCCAGCCTCCCTTCCCCTGCAAAACAGACCCCGAAACGCTACCATTCTTGACAATGGGAAGGGCCGGGGATGGGGCTAATGACATCCCCAAAACAAACAGTCATCCTTCTTTGCACTTGCAAAAAAGAATGACTGCTTCTAATACTTAACAATTTTCCGGAAAGGAAAATATTTATTCAAAAACCTCCAACATAGGAAGTTCAATAACGGCTCTTTCTTCTGGTCCTATACTTGCAAATCCAAGAAGGCCGCCAGAGGCCTCTGCAACGTGCTCAGCAAAGGTGCGGAAGTTTTTGTAGTAAATCGCTGCATCAAAAGCATCCAGCTTGTGAAGGATAGGATTCAACTTCGCCAGTTCCTCAGATATAACCTGGGTACGCTCAGCGGTTTCTTTTGGCAAGCGGATAACCAGCTCATTAATCCGGCTTGCGAAGTGATCGCTAACCAGCTTATAATAGTCGTTCAACTTACTGGCATGATCATAACTCCGAATCTTCGTAACCTTCTCCGCCCATTCCAGTTCGTTATCGTCCATTTTACCGTCGGCTCCGGCGACAAGGATCGTAATTAACGGAATAGCATCAACCATGTGTTGTTTTTCCGCTTCGGTGAGTTTGCTAAATTCTCTTGGCATTTGGCGCTATTTTTTTACACGCTTAGATAGAAAGCACAATGGCTTTACAGCCTGTCTTTCAATGATGCCGCAAAAATAGAAATTTTCTATAAAGAATTCTACCAGATTGAACACCGATATACTGACATTAAAAAATTTTAGAGCTTGCTGGGAAATTTTGCGAACTAATTTTAGCTACGCTACCTCCTTGGTCAAGGTTTCCCTCAATTCCTCTAGCGCTTGTTTACGGGGTAGGTGCTTACACTTCAACTCCCAACGAACGAGTAAAAAAGCAAGCAAAAAGCTTCCTAAAACAAATAGCCAGCGCCAGGGGTCTACCTCTCTTTGGGTCATTCTAAAGATTGTCACCAACGCCGTAGGCAGTAAGAACCAGTAAACAAAAGTCTGCGCAAAACGAACGAGGTAATTAGCATTTGCAATAGCTTGATCCAACTCCGCCAGGATGGAGCCAGGCTGCTGGCTTAATGATGCCAGGCGCAGTCGGCGTTGCCAAAAAACATAGGCACCAGTTCCCAGCATTGCCACCGATGCTACAATTTGATAAGCTGTATCTGATCCAATCCATAACAGCATTGCGCTGGTGAGGACTGCGATAATCATCATGCCCCATTCGTTGGTTCGTGCAATACGATCGGCCTGTGATGCTCGGCGACGAACCTTTCGGTACAGTGCCTGTTGGTCAATGATATACATAGGTTCGTTAGTTTGTTGGTTCCACACTTTTTGCAAGTCTTTAAAGTCCATAAGTATGATTTTTTTGATTTTCCGCCGCCCGCTTGGTGAGTCGTTGTTTGATACGATGGATTTTCACCCCCACATTGGATTCACTGATCCCCAATATCTCTGCCATTTCCTTGTAACTAAAACCATCAAGTAAAAGCAAGGCTATTGAACGGTCAATTTTATCCAATCGGGTGATTTCTGAAAACAACCATTCCAGCTGAGCGTTCTTTTGTGGCGGTATTTCATGTTGAGGTGTTTCACGCACATAAAGAATGTTTTGTTCTTCGCGCCGTCGTACCTTTTTTTTCCAAGTGATGGCTGTATGCAAGGCTATCCGATACAGCCAGGTTGTAACCGCCGAGGCACCTTTAAACCGAGGAACAGAACGCCACACCTGCAAACATACTTCCTGAAAAAGGTCATCCTGATCCGCTTTTTGCACCGCATAAGCCCGCACTACTTTAAAAAGCAAAGCTTGGTGCTGCTGCAACCAGTGTTCGAAAATATCCTTGTGTTCCTGCTCACTCATTTTGTTTTCAACCTTATTCACCCTACTAGTCTTTTGGGGTTGTCTTTTTCTTACAAAAGGGGTAGTTTTTTTTTCAAAAAAACAAAAAGGGGCCTCCTCAAATTAAGAATTTAAAGTTTGCCAGTACCACTACCGTTAGGCTTTCCAAAGACGAACAAATGATAGAGGTTGTAACCCGTAACCCTGCTGGTTTCCCCATGCAGTATTACGATTTGATGTGGCACGGGCCTAATGAGATCAATGGTAAATGGATGTGGCGAACAGCAGAAGCAGAAGGGTCTTTTGGCCTTTGGAAGCCCGCAGATATCCCCTTAATCAATGGGAACAAGTTTGATAAAAACACTTAAGCGATCATTCTTAGCCCCCCTCTCCTGGCAAGTATCCTCACAGGGAAATCACCACAAGGTCTAATTCAAAAAAATGACTTCTTTCCCTGAGAAAATTAGAATGAGTTACTCTCCTCAAGGGTAATTGACAACTCCTACCCGTGCGCAGGCCAACAGGCCGAAGCTCGGGGCGCGGAGCGACCAAGGACAATGGGATGGTAACGCCAGTGAACAGCCCGGTGCCGATCCCGTGCCGACTTTTCTAGTCGGCACGGGAGAAGGTATGGCCCCAAAAATAAAGAAAGCGCCCGACAAGCGGGCGCTTTACCAAAATGCTAAGTTGCTTATTAACGGAAGCAATAAAATAAAAGTCATGATGGGAATTTAACCCACCAAATATCTAGTCCACCTGATCGTGGAGGTAAGCGTTGCCGCGACGCAAATCGGGCTCTTCTTCGTCACCAATAGTCCACTGTGAGAGGTCATGCCCTTCTGATCGGGGGATGTTATCCAACTGAACGCCACGGCGGAGGTAAGCAGGCTCACTCTCCATTTCGTTGACCGTTTGTGGATTATTCAATTTTACATGTTGACTGCGTAGGCGCTCTCTCCGGCGCTCTTCCATTTCACGGGCACGCTCTTGCTCTGCCGCTACTTCAGTAGGGCTCTTGGCCTGAGGGTCTTCGTACGCATAGTTCCGGCGCTGGTAACGGGAAACCGTTTCCTTTACGTCATCAAACTCGTAGGTTGGAGACTGAGGTGCTTCCTCGCCTTCGTAACCAATACGAGAAAGGTTATTTGGCTGATTAGGCTGGTTGGGCATTTCTCGCTTTTGCTCCTTGCGGGCAGCAGCTTCCTGCTCATCATCCAAACTAACCACTACACGGTTAGGCTCCTCTTTCTCGATGCGCTTGCGCTTGTTTTCAAAACCAGTAGCGATCACCGTTACGCTGATGCTATCGCCCAGAGATTCATCGAAACAGTTACCCCAAATAAGGTCTGTTCCATAGCCAGCTTCTTCCTGTACGAATTCGGTGATCTCGAAGATCTCATCCATCGTTACCTCGCTGGTACCACTGGTGATATTCAGCAAGATATGCTTGGCACCACGGATATCGTTGTCTTCCAACAATGGTGAGTGCAAAGCTTGATCAACAGCTACACGAGCACGATCATCACCCTCCGCTGTAGCTGTACCCATGATGGCTACGCCACTCTCCCGCATTACAGTATTGACATCCTCAAAGTCAACGTTCACATAACCAGGAACGGTGATAATTTCGGCAATACCTTTGGCTGCGGTGGTCAGGATATTATCCGCCTGTCCGAATGCGTCAGAGATGCTGAGGTTACCGTGAATCTGACGTAGCTTATCGTTAGAGATAATAATCAGGGTATCCACCTGGCTCTTAAGTTCTTCCAAACCTTCGGTACCCTGTGCCGTACGACGACGTCCTTCAAAGGTGAAAGGCAGCGTTACGATACCTACCGTCAAGATGTCCATTTCTCTGGCAGTACGTGCAATGATTGGGGCCGCACCAGTACCGGTACCACCACCCATTCCTGCCGTTACGAACAGCATCTTACAGTCTGAGCCGAGGTATTTTTTGACATCCTCGATGGATTCTTCACAAGCGAGCTTACCCACATTGGGCTTCGACCCTGCTCCTCGTCCTTCGGTGAGGTTGGGCCCCAGCTGAATTTTTGTAGGAATCGGACTTTGGTCCATCGCTTGATTATCGGTATTACAGATGGCGAAATCTACGCCTACAATACCTTGCTTGTACATGTGATTGACTGCGTTGCTTCCGCCGCCGCCAACACCTATTACTTTTATGATTGGGCTATCGCCCTTGGGAAGATCGAAAATCATGATCTTAAAGTTTTATGCTGCCGAAGATTACTTGGTATCAGTTCAGTTGTTGTCTTCGGTATCAGTTGTTAATAGAAAATATCGAAAATTAAAGTCCGATTTTTAGAACTCAGAATCTGGCTCCGCTTCAAACCAATCTTTGGTTTTCTTGAAGATGGTTTCCAGCCATTTCCCTCCGGTTTCGCCTTCGGCAACGGTTTCCATGGCTTCTGCTTCTGCTGGTTCCGCTTTGGGTTCCGGTGCAGCGGTAGCCGCCATGATTTTGCCCTGATCCATGTCCTCGAAGCCTTTCAGCAACAAACCAATGGACGTAGCGTAAATCGGGCTACTCAGGTTTTTGTGATAACCGTGTGCCAGGTGTTCTACCGGCGTTCCTACTCGGCAGCTCTGGCCTGTGTGCAATTCTACCAGCTTATCGATGTGACGAAGAAGACTACCTCCTCCGGTTACAACAATACCGCCAATGAGTTTGCGATCGTAGCCAGACCGGCGGATTTCCCATACCACATAATCGAAGATTTCTTCGACGCGGGCCTGGATAATCCGTGCCAGGTTCTTTTCTGATATTTCCTTAGGATCACGACCACGTAAGCCAGGAATAGCGATGATACGATTATCGTACACCTCCTGCGCCAGCGCTGATCCGTACTTTACTTTGAGTTTTTCCGCATGGTGAGCCATTACGTTGCAACCGTCTTTGATATCTCCGGTCACTACGTTGCCGCCAAAAGGAATGACTGCGGTGTGGCGAATAATTCCATCTTTGAAGATGGTAATATCCGTTGTACCTCCGCCAATATCTACCAGTGCAATACCAGCTTCTTTTTCCTCATCGCTGAGGACTGCCGCTGCGCTGGCAATAGGTTCGAGGGTCAGGTTATTTACCCGCATCCCGGCCCGCTCTACACAACGATGAATGTTGTTGGAAGCCGTAATTTGGCCCGTGATAATGTGGAAATTCGCTTCCAGGCGAATACCCGACATCCCGATAGGATCGGTAATGCCTTGCTCACTATCAATGGTGTACTCTTGTGGAATAACGTGCAAGATCTTATCACCCGGAGGCAATACCAGCTTGTACATATCGCTTACCAAGCGCTCGATATCACGGCGGCTGATTTCGGTATGATCGTTATCACGGGTCAGCATTCCGCGGTGTTGCAGGCTCTTGATGTGCTGGCCAGCAATACCAACATGTACTTCTTTACAGGTGAGGCCGCTCTGACGCTCCGCAATGCGGATAGCTTCAGTAATAGCATTCACTGTTTTTTCAATGTTAGAGACTACGCCCCTCAGGACGCCTTCACTTTCTACTTTGCCAACGCCCAGTACTTCGAGCTGGCCATGCTCATTACGCCGTCCGACGACTGCACACACTTTAGTGGTACCGATGTCGACCGCCACAATAGCGTCATTAGGTGGGTTTACTAAATTTGATTCCATTGCATTCCGTTTTAAAATAAAAAAATGTCAATCAGGGCTCTAGTGCCCATTAAGTGTTTCATGCGTAAAGTGTGGTGGTAAAGCCCGCCCCACTTTATTTTCTTTATCTCTTCTTACACACCACCTGACCTTCGTAACGAAAGTCAAATGAGCTATAAGCCTGCCAACCTTTGTAAGGCAAACCTTCGCGGTAAAAAGTCTTTAGTCGGCTCAATTTTTCCTCTGCCTTTTGGTAGCGTCCAAACAAAATCGTCTGTCTGCCAACCTTTGGGCTGAGAATAAATTCTCCGCGTTTATTTATATAAATCTGCTCTACTAAAGCTTCCAAAAAAGGATCCTCGCGTAGTAATTCGTTTAGGGCAAAAACCTGCCGCAACAAATGGTCTTCTTCTTCTAAAAAACCAGGCTCATACGGTGGCAAATTTCCTGTCGTCACTCTCACTCGGGCGGCATAATGCTCGCTTGGTGGCATTTGGTTGCCCTCTTTATCCAGGTAATAGTTCAAACCATTGTTGTCCATTACCCGCAGGACAGGCTCTCTTTGTACCAACTCAATATTGATCCTATCTTCTGCATCAATATAGGCCTCTGCGCTTTTCACAAAAGGATCTTCTTCAAGTACCCTTTCCAAGCGTTGAACGTCCAGTTTACCCACAGGAAACGCGGTAATTGGGTGAGCAAACCGCTTTTCCAAAATAAGAGGAATATCCTCTTCATTGATCAAGAAATCACCGCTCTCCAAGGGCTCAATATTGATAACAATGTCGTGAATAGGAGCATTTTCCTTGCGCTGCATCGCCCCTAGTACCATAGAGGCACCAGTCAGTAGGACGACTGCCCAAAGCAGCATCCTTAAAATCTTGACGATATCGCGTTTCGCTTTACTCATTTTTGTTACGCTTACTGCTCCTTAGTGGCCAGCAATTGTTTTTTAATAGGGTCAACTAAGGTGTCAATGTCTCCGGCACCCAGGGTCATTACCACTTCGGTGTCCATCTTTGCCAGCGTATCCAATACTTCCGCCTTGGATAACAATTGACAATTTTTATTTTTCATGTGATCATATATCAACCGGGAGTCTACTCCCGGAATGGGTTCTTCTCTGGCCGGATAAATATCCAGCAACAATACTTCGTCCAACTCGTCCAAGGCTGCAGCAAATCCATCTACAAAGTCTTGCGTCCGTGAAAACAAATGGGGCTGAAAAATCCCCGTCACTTTTCTACCCGGATACAACTCGCGTGCAGCACCTATAGCTGCCGACAACTCGGTAGGATGATGGGCATAATCATCAATATAGACCAAGTCCTCCTCCCGAATATGAAACTCAAATCGGCGAGCTATTCCCCGAAAGCTCAACAGTCCTTCAGCAATTGCTGCTGGCCTTACTCCCAGGCGCAAAGCCACGGTTATAGCTGCCAACGCATTCTCTACATTATGCCGACCGGGATGAGGGTGGCGTAGATTTTTTATCGTTACTGCTTCGCTTTGATAGTCAAAGACGAAGTAGCCTTCTTCTACCCGCAAGTTTTGAGCCTGTGCATCTCCGGCTTCAATCCCGAAAGTGCTCACTTTGATACCCAAATCGGCAAAGCTGCTTTCTAAGCCTACTTTTACCAGCAGCTCTCCTCCTGGCTTCATTTGTTTAGCGAAAGCTAAAAAGCCGGTTTCCATCATGCTGGCTTCATCGCCGTAAATATCCAGGTGGTCAGCATCAAGCGACATAATCGTTGCCAAATCGGGATGCAGGGTCAAGAATGAACGATCAAACTCGTCTGCTTCCACAACTACCCACTCGCTGGCACCTTCCACAAAATTAGAAGAGAAATTACGCGCCACTCCTCCCAGAAAAGCGTTACAATCGACACCGCCGCTGCGCAGCAGGTGGGTCGTAAGCGTAGAGGTTGTCGTTTTTCCATGAGTACCAGCTACTGCTACCGTCCGCATTCCTTTGCTGATAATTCCCAAAACAGCGCTACGCTTAAGCACCTCGTAGTTTTGTTCCCGAAACCATACCAATTCGGCATGGCTTGCCGGGATTGCCGGGGTGTAAACCACCAAGTCAACATCCTGTGGCAAGGTGGCAACCTCCGCCGTATAGCGTACCGTGATGCCTTCTGACACCAAGGTCTTCGTAAGCGTCGTTTCGGTACGGTCATAACCTGCCACCTTCACTCCACGACCGTGGAAGTAACGCGCCAAGGCACTCATGCCGATACCGCCGATGCCGACGAAATAGATGCTATGGATGTTGTTTAGTTTCATGAATTAGTTAGATGGTTTGATAGTTAGATTGTTTGATGGTTAGTTTAGTTCCCATTTGGCTAAGCGCAAAACCTCTCTGGCGATTTTATCTGCAGCATTGGGGTAAGCCAATAGCCGAGCGTTTTCCGCCAATGCTTTGCGGCCTTTTTCGTCTTGCAGCAAATTGATGGCTGTAGCGACCAAGCTTGCTTTCGCATCTTGATCCTTGACTAAAAGGGCTGCTTTTCTTTCTGTAAGAGACAAAGCATTTTTCGTCTGGTGATCTTCGGCCACATTTGGCGAAGGCACCAAAATTGATGCTTTACCCAAGAGGCAAATCTCTGCTATCGTCAAAGCTCCTGCTCTACTGATCACAATGTCTGCGGCGGCATAGGCCAAGTCCATCCGATCAAGGAAAGGCAGCAGTTTCACGTTGGGCAATTGTGCCGTTGCACATTTGCTGTATTCTTCTGCGTAGTATTTTCCACATTGCCACAACACCTGAACTTCTGGGTTTGCGGCCAATTGTTCACTGGCTGCTGCTAATGCTTGGTTGAGTGTTCTTGCGCCCAAGCTTCCGCCGGTCACTAGTATCACTGGTTGCTGCTCACTAAATCCATAATGAGCACAAGCCCCTGCACGGTCATTCTGCGTGGCAAGCATATCCTCCCGTACAGGGTTTCCTACTTCCATCAGTTTATTCGCAGGAAAAAATTGCTCCATTCCTGGATAAGCCACACAAATTCGACTGGCTGCTTTTGCCAACCACTTATTGGTAAGCCCTGCATAGGCGTTTTGCTCCTGAATCAGTGTAGGGACACCTTGAGACGCTGCTTGCCGCAACAAAGGGCCACTCGCAAATCCACCAGTACCTACGACTACCTGTGGCTTGATCCGGCGAACAATCCGACCAGCCTTCCACAGGCTTGCCAGTAATTTCACAGGAAAAAGCAGGTTTTGAAAACTCAGCTTTCGCTGCAAACCGCTTATCCAAAGTCCTTCAATGGGGTATCCCGCTTTAGGGACACGCTCCATCTCCATTTTATCTTGTGCACCTACAAAGCTGATCTGAGCAGTAGGTTCCAATTCTTTCACACGGTCAGCTATAGCAACGGCAGGAAAAATGTGCCCACCGGTACCACCTCCGCTAAAGATGATTCTCAATTGTTCTTTCTGCTGGCTCATTCGGCAACGGATTCTATGTATTTGCTTACACTCAGGATAATCCCGAAAGCTATACAGGTGAACAATAAGGAGGTACCTCCCATACTAATCAAGGGCAGCGTCAGGCCTGTTACCGGCAACAAATTGACATTGATACCGATATGAAAAAACGCTTGCACCACGATGACCAAACTCAAGCCCATTGCTACCATGGCCCCGAAAGCTTTCGGACTTTTGGTAATTAATCGGGTTACCCGAAAAAATAGCAGCAAATACAAGCCTATGATCGTTGCTCCTCCCAGCACACCGTATTCTTCGCAGATAACTGCGTAAATAAAATCGGCATGAGCGTAGGGTAAATAATTTCTTTGCGTACTGTTTCCTGGACCAACGCCCGTTAGTCCTCCATTTCCCAAAGCGATTTTTGCCTGATCGATCTGGTAAGTATCTTCACCACCCGGTTCGGGGGAATAAAATTGTTGCAATCGACTTTCCCAGGTTGCTACCCTAATATGCTCGGGAAAGGTTCGCCCCAGCATAATTAATAATACAAAAACAACCCCACCAGTCACCATTAATAAACCGATGTATTTTAAAGCTACCCGGCCCACAAACATCATCAGCAAACAAGCCAAAAACAGAATAATTGACGTCGACAAATCCGCCGGAGCAATCAAGCCACAAACCACCACTACGGGTACAATGATTGGCAAAAATGCACTCCTAAAGTCTTCAATGTAATCTTGTTTACTACTGATGGCTCGGGCCACGTAAATAATCAAAGCCAGCTTAGCAAAATCTGAGGTCTGAAAACTCAAACCAATAACTGGCAACACGATCCACCGACGAGCTTCGTTGATCACAGGTCCCAACATCATCGTATAGAGTAGAAGAATAATAGCCATCGGCAATAACACCGGAGACCAGTTCATATACCGCCGATAATGCAGCAAGTGTGCAAAATAGGTCACTACGAATCCCGCTGCCAGGATAATCCCGTGCTTGAAAAGGTAAGCTTCGGTATTGCCTCCCCGTTCCCGGTAAGCCAAGGTTCCTGTAGAGCTGTAGACCGCCAGAATGGAAAACAGCCCCAACAGGACGAGAATCGCCCAGACCACTCGGTCTCCGCGTAATTCTGCTGCTATTCTGGTTGAAAAACTCATAGTTTCTTTTGTTGAAACACTGCGGTGCAGCGTTTTTACTTTATGTTGCTAGGCAACGTTTGTACGGCGGCGCGAAATTGATCGCCCCGGTCGATATAATTTTTAAAAAGATCAAAACTTGCACAAGCTGGCGACAGCAATACGACTTGCCCTTCTTTTGCCAACTTCCTGGCTGCCAATACGGCATCCTGCGCGGTGTTCGTCTCTTCTATGGTGTCAATAATTCCTGCAAAAGCTACTTTCAGCTTCGTGTTATCAGCGCCCAGGCAAACCAGGGCTTTTACTTTCGTACGGGCCGGTTCTATAAGCGGCGTGTAGTCATTTCCTTTGTCGGTACCTCCGGCGATCCAGATGATGTCTTTCTCCATGGCATCAAGTGCGTAGGTGACTGCATCTACATTGGTGGCTTTGCTATCGTTGATGTATTCCACACCTTCAATTACCCCTACGGGTTCCAAGCGGTGAGGAACAGGTTCAAAACTTTCCAGTCCTTTCCGTATATCCTCGGTACTTATGCCAAAAGTTTGCACCATACCTGCCGCAAAGAGGGCATTCAGTGCATTGTGCTTTCCTTTTAGCTGCGTATTCGTCAAGTCAATCTCTTCGGCTCCAATTTGGATGCCTTTTTCTGTCAACTGCGCCTTGCTTACTGGGCGAAGCTGAGCGGCAACCGGATTACGCTCCATGCCATTGGCGATATTCTCGTCTTCGGCCAGGTACCAAAAAGTGTCTACAGTTTCCTGGTTTTTGGCAATGCGCATTTTCGAATCAATGTAGCCGTCCATCTCATAATTGTAGCGATCCAGGTGATCCGGGGTAATATTCAGGATCGCCGCCACTTGGGGTCGGAAATATTGAATACTATCCAGTTGAAAACTGCTTACTTCAATCACAAAAACATCCGGGGCAGGTTCCTCTGCCAAATGGCGGGCGAAACTTACACCTACATTACCTACCAAAGCTGCCGTTTTTCCTGCTGCGTTCAGCAAGTGATCTACCAGGTAGGCCGTTGTTGTCTTACCATTGCTTCCTGTAATTGCCACCAAAGGGGCATCGGTATAACGGGAAGCAAATTCAATTTCTCCGATAACAGGAATCTCCTGATCGTGTAACTGCGTAATAAGCGGTACCGTATCCGGAATTCCAGGGCTCTTGATGACCTCATCAGCAGCGAAAATACGTTCCCAGGTATGCTGTCCGCTTTCGAACTCTATACCTGCAAGCTCTAGTTCTACCTGCTGGTTCTGACCAATATTGCCCCGGTCAGAAAGAAACACTTTTGCCCCTTTCTTTTGTGCCAACAAAGCCGCACCTACGCCACTTTCGCCGCCACCTAAAACCACAATATTTATCGGTCTCTCCGTAAGCATTAGCGAAGTTTTAGCGTTAATATGGTAGCTACCGCCAACAGGATTCCGACGATCCAAAAACGCGTAACGATCTTGGTTTCCGGCATTCCTTTTTTCTGATAATGATGATGAAGAGGAGACATCAATAATATCCGTTTCCCTTCACCGTATCTTTTCTTGGTGTACTTGAAATACCCCACTTGTACCATCACAGAGAGATTTTCAGCTACGAAAATTCCACATAGAATTGGTATCAATAATTCTTTTCTTAGCAAAATGGCCATTGCAGCAATAATGCCTCCCAACGTCAGACTTCCGGTATCTCCCATAAAAACCTGTGCAGGGAAGGAGTTGTACCACAAGAAGCCTAAACAAGCCCCTAAAAAGCAGGCGGCATAAATCACCAACTCTCCACTACCGGGCAGGTGCAAGATATTGAGGTAGTTGGCCGCAATACTGTTACCCGATACATAAGCAAAAACCGCCAGGGTTATCCCAATAATACCCGAAACACCGGTGGCTAATCCATCCAGGCCATCCGTCAGGTTCGCAGCATTAGATACTGCGGTGACTACGAAGATGACTAAGGGTACAAAAATGATCCACGCCAAATGTGGAGCCAGCGGCAGCAAGCGACCATAATCAAGGCGATTTCCTTTTAAGAAAGGTACATTCGTCAGGTTGGTCTTGTAATCCGCTTTGAGGGTTACCACATCATTTGCAGTCTTTACTTCAATCGGGCTGCCAACCATTTGCTCGTTGGTCAGTCCAATGCTTTGCGCTTCCGCAACATCCAGGCGAACGACAATCTGCTCGTTGTTCATCATCGTCAAGGCGATGAAAAGGCCCAAACCAACCTGCCCCATGATTTTAAAGCGGCCGTGTAGTCCTTTTTTATTCTTACGAAACACCTTGATATAATCGTCGATAAACCCAATCACCGTCATCCAGCTGGTCGCTACCAACATCATCACGATATAAATATTATCTAATCGGGCCATCAACCAACAAGGAACCAGAATCGCCATTACAATAATGATACCTCCCATGGTAGGCGTCCCTTGCTTTGATTTCTGCCCTTCGAGGCCAAGGTCTCTTACCTCCTCTCCTACTTGCAGGGATCTCAACAAACGAATGATCTTCCCTCCAAAAAGCAAAGAAATGATCAAGGATAGAATGATTGCTATTCCCGCACGAAAAGTGATGTACTGGAATAGCCGCGTCCAGGACCCTAGTCCAAACGTCGCATCTAACCATTCTACCAAATAAATGAGCATTGTTTTTTCTTTTAGGTTCTAGTTCGTTTGCTTTATCAAATCCAGGGCATTCCGCAACACTTCATCATCTGAAAAAGGATGCTTTACACCTTTTATTTCCTGGTAAGTTTCGTGCCCTTTGCCGGCGATCAATACGATATCTCCTGGCTTGGCCAAGCGACAAGCGGTAACAATTGCCGAGCGTCGATCCGTTATTCTCAGTACCTGATCCTTTTTATCAACAGGCACACCTTCTTCCATTTCATTCAAAATGGCTTCCGGGTCTTCCGACCGAGGGTTATCACTGGTCAAAATCACCAGATTGCTATAATCGCAGGCTGCTTTAGCCATCAATGGCCGCTTCGTTCTGTCGCGGTCACCACCACATCCAAGCACTGTGGTTAGGCGCTGATTGCGAGGCAACATCTCCCGGAGCGTCTGGCAGATTTTCTCTACAGAATCCGGCGTATGTGCATAGTCCACTACACCCGTAATCCCACTTTGGTTATTACGTACATAACTGGCTCGACCAGCAGGGCCAGGCAAACCACTCAGGATGCGAAGTACTTCCTGCGCGGGTGCATCCAGCAACACCGCAGTTCCGTAAACGGCCAAAAGGTTATAGGCATTAAAATGGCCAATCAAGCGAGCAAAAAGCTCGTGTCCTGCCAGTTCCATATGCAAGCCTTCGGCGCTGTTACCCAGTATCCGGGCCCGGTAGTCAGCCATGGCTCGTAGGCTGTAGCTACGCTTGGTAGCCGCAGTATTCTGAACCATCACGCTGCCGCGCTTATCATCTACATTCACCAGGGCAAAAGTCCCTTTGGGCAAATTGTCAAAGAACTTCTTTTTCGCTTCGATATAGGCCTTGAAACTACCGTGGTAGTCCAGGTGATCGTGCGACATATTGGTAAAAACGCCGCCGGCAAAATCCAATCCGGCAATACGTTCCTGATCCACCGCATGAGAACTTACCTCCATGAAAACGTAAGTACAGTTGGCTTCTACCATCTGTGCCAATAAACGGTTCAATTCCACTGCATCTGGCGTAGTATGAGAAGCGGAAATAACCTCCTCTCCTATCCGGTTTTCTACCGTTGAAAGTAGGCCGGTTTTTTCGCCCAACTCCTGGTACAACTGATACAGCAAGGTGGCACAAGTCGTCTTACCATTGGTGCCCGTAATGCCCACCAATTGCAGCTCTCGACTGGGGTAATGGAAAAACGCTGCGGCCATCTGGCCCAAACAGGCAGCACTATTCGCTACGTTTAGCCAACACGCTACTTTCTTTTCTTCCGTCGATAGCGGTGCTCTTTGCGCTACAATAGCGACTGCACCTCCAGCAATTACCTGCGTCAGATAATCATGACCATCCGTTTGAGTACCCTTTACGGCTACAAAAAGACTACCGGGCACCACCTTACGCGAGTCGAAATCCAGCTGATGGACTTCCACGTTGAGATCGCCCCAGCTCTGGAGTACCTCTACGTTTTCGGTAAGTTGATTAATGGTCATGTTTTATCCTGTTGTTTCGTTTTTTACCCGAGGGTAAGTTTTATCGTTTGTCCTCTGGTGCTGGTCCCTGGCCGAATAGATTGTCGAACTACACGACCAGCGCCTTCCGTTATTACTTTTAAGCCGCGATTTTCCAGTACAAAAACGGCATCTCGTAACCCCATCCCCACCACGCTCGGCACTTTGCTTTCGCTCATGGTACGGTTTTGAATAAAGAGGCTATCGCTACTTGCGGACATCACCACCATTGGTGTCTCCGGGTTGCCGTAGTAAGGAATATCTAGGTAATCCAATACCATGCGCATATCCTTTTCCTCGCCTAATTCAAAACCAGGCAAGTTTCGTTCATACAGTACAGGTCTTGGTCCATCATTTAGTGGATCGTGTAAATCGATCATACTATTAAAACACTTATCAGCAATTTCCCGAAAAATAGGACCAGCTACATCACCACCGTAAATGCCGCCTTCTCTGGGCTTGTACACCACTACTATACAGGAATACTTGGGCTTATCAGCCGGAAAATATCCTGCAAAGCTCGCCTGATAACCACCGACTCTGGTTCCTCTACTGCTACGCGAATAGTTGACCTGAGCCGTTCCTGTTTTTCCGGCAAAGCGGTATTGATTGGTGCGTAATTTAGACGCCGTTCCTCGTTCCACTACACCTTCCAATAGCAAGCGTGCTTTCTCTATCGTCGATTTACTTGCAATGGCTTTTTTCACCACTGTAGGCTTCATAATATCGACCGTTTCTCCATTACGCTCTACCCGCGAAACCAAATAAGGCTTCATCATTCGGCCGTTATTTGCTACCGCGTTATAAAAGGTCAGCGTCTGTAAAGGTGTCAGCCGTACTTCGTAGCCTGTAGCCATCCAAGGGAGCGTCACTAAACTCCACTGATCTTCTTCACTGTAAGCATTCTTCAAGTAAGGGTTAGCCTCTCCTTCCAATTCAATATTTGTAGGGAGATCAAGGTTAAAATCACGTATCCGCTGAAGATACTGATAGGCCCCTTTGTTCTTATTTCCGTTATCCGGCAAATTATAGAACCGATCTACCAGCTTTGCCATCCCTACATTAGAAGAAATCTCAAAAGCGCGTTGTACCGTTATACTATCCAGCTTAAAGCTGTAAGAAGAGGCATCTTCCATTTCTATCTCGTAGAAAATCGTTTTCCCCTTCTCTATATCTACCGAGTCCGTAAGCTTCACATGGCCATCTTCCAGTAGCGCCATCATGGTCGCTAATTTAAATGTCGAGCCTGGCTCTGTTGCCATTGCAATGGCATAGTTGTACATTTCGTAATACCCTTCACCTGCATCATCACGCCCTAAATTGGCAATGGCCCGAATAGCACCGGTTTCTACATCCATTACAATGGCCGTCCCCCAATCAGGCTGATGCCTGCGCATACCTGCCAGGAGTGCTTCTTCCGCAATATCCTGCAGGTTCACATCAATCGTTGTCACGATATCATCACCACTCCGTGGTTCTACTTCAGACAAGTCATTTAGCGGCAACCACAAATCGCTTTGAGGATCTACTTTGATCATCATTTGAGTACCTTCTTGGCCACCCAAAATAGAATCAAAGCGACCTTCTAGTCCTACTGGTTGCTTGTCTTCCCTCACGTAGCCAATCGTCCGGCGAGCAAGCAAGCCAAAAGGACGCTTGCGCCCACTGAGCTTTTTGGCAATCAAACCGCCTCTAAACTGTCCCTTATTGAAAAGCGGAAACGATTGAATCCTCGACTTTTCAGAAAAAGAAACCGACTTTTTCAAAGGCACATTCCGATTCATCCGGCGATTATTGGAAGTATCGCGCAACTGAATCAAATAATCCCTGAACCCGCCCGGTGTATAAGTATTGTCTACATACGTTGCCAATAAATAAGACAGCGTATCAACATTGGCATAATAATCGGCTTCGCTAGAGGCGAAAGGGTCAAAATACAAGTCGAAATAAGGTACCGATGTTGCCAATAGACTGCCGTCCAATGCGTAGATATTTCCGCGCTCAGCAGGCACGGCACGCGGCTTCACGTAGTTCTGACGCCCTTGTTCGCGCCAGTGCTCACCCTCCAGAATAGCGATATTCACGGTACTGTATAGCAGGAATCCCGCCGCGGGCAGCAGTAGCCCGAAGAGCAGGAAATAAACCCGATAAAGTACTTCGTTTTTAATATCCATTGCTGGAACAATTATTTCTCGTCGCGAACAACAATTTTAATGGGTTTACCCCGGTGTAGCCGTAGGCCATCGTCTTTGACGCGGTCTACTACCTCCGAGCGTAAACTATTGTACATATTTTCAGATTGCAGGGACATAAATGACCACCGCATCTCCCGAATGTCACGTTGCATTTCCTGGATATTGCGCACGTTGCGCTCTGCCAGGTGAGCATTGCCGATGTACAGAATTGCGAGAAAACCGAGAAATAGGAAGTAACCCAGATTCGAGAGTATGAATCCAGATAGTCGAAAGGACTGAATTTGACTGAAAATGTCATTTTTCTTAGCCATTACTTCCGTTTTAAGACTGAGGAAAGGGTATNTCCTAAGGCAGCCACCTGCTTAGTCAAGCATTGTGGGAACCATCACCAGCCTTGTTTTTTCTCCTCCCGATAATTAATTATCAGAATAATGGAGAAGGTTTCAATTTTCGGTTGGTGGCTGACTTTCCAGTCTTTCACCAACTCGCAACTTAGCACTACGCGCCCTAGGATTTTCCGCTACTTCAGCAGCGGTGGCCTCCAAAGGCTTCTTTGTTAACAAACGGTACGGCCGATAAATATGGCCGTAAAAATCTTTCACTTGTTCACCAGACACTTGTCCGGTTTTCAATACATTCTTCACCATGCGGTCTTCTAAAGAATGATAGCTCATGGCTACCAATCGCCCACCGGGCCGCAAAACAGTGGTGGCTTGTTCGAGCATTTCTTCCAGCGCACGCATCTCGTCGTTAACCGCGATGCGTAAAGCTTGAAAAACCTGGGCGAGGTAGCGATTTACTTTACCCCGGGCCATTGGCTCTACGATTTGTACAAATTCATCTACCGTGGTGATAGCCTGCTGTTCGCGGGCCTCAGCAATGCGATGAGCCAGGGTACGAGCATTACGAACTTCTCCGTAAGTACCAAAAACGTACTGCAACTCATCAACCGGTGTGTGCGCCAGAATCTCTGCCGCTGTGGGGCCATCTTGCTGGTTCATTCGCATATCCAGGTCAGCAGCAAAACGATAGGAAAACCCTCGTTCTGGCACATCCAACTGGTGCGAAGAAACCCCCAAATCAGCCAAAATGCCGTCTACCTGCTTGATACCATACAAACGCAAATAGCGCTTGAGGTGGCGGAAATTAGCCGCTGCAAAAAGCAAGCGATCATCTCCAGGCAGGTTCTTTTCCGCATCAGCATCCTGATCAAAAGCGAGCAGGCGACCCTCAGGCCCCAATTGCTCCAAGATCAACTTACTGTGCCCGCCACCACCAAAGGTGACATCGACATAAGTACCAGCAGGGTCAATTTGCAAATGATCCAAGCATTCCCGAGCCATTACCGGTAGGTGGTAACTCATGCTTCTTTCTCTTTTGCACCAACATTCCCCAGTACATCGTCAGCAAGCTCCGAGAAGTCAATGGGTTCTTCTTCCATCCACTTATCGTATTCTGCGGAAGACCACATTTCAATTCTTCCGGAATATGCCGTTAAAATCATATCTTTGTCGATACCGGCGTATTCCGCCAACCTTTTAGGCAGCAGGATGCGGTCAGCACTATCGAGGGTCACCTCGGAGGCACCGCGAAAAAAGTAGCGTGCAAAGTCACGATTCTTCTTACTATAGAGATTCAATTCATTGATCTCCGTAGTAACCTCGTTCCACATCGGCTCGGGGTACAACACGAGGCATTTTTCAAAGCCCCGGTTGATCACAAAGTTGCCACGCTGCCAATCACCAAGTTGGGTCAACAAACCACTAGGCATCCGGAAGCGGCCTTTGCCGTCCAGACGTACTTCGTACTCACCTAGTAGTTGTTTAAAAGACATAACTCTTTTTACGAATAAGGTTGGAATTTCCCTCCAACTTTACTTTGACGTATCAAAAGTAACGACTTTTGACACATATTACCACTTTCTACCACCTTTTTAAGCAACTTTTTTCACAGAAAGTTCCACTTCGTTAAACAAAAATGAATATTGAGCCTTTTTGATTACACAAATATCACTTATTTGATTTCAAATCTCTAAAAACCATTGCTCCACTAAAAACGTATTTAGTCTGAAAAGTGGAAATTTGTGGTAACGGAAGACTTCAGCCGCGATAACAGCGTGGGAAATTGTGGGAAGAAAGTGACAAAAAAGCGTCAATTGTGGTAAAAAGAGGCATTTACCTATGCTCACTTGGGGGCTCCGCCTTCCGTTGGGCGCTTGGCCCTCCCTCGACACCAAGCCAAAAGAAAACCCCTGTCCTCCCTCGGGGGAGGTGTCCAAAGGACGGAGGGGGCAGCTCTACCTGCAAGGGCTGCCCTCCCTCGATCCTGTGGATCGGTCCCTCCAGAGGGACACATTTGGGGGTAGCTAGCGACAATCAACGCTCCCCGCACCAGGGACGGTAGCAGGGCCGACCATCAGGGAGGCAGACCGACGCAGGAGGGCCGAGCGAACAGCGAGCTGCGAACGCCCCGGCCCCGCGCTGAGCGGGGAGGTGCCCAAAACAACGTCTTGAATACCAAGGAATCCCGTAACTTTGCCAGTAACAACCCCGTAATATGAGACTACACCTTGTTATAATAGTTACTATATTCTGCACCCTGCAATGGAGCCTTGCCCCAGGCGCAATGGCCCAGACCTCTCCACCACCCAAGCTCGGCATCGCCTTATCCGGTGGTGGCGCCAAAGGCCTGGCACACATAGGTGTACTAAAAGTGCTAGAAGAAAACGGCATATTCCCCGACTACCTTGCCGGTACGAGCATGGGGAGTATCGTAGGCGGCCTTTACGCTATTGGATACACACCTGCTCAATTAGAGCATTTAGCGACCACTCTACAATGGAGCGACTATTTCAATGACAGCTACCCGCGAAATTATCTTCCTATCGACGAACGAAATAAGGCCGATCGTTACCAATTTACCTTTGCGCTGGAGGATGGCAACTTGAAAATCCCCCGCGGCCTCATTGGCGGCAAGAAAATACTGACGCTATTTACGGGTCTCACTGCTTGTGTACACGACGTAGGAAGTTTTGATAAATACTACTGCCCTTTTTCTTGTGTTGCAACAGACCTGGAAACCGGAGAGGCTTTTGTCTTTAAGGAAGGGCCCTTACGTAAAGGTATACGAGCCAGTATGTCGATCCCCTCAGCATTTGATCCACTGGTTTATGATGATAAAATACTGGTAGATGGCCTTTTGGCTCGTAATCTTCCTGTGAGCGACGCCCTGGATATGGGTGCAGACATTGTTATAGGAGTAGATGTAGGCGACGCCCTCTATCCTCGCGAGGAGCTTACGAGTGTTTTGCGCGTTCTGGAACAAACCAGTAGCTATGTTATGGCAGCTTCTACCGAAGAACAGCGCGCACTAGCCAATTTCATCATTGACCCCGACCTCGGAGACTTTACCACACTAAGTTACGATGCTGCACCTGCGCTTATTAAGCAAGGAGAGAAGGCTGCATTGGCAGCACTTCCTCAACTACAATCTTACCTGGACAGTGTAAACTGGAAGACCCGCCCCATTCCTGAGCGCCCCAATTGCCGAAGAGACAGCTTTCCTGTAAAACACATTGAACACCTCGCTACTGACAGTACTACGCAAAAGACCCTGGCACAAATGGTGGACATCAAAACGCCCACTGTTATTACCATTAAAGAAATAGAAAAATGGATCAGCATCCTGTACGCTACAGGGTTTTACAGCATGATTGACTATGAATTGGTACACGCCAGTGGCGGCGGATATATTCTAAGATTTGCAGCAGAAAGCACACCTAATATATATGTACGCGGCAGTATCAACTACGATGTTGATTTCAATGCAGGGCTGCTCATCAACTTTACAGCACGCAATCAGTTGGGCTATGGCAGCATATTAAGCGCAGACTTACGGGTGTCTGAATATCCAGGTTTTTGGCTAGACTATACCATCAACACCCGTACCAGTCCTAGTTTTGGACTGCGGTTGTATAGCAGTGGTCAAATCATCCCCGGAGAATTATTTTTACAGAATGAACCGGTCAGTGAGTTCACCTTCCACCATTACAATATAGGATTGGACCTGCAAACCAACCTCAGTAGACAATGGCATTTTCGACTTGGTGCTGGTGGAGAGCATTTTTCGGAGAACCCACGTTTCTTTTCTCTTACGGAACTTGATGCACGGGCACAACGCTGGCTAGGCTACGGGCAGCTCATCAGAGACACTTACGACCGAACCTACTTCCCCGAAGACGGTTCTTTATCTCAATTGTGGTTTGAATACAACTTGGCAGGCAAACTAGAGGAGGCCAAGATCGACGGCGCCAACTTCTCTACAGATCGCAACTGGACCATTGGCGGAAAAGTACACAAAGCTTTCCAACTGGGCCAGCACCTATGGCTAGACGCCAGTGCTGGAGCAGGACACAGCCAAATGAAGGAAGACCACTCCTTGCTTCGTTTTTACCTGGGGCGAGAAATCCCCAACCACAACCGCTTCTATGAGGTATATGGCTTTCGCTTAAGCGAGCAAAGAGTTAGCACTTTTGGTTTCGGGCGAATCCAATTGCGAGCCGAGATTGGCAACAACAACTTCATAGCCTTGGGTTACAACCAGGGCTTCTCTTCCTTAATTGTTGATGGAAAGACCCTCGAAGAAAACGACATCTCAGGTGTGGGCCTCGAACTTGGTAGTGTTACTACACTGGGCCCCTTGCGCTTTACTGCGGAATACAACCTGGACTTTGAACGTTTCAATTTTTCTCTTTTTGCGGGGTATCGGTTTTAGATTTTAGTGCAGGGTGGGACATAAATTCCGACTCCCGACTTTAAGTGCGAGGTGCGTGGAGTACGAGGTGCGGAGTGCGAGGTACGACCTGAATGTATAATCGCACTGGTACGATTAGGATGCGAGGGGTACAGTGGCCGCCAGGTGAAGGTTTCACCCCCTGTTCCTGTTCTCTTCTTTGGGTGTGAACATTTACACGCTTACACTTACCCAACCTTTACCCCTTTTCGCCCACTTGGCTTAGATAGTTAGCACGATAGATGAAAGGTAGGCTGGAAAATACCGCCTTAATACCTACCTTTGCCGCCCGAATGAGCTTTTTTCAGAACAACAGGTGTAATAATTAACGTTTTTTAACGTCTTAAAGCAGCACCAAACAAGATGATTTACCTCATGCGTATTCTATTATTAACAGTGGTACTGTCCCTTGCCGGGCAGTTTACCCTTCAAGCACAAGAAGAAAAAACCAATATGGATTCTCTTAGCTACAGCCTGGGCGTACTGGTTGCCCAAAACCTCAAGAGCCAGGGATTTGAAAATCTTGATGCGAGCAGCATGGCTGCCGCTATCCAGGATGTTCTCACCGATCAAGACTTGAAAATTGATGTACAGCAGGCCAATGCCAATGTACAGTCTTATATGCAAGCAAAACAAGCCGCTCAGTTTGCTGAAAACAAAGAAGCTGGTGAAGCTTTCCTCAAAGAAAATGGCTTACGTGGCGACGTAGCTACTACAGAAAGCGGGCTACAGTACGAAGTACTCAACCCAGGATCTGGCGCCAAGCCTAGCGCTACCAGCAACGTAACGGTACACTACCACGGTACTTTGATTGACGGCACTGTATTTGACAGTTCTGTAGAACGTGGAACTCCTGCTTCTTTTGGTTTAAACCAAGTGATCAAAGGATGGACCGAAGGACTTCAACTGATGTCTACTGGTGCTAAATACAAGTTCTATATCCCTTACAACCTGGGTTATGGAGAGCAGGCTGCCGGGCAGAAAATCAAGCCTTTCTCTACTTTGGTTTTTGAAGTAGAGTTGATCAAGATTAACTAGTATTTTATTAATTTTGATTTTGAAGAGGATAGAATCTGTTGATTCTATCCTCTTTGTGTTTTCACACTAAATTGTTCTTCCTTATGGAAACCAGGTCCATTTATTACCGGGATGGCAGCAGTAATGAAGCAAGTGTTTTTACAGCCCCTAGCGCTGCAAAGGCAATAATCATCTGCTTGCCAGCCATGGGTGTGCGTGCCTCGTATTACCGTGACTTTGCACAGGCACTATCCGAACAAGCGTTTCATGTGGTTACCATTGATTGGAGAGGGCACGGACAATCTAATTTAAGGGCTGGAAGAACCATCGACTTTGGATACGAAGAGTTGGTTGAAGACCTAAGTGAATTACTAGATTATACAGAAAACTGGTTTTCTGTGATGCCCGTCTACATCGTAGGCCATAGCCTAGGAGGGCAAATTGCTAGCTTATGTACAGCCCGTTACCCAGGATTGATACAAGGGTTGATCCTTATTGCTTCTTGCTCGGTATATTATGAAGGCTGGGAAGAGAAAGGCGCGTGGCGGGTCTGGCTGGCGGCCAAGCTGTTTCATCCGTTGAGCAAGGTCGTTGGTCATTTCCCTGGCAAAGTGATTGGGTTCGGTGGCCGCGAGGCCCGCAAAGTGATGCACGACTGGTGCTACAATGGCCTTTACGGCAAATACCGCTTGGCGGGTAGCCCTTTTGATTATGAAGCTGCATTGGCGAAAATGGAAACCCCTAGCCTTGCGATTTCCATCCGGAGTGATGAGATGGCCCCTCGAAAAGCGATGGACAACCTGGTCGGGAAATTTGCGCCAACGGCTGAACGTCGTCATCTGGAATTGAGTGACAACCCTCAAAATGCAAATCCATACAATCATTTCAATTGGGCGAAACAACCCAAGAAGGTGGTGCAGCAGATTGTATCGTGGATACCGTGAAGACGTTGCACTGAAGCAAGGTGTAAGGGTTAGCAAAGTGTAAGGGTGTAAACGTTGTTTACTTCTCGTATCGCACCACCGCACCTCGCACTCCGCACAAATACCACCTCGTACTAAAACCGTACCTTACACGCTCTGCACTTCGTACCGTTTTATGCGTAGCGACGAAGGAGCGAAGCCCGGCGCAGTGGAGCGAGCACAGCCAGGGATAGTAGTGATACCGCAGGTAAAAACGGATAGCCCGGCCCCGCCGCTAGGCCGGGGGGATGCCACTTAGTGTAAAAAATACAACATTTAACTATCGGGGAATGCTCAGGGATGCTTACCTTTGCCCGAATGTTCAAAAACAGCATTTATGATCGGTCAACTAAATGATGCTCAATTTAAGCTTAAACGCATTTTTATTGAGTCCCAACTTCCCGCAGTATTAGAACCATTGCGTGAACTTTCAAATAACCTCTGGTGGTCCTGGAACGAGGATGCCATCGAGCTTTTTCATAGTATTGACAGCGAGGCTCTAAAAGCCTTGAACTATAACCCCGTTGCATTATTGGACCAGCTGAGTCTGGAACAATCGCAAGCACTGGCTGAAGACAAAGCATTTCTTGCTCGCCTAAAAAAGGTAGAGAAGAAATTCAAAGCTTACCTGAATACACCTAAGCAAAAGGGGCAGTCGCAGGTAGCTTACTTTAGCATGGAGTATGGTTTGCACATCAGTTTGCGCCTATATTCTGGTGGATTGGGCGTACTGGCTGGTGATTACCTTAAAGAAGCCAGTGACGACAACGCTAACTTATTTGCGGTGGGCTTGCTGTACCGTTATGGCTACTTCAAGCAAGCTTTGTCGTTAAATGGTGACCAGATTCACAATTTCCCTCCGCAGGAATTCACCAAACTCCCTGTTTCGCCCGTGCGCAATGACAATGGAGATTGGATTCGTATTACTGTTGACTTGAAAGGTCGTGCTGTACAAGCCAAATTGTGGCTTCTTAAAGTAGGGCGTATTGACCTTTATCTTCTTGACACTGATCTGGAAGAAAACAGCTGGGAAGACCGTTCTTTGACACACCAATTGTATGGTGGTGATAATGAACACCGTCTCAAACAGGAGATTCTTTTGGGTATTGGCGGTATCCGCGCGGTCCAAGCGCTGGGCCTACAGCCAGACATCTACCACCTGAATGAAGGCCACGCTTCTTTCCTCAGCTTGGAGCGCTTGAAGCACTTGATCAATAACAATAACCTAAGTTATCCTCAGGCGGCAGAGGTTGTACGAGCTTCTTCCTTGTTTACGACGCACACTCCTGTACCTGCCGGGCACGATCACTTCCCGGAGCACATGATCCAACAGTACCTGCACCATTTTACCAACGATCTTGGTATTTCATGGCGCGACTTTATGGCGTTGGGCCGTGTTAATCCAGATGCTGCGGAAGATTTCAACATGAGCCATCTGGCCATCCGTCTTTCTCAGGAAGTAAACGGGGTGAGTAAATTACACGGTACGGTTTCCCAGAAGATGTTTACCAAACTCTTCCCTGGTTACACCTCTGATGAACTTCACATTGGTTACGTCACCAACTCTGTCCACTACCCTACCTGGATCGCCAATGAATGGAACCAGGTATACACGAAGACTTTCGGTGACAAATTCCTGCGCGATCAGTACAATCACGATCACTGGCGTAAGATCCACAAAGTGCCTGACACCGATATCATGGCGATTCGCCGTGGATTGAAGTCACGTCTTTTGGACTACGTAAAAGATAAAATCAAGTCGGACTTGACCCGCCGTGGACAATCTCCTCGGGCTATCTTCCAGGTGATCAACAATATCCGGGAGGATGCATTGGTACTAGGTTTTGCTCGTCGTTTTGCGACCTACAAGCGAGCGCATCTTATGTTCTCGAATGTAGAGCGTTTGCGTGAGCTAGTGAACAGCCAAGACCGACCAGTTATTTTCCTTTTTGCCGGTAAGGCTCACCCTGCTGATGGCGGTGGGCAGGATTTGATCCGCCACATTATCGATATCAGTAAGCGTGATGAGTTTGTAGGTAAAGTTATCTTCCTGGAAGACTACAACATGGAGATGGCCAAGCTGCTTGTTCAAGGCGTTGACATCTGGCTGAATACCCCTACCCGCCCCTTGGAGGCTTCGGGCACCAGCGGTATGAAAGCTGCAATGAACGGTGTTGTCAACTTCAGTGTACTTGATGGTTGGTGGGCAGAAGGCTACCGCCCTGATTCGGGCTGGGCACTCTCGCTAGAGCGCACCTACGAAGACCAGAGCCTACAGAATGAACTGGATGCTGAAAACATCTACAACATCCTGGAAACGGAAATCATTCCTACTTATTTCGACTTCAACGAAGAGGGTATCTCTCCTCGGTGGGTGAGTTATGTAAAGAATATCATCTCTGAAGTAGCGCCGTTCTTTACGATGCAGCGAATGTTGCACCACTACTACGAGCGTTTTTATAACAAACTCTTCAAAGCCATTGATACTGTTCGGGAAGATGATTTCCGTCCAGCCAAAGAATTGGCAGCCTGGAAAGAGCACGTTCGCCAGCATTGGGCAAAGGTACATACGGTAAGTGTAGACACCTTTGATGCTTCTAACCATCCGCTACCTATTGGGCAAAAGATGGAAGCTACGATCACGGTAGGCTTGGGAAGTTTGGCCGCTGAATATGTAGGCGTAGAGCTTGTTTTCTTCAAGCGTATAAACGAAAATGACCTGGACCTGGTGCGCGTAGCCCAGCTGGAATTGAAAGACAAAGGACATGGTCAGGCGACCTACTCCGTTGCTATTGATCCTAAGCTCGCTGGTGTTTACGAATTTGGTTTCCGTATCTATCCTCACCACCCGCTCTTGGCCAATCGCCAGGGTTTGAATTTGGTGCACTGGGTTTAAAAGGGTTAGATGGTTGATGGTTAGATGGTGTAAAAGTTGGGGGAGGTCGCTAGCGGCATCAAATACTTCTGACTTTCGGTGAGAAGTTGCGGTTTGAGGTCAATTTTCTATGCTCATCACCTAAACACTTACACTTTTCCAACGCTTACACCTTTACACCGTTTAATCCCGACTTGAAAAAAAAGCGGCCATTCCAAATACATGGGATGGCCGCTACTATTTTTGTCAAACAAACACTTGATTATAAGAAGTGTAGATAGTGCTATTATTGAGTAATTGGGATTAAAAGTAGTGTAAGGGACAACTAAGTTTTAGGTGTAATTCGCTTGTTTATACCAGCTCTGGAGAGTACGTTACTAACCAATACTGTTTTTTTCAAAAAAATATTCCTCCGAAGTATTACTGAAACAGTAGCGGTGCAAACTGAGAAAGATAAACGCGCCAATTTCGCCAAATATGGCCACCCTCTGTTTCTACATAAACATACTCCATGCCTATTTCATCCAATTTTTCCCGAAAATCCTGATTGACCTTGTAAAGAAAGTCTGTTTTACCAATCCCCATCCAATACAGCTTATAGCCATTCTCCATTTGGGCTGTCAGCGTCTCATCTATATCAGCATATACTTTACCGGCAGGGTCATTACCATTCAAGATAGCTGCGGAGAACAACCCGACGTAATCAAAGGTATTGGGGTAGTATCTCGATAGGTGCAAGGCATGAAACCCACCCATCGACAAGCCAGCAACCGCACGATTGGCTTTATCCGTAAATACACGATAGTTGTTTTCCACAAAACGAACGATATCCATGAAATTCATTTCGTAGGTTCCATCCATTGTTTTCGGAACCATAAATTGGGGTTTATAAAAGCCCTTATTGCCCTCCCCCGGTGCAGCGTCCTGAATAACGTTCCCATTGGGCATCACGACTATCATGGGCTTGATTTTCCCTTGGGCCAAGAGATTGTCCATGATTTGAGCGGCACGCCCCAGGGCCATCCATGCTTCCTCGTCTCCTCCAGCACCATGTAAAAGGTAGAGCACCGGATATTGCTCGCCCGAAGATTCATAACCTGGCGGTGTATAGACCGTCATCCGGCGATCAATATTTAAACCAGGTGACTCATACCACTGGCGACTTACCGTACCGTGTGGCACATCATTAATTGCGTACAAATCAGCTTCTCCCCCACTTATTACAAAGATGCTGGAAAGAGTAGCTATGTCTCTATTGACAAATGAATTCGCCGGATCTATGATGGTCAGTCCATTCACAATAAAAGCGTAACTATACAATTCAGCTGATAAGGGACCTGTCCGGTAAGACCACCTCCCATATTCATCTTGCTGAAGGGGTACTTTTCCTGGTCCATCCACCTCACCCATTGGACTTGAGACCTTGACGGTAGGCAAAAAATCACCTGTTACAAAAACAGAATCAGCATCGGGAGCTAGCAGCCAAAAAGTCACTGAGTTATCTTCATGAATTTCGGGAGAAGTGACGCCAGGCCCCCACTGCTGTCCATAGGCATTTGCCCCCAAAAGAGTAATAAACAAAGTGCTTAACAAGAAAAATTTCTTCATGATATTATTTTGATTCTATACCTCAATCTCAAGCTTAATCAATTCCCCACGCAGCTGCTCCGGCGATTGAAAGTGAATACTCCGCAATCCCAGTGCCCTGGCTGCTTCCACATTGCGCAAATTATCATCAATAAATAAGGAGGTAGATAGCTTCAAGGGAAAGCGCTCTTCCAACAATTGATAAAATGCGGAGGCAGGCTTGCGCATCTTTTCCTCCCCAGACACCAGCACCCCCTGAAACCAGGATAGGAAATCATATTCCTTGAGTGCTATCGGCCAGGTTTCACTTGACCAATTGGTGAGCGCAAAGAGATCATATTTCCCTTCTTCTTTCAACTGAGTCAAGATATCTACCGTTCCGACAATAGATCCACCCAGCATCTCCGGCCAGCGACCATAAAAGGCGCGAATCAATTGTTCATGTTCCGGGTGAGCATCTACTAATACCGTAGTGCCCTCTTCGAGAGACCGACCAGCGTCTTGGGCTTCATTCCAATCAGAAGTTGCGATATGCGTTAAAAAGTGCTCAATTTCTGCTTCGCTGTCAAGGAGTTTACGATAAAGGTAGCGCGGATTCCAGTCGATGAGCACTCCGCCAAGGTCGAAGATAATGGTGGTTATTCGTTTGATAGTTCGATGGTTTTAATGGTTGATAGTTGATATTTTGTAGCGCTTAAAGGGCTCCTAATGGCTAGCATCAGGATTTTGGGGTAAGATGCTTCAAACCTCCCCATTCCACTAGTTGTTCTTTATCAAGAATACTTTTGGGGCGCGCAGACACCTTATAATATAGATTCTCTGACATTTTTTGTGTTTAGAGTCAATCAAAAACAAAAATCACGTTCCTTATCAGTCACTTACGTTTTTTGCTTTAGCTTGACCACAAAAATTGTCAGAGAAGGATAATATAAAGGTAAAACCTGGTTGTGAAAAAAGACGGTGTTATTTTCACCATTAGTGGTGGTATTTTTATTGAATATTATAATCAATACTTATTTTCGCGCCGAAATGATGATTTGCAAAGAGGCAATGGCCTGAATAGCAGTAGAAAAACAAGAAAAATCATTTTTGTTGGAACTTTTTCCGCCAAATATTTTTTCTATTTACAAATCTACTTATCTTTGCAGCCGCTTCGGGAGATGAAGCGAAAAACAATGGCTCCGTAGCTCAGCTGGATAGAGTACTTGACTACGAATCAAGCGGTCGAAGGTTCGAATCCTTCCGGAGTCACTTCCAAATTATTCCCGGGCTTTTTGCTCGGGAATATTTTTTTTACATTCCGATGGGATTCATTCCCTAATTGGAAAAAATACGGATGACGTATGTCTAAGGTTTGTCAACTGACTGGAAAGCGCCCAATTTCGGGAAACAACGTATCCCACTCGAACCGCAAAACGAAGCGTCGCTTTGTTCCTAATATTCAGAAGAAGCGCTTCTATATTCAGGAACTCGACCGCTGGGTTACCTTAACGGTATCTACTTCTGCGATGCGCAATATCAACAAATTAGGTTTGCTCGCTTACTTGAAGAAGTTGGAGCGCAAAGGTGTTGATACAGGCATTAGATTGTAATTTGCTCATTTATTAAGCTATCCCATCATGGCAAAGAAAAGTAAAGGTAATCGCATTCAGATTATTCTGGAATGCACCGAACATAAGACCAGTGGTATGCCAGGTACTTCTCGTTACGTAACGCAGAAGAACCGTAAGAATACCCCTGATCGCCTAGAGTTGAAGAAGTACAACCCAGTACTTAAGCGTATGACAATACACCGCGAAATCAAATAAGGTCTTTGATCTTGTGTATGATTTTCCGTATTATTACGATTAAGTATTGCGCAAAAAGCAAACCGAGCCTTCTTTGAGGTTATTCAATCGAAGACTCCTTTCATTTTTGTGCTGTATCAAATTATTCATTTCGAAAAATAAGCAACAATGGCTAAAGTATCGAAAAACGCACGGGTTGCCCAGCGTGCCGCTAACGCCGGTTCTGGTCGTGACTTCGTTAAGATTGTACAGAGTATTAAAAACCCTGAAACGGGTAAGTACACTTACAAGCAAGTAATGGTACACAAAGACAAAGTAGACGAATTTCTTGCAAAGAAATAGTCGCTTTCTTTAGTGGTTCCATCCTAAAAGGCTTTTCTCGGCGTTTGCCCAGGGAAAGCCTTTTTGTCTTTTGTGGATATGTATTCACCATCAGGAATTCTTTCCCGATCTTGGAGCACACAACCTACACGAGGTTGCTACTGTTTACTATCTTGGCCAATGTAATCAGGCAAAAATAAATTTTGACTATGAGTTTTTTTTCCAAGTTCTTTAATAAAGAGAAAAAAGAGGATCTCGATAAAGGTTTAGAGAAAACCAAATCTAACTTTCTGGGNAAATTGGGTAAAGCCATTGCCGGGAAAACGACAGTAGATGAAGAGGTGCTTGATGAACTGGAGAGTATTCTCATTTCCTCCGACGTTGGCCTTGATACAACGGTTAAAATCATTGAACGTATTGAAGCACGCGTTGCTCGTGACAAATACCTCAACACCAGTGAGCTGAATGAAATACTCCGTGATGAAATCGTTCAACTCTTAGCTGAAAACAATACCACTGACCTGGATGGTTACACCCTTCCTAGTGAGCATCGCCCCACCATTATTATGGTTGTAGGGGTCAATGGTGTAGGTAAAACCACTACTATCGGCAAGCTTGCTCACCAATATCAATCCCAAGGTCTTAAAGTCGTAATGGGCGCTGGTGATACTTTCCGCGCGGCAGCTGTTGACCAACTCAAAATATGGTCAGAACGTGTTGGATGTGATTTTTACAGCAAAGGCATGAATACAGACCCCGCTGCCGTAGCCTTTGAGACCGTCAACTACGCCATCGAGAACAAATGTGATGTCGCTATCATTGATACGGCCGGACGATTACATACCAAGTTCAATCTGATGAAAGAGCTTAGTAAAATTCGTAATAGTATTACCAAAAAGCTAGATGGTGCCCCTCACGAAGTATTGTTAGTACTGGATGCTACCACGGGACAAAACGCCATTGAGCAGGCCACCCATTTCACCAAAGCAACAGAGGTTTCTGCATTAGCACTTACGAAACTCGACGGAACAGCAAAAGGAGGCGTCGCTATTGGCATTTCTGACCAATTCAAGGTACCTATTAAATATATCGGTGTAGGTGAAGGAATTCACCATCTGCAAATTTTCAATAAAAGGGCTTTTGTTGACTCTATTTTCGAAGCATAGCATGGCCCGACACCTTTGTTCCATATGGCTTCTTCCCGATTACATCGCTGGTCCAAATTCCTAAGCCGCAATTTCGGAAGGTTAAGATCATGGCTGGGATTGGGAAGCCGTCAGCCAATTACTGTTCATTCCTACCGTGGGTTCGGCAATCGCAACTATCTTTTCGTAAGTGGGCGTGTTTTACGAGATAAATTTATCCGAAAAAATAAAACGGACACCACTTGGAGAAACTTCAGTAATACCGTCAAAAGGTTCAACTCCCGTGAAATAGGTGGCGCAAAAGTTTGCGTTCGTTTTGGTGGGCAATCGTTTATCTTACATACTGATGCAGAGGGCTACTATACCCTCGACACCCATTTAAAAGACACGCTACCTCCCCCACCTGTAAATCCTCCCTTTTGGCAAAAGGCCACTGTTGAGCTACTTAGTATTCCTGGAAAGCAAATTCATCAGGAACAAAAAGCAGAAATACTGATTCCTGGCTCTGCCGCATCTTTTGGTATCATTAGTGATATCGACGATACCGTCCTAAAAACTTACGTCACCAGTTGGCTAAAGTGGCGGATGATTTACCTGACTATCTTAAAAAACGCCTTCTCCCGTCAAGCCTTTTCCCGGGTTGCGGCCTTCTACCAAGCATTACGGCGGGGTGCCAAAGGAGAAGAGTACAATCCATTTTTCTATGTCTCCAATAGCCCTTGGAACCTCTACGATTTATTAGAAGAATTTCTTGACCTTAACCAACTTCCTCGCGGCCCAATCATGCTGCGCGATTTCGGTTTGCCTTACGAAAAAAAACCTGCCAATTATCGTGGGCACAAACACGAACAAATCATTCGTATCCTTGAACTCTACCCACAACTTCCTTTCGTATTGATAGGTGACAGCGGCGAAAAAGATACGGATATCTACCACGCTGTTGCTCTTGCTTACCCAGGCAGAATCAAAGCGATCTATATAAGGGATGTTCGCAGTCAACAAAGGGCTGAACGCGTACAAGAGATACTTTCTTCGATCCCAGGCACCCCTACCCTCTTGGTCAACTCCTATGAAGATGCCGCCCGTCACGCCTCACAGCACCAATTGCTTTCTTTAGCTACATTTGAGCAATTCAATCCTGTTATAGCACTATAAAAATTTCTGCGCAGAAATAAGTAATTCCCCTTACCTTTGCGCTCCGGTTGTACGTGACCCCGTCGCTGTTCGCTTCGCGCGAAAAGAGGAAAGTCCGGACAATACAGAGTACCGCACCACTTAAGAGGTGGGAGGTCAGAGAGGAATCTCTGGTCTACAGAAAGTGTCACAGAAAATATACCGCCTGCTCTCAGGAGCCGGTAAGGGTGAAAACGTGCGGGGCCTAGGCCCTTAAAGTAAGAGCGCACGCCGTTTGGTAGTAATATCGGATGGTGACAAACCTTGCGGATTGAAATGCCATGTACACCAGCCTGTCTGATCTTCGGAGAAGGCTACAAGCTACTCGCTTGCTGGCTGGGGGGTAGGCAGATAGATCGGATCAGTGATGATTCGGGTAGATAAATGACGGGGCAGTGCCACGTGCACTGCACAGAATCCGGCTTATGATCGTACACCGGTTTTTAAATTACAAAAAGGATTCTTGCCGCTAGGCAAGAATCCTTTTTGTTTAATACGAAGCTTCCTTTTAAGAACACTAGAAGGCAAATCTCACTTTAACTTCCAGGCTCAAAAGCACCAAAGTCAAACAACAAGCTAAAGCGCAAGGTGTTATCCAATGGGTTGCGCTGATTGGTGGTAGGTACCAGGTAACTGAAGTTCAAACCGAAAATATTGTATTTCAAGCCCATACCGAGGGTCAGATACTTACGTCCTCCTTTCTGGATATGCTCATTGAAATAGCCTGCCCGGACAGCAAATTGCTGATCATACCAGTATTCCAAACCAATGCTATAGACAAATTCTCTCAGTTCTTCACTGAAACCTTCTGGTGCATCGCCAAAGCTGCTGAACATAGCGCTCACAGGAGATTGCTCCAAGCGGGTATCCGTGGCACAATCAGGGCCCTGACAAGGTGTAGGAACCATCAGTTTATTCACGTCTGCCGCAATCGTCAAGGTATTGAATTCATCAAAAGCCATTACCCAAGCTGCTCCTAATCCAAAGTTAGCAGGAAGGAAATCGCGATCGATATTACGTGTATAGGTAATCTTAGAACCAATATTGGTCAAAGCAAGGCCAATCGTCAGTTCGCTATCTTCCAGTGAACTGGATTTTAATTCTGTTTGGTAAGTGAAAGATACGTCTGCCGCACCTGCGATACCTGCCTCAATAACGTCTCCACCATCCAGTTGCTGGCCAGCAGCTAAATTTGAGTAAATGAACTTACCCGTCAAACCTGCTGTGAAATTATCCGATAACTTACGAGAATAAGCCAGGGCTACCTCAAACTCATTAGGGCGGCCAGTGACTAGTGGTTCACCATTCACATCCGTAAATTGAATGCTACCTAAAGAGAAATAACGCAATCCAAAGCCAAGTGCCTGGAGGTCATCTAATTTTTTATAGCCTGTCAAATAGGCTAAATAAACATCGTTGAGCCCTAATGACCGCAACCAAGGCGTATAAGTAGCCGAAACAGCTAAATCTTCCTCGGCCAAGACCAACTTAGAGGCATTGAAATGCATTGCATTTGGATCAGCAGAAAGGCCAATTCCAACATCTCCCATTGCGCCCGAACGAGCATCACCAACTATTCGCAGGAATGGCACCGCTGTGGCTACCGTGTTGGTACAAGGTGTTCCGTCTAAGTTATAATATTTACCATCAGAGTCAAGGAAGCAGTTGCCCTGAGCACTAAGGTCGTTATTAAACGTTGTCAATACCAGTACGAGAGCTGCTAAACGTAGTACGTTCTTCATGAGTTTGAATTCATTTTCTAATAAATCGGAGCAAATATAGCTCCTTCTGTGACAAATTTGAGGATCAGCTTATAAACTAGTTTACAAAAGCCTTGCCAAAAATGCTTAGTGTGTAATTTTCACATCAAGAAAACCTTAAAAGGAGGTCCTTTATTTTACTGTTAATAAAAATTTAATGCCCTTCTCCGTGCATTGGTCAAGAATTAGACTTTAATCCTATCAAAATACTTAAAAAACTAGGGTTACCCTGGTAGCATGTGACCAGAATAACCCCAATTATTAATTCTTTACAACAGAGCTGTCTAAGGTTTGGCTTAATACACTTACTTCAAGATCACAAGTTTCTCAAACTCGCTTTGCCCACTGAGTTCTTGCCCTCCCTGCGTACGCACTCGCACTTGGTACAAGTATACACCACGGGCCAATTGGTCACCGTAATCATCCTTCCCGTCCCATTCAATGCAGTCGTCTAGGCGAAGTGCACCATCATTTGAGGGAATAAGTTCTTCAATAGTTTTTACCAAACGCCCAGATACGGTAAACACCTGAATCAACACTTCCATATCTTCACCAGCTACGTTAGTATCAAATTGAAAACAGGTCCGGTCAGTGAAAGGGTTTGGGTAATTAAGCACGTTTTGCAATGCGATCTTTCCATCATCAGCAACGATGAATTCCGTCGTACCTTCTCCTAAATTATTCGCTACATCCCAGGCACGCACCCGCATCGTATAAGTACCCGGAGCCAGATCTTTAAGCGGAAAGCGTACTTCTCCTTTAGTATAATCGTCATTCTCCGCTTCATAGAAATCGTTAAGTAAATAACTACTTTGGGTATTTTCATTGAGGAAACCTTCCAAGTCGTGGCCAATGCTGTTTCCCGTTACGTTTATCCCAAAATCATCCGATAGTTTCACTACTAAGGTGGGGTTTGCCGTGACTTGGCTGCCCGCAACAAAATCCTCGGAGTTCATAAATACTTCTACTATCGGCGGCGTATCATCTACGACTCCGTCAGGGTTTGAACCTCCAATAATGAATCGTTCTTCACTTCCTCCTGCATCCACCCGCTGATCAGGATCGGCAGCGTAGTAGCTGATCTTGCCTGCGCCATATTGATAATTGATGTCTTTAGGTACTACAAATGAGAAAGTGAATTGACCATTGGTCACGGTAGCACGTCCGCGGAAGAGTACATTTTTACGCACCATGTACGTCCTCTCAGGACTGCCTTCGGGATCGTTACGCAAGGTTTGGGCACCGATCCGCTTATCGTAGATGGTAGGAAATACCGTTCCATTAAAGTTACTTAGTAAGCTACCATTCAAATCTTCAACTTGTCCCGTGATAGTAACCGTTTCCAATGCGCTGAGCGTATCCAGGCTGGCAGTATCTACCTCAATGCCATTAATCAAAGTCGTTGCTACGCGGAAACGCGGCAGTGCCGGACGCATCGCAGGATCACCCATTAGCATGAATTTGCGTTCATTTTCGAAGCTTCCTGGTGCACTTAGTGCATTTTTAGCTATCCGAATCACATCGCCAAGACTGGTCCAGTCTCCTTGTTCATCCTGTTTTAGCATTTCGGTCAACGAACGGTTTGTCAAAGCTGCATTACGGTTAGCAAATACAGGCCGTGTCGTTGTTAGAAGAGCGATCGCTCCTCCCCTTGGGCTCAGGATCAATTCCTCTCCGGCAGATACAAAGGCCCCATTGTCATAATCGCCAAAAGTACAGGTAGCCGTAAGAAAGATACAAAGGCGGTCGAGGTTTTCCCAGTTTTGAGTCATAGGTATATCCAGCACTCGCTCTTGTGCCCAGCCCCTGGGACCACCATGCCCTAAATAGGTTGTAATGAAAGTCCCACGGCTAATTGCTCGGTTAAGTTGCTCTTCTACGATTGAATACCGGTCTCCGGCGGGGGTAGATTCTTGCGGAAAGAGATCGAACAAGAGTTTATTTATGTTAAACTGCGGCTTTAGCGTTCTCACCAGTTCAGCCGCTTCATTTGAATCATCTGAATGGGCTGCATTATCTTCGTCATCGCCCACAAAAGTCAATCTAGTCCGCCAATCCTGATAGTAATCCGGGTTGGTATCGTACTGAATGATCTTATTGACTACGGTAGCCGCTTCTGCTGGCGTCTTTACGGGTAAGCGCCCTACGGCAATACTCATATCGTTAGCCAAGGGGTCAGCACCAGGTTCGTTATCAAAAATGACAAAAAAGTCATCGGAAGGAAACCCTTTAAGTTCGTGATTTTCATCCCGTTCATAAACGGGAACAAAATTGCCACCAAAACCATACAAATCACGACAATCAAAGGAACCATCACCTATTAGGAGTAAGTACCTCAAGCTACCATCGCGTTCAAAGATGAGTTTTGCAAAATCACGAATCGCCGTAGGACTCACTCGCCCGCTAGAGAATTCGTTATAAATCTGATCGACAGAGACAGCCGTTACTTCCAAGCCGCTAAAACTACGTCTATGCTCCGTCAGTTCAAGTGCTTTTTCTGCAAAATCAGGATGGTAGACAATCAACATCTCCTGGCTCGCTAGTCCATGCAAGTTCTGTGGTTCAATCTTACCTACTGCTTCTGGACCGGGGAAATCACTACTATTTCGAAAAGCGACAAATTCTCGTAACTGTTCAGCAGTTGTGAGTCCAAAGCGCAAGCTATTACCGCTAATAGTCGTTGCCTGTTCTTGTGGTTGTAAAGGATTCGAAATATCCCAAATACTAACATCATTGCTGGCATTATCAACGACAAAGGTCGTTGTGATTTGCTCCATACTACGTGTATCACGAAAAAAGGTCTGATCTTCTTCCACTCGAAGGGCTAATCGAGCACGAGCCTGAATAAAATCCAACCAGCCAGAACTTTGGTCAGAACCACCAGGGTGAGGGTAACGCAATAGCACATCAAGGTTCTCTTCAGTAAGATTTACGGTACCATTGAGAGAGCTATTGGGTGCCAAGTCATTATAAATTTCATTTTGTTCACCAATCGGCACACCGGGAACAGTTTGGCTCGACAATGTTTGACCGGCAATATCAAGAAAAAAACGAGAGCTCGGGCGCGCCCTCAATGCCATGGAGGCCCTAATTGTAACGGGTTCATTGGTTTGTAATCCCTTCAATTCAAATAAATCATCATAAGTCTTTTCTCTGGCAAATTTGAAGAAATCGCCGTACCAATGTTGGCCTGTACCTGTGCCCGTTGCTTCAATTTCGTGTAGCGGATTGACACGATCTTCCTCTAAACGAAAAAGTCCATCATAGGTGGTTGAAGTTCCATCAGTGGCCTCGAGGCTAGCCTGCTCTTGTATTCGTTGACCATTGCCATTGCCACCTATCTTAATGAAGTAATAGTTACGTGAATCGTAGATGTTTGTTTGCTGATCAAATCGATCCTGTGCAACATCATAGTTCCATTTATTAGGGCCTTCAGCATACAACAAAAGATAATCTCCCCCATCAAAGCTGCCATCACCTTCACCAACAATACGAACTGCGTTCTCTACCAAGTCCTCAGGACGGTCTTCGTTCACATCATAAGGCACTAGTCCGCCACCATTGCCATAAACCTTGATACTTCGTGGATCAATATTATCTAGGTTACTGATACCCAGTTCATCTTTGAGAAATCCGTAGCTCAGTTTGTACACCCCTGTTGTAGGGATCGCAATTTTGTACACATCACCGTCACTTAGCACAGAGTTAAAAGGAGGGCCGCCGCGCAACGTGCTACGGGGTTCGAAATTGACGTTAAGGACAAAAGCACTTGCCTTCTGATAAGTATTCCCATCTTTAATAAAAGGAACGACGGAAATTTTGGCAAAATACCCTTCTGGCTCTCTGACGATATTAGTAGTAAACTTCAATTCAGTTCCCAACTGCTCATCCTCGGGAGCATAGCGTTTGCTCAAAGGTTCAAAGCTCAAACTGGACACGGCTACATTAATGACTCCCGGGCCACTGACAGGAAAGCGATAAATCCAATAGGGGTGAGAAGGGGCGGCATCACCAAATTTTGCGTCAGGAAAAGCCCATTGCTCAACGGTTTGCTCCCCAATAAGGTAAGTCGTCGGTGTATCTTCCCAAAGAAAATCCTGACGAATCACCGTTTGAGAAAAAAGTTGCACTGTGAAAAGTACACAGCTTGAGATAAAGAGGAGTAGTTTTTTCATAACTTCAGTTGGTGCTGCACAAATTTAAAACAGCACAAAAATAGATGGAACATTCGTTTTTCCAATAGATGACTAAGCGATTCACTTCAAGCATGTCAACTATTGGAAAAACCTTAGGGAATGTTTCATTTGTTTTTTTGCGCAATAATTAATGTATTTGAAACGTAAACAGTCAATACCTATTTTTCGTTAACGGCAATTTGACCTCAAAATGTCGTTTAGCTGCAATGAATAAGTTTTTTATCACCGCTGGAAGACCAATTGTGTTAAAAATTTTGGGATGCGAAGGGGGTTTGTTAGTTTGGTCTTTGGAAAACTATAAGAAAACGACGAAATCGCGCAGCTATGAGGAGAAAGTTACACCTACTGGTAGGTTTGTTGTTCGTTATGACGATCACACTACAGGCCCAAGACCCTATTTTCAGCCAGTTCTTTGCTGCGCCATTACAGCTTAACCCTGCTTTTGCAGGAACAACGATTGCTCCTCGCTTCACTTTCAATCATCGAAATCAATACCCCAACTGGCCCAACGCTTACATTACCTACGCTGCCTCCTTTGAACAGGAAATTGAATCGCTTAACAGTGGTTTTGGTCTTCAGGTAATGACCGATGCTGCGGGGGATGGCATTTATAAGACCCATCAAGTATCGGGTATTTACTCTTATAAAATTCAGCTGGGAAGGGAAACCAATGTAAGAATAGGCCTGGAGGCCGGCTTCTACCAAACCAGGGTAGACTGGGATCAGCTTCGTTTTGGTGATCAGCTCGATAATATTTACGGCGAAGAAATAAATGGCGTACCGCTTCTCAGTGAAGAAAACCAACCTGCTTCGCTCACTACTACATTATTTGATGCATCTGCTGGTATCCTGTTCTATAATCGTAATGTATACGGAGGTGTTACGATGAAACACCTCAATCGACCTAACGAAAGCTTCCTTGCGATCAATGAAAACCTGTTCGCAGGAAGGCCTTTACGGCTTACAATTCACGGGGGGGCAGAATTTGACCTCGGCCGGCGCAATAAGCGCGGAGGAACTACGTTTATTTCACCGAATGCTATGTTCGTAAAGCAGGGTGATGTCGGGCAAATCATGCTCGGCACCTACTTGGGAAGTGGCAGTATTTTTGGCGGCGCATGGTATCGTCACAATTTTACGCTCGCTGATGCTGCAGTTTTTTCGTTTGGTGTTCGACAGGGGGTATTTCGGATTGCATATAGCTACGACATGACTGTTTCCACTTTAGCAGATGTTCCTAACGGAACGGGAAACACACACGAGATAGCCCTGATAATCAACCTAGAAGATAGTAAGATACTGGAGCGCAAAAGGCACTCCTCTCGCTGGAACAACTGCTTCAAAATGTTCAATTAAAGAAGCTTGTTGACTAGTATAAATGTTAAAGTTCGCATTTTTGTGTCCAAGGATTGCGGAGGACGTTAGCTGGCTACCGTTTTTCTCCTATATTTGTTGGTCGATTCGCAAAATTAACTCGGTAAAGGGAATGAAAAATCTGTTAAAATTGGGCTCCATCGCTATGGGCCTCACGTTGGTGTTTAGTTCGTGTGGAAAGAAAGAATCCTCGGACGTCACCGGCTGGAATTTCAATGACACCAAATGGGGTGGCTTCGAGAAAAATCTCGATTATGAAGGACAACCTACGGGACCAAATCTGGTATTAATCCCTGGTGGTACTTTTGTAATGGGTAATACCGAAGCGGACGTAACTTTTGACTGGGACAATACGCCTCGTCGTGTTACGGTTTCCTCTTTCTACATGGATGAAACTGAAATATCCAACCACAACTACCGCGAATACCTCTATTGGACCAAGAGAGTCTTTGGAGAAAGCTATCCGGAAGTTTACCTCAATGGTTTACCTGACACGCTAGTATGGCGTGATGAATTATCTTTCAACGAACCACTGGTAGAAACTTATTTCCGTCACCCTTCTTATGACGACTATCCAGTCGTTGGTGTAAGTTGGATTCAGGCTAATGAGTTCTGTAAGTGGCGTTCTGACCGTGTGAATGAGGCTATCCTCATCGAACGCGGTATCCTTAATCCTAACATGGAGCAAAAGGATGAAGACAACTTCAACACCCAAGCTTATCTTGTAGGTCAGTACCAGGGAGATGTTCGCAAGAACCTCAAAGATTTACAAACGGGAGGTGAAAGACCTGTTCGTTTCGAAGATGGTATTGTGCTACCAGAATACCGCCTTCCTACAGAAGCGGAATGGGAGTATGCTTCTTTAGCCTTGATCGGTCTTCAGGAAAACGAAAAAGACGAATTATATACTGATCGTCGTGTCTATCCTTGGAGTGGATCTTCTGTTCGCTATCAGAAACGTGATCGCTACCAAGGTTACATCCAGGCCAACTTTAAGCGTGGTCGTGGTGATTACATGGGTGTTGCCGGTCGCTTGAACGATAATGCCTGTCCTACAGCACCTGTACGTGCCTACCTGCCTAACGACTTCGGTCTGTACAACATGGCTGGTAACGTAAACGAATGGGTACTTGATCTCTATCGTCCATTAACAACCACTGACTTGGTAGATGCTGACAACCACGACATGAACCCATACCGTGGTAATAAGTTCCAGCACTTAGAGTTGGATGAAGATGGTCGTCCTATTGAAAAAGACAGCCTTGGCCGCCTTCGCTACCGCTACGTAGAGGACGAAGAAGCAGCTGACCGTGAGAACTACAAAGTTGGTATGGCTTACAACTTCCTTGATGGTGACCAGCAGTCTGAAGCTTACTACGACTATGGTCGTCATACGCTGATCAGTGACGAAGCTCGTGTTTACAAAGGTGGTTCTTGGTCTGACCGTGCTTACTGGTTGACTCCAGGTACGCGTCGTTTCAAAGACGAAAACAAAGGTGACCGTGCTATTGGTTTCCGTTGTGCGATGATCCGGATGGGTGCACCAACGGATAACGAAACGGAAAGTGGACACTTCTTTAAGACGAAACGGAGTAGCCGTCGTCGTTAGAAATTTTCCAGCTCCGCTGAAAAATTAATTTCAGAAAAGCCATTCTGCTCACTGCAGAATGGCTTTTCTGTTATATTTGAGCTTTTAGACTTGTTCTGCTGGGATCATGTCGGGGATAAATCGCACCTTATTTTCCCACACTGTGCCTTTTTTGAGTCACTTAGCTAAGGCTAGGCTCCTCAAAAAAAGCTTCGCGTGGTCGATAATGCATCAATTTCTCCACCAACCTGCCCCAACAGAATAAGCCTTTTGATTTATTCTTCACAGCGCTGGTGCTAAAGGCTCCAGCCTACTTCTGTCGATATTTATGGCTTACACCACGGTAGCTACCTTATTGCAGCATTTTTCAAAATGCCAGCGGGTCTGTACTGACACGCGAAAGTTGTTGGAAGGTGATCTGTTTTTTGCCCTAAAGGGGGATAATTTTGATGGCAACCGATTTGCCGCTCAAGCCCTGAAGGATGGGGCTGCTTTTGTTGTCGTTGATGATTCATCAATCATAATAGACGAACGTTATCTACTGGTAGAAGACACGCTATTGGCGCTTCAGAACCTGGCTCGCGCCTACCGGCAACAGTTAAATATTCCTATTGTAGCCATTACTGGCAGTAATGGAAAAACTACTACCAAAGAACTGGTAGCCGCTGTTTTGAGTAAAGCTCACCAGACACACTTCACACAAGGTAATTTCAACAATCATATTGGAGTACCACTCACCCTGCTGGCCATGCCTTTGACCACCGAAATTGCGGTTATAGAAATGGGGGCCAACCATCAGGGGGAAATCGCTGAACTTTGCGAGATAGCAGAACCTACTCACGGCCTAATCACAAATATTGGCAAAGCCCACCTGGAAGGCTTTGGAGGAATTGAAGGTGTGAAAAAAGGAAAATCTGAATTGTATACCTACCTCGCTACTCACCAAAGGGTCGCTTTTATCAATCTTGAAGAAGATTATCTTGAAGACTTAGCAATCCAGCATGGTGTCAACCGAAAAATTGACTATTGCCTTAGCACAACGCCAGACCCTACGACCCCTTTCTATGAAATCCGACTAGACCAACTGGTTCCAAAAGTTAAGGTTTCATTCCTTAAGCCTGATGGCAATATTCGTACCGTAGAAAGTTCTCTCTCTGGTCGGCACAACTTGCAAAATATCATGACGGCAATTGCCGTAGGCAAGTATTTCAAAGTTTCTTCTCACTTAATCGTGGAAGGTATTGCCGAATATGTCCCCTCTAATAATCGCTCACAGCGACTGGAGCATAAAGAAGTTGGTATTTATCTAGATGCTTATAATGCGAACCCTTCTAGTATGCGAGCCGCGCTACAGAATTTCGCAGCGGAAGCCAAAGGGCCTCAGACGGTCATTTTAGGAGATATGCTGGAGCTAGGTCAAACAGCAGCAACAGAACATCTAGACATTGCTCAATTGGCACAGTCCCTCGCTTTTGCAAATATTACGCTAGTAGGGCCACTATTTGCTGCCGCTGCCAAAGAACTGGGCCTCCCTCATTTCCTCAGTGCACAAGAGGTTAGCAATGCTTTGGATTGGTCGGCACTTGCAGGGACAGAATTGCTAATCAAGGGATCACGAGGGATGAAACTGGAGCTGCTGCTGGAGCAGTAAGCGTTTTAACCAGTTAACCAATCTTTTGGTTTACCCCTCCTACGGTCCAGTGCTAAAACCGCCGAAAAGCATTCCAAAGTCGATCTGGCAATTCTTGCTGGATGGCTTTTTTATAATCGGAATAACTACATGGAATCAGCCGGTGGCGTTGCTGCTTGCGGCTCGTTTTGGCAGGTACTTGCAACCACCAGCGGCCACTCCGAGGGCTCTTCCAAAAAGTAAGTTTTTCGTCCTGTCCTTTCCAGTCGACAACATATTCTGTGAGGCCCTTGTTGGTAACGGGATAATCACCCAGCCGTTGATAGTAACCTTCCGTAAAATACCAGACCAGTTGGGCTACAGCCTGTGCAGTAGGAGCTAATTTTCTTTTAGAACTATTATCGACACCATAAATACCAAAGGACCGCAGCTTATCACTCATTCCTGCGTAACGGCAGAGTTGAGCGGCCTCTTCCAGAAAGAAACCGCTGGGGCTTGGGTTCAACTGCCCGGGAGCCTCCGATTGTTTTAGCGCATCCAAGTGAAGGGCAATGATATCGGCGTCCCTTAGTTGGGGTTCCACTTCCGCGAGGTTTTCTCGCGCTTGCCCCAAACGGAGGTATTCATAATGCTGCTCTTCAAGCCAGTCAATAATTGCAGGATCTGTAAAATGCGCCTGTGCTCCAATGAGACTGAGATGAAATACACTCTCCTGCCTGTGCCGAAACAAATGATTGAGATACTTAGTCGAAGACTTTTTCCAATCCGTACTGATAGGCACCTGCTCGTCGATCAATGCAATACTCACCAAGTCGCGCAGGTTTAAAAATGATTGAAACTGCGAATAAAAAAGATTGGGGTTACCACCTATCAGAATGGGAAACAATTGACTGTCCATTACCTCTCGTAACAAGGGAATGACAAAATCCTCGTTGGTCTTACGTAAGTTCCCCAAATCTGTAAACCCAAGGTCCCCGAAGGCCCAACTCATCGGATAGAGCGCTTCTCGCACGGCATCAGCAGCCGTTGCGTCCAGACCGATAAGCACGCATTGCTTGGAACTCAGGTTACCTTTCCCTCCTTGATAGAAAGAGATATTCTTGGCCCAGCTATGGGGCGCAGCAGAAGTCGCAATCTTAGTGGTAGGCTCCAGCCAGTGATCAAACATTCTTTCTCGAATAGGTTATGCGCCGAAAATAGGAAAATGGCAGCGCTTTGTTCACTTTTAAGGCATTATTATTCCAATTTCCTATATTTGCTGCGCCAAAAATTACTTGCCTTAGCAAGTATTACCAAACAGAACCAAACCATGGAAGATTTATTACAATTGTATCGGCAGAAACGCCCAGAGATCGTTTTTGAATGGTACGATGAGCCCACCGGGGCTGAGGGCTGGATTGTGATCAACAGCCTTCGTAACGGCGCCGCTGGAGGAGGTACAAGGATGCGCAAGGGGCTCACAAAATCAGAGGTCGAATCACTTGCCAAAGTAATGGAAATAAAATTTTCCGTAGCTGGACCGAGTATTGGAGGTGCCAAATCCGGCATCAATTTTGATCCCAAAGACCCACGTCGCCATGAGGTCCTAGAGCGGTGGTATAAAGCGGTGCTTCCTATTCTTAAAAATTATTATGGCACAGGAGGCGACCTCAATGTAGATGAACTAAAGGACGTTATTCCTATTACCGAGGATTTAGGCCTTTGGCACCCTCAGGAAGGAATTGTCAATGGCCACTTAAACAGCAGCAAAGGTGATAAAATTAATATCATTGGACAGTTGCGCTATGGTTGTGCCAAAATTGTAGAAGATGCGGAGTACGTTCCTGATGGTCCTAAAAAATTTGCGGTAGCTGACCTGATTACTGGTTACGGCGTTGCGGAATCTATACGCCATTTTTATGACCTCTACCATCAAGGTACTGCAGCCGGAAAACGGCCATTATTCAGGGCTGGGGCAATGTAGCCGCTACAGCAGCATCTTACCTGACGCTACAAGGTGTAAAAATTGTAGGTATCATTGATAGAGAAGGTGGTATCATTGCCCCTGAAGGGCTCGGTGTCGAAGAAATAAAAACCTTATTTATTGATAAATCAGGTAATGCACTAGAGTCCGTCAATATGCTACCTTTTGACGAGGTCAACCAGCAGATCTGGTCACTAGGTGCTGATATATTTGTTCCCGGTGCAGCATCTAAACTCGTAACGCCAGAGCAGGTAGCAATGATGCAAGCAGGTGGCCTTGAGGTAATTGGCTGTGGTGCCAATGTTCCTTTTATTGATGATGGTATTTTCTTCGGCCCTACAGCCACCCGCCTTGATCAGGAAATTGCTTTAATTCCTGATTTTATTGCTAATTGTGGAATGGCACGCGTATTTGCCTATTTGATGCAGCCTGATATTGAAGTAACAGATCAGGCTATTTTCAGCGATGTTTCAGCTACCATACGTAAGGCACTGAGCAGGGTTCAGGAAAGATCCTCCTTACCCGTAGGCATCTCTATGACGGCCTTAAATATAGCCCTGGAACAATTATTACCAGATAAAAAAGCAGCTGCAACTTCCTAAAACACTGATTTTGGGCCAGAAAGAATGCTTTTCTGGCCCAATTTTTGGTAGAGCAGGAAAATTAACAATATCTTTGCTAGGATAAAGGCATTAGCTTGCATTTACCACGATAGAACAATCCACCCAAAAACTACACAGAGATTGGTGAAACTCTTACCATTATCAAGCGTAAACAAGGTTTGACCTATTGGGTCAGGCCTTTTCTATTTATTACCCAAAAACAAGAACCCTTGAACATGACTTTTAAAATAACTCCTATGAAGATGAAAATTACAACAATTCTCCTTGGACTAGCACTCCTGCTTTGTGGGAATGTAAACCTCCAGGCCCAAAACGGATCAAACTCCAAGCCTAAGGACATGTACGAATTCGGTGTCAATGGTGGCTATTTGTTTGTCGCTGGTGAGATTGACCCTGAGTTTGGCTATGCATATGGCCTGCACTTACGTAAAGCAACAGACTACCTTTTCTCTTTGCGCCTGGATCTTATGATGGGCAAGGCAAATGGTATGGGTAAAGATGGTAGTGATGCCTGGGATTTTGAGACCAACTATACCTCTGCAGCCGTTTTAGGTGTGTTTTCCTTAAACAGTGTACGGCTGGACCGCCCAAAGAAAAAAGTTAACCTCTACGCTATGATTGGTGGAGGTGTAAATTTCTTTGAGGTGGTAGAGTACAATACGCCTGGTAATATTGCTGGTATTCCTAGAACAGGGTCTATTGCTTCAGAGGTTTCTCCTCATGCTACTGTTGGTGCAGGTATTTCTTTCCGTTTAAGCAACAAAATCAATGTAGGTTTTGAACACCAATCCAGCGGCCTTTTTGGTAATCGTTCTGATTTACTGGATGGCTTAAACAAAGAAGGTAGCCAAGGCAATAAATCTATCGCTGGTGACATCTTGAATTTCACTAGTCTCCAGATGAATTTCAATCTCGGCAATCCTGCTTCACGTAGTGAGCCGCTTTACTGGGGCAGCTTGGGAGAAGATATCATGTCGAGCATTGATGATGTCAAAAAACGCCAGGATGTAGCTTTAGCAGATACCGACCAAGATGGTGTTATTGATGCCGTTGACCAAGAACCTAACACACCTGCGGACGTACCTGTAGATACCAAAGGGCGTACCCTCGATAGTGACAAAGATGGTGTTGCTGATTACAAAGACCTAGAGCCTTACTACCCACCTCGTGCCGGTGAACGCGTAAACGAAGACGGTGTAGTAATCAACCCTATTACTGCTCCAGGAGGAGGTGTAACAGAAGAGCGGGTTCAGGAGATGATTGATGAAGCTCTTAGCCAGTATGGCCTAACAGAGCCTAAAAACAATGTTGCGGAATGGTTCTTACCTATGATCCACTTTGGCACCGACAACTACACGGTAAAGTATTCTGACTATGGAACACTTGCCAGTTTGGCCCGAATGCTGAAAGCTAATCCTGATATGCGTTTGGTTATTACAGGTTTCACCGATAAAACGGGCCCTGAATCTTATAACTCCAACCTGAGTTACCAACGTGCTGATGCAGTTGCTAAGCACCTGATGAACCAGCACGGTATCGGCCGTAGCCGATTGGTTCTTCAATACAAAGGCCAAGAAGATGCACTAGTTCCATCTACTTCCAGTTATATGAACCGTAGAGTAGAATTCCGAGTAGCAAGTCCAACGGACGTCGAAATGGATCGCCCCACTGGCTTGAAGCCTGGAAATAGCGATGGCTATTAATAGCACAGCCAGTCTTTGCTAATTAGTAATAACTAAACAGGAATGCCTACTGAAGCCTCAGTGGGCATTCCTGTTTATTGGGCCACCTTAACGTTTTTTTGCAACTAATCCTCAGATAGACTTGTTGATATACCCGTTAGAAATTTTCTCTTCCTTACCTTTGGGATTTTAAAAATAGCACAAAAACAAATTGAGCCTTCGTTTTTTAAACAGACGGCTAAGCAGTTCAATTTAAGCGTGTCAGCTATTTAAAAAACCACTGAGAAGGCTCAACTTATTTTTTGCGCAATACGCATGGAATGTAAAGCGGAAGTAATCACGCATCCAAGTATGTCAGGACAGCACCTCAAGCGGCAGGCAGAAGCACTCATCCCCACACCTTGGGGTAATTTTCGAATGCTGGCCTATGCGGAAACAGAAGAGGAATGGATGCCCCATATAGCCCTCGTTCATGAAGACTATCAAGAGGGAAAACCGACCCTCATTCGTCTACATTCTGAATGCATCACTGGTGATTTATTTGGCTCGAAACGTTGTGACTGTGGAGAACAGCTCCACTATGCATTAGATCGTATTGCCAAAGAGAACGGTATCCTGCTTTATCTACGGCAAGAAGGCAGGGGTATTGGTATCATCAACAAACTTAAAGCCTATCAATTACAGGACCAAGGACTCAATACCATTGACGCCAACTTACACCTGGGGCTTGAAGTAGACGCCCGACAGTACGATATCGGAATTTCTATGCTACAAGATTTGGGTGTGAGCCAAGTCCACTTACTAACCAACAATCCAGAAAAAATAGAGGCCATAGATCAGTCCATAATTGAAGTCATTTCCCGGCAACCCATTGTTATTTCTCCTCAAGACGAAAATGCAGGCTACCTAAAGACAAAGCAGGAAGATATGGGGCACCTATTTGATTTGCTCTAAAAAAGAATCCCGGATGCTCAATCAAGAGCACCCGGGATTTTTTTTGGTATCAAGCGACTATTCTTCAAAAGTATAACGAATACTCAATGCCCCATTATCGGCACCAAAGCCATCCCCATATCCACTGATGTAGAAGGTCGGCACCCAATCTAAACTTAGGTTTACCGGAGCACCGGCAAACTTATAATCTAAACCAAGATAGCCTTGAATTCCCAGCGATAAGTTTGCCTCGTCTTCAAAACCAGAGAAGTCGTTATCATAACTCCAGAAATAAATAGCAGCACCGCCACCATAGTACCACTGCAAACCATCAACAGAACTGATAGGGTTATGCACCTGATATGCACCACCTACCCCAATTCGGGTCCAGCCATAAGAAAATACTTTCTGAGACCTATAGTTAACAAATGCTTCCAATGCGTTATTGGAGTTGCCAAGAAACATCTTGTAAGAGATCGAAGCAGGATAGCCTAAACGTAAGCCAATGGCTTTCTGATAATCTTGGGCTTGCAGGCTACTGAAAGCTAAGCCGCAACAAAAAATAGTCAATACAAATAAACGTAAACGGGTCATAGTATAGGTTGTTTAAATAGATGATGAAAAAAATATTTCTTAGCTGTCCCTAAAATAAGCTGTCGGGGCTATTGCTTAGTCCGCCTATCGCAAGAGACGTTACTGGTTTCAAAACCAAATAAAATAAAGTTGGAGTAGCGCAAATAGAATGGCCTGTAGAATCAGGCTGTACGCTTTTGTAGTAGTTGCCCAACAAAGATAAAAAAGGATTTACTTATCTTACAAGAATAACGTTTATTTTCTATTCTCAAGCCAGCACATCATCATGCCTGACAATTATTTTGTGGATGCCACCTACAAGGCTATTGATTTCTCTACTAAGAGTTTGCCCGCAGGTGATTATGAAGACTGCACCTTCATCAACTGTATATTCAGTGGTGGTAATCTTCGTGAATTTCGCTTTGCTGATTGTGAATTCCAGGACTGCGATCTGAGCAATGCAGAAATGGTCGACACCGCTTTTCAGGAGGTTACCTTTCGCGATTGTAAATTATTAGGGATCCACTTTTCGAGTTGCCGGACCTTCCGCTTTAAGGTGGAATTTGTGAGTTGCCAACTCAATTGGGCTTCTTTTGAGGCACTGCCCATGAAAGGTACCCGCTTTGAAAACTGCCAGCTATTAGGCACCGACTTTACGCAAACTGATTTGGAGAAAGCCGAATTTATTGGCACGAACCTGGAAGGAACGGTCTTTTCGCGCACCAATTTGGTAGGGGCAGATTTCCGAACAGCCGACAATTTCATGATTGATCCGGAAGAAAACAACCTCAAGCAAGCCCGGTTTTCAGCCCATTCCTTGGCTGGCCTTTTGGGAAAGTATCAGCTTCGGATTGAGGGGTAGCTAAATCTAGTCTCCCAGTGACTGATAATCCTCTGGTAGAAACCGGGGACTACAAATTGCCAAAAACACCAAATCTTCCTTTCCTGAGTTATAGATACACTGCGCTTTTCCTGGTAAAATATGCACCAACATCCCGGCGGTGACGGTGCTGCGCTCCTCCCCTACTTCGGCGACTCCTTCCCCTGATAGGATGTAGTAAACTTCGGTGCCCTTCAAGGCGTGCAATACTGTCGTAACGCCCGGCAATACCCTGGCCTGTGCAATCGACAAGCCGGGCGTTTGCTCACTATTGAGCAGCTCTCGGATGTAGCAGCGTTCTTCGAAGTAGTATTCGGGGCAATCTTCTGTGGTTGTGAATGTTGGCATGTTTTGTTTTCAAGGAATATACAGCAAAAAAACAATTATTTGCCTAATTGTTGGTCGGGGAACCAGCGGGATATTTTCCTGTTAGTTTCGGGGACCAACAGGAGCGGTGCGCGTTTTTTGTGAATCCAATCAAGTTGAAAGATACCTGCAAGATTCCTTCCAACTGTTATTGAAAAAGTAGTGCGCAGACCAGCAGGCCGTAGCCCACCGCAGGGACGAGGAGGACAAAGGGCTGTGGATAGCCTGATGCCGATCCCGTCCCGACTTTTCTAGTCGGGACGGGAGATCGCATGGCCCATAAACCCATTAAAAGTAGATATTTTGCCTTATTTTGCTTACCATATATTGCGCAGAAAATAAAACACGATTTTTTTCAAGCTTTTCAAATCATTAAAATGTTTGAAATGAACCGTTTTCAACTATTATGAAAAGCAACCACGCAGTAGACGCGAAGCGACCACGAAGTAGCGGCGTTAGCCAAATCGCTTTTATTTTCGTGCTGTTCCTAATAAAACCTACCATCCATGAAACTGCTGTACAGTCTCTTATTCGCCCTCACCTTTTGCTCCTTAGCTGGCCAAGGTACCCAACTCCTTCGACAGCCGACACTAAGCCAAGACCACGTGGTTTTCGTCTACGCCAATGACCTCTGGAAAGCAGACCGTGCAGGAGGAACAGCCATCCGGCTCACTACTCACGAAGGGTATGAGTCCTTACCACACTTCTCTCCCGACGAGCAGTGGATTGCCTTTACCGCAGCGTATGACGGCAATACCGATGTCTATGTCATTCCTGCTGAAGGTGGTGATCCGCAAAGGCTTACCTGGCACCCCGGCGGTGATTTTGTCACCGGATGGACACCCGATGGGCAGGTGCTTTTTCGCTCTGGCAGGGAAGGTAAACCGACCCAAACCAATAAACTGTATACCGTTTCGCCCAAAGGCGGACTACCTGTAGCACTGGAAATACCCCGTGCCGCTTACGGCGAAATTTCCGCCAATGGACAGTATCTTGCCTACACCCCCATCACTTCCTGGGATCCTGAATGGCGCAATTACCGCGGCGGGCAGGCCATGCCCATCTGGATTGTAGACCTCAAGACCAAAGAACTTACTCGCACCCCACAACCGACCCAAGAACGGCACCTTGACCCCGTTTGGAAAGATGGCAAAATCTACTACCTCTCGGAAAGAGACCTGGCCAGTAATATCTGGATGTACGATCCTGCCAATGGCACCGAAGCGCAAATTACCTTCCATAAAAAGTACGATGTAAAAAGCCTTGATGCCGGGTCAGATGCCCTGGTGTATGAACAAGGGGGCTACCTCCATCTGCTAAATCCAACAACCAAAGAAAGTACCCAGATCGCCATAGAGGTGAAAGGGGACCAAACCTTTGCCCGCCCTCGCTGGGAGGACGTTTCTGCCCGTGATTGGGACAACCCCCAACTCTCGCCAAGCGGCCAGCGCGTAATCCTGGAACACCGGGGAGAAATCTTTACCGTTCCTAAAGAAAATGGTAGCTGGCGCAACCTCACCAACAACTCCGGGGCTGCCGACCGCAACCCGGTATGGTCGCCCAAAGGCGATCAAGTGGCCTGGTTTTCGGATGTAAGCGGAGAATACCAACTACAGCTGGCAGATCAGCAGGGTAAACTCCTCAAGACCTATCCCCTACCCAATCCTACCTTCTATTTTAAGCCGGTTTGGTCGCCAGATGGGCGGTATATTGCCTATACCGATACCGACTATAATATATGGTGCCTGGATCTCACAACTAGCGATGTAAAAGCAGTGGACACTGACCGCTACGCGCACCCCAACAGAGCGATGAACCCTGTGTGGTCGCCAGATAGCAAGTGGTTGGCTTACGCCAAACAGCTGGAAAGTCATTTCAAAGCTGCCTTCGCTTTCCAGGTAGAAACAGGCGAACGCATTCAGCTTTCTGATGGCATGGCTGATGTGGTTACGCCCGTCTGGGACAAAGGGGGGAAGTACCTTTACTTTTTAGCCAGTACCGATTATGGCCTGAATTCCGGCTGGTTGGATATGAGTTCTTATGATCCCGCCGTCAATCGTAGCTTGTACTGCCTCGTGCTTTCCTCAACGACAGAAGGACCAACCTTGGAAAAAAGCGACGAAGAACCTGTTGACAAGGAGAGCGAAGACCAAAAAGAGAAAGATGCCGATAAGGAAATTACAGTAAGCATTGATCGCGATGGATTATTCGGTAGAACCGTTGCACTGAGTGTGCCTACTGGCAATTACATGAGCCTGGAAGCTGGCACTGCCAATGAGGTATTCCTCTTTGAAAGTGTTCCAGGGGCACAAGGAGCTACCGTACACAAGTACAAGTTGGAAGGGCATGAGAAAGAAGAATTCCTGACCGGTGTTAGAAATTTCATTACCAGTAGTGATGGCTCACACCTCCTTTACCAAACCAGCAATTGGCACATTGTATCCACCAAAAGCAAACCTAAACCAGGCGACGGGAAAGTGAATGCGGACTTAAAAATCGCCGTAGACCCACAGGCGGAATACCACCAGATTTTCAGGGAAGGCTGGCGCTATATGCGCGACTTTCTGTACGTAGACAATGTGCATGGTGCCCCTTGGGACAAGGTCTACGAGTGGTATGCGCCTTGGATTGACCACGTTCGCCACCGTACGGACCTGAACTATGTGGTAGATATCATGAGTGGTGAGGTAGCGATTGGACATTCGTATGTTAGCGGCGGCGATTTCCCGGATACAGACCGGGTGCCCGTGGGGCTGTTGGGTTGTGATTACAAGGTACAAAACGGGCATTACCAAATTGCCAAAATCTACACTGGTGAGCAATGGAACCCTGATGTGAAAGCCCCCCTTCATCTGCCGGGATTAAATGTTAAACCGGGTGATTATCTCTTGGCTGTTAATGGGGTCAGTTTAGACGCAAACACCAATATTTACCAACTGTTTGAGCAAACCAGCAACCGGGCGATCACTATCACCGTGGCTAATACCGCCACTGGTGACGATAGTCGTGACCTGCTGGTAAAACCCGTTTCCAGTGAACGCCGTCTCCGCTATTGGGACTGGATAGAGGGCAATCGCCGTAAGGTAGACGAACTCTCGGGCGGCAAGCTCGCCTACGTGTACGTGCCCAATACTGGCAATGGTGGATTCACCTCCTTCAATCGCTATTATTTTGCCCAACAAGACAAGAAAGGCGTCATCATCGACGAGCGCAACAACGGTGGTGGATCGGCAGCCGATTACATGATTGATGTGATGTCGCGTACGCTCTTTGGTTACTTCAACAGCAAGGCCAATGACCGTCGCCCCTGGACCACGCCGATGGCCGGCATTTGGGGGCCAAAAGTGATGCTGATCAACGAACGTGCCGGATCGGGTGGCGACCTCCTACCCTATATGTTTAAGGCCAAAGGTATAGGTCCGCTGATCGGTACCCGCACCTGGGGTGGCTTGGTAGGCACCTGGGATACGCCGCGTTTTGTGGACGGTGGCCGCATGGTTGCTCCCCGTGGTGGCTTCTTTGACACCAACGGTGAGTGGGCAGTGGAGGGCGAGGGTGTTGCGCCAAATATCGAAGTGATCCAAGACCCTAAGGCAGTGCTGGCAGGGCGTGATCCTCAATTGGAGCGCGCTGTCACAGAGGCATTGAAGATGCTGGAACAGGAGACTTTTGAACTGCCTGAAGAGCCCGCTGCGCCAGTACGTTGGAAGCGGCCTGATGGGTTTAAAGAATAAAGAAATTCAAAACAAAGTGAGCTGTTTTGAGATTATAACAGCATATCAATACTTTCAGCTTCTATGCGCATCTTACTTACTGGCGTAACAGGCTACATTGGCCAGCGACTTCTTCCCGTACTTGCAAAGGATGGCCACCACCTTGTTTGTTGCGTACGAGACGCCAAGCGTTTTGATGTTCCACAGAACATTGCCGACCAAGTGAGTGTCATTGAAGTAGACTTTCTAAAAGCAGAAACGCTTACTAAAATCCCAACAGACATTGACGGAGCCTATTACTTGATCCACTCCATGTCTGGAAATGATGATTTTTCTAGTTTAGAGTTGCAATGTGCGACCAACTTTCGGGAGGCGGTAGCTACAACCAACCTGCAACAAGTCATCTACCTCAGCGGGATCGTCAATGACGACAGCCTATCGAAACATTTAGCATCGCGTAAAGCGGTAGAAGATGAATTGAGCAAAGGGAATTATGAGCTGACGACCTTACGAGCCGGCATCATTATCGGATCAGGTAGTGCTTCGTTTGAGATCATGAGAGATTTGGCAGAAAAGCTGCCCGTGATGATCGCCCCTAAGTGGCTCAAAACCCGCTGCCAACCTATTGGTATCCGTGATGTGATTGACTTTTTATGGAAAAGCCTGCTTGATGAACGCACCTATGGTCAGAGTTTTGACATTGGCGGGCCAGACGTACTTAACTATAAAGAGATGCTACTGGGCTATGCCAAGGTAAGAGGGTTCAAACGGTATATTTTCACAGTGCCCGTAATGACACCACGACTGTCTTCTTATTGGCTCTATTTTATTACTTCTACCTCCTATCCCCTGGCCGTGGCCCTCGTAAACAGCATGAAGATAGAAGTGGTAGCAAAAGACAATAGGCTATCAGAATTGCTCGGCATTGAGCCCCTACCCTACCAAGTAGCACTGGAACGTACCTTCCAGAAAATTCAGAAAAACGAAATTATCTCCAGCTGGACTGATGCCCTCTCTAGTGGTTTGTTGGACAATAATTTTTCCGATTACATTAATGTCCCTACCTACGGGTGCTTTGTGGACAAGCGCACTCGTGCCGTAAAAGAGCCGCAAAAAGCCTTGGACCGAATCTGGCAAATTGGGGGGCAAACCGGCTGGTATTATGGCGACTGGCTGTGGAAAATTCGTGGCTACCTGGATAAGCTCGCCGGAGGTGTAGGATTGCGAAGAGGCCGTACCCACCATGACCAGCTATCGGTAGGAGATGCACTCGACTTTTGGCGGGTGCTCTATGCCGATAAAGAAGAAGGACGGCTGATGCTTTTTGCAGAGATGTTGCTACCAGGAGAAGCCTGGCTGGAGTTTAACCTCAAAGAGGGCAAGCTGGTGCAGACCGCTACTTTCCGTCCTAAAGGCATTTGGGGTAGATTGTACTGGTATACAGTTTTACCCTTTCATGGGTTTATCTTCAACGGGATGATTGACGCCCTTGCAGGGACAAATAGCGAAGGCCTTTAGGCCAGAGCTCGGTGCCTTCCGATCTTCCATCGGAACAAGGACGAGGGATGGCCGGAAGCGACAGCGACCAGACAGCCTGGTGCCTTCTCCCGACTGATGCAGTCGGGAGAAGGCATGGCCCAAAAAACCTCCTTATTTGACGGATAAACGATAAACGCGCAACAAAAAAACACAAATAATATCAAATAAATTGTTTTAATAAATTTATCATATTAAATTTACTGTTAGTTATGTGCAAAAATGCGGCAGTAAATGAATGAACGTGTAAAGGAAAAGCTGGAAATACTGGCGGATGCGGCCAAATATGATGTGTCTTGCTCTTCGAGTGGTAGCAAGCGAAAAAACACCAAAGACGGGCTGGGTAATGCCACGGGGATGGGTATCTGCCATAGTTATACCGAAGATGGCCGTTGTGTTTCTTTGCTGAAGGTATTGCTCACCAATCACTGTATTTTCGATTGTGCGTACTGTGTGAGCCGCAAAAGTAACGATGTAAAACGGGCGGCATTTACGGTACAGGAAGTTGTTGATCTTACCATCAATTTTTATCGGCGCAACTATATTGAAGGGCTATTCCTAAGCTCTGGTATTTTCAAAAATTCGGACTACACCATGGAACGGCTTGTGCGTATTGCCAAGGTTTTACGTACGGAACACAAATTCAATGGCTACATCCACCTGAAGGCTATTCCGGGTGCTAGTGATGAACTCATTCACGAAGCGGGCTTGTATGCCGATCGGCTCAGTGTAAACCTGGAAATCCCTTCGGAAATGAGTCTAAAAAAAGTGGCTCCCGAGAAAAATTATGCCGATGTGTACCAGCCGATGAATTATCTCAAGGGCGCGATTGTGGGCCATAGGGAGGAAAAGAAGAGAATAAGATCAACCCCGAGTTTCGCGCCAGCAGGGCAAAGTACGCAGCTAGTGATTGGTGCTACTCCTGAAAATGACTTGCATATTTTGAACTTGGCAGACAGCCTCTATGCCGAGCAAAGTTTGCGCAGGGTCTACTATTCGGGCTACATCCCAATCAGTGAAGACCAACGCCTACCTGCTTTGCGCCAACCGCCACTGATCAGAGAAAACCGACTATATCAGGCCGACTGGCTGCTGCGATTTTACGGTTTCAAGGTAGATGAAATTGTGGACCAGCAATACCCGGACCTTGATTTGGAGGTAGACCCTAAAATGGCCTACGCCCTGCGGCATCCACAGCTTTTCCCTATCGATGTCAATCAGGCGCCTTACGAGGTGATCTTAAGAATACCTGGCGTGGGTGTAAAATCAGCACGCAAAATTGTGGCGGCTCGACGACATGGGCAGCTCCGCTATGAGCACCTCAAAAAAATGGGGATCGTACTGAAGCGTGCGAGGTATTTCCTAAAATGTGCTGATAAAAACTTCAGCCACCTGGGCTTGTATCCTGAGGCGATCCGAAAAGAGATTACCCAACCCAAACGCGCCAAAACCATCAGTAATCAATTGAGTCTTTTTGGAACTAACTAAATGACCTTTACTTACGACGGCACTTTTGAAGGCTTACTCAGTGTAATTTTCGAGACTTATCGCTTGGAAACAACGGCTACTGCCATTGTTCCTGCCGAAGAGTGGCAAGGTAGCTTGTTTGAGACGCCACTTTTGGTAGCGACCAAAGAAGAATGGGCCGAACGCGTGAAAGTAGGCATCAAAAAGAAGGGAGGTAAAAAAAGCCTGCGGCTACTGGAGCATTGTTTTTTATCAGAATTTCCAGAGGTAGGTAAGTTGATACACGATTTTGTGCGTAAGCTGATGGCCAGCCCTATTAACATCAGCGATAATTTTGGGGACGATACTGTTTTGAAGCTCCATCAGATCAAAAAGAAAATTGGTAGAGAAGTACACCGGATGCACGCTTTTGTGCGCTTTCAGCGAACGCAGGACGATATTTATTACGCGATCATTGAGCCAGATTTCAACGTACTTCCGCTTCTTCCCGATCATTTTGAAAAGCGCTATCCAGCACAGCATTGGCTCATCTATGATGGGCGTCGACGCTACGGGATTTATTATGATCAGCAGCAAACAGAATTTGTAAGTTTTGCTGATGATCATGCCTTACAATACCGTCAATTACCCGCCAATATGATGGCAGAACAAGAGGTAGAATACCAAGTGTTGTGGAAGAGTTACTTTGATAGTGTAAACATCAAGGAGCGGAAAAACCCTAAGCTCCATTTGCAGCATGTACCTCGGCGCTACTGGAAGTATCTGTCGGAGAAGCGGGAACAATTTTAGGATACTCGAAGCTGGACACCGAGTGAGGTTTTGTGCTGATACTTTCGTCGGTAAGAAAACCAAAAGACCAGTTAACCAGTCTTTTGGTTTCTACCCATGCTACCTATACCGCGGCCAGTGATTCCTCACTGATCATATCCGCGATATAATCCCACAAACTAATACGATGAGCTAGTGCTGCTTCAGCAGTTTGCATTACTTCTTCCCATTTTTGTTGATCATCGCCGCAGAGTTGCGAGATCATCCGCAGTGCTAAAGGACCATGTTCATCACCATCAAGCTCAATATGGCGCTTGAGATAATACGTTAGCTTAGTGTATTGCTCGCGGCCAGCCTTTTGTTCTTCATCTCGAATAATGCCTAAAAACATATCCGGAATAACATCTTCTCTACCAAAAGTAAAAGCTGACGCAATTTTGTGTGCTTCACCGCTACCAATAGTGGCAAAGGTAAATTCTACAAATGCTTGAATTGCAGAATCTAGGCCAATTGATTGTGCAGCTGATTTAATATTATTACCTGCCTTGATCTGTGCAATAAATTTACTAATAGTATTGGTGCTCGCACCAATTTGTTCCATGGCACTCAAATACATCTCGAAATGGCTCTGAGGTAGGCCTTCTTCATTAAGATCGCTCTCTTCTTCTAAGACAATCTCATTGATAAATCTCGCTAATTGTGGATCTGCACTTGGTACCCAAGGGGTAGTTGTCGTCGTTAAAAGTTGCTGCAATGCCTTGAGCAAGGACATAAAATCCCAAACGGCATATACATGACTTTCCATAAAAGTACGAATATCCGCTACCTCCTGTAAATGCTCATAAAGACGGTGTTCCGTGAGTGCTTTCCTCAAAGGTATTAAGCGATTTTCAACCAAAGTCGTTTGTTCCATTTGTTTCTATTTTTTCGCCATGAAACATCATTCTTATACTACGGTTTGTCAAAGTTGTTGATTCTTACAAACAGTGTAAATGTTTTGACAATTCTCTGAAAATTGCTTTAAAGAAAGGTACAAGCAAGGAACTTTTCAATACTCGTTCTACTTTGGTTGTCTTGATGATCATACACCAATACACCCAAATGGGGACCTTCCATGAAAACCACTGTGAAGACTACACCATTTTTGCTGACTTAGACACAAACAGGATACTAATGGCCGTGATGGACGGCTGTACCATGGGCAAAGAAAGCTATTTTGCCTCAGCGCTAGTCGGTAAAATATTGAGGAAAGTCGCCTATGAGGAATTTCATAAAAACTACCTCAGGTCAGTCAGTCCATCTCTGGAAGAGATACTACAAACGGTTTTCAAAAAGCTGTTCCTTACGCTAAAAAGCTATTCCTCTGATTTGAATCTAGACAAATATGAGCTCCTGACGACTCTTGTGCTTGGCGTCGTTGACCTTCAGGCGCAAACGGCTTTCGTTCAGGTTATCGGCGACGGATTGGTATTCTGTGATGGCCAAGCCAGTATTTTTGACCAAGAGAATGCCCCCGATTATCTAGGATATCACCTACGTGAAAATTTCACTTCTTGGTACACAAAGCAAGATCAAAAATTGTATTTTGAAACGGTTAAAGACCTTAGCCTGTCTACAGATGGTATCTTTACCTTCTCCCCTTTTCAGGTAGATGAGCAAGAGGCCATTTCCGAAAACTTTATCTTGGACTTCTTATTGAAAGACCAATGTGAGCTAGATAATGAAAGGATGTTTGCCAAAAAGCTTTACCAACTTGAAGGCAATTACAATATAAAACCAACCGATGATTTAGGGATTGTGCGTTTAGTATTAAACTCCTCAACTGCAACTACCAATGATAGATATCCGACCAGAAAAGCCTGCTGATTCTTTGGCTGTAAAAACGATTCTTCAACGGGCTTTTGCCAATAATGAACACAGCGACCAAACCGAGGATTTGCTAGTAGAACGGCTACGTAAGTCACCAGCCTATATTCCTGAACTTGCCTTGGTAGCGACCTTAGAAAAAAAGGTGGTCGGGCATATCCTTTTGACCAAGATTGACATCGTTTCTAACGACGGGAGTACCCCTTCTTTAGCTTTAGCACCCGTATCGGTGCATCCTGATTATCAAAATCGGGGCTTTGGTGGGTCGCTCATCAAAGCAGCTCACCAGCAGGCTCGGCAATTGGGGTACGGCTCCATTGTGCTTTTGGGGCACGCGGATTACTATCCTCGATTTGGATACAAGCTTTGTCGTGATTATGGAATTGAACTCCCCTTTCAGGCGCCCGCAGAGAACTGTATGGTTGTGGAATTACACAAGGGCGCTTTGACGGGTGTCAACGGGATGGTGAAATATGCACCCGCCTTCTTTGAGTAAAAGAGGGCACTAATTTATTTTCGCCAAAAAATCATCCTTATATGTTCTGCCAATTGGTACAACTTTTTTTCCTTTCAGGTAAACCTGGCTACCCGATATTTTCTCAATTTTAGTTGCATTAATCATATAAGACTTATGAACTCTAAAAAACTGTCCTTGATCCAGGCTTTCTTCCCAGTATCTCAATGATTCTGAAGATAAGTGCTTCTTTTCTGGCAGGTAAATTTCGGTGTAATCCCCCTCTGATTTTATGTAGAGGATATCATCAACAAGAACCTTTACTAGTTCGTAACCAGATTTGATAAATAGCTCTTTTCTATGCTCTTGCTTGGCTTCAATAGGCTGTGAGCTGCTTGGCTTATTATTTTTTACGGGCACCTTTGCCACCGCTTTGACGAAGCGTTGAAATGAAAAAGGCTTTAATAAATAATCAACTACACTAAACTCATAACTTTCCAAAGCGTAATCAGGGAAAGCCGTGGTCAAGATAACAGGAGGGGCATTGGGTATGGTTTTCAAAAAGTCGATCCCTGATATCTTGGGCAAATGAATATCCAAAAACATTAAATCTACTTCTTGTGTCTTTAGAAACTCCATCGTTTGAAGTGCATCCGTAAAGGTCGCTTTCAGGGTCAGAGTGCCAATATCTTCAATGTATTTTTTGAGGATACGCTGGGCAGGTGGTTGATCTTCAACGATAATACAATTCATCATTAATTGGCTTTTTTCAGCACTAGAGAAAGAATAACTTCAAAACGACTTTCACCTTGATTAATTACCAATTCGTGTGCCTGAGGGTAAAGCAAACCTAACCTTTTCCTTACATTCTCCAAGCCAATACCACTAGAAAGGCTGTTAATATTAGAATGCGGATGGTAAGAATTCACGCAAGAAAACTTAAGAACACCATCCTTCTCCACCCGGATATCTACCGCGATGGAGATATTATCTGTTTGGCTCGCAGTACTATGCTTGAACGCATTTTCAATAAACACGATGAGTAACAACGGTGCTATTTGATAACTTTCGCTGATATTTTCTACCGTCAGGTTTACACTCCCTCGATTTTCTATCTGTAGCTCACTGATTTTCATAAAATTCTCAATATGCTCTACCTCTTTACCCAAAGGCACATATTCGGCTTTACAATCATAGAGCATGTATCGTAAAACGGCAGATAGTTCCAGTATTATATCTGGCGTTTTTGGAGAGTTCTCTATGGCATGCGCATAGAGGTTATTGAGATTATTAAACAAAAAATGAGGGTTAATTTGAGACTTCAAAAACTGGAGTTCACTTTCTTTAATAGCACCTTGCAATTTTTCCAGTTCTCGCTCCTTCCTAAATGCGTCCCAGCCAAAATGAAACCCTACTAAAATAGTAACTACAGGAAGAATACTCAACAGGGTGTAGAATATTCCAGGAAAAGAGGTGCCTCGGGTTTCTGGAAAATAAATTTGCTCCAAAACCAATTCTTCCATCACCAAAGTAAAAGCAATGATACCCACCGCCGCCAATGTGAAGGCCAGGTACTTTTTTTTGTAAAAAAACCGAGGCAAAAAGACGTAGTTAATAATAAAGGCTACTACCGCTAAATTGACAAAGAAAACCACCTCAGATTCCTCAATCTGAGGGTTTTTACGATCTATTGCATAAAAGGAGAAAACCAGAAGATGCAATATGATCTGGAAGATAATTTCTTTAGTTACGGAAGCTGATTCTTGCTTAGGCATCTTTCTCATGCTCCTAATTTAAGTATTTTGATCATACCAGCCAGCAAAAGTAGCCCAAGCGTTCATCTTACCTGCTCAACTACCAATCTGTACCCTTATTTGTAAAAGTTACCGTTCACAGGTTCATTATTGTCGTTCAAAGAATATTTTTCGCCTTGTCTTCAAACGTCTGTTTATTTGTGGTATCAATCCATAATGATAAAAAGTACGAAATGAAATCTATTCTTAACACTTCTCTCTTTACTGCCCTGTTGATGCTTATTGGTGGTTCTCTCCTTGCCCAAAATGAGCCTATCGTTATCACAGGTACTGTCCTCGACTATCAAAGCCAGTCTCCTATTGAATTTGCTACCATTATGTTAGGTAGCAGCCAGGACAACTCGGTAATAACAGGTACAACAACAGATGAGGACGGTACTTTTACCATCTCTAGTGATACAGAGAATGTTTTTCTGGAAATTAGCTTCATTGGCTATGTCTCTCAAAAAATAACAGATTTCGAAGTACAATCAAACCGTGTTGATGTTGGCACCCTCTTCTTGTCAGAGAACAGCCAGACACTTGACGAAGTCGTCGTTCGTGCTGAAAAATCGCAAACAGAGTTCAAGTTAGACCGCAGAGTATTTAATGTAGGGCAAGACTTAAGCAGCACTGGTGCCAGCGCTTTAGAATTGTTGAATAACGTTCCTTCTGTCAATGTTAACATCGAAGGAGAAATCAGCCTTAGGGGTAGTGGAGGTGTACAGATACTCATCAACGGCAAGCCATCCGTTTTGGCCGACGAAGGTGGTGCCTTAGGGTCAATCACAGCAGATATGATTGACCGGATTGAAGTAATCACAAATCCATCGGCAAAATATGATGCAGAAGGCAGTTCCGGTATCCTTAATATTGTTCTTAAAAAAGAAGAGAAAAAAGGGGTTAATGGTTCGGTATCCGTAAATACGGGTATTCCCGATAATCACAGTGTAGGGTTGAGCTTAAATCGACGTACAGAGAAATTTAACCTTTTTAGTCAGATTGGTGCAGGGTATCGGGAACTGCCTCGTGATAACAATACGATCAACCAGGATTTACTTACAGGCACCACCATTCTGAGCACAGGTACCGACTATAGAAATGAAGCATTCTATAATGTTATTTTGGGTGCGGACTATCATATCAACCCACTCAATGTACTCACCCTTTCGGGTAACTTTGCCTACGAAGTAGAGGAGCAGCCATCACTGACCAACTTTCGCCAATTAGGCGGAGATGACCTTCTCGTTTCCGAATGGTACCGAGAGGAAAACACAGAAGCAACCAACCCAAAATGGCAATATGAACTACAGTACAAGAAAGATTTTGAAGATAACGAGGACCATACTCTCTTGTTTAGCGCATTAGGCAACTTCTTCGGGAAAGACCAATCTTCTGAGTTTGAAAACGCCACTATTACTGGTAGTGAGGCACCAAGCAACCAGCAAACAGAGACTTCTTTTAGTGAAACGAAATATACCTTCCAGCTTGATTACACCAAGCCTTTTTCAGACAAAGTAACGCTGGAAGTAGGAAGCCAATATGTCATTACCGATGTTGCCAATGACTATGCCGTTTCTAATTTGGTAAATAACGAATGGATACAAGATGCTGGCTTAACCAATATCTTTGAATTTGACCAGAAGGTCTTAGGTGTCTATAGCACAGGCGCCTACGAAGGCGAACGTTGGGGTGTAAAAGCTGGTTTACGCCTGGAAATGACAGATTTGTCAACCTTACTCACCAATACATCGGAAGATAATCAACAAAACTACGCCAACCTCTTCCCTAGCTTACACACCTCCTATAAAGTCACGAAACGTTTCTCTCTCCAAGCAGGATACTCGAAGCGCATTTTCCGTCCTCGCCTTTGGGATTTAAACCCATTCTTCAATATCCGCAACAACTTCTCTATCAGAACAGGTAACCCTAACCTAAACCCGGAGTTTACCGATTCCTACGAGATCAATAGTATTTACATTTTCGAAAAGGTCTCTTTAAACCTTGGTATTTACCAACGGTATACCACAGATGTCGTCGAGCGAGTATCTACTTTTGAAAACAACGTCAATACTTTCAAACCATTGAATATTGGCACCAACCGCGCCACTGGTGTTGAATTAAATGGTAAATACAGCCCGAATAAATGGCTTACGTTTAATGGTGACTTCAACTACAACTACTTTAATCGTGAAGGTGTATTTGAAGACAATTCTTTTGACTTTAGCGCCGATCAGTGGTCTTCCAAATTGACAACCAAAATAAAATTCCCTGCAGCTATTGATTTTGAAGTGACCGGACAGTATAGATCACAATACCAGACGGTGCAGCAAACGGTAAGTGACAACTTCTTCATCGACCTAGGTATCCGGAAGAAGATAATGAACGGCAAGACAATTCTTAACCTAAGCGTAAGAGATGTTTTTGCTTCGAGAAACAGAGAAAGCGAGATTCTCCAGGATGATTTCTACATTTACAACTTTGGCCAAAGAGGCCGGTTCATCACGCTAGGCCTTAGCTACGGATTTGGCAAAGGAGAAGCAATGGAGTACTCTGGAGGAAGGAGAAGGTAATTAACGTGAGTTTTGCCTTGTAGTGGTACACGTCGAAAAATGCTTTTCGCAAGGCAAAACTCACGTTACGAGGCACTTAGGGGGGGGCGAATAATAAGCCCTCCATTTCAGGCTAACGATTTTGGTGTAGAGCACCGTCCTATCTATAGCAAATAATATTGTCTCCTAAAAAAGGTGCAGCGCACCGTGCTATATTTCCCAACCTTTAATAAAACCATTGAAGGTAGATAATCCTTCTGAATATAGTACGGTGCGCTGCACCTCGCCATAAAAACCTAAAAGATTGCTATAGAGAAAAGCGGTACGCTGTACCTTTCATGCTTAGGGCAATATCAAATGGGGAAGTTATTTCCGCCGGATTCTTAGAGCTTGTTTGGTAGAACCTCGTAGTATTTACGAAATCTCCAAAATTACTTTACCCGTATTTCGGTTGGCCTCCATGTGGCGATGAGCCGCTGCAACCTGCTCCCAAGGATAAACACTATCCACAATTGGGAGCAGGTTGCCTTGTGTAAAGGCCGACCAGTATTTCTGATGCAAATCAGCCGTCAGCTGAGCTTTATAAACTGGTGTTCGCGAACGTAGGGTGGAGCCCATAATGTGTATCCGCTTACGCAAAATGGCCGCTAGGTTTACGGCTTCTTGTGTCTTTGGGCCGCCCAAAAATGCGAGCATCACCATCCGGCTATCCAGCCCCAAGGATGCCAAATTGGGCACAAAATTAGGCCCGCCTACAAAATCAATCAACACATCTACCCCTTTGCCATCTGTGATTTCTTTTACCCTTTGGCTAAAGTCTTCATTCTTGTAATCAATGGTGTGATGAGCCCCTAAGCTACGGCAAAATTCATGCTTGCTTTTTGAGGCTGTGATGATGATTTCACCAGCGCCCATGAGGCGAGCCAATTGAATGGCCGCAGTACCTACGCCGCTACCGCCAGCATGGATCAGTACACGTTCACCAACTTGTAATTTAGCTAACCAATCCAGCGCCTGGAAGGCCGTCAAGAATACTTCAGGAATAGCTGCTGCTTGGGTAAAAGATAAACCTTTGGGGATGGGTAACGCCAGAGATACAGGTAAAACAGCCTGCTCTGCATAGCCGCCGCCCGGCAATAAGCCACATACACGGTCTCCTTTTTGAAAACCACTCACATTTTTGCCCCAATCAATGACCCTACCTGCCATTTCCAAGCCTAGAATGGTGCTTTCTTCTGGCGGTGGCGGGTATTTCCCTTCTCTTTGCAGGATATCCGCCCGGTTTAAAGCCGTCGCTGCTACGGCAACCAACACTTCATCAGGACCAGGAACGGGTGCTTCCGTTTCGCCGATATACAGATTTTCGGGATCGCCGAATTGATCAAACAGAATCGCTTTCATGAATATGTTCTTCTGGTAAATTTAAGGATACGTGCTCCGCTTCCAACTTACTCCACGGAGCCTCATTTTGGGCAGAAGGCCAAAAGTAAATAATTGCAACGAGGATGAAAAACACAGACAAGAGCGATCCTTCTATACCAAAATCTCCCCCCGTCAACCATTCAGGACCAACAATTTCGAGTTCCAAAACCCGATAAGTATCCATTCCACTCACAGCAAAGCCCAACACCGTACTTTGTAAGAAATTCCAAATAGCATGCATTGCGAAAGGTGCCCATATATTTTGGGTATACAGGTAGAGTTGCCCCATGAGCAGCCCTCCAAGCACGATTTCCAGGCCTGCAATCCAGGTAAAGGCATTATTGCCTACGTGTAGTAAACCAAAGACCAGGGCACTTACGATTAATCCAGGCCAAGCACCAAAATAACGATGAAGCTGATTCTGTAGAAAGGAGCGCATAATCACTTCTTCTGCCAAAGGTTGAATCAAGAAAAAGAGACACCAACCTGCAAAAGCCATTGGGATAAAACTCACATTAGTGATTTTTACCCAGCCCCCCACAAAAAGAATTAAGAAACATAGAAAAATAATCCCACCTCCAACCGATAATCCAGTTAGCAAGCCGAGATTAAAACCTGTTGACGTAAACCCCAGTGCTGACCAACCTTGCTTAGATTGAGCATAAGTAAGGACATAAGCAGCCGTCAGTACACTGAGCAAAACAACTGTCCAGCCCCATATTAGCAAAGGTAACTCATTATCGAGCCAACTACCAGGTAGTAACAGTTCGCCAATCAGCTCCAAAAACAGTCCTATTACTATCGCAAGAGCTACAAAGGCAACCAATTGCAATACAATGAAGATCAGCTTCTTCCACCAAGCTAGCTGTCGAGAAGGAAATAAGTTCATTACACGGTTTTGATGCTGAATCACTAAATCTAGCAACGCTTCACCGCATAAAGATATAAGATATTTAAAATCGTGTTGTTTATGGTACCGCTACGGCCTGGTCCAGTGTCCGGCAATTCCAAACGGGATCATAAGATTGGTTCTCATCTTTGTAATAACAGACTTGTGTTTGTGTAGCCTGACGCAAATACAAGGGATTACTGGCGTAAGTTTGCCCCGTTGTATACTCTCCTCTATGGATAAGTTGAAGTTGTTGGCCATCCCAAGCTACTAGTGCTTTGTCAATCCCCGTAAGGCAACCCGCCGTAAAAACACTCGACTCAAAAACGATGGTCTGATCACTGGTATTCAAATCAAATATCCTCAACAAGCTACTGGCGCCACAATCCTCGAACAAACAAATTCCTTCTAATTCCAGCGCTTTTACTTCTTTACCCTGTTCAATGATTTTCAGGGACGCGCGGATATCCTCCGGTGCCTGGCGTTCATTTGTGCTGAGTCCTAAAGCAATCAGCTCTTTGCTACCGTCCCCTTCAAGGTCAAAATATTGCCAACTTTTAGCTAAATAACCTCCCCAGATGTATCCAGTATACACATTTCTGTCCGCACTACAAGCTTCCACAAGGAACCACTGTTCTCGATAACCGTGTTGTTCACTAAATACTGCTTTTTCTACTGGAATGGCGAGATTTGTTACGACCTGCCCTAGCGCTAGTTTGCCCATGGCATGGCCTTTCGCCTGTGGGGATTTCATTACAGGGGCATCTTCAACAAAGGAAATCAACTGAGCACCGTCTAGATAAAAATCCGGCGTTTGGCTGTATTGATGGAACCATTCGTAATAATCACGAAACTCTTCACCGGTATAACGAACCTGAGATAATACTGCCGTACTAGATAATGACAAAATTAGAATGGGTGTGAGATAGTTTTTCATAGGAAGTGTATTGAGCAATGGGATATTACGTAAACGGCTACTTTGGCCAAATTATTACCTGACAATAGATACGAGTCACGAGTTTCAGTTGGATGTTTACACTTATTGTAAGTAGAAAAATCAATCCTATGTTCGCGCTTCCTCATTCTTTACAAACGTTAATTGCTGTTCAAGACAAAACGTTACTGCAACTTTTCATTTTTCCACTCGTCTTTTTTTAAGACGCAAAAAAATAGGAAAGGGAACAGTTTTTTGTTCTTTAATCTGATCCAAGCGCATTTTCAGACGATTAAATCCGCTGTTTTCCTTAATCAAAAACACCCGACTAGTATGAAATTTCACCTTCTGATCTTCCTCCTACTGTCCACTACTTCCTTTGGGCTTACCGCCCAACAAAACGATTCCATCCCCAAAAGGATATTGTTTACACAAGCAGTAAAGAGTGATGCTCCCCAAATTGATGGTAATATCAGTGATGCCTGCTGGGAGCAAGTCGAATGGAGTGGTAACTATCAACAATTTGAGCCCTACAACAGTGAAGCGCCAACACAGGAGACTAAACTAAAGATCCTCTACGATGCTAAAAACCTCTATATCGCTTACCGTTGCTACGATGACGAGCCTGATAAAATTGAGCGGCGCATGTCGAGGCGGGATGGATTTCCCGGCGACTGGATTGAGATCAATATTGATAGTTACCATGATTTGCGGTCTGCTTTTTCATTTACCATTTCTGCTTCTGGTGTAAAAGGTGACGAGTTCATCTCTAATGATGGCAATAACTGGGACTCCAACTGGAACCCCATCTGGCATGCAAAAACACAGGTAGATGAAGAAGGCTGGACGGCTGAAATCAAAATCCCTCTTAGTCAACTACGCTTTGGCGAAGCAGAAGAATACGTTTGGGGTATTCAATCGACCCGGCGTTATTTTCGAAAAGAAGAGCGAGATACCTGGCAACCTATTCGCCTTAATGAACCTGGCTGGGTAAGTCGCTTTGGAGAATTACATGGCATTAAAGACATAAAACAACAGCGACAGGTAGAGATTCAACCTTATATCTCTGCGCAAAGAGCTTCTTTTACCGCCGAAGAAGGTAACCCCTTCGCTACGGGATCGGATGCTCGCATAACTGCGGGCCTTGATGGCCGCATTGGTGTCACTTCCGATTTGACGCTTGACTTTACCGTCAATCCTGATTTTGGCCAAGTAGAGGCTGACCCCGGTGCACTGAACCTCAATGGTTTTCAAATTTTCTTCAGCGAGCGACGGCCTTTCTTCATTGAAAACCGTAACATCTTTAATTACTCCATTACGGAAGCCGAGGCAGGAGGGAATTTCAATAGTGATGGTTTATTCTATTCACGTCGAATTGGTGGAGCCCCGCATAGAAGGATTCATTCTGATCCCGACGAAAACTATTTTGTTGATCGTCCCGATAACACGACCATTTTGGGTGCCGCAAAATTTAGCGGAAAGACCGAAAATGGGCTATCTATCGGTATCCTTGAAAGCATTACCCAACGAGAAATGGCGACCATTGACATTCTTGGAGAACGTACCCAAGAGGTTGTTGAGCCCCTCACCAATTTTTTCGTTGGGCGGGTTCAGCAAGACTTCCGAGGGGGTAATACCGTGGTAGGCGGAATGTTAACCGCGGTTAACCGAGATTTGAATAATGATCCGGAATTAGCTTTCCTCCACGAATCTGCTTATTCCGGAGGGCTAGACCTTGTTCATCGCTGGAAAGACAACCAATGGGTATTTACTGGAAAAATGCTTTGGAGCCGCGTCAACGGCAGCACCGAAGCCATTCAGTCTACTCAAGAAGCCTTTGAACACCTTTTTCAGCGCCCCGACGCTGAGCACTTGGAAATAGATACTACGGCCAACAGCCTGATGGGAACAGGGGGAACCTTTAAAATTGCAAACTACGGAGGGGATTGGATTTTTGAAACCGGCATGACTTGGCGATCCCCAGAGCTGGAACTCAATGATATCGGTTTTCTCGTCAACACCGATGAACTCAACTATTTCTTCTGGGGAGCACGCCGCTGGACCAAGCCCAACAATACCTTCCGTCGCTTTCAGTGGAACTATAACCATTGGAGTCGTTGGGATTTCTCCGGAAAGAACCTGTACCGAGCAGTAAATACCAATTCCCATCAGCAATGGGCCAATTTTTGGTCCTCTGGTTGTGGTATTACTTATGAAAACCTTGACATTTCTAAAAATGCACTGCGTGGTGGCCCTTTACTGCGTCGGCCCAATGGTTTTGGGATCAATGCTTACCTAAATACCGATTCTCGTAAGAAAGTGCAGTTTGGTCTCAACACCTTCCAAGGCCTAAGCCAAAACAATATCGTGAGAGTCCAAAGTTATGGCGGCTATATTCAACTGCAGCCCACCAACGCCATGAGCGTCAACATTAGTCCTTCCTTTGATCGTTACCAACGGCAAGAGCAGTACGTAACCCAATTAGAATTTGAGGGAGATAAAAGATACATCAACGCCCGAGTCGACCAACAGACAATAAGCCTTACCGTTCGCCTGAATTATAATATCACCCCTGATTTGACTATACAGTACTATGGCCAGCCTTTCATTTCCAGGGGTCGCTACCAGGATTTCAATAAGACTACCACTACTCCACTAGGTAAGACCTTTGAGGATCGGTTTACGCTATTTGAAGCGATCACTTACGATAGTGAAAACGAAGAATACAGCGTAGATGATAATGATGATCGTGCTTTTGATTATTCCTTCGGCAATCCCGACTTTAACTTTATTCAATTTCGCTCCAACCTGGTGCTGCGTTGGGAATACGTACCGGGCTCAGAGTTGTTTCTTGTTTGGTCGCAAGGCGCCAATGCCTCTGGCGACCCCAACCGTGGTTTGACAAGAAGCCTATCAGAAAATTTATTTGGTGACAATGCCCGAAATGTATTCCTGGTGAAGGCGACGTATAGATTTTTGAGGTAGGGGTGCTCATCCCGATACCTCGGGATGAGCGGTCGTGTTCGTCCTTCGGGCTCTCGGGGGGAGGATTCGTTCCAAGGTGTCGGAACGAATCACTCCCACGAGCACCAGCGAGTACCTAACCCCTGCCTTACCCTACCGTTCCCTAAATTCCTTACTGAAACCCCGGAAGCTTGAAAATAAAAGCTTAACTTTCGTATCCCAAAAGCGACCTTCCATGAACATCCCTACACACAAGCAAGCCCTGCTGGGCTTAGCCCTCTTGTTTTTGCCCAAGCTCATCCATGCTATGCCTGTAAATTGGCTAGCGCCAGATTTAGAGCGTATACAGCAACAGGCTCAAGACGAAGACAAGCTATTCATCATCTATTTTTCCGCTGATTGGTGTCTTCCTTGCCAATGGATGCAGGAAAACACTTTCCAAGACGCTGAATTATCAGAATACCTTGGAACGCATATCCTCACAGCCAAAGCAGACCTCAACCAAGCTGCTTCTAAAGTCCTCCAGCATCAATTTGAAGTAGAAGCAATCCCCACCATTCTTGTTTTTTCACCTAATGGTAAACTACTTGACCGACGTGAAGCCAGTATAGAGGCTCGGCCGTTGTTAAGGTGGTTAAAAAAACTGGACAAGCCTACAAATCATATCAGTGCAACCCTTCCATTGATCAATGACAAAATGGCTATGGATGCTCCCCAGCCAACAATTGCATTCAGCAGGCCTGCCCTGATTCCAGAAGAAGAAGATAACGCACCAATGCTAAGCAACACTTCTTCAACATCAGAGAACCAAGCTCCTCCATTATTGGTATTGAGTGGCGAACCTATCGCCGCCATACAAACAAATTTCGCGCCACGTTCAGGTATGAGCTACGGTGTACAATTAAAAAATGTACTCGTTGATTACCCTACTGCTATTAGGCTCGTTGGAGAACTGGAACGAAAATATGAACAAAGTACAGAGCTAAAACCCAATGGGCAAGGACAGTTCTATTTGGTACTTGGAGACTTCACCACAACCGGTAAAGCACATCAATTTTTACACTTTTTGCAACGTAATGATCGCGAAGGAGAGGTCGTTCTGCTATCAAATAAATAAATCTTAAGCCCTACTTTTCAACTTTAACACAAATATTGCCCCAAGAGATTGTAATTTTGCGGCCGTGTAAGACGTTTGGAACTTGTCATATGCCCGCCATAAGCCCTAATTACGGCTTTTTCGGGCAGCATAAGCCAAACAAACCGTATCTGTTGAGCAGAGATACTTCGTCACATTTATCTCTTTTTTACCTCTGGCAGCCATCTGCAAAGAAAAAATTCAAAACGGAACCATGAACAGGATCCTTACTAGTTTAGTCATCCTTATTTTTGCCGTACTAACGGTACAGGCACAAACTCCCGATCAAGTAGTACTTACCAGGACTTTACCCGTCGGAGAAGCCCGAATGTGTACCTCCGATGCCGGTACTATTAATTCTTTTGGGCCTCTCATTGGTCAGACCAATGATATTACGCCTGATACCATTTTCCTGTGTTTAGGAGATACCCTATTCATTGATCACAGCGATGATCAAGACCTCAGTGGTGATCCCAACATGCTTACACCAGGAGGTATCGGCTATGCCTTTTTCAATTGTCTACCCACGACTACGGGGCCGGATACTGCTGCCATCAAAAATGATCCTTGTACCTTAGATGATGGAAATGCGACCTACGGTTTCTACGTCTATACCGGGAATACATTGAGTGGCGATGTGCCTTTCTTCAATGATGGTAACCTGCAAACTACCTTCAATGGAGGTGATCCAGCGATTTATCACTTTGCGCCCATAACTTTCGACGCTTTATTCCTCGGTTCTTTAGCTGAATACGAAGGTACTCCGGTGGGTGATTGTGTTAATTTACGTTCAGATCAATCATTTGCTGTTGCTTACCTCAACGAAATAACAATCAGCGAACTATCGCTTGCGGGCTGTCAAGGAACCTTCCGGGTTCAGGGTGGTCTATCCGAGCTAGACAACTCTGATTATCCAAGTATTATCGTTTACCGTCAGGATGATCCTTCCGTAACAGGTTCTATCATTGGCGGACCATTTGATCACGATGACTTGGTTAGCTTTACCGTACCAGGGCCTGGCACCTATGTCATTGAAGTAGAAGATGGAAAAAGTTGTGGTGGCTCAGCTATCACTCCAGCCATAGCCGCTTGTGATGCGGTAAGCTTTGGGCTTCCCCTCACCAACCTACTTCCTGGCACCAATGAATGTGTGCCCTTGACAGTAGGCAACTTCGTTGACCTCATCTCGGCACAGTTTTCTGTAAACTGGGATCCTACCATCCTGAGTATTTCTGGTGTACAGGGCTTCAACCCAATGGTTCCTGACTTGAACGCTGGTAATTTTGGGTGGCAAAACTTCCCCGCCCCTAATGCTATTGCTCCAGGAGTAATGACTTTTTCGTGGTCAGATAATACTTTTGCTGGTGTCACGCTCCCGGATGATGCTATATTTTTCGAAATATGCTTTGATGTTATCGGCCAGTTAGGAGATTGTTCCGCATTAGACATCACTGAGAATCCTGTAGCATTTGAAGTCATTGACAATAATAGTCAGACTATTCAATTGATACCTGATAATGGTAAAGCTCTGGTAACTGACAATCCATTCTTTGTTTTATTAACACAAGATAGTCTTACCTGTCCTTCCTTTGATGATGGTAGTTTCACTGTTACCGTAGACCAAGGGCTTGCGCCTTACCAATTTACTTGGAATACCGTACCTATTAGTGGCCCTAACAGTGCTCCTGTTGTCATCCCTACTGATGGTAGTTTTGCGACCGTTAGTAACCTTGCTGCAGGCAATTACCAAGTAACCATTACAGATGCTACTGTCCCTAGTCAAATGGTGGTGGATACGATTGAGGTCGTTGCTGGCCCGGTATTAGGAATTACCATTAGAGATACTGTTCCTACTTGCTTTGGTTTAAGCGATGGTTCGCTAGCCTTTCTACCTACTTCAGACGGTCTTCCTATTACTAACCCAGGACCAGAATACACCTTTAACTGGAGTGTCCCCAACGGGGTAACCAACCCTGGAAACACCTTCTACATTGACAATATCAGAGCCGGTTCTTATGGAATCACTATCACCGACCCTGCAGGTTGTCAAGAAATTGCGTTGATTCCTCTTGGTCAGCCGCCTGCACTACGTGTACTAGATGCCAATACCTTTATCACTGATGCCAGTTGTACCGGTGGACAAGATGGTGAAATTACGATTTCAGCCTCCGGAGGTACTACCGCTAGCGGCAACTATACCTTCAACTGGAGCACGGGGCTCAATATTCAAGCTTCGACAACGACTATCATCAACCTAAACCCCGGGCAATACTGTGTAACTGTAACCGATGATAATGGTTGCTTTACAGAAGAATGCTATACTGTTGGTGCTGTTAAAGTATTGTCATTAAACGAAAATGTAACGGATGTACAGTGTAATGGCGACGTTACTGGCTCAATTCTAGTAAGTGGTAATACTACTGGCGCTCCTGCAGATACCCCTTACTCTTTTGTATGGAGTATGAATGCACCTGCGGCAAGTAATACGCCCACAACAAGTGAAATTACCGGATTGGGCGCAGGTGCCTACGCTGTGACGATGACCGACGCTAGTGCTGCTGGTTGTCAGGTGATTGATACATTTACGGTTACCGAACCGTTGGCCCTGGATGCACAAGTTCTTAATTTCACCAACGAAACCTGTATCGTAGGAAATGACGGTAGTATAACGTTGGGAGTTAGTGGAGGTACTGCACCTTATACCTATAGCTGGTCGCATGATGCTATGCTGACGGATTCCGTTGCAACGAACCTCCCGGCGGGCAATTATACGATTGATGTGACGGATGCAAATTTGTGTACTACACAAATAAGCCAGATGGTTTCTGCTCCAGACCCTCCTATCATTACCAGCTTACTTGATAATTCTGTCACTTGTGCCGACGATCAAGACGGAAACCTCATTGTTCAGGTTACTCCTGCTCCGGGGACAGCCATTCAGTCGATTGTGTGGAATACAGGCCAAATGGGACCTGCTATTGGCAACCTGTCTCCTGGTGAATATATTGTAACCATTACGGCTGACAATGCTTGTGTGACCATTGATACCGCCCTGGTCACTTCCCCAGACCCTATTTTATTAGATTCTGTACAAGTTCGACGCCCCGTTTGTCCTGGTGATGCCAATGGTCAAATTTCTGTTTTTGCCAGCGGAGGAACACCGCCTTACTCCTACAGTTGGGCGCATTTGGGTATGCCTACCACCAACAACCCAATTACCTCATTGGTTGCGGATGATTATACCTTGGTAATTTTCGATGCAAACGGTTGTAGCAGTGAACAATTTGTGATCACAGTAGAAGATCCTCCAATGATTGAGGTGAGTTTCTCAAACGTAACAGATACCAGTTGTCCTGACGATAATACTTGTGATGNAATGGCAACAGCCACGGCAAGCTTTTCTGACGGAACCACCGGCGACTTCATTTTCACTTGGGCATCTGGCGAAATGACTTCTGGAGGGATTACCTCTACTGCACTTCAATTATGTGAAGGGCCTCAAACGCTCAATGTCATCAGTGGCCTTTGTGGTAATAATTTTGATCTCACCATCGACGCACCTGCGCCTATCGTTGTGGCAACAGACATCGAACCGGTGAGCTGTAACGGAGATGCTGATGGTACGATCACGATTGCTCCTACTGGAGGAACAGGGCCTTATGATTACTTCTGGGTAGAAACGAGTGAAACGACGGATAACATTAACAATCTAAGTGCTGGTCCTTATACAGCGGTGATCACAGACGCTAACAACTGTACGTTTACCCAAACGGTCGTTGTTGACGAACCTGCTCCACTTACCCTGGCTATCGACCAAGTGACTACTACCGACCAAGTGACCTGTGCTGGCGATACGGACGGTGTAATTGCAGTCAATGCTACCGGGGGCAACATTAGCCCTGCCAATCCTTACCAGTTTCTTTGGAGCAACAATGCCGTTGGTGCTATCAATGCAAATCTTGCAGCTGGTACTTATACCGTAACGGTAACCGACTTTAAGAACTGTATGGATGATCTTAGCTTCACCATTGGTGAACCTGACCCATTGGTTTTCTCGCTTGAGCCGATTGAACCACCATTATGTTTTGGCGACCCTACTTTTATCGTTATTGACACTGTATTTGGTGGTGCCAATAACCCGTTTGAGGAATACACCTTTATGGTTGATAACAACGGGTTAAGTTTCCCTGTTATTCAGCCAGCTACTGTTTTTGCAGGTGACCACGTCGTTACTGTTGAAGACATTAATGGCTGTACCGAAGAGCTTGACGTGACGATTGCTTCGCCAGGACAAATTCAAATTATCCTGCCTTCTCCAATCGTGGTAGAATTAGGAGACAGTACCGCTCAGTTATTGCCGACGATCACACCTGGGGGTAATTATACCTACCAATGGACACCAGCCGACTACCTGAGTTCTGATACCATTCGTAATCCATTCATCTTCCCTGAGCAGAGTTTGGAATACTCCCTTACTGTTATCAATGAAAATGGATGTACTGCTTCGGAGACTGTGTTTGTAGAACTGGACGCCAACCGCAATGTCTACATCCCTAACATTTTCAGCCCTAATGGTGATGGCCGCAATGATGATTTTGCCGTTTTTGCCTGCCTTGGCGTAAAGACCATTACATCTGCCCGCCTGTTCGACCGATGGGGTGGTCTCTTGTATGAAGGGACACTACTAGATCCGGCCTGCCTCAATGGCACAAGGCTTTGGGACGGTAGCAAAAATGGAGAAACCATGCCTCCAGGGGTATACGTTTACATGATCGAAATAGAGTTCCTCGATGGTGTTGTGCTGACTTACCGTGGCGATGTGACACTGATAAGATAGGGTTGCACAAAAGTTTTTAAACGAACAAGCGTTCTTTTCCTTTATTGGGGAAGAGCGCTTGTTTGCTTAGCCCAACTTGCTAAAAATTGATTTGGGAACTATTGTGTAATTTCACCCGTTCTCCAAATGATTTGATACGCTAAGCCTTGATAAAAGATCGACTTACATTAGAATACATGCCGATCTCCAATTACCTACCCAATGAACGAACTGCTTAACAATTACAACGCGCACGGCAATTTCTTAAGAGAAAACTATTTTGTTCAGACCTATGACTGTCTTCCTTCCAAACACTATTTGGAATTACAATTGGAAGACAAGGAGGAGCACATGAATACACTCCTTGATCAATTATTAGCTTCTGACCACAAGCTGGACCTCGTTTTTAAAATCTGGAAAAACCAAGACGCTGAAGAAATCGCTGAAAAAGGAGATTTTCCTCGTCATTATTTCTTTAAAAGCAGCAGTAACGATTTTTGTATCTGGATATCACTCGATTATGAAAGGCTGTTTATAGAAACCCTTTACAATCACTTGGACCAAGCGCTGGAAACCTGGATCAGGGCTTATCTGCAAGGAATCAAAGATAAATTCAGCCAAAAGAAAACAGCCGTCTTTAAGGTCTTGTCTAAAAGTGGTTTTGATTATTATACGGAGGACATTAAGATCAGCGAAATAACACTCGATGTTAATGCCCACTATAACGACGACTTCATCCCTATTCATGGCGTCATAGAAGAATCCTTGAAAGTCGATAGTTCAGGGCTCATTTTGCTGCACGGAGCGCCAGGCACGGGCAAAACGTCTTACATCAAGCATCTTTTGAGTAAGCAAGGCAAACGCAACTTCATTTTTATTCCTAACGACTTTGTTAGTGAATTGCTTCAGCCCAATTTCGTTTCCTTTTTGATTACCAATAAGAATTCAATCCTCGTCATTGAAGATGCAGAAAAGGTGATCATTTCTCGGGACAGTAATAGTGAAAATTCGGTGGTATCAACGATTCTTCAGCTTACGGATGGCCTGTTTAGTGATTTTCTCAATATCAAAATCATCTGCACATTCAATACCAGTATTGATAAGGTAGACAAGGCCCTGCTGCGAAAGGGACGTATGATTGCTTATTATGAATTCAAAGCATTGACGACGGACAAAACCAATGCCTTACTCACTACGCTTGGCCATGAGACAGGCAAGAAAGCCATGACCTTAGCCGAAATATTCAACATCAATAAAATAGATTTTGAAAATAGGACAAAGGCAAACGCTATTGGTTTTAAGAAGTGATGAACAGAGTCATCCCGGGTTTTGATGATCATCAAAACCCGGGATGACTCATATTCAGGATGATTACCGTTTCCTTAAAAGAATAACCGGGCAGATCATCTCTTCCAAGCTAATACCTCCATGCTGGAAGGTATCTCGGAAATAATTATTGTAGTAATTATAATTATTAGGGTACAGGAAGTACTTGTCTTCTTTTGCAAAAATGAAGGTAGAACTCACATTGGGGCGTGGAAGGCCAGCCTCTAGTGGATCGCGAATTTCAAGGACATCCTTCTTATCGTAATTGAGGTTCTTGCCCACTTTATAGCGCAAATTGGTCGTTGTGTCACGATCACCCACCACCTTGGATGGGGTATTAACACGGATGGTACCATGATCGGTGGTCACAATTAGCTTGACATCTCCTTTTTCTACAATTCTCCGTAATGCAGACCACAATGGAGAATTTTTGAACCAGGAGACCGTCAGAGAGCGATAAGCTTTTTCATCGCTTGCCAACTCCTTGAGCACTTCCATTTCCGTGCGAGCGTGGGAGAGCATATCTATGAAGTTGTAAACGATCACCGTAAGATCGTTGTGCATGTAATCAAGAATACTGTCTTCCAGTTGCTTGGCTTTGCTGATGTTGGTAATTTTGGTGTAGCCAACTTTAATATCCCGCCGTACCAAGCGCTTTACTTGTGCCTGCAACAAGTCTTCTTCGTGGTTATTCTTGCCGCCTTCCTCTACGTCATTTTTCCACCATTTCTTGTAGTGGCGTTCAATATCCGCTGGCAACATACCGGCAAAGATGGCATTGCGACTATACTGCGTAGTTGTAGGCAAAATACTACAGAAAAACTCTTCTTCTATTACTCGAAACTCTTCATTAAAAATAGGCTCTAACACTTTCCACTGGTCGTAGCGAAGATTATCAAGTAACAACATTACAGTTGGTGTACCTTCTTCCAGTTGTGGCAACACCTTTTCTCTAAGCAGGCGGTCACTCATAATAGGACCATCACCATTTTTAAGCCAGCTGAGATAGTTTTTTACAATGAACTTTGAGAAGGCATTATTGGCCTCATTTTTCTGCATCGAGAGGATATCCCCCATTGCAGTAGAGTTACTTTCATCAATTTTGATCTCCCAATTAACGATCCGCTTATAGATATCTATCCATTCTTTGTAATTGAGATTACTGTTGATTTCCATCAAAATCTGACGAAATTCTTGCTGGTAATCGGAGCTCGTTTTCTCTCGAAAAAGGCTCTGACTTTCCATCAACTTCTTCAATGTTAATAATATCTGGTGCGGGTTTACAGGCTTGATAAGGTAGTCATTGATTTGGCTACCTATGGCTTCTTCCATGACTGTTTCTGCCTCATTCTTAGTAATCATCACCACAGGAATATTGGGCCTGATTTCCTTGATTTTTGCTAGCGTTTCCAGTCCTGTAATGCCGGGCATACTTTCGTCCAGAAAAACGACATCAAAATCGTTACTTTCCTCTATTTCTTCGAGGGCATCGTGGCCATTGGTAACGGTTGTTACATCATAGCCTTTCTTTTCGAGAAAAAGTAACTGGGGTTTAAGCAGATCGATCTCGTCATCCGCCCAGAGAATCTTAATGGCGTCCATATTTGGTGGTACGTTTTTTATATTTTAGGAGGGTTCTATTTTCCTCAAAAGTAATCATTCGCAATAAGAACAACGTTGCAGAAGGAAGAATGGATATAAAATTTTCCAAAATCATTATCTTTACCGCAAAGAGCATAGTAATTTGGAAAGGACACCCCCTATTGTTACGATCACTTCTGATTTTGGTTGGCGAGATTATCACCTAGCGCTGATCAAGGGTACTATTTTACAGCATACCCCTAATGCGCGTATCGTTGATATTAGCAATGCGGTCGCCAATTATAACATTGTTGAAGGGGCCTTCCTCTTTCGACATGCCTGGCAGGCATTTCCTGCGGGAACCATCCATTTACTCAGCATCAACGATTTTGATCAACCAGACCGGCCTTTTTTGGTATTCTCTCACCAAGGGCATCATTTTGTTGGGCCAGACAATGGTTTGTTTTCTCTGATCTTTCAGGAGCAGCCCGCCAACATCTTTCAGTTAGATACCGAAGACATTTCCTTTAGTCGTTTCCCACTCGCCGATATTTTTGGCAAAGCCGTAGGGCACCTTGCTCAGGATTTCCCCGCTGGCGGGATGGGAAGTGCAGTAGACCAGTGGCTTGAACGAATTACCTTGCAGCCCGTTACTGGCCCCAACCATATTCGTGGATCAGTGGTCTATATTGATCAATTTGATAACGCTATCCTTAACATCGACCGGCAATTGATGGAAAATATTGGTCGCGATAGATCTTTTGAGCTTTATTTCAAGCGCCACTCCCCTATCACGGAACTTTCAACTTCTTTTCATGATGTTCCTGTTGGAGAAATTTTGTGTCGTTTCAATTCTGCTGATCTGCTGGAAATAGCCATCAACATGGATCGAGGAGCCAGCCTCCTTGGCCTCAAAATAGAAGATACCGTCCAAATAGACTTCTCTAACGGCAAAAAATAAACTTGACATTATGCCTGGCTCTCTCCCTAAAAATTTTCCCGATCCGCAAATCAAACGAATAAGCACTAAAACCATTGGTGCTTCCCTGCTATCAATTCTCAATCTGGAGCGAGGGATTTTTTATACCGTTTGGGAATTGATCAAAAATCCGGGTGCAGCCATGCGCAGGTACTTATTTACGAACCGCAGTGGCTTTATTGAGCCTATGAAATTTCTGGTCGTAACGATCCCCATCTATTTATTTATTTCCTTCACCTTTTTCCCTGACAGTGGCTTTTTTGCTGGTTTTGAGAATGGGTTAGCAGGTAATCAAGACGATGCAATCGATCCAGAAAAACAAGCATTGACCAAAAACTTGATCAGTATTTTTAAAGAGTATGCCAATCTACTTCTGCTAATTACCGTGCCATTGGCTGCTATTTTTACGAAGATACTCTTCCGAAAATACCGGCTCAATTTTGGCGAGCACCTGGTCATCAATGCATTCCTTTATGGGTTCTTGACCTTTGCCAGCACGCTGCTGCTTCCAACGGCCTGGATATCTACTGACGTGAATTCTTGGTTAATGGCCCTCCTTTATTTGGTTTATACCACTTATTTTTTTCAATCCCTTTTCCAGTTTTCCTGGTGGCGATCTTTCGGCAATACTATCCTCATCTATCTGTTTAGTCTTTTGATTACGGTTGTTGTGTTTATTGGGTTTATGATAGTCGGTTTATTGGTATTACTATAGGAAGACATCCAAGTATTCTTCTTATTAGATTAGGTGTTTTTTGAACCATATAAGTTCATAAAAGGACATATAAGTACCTCGCAGTTCTGCACTGATAGGTACGCAAGGATCATATCGGGGCGCAAGGCAAGGCCTGGAGCCCGGGGCGCGGAGCGACCAAGGACAAAGGTGCGAGGATAGTAACTGCTCCGCTCCATAGGGTCGGGTTTAAAACCCGACCCTATGGAGCGGAGCAGTGGATAGCCTGGTGCCGATCCCGTCCCGACTTTTCTAGTCGGGACGGGAGAATGGCATGGCCCCCAAAAGACCTATGCAATTGGCTCAATAAAATCCCAAAGGTTGCCGTATAAGTCTTTGAAAACGGCTACAGTGCCGTAAGGTTCTTTCACTGGGGGGCGGACAAATTCGATGCCTTCGGATTTCATGTTTTCGAAATCTCGCCAGAAATCGTCGGTGTAGAGGAACAGGAAAACCCTGCCGCCGGTTTGGTTGCCTATGGATTTTCGCTGCTCTTCGTTGGTAGCCCTAGCCAATAACAAAGCACACTCTTTCCCTCCGGGAGGAGCCACCACGACCCAGCGTTTTTCGGGTGTCAGCGGGGTATCTTCTATAAGCTCAAACTTCAACTTTTGAGTATAAAAAGCGATGGCATCGTCGTAATCAGCTACGACCAAAGCTATACGTGCAATATGTTGGCGCATTATTTATTATTTTTGGAGCAAACAAAGGTACATAGTATTCGAGCTAAAATAAGGTGCGCCAATTTGTTTTTATACACTCACATAACAAAAGATGAAGATAGAAGCTACCTCCCCCGATAATTATATCGAACAACTGCCTGAAGAGCGCCAAGCGCCGATGCAGAAGCTCCGCGCAATTATCAACGACAACATTCCTGCTGGTTTTGAAGAAGCCATGAATTATGGGATGATTGGCTATGTGGTGCCGCATTCGGCCTACCCTGCCGGATATCATTGCGATACCAAGCTACCGCTGCCTTTTATGAATATTGCTTCACAAAAGAACTTCATTGCGCTTTACCACATGGGCATCTACGCCAACCCGGCACTCATGGAGTGGTTTGTGACCGAATACCCGAAGCATAACAAGCGTAAACTGGACATGGGAAAAAGCTGCATCCGGTTTAAGAAGGTGGAAGAAATTCCATACGACCTGATTACAGCATTGGTGCAAAAAATGACCATGCAGGAATGGATTGAGCTTTATGAAGCTAATGTTAAGCGGTAGGGGTGGTTAGATGGTTGATGGTTGATGGTTGAAAATTTTATATCTGAAATTTGAGGGATACGACTTTGTAAAGGATGGTACTGAGCACATCGTATTAGAAATTTGATTACCTCTTTTTCAACACACCAAGTACTCAGTACCAAATACCTCTTAGCGTAAAATTAAGACTTTCGCCAGCCACCAATGATCGCCCCCATGGCGATGAAAAGCAGAAAAGCGTATCCGCCGTCTACCATTGACAAAGAGGTAGGATTAGCTGCAAATCGGTTACTTACATAGGTGTTCAGGAATACGATGAAGCCTACTCCTGCGCCCAAGGTAGCACCACCCGCCCAGCTGGTCATACTGGTTTTTCCTATCAACCAATTCATGATCAGGGCATAAATGAACATCGCTATGGTGTTGATGATCATCGGCAGTGCGGTAACTTCTACCTTCTCGCCGTAGCGCAGCATTTCCATTTCTGTTTCTCCCTGGGCTAGGCCGTTTCCTGCCATCCAGATATCCTGAAATAAGGCACCATAAAATAAAAACCCAAGGCCCATGCCTACTACAGCGGCGGCGATAATAGCCAGCCAGTTCGTTTTGTTTCCCATAATATTTTCAAGTTTAGGGTGGTTAAAAACAGCACAATAAGTCTATTGTGCCTACATATTGTATCCAATTTAAGCAATTAGTAGCTTATTTTTACGCATACTCCTTAGCTTGTGGCCATGAATAAAGAAATTTTACGCCTGGCCATCCCTAATATTTTGAGCAACATCTCGGTACCACTCCTCAGTTCGTTTGATACGGCGCTGATGGGCCGCATGAGTGCCGACCACCTCGGGGCCGTAGGGCTGGGTAGTATGATCTTCAACTTTGTTTACTGGAATTTTGGTTTCCTGCGCATGGGCTCTACCGGTATGACTGCCCAGGCCTTTGGCCGCAAAGATCAGGCCGCCATGAGCACCGTGCTGGGCCAGGCCGCCATCGTGGCCATCAGTCTGGCCTTGCTCTTGATGATCATCCAGATACCGCTCCTCGATGCGGCCCAAAGCTTACTACAGGTAGCTACCGATCAACAATCACTGGTGGGCACTTACTTTCAGGTGCGCATCTGGGCAGCGCCCGCCGCTTTGGGTATGTACGCGCTTATGGGCTGGTACTTTGGTATGCAAAATGCCATCTATCCGCTGCTGCTCACTATTCTCATCAATGCCACCAATATGTTGGTCAGCTACTGGCTGGTACACTATTGGGGATGGGGTATAAGTGGCGTTGCCTGGGGTACCGTCGTTGCACAATACACCGGCCTTTTTGCCGGGTTGGGCTTATTGTTGTACAAATATCCCTGGGTGCGAACTACCGTAAAATACCAGGCCTTGCTGCAGTGGGAGGCCCTCAGCCATTTTCTGCGCATCAACAGTGATATCTTCTTGCGTACGCTGTGCCTTACCCTGGCTTTCGCTTTCTTCTATCGGCAGTCTACTGGTTTGGGAGAGCTGGTGTTGGCCACCAACGTCATCTTGCTACAATACGTCAACTGGATGTCTTACGGGGTAGATGGCTTTGCTTTCGCGGCGGAAAGCCTGGTGGGTAAATACTACGGAGCGGCCAAGCCCCAAAAGACGCAACATGCTATCCGGCTCAGCTTTCTTTGGGGCATGGTGCTGGCAGCCATTTATGCACTGATTTACGGCGGAGCCGGGGACTCCCTTTTATATGTATTCACCGATAAGGAAGAAATTGTCAGTGCTGCCCTCCCCTATCTACCGTGGATGGTCATCTTCCCGCTACTGGGTACACCTTGCTATATCTGGGACGGCGTCTACGTTGGGCTCACTGCCTCCAAGGCCATGCGCAATACCATGTTACTGGCTTTTGCGGGCTACCTCCTCCTCTATTATTGCTACGCACAGCATCAGGACAATCACGGCTTGTGGCTCAGTTTGTTGGGCTTCATGGTCTTTCGTGGGATTATACAGTGGTGGTGGTATGCGCGTGGTGAGGTGGGGTAGGTTTTCGGTATTAGGTACTTTGTACGAGGTACCAGGATTTCAATTTATCCCAAAGTGATGATGAAGCCTGTTTACCGATAATGAGCACCTTTTATTCAAGCTTTGCGATATTTATTTGGCAGCCTGCCGCCCTGGCAAAGGACTGATTAAACGGATGCTTCCTTGGGCGGCACCGCGCTATCCACTCCTATGTGCTCGCCAAAGGCTCCGCGCATACCGCTACTATCGCTGGCTGAAGGGGGAGCTGTTAAGATATGGGAAAGTGTAAAGGTGTAAGAGATGGAAAAGTGTAAGGGTTACGATCAACTCTTCTCAAAGTCGGAAGTTTGAAATGAAAGGGGAAGGTATTTACGTAAGCGCTTATTAGTTCTAATCTGAGTTCTTCCTACTACAGCAGTATACTATGGGCTAGGGTTAAACATGGTCGTTTAGAATTTCAGTGAACACTCTCTTTCAGTTAACAAGAGCATCCACCAAGCATGAATATCTTCTCCTTAACCAATTCCTCAACCCTTCGTCTAAATTGTTTTTCCCGCTCCGTATTGAGTTCAAGGTCTAGTCCATCGTCTCCTTTGGGCATCAATCCTTGTAATTCGTTTTTAAGGTTTACTGCAGGCCTACTTCCAGGTTCTATGTCTGAGCTATAGAAGTTATACGTACATTCTCCATTGCCTACAGAAAAGATATTCTTCATAGTCCTTTTGTGTATCCATTTATTGTCTTCTTCAGTGACTGTCTGGGATGATTCTGTCCCGAAGGTGTGTCCTTTACTAGCACTTATTAATTCATATTGTCCTCTAATACTATCAGCAACCATTGGAGACCAGCCTTTCAATACATATATTGGAGATGCTAGTTCGGCAAAAGTACCATCGCTTCTTCTAAGGCTATCTACCAAAATCTTCTCAATATCTGTGTACATGAAGACTTTAACATTATTTTTCAATTGTTTATCGATGTAGTCATTTACTTCCATTCGATAATTCCCACTCCTATCATAGTAGCACAGATCATTGTCTTTAAGTAACCCAGGGCTTGCTAGCGTTATAAAACATACTCTTTCTTGCCATATTATCTTGTAGATATCAAAGTGCCCTATATCTCCTAAAAGGTGATTAGTAGAGAGGATTATTACTCCTGTAAAAAGAACCCATTTGCTCATTTTATGTAATTCTATTTTATTTAGAGTTGGTACAATAACAACAGTATTTCAACTGCATTTTGGGGTGCAAACAGAGAGATCAGCTGGACATATCCCGACGACAGCATGTTTTTAACTCAAGATCGGGATAGTTCAGAAACTAACATGCGCAGTAAGAGTTTCTTGCTCTTCTATGCCTTCGCGCGTGAAAAAACAATCTCAATACTTTACTTACCGGCTTAAAAACGACACAATATCCGCATGCATAGCGCTGTTCTGCCGTCGGCACAAGCGGCGCATATTCAGAAAACCATGAACAACACCCTGAAAATTATGAAACTCCACTTCCACGCCAGCGGCTGCCATTTTTTCGGCGTAAGCCTTCCCTTCATCCCGCAAGGGGTCCAAATCAGCAGTGCAAATGTAAGCCGGAGGTAGTCCGCTCACATCCTCTGCCAGTAAGGGCGACATCAACGGATCTATAATATCATCCTCAGTGCTTTGATAATGCATGACAAACCACTCCATCAATTCGCGGGTCAAAAAATAGCCTTTACCCAGGCTATCTATAGAGGGATAACACAGGCGAGCATCTGCAGTCGGGTAAATGAGCACTTGGCGCCAAGGTGTGATTCCGCCTTCCTGTTTACTCAATAGGCATACTACCGTGGCCAGGTTGCCCCCGGCGCTGTCGCCCATCACGGTAATAAGTTCGGGATTCAACCCCAAATCGGCAGCAGCACCGACCAACCACTTAAAAGCATCATGACAGTCATGCACGGGTATCGGGAACTTATGCTCAGGTGCTAGTCGGTAAGCAATCGAAAAAACGGGCATCCGGTTCTCTTGGGCTAGTCGGCGGCAAGCCTTATCGTGAGAATCCAGGTCGCGCGTCACAAAACCACCACCGTGGAAGAAAAGGATGGATTTTCCTTCCGTGCCTGTTTCTAAGGGTTGGTAATAGCGATAACTGATGCTAGCACCATCTCTGGCGGTAAAAGCGCCTTCTTCTACCCTTTTCATTTTGCACGGAGGTGCATCGATAATTGCTCCGATTTTTTGCAGTTCCTTTCGGTTCATCTCCCGCATTTTGGCAGGAGGAACTTCATTTAAGTCTACTTTCGGCTTGAGATGATTGACGTAAAATAAGAGTATCCGGAGGGGTAAGGTCATTGTTTTTTCTTTGAGGTGAGGACTTAGGTGTTCGTAGAAAATAATCTACACATCTTGCTACAAATATTTCCTCATCCCTAAAGTTAAGTTTTCTCTGACATTTTCCGTTCAAAAGAATTTGACACGCCTTTTAGCCAACAAAAAAAATGTTTTTACGATTGTTTAAAATAAAAATTTTATTATTGGCTTTTAATTCCTATATTTGCAAACCAGCAAAGTTGACGACTTTACTGAAAATCGAAGGTCACTACCCTTTCTTTCGTCCGAAAGGCATTCAGAGTTTTTTTTTCGCATTGCTTGGCTGTTCTCGACTACGAGAGCAGGTATATTCGCGTGCCCATTCACCAGAATGGTGAGAGGGTGTTCCGGCGGTCCGGACAGCTGGGAGGGCCCTCCCACTTGAGGGTGTTGTGCCCCTCCCCTCAAAGCGCCCGATACAAATCTATCCGTTCCTGCCGTCCTCTCAGTGCTATTTGGTCTGAAACCTGTTCGCCTCCTTCGGGGAATTCACCGGCGATCTTATCCCAAAGTGGACCCGAAATAAGGTGGTCGACGCCGAGGTCGTTGCATTTCGACTGGATGCGAGCTGCAGTGTTGAGTACATCTCCAGAGTAGGTGATGTCGCGTTTGATGATACCAATTTCTCCAGCCATCACTTGGCCAAAATGGAAACCTGCTTTGAAAGATGGTAGCACACCGTAATTTTCTTCGTAATACGCTTTCCGTCGCTGTAGTTGTCGTTTTATTCCAAAAAAGGTTCTCACACAGCGGGCCTGCTCTACGCCTACTTTCATTGGCCAGCAGACAATCACTTCATCTCCTACATATTGATAAATTTCTCCTGAATTATCGAGAATCGGGCCTGTCATATCTGCAAAACAGTCCTTTAGTAGATTAAAATAGTTTTCTTCTCCTATCTGCTCTGCGATGGTCGTTGACGATTTCATATCCAAAAACATGAAGACACGTTCCTCTCGTTTTGGGCTGTAATACTGCCCCATAAGCAGCTTACCAAACATCCCTGGGCCATACTTTTCATTGACTAAAATAACAATGACCGTCACGACAGTCACCAGCAACCAAAAGAAGTAGACAGCAAGAAAATTAGGAGTCTGTAGATAACCAAAAGCGTAAGCAAGACTATCTCTACCATACACGACCACATCATTATCCAGCGCGTAAATTACAGGCATAGCCACCATATCCGCGACTAGAGCAATCAGCGTAAAGCCTCCTAACAGGTAACTCAGCACCTTCCAATAAGGAGCTGCCCTCAGCGTACGGTACAAAAGATAGACGATAAAAGGACCTAGTAATAACAAGCCAATCGTGCAAGCGACCCAACTGCCAATCAACCAATTCATAAACTCAAAAACCTCTCCTCCGTTGTTTTTTAACAGGTAATAATCATAGATGGTCTTGGCCAAAGCCACGAAGTACCAAAAGACGGCTACCCGCAGGATCAACCGCCAGGAACGGGAACGAAAACTGCTTGTTTGTGCTAGTTGTGGATTCATTTGATGGAATAACGCTGCAAAATGGCATAATGTGGTGCATAAAGTTAACAGAATTCAACTCACCCAACCATTTCTAAAAAAACAACCGTCTTGCCCAATACTCCAAAAAATCAAAATCATGAAGTATTCCTTTCTATTTTTCCTTTCCCTGATCCTCAGCAGTGGCTTATTCGCACAACTCAGCCTTGGCCTCAAAGTGCAAACGGGTGAAGCTTGGCAAAACTACGGCGACGAAATCGCAATCGACGGCTTTGATCAACGAATTGATCATTACGGCGTATCAATGGAAGCTTTTTATCCGGTATCTCCTGCTATTAGCGTAGGTCTCGCACCTGGCTACCTCCGTCGAGGGGCTGCTTGCGAACCAGGCTTTGTGGGTAGCAATCCTTTTCTTGTACGAGATGCGACCATCTACGCCAATTACCTCCAATTGCCATTGCTCATCAAAGCGAATATTCCATTGGCGAATCGCTTTTCTCTATTTGGACAGGCAGGTGCTGGATTAAGTTACCTTGTGAGTGGCCATCGAGATGTCCTCTTTCTGTCTTCTTTAGATGGTGGCCGCGAACGGCAAGAACTCGACTTCGAGCAAGAAAACACGCTCAATCGCTTCGATTTCGGTGCCCAAGCAGGTCTTGGATTTGCTTACCAACTCGGGTTCGGTAGCCTTCAACTATCTGCCGATTACTACCATGGTTTTCTAGATATGACGGAAACCAACACCTCTGAAAACCGCAGCTGGTCGGTAGGTTTGGGGTATTCCATAAATATCAACAGACAATAATAGGCAGGCATATTTCTGAACCACCAAAGACACTAAAGTTTTTTAATAAAGAACCACCTAAAGCCAAATTCATAGATCTGGCCTTAGGAACAGCACGAAAACAAAACGCGATTTGGCTAACGCCGCTACTTCGTGGTCGCTCCGCGTCTACTACGTGGTTGTTTTTCACAATAGTTGAATAAGCGATTCATTTTAAGTGTTTTAACTATTTGAAAAACTTGTATAAAATCGCGTTTTATTTTCTGCGCAATACTTAGGTGCCTTTGGTGGTTTAAATAACCAACTACTTTGCATCTCCATTCAAGGCTTGCTTGATACCTCGGAGACCACTATTGAAATCATCTAGTTGTGCCAAAATTTGCGCCATCCGATCCGTACCATCTTCGCTGGCAAAGAGCTTGTTCTTGTTGAAAGTCTGCTTAATTTCCTCCCATCGTGCTGCTTCCTTTTTGGTTTGTAAACCTAGCAATTCTTTCAACTTTAGCAGGTTTCCTTCTGCATCCGAGGTCAGGGTTTGTACCTCGCCTTCATAATGCGCCAAGAGAAGGGTATTCAACTCTTTGTCATTCATGATAGGTGATACCTTTTCCGCCAATTTATTCATATTCCGGTACGACCCCTGCAGTTTGAAAGCAGGTTCCGTACGATAGGCATCCGACATTCCTGCCGAGTGGATATAGGCTTTATTGACCCTCAGTACCACATCACGTACATACAACAGCTTGGTAAGTACATTGATGTAGGATTTCAATTCTTCACCGCTGTAGCTGCCTTCCAGCTGTAAATCTTCGAGGCGAGCAGTTTCTACGCCCTCGATCATGGTATACAAATCTTTGCGCGCCTTCATGGCTAAAGGTGCCAAAGTTGGATTGGAAGTCAGGCTGTTTTCCAAGTAACTGAGCTTAAATGCTTTCGCTGAATCACCGATGATGTCTCCAAGGTTATAAATGTCCGCACGGTTGGCCAACATATCCGGTATCTGGAAGCGGTCACCACTTTCGGTATAAGGGTTACCAGCCATCACTACCGCCACGCGACGTCCGCGTAGATCGTAAGTTTTAGACCGCCCTTGATAGACGCCTTCTATTTTACGTTGTGCATCACATAACGAGATGAATTTTTGTAGAAATTCTGGATTACAATGCTGAATATCATCAATATACAGCATAATATTATCACCCATTTCCAGTGCCAAATTGAGCTTCTCCAACTCTTTCGCAGCGCCCATTGAAGGGGCGTCTTTGGGTGCCAGCGAGACTACATTATGTCCAATTGCCGGTCCATTGACTTTTACGAAAATGAGGCCGAGGCGGTTGGCAATGTATTCCATCAGCGTTGTCTTACCGTATCCCGGCGGCGAAATCAGGAGTAAAAGGCCCATCCTATCGGTACGGGTTTGTTCGCCTACTGCTCCAATTTGTTTGGCCAGGTTGTCACCAAAAATCGGCAAGTAGACCTGATCAATCAAGCGATTCCGCACAAAGGAACTGAGCACTTTGGGCTCGAACTCTTCCAACTGCATATCCTCGCGGAAGCTTTCCGCTAGGGCGCGTTTACGCTGGGTGAAGGCTACGAAACCAGGAACACTGGTATTGACATAAGCTTCCATTTTATCCATAAACGTATGGTAAGCCAAGGTGTAACCTCCATCAACGATCAACGCATGATCGCCACGCATCTCGGCGACCTGTACCAGCAATGGTGCATCAACTAGCGTAGTGGTTAGCAATTCACCATACAACATTAGTCCCGCCAATTCTTCCTGATAAGCCCACAGTTCTTCCTGGTTTTGCATCTCCAAGTAAGCATGTGCCCACTTTCTAGCTAGCAAAAATTGCTCGCGAGGGTGAGAAGACAACAACTTCAAAGACTCTTTAAATTTCGTCAATGACTTCTCTTTTTTCAGGAATGCCTGTAAATCTTCCCACAACTGCCCGGCCGTCTGACTCACGGAAATCGAACCTCCATTCGTTAACTCACTGAAGAGATAAGCAGCCGCACGCTTGGTTAAATACGTTGGGAATAATTTATGAGCGGTCAAAAACTGCTCTAACTCCGTTACTAAATCTTCCTTCAGGTAAGCAAACTCTTTTGTCGATGGGAATACTTTCAAGATAGTACCAGCACTTTCCAGTTGCTGCTCTAGCTCTGCCTTACGGTCATTCTGTGCAAATTGCATCCACCAAACCAGCGCAAGCGCGCGCTCACTAGGCGTAAATGCCAGTAAACCAATCGTACTTTGCATTCCTAGCAGTGTACTCAGTATCCTCGCCGCATCTTCATCATGGATGCCTTTGGTATAACCTTCTTGATAGCGACCAGCCGCCGCTTCCTGTATTTTTGGCAAGATCACCTCATATTCAGCACCCCACCCCTCTTTTAACGCTGTTGGCAATAAAGAGAAGGCCAGGTACTCGCCCCGGTATACTTGCTTGTCCTCTGAAATGAGACGTTGCTGCCAGTAGGTTTTGTTGCCATTTAGCACTTCATCTTCAATAGGCAGATAGAAATTGGTGCCTGTCAAGTGGTAAAGCAATTCGTCTCCTTCATTGACGACCGTCAACTCCAAAGGCTGACTGTTTACAGAGAAGCGATGGCGGCCCAATTTGATAACGTTCTCTCCACCTACAAACAATTCCTGGCGATCACGCAAGCCCCTTACAGCATCTTCCTGCAAGCTCTTCAATTGGGTCTGAATACGGTCAGCCTTGTTGCTATCGTCCAGTGCATAAAGTTGCTGGATGATGTCCCGCACTTTATCCACCATCAAATCTGCAGCAAAAAAGCTATTGATATCCGCCAATTCCTTAAAGGCCTCCGTACGTTTCTGTACGCCCGTAAAAATGCGCTCCGCAGCTTTTGCCAAGGCTGTCGTCCGATTGTTTCTGGCTTCAACCAAACTGTTTTTACGATTCTCCAGAGCCGCATAGACCTCTTCCCGCTTTTCGGTCAGTTCAAGCGTGAAGGCTTCCACTTCGGCAAACTTGCTGTCTAGTTCTTCAAGTTGCACCATCAGTTTGGTCAGGAACTCATCACAACGTGCAGGTGTATCTGCGAGGTCGAGATAATTGATCAAACTCTGGTCCAGCAGCTTCAGTTGCGCACCAAATTCCGCTGCCGACTCTTGGGTACGAAACTGTTGTGCTCGCTTTTTGATCGCTGCTTTGTGCTGATTAAGCTGGGTAAACAAGGCTGAAATGGTGTCGATGATGCGGGTTGTCTGGGTCGCATCTGCAATCTTCAAATTGCTGACCATCTCCACCAGCAACTCTAACTGTCCACCGATTTCATCAAAGCTCTCTTCCAACTCACTGGCCGCTTTGGCCGTCTTCAGATCACCAACAAGAGACGCCTGCTCAATAATTTGTGCCTCATAAGGCTGTAAAGCCTCCGGTAACAACAGGAACTCTACACAGGTTTCGGCCAGCTTTTCGTTGTTTTTCTGAGCTTCCGCCTGAAGTTCTACAATCAGTTCTTCATTGGTAAAAGGCAGTTCCTTTAGGCCAAGAATATCCCCTCGCAGCTGGCGCAGGGCCGCTAATTGTTCTACAAAAAGCTCGATGCTGTCAAAGCGTTCCCGACGGATACGGTCAAACAACTTTTCGGCACGTTTCGCCACAGCTTCCAACTCATTGTTGGTTTGCCGCTGGGTACGTACTTTCTTTTCAAACTCTTCAATAGCCGCTTGGGCCGTTTCGCGGATGGGCCGCAGGCCTTCGGCCAGCTGAAATACTTTTGGATCATCAATCCAGTAGTAGGCGTCCAGTACATCGGTTACCCGCTTGGACAAATCATCGTAAAGGTTAGCGTAAGAATCTTCCTTCCCACAAAGGGTAAGGACTTCCTGACACTCGGCCATCGCACGAACGATGTCTTTGTTACCTACTTTAAACAGGAAACTATCCTGGTTGCCCGTCTTTGCCTGCACATCAGCGACGAAAGGCGTTTGCCAAATCTGCATAACGTGATGCTTCGTGGCTTCTTCTTCGGCCTTAAAATAGCACAGTTCCCCGCCTGGAAATAACGTAAAGCCATTACAAATAATGGGCGTTGTTATCGACTGACTGATGATATTGTAAGGCAAAAGCACGTAAGTACCATGCAGGTTATCGTAAAAAACAAAGAGGTAATCTTCTCCATTACCGGAGCTGATTCTTTTTTTAAATACCAAACCTTGGGTGACCTGCTCAAAGAGCTTATGTTCTCCCGTCTGGAGGTAGTAACCGTTAGCAAAGATCAGGCCTTGGCTTTCTGGTAAAAGGATACCCGACTTGGCGAGCGCATCGACGCGTTCTACTTTTTGAATCTTTTCGTTGAAAACGAAATAGCGGTCTTCTTCCTGATATGGGCGAATACGTAATGCAATGAGGTTGCCCAGATCTGCGTAGGAGAACTCCGCATCATCGAGGGTTTGGTCAGGGTATTCTACTGGCTCTGCGTAGATACCACGTCCATCGCTAGTATTGTCTTCTACCTTGATGGTCAAATCACCACCCACTGTTTCTACAAACACACGGTCCATGATAGATACGTGTGGGTGCTTACCTTGCCGCTGATCGTCGCGGGTTGCTAAACGCCAGCGAAACTCATACTGCTCCGGAAACTTCACTTCATGGTCAGAACGGTTATCCACATAACGTAACCCTTCATCTGTGACCAACCACTTGAATGTTTTGAAGTCCGTTGTGCCCTCGTTAAGATGAAACACCATATACAAATACTGCCCTCGGCGAGAAAACCGCGCGAAGAAAGCATCCTTGTAGTAACGGTACAGGTTTTGAAAATCCGTCAGGAATTTCTCATCCTTCAGAATACTCAGTTCTTCTTCTTTGAAGCTTTGTTCTGTAAAACGATAACCACTAAATACATCAGAAAGCTTGATACCCGAACGTAAGCCAACGTGTACGTTGTACCCAAAAATACAATGGTCGCCGATGGCTACAACATCGCGTGCCGTACAGTAGTTGCTGGTGTGAATACGGTCATTCGCCACCAAAGTCGTCTCGATGGCCCCAAAAACCGTCTTACGTTCTTCGTTCAATTGTGCTAAACGCTGGCGCAAGGCATCGGCCTGCTGCTCCAATCGTCCGCGGATGATATCATAAGTGCCTGTGTCGAGGGCTATATTTTGGGTATTGGACATGTTTAGTTTTTTTAGTGTTCGGCGTTGCCTCACGGGGGTACTCGCTCTGCTCGTGGCAGTGCTCGCTGTACTCGCGGTGGTGTTCTCCCGACTTTTCGTCGGGATCACATTTTTTTGGTAGGGTTGATTGGTTCTACACTCTCCCCCCCAAAACTCCCTCCGAAGGCCTAATTCAAGAAGTTTCACCTAAGTAATCGGTGTAATTCTTGCTACTAAGCACCATCAAAATGTGTCCCGCTGGAGGGACCGATCCACAGGATCGAGGGAGGAGAAGCCCTTGCGGCCAGGGCTCTCCTCCCCCGTCACTGTGTGACACCCCCTCCAAAGAGGGGGACATGGAAACCCCTTTGATTTGGTGCGAAACTAAGCGCATTTAACACCAAACAACACTGGGCTTACCGGAAGAGTACCTCCGCGAGTCCCGAGGTATCGGGACGAGCAGTTACATCAATTTCCCTACCTCTACTCCTCCTAGCCCAAGGCTTTCTACCTTGTTGAGGAGTTGCTGAACAAGGCTACGATCATCACCACTCAATTCGTTGTTGAGGCGAAGTAAGAGGGCCGTAAGCGTCAGGTTTTTGATGGTTTCAGTTGTGAGGCCGGCTTTTTGAATGAGGCCCAAGACTTGCGTCAGGACACCACCGTTGCCGCCTCCTCCATTGAGCAAACCATTACTCAATTGGGTCAGGTGCGTAGAGTTGTTGATCAGGCCATCGATCGACTTGCCTCGGTTGATAGAGTTCATTATGCTATTCACAAACTGCATTTCACCGCCGACAATGTCGATATTGGCATGCTTCATGGCTTCACCCAAGACCATCGCCTGAGCTTCGGCTACGTGCTGCTGCACATTGATACCTGCAAGTTCGACTTCCTTGTCTTTCTCCAGGCGAAGCTTGAACTCTTCGTGCTCTTTGCCTACACCGTCGAGCTTCTTCATAGCGTTGGCTTTCTGCTCTACGCCACGGGCTTCGGCAGCCAGCTTGAGCTCAAGAACTCTAGCATCTACGGCTCCTTTCTGGTCTGCAACTTCGGCTTCGGCCATCCCTTGCTTCTTGACCGCATCCGCTTTAGCTTCAATACCTTTTGCTTCGGCGAGAGCGCGGGTTTCCAGCACCAGTGCCTGGGCCTTACCTTCCTGCTCCATAGCATGTGCTTTGGCTTCGATCACCTGCGCTTCCGATAGACCAAGGGTTGCTTCTTCCGCAGCTTTGGCTTCGGCCATGATCTTACGAGCTTCGGCTTCTTTACCGGCAGCTTGCTTGCTGGCTTCGGCTTCAATCAACAACTGATCGGCCTGAATGGCAGCGGCCAACTTAGCGGCTTCGGCACCACGCTCTTTTTCAATAACGATGGCCTCTCCTTTAGCCTGGCTTTCGATGATAACCTTCTGCTTGAGACGATCAGCTTCGGCCAGTACGCGAGTATCCTTGATGCGCTCCTCCTCTTCGACGACTCGCTTCTCAACCATGATCCGATCACGGATGACATCCTGGATATTTTTCTTCTCTTCTTCTACCGCACGCTGCTTCTCGATCTCCGCCAAGGTGACGATCTTCTCACGTTCGGTGAGTTCCAGCAATCGATCTTTCTCTACCCGCTCCGTTTCTACGGCTTGGGTACGCTCCTTGTTCTTCTCTGCGACGATGACCTGGCGCATACGGTTTTCTTCCGCAATTTGCAGTTCTTCGTCGGTCTTGATCCGTACGAGTTGAGCACGAAGGCGCTCTTCTTCCGTAATCTTGACGATTTCCGCTTCTTCCCGCGACTTGATGTTCGCGACCTCCCGCTTTTGGCGCTCTTCCTTCTCGGCAAGCTGACGCTCGTACTCGAGGATAGCTTCACGGGCTTCTACGTCTTGCTCTTTGAGGGTTTTTTCTTCCTCGCGGCGGATGTAGTTGGCCTTAACGCGCTGCTGAGCGGTTAGCTCGGTGATCTTCTTGATACCTTCGGCGTCGAGGATATTGTTTTCCTTGAGAAATTCGATATCTGTTTGCTCTAGGTAATCAATACTTACATCATCCAGCTTGTAACCGTTGAGGTACTCACCAATAGTGTTTTGGATCTCGGAGTTGAACTTCTCGCGGTTGTCGTATAGTTCGACAAAGTCGAAACGCTTACCTACCGTCTTGATGGCTTCCGAGAATTTGGCCTCGAAGAGCTCACGTAAGGTATTGAGATCAGAAGCACGGACACAGCCAATATTCTGTGCGACGTTCTGGATGTCTTTGGAGTCCTTATTGATCCGGACAAAGAAGACGACTTTGATATCGGCTCGGATATTGTCCTTACAAATGAGGCCATCCTGATTCATCCGGCTGATTTCGATGGTTTTCACGGAGAGGTCCATCTCTTCGTACATCTCGATCCCCGGGATGACCATGAGGCCATTTTCGAAGGCTACTCGCGTACCGCGTAATCCGGTAGCAATAATGGCTTTGCCCTGGGGCACCTTGCGGTACCATCTGACGAGCATGACCAAGAAGCCAAAAAAGAGCAGGATGAGGATTCCCCCGAGGAGGTAACCCATGGATCCCGCAATGTCTACTTGCAATAATAGCATGACTGTTGAGGTTTATGGTTGTTTAAATATTTTAATGCGAGGTACGTGGTACAGGGTACTTAGTACTAGGTATTTGATAGGCATTGACCCGAACCGAATAGGTGAGGGCGGTGGCCGGAGGCCGCAAGGACAAGGGATGGCAGCATCCTACGGTAGTAGGTGCGTACAGCCCGGTGCCGCCGATAGGCCGGCATGGCCCCAAATCCAATTTGGTAAAGGTTTTCAACTACCGTCTAGTGGTTCGACGAGCCAGTAGCGTTTATCTTCGGTGCGCCCGATGATGACGGTTTCCTCCCCAGCTTTGAGGGAGTGAGTGCTTTTGATGTTGACCAATAGCTCATCGCCATCGTGATAGACACCGCCCTGTCCAAAGTTCTTGCCATAAGGCGGAAGTTTGACGCGGCACTGCATACCTACGTATTCCACAGGAGCAGCGGCCGTGTTCATCCGAGCAAAAAGAGGGATCAGCGGATAGCTGAGGATTTTTGCCAGGAGGAATGCTATCAGCAAAATAGGCGCGGCCAAAGCGAGGCCATAAGCTGCTGAGTAGTTGCCCCAGTAGTGGTTGGTGAGCACCGTCATACTCCAGGCTGACAAAACCACCAGCGACATGATGAGCATAAAAGGCACGCGATCGAAGTGGAAGAAATGCAGAGCAGAGGCAAACAAGCCATCTAACGAAAAATCTGCATCTACGTCGACGTCAACATCTACATCCAGGTCAGCATCGAAATCAAAATCAAAGGCACTTATATCAATGGCACCCAAGATTACTGACAACCAATACAATACGACCAAGGCCATAAGCACGGTGTAGACCAAATTGAGAGGATGTACTGCTACCTGAAATAGTTCTTGCATGAGGGTTTCGTTTTAAATTACTGCGCGTGCGGTGTTTTGCTAAGTATTGCGCAGAAAATAAACTGCGATTTCGCTTCGCGGCTTCTTCGAGGTTTCTCAAGTTTTCCAAATAGTTAAAACACTTAAAATGAAGCGCTTATTCAACTATTATGGAAAACAAAATCGATTTTTATTTTCGTGCTGTTCCTTAGCTATGCCTGCGCAAGGGTAGGTCCGCTGTGGTAAGATACAACGCAGTCGTTATTTCTTACCTAAACAGCAGATTAATTGTAAAAATTAGGATTAGGTAACCTAATATTCCTAAACTAAATCGTGGTGATAATTGGTGGTATCCTGGGGCCTATTGGTTTGCCGTTTAGGCGGGATGGGGCTTGCGCACGAAGAAGCTAAGCCACGTACAAGCATTTCGCCATTGCGCCAAACGTTGGCCGAGACGCCAAGGTTGTTGTAGCCAACCTTAACAATATACTCTACCCAATCGGGGCCTTCTTGTATCTCGAAAGTGTGGGTGGCACCAAAGAAGGAGTACTTGCCGCTGACTTCGCGGTCGTTATAGAACACCTTTTCCTTGCCTAGAATGGTATTGCGGATGGCTATTTCGTTGCCGTGGGAGAAAACAGAGAGAATTCTCATAGTTAGTAAATTTAATGATGACTGTTTGTGTACTTGCGAATTGATAGTCCTAAGATGTTATAAAAATTAACATTTGGCAGGTTTCATCGGCTAACATCCAGAGAAATACGACGAATTTTAATTGGTTAATTGGTTGGATGGTTGGATGGTTAGATGGTTAGTTGGACTTTTAGCAAAAATCCGTAGAGGGATGCGGATCGCTTCACGCTCCTATGGTAGAATGTATAGGGATTAGGAACGATGAGTGTTTAATTCCCAAATCGATTATAAAAGCCAATGTTGAAAAATTTATAAGCGTTTCTACTAGTGGATCACGACAATCCCTCTACCCTCTACTCTAAGTGGCGATGCAATCGCCTCGCATCTCTTTACTACTTTCGACAAAATGCTAAAAGTTCAGTTTGTTTTCTCAAAAAAATTGATCTTGGAGGCATGAAAGCAAAATATGAAAACTGGATATACTTGCTGGCTAGCAATGGTATCCTATTATATGGTATAGTAATGCTGGGTTGGCCGATATTTCCGCTTGTTTATTTGTGGTGGTGGGAAGGACTGTTGAGTACCGCTGTGAATATTTTCATTAGTAAGCGATTGGGCATAAAGGAAGCTCGGTGGGGGCAATTGTTTCCTTATTTTGTTTATTGGGTATTCGTGATTGTCTTTTTGGGTATACTGGCATCGAATAGCGATCAAATCATTGATAACCTTGGGGTTGTGATGTTTAAGGACAAGCTATTCAATTTGTGCTTATTGCTGCTGATTCTCCATTTAGGTTTTCGGATTATCAAGGGAAATTTGCCTGGTGCAGAGGTATTCCTGCTTCAGATCAGGTTACACGTTGGCATTGTGCTCGGCGGATTGGCGATGTTTGTAAGCAAGCACTTTGAGGTCGACAATGTGGTACCGGTAGCGTTGACGGTGCTGGCCGTGAAGGTGTTTTTGGATATTTGGAGTATGTTGGGTAGTACTACTGAGGCAGAATAGAACGCAGATTTGACAGATTTGACAGATTTGCACAGATTAATCACCTAGTTATTTAACGGAAATAAGTGCTCCGGTTTTTACTATCTGGCGATCCGCTGTACCTTCGCCTGATGTCAACGTATCGATTATTTGAGCTGAATACTTTTATACGCCGTTTTGTGGCGTTGAACCTACCAGCACCGGTGTGGGTACAGGCAGAGGTAGCCGAGGTAGACGAACGGCGTGGGCATTACTACCTGGCCTTGATGGAAAAAACCGAGGATGGCCAAGAGATCGCCGCACAAGCCAAGGCTGTGATATGGTCGCGCACGGCCAATAAATGGCAACGGACAAACAAGCTGCTGCTGAAAGACCTGCTGCAAGCGGGCCGTGAGGTGCATTTGCAAGTGCAGGTGAGTTTTCACGAGCGCTTTGGTTTACAGCTACAGGTGCAAGACCTGGACGCCAACTACACCTTGGGCGTGATGGCCCAACAGCGGCAGCGAACGATTGATGAATTGATGGCAGCGGGTTTGCTGCAAGCCAATAAAATGCTACGCCTGGCGATGGTGCCCCAGCGCCTGGCGGTGATCAGCTCACCGGCCGCAGCCGGTTGGCAAGATTTCATGGCGCAATTGCGGGACAATCCATACGGGTATGACTTTGAGGTGCAATTGTTTCCGGCAGCGGTGCAGGGTACACAGGCCAGCCCCGAGATACGCCGACAGTTGCGGACCATTGAGCGCCGCCGGGATAGTTTTGACGCAGTGGTGATCATTCGCGGCGGCGGCGCACGAATGGATCTTGCCGACTTTGATGAGAAAGAACTGTGCTTTGCAGCTGCCCAAATGACCTTGCCCATCATCAGTGGTATCGGCCACGAAACGGACCAATCAATTATGGACATGGTTGCCCATACAGCATTGAAAACGCCGACTGCAGCGGCTAACTTCCTCATTGACCGCCTCCATTACCTGGATCAGCAACTGGCTGGAGCTAAACAAACAATTGCGCAGCAAACCAAACAGCTGGTACAACGTAAAGCATTTGAGCTCGCAAGCCTTGGCGAGCAACTGAAGTTTCAACAGAAGCAACTTTTACAAAAAGAAGCCTGGAAATTGGAACAGTATGCCCAGCAACTTCCCATGATGGTACGACGACGGCTGCATGAGGCCACTGCCCAATTGGAGCAACTGCAACAGTTACACCAATTGCTCAGTGTAGAAGGCCAACTCAAAAGGGGTTTTGCATTGCTGAGTGTTGGAGACGAAATCATCCGAACGGGTAGCCAGCTTGCACAACACGAAGAGGTAACACTCCATTTAAAAGATGGAACAACGACTCTCCACACTACACCCCAAACCAAGAAAAAATGAATGAATTGAGTTACGAAGAAGCACTGACAGAATTACAAGACATCTTACAAGCGTTGCAAAAAGAGCAAGTAAGTATTGATACTTTAAGCGCTAAAAGTGAACGGGCAGAGGTATTGCTCACCTACTGCCAAGAAAAACTGCGTGATCTTAATGCTAAGCTTGCGCCAAAGGAAGATATGCCAACCCCGTAAGCTTGATGGGCCGGATCGCAGCAGGACCATGTAGTTGGCCTACTTGATGCCAGCGGCGAGCCAACAGGTCAAAGAAGTACCACCCTTGGGTTTTGTGATCAGGAAAATAGAGCAGCTGCCCCACCACAACGACATCATCCATTGTGAAGTAAGGAATATTTTGCTTGGTACCTGCAAACAATTCTCGACCATCAAATTGAGCAGGAGAGAAAGGGTAGATGTAAGTTGTTTTTCGGTCAGGAAGACCATCTAAACCAAATAGTCTGCCTTGGAACATGGCTATCTCATCAAAATCATTGGGTGGTGGCTCCTGCCGTAAGGTAGCAACCATAACACAATTTGCATTCTTACGGTTAACCGTCAAAATTGCTTCCGAGACTTTATCTTGTTGAATCGTTCCATCCAAGCTTGCTGAAAGGTAGAGCAGGTCATTGGTTTCATCATAGGTGAGCCCTTCACAAAAATAAATCGATTTGTTCTCGGCAGTAAACACCCCTACCCTTTCCCAGGCTCCGGTAGCACGGATTTTTATCAGTTCAGGATTGGAACGAAAATTCATGGTGGAATAGAATGCTGTATCTCGAGGAATGTAGACCAGGTTGCGGAGTTCTGTACCCTCTGGAAGGCCCTTCAAATCACGCATGGGTGTTAGTTCTCCTGTCTCTAGGTTAACTTTTACTAACTGGTGGCCATTAATGCCTACTACAATACCCATTTGGGCTTGAGCCACTTGAAAAGAAAACAAGGTTAGCAAGACAAAAACCATGGTACGAAACACCATACTATAATTAGAAACTTGAACCATTGGAGAGGGATTAAGACCTACAAGCATATTGAAAAGTACAAAGGTCTCGCTTTTTTCGGAATACTAATACACTTTATCTCCCTCTTTTAGCCAGATGCCCCAAGTGCGGCTGAATGCATGAACAGCGTCTGTCGTCTCACCTTCCTGATCAACAACAGCATGCCCTTGATTTTTCCACTCAAAGATGCCACCATAAAGGTTGGAAACACTTTCGAAGCCTGCCGCCAGTAATCGCTCGGAAATCTTCTCGCTGCGATACCCTACCGAACAGTAGACAATGATGGGCGTCGTTTTAGGAACGTCATCAACGGCTTCCATCGTAAAATGATCATAACCTACAAAACGCGCGCCTTCAATATGGCTCACTTCGTATTCTTCGCGTTCACGAGCATCTAAGAAGACCGTATTTGCCAGCTTTTCAGCGGCCTCTGGCACATTCATTTCAGGTACTGTGTGGGACAGCAGCGTTTTCAGCATCACGCCATAGCTGTTACTTTTGACCGAAGCCTCCTGAGCAGTAGCACAGGAAGTGACCATAAAAGACAAGAACAAGGACGTAAAAGCGTAACGGATATATTTTAGCAAAGCTTGCATTATTTGTATTTTGGAATCTTTCAGGAATAGTTCAGTAATAAATTTACATTCCTCTGCTTGTTATTTTTTCCTTCTGCTGCGTTGAAAAGCCTCGCTGATGCTCTGCATCGCCTACGTTTTTCGCCTTGCAGAAGGAAAAAACAACTTACGCATAGAAACGCAATTCATTAATGCACCATTCCTCAATAAGTATTGTACAAAAAACATCAATCCAAATTATTATGAATAAAACGCTTTTTACCTGCCTAATGGTTTACGCCTGCGGATTTTGTTTTGGACAAAATTCTGATACCAAAGCAGCCGTCATCGCTTCTATCGAGGCACAATCAGAGGATTTAATAAAAATCAGTGACGAAATTTGGGCTTTAGCCGAAACCGCCTTTGAAGAATCTGGTTCGGCGGAACTGTTGGCTAGCTACGCCGAAAAAAATGGTTTTCGTGTAGAACGCGGTGTTGCAGAGATGCCCACTGGCTTTACCGCCGAATTTGGCGAAGGCCACCCCATCATCGGTATCCTTGGCGAATTTGACGCCTTACCTGGATTATCGCAGGATGTAAACCCCGAGAAAACACCCATTGAAGAAGGAGGCGCAGGACACGGCTGCGGGCATAACCTCTTTGGCGCAGGTAGCCTCGGTGCAGCTGTAGCCATCAAAGAACTGATTGCGGCAGGCAAGTTGAAGGGGACCATTCGTTTTTATGGCACCCCGGCCGAAGAAAAATATTTCGGCAAGCTTTTCATGGCCAGAGCTGGCATGTTTAACGATTTGGATGTTTGTCTCGACTGGCACCCCAGCTCGCGTATTGAAGCCGATGTACAAAGCTCACTGGCGCTGGTAGATTTTGTCGTCGAATTTCGTGGCCAGGCCGCACACGCCGCCGGAGATCCCTGGAACGGTCGCAGTGCCTCAGACGCTATGGAGTTGATGTCGGCAGGAATAAATGCTTACCGCGAACACATCAAGCCTACGGTGCGCATCCACACCCACATGCAGCAAGCCGGTGATGTGGTCAACGTGGTGCCCGATTACGCTAAGATATGGGTACGTGTACGTGATCGTGACCGCGAAGGGATGATGCCTGTATGGGAACGCGTGCAGGAGATTGCCCGAGGTGCAGCGATTATGGCCAATGTTGATTATGAAATCACGCTGGTATCCGGCCTCCACGAAGTATTGCCCAACCGCACCGGAGGTGCAGCGATGCACGCTAACCTAGAATTGCTAGGCCCCATCAAGTACGACGAAGCAGAAGCTGCCTTTGGACGGGGCATCCAAAAAGCCACTGGCAAGCCATTGGTAGGTATTGATGGCAGTGTGCAACCCTTCAAGGAAACGGCGGCAAACCCAAGTGGAGGGTCTACCGACGTAGGTGATGTAAGCTGGTTGGTGCCTGAAATACGACTGCGCGTAACCACCGCCCCCAAAGACACGCCCTGGCACTCGTGGGCAGTAGTTGCTTGTGGAGGTATGAGTATTGGCCACAAAGGAATGGTTTATGCTGCAAAAGCACTATCAATGACCATGGTCGATCTTTTCGAAAATCCGGAATTGGTGGAAGAGATGAAGGTGGAGTTTAAAGAGCGTAGAGGCGATGCCAAGTACGAAGCGATCTTGCCAGAAGGGCCGCCGCCGATTGGGAACTAAGGTTTTTTGAACCACCAAGGCACTTAAGGGTTTTTATTGAAAAAAATATGACCACTCAGACCAAATATCGGTCTGAGTGGTCATAATCATTTCCTAGACGGGCTAACCTCGTTTATACTTTAAAATTTAGCTCAAAACCAGCCTAAGCCCTCCCGGATTCTTCCAGCATCTCACGGAAGTGATTATTGTAGTCATCCGCTGCAAGCAGATCCTCCATAGACAAGTGCATCCGATAACGCCAATAATGTTGTGTAATCGCCGGGATATTAATCCTTTCAGCGGCCGCATCCGGGTGCCGGAGGTCACCATCAATGGCAAGCATATCCTGTAATGGAAAGACCGCCCACATGGTTGGCCAATNGAGGTGCTGAAGAATGATGGCTTGTGCCAAATCCGGTGTACAAGTATCAGGACCATCGCCCCACCAACCCAGCTCACGGTTGCAGAAGCGCTGACGCCGCTCGGGCGTTTCTTCTTCCCACCAAAGCCTGATAGGTGACATATCGTGGGTACTCGGGCTACAGACCGACCAATAAGGAATATCTGCTGCCGACAAGAACTCGGTCTGTGGATTCTTGGCCATGCGCTGAATTTCCAGAGATAGGATGCCCAGGTCTTTCATAACCTCTGGCACACAATTTGGAACCATCCCCAAATCTTCTCCACAAATCAACATATTGGTGGCCTCCTTCATCGCAGGAAGCTTGGTCATGCCTTTTTCGCGCCAGAAATCCTCCTGCCGGCGATAGAAATAATCATTGTACACATCGGTAAGTTGCCCCTGAGTATAGCCATCCAATAGGCGGAACGACCAAGTCTTCTGCATATCAATGCGTGGGTGAAACTGGCTACCTTTAGCACCGTCTACCTCAAAGAAAAGAACGTTGCTTACTAGAGAAAACAACCGCTTTTCTAAATGTTGATCTGCTGGTGAAAGGTGTGCTCTGATTTCGCGCTGGGTAGCGTAAGCGTCTTTTAATTTCAGTCGATTATGGAAGACTTCCAGGAAGTTGTCCTGCACGTAAGCCGCATCTTCTCCAAAGATTTCATGTACTAACTCAGTCGTAATATAAGGACGACAGAAACGGTCGAAATCAAAGTAGATTCCTCGCTGGTAAAATTCATCTAGCTGCACGGGTAATGCAGGATTGAAGCGCCCCATAATGCCCTCTATTTGATCGATGGGTGTTTCCCAAATACGGAAGAAGCCGAGGATGTGGTCGATTCTGAAGGCATCGAAATAGCGGCTGAGTTGCGTAAATCGCTGACGCCACCACTGGTAATCTGTTTTGGCCATCTCGTCCCAATCGTAGGTAGGAAAGCCCCAATTCTGGCCTTCTGTGGCAAAGTCATCCGGTGGCGCACCGGCTTGGCCGTTCATGTTGTACAATTCGGGTGCCACCCAAGCATCCGCACTGTAGCGATAGATGCCAATAGGAATATCTCCTTTTAGGACGACACCTTTGCTACGCGCATAATCTCCGGCACCTTTCAGTTGCTTATCCAGGTGAAACTGTAGGTAGTAATGAAAAGCAATCTCATCGTAAGTCTTAGCTTTCGGGTCAATCAGTTCGGCAATAGCCGCTGCATCATAAACCTGATGGGTTTCCCATTCTGTAAAGTTAGGCGTACTGTATTGATCTCGCAGGTAGCAAAATGCTGCGTAATCTTGTAACCAATGCTTGTTTTCTGAGAAGAAGGTGGCAAACTCATCGCTTTTCAAGAAGGCTGCTTTGGCCTTTTTGTATACTTTGCGTGCATAATCCAGCTTAAATTTGACCACAGCCTCATAATCTACTTCCGGCAGCGCATTGAGGGCTTTGCGTTGTTTTTCTACCGTAGCCTTGGTAAGCGTATGTTCTAAATCATCAATACTCAGGTACAGCGGATGCAATGCAAATACGGAAATAGCTGCGTAAGGATAGGAATCCACCCAGGTGTAAGTAGCAATAGTATCGTTGACCGGCAAGATTTGTACCATGCTCATTCCCAGCTTCTCTGCCCAATCTACCAATTTATGCAAATCAGTGAATTCACCACAGCCAAAACTTTCGTTGGTACGTAGCGAGAATACGGGCATCGCTACCCCTGCGCCTTTCCAGTTGGCTTCAGCAAACGTGAAGCTACTATCTGTTTTTATGATAGCATCCGGACCATAGGGTACATTGTAGACCCGATTAGGGCCTGCCTCCCAGGTAACCGCTTCTTTTGTTTTGGGATCAATGAGTACGTATTTGTATTCCAGGTGTTGGCCAGGAGAAAGCATCACTGCTGCTTGCCAAAGCGGATAGCCTGTGTTGCCCAATAGCAAGGCATCCTCGGGTTGCCAGTTGCCCAGCGCTTTGGTATTGCCAACTATACCTAATTGCAAATGCGAAGGTATCCGTACCTGGAGCATCTGAAACTGTACTTTTATCTTACCAACAGCCTTGCGACAGGCGGGAGCTTTGCTTTGTTTTGCAGGCTTAAAAATGACTTGTTCAAAAGCCGACGCGTGAAGCGCTACGGAAGGAAGCTCCCGAGAACGCCAACTGTCTTCCAGCAATAGGTTTTGCACCTTAGCGACCTTGAACGTTCGATCAATAGCCAGTTCCTCCTCTATATTCCCCTGGCCATCACGTACTTGGTATCTGTAGGTAAAATTGGCGGGAAGCTTATCCGTTTCCCAGGTTCCTTTCCACCAACCCGCATCCTGGTATTCCAGCGCGATAGTTGGTTGATGACTTTGATTGGTACGGACAAAAACCTGTTGTCCCCACTTTGTTTGGTAATGAATCGAGAATTGGATCAGCATGATAAATAGCTATTTAAATTAGGCTCGGCCTAAAGATATAAGGAAGTTTTAAGATTTCTTATCTTGGATATTGCTTTCAGCAACGCAATCGCAAATAGAAAGCTTATTTGGGTATTAACGCATACAATTTACTAGTTATGAAACAACTGTTCACCATTATCTCAATGCTCCTGTGGGGAGGTTTATCTATTACTCATGCCCAAACCAAAGCGCTTGTTGGAGGCACGCTCATTGATGGCTTTGGCGGAACGCCCATTCACAATAGTGTTATTATTATTAAAAATGAACGGATTGTAGCTGTAGGCCATCAAGGCAACCTACCTGTGCCGGAAGAAGCCGAAATTATCTCTACCGAAGGGATGAGTGTGCTACCAGGCTTGTGGGATATGCACGTACACCTGATGATCAATGGCCATGCCGATTATGCTCACTGGGACACCGCCTACCTTGATCGCTTGGGCGATGTAATTATGCCTTCTTCTGCACACCAATTGCTGAGAGCAGGAGTCACCAGTGCCCGAGATTTGGGAGCGCCGCTGAAAGAAAGTATCGAAGTACGTGATCGCATCAATAATGGAGAGATTCCCGGACCGACGATGTATATGAGTGGTCCCTTCATTCAGCATCAACCCTATCCCGGTACGGAGGCCTTCCGTTGGGGGGTAAGTGGCGTAACCGATGCGCGCAGTAAAGTCCGCGAGCTGGCCGAAGCAGGTGTCGATTGTATCAAACTCATTGATCAGGATCAAATGACCATTGAAGAAGTCAAGGCCGTCGTAGACGAAGCTCATAAACACGGACTAACGGTTGTTGCCCATAGCCACCGCCCCGAAGAAATTCGTAGAGGCTTGATCGCCGGGGTGGATTGTTTTGAGCATACCGGTCTATCCTCGGCCCCTCAATACCCCGATGATGTCATGGAAATGATTAAAGAACGAACAGCACAGATGAACCTGGGGCCGCTTTATTGGACGCCTACCGTAGAGGGTCTTTATAATTACGAATACAAGCGCGACAATCCAGAAGAGTTGGATAATGACTGCTGGCACCTGGACCTCCCGGATGATATCATTGCCGATATTGAGCAATCTATTCGCTACCCTGGTCGGCTGCCTTATTTCCAATTGACACCATCGCGGCGACCTACGCTAGAACGGAAAGTAAAACAATTGCTGGATGCTGGCGTAGTGCTACTCGTGGGTACAGACAGTGGTATTCCTACCAAATTCCATTGCCAAAGTACCTGGCACGAGCTGGATGTGTGGGTCAATGAATTTGGTATAGACCCTATGTACGCTATCAAGGGAGCCACTTATTGGCCTGCAAGGGTGATGGGAGTAGAACAAGATTACGGTACTATCTCAGAAGGAAAATACGCGGATATCATTGCTGTAAAAGGTGATGTGCTACGCTATATCAACATCTTGGGAGATGTAGACATGGTGATCAAGCATGGAAAAAGGGTTAAGTAGTCCTATTGATTATTAGTCGTCCATGTTTTCTATAAATTCTTTAAACTGATTCATCCATTTTTGGCTTTGCGCCTTAAACTTACTGGGAAATAGTTTTGCCATTATACTATTCTGGACGTTGCCCCTTGTGTTTCACGAGTACCGGTTAAAAGCTCAATGGATTCAAAACCATCTTGCCACTCTTTAAAGTATTTTTCATTACTCCATAAGCTCACTACTTTTTCCAGGGGAGCATTAATTTCTATGGTACAGGTATATTTTCATTGTTACAAAGTAAATAATTAGGAAGAGGCCAGCCTAAACTTCATGGTATTTCACAAAGGAATGCTCGTCAAAAAAAGCTAACTTTATTTATCTCTCTAATTAAACCTCTCTAAAATGCGCTACTCCGTACTCGTTATTCTATTCTTCGTTTTTCAATTCGATGGTGTCTTTGCGCAAAATGACCACTGTGGACAAGACGTTCAACACACTGCAAATCTCATTTCACGATATCTTTCAGAGGCTCCCTTGGCACCTCGGGACGACCAATACATTCCACTCGTCTTTCAGCTTATTGGTGATGATGGTGGTAATATCGACATCCTCTACAATGACATTTACGAAGCCGTATGCCTCACCAATGGATACTTTTCTGAAAGCGGCTTACAGTTTTATATTCTTTCCATCGACCGCCCTTTTTCGAGCTCTTCTTTTGAGGACGATCCTTTAGGAAATTCTCAGCTAATTGAGATGACTCAGCATCCACAAGCATTGGATATTTTTGTGGCCAACTTTTCACCAGCCTCAGGCTTTGATCTTTTTTCTTCCTTCACCAGCTTTACTTATGATGCTATCTTTATACGCGATGAAGCGCTTAACGGCACCTCACAAGCACTAGCTCATCAACTCGGACACTATTTCCACTTGCTTCATCCCTTTGCGGGTTGGCTTGATGTTATTAGCCCCGAGGAGTATTATGATCCTACGGGGGGCAACTCTGCCGTGGCTATTCTACCCAATGGTATAGTTACGGAACTAGTAGACGGTAGTAACTGTGAATCCTCAGGAGATCTTATTTGTGACACGCCACCTGATTTCTTTTTTGGCAGTTATTTTCAAGGTTGCCCACAAAATGCCACTATTTTGGATGCCAATGGCCAACTGATCCCCTGGATGCCTGGAAACATCATGGGTTCTTTTGTTGATTGTCCTACGGAAAACTACTTCTTTTCTCCTCAGCAGAACCAGGTTATGCTGGCAGATTATTTAAACCCGGAAAAAGATTACTTACGTGAACTCCCTGCTCCTACCCTGGGTACGATTACCCAAGAGACCGTTGTGCTCATTGCACCCATCAGTGGAGCGACACTGGATTTCAACGGCCTACTTCAATGGACATCTGCAGGGGAAAACATCAGTTATATTGTAGAATTCAGCCGACTCCCTGGATTCAATTTGATGCATGAACAATTTGTCGCAACAGATACTTTTATAAACCTAAACAACTGCCAAGATTTTGATCCTTACAATTACTACTGGCGCGTCAGGCCTGTTACAGCCGGAAATAATTGCACCACCTCTTTTTCTTCCGTCGAATCTTTTGAAGCTAACCCTTGCATTGATATTACAAATGACAAAATTTTGCAATTAGAATGGCGTATCTACCCCAATCCGGTGAGCCACAGAGAAGGGTTACAACTTAGTACTACTTTACCATCACCGCAGGTTTTTTCGATCTCCTTGAGTACCATAACCGGGGAGTTAATATCTCGGCAGAAGCAGGAATTCCAGGCAGAAACCTCAATTTTTACGATACCTAAGCCCAATTTACCTACCGGCGTCTACTTGATTACCCTTGAAGCCGAGGGCAAAACCAGCACAAAACGACTTATTGTCCAGTAAAACCGTGGATTAGCTCGTAAATTCAAGCCTATTAAGCAGAAAGAATCTAAATTTTGGCTAAAGCCTATATTCCATTCTGTAAGATGAGATGAAAAAATGTACTTTTGTGATCCAGACAGCCATATGAGTTGTTCTAGGACTAGATATAGTATATTGTTAATATAAAAAATACCCACCGATGCCATTTGATTTGGATATGATTGCGGCTTACTACAAGGCGCTACCGGCTAAGGTTGACGCGGCCCGTAAAATGCTGGGACGCCCCATGACGCTGGCTGAAAAAATTCTTTATTCGCACCTCCACGCGGAATCTCCGTTACAGGAGTATAACAAGGGTAAAGATTATGTATTCTTTGCGCCCGATCGTGTAGCAATGCAAGATGCTACAGCTCAGATGGCATTGCTACAGTTTATGGTAGCCGGCCGCGACAAAGTAGCCGTACCTTCAACTGTACACTGTGATCACCTTATTCAGGCCAAGGTTGGTGCTGACCAGGATTTGGCTATTGCCAACGATGTAAATTCCGAAGTTTACGACTTCCTTACTTCCGTATCCAACAAGTACGGTATTGGTTTTTGGAAGCCCGGTGCTGGAATCATTCACCAGATCGTATTGGAAAACTACGCTTTCCCTGGCGGAATGATGATTGGTACCGATTCTCACACCCCTAATGGTGCCGGCCTCGGTATGATTGCTATTGGTGTAGGTGGTGCTGATGCCGTTGACGTAATGGCCGGTATGCCTTGGGAACTTAAGATGCCAAAACTGATTGGTATTAAGCTGACCGGAAAACTTAGTGGTTGGACGTCTTCTAAAGATGTTATCCTCAAAGTTGCAGGTATCCTTACTGTAAAGGGAGGTACTGGTGCAATTGTAGAATACTTTGGTGATGGTGCCGAATCACTGTCTTGTACAGGAAAAGGTACCATTGGTAATATGGGTGCAGAGATCGGTGCCACTACCTCTACCTTTGGTTATGACGAATCAATGAGCCGTTACCTTCGGGCAACCGATCGCTCTGAGATTGCTGACATGGCTGATGGAGTAGCTGAACACCTGACTGGTGATGCTGATTGTTATGCCAACCCTGAGAAATACTTTGATCAGGTCATTGAAATTGACCTTTCGACTTTGGAGCCACACATCAATGGCCCTTATACGCCAGACCGTGCCTGGCCTATTTCTGAGTTTGCTGCTGCCGTTAAGGAGCACAACTTTCCTCCTAAATTGGAAGTAGGTTTGATTGGTTCTTGTACCAACTCCAGCTACGAAGATTTGGACCGTTCAGCCAGCTTGGCACGTCAGGCGAAAGCCAAAAACCTGAAAGTAAAATCAGAATTTACCATTACTCCAGGTTCTGAGCAAATTCGGTATACTGTTGAACGTGATGGTATTTTGGATGCTTTCGAAGAAATTGGTGGTGTGGTACTTGCCAACGCTTGTGGTCCTTGTATCGGACAGTGGGCACGCCATACCGATGACCCAACCCGGGCCAACAGTATTATTACCAGCTTCAACCGTAACTTCGCTAAGCGTAACGACGGAAACCCTGCTACGCGGGCATTCGTTGCTTCTCCGGAATTGGTAACTGCAATGGCTATCTCTGGTAGCATGACTTTCAACCCACTAACGGATACCCTCACCAACGAAAACGGTGAAGAGGTAAAACTTGATCCTCCTTCTGGTGTTGAGTTGCCTCCTAAAGGTTTTGCTGTTGAAGATGCTGGGTTTATTGCTCCAATGGAAGACGGCAGTGGCGTAAACGTAACCGTAGACCCTACCTCGAATCGTATTCAGTTGCTAACACCGTTTAAGCCAATTACCCAAGACCAGGTACAAGATATGCGTATCCTGATCAAGGCAAAAGGCAAGTGTACAACGGACCACATCTCTATGGCTGGCCCTTGGTTGAAGTACCGTGGTCACTTGGAGAACATTTCTCAGAACTGTTACATTGGTGCGATCAACTACTTCAACGATCTACCTAATACCGTACTAAACGCTGAAACTGGCGAGTACGGCCCTGTACCTGAGACAGGCCTCTACTACCGCAACCATGGTATCGGCACAGTGGTCTTCGGTGAAGAAAACCTCGGGGAAGGTTCTTCGCGTGAGCACGCAGCAATGGAACCTCGCTTCCTTGGTGTAAATGCAGTGATTGTAAAATCATTTGCTCGTATCCACGAAACCAACCTCAAGAAGCAAGGAATGCTGGCTTTGACCTTTGTTAATCCTGCGGATTACGAGAAGGTACGCCAGGATGACAAGGTCTCTATCGTTGACTTTGAAAGCATGGCACCAGGCAAAAACCTGACCGTAAAGCTTAGTCACGCAGATGGTACCGAAGAAAGCTTTGAGGTAGCCCATACCTACAACTTAGCCCAAATCGATTGGGTACGTGCAGGTTCTGCTTTGAATAAGATCAAGGAGGAATTAGCGAAATAGGTTGATGGTTTGATGGTTGATGGTTGATGGTTGATGGTTGATGGTTGATGGTTGAAATACTTCCAACTTAGAAACGATCTAGATCATTTCTAACCTTTCTAACCCAAGGTTTTAATAAAAAGGCTCGTTATCCATGAAGGATGGCGAGCCTTTTTTTGAACAATAAAGTAATATGAAATCGCTTTACCTGGTACTCATCTCCTGTTTATGTTTTGCCTGTATGACACCTCAACATTATGATGTGGTGATTACGAATGCGAGCCTCCTAGATATCCATACCGGGCAGGTTACAGCGCGGCAAACAATTTTGATTAATGCTGGCCTCATTGTAGATATTCAGAATGATACTAAACGTTTCACTACAGACACGCTCATTGATGCGCAAGAGAAGTTAGTAAGCCCTAGCTTTATTGACACGCACGTGCATCCTATCTCCGAGTTTGCTGATGGTGATTATTCGTTGGTGCCTGACACTCTTCAAGGAGATAGCTTGGTCTATTATCGAAATAAGCTTACGGCTGGTTTTCTTCCTTTTGGCACCACAACAATTCTCATGATGGGGCATCCTCCTGCTTGGACGCCGGCTTTCCTTAAATGGACCAGGCAGCCAGAAGCCAAGCAATTAGACGTCCTGACCTCTGGCGGAGCCTTGGCTACCGAAGATGGAAATACTTACCCCGGTCATCATCGTCTAAATTCACCGCAAGAAGCACAACAAGTTGTGCAAGAATACTATGACTTGGGTGTACGAAATTTAAAACTCTATTGGCGTTTACGTCCTCCTGAATTCAAAGCCGTTATCGCCACTGCGGATAGCCTGGGTTTACGGACGTTTGGCCATATTGGAGGATTTCAAGACCCTACACAACTCACCATTAGTGAAGCCCTAAAAATGGGGCTGAGCGACTATGAACATCTTTCTATCTTACCTTGTAGTTTGCTTACCACGCCCGAAGATTGGGACAACTTCAACAAACAATTTGAAGCCCATTTTGGAGAAGTTGACACGGAGCCTTTGCTATTGCTCTCCATTTTGGAGATGTTTCGCTACACAAGGGATCATAAAAAAGAGGCTTTTGACCAGCTCATTGATGAACTAGCCGCTGCCGAGGCTTCTATTTCTACGACCATCGGATTTCTATATCAACAATACCAAGCGACCTCTTTCTCTGAGCCTCGTACTGCTTTCTCTGCTGAACAGATTGCTCGCAGTGAAGAGAATTTTGCCATTATGATGACCTTTGCAAAACGGCTGCACGATAAAGGCATAGCACTGAGAATAGGTACTGACACCAAAAATGGTGGCCAAGTGTTATTATTGGAATTACAATTATTAACAGAACATGGTTTCAATACTGCGGAAGTCATGAAAATTGCCAGCTACAATGGTGCTAAATCCGCGGGGATTGACCATCAGGTAGGGAGCCTCTCGGTGGGCAAGCAGGCTAATTTGATTATTTGGGAACAAAGTCCTTTAGAAAACCCCAGCCACTTTACCGCAAATAAAATTATCTTAAAAGATGGTAAAATTTATCATTAGGACTACTTTAACGCAGTGTTTTACCTTAGCTTAGTTGGTTACCTCACCGTACTTTAATTCTTCACCTTTCAATTGTTATGCAAAAAGTACAATTAGACCTTCCGATTTTATTACCAGAACTACTTGATGAGCAGGACAACTGCATTCGATTGCTCCTCGCTGACCTGAATGGTAAAAGAGGGATTAGCAAGGCACACATCAAGGAAGGTCAACCGCTGCAATTGTGTGTTCATTATGAGCCTGCGCTGATTTCCCTCTCAAAAGTTGAGGAAATAGCCCGCAACAGCGGTGCGGAGGTCACCCAACGCTATCAACACACGCTAATACGTGCAAAAAAAGTACGCCATCAGCGGCATGCCCGCCAATTGGAGCATAAATTAATCGCCATTCCCGGCGTTGTAACAGCGATGGTATCCGTACCAGGAACCATCCGTATAGAATGGGACAGTGAACAGGTGACGGAAGAACAGTTGCGGCAAAAAATACAACAGCTTGGCTTAAATATCTCACCGGCGACAAAACCTCAACACCGGCGTGTACCTGAACAAGATCATCATCACGAACAGGGTCACGAGCATGATCATTCGAACACCAATTTTCTGGGAGAGCATACGGAATTATACTTTGCTATTGGCAGTGGTATCGCTTGGCTGACTGGGTTTATTTTGTCCTTTGTAGATGGTGTTGCGCCGGAGTTGCTTATTGGAATTTTCACGGCAGGCATCTTATTTGGAGGCTACTTTACCCTTATCGAAGCCATTGGAGCCATTCGGCAAGGCAAGTTTGAAATAGACTTCCTGATGCTTGTCGCCGCCGCAGGAGCAGCGGCACTGGGCAAATGGGGTGAGGCTGCGCTCCTTTTATTTCTCTTTAGCCTGGGCCATGCACTGGAACACTATGCCATGAACAGGGCACGAAAATCCATTTCTGCACTCGCCGATTTGGCTCCACCGATAGCGCTTGTACGCCAGGACGGGCAAACCGTAGAAGTCCCGATTGAGGACCTAGAGGTTGGCGATGTTATTGTGGTAAAACCCAATAGCAAAATTGCTGCCGACGGTATTGTCATAAAAGGAAACAGCAGTGTCAATCAAGCGCCAATTACCGGAGAGAGTGTCCCTGTGGATAAACGACCAATAGCTGATCTGGAAGCTAATATTATTCTCGAAGACGTTCCCGCCGAGCATCGGGCTTTTGCAGGTACGATCAATGGCAGTTCGGTTTTAGAGATCAAGGTATTGCGGGCTACGCACGACAGTACATTAGCACGACTGATCACCTTGGTGAAGGAAGCTGAAACCCAGAAATCACCCACGCAATTATTCGCTGACAAATTTGAGCGGTATTATGTGCCTGTCGTGCTGGCAGTGGTCGTCTTATTGCTCTTTGCTTTTCTGGTGATCGATGAGACCTTTGCTGATAGTTTCTACCGTGCGATGGCGGTGCTTATTGCGGCTTCGCCCTGTGCATTAGCGATCTCTACGCCTAGTGCCGTACTGGCTGGGGTAGCACGTGCGGCACGACAGGGAGTACTCATTAAAGGCGGGCGGCCACTAGAAGATTTGGGCAACCTCACCGCCGTTGCCTTTGATAAAACTGGTACACTTACCGAAGGAAAGCCTCACTTGACGCACGCTATTCCCTACGAAAATGCTAGTCGTGAAGACCTTTTAATAACCGCTGCTGCCGTAGAAGCACTCAGTGACCATCCTTTAGCCAAAGCCATTGTTGATGGTGCTAAAAAAGAACTGAACAATAAGGCGATTCCCTTGGCAGAACAACTGGAAGCACTAATTGCCCGTGGGGTCAAGGCTCAGATAAAAAACGAGACCGTACACATTGGCAACCGTCGCCTACTCGCAGAAATTACCGGCATGCCCGTCCCACCAGTCCTTGACCAACAAATGAAGGACCTGGAAGATGGTGGCCATACGGCAATGATCATCCACCGTGGAACCCATTACCTGGGCATTATTGCCGTGATGGATACTGCTCGCCCCGAGGCAAAGGCCACACTGGCGGCCTTAAGGAAAGTCGGTATCCGGCGAATGATCATGCTCACCGGTGACAACCAACAAGTGGCCGAAGCCGTAGCCGCAGAGATCGGCATCACCGACCCTCTGGGCAGCTTACTCCCAGAGGATAAAGTAGCGGCCATCGAACGCTTAAAAGCCGAGGAAGGTAAAGTAGCGATGGTAGGTGATGGTGTCAACGACGCCCCCGCTATGGCCAAAAGCACGGTAGGTATAGCCATGGGAGCCGCCGGATCAGACGTAGCCCTGGAAACCGCCGACATCGCACTGATGGCTGACAAACTGGACAACCTCCCCTTTGCTATCGCCCTTAGCCGAAAGGCTAAACAAATCATCAAACAAAACCTCGTTATCAGCCTCGGGATGGTCGCCATTCTTGTACCTTTAACCGTCATGGGGGTCGCAGAAATTGGGCCAGCCGTCATTGCGCACGAGGGGTCTACCTTGGTAGTAGTGCTCAATGCGCTGCGGCTTTTAGGATTTAAAACCAAATAAAAAAAACAGTATGAATCGCTTATTCTCTTTTTCTCTTTTCTGCTTGCTCTCTCTATTTATTGTGAGTTGCGAACCAGCAACTTCTACTACCGAAAACACGGATGACGCTGCTACAGAAGAGCTGCTCAACAATGAAACAGCAGCTCCTTCAGAAGATGCCCAAGTTGCTAAAACGACAATCAAAGATGCGGTAAAAACTTCCTGGATGGGTACCTACCTTTTTAACGAAGGCGCAAATGGCAACTTCTGGGGCTATGAACTTCAGCTTAACGACCAACTAAAAGGAACCCTTTTTGTAGATGGCTTTCAAACTATGCAACGACTTAAAGTAGCGGGCATTATCAGTGGAAACACCCTTAAAGTAAACCTGGTAGGCTATGATAAAGACAACCTTTTTGAGCAACCAGCTATTGGCAGCGAGCTGTTTATGCTGGAGCAAAAAGACCAGCAATTGATCACTCACTGGGGCAGCCTTGAACCCAATGTAATCGCCAACAACACTGTCGGTTCTGCCTTTGAAAAGGTTCGCGATGAGACATCAACCGCTGGAATCAAACTATTGATTACCAGCAAATCATTTGTAGGCATACAGCCCGGTGATAAAATTACGGATCATCAAACCTCCCTCCAGAAAGACATGCTGGAAACGGGCGAAGGTGATTTTGAGATTTACCAAATCCTGGATCAACAAGGAACTGCTATTGGCTATCTCCATCCTGATCCTAATGATGAGCAACTTGTAGGTATGATTGTCGTCACCAGCCCGGAAGCAAAAACGGAAGATGGCCTTTCCGTCGGTATGACGCTCGGCGATTTACGCGAGAAACTCACCGGTTATGAGATTCACGGTTCGGAAATTGAAGGCTATACCGCTGCTTACCACGGGCCATTTAGTTACCAACTCGACTCCTACAATTGGGAATATGACCTTGATGCCAGTAAGATTGCCGATGATGTTAAGATCATTGAAATTACTTTGAGGGATTAAGTCTAAGTTCTTGAAACTCTTCTTTCGATGGTAAATACAGGGGCCATCAAAAGAGGAGTTTCAACAACAAAGGAAAGTGGCAATCATTGAAAAGGGGTATATTAGTATACAAATCCTTGCCTATGAAAACCTTATTTCCTTTCCTTTTCCTCTTCCTACCTGGCTTGGTATTCTGCCAACAATGGGTAGATACCACCTATACCATCCAAACCGAACGAGATGTTTTCTACGGCACAGCCCGCGACTTTGCCGGGGCTACTGATTCTCTTTTCCTGGACCTCTCCTACCCTACCGATGATGACCTTCCAGCTTGTGGAAGACCCTTGCTGATAATGGTACACGGTGGAGCGTTTATTGCTGGTGACAAAGCCGAAGGCTACCCTCCCCGTATTCGCGAAGATTTTGCTAAGCGCGGCTACACGACGGCATCTATTAAATACCGACTGGGGCAAATTCACACCAATCAATTCATCAATTGCAATGTACCACTTTGGAACTGCTACAACATGACCGATAGCAGCGAGTGGTACCGCGCCTATTACCGAGGTATACAAGATGTCAACGGCGCCTTGCGGTATCTCATCAACAGGTCGGATGACTACCAGATCGATCCCAATAACGTCTTTATTGTTGGCGAAAGTGCCGGTGGTTTTATCGCTATGGGTGTTGGTTTTCTAGATCAGGAAGAAGAGGTAATAGCAGACTTAGTTGCCGAATATGCCGACGCCCCAGCGCCGAATCAACTCTACGAAAGCCCCTGTATCCAGACCCTCGGCCTAGCTACTGACATTACCGAAATGGATCTCGCACGGCCGGCCTTGGGCAGCTACGAAGGAACGTTGAATTTACCTTTGAGTAAGCCCTACCACATTCAAGCAGTGGGTAATTTCTACGGCGGTGTTTTCAATAATATTTTCACTACAAATGCAGCAGAGCCTCCAGCACTCTATCTTTTCCATCAACCTTGCGACTTAATTGTTCCTTACCGAAGAGCCAGGGTGCTTGCTGGTTATGTCAACTGCTTGCTGGGGTTCCCAACGAACTGTGGCTACGTTGTCAATCGACCTTTTGTCTATGGATCGTTGGGTATCAAGCAGATGATAGACACTATGGTGGTCAATGGAANTCCTACTTCCGACTATCTATTTGACAACACTACCAACAACTGGAACTGTCTACAACAAGCAACCAACCCAGCGATGGGCTGCCACGCCATTGACAACTACTGGTTGAGAACAACCAATATGGCGACGTATTTTGCAGAATACATTGACACCTGTGCGGTGTCGGCAACGGCTATGCTGGAAGACCTTCCGGGTTTAGTCCACATTTATCCGAATCCGGCCAATCATATTACGACCATTGAATTCAAGGAAGTGCAGGCAAAAGTCAGTTTAGTGGTGACCAATGCCTTAGGGCAAGTCTACAATCGCCAAACGCAGCAAAATTGTAAGATGATCACCTTGGATGTAGAAGGGTGGCAGCCTGGGTTCTATCAATTGTTTTTCGAAGCAGGCAACCAACGTATTTCTCGAAAATTAATCGTGAACACAGGAAATTAAGGTAAGGGATGAGGCAATAAATAATCTACGCAAAGGACGTAGCAAATTTTGTAGGAAGATGTTTAGATTATTTTTTGCGAACTCCCTTAAAGCTATCTTTGCTCCATGTCACGACAGCCTCGATTATTTCTTTTGCTACTTTTTACGGCAATAGCCTGTGGTTACCTGTTGTTCTACTGCCTAGATGCCCTCCCCCTGCGCTTGTGGGACGAAGGGCGACGGGCAGTTAATGCCCTTGAAATGTGGTCGGGGGAGAGTCACCTTTTAGTGCCTTCATTCCTTGGAGAACCCGATCATTGGGGCACCAAACCTCCATTGCTTGTATGGTCACAAGCTTTGGCAATGCAGGTGCTGGGGCCTACGGTGCTGGCCGTGCGCTTGCCTGCGGCACTGGCTACTCTTGTGACCTGTCTATTTTTGGTTTACTTTTCTGCCCGTCACTTAAATCGGCACTGGGCCGGAGTTGTTGCTGCATTATGCCTCGTTACCGTACCATTTTATATGAATGGCCATGCTGCCAGGTCGGGCGATTTCGATGCACTTCTAGTATTGTGGCTGACGATGGGCGTACTCTACCTCTATCTTTTCCTTCAGGAAAACAGTAAGCGTGCATTGCTGCTTTCTGCCATAGCACTCACCTTAGCGCTTTGGACTAAAGGCGTGGCCGCGCTATTTTTCTTACCCGGCATATTTCTTCTCTGTTTATTTGTGCCCTCTTATCGTTTTGCTCTCACGAACTGGCGAGTTTATGTTGCCGTTTTATTACCGATAGCATCTCTCGTCGGCTATTACTTGCTGAGAGAAATCTATGACCCTGGTTTTATTCATCTTTTATGGGAAAACGAACTCGGTGGGCGGTTCAGTCAGCCGTTGGAAGGGCATCGAGGTGGGCCCATGTTTTATGTTGGGCAACTACTGCTTTGGCCTACCGAACAGCCCTGGTGGTTGTGCCTTGTCGTGGTGCCATTGCTTTACTGGCGACGGGCTACTGATCGTCCCTTACTCCGATACCTTCTTGTTTTATTGGTGACGCACCTGATGATTCTAACACTAGCCTCCACAAAGTTATTGTGGTATGCGATGCCTCAAGTGCCTTTGTACTGCTTGCTTTTGGGGCTTGGCTTCCAGGCACTTTTGGACTGGATTGCGGTTGAAAAACGAAGCGCCTATACCAACTGGTTTGCGTTGGCAGGATTGCTTCTGTGCTTTACCTGGCCTTACCTCAATATGGCAAACCATGTAGCTCAAACACAACACGGACCTGAATATTCTTCTACGACGGTGTACGGTGGATATCTTCCAGCACTAGACGAATTGGCGACCTATACCTTACTCCTGCCCTCTTACAATCCTTCTGCCATTTTCTATGCTCAGCTGGCTCAGCGGCGTGGTGTTGAGGTAAACATTGCTTATCTTGATACGCCGCCTGTACGTGTACATCCAGGAGCGGCGGCAGTTACTGGTTTTTCTAAAGGCACTTCTGTCGTCGTTTGCGAAATGACTCCCTGGATGCACATGGATGGCAATTATCGCTTTAGCTCTTCGCATGAAATCTCTCCTTGTAAGTGCCTGAAGGTGGAGGGGGCGAAGTAGCTCCTCTCCGTAGAGTCGGGTTTAAAACCCGACTCTACGGAGAGGAGCGGCGGAAATTTGCAACAAAGGTTGTAATTCCCTAAATTTAACCACTATTGATCTCTCTGACCCTCTGTAATAAAACGGAGAAAAATGATTTAGAAATGGCACAATCTTACCACGCGGTATGGATACACCTCGTTTGGGCAACAAAAAACCGGCAACCGCTTATTCTTCCCTCTCTTAAATACAAGCTCTACGATAAATTTCGTGAAATAGCTAAGGATAAAGGTTACTACCTCGATTTTGTAAATGGCATAGAAGATCACGTCCATCTTCTGGTAGGATTGCATCCAAAGTTCAATATTTCTACCGTGGTGAAAAATTTCAAAGGCATTTCTCACACTTGGATACGCGACAATAACCTTTCAGAAGTATATTTTAACTGGCAAGATGGTTATGCTGCGTTTTCGGTGAGCCCAGATCGGGTTCCCCAGGTCAGGCGTTATATTGAACGTCAAGAGGAACATCATTGCGCAAAATCTTTTGAGCTGGAATGGCGAGATTATAAATCTCAAACAGCTGTATACAAAGGTTAGCCCCCTGCATTCGCTCCTCCGTAGCGTCGGGTTTTAAACCCGACGCTACGGAGGAGCGAATGCAGTATAAAACTCCAATTTAACCATGCACCAACTAATTCCATCCTCCCTATTTCTACTGATCATCCTCACAGCTTGTCAGGCACAAACGCCCGCCGAAACCAGCAGCACGAGCCAGGTGATCGTTGGCGGCCCCTGCGAGGGTTGCGAGGCGCTACTTGAATACGGTGACCGCCTACTTTTTTCCGTTGACACCTTGCCGGATTTTCATAAAAACGAGCCTAAAATAGTCCTTACGGGTACGGTCTTCGAGCCTGACGGAACAACTCCCGCAACAGGCACCATTCTCTACATCTATCATACAGACCGAGAAGGTTTATACAGCGGAGGAAATAACAGCAGTATCTGGAGTAGACGCCATGGTCGCTATCGGGGGTGGATAAAAACAGACGAATCAGGGCGCTATGCTTTCTATACTTTCCGGCCAGCACCTTACCCTGGCGGCCAGGAAGTGGAGCACATCCATTTAACAGTGAAACCAGCTCAAACGAATGAGTATTACATTGATAACTTTGTCTTTGACGACGACCCCTTGCTTACGAAAGAACGACGTAATCAGCTGCAAAACCGCGGTGGATCGGGGATTATACAGCTAAAAAGAGAAGGAGAATTATGGAGGGGTGAGCGGGATATTGTGCTGGGGCTGAATGTGCTGGGATATTGAGCACTCCTCTCCGTAAAGTCGGGTTTAAAACCCGACTTTACGGAGTGACAGAGCATTACGAAATCTCTCCGCCACAACTCGATCCCGCTCCAGCAGTACAGCCGTAGCAATGCTGATTGACGACCACGTTCCGGTCTTTAAGGGCATCCAGGTCAAAATCATCAATATGTTGGCTGGTGCTAGCGACTTTCAGGTCCAGCATCTGATTGAAATCACAATCATAGATAAAGCCGTCCCAGCTGATGGAAAGGGTATTGCGACACATGAGACCATCAACCGTACCAGGGTTGTAAGCCTCTACCAGCTTGTGCATATACTCTTCGTAGTTGCCGCTTTCTAAAAGGTAATCCAGGAAGCGGGCGATGGGCAAGTTCGTTATCGCGAAAAGCATATTGAATTCAATATCAAACTTACGCTTTAGCTGGCGCTTAAACTCTGCCTGCAAAGTCTCTTGGCTGGCGGGTAAGAAAGCGCCACTAGGGTTGTAAACGAGGTGAAGTTCCAAGCCCGTTCCTTCTTTCCCGTAACCGACTGCGTTGAGCATTTGCAGGGCTTTGATAGAATCTTCAAAAACACCGTCGCCACGCTGACTATCGGTTCGTTTCTTAGAGAAATACGGGAGGGAGGAGACTACTTGCACCTTGTTTTTCGCAAAAAACTCCGGCAGGTCGTGGTATTTTGGATTGGCACATAGGATGGTAAGGTTACAACGATCAATCACTTGCTTGCCCAGGGCGGTCACCTCTTCTACAAACCAACGAAAATGTGCGTTCATTTCCGGAGCACCACCAGTAATATCAACGGTAGTAATGGTAGGAACGGAAGCAATGATCTGTAAACAACGCTCCAGCGTAGCACGATCCATGTTTTCCTCCTTGCGGTCAGGGCCAGCATCTACGTGACAGTGAGCACAGGTTTGGTTACAGAGTTTTCCAATATTCAATTGAAAAATCTCGACAGGGTTGGTCTTTAGTGGACGGTGCCCGATCTCAGCGATCTTATCACCAAAACCAGGGAATTTCGAATCGACAATATCCTTGCCGTTGAGTACATTTAATTGAACAAAAGAATCCGAAAGGTTATTCCCTCTTGCTTTGAGGGATTTGCTTTTTTGCTTAATAGCCATCTGTTGCTTTTTTGGGAAAGTTTACGTTTCGCATGCCAAATATTAAGTAGGTGGGCACCTGCGAAGTTAAGTGCACAAACAATATTACATGGACAATCGTTCAGCGTGGTTCATCATCTGAACACCAAATACCAATGCGGCACCACTCTTGATCGCAGCGGCAACGTGCACGGCTTCCATCATCTGTTCTTCATCTGCTCCTTTTTCGAGGGAAGCGGAAGTGTAGGCATCGATGCAATAAGGGCACTGCACAGTATGCGCAACAGCCAGCGCGATCAAGGCTTTTTCTCGCTCGGTGAGCGCTGTATCTCCTTTAAAAACAGTATTGTAGTAATCGAAGAATTTGGTACCCATCTCCTCTTGTAACTCGGTAATCTTACCAAATTTGCGTAGATCCTTAGGATCAAAATATTTCTTTTCCATGTTGTAGGAATGCTAGTTATTCTGAAAGGTAGCAATACTAGCACAAAAACCGCAGATGGCAAAATATATGCTAGGGCCAATGTCCGTAGATCGACAAGTGCATTGTTGATCAGTGCGCAGGCCTACAGGCCGGAGCGCGGGGCGCGGAGCGACCTAGGGCAAAGGATGGGCAGGAGCGCTAGCGACAGACAGCCTGGTGCCGATCCCGTCCCGACTAGAAAAGTCGGGACGGGAGAAGGCATGACCCCAAATCATTGATCACGTGCTCTACTTTATATGTGGTTGTATTTCCGCCAGGTAGTCCTTCGCTTCTTTGACCGTCTTGATTTTACGTAGTCTTACCCTGCGAATCTTTTGTTTGCTGGCTTTACTGTTTCTACGCGCAATTTTGACGGCGACCATCAGCATAGAACGCTGAAGTTCATTGAGTGGATGGTTGTCGTAATCTTCCTCGTCACAAGGAACTGCGTCTGTTAATGGCGGTGGTAAATCCGGCCAACTGCTGCGTTTTTCTTCCGAAAAGATATGTCCAAAAGTATTAGTTTTTGGAGACATATCCCTGGTCTGCAGCCCTTCCAATTGCCATTTCTCACACATCGTTTTGATGAAAGATGTATGGTCAAAAGTTTCATTGACAATCGTATTCTTCGGGATGGAGGAAGCGACCATCACCATGGGTACCCGGATGCCGAGGCGCTTGAAATCGAAGCCTTTTTCTCCCTTACCGGGAAAATCCGGTGCCTCCGTGGGGCCGGGGTAAACATGGTCAAAACACCCTCCATGTTCATCGTGAGTAATAATCAACAGAGTATCATCACGATGCGGGCTGTTTTTGATAATATCGTAGACATTGCGGATCAGGTCTTCACCGAGGCGGACGGTTCCTTCCAGGGTTTTGCCATCGTTGACATCCCAACCACTGCCTACCGAAGAAGGGTGCTGATCATTGTGCTTACCAAAGAACTTGGGCTCGATAAATGAGTATTGCGCAAACGGGCGGTCGCTCTCGCCGTTGATATCTTTGCGAAATTCTTCAAGATCGTTCCAGTTGGGAACCAGGTTCATGTGGTGAGAGAAGCCGTGTACCAGGTGTGTCACAGATACCAGTGGGTCGGCATAGATATGATGAGAAATATTTGCTTTTTCCAGCAGATCAAACAAGGTGGGTGCAGGCCAGACCGCCTTTCGCCAAGCTTTAAAGCCTTTCCACTTTTTATGTTTGGCCTCATCGGTAGGGTTGATCACTTTGCCCCCGGAGGTACCTGCATGCCAGAAGGCGCGATTGCACCAGGTTTGGCTGGGCACAGAACAATACCAATGGTCAAACACCGCAAACTCGCGCGCCAGCGTAGTCAGCACCGGGATTTGCGTAGGCTTGAAGCATTGCATGATCACCCCGTACTGATCGGGGCCTGGGTTTTCATAAGCACCATATTTTTTATTCAGCTTTGCCCGCTTCCTTTTGCCCAGTCTTTTTTTCGAACCAATCTTTTCGTACCAAAGTCCTTGCAGCGTATTGATATAGTCAGTGACAAACCCATCCATGCGATCTTTCAATGGCGGCAACGGGGTGGGGATGTTATAGGGCGAAGTCATTTCCGTCTGATCAATTCCCTTGTTGCTTGCTGGTTTTATGCAGTTGTAAAGCTGGGTATTGACATGCTGATACACCTCTCCTGGGTCAGGAAAAGGTTGCGAAAAATCTTCGGCAGCCTTGATTTTTAATATCGGATTGTCGGCATACCCCACCGCGTAGGACGGAACAGGGTTTTCCTGATCAGATTCATTTAACCCGGCGAAGGTTTTGCCTGGCGGAATTTTAAACTCAGGATCCTCGTAAAGAAAGCCTAGCAGATTGTCAAAAGACCTGTTTTCGAGCATGAGCACCACGACATGCTTAAAGGTGTCCAGGCCTTTGAGTTCGGGAGTAGGTTGTTTCATGAAAATGCGGTTTTGGTGTGAAGCGACGGTTGATCAATAATTGCCGCAAACTTAAAGATGCATCATTTTTCACGGAAAGTTACCCGTACTTATACCCCTTTTCCTACAAAGCAGCTTGGTTTTCTCACTATCAATCAGGAATAAAGGATAAAAAGGCGCGATCAGAGGCATGGCCCAAAAAAGTTACCTGCCAACTACCTTTCGGTAATGGGCAGGCACAAAAAATACAATACTGTGCTGCCTAGAAGAGCGTCTCCCCTACCGCTAGGCAGCCAAGTTGCTCCTTTTTACTGTTTTATCAGTCGCTGAATTTCTACTGGAGTTCCTGTTTTAATCAACTGCACGAAATACATACCTGGTTGCCAATCGTTGGCGTCGATGATAAAGTTGTTGTAACCTTCGTAGCTGTAGTTGAAATAGCTGGTCACCAACCGTCCTTGAGCATCAACTACGCGGATTTGGGCAGGACCATCCTGGGTAGCGCGCCAAGAGAGTACCGTCTGGTTACTGGTCAGGTTGGGAGCGAGCGTACTGGTAGGCGTGATAGCCAATTGTTGTTGATTGTCCGCTGAGCTTAAACGGCCTATCGCAAACCCGGTCACGGTAGTAGTGAGGCCCGACAATTGCAGATTCAGGCGGGTATCCCCACTACCGTAAGCGGTAAAAGTGGTGGCCATTTCCTGAGCAGTTGCTTCGTTGCTCAGCTTGGCGGGGCCAATAAACTGATACGCTAAAGCATCGTCGGCATCCCAACCGCTATTGTTAAACCACTGCCAGCCGGCAAGTTCACCATCATCGAAATAAAGGCCCGCTGAAAGTGCCGCCGACCCAGGGTACTCGGCAACGATGCGCAGGGTTTTGCTAAAGGTCGTACCAGTAACCCAGCTGTTGTTGGCTGTGCTACCTGGTTGGTCAACCATCACGCTCACGCAACCGTAGTCATGGGCGGTCTCATTGGTCAAAACCGCCATCATGCCACCAGTGCCAGGGTCGGTGAAGTAGACAGTTCCAAAAGGCCCCAAGTATTCCTCGGCGGGTGAGCTGGTATTGCGAACCGTTTGTACGTGATTGTCAGGCGCTTCGTCGGCGCTGGTCAATTGTATTTGTTGCACCGAATTGGCGTTCAATAGTCCTACCTGCACACCATTGGTTCCTTGAGCAGCGAAGGATAGCTCGATAGCTTCCATCGCTTCGGGGTAAGCATCATCATAAACTCGAAACTGAAAAGATTGGGTATTGGTAACATTGTTGAATTGAAGGCTACTCGCCAGCAATTGGTAGTCGCCCGTAGGCCCATTGTCAGCATTACCCTGGGCAAACAACGATACATTAACTGGTTGTGTAGGGTAAGGTGTAATCCCCAGTTCGTAGGTATAATCGGTATAACTGCGGCAGTTTTCTGTTTGGGTAGCGTCCTCTTCCGCTAAGATAGCAGCGACCGTTTTAAAGTATACTTTAGGGGTTTCACAAGGGTCGTAAGTGCCGTTCATCTTGCGAATACTGCCTTGCCCGATGGGGTCTAGCCACACATCGAGGCGGCGGCGGGGGTCACTCGCCAAGAGGTCATCACTATTGGTCCAGGAATAATTGAGGCGCCCGTAGAGGCCCAGGTCATTGGCAGGATCATCACAATTCACACTGCCACCGCCGAAGAGCTGACCGATGATGGTGCCATCTTCGCGAAACAGCGCAGAACCAGAAGAGCCGCCCTCTGTCACCGAGTAACCATTTGGGGTAGCATCCCAATACAAGGCCCAGTAGTAGCCATCTTCTTCGGGCACAACCGAATGGGTAGAGATTTTCTTGGCATCACCCGCCGGATGGTGAATACCAACCCCGGTATTGCCTTGCGCACCGGTAGCGTCCCAGCCGTTGAAATACACATCGTAGGCACCACGCGGGTTTTCATCCAGTTCAATCAGCGCAAAGTCTGAACTCAGAATGGTATGCAAGCCAGTTTCCATCACGCCAGCATTGGCCAGCACTGTACCTCCGCTGGTCGTTTGCTCAGGGAGTGGGCCGCTGTTGGCACAGCTTGCGTATTCATAGTTCCAGTAAAAAACGTACCCGGAAACATCGGGGTTGATGATAGCATCTTGCTTGATGCCGCCGCTCAGACAGTGGTTGGCCGTCAGAAAGAGTGGCTTGCAATCGTTGGCAGTATTGGTCACCAGTGTTCCGGTGCAAAGGTAGAGGCCGTCCATAATAATTTTGGCTACGCCTTTCTTTTCATCCTGCCAATTATCTCCTTCCTCACAGTTGACGTTGACCTGGCAATCACCGGAAGCTTTATCTTCGGTAGAGCCGTCGAGGTTGCGGTAACCATGACTCACCTGGGCAATTTTGATACTGCCTTGTCCGCGTGCCGCAGCGGGTTCTAGGTATTCCAGCGTCAGCTGGGTACCATGCACCAGTGCCGTCGCAAAACGGCGATTATCTTTGTTATTGTTTTCGGTAAAAGCCCCCAATACCTGGCTCTTATTTTTGTTATACAAATACAGCTCCGCCCCTTGTGGGAGATAGAAGTCGCTGTAAAGTAGATTGATGTTCAAGGCATCGGGACAAAAGATGGTAAGCCGCCAAACACGATCACCGCCACGCAGTTCCGTCCACGTACCTGCGTTAGCGAGGGTCAGGTCTACATTGTGCCCATAGGCAAACCGGAGTGGGAGATTATATGCCTCATCGGCCAGGTCTTCGGCTAGCAAGGCATCGGTATCCAAGGCAGGCAGCACTACGGTAGCAGCGGTAGGCAATGCTTGTTGGGTGCTGATGGGTGTACCAGCAACACTGAGCTGTGCCCACGATAGTTGAACACAAGCTAAAATTAAGAGTAGGAGTAAAGAAAAACGTGTCATTTAGCAAATATTAAGAGGTGATAGTCTGTAGGACCAATGGCTGTTATACACCAAAAGTCTGAACTATCAGGCAAGAATCTTGCCTGGTCTGATATTTGCAAATGAGTGGGAAAATTTCCTTTACGCCTTTCCCTTCTTCTTCCACACCACTACGTAATTGATGATCCGGCTACTTGAGTTCATCATCATTTTCCAGGTCAGCAGATTAGCGTCACCACGCGATTCGTCGTCCTTGAGGTCCTGCCCTGCTTTCATGGTGAAATCTTTGCGCAGGAGGCTGAGGACCGGCCGATTTTTGAAATCATAATCATTGCGATGTTTGTTGCCTCCTTTGGCTTTGTACAGGTCGCTCTTTACGCCTGATTTTCGCACGTAGTCGGTATTTCCCAAACCATAAGGGTCATCCACCACAAAGCCATTTTCAGTGATTGATTGGATAAAATAATTGTGTGTTCCAGACTGCCCCGCCCCCTTGTGAAAGATGGAGAACATGACTACATCGCCTTGGTCAAGGTGGTCTTTCACCAACTTGCGGGTGGCCAGGTCCGAGCCCAACGCTGCGTATTTCTTATAGGCGTAGCTGCCTTGCTTTCCAAAATCGCCATCGTTTTCCAAGCCTTGCTGTAGGCGGATATTGTGGCTACCCGAAGAGTTGATACTGGTAAAGTGGGAACTGTTGATCAGGTAGTGGTAAAAAATGGTGAGGTCTTCAAATTGGGCATGCTCACGCATATTTTCGGCTACCTTCTCAAAATGTTTTTTACCCAGTCTTCCTGCTTGTATTTTCTGATAATTCTTAGTGGCATTGGCATTGATCCAATCGAGGAATTTTTCGCCTTTATTCTTCCAATGCCTTTCCAAATTGTCTGCTCCTTCGTCGCGAAAGCGTTGATCGATCGCCTCAATCATATCTGCACGCGACCAGCCAGCTCTTTCGGCCATCATAGTAAAGGTCGTAGGCGCACAGGTGCTTTCCGGCGAGACCAGGTTATCGCTCTGCGTACGGTACTGCGGCACTCGCAGGAGGGTGTTCCAGTCGGTATTAGAATACCAGGAGCCCGCGTTAGTATTTACATCATCTTCAGCTTTTACCCTGGCGATATTGCTTTCCGTCAGCTTGATCCATTCCCGCAAGGGGGTAATCAGTTCATGCGGACTGGTTACTTGTTGCAGGTCTTCCTCATAGACAGGCTCCAGTGCCAGCGAGCTTACAGGTAATGGATTGCCCTTATTAAACCGGCGAATAACGCGCTGTGCCTGCGACAGGACACCTCGAATACGGTCTAACTTATTCTGCCCTTTCAGGTCGTCCATAACCTCATACTGTTTCTCCAGAAAGGAGGTGTAAGTATTGAGGTAATCAGCGCGTTCTTTTTGCTCCTGGGTCCAAAAATCTTCCAACAAGCACCAACCTCCACTGCTAAGTTTCACCAGCTCCCCCTTCTTTTTTACAAAAAAGTGGGACTTGTCCAGACCACCTTTCAGGTAGGGCTCCTGGGCCACGCCTTTCACACGGGTATTTGCTTGGGGATATACCCAAATATTGGTGTAGTAGGCATAGTAGGGTGAGGGATCAAAAAAGTCGAGTTCCGCTGTGTCCGAAACGTTCAGCCAATGCTGATTGGCACGTTGGAGTGCGCTGCGTATTTTTCCAAGGGCAGCTTCGTTTTGCTTCAGTACCGTCCCGGCAGCAAAGCGGGTCACCAGTTCCTTGGCTTTTTGGAACAATTGGTCTACTTGTTCCTGCCCTTTCGCCATCGTGGCCACCGCAGCCCCGGCCTCTAATCTTTTCACTATATCGCTGTGCAGTACGGCTTCTTTGTCGGTCGATGGCTGACGCAGGTTGCGTATTTCGTCGGCAATACCTGCCAGATTGGTCATCGTCTCTTTGGCCAAAACCTGGACAGATGTGGCTTGTTTTGTCATTGCGGCCAGCTGCGCTTTTGCTTCCGACAATTGCTTTTGGGTCTGCGCTATTGTATTTCTGTTCTCCTTCAGTAAGGTGGCCGCGGTTTCTGCTTTTTCGTGAGCCGACCGGGCGCTACTCAGCAACTTAGCAAGCTTGGCAGTGCCTTCTTTGATAGCTTTTTTGTCTAGCGCAGCCAGTAATTTGGCAAACAGTTTCTGATCAGCTACAGCGGTAGCTTCTTGCGTTTCTACCTTAGCAAGCGTATCGTCTACTATCGTCAAAGACTGTTCCGTAGCGATTGCTTTCTTGGAAAAATCTACCAGTGCGGTCGCACAGGTTTTATTCAGTTGGCGCACCAACGCATCTCTTTCGCTCTTTTGCTGATCAATGCTTTTCCAGCGGTCTTTCACCAAGTCATTTACAAACTTGTCATAATCAGGAAACCAGCTATCGCGCCGTTTTTTGTACTTGTTCTTCTTTCCCTCTTTCAGCCATTTGGTCAGCTTGGTTGTCTTTTCGTTAGCGAGGTTCTTTTCTTTAAAGTACAATTTGAGAGTGGCCAATGCCGCTTGGGTTTGCTCAGACATGGAGGTGTTTTTTGTGCAAAATTTCTCTAAGATAAGGTATTTTAGGTTGGACTGTGGTTGATTGTTGATGGTCATAGCTTGACCTTCCAACAGCCATTCTTTCAGAAATTTAAGGTATCAAAGTCAGATTCTTCCAAGCAAACAACAACCATTTAACCGGCCTCTGGCCCCATCCCCGGCCCTTCCCATTGTCTAAAATGGCTTCGTTTCGGGATCTTTCTAACAGGGGAAGGGAGGCGCGATGCGCGGGTTTGTTTTGGGGTTACCACTCCTCCNTTTTATAATGAATACGTGATATAGGCGAAGGTGCAACCGACGACGAACTGAGGGTTTCCAATCAACCATCTAACAATCAACCAACAACCATTTAACCGNCCTCTGGCCCCATCCCCGGCCCTTCCCATTGTCTAAAATGGCTTCGTTTCGGGATCTTTTTGACAGGGGAAGGGAGGCGCGATGCGCGGGTTTGTTTTGGGGTTACCACTCCTCCCTTTTATAATGAATACGTGATATAGGCGAAGGTGCAACCGACGACGAACTGAGGGTTTCCAATCAACCATCTAACAATCAACCTTCAACAAACTATCGAACTATCGAACTATCGAACAAATTTATGGGCCTCCGCCTACCTTCGGTGGCGTCAGGCTGTCCGTCCTTTCAGTCCTACCATCCTTAGTCCCTGCGCGCTCCGCTTACCGCGCTCACCTGTTCGGTTCGCATATTAACTTGCTCCTGAAAATATCCGAAAAGAAATCAGAAAAGTGTGCTTTGTATTTTGTTTACTTTTGATCAAATAATACAGAACAATATGGATCATCAAATCAGCAGCTTGTCCAGAAGAGGCCTCGCCTCCGCCGAAAACCCAGCAAGGATAGATTTTGAATTATTCATGGAAGCCAGCCAAAATCTATATTGCCCAGATAGCAACCCTGATGGTGCATTCCCTTTGAACGTTGCCGAAAACACCCTGTCTACATCAACTATAAAGGCACGACTAACCTCTATTCTACAGCAAAATGAAATGCCCGATTGGGTATTGAACTATACCGACCTTTTAGGGCATCCGGAGGTTCGAGCCGAAGTTGCTCAATTTATGGAACACTACCTTTGCAAATGCCCCATTGATGCAGATACCATCGGCTTCTCTGCGGGGGCCTCGGCTATTATAGAGGTCAGTTCATTTGTCCTGGCCAATCCCGATGATGTGGTAGTGATTCCCGCCCCCGCCTACCCGATGTACACCAACGACCTGGGCCTGAAAAGTGGCATGGAACGCTACGACCTTCAGACGCATTACGACATAACAGAAATGGGTTCTGAAGCCCCCGTGACACCACCACATCTGGATAAAGCCTGGGCAGACCTGAAAGCTCAAGGCAAGTGCTTCAAAATACTATTGATCACTTCTCCCGACAATCCAACTGGTTGTCTGTACACCAAACAGCAATTACGCCAGCTGGCAGATTGGTGCATAGCCCGTAAGGTCCATATGATTGTCAATGAAATCTATGGGCTTTCCCTGATTAACACAGATGACCAGGACTTACGAAATGACTACTGTGAAACCACTAGCTACGCTTCTTTCGCCACCATCATGCACGAATCAGAGAGTGATTATCTGCACTTGTGGTATGCTTTTTCTAAAGACTTTGCCATGTCTGGACTACGGTTTGGCCTGATACACTCTCTGAACAAATCATTAATAGCAGGCCTTGGCAATCTAAATATCCCTCACCTGGTGTCGAATATTACACAATGGATCGTAGGAGCAATGTTAAAGGATACCGACTTTATTGAAAGCTATATTCGGGAAAACAAAGTGCGTCTTAGTCAAAGTTACAAACTGGTGATAGGAGCCTTAAGAAAAACAGGTGTCCCTTATGTTCCTGCCAGAGGAAGCTTATTTGTGTGGGCCGATTTTTCTAAATTTCTAAAAGAAAATAGCGACAAAGGCCAAGAAGAACTTTGGGTTGACATTTATAAAAACACAGGTGTACTGCTGACACCAGGTTTAGGCTTTAAGCATCAAAAAAAGGGGCTTTTTAGAATTGTACACACCGCAGTACCCCTTGCCCATTTGGAGGTGGCGATGGATAGGATGAAGGATTATCTTCTTGGGTGAAGGTTAGGATGTATCCAAGGTCAAAACTCCTCCTGTTCGTAAGCATTTATCATTTCCTACTTAACTTTTCCACAACACTAATATTTAAAATATAAAATTACTTACAACCTAGAAATAGGAGTCACATTACACCGAATATAAAAAACACGCAAAATAACACAGCATCTCTTATCATTTAAAAATGGTTTTGTATTTTTGGTATCCACTAACAACCTGAAACCTTAATCCATGTACAAAAAAATCAACACCTTACTATTTGTTCTATTCACCATTTCTAATATAAATACGCAAACCCCTGACACAGGACAAGCCTCTAAAGTAGAAAAGCCAGACACGGTACAAATCTCAAAAGATGCGGAGAATACAACTATCACATGGGGAGATAAGAGCATTGTGCTATTAGGTGATACACTAAAAAGTATTCCTGAACTTACATTGTCGCTTGGCTTTAATTTCGACTTTTTAAGCGGAGTTAAAAGTAACGATTTATATGCAGATGTAAATGCGGACATTCCATTTCTATTCGCAGCTGAAAAAGTTAAAAAAAAGCCTGAAAAATTCATAAATCAACTAGGAATAGAAGTCGGAGCATTTCAATTGAGAACGATTTCGAATATAGAAGATACTATTCTTACTCAATACAGGCTCACTGAACCAGATTTAGAAGATGGAGAATTGGTTGGAATACATTTCATCACTGTCAATACTGAAAATTCTGCAATAATCTCAAGAGACAACTTAGGCTTATACTTCCAGCCTAAATGGACATTTCATTACAAAGAATCAAAGGACTACTTATCCAGAGTTAGTCTCATTGGACATTGTGAGTGGTATAGAAGTGATATTGAATTAAATTATACATTTAGTACTATAGCATCTAGAGACACTTCCTCTACTGCTCCTGAAGAATGGCCTCGACCATATGACACTGTCGAAGAAATTCCTAGTTTCCAAGGCAGTATCATCCAGGAAAACTTAATAAACGTAGGAGTTGGTCTTGATCTTTTATTAAAGAGACCTTCTGGAATACTTCAGTTTAAACCAATAGTAGGAATTAATTCAATATCTATAAATAAAAACCCTAATAACTTAATTGATGACCTTGATGAAGTAGCAATATCAAGGAGAAGGTTATTTTATATGGTGCAGGCTGAATTTATTGAGCAAAAGGTACTTGGGTTAAAATTAGCTGTTGAAATTAGAGGATTCGGAGCTCCTGACGCTTCCAATGTCGTTGGTAGAATAGCGGATCTTCCACAATTTTCCGTTTCACTTTCTAAGCAATTTAGCTTAGAAAAAATAGCCGAACTATTCACCACAAAATAATATCCTAACGCCTCCCCTAGCCTCCCTATACCAGGAGTACTTAATAAGGTATGTCAATAGTTTCTCCTAACAATTAAGACCTGGCCTTTAGCCCAATTCCTATGGCTAAAGGCCAGGTAAGAATAAGTGTATAGTTTGTTTGCAGAAGCCAATGCAGCTTCCCCTTCCCCCCTGTCTCTTGTATATCCAATGCCACCAACCATAAAAATCTCCTCTCCCCCCGCAGGATTCTAAAAAGAGTGTAGTCTAAAGAGAAACCAATCAAAAACGTATTGGGAAATTTCATTTGATGAAAAACGAATAACTCAAATGAAAAAAATGAAGGCTTGATGCTTCCTAAGTATTGCGCAGAAAATAAAACACGATTTTTTACAAGGCTTTCAAATAGTTACCCCGCTTAAAATGAACCGCTTGGCCAACTATTGTGAAAGCCAAAATCGTGTTTTTTTTTTCGTGCTGTCCCCAATACACACTAAAAAACGACAAATGAAACATTCTCTTTTCCCTTTTTTTGCTATCCTAATGGGGCTTTCCATTGTTCTCTTTTCTTCTTGTGAAGAAGATGATATGCCTTGTACAACATCTACATGGTATCAAGATGCCGACGGTGACGGATTAGGCAATCCCGATGTCAGTCTAAGTGACTGTGAACAACCCGATGGCTATGTCGCCGACAACACAGACACCAATGATGCGAGTACCGTTTTAGCTGTTGATCCTTCTTATTTTACAACAGCAAATGCGAATATTACCGTAACGACAGTTACCTGTACCCTCTCTGACGGAACTGAAACCAATTGCTATCAAATCGTCACGAATAGCGCCCCTACAGACCACCAAATGGGGCCATGGTGCCCAGAAAACATCTCCGATGATGCAAGTGCTGGAGGAATATGGTTAGAAAATGGTGAAGTCTATGATGTAGACGGCGCGTTTGTCGAAAACATGGCAACCTTTTACAGCGATGCTACCTGGAAAATGTATGATGCCAATGGCGATATTTATATCACGGAAACAGAAGAAGACTGTATCAATGCTGCAAATCCAAACGTAGGAGCCGAATACGAAAACTTCTGTGTAGAGTGTCTTCCTTCCTATATCACCGACCTTTCACAAACCTATTTAATTCCCATAACACCCGTACAGCAAAGCACCCCCGCATTTTTTGCAACAGGCCCTGGTGGACCTGGTGACAACGTCCCCTCCACTCGTGGAATAGCACTAAACGGCATTGAATATTCTGCTCCTGCCCCTGTAAGTAATATCCTTGGCGCATACACCCTTGCTCCATTTGACGACGCTGGTGGCCACATCAATGTACACCAGGGCTATCACTACCACGCAGCTACAGGAGTGAGCTTTTCTATTGCGCAAAGTGATGGACATGCCCCACTGATTGGCTATGCACTGGACGGTCAGGGTATCTACTCCCGCTTGGATGACAATGGAGATGAGCCTACCGATTTGGATGACTGTAGAGGTCATTACGATGAAACCAGAGGTTATCACTATCACGTGGATGCCGCTGGTAATAACAACTTTATTAACTGTCTTCAGGGTGCGTACCCAAATTAGTTGAAATTCAATCAACCTTCCCCGAAGGATTTTGAGAAAATAACGGTCTAAAGAAAAAACGAATTAATAACAGATTATTGAAACGTTGCCTCTTTCCACTTAATCCTAACCATTGGATTAAGCCTGGTAATTCTATTCAAAAAATCAAATAAAAAACTTAGATGAAAAACTTAATCATTGCCGCCCTTACCATGCTTTTAGCAGTCGGATGTGGCTCCCAAAAAACAGCAACAAGTACTACTGAAGGTACCACTCAAAGAAGGTCTCAGCAAGGAGGACCTCCAAGTTTCGCTCAGCTTTTGACAGAAATGGATGCCAATAATGATGGTAAACTGTCAAAAAGTGAAGCGACTGGCCCTCTTCAAAATGATTTCTCGAAAATTGATAGTAATGGCGATGGGTTCATCACTCAGGCAGAGGTAGAAAACGCCCCCCGCCCACAACGAGGACAAGGCCCTCCTAGAGGTTAAAAAACCTTCGAGCACAAGCTAAACTAAAAATCGCAAGCGATGAATAGCACGCGGTTTTTGGTTTAGCTTGACTTCACACACAAAAGGCCAGAAAAGAAAACTAACTAAAAACGAAAACCATGAATAAATTCTTAATAACGCTGTGTGTATTGTTTGTTTCCATAGGAGCCAAAGCACACCAGCCAGATCTTTCCTCTACGATATTAGTAGAGCAAGGTGAAAATCAATGGATTCTCCAAATCCGTGCCTCTTTGACTGCTTTCGAGTATGAGGTAGAAAAACATTTCGGGGAATCTTCTTATGCTTCGCCTGAAGAGTTCCAGGCCTTGGTCATCAAGCATGTGCAAGAGAACACTTCCATCCTTTTTAATGGAACTAATGCTGCTGTTTTGCAAAATGGCCAGGTGAAACTAGGTCACGAAACAAGCGTAAGCTTTGAAGTAAAAAGTACCCCTGAGGACTTTCAATCCCTGGCGGTAAAGAACAGTAGCTTTAGTGATATTTCACGAAACCAAGGTGCCTTAATTGTACTCAAAGAAGGTTTCGCAAAAGACCAATTCATCCTAAACAATAGCAATGAGCATACCGCCAAACTAGAGGTTCGCGATGCGAAGTTTGAACTTATTACACCAACTCAAGAAAAGGCGCAATTCCCTTTTTTAATTCTTGCAGGTGCTTTGCTAGTGTTGTCGCTTATTTATTTCGCTTTTAAAAAACGGAAAACATTCCGTCTTCAAAGGGCTTAAGAGTCTCAAAACCACAACCCAAAAAAAATGAAACAATCCACCTATATATTAGGGTTCTCCCTATTTCTTTCGCTTTTGTTACTAACGTGCAATACCGATGATGAAGTCATCGTAGATATTCCAACAGATGAAGCCTTTTTGATTACCGAACCACTATTCAATAGTAGCTCTTTGGTTTCATTCGAAATGATTACCGCTACCTTAGAAGATGGTACTTCGGCCGAGTGTTTCCAGATTACGTTTACAAGTAACCCTGTTGAAAATGGCCCATTTTGCCCGGAAACGATTAATGATGTTGCAGGAATGGGCTTTTATGATGGCGCTACCAATCCTGGATTAAGGTTTTTTGCAGCAGAGTTACTGAATGATATCGAAGCTGACGGTTACAATATGGTCAATGCTGATGGCACCGTAAACATTGACGATTTTACAAGTGGGGCACCTAGCCTCGATCAATCCTACTGTTTGGCCGCTGCAGCGAATGATAATCTTCTGCTAACTTTTATCATCCCTGCTGAGCCCAAATTGGCCAACACTAATAATGTTATTTCAGAAGTAGAATTAATAGGCCTTTCCTTGGATGGTATTCCTATAAACGGAGATCCTCCATCTGCGATAAACGGCCCTGCCATGGGCGGCCCCGGTGGCGGTGGATCAGAAATAAATTTCCCTTCCCTGGATCCCTGTGGTGGCCACCACGACCCTGCAGGTTATTACCATTGGCACTTCATCCCCGAAGTCGTTAATCAAGTACTGGAAGCAAACGGGATTACAGAAATAGCTTGTACCAATGTTACGCAGACTACTGGCGTACAATTGGTCGGTTTTGCTAAAGATGGATTTCCAATCTATGCTTACGCAGCTGAACCCACCGATTTAGATGATTGTGGTGGAAGAACAGCTGAGACGGATGAATACCCTGATGGGGTATATCACTATGTAGCAAGCACCACCCTTGCCGCAAATGTTCCTAAATGTCTAAAAGGCGTCGCTGCAAATAACTCTTTCCGTTATGAATAATCTATTGATAAAAATAATGATTAGTGGGCTGATTCTTGTAATCAGCCCATCTTACGCTTTGGGGCACAACCCACTATCAGCCAGGTATCACCTTGAAGTTGGGGAGCAAGCAAGTTTATTGACCGTCAACCTCAGCCAGGATGGTGTCAACCAAGCATTGCTACAAACACATGACCAACAAGAACTTGAGGGCATGGACCAAAAGCAATTTGAAGAATTGATTGTTGATTACGTGAAACGTAATTTCAACTTATCAGTAAACAATCATGAAATCACCTTGCAAAAAGGCGGAATAAAGCTCGGCAGCCATCAAACAGACCTAAAGTTTGTGCTTCCCGCTTTTATAGAACAGATCGAGCATATTGATGTCGACATTCCTGCTTTTAATGAAAATAAAAATCATCAAACCATTTTTTCCTACAACATAGCCGGAAGAGCAGAACATGTTATTTTAAGCTTGAACAACAACTATAAATCTTCGATAAACTTTCAAACAGCAGCAGCTGAGAATAATTACTTATGGCTTATTTCGCTTGGCGTAATAAGTTTAATTGTAATAGTCCTCATGAATACGAGACTTAGCCGTACAAGTTCTTATTCTCCTACCTAGGTCTACTTTTGATACGAAGGCACTAGTTCGGAGGTGCCGTCAGTACAACTCCAGCCGCCATATACAGATCATCGTAGCGCAAGCCTCCGTTGCCATAAGGGGCATCGGCAGGGCCTGTGTTACAGTTGGTGAGAAAGTAAATGAGCGGAAGCTCCCGCTGCATTCGGAAATCGGCTCCAATGTACACGCACTGCTGGTGAGGAAATTCATCGCCTCCGCGAATGTAGACATCATAGGACTGCCCTCCTTTGGATGCCCTTTCGTTATTCACAACATACCAGACCTCGTACCAGGTATTGGTTTGCATCGGATTGGCCGTTCTGCTGGCCTCCTCGTTGAAAATTCTAGCGTACCCTCCATTCTTACGCACCATCAAAGTACCATCGTTTTGGGTACCATCGGATTCGTGCTTGTCGGTCACACGCAGGCTTGGTTCCAGTGCATTGTAATCCTGGAGATTAATCTCTTCTGGTGCTAGATTGCTCAAGCCGAATACATGGTTATTTGGAAAATACTCGACATTGATCCGGGTATAAAAGGTGTAGGTCTCCCCCACTTCTACCGCAACAGGTAATTCCAGGTAACTGAGCGCCTTGCGATTCCCTACGACCCCTTCAGCAGCAGGCTTTTTTATCAGATAGCTGTTTTGTCTATCCTCTTCGCTACGCACTTCCGTGACTTGCGGATGCTCAACCCTTGGATCAGTATCGTTTTTTGTATCTGCCAGCGTCCAATGTTCCCAAGTATCAGACGACTCAAAATCATCGATCTTGATCCACTTCGTAGCTGTAGTAAGCGCAGTCGCTTCACTGTCTTGGGATTTCGCCTGCGTAGCAATTGAGCAGACAAGGAAAACAAGCCCCAATAATTGAATTGATGTATTTGTATGTTGCATAGGGATTACTGTTTTTAAACAGAAGAAACATAATACCTGAGCGCAGTGCCAAAGCCCAACCTACCTTTTTATTGCTCCGGAAGTATCACCTTCCATTAAGTCTATTACATTTTCCAGGGACACCAAATTTACATCCCCAGGAACGGTATGTTTTAGCGCACAAGCAGCTGAAGCAAAATCCAAAGCTTGCATATCATCTTCATAATGCAGCAACCCATAGACTAGGCCAGCAGCAAAAGCATCCCCGGTGCCTACACGATCGATAACGTGGGTGATGTTTAACCGCTCCGTTTTAAGATACTCCTCTCCATTCCACATTTTACCCTGTATTTGCTGATGGGAAGCGCTTACAGAAGTTCTCGTTTTGCCCACTACCTTCTTAATTTTTGGGAAAGTGTCCATTAGCGCTTTGGCTGAAACCCGAAATTTAGAATCTAGATCACCAAGCCCAAACATTTCACGAATACCACGACGGCTGGTAATTACAATATCACAACTTTCTACCAACGCTGGCATAACCTCTTGCATGGTTTTCCCATACTTCCACATATTTTGGCGCGAATTAATATCCCCAGAAACGGGTATACCCATTCGATTTGCTGTTTTGATGGCATCAAGGCAGCACATGGCGGCCCCTTCCGAAATGGCGGGAGTAATCCCTGTCCAATGGAACCAGTCTGCGTCTTTGAGGACGTCTTCCCAATCGACCATCGACGGTTCTATTAAAGAGAAAGCAGACCCTACCCTTTCATAGATTACCTCACTAGGCCTGTGAACAGCTCCTTTTTCGAGAAAATACTTGCCCAACATGGCCCCACCGTACAAAACATGCTCCGTACTCAACCAATGATGACGCAAAAATTGAGTCGCCGCTTTTCCAAGCGCATTGTCCGGAAAACGGGTCACGTGGGCTGCTTTCATACCAAGATAGGCACACGAAATTGCTACATTCGCCTCACCACCTCCATAAACAAGATCGAAAGAAGTTGCTTGCGCAAATTTTGCATAGCCCGGCGGAGACAAACGCATCATTACTTCTCCAAATGTTACTACTTTTTTAGCCATCATATAAGTTTTATTAGAGCTTGTTTATTCCTGAGTAGGAGCTGTTCCCGGACCAACGGACGATGCCCTGAACCACACTTCGGTGTAGCTACCGTTAGCATATTGTTGGTTTACATCTCCATCAAAAGTTGCTGCGCCAGTGCTCCAAACCATATTCGTCTCAGGAGCTCTGCCATTGGTTTGATTATACGCTCCTTGTTTGAAGAACTGTGCTTCTCCCTCGTAAGCATTTGCCTTTTCTGTTCCATCACGGCCTATCACACTATACAAAGTCAAAATCTGCTGAGGAATATCAGATTTACTTACATACTCCGAAGCCAGAAGGTTCTTCGTGAATGTTTTCGTTTCGTGCCCCTCACTTTTAAACGTAAGGTACATCATGCCTTCATAGACGTTAACTTCATAACTAAACTCCTCCCCTAGCTCAATACCGTCTTCAGGCGCTGCGGGGTAAGTATCCGGAGCAGTACCGATCACCGACATATCATGCCCCCATACCGCCGTTGAAAAATCCCATCTCCCCGAATTATCACCTTCGGTATTGATTTCGTAATTCCAGAATACAGAACCCTTTGTATGTCCTGGGAACTTTTTGTAATAGATTTTTAATGGCTCGTTTTCGTGCCCATCTCCGCTGTGAATTTGCCCAACAACGACAGAGTAAGATGCAGCCACCCTGGCGTCACCAGAGGTCGAAACGTGCATAACCTTTAAAGTGCCCGTCAGTTTCCCGCCAATTTCAGGTGTCCATCTCTCCTTTTGGCCCAATTCCGTCCTTGTGTTGTGGGAATTTGGGGAAGTAATGCCACCATTAGGCGCTTTATAAACGACCCATTCGGTGCCATCATTGGCCGTATAAAAATAGTCCTTATGCTCAAAATCCTTTAAATCTCGGCGGCTCTCTCCATTGCCTAGCAGAATCCCCCATTGGTCTACCGAAGGTAATACATCACTGGGATACCGAGTCTCGCTTTCGGAAGTACTCTCGGCATCCTTGGTGGCTTCTGCCCCGCAACTTATTATGGAGATACTCAGTACCGACAGAAGAAATACACGCATCAAGATATTCATAGTAATAATATTTTTCAGGTTAGGCACCGTAACTTGGGCTTCAGCCCGAGCTACGGTTTAATAATAGCGGTTCTATCCAAAAATGTCCTTTAATCCATTGACCATAATGATAATGGAAAACACAAAAGCACCAACCAGTATGATGTTGGTAAGCCAACGCCCTGTAGGTAGACCAGCATTTTTGCGGTTCCACAAAACCAGGAAACTAACCACCACCATCGGCAGTGCAAAAACATTAAAGACCTGGGTAAATATCTGTCCTTGAATTGGATTAAAACCAAAAATCGGCACACTCAGTGCCAAGATGCTTGCGATCCCGGTAATCACCTTAAACCGCGTTGAGGTGACATCCAGTTCCCCCGAGTTAAAATCCCCAAGCATCAAGGGAACAATCATCATACACGGGAAAATAGAAGAAAGCCCCGCACTCAATGTTCCTGCAAAAAATATGCTCACCGCAAATTTCCCAACGGATGGCTCTAATGCTTTAGACATATCCAAAACGTGGGTTATTTCCGTTCCTGTGCCATACAGGCTACCACTTGCTACGGCCATAATCGACCCACTGATTGTAAATATCAATATCGCAGCAATGATCGAATCATTTTTCTGTGTTTGAAAATCGTCCTTGGTCCAGCCTTTACCTTGAATAAACAAGGGTCGTGATACGAAGGTAGCAGACGCCATGGTGGTTCCAACGAATGCGGCAATTAAAATACCTGCACCTTCAACTTCAGGTATTTTAGGTACCAATCCACGAATAATATCTGCCGGAAGCGGGAAAACAAAAAACAGTGTAAACACAAATGACAGGCCCATCATGGTGACAAAAAGCGCCAGGACTTTTTCAAAGATGGTATAACTCCCTTTAATTAGCAGCAAATAAAAAATACCGATGATTAGTATTGCTAGCCCTAAAACCACTGCATACTTTTGCCCCTCGAGGCCAGGGAAATTAAGTACTAAAATTTCAAAAATGACATTCGATGTAATCCCTAAAATCCCGATCAAAGAATTCCATTGCCCTATCCCGACAGCCGCTATAATAGCGATCGCAATGCCCTTCCCCATTGGAAAATGCTTTCGAACGGCATAAAGAGCCGTCTCCCCTGTTGACAGATAATAACTACCTGATACATAAATAAGTACCCCTGAAAAAAGGCAACTAAAAAACAGTACCCAAAGCAAGTCCATCCCATAATTGTTTCCGGCAACAATCATTGCGGTAACACTACCCGTACCAACAGTATATCCTATGGCGAATATGCCCGGCCCGAAGCTAAGTAAGGCTTTAATTAACTTTTTCAAATTATAGGTTTCAAATTGTGATTCTCAATAAAAATGAGTCTTGACGCCTCGTAATATACTCTTCCGAAAAGTCAAATTGGACAGGTATGAAATGATCGCCATTTCAGCCGGAGCATTTGGCAACCGCCTGGTTCAATCTATCAAGGTCATCCAATTTATAATTTTCTTGTCGAAGTATCCTAAAAGTACGCTACGATAATACACCGACCCAATTCCATTGCCTTGACTTACTACGCCTCAAAAAAGACTCAGGTGGCAAGAAATTCCGCCAGCAGAGCTTCAAAAAGATGTTTATGAATACCTAAAAATGCCTAACTTTAATCAGTTAGCGAAATAATAAAAACGCGTTTTTACAATAGCCTAAATAAAAAATATACTCCTACCTATCTCGTTTTCAGAAACCTCAAGAAATGCGCTACACCATGCTCATTTGATTGCAAAACAATATGACGCTACACTAAACTTGCTGCACTATTATGCCTCCCAAGATTATAATAGAGTCTATGATTTTGGAACATTAGATTATGATAAAGGCATCAAAAGAATGTTGCTAAATTTCTACAAAACAACCATTGGAGGCCTTAATGAGCATCCGATCAAACTCTTAGCCTATCCTGGTTCTGTTTCTGTTGCTGATCAGCAGCCCTCTCCTCTGTTAAAGGTTTGGCCAAACCCAGCGTCCAACATCATGTACCTGGATTTAAAACAGAAAACGAAAGCAACCTCAGTGCCAAATTGATCAATCCGACAGGGCAGGTCGTTCGAGTATACAACACCTTACAAACAGGAGTCAATGAACTAAAAATAAATGGTTTGCCCTCCGGTGTTTTCACCCTCGTGTTATCTTCAGAAGATCAATCTTGGTCGCAGCGAGTAGTGGTTTATTAGCTGTTACGCAGTAGTTTGCGCTTACAATACAAAATAAAAGAGGTGACCTGTTTCCAGGCCACCTCTTAAATATATTACAAATGTCTTTTGACATTTACTTCAAGTCAAAGCGATCAAGATTCATCACCTTATTCCATGCTGCCACAAAGTCCGTTACAAACTTTTTCTCTCCATCACCGCATCCATAAACTTCTGCGATAGCACGAAGCTCTGAGTTGGATCCGAAGATCAGGTCAGCGCGAGTACCAGTCCACTTGAGGTCACCCGTCTTGCGGTCATGGCCTTCGAATACATACTGATCATCCGAAGTTGCTTTCCAGGTAGTGCCCAAATCGAGTAGATTCGCAAAAAAGTCATTGGTAAGTGCCTCAGGACGCTTGGTGAACACCCCGTGCTGAGAATTATCAAAGTTCGTGTTCAATACACGCATACCACCTAAAAGCACCGTCATTTCAGGAGCCGTTAAAGTCATCAACTGTGCACGGTCTACCAGCATTTCTTCTGCTGTAGTTTGATATACAGGCTTGAAATAATTACGGAATCCGTCTGCTCTCGGCTCTAATGGTGCAAAACCTTCCACGTCTGTCTGTTCCTGCGTAGCATCGCCACGACCAGGGGTAAACGGTACAGTGATATCATGGCCAGCATTCTTAGCCGCTTTTTCTACACCAGCACAACCTGCTAAAACAATCAAGTCGGCCATAGAGACCTCCTTCTTGAAAGCAGCTTTAACGCCTTCCAAAGCTTTCAGCACTTTTGCCAATTGAGCGGGGTTGTTAGCCTCCCAATCTTTTTGTGGAGCCAAACGAATGCGTGCACCATTGGCACCGCCACGCTTGTCAGAGCCACGGAAAGTAGCGGCAGAAGCCCAGGCTGTACTTACCAACTCTGATACCGACAAGCCAGTAGCCAAAATCGTTTCTTTCAGCGCTGCAACATCATTATCGTTGATCAATTCATGCGTAACCGCAGGAATCGGGTCTTGCCAGATAAATTCTTGTGTAGGTACTTCTGCACCGAGGTAACGAGCAACTGGCCCCATATCGCGGTGCGTCAGCTTGAACCAAGCACGAGCAAACGCAGCAGCGAACTCATCTGGATTGGCCATAAAGCGTCTCGAGATAGGCTCGTAGATAGGATCTAACTTCAACGCCATATCTGCCGTAGTCATCATCAAGGCTTCGGTCTTAGACGCATCGTGGGCAGAAGGTGCCATACGAGCAGCAGAAGCTTTTGTAGGCGTCCACTGGTGTGCTCCGGCCGGGCTCTTGGTTAATTCCCATTCGTAATCAAACAACACTTTGAAGTAATCATCATCCCACTTGGTAGGGTTAGGCGTCCATGCGCCTTCAACACCACTCGTGATCGTATCATTTCCGTGCCCGGTACCAAAGCTATTTTTCCAGCCTAAGCTTTGCTCTTCGATACTCGCTCCGGCAGGTTCTCTTCCTACATATTCATCTGGGTCAGCAGCACCGTGTGCTTTACCAAAGGTGTGTCCGCCAGCCACTAGTGCTACCGTCTCTTCGTCATTCATAGCCATCCGGCCGAAGGTCTCCCGAATATCTACCGCCGAAGCAAGTGGATCAGGGTTTCCGTTAGGCCCTTCCGGGTTTACATAGATGAGTCCCATTTGTACGGCACCCAGTGGGTTTTCCAGTTCCCGGTCGCCGGTATAGCGCTTATCGCCTAACCATTCGGTTTCTGCACCCCAGTAGACATCTTCTTCTGGCTCCCAAATATCTGCACGTCCACCTCCAAAACCGAAGGTTTCAAAGCCCATTGACTCCAAAGCACAGTTGCCTGCCAGGATCATCAAATCTGCCCAGGAGATTTTATTGCCGTATTTCTGCTTAACGGGCCATAATAGGATACGTGCCTTATCCAGGTTGCCGTTATCAGGCCAACTGTTGAGTGGTGCAAAGCGCTGGCTACCAGAACCACCACCACCACGGCCATCAGAAATACGGTAAGTACCTGCACTGTGCCATGCCATGCGAATAAATAATGGCCCGTAATGACCATAATCGGCTGGCCACCAATCCTGAGAGTCCGTCATCAGATCATAAAGATCTTGCTTTACTGCAGCCAAGTCTAAACTCTTAAACGCTTCGGCATAATCAAAATCTTCGCCCATCGGGTTAGACAGCTGAGAATGTTGACGAAGAATATTCAGTTTCAATTGGTTCGGCCACCAATCACGGTTAGAAGTGCCACCGCCTGCGCTGGCTTTGGTCTCTCCGCCCATAAATGGGCATTTATTTTCACCATTTATACTATAACTTCCACCTGTTGGATGGTCTGAAGGCTTATTAGATTCCATTGGGATATTTTTTAAGTTGTTTGATAAATCAAAATTACGATAATTATCTCCTATAGTGTTTATTCAAGTATAAGAAAAACTTATACTCACAATTACACCTTTTTCTCCTCATAAAATACACTCAACTGCTCAAAGAAGTTAACAACAAAACGAAGAAAAGTCTTACTTTAGAACTGTTCTAAGGTAGCGCGATAAACGATCAACCGCTTTAACAAACGACAATGGATATACAAACCTTAATTGACCATAAAAAAGAAGGGCATTCCCCGTTATACCTAACCTTACTCTACCTGGATTTCATTGCTCCTTTGACAGGAATAATAAAGGACCAGAAGGATGCGCTACACATAGCATTCGACAAACATGAAGGAGGAAAACATAGACAAATATTCCTGCGAATTAACGATATCATCAACAACTGGATAAAGGATAGAGCCTACAATTCGGAGGCTTACTTCATTGATTTATTGGCCATAGCTGGCATCAAAGGCACTTGGATATCTTACCAAAATTTTGAATTAAATGACCTTGAGCATCACTTTCCAAAATCCGGTTTCTTTGTTGGAAATAGTTCTTCAGTTTTAGATAGCGCACCGTTAGTAAAGTCATACTGAGTTCGCCCGTAGGTTAAATCGCCCTTGACAATTTTCTTAAAGCTAATGGTGTAGCAATCGTTGATTATGGGTGGTGAACTCTCTTTCGGACAGGGTAAAAAACCAGCGCCGATTGCCGTAAATACACTCAACATGGGGTGCTCCGGGCGTGGAAGCTCCAGGTAATCTAGGTAAGATGATAGTGTTTCAAAATGCTGCATCTTATTTTTTTATTTCGTTTTCTACGAATAAATATTGCGCAAAAAATAAATGGAGCCTTCTTTTGGGTTTTTCAAATAGCTGACACGCTTCAAATGAACCGCTTAGCTAGCTTTTTGAAAAACGTCGGCTCAATTTATTTTTGTGCTGTTTCTAACAATTGTTTCTGGTACACATCAATTCTGGCGTGGGCAGTGCCGTCAATCAACAAAATAACTACCAACATGGCGATGGTTGTAATCATGCTTGCGCGCCAGATAGGTGCCTTGACAAAGAAGATGACGAGGGCACAAGCCGCAATTATTAAGGGAATGGCGGTAAAAACAACGTTTTTATACTCCCTTAAGGTAGCTTCCGTACGCTCCAATTCTGATGCTATAAAAGCCGAGGCATCCGTATTATAAGCCGTTTCAAATTGCGTAATCCTTGATTTATTGGTAAAAAATAATCCAAGTCCAATAATCAACAATAATGTACCAGCCACCAAAGTGGGGATGATGTAGGCTTTGGCTATCTCGGTTTTACCCAATTGCCAAAATCCAAGACTTGTGACCATAAATATCACTCCGAACAGAATAAAAAATGGGGTTGAAAAAAGTTCGGCTTTAGCCCAATCTGTTGCTGCTTTTAAAACATCCATGTCTTCCTGTTTTATTTAGGTGCTCAAATTTATAGATTCCACTCTAAACCTGTTGCCTTTTCCGATACTTGCCACAACTTCTCTGCTGCATGCTTATCTTTTGCGTGCGGCTCTAATTTACATTCGCCGACCGGGCCAGTCCAATAATTTCGTCCTGTAGGACCATAAAAACCAGCTTGGTCAAGATTTGGTTCTGTGGCACACATCAACATTGGATAAGCACCTTTTTCAGCCGATTGCACCAATGGAGACAACTTCATGAGTTGCCATACGAACCGCGTCATTAAACTACCGCTTGTTTTGATGAGCGAAGTAGAGGAAGCTCCTGGGTGACAAGCATAAGCTTTGACATCTGTCTTGCCCGCTTTTTTTAGCCGGTCTTGTAATTCATAGACCGTCATAATTTGCGCCAATTTACTTTGGCTGTAAACATCATTAGCACCATAGTTCTTGTCCCAGTTCATATCGTCAAACTGAATGGTTTTAATACCTAAATTATACCCCATACTTCCTACCGTCACAATACGTCCTTTCGATGCTTCAATTCGAGGGTAAAGTAGCGCTTGTAGTAAAAAGTTACCATAGTGGTTTACACCAAGCTGGCTTTCAAAGCCATCAACGGTAAACGTTTGTTTTGGCACTTGGGCAATGGCAGCGTTACATATCAATGCATCGATTTGAGGAACATTCTTAAGAACTTCCTCTGCAGCGTTCCTCACCGAAGCTAGTTCTGCCAAGTCCATACGTATATTCGTTACCTCTATATCATTACCAAGCTCTTGTTTCAAAGTGGTTATGGTGGCTTCTGATTTTTTCGTGTTACGGTTTAGCATCACTACTTTTGCGCCCTTTGATAGCAATATTCTTGCTGCTTCAAATCCTGTACCACTTGTAGTACCTGTTATAAGGTATGTTTTACCTTTAAGAGACCCGATTCGATCAGGCGTCCAACCCTTTTCTCCAAATTGGTTTTTAGTACTCATCTGTCCTTTTTTGTTTTTAAAAGAATAAGACAAAGGTCGGTATATTGTTGCGTTGACGTCTTATACGCAATTCCGAATAGTGTATACTTTTTGGTTTTCTGTAGCTATTTACCGATCTTAAAGTGGTTTAGCTCCGCTCCTTCTTAAACTATAGTCCTTTTTGGCCCCTCAAAAGATATTGCTAATATGCTTACTTCCCACTCAAATAAAACACTTACTTTGCTCTCCTACTTTAATGACATTAGTTCGATACGAATATTTCGCTTTCTATGGAAACCAATCCTGAGCTGGAGCTGGCCTTCGAGTACATTAGCCAGACCAAACGCCATGTTTTTTTAACGGGTAAAGCCGGTACAGGTAAAACTACTTTCCTGCATCGGGTCCGTCAGGAGATTCCCAAGCGGATGGCGGTGGTAGCACCTACCGGCGTGGCGGCTATCAATGCAAAAGGGGTGACCATTCACAGTCTGTTCCAGTTGCCTTTTGGGATGATGACGCCCGATGAGATGAGGTTGGAGATTGGTAAACGCAGGTTTTCGCGTAAAAAAATAGACCTCATCAAAGGGCTTGACCTATTGGTTATCGATGAAATCAGCATGGTCAGAGCCGATATCCTGGATGCCGTAGATGCGGTACTCAAACGTTTTCGACAAGCCAGCACCCCTTTTGGTGGCTTGCAGCTGCTCATGATTGGTGATCTCCATCAATTACCACCGGTCGTAAGGCCCGACGAATGGTATCAAATGCAAAGCCACTATCCTACGCCTTACTTTTTTGGCAGTATCGCATTGCGGCAAGCGGCACCAACGGTCATTCAGCTGACCCACATTTTTCGGCAATCGGATAGCCAGTTTATTGAACTACTCAATAAAGTACGCAACAACAATATTGATCCCACTAGCTTGGAAACCCTCAACCAGCGGTATCAGCCCGACTTTAGCCCAGCCGAAGACGAAGGCTACATTACGCTTACCTCTCATAACAAAACGGCACACCAAATTAATACGAAAAAGTTGCAACAGCTGGCGGCACGCGAACACACTTTCAAGGCCGTTATCGATGGAGATTTCCCTACATCGATGTACCCCAACGAAGAGCAGATTGTCTTGAAAGAGGGCGCACAGGTCATGTTTAATAAAAACGACAGCTATCCCGACAGGATGTATTACAACGGTAAAATTGGGGTGATTACCGATATTTTTGGCGACCACATCACGGTAGAATGCCCCGACGAGGAACCTATCGACGTTTATCCTACCATCTGGGAAAACCGTAAGTACGAACTCAACCCTAAAACCAAAGAGATAGAGGATAAAGTGGTAGGCACTTACGAGCAACATCCTCTCAAATTGGCCTGGGCTATTACCATTCATAAAAGCCAGGGCCTGACCTTCGACAAAGTCATCATCGACGCACAAGCTGCTTTTGCGCATGGTCAGGTATACGTAGCCCTCAGTCGTTGCAAAACCTTTGAAGGTATTGTGCTGCGGACGCCTATCGATTCGGGCAGTGTACGAACCGATACGGTCGTGCGCAATTATTCGGAAACGACGGCAGCAAACCAGCCTACCGAAGCGCAATTATTCGCCGATAAGCAGTTGTATCAAGCCGATTGCTTACGCGAATTGTTCAACTTTTCGGTGGTCGAAAAGGCGGCTCGCTGGTTGTTGCGCGCGTTGCTGGAACACGAAAGAGCTATTCAGGGCGACGGCCCGGAACAGTTTAAAATACTGTTGCAGGAAATGGAGGAAAAGGTATTTACGATTGGCAATAAGTTCCTCCCCTGGTTGGAGATTTATTTCCGTGAAGGCGGCCTACCCACGGAACACGAAAAGTTGGCGGAACGCCTGGAAGGAGCTGCGCTATATTTCATTCCCTACCTGAGCGACCAACTGCTGCCCACACTGCAATCATTCAATGTACTTACCGATAACCAAAATGTCCGCAAACAGGTCGATGTGCGACTGTATGACTTACGGCTGCTGGTCTTCACCAAGTTGCGCTTGTTTGAAAGTATCCATACCGGTTTTGATCCTACCGCATACATCAAAGCCAAGGCCAATGCCGAGATCGATTTTGGCAAGAAGCCGGACAAGCAACCCAAATTGTCGGGTATTCCCAAAGATCTGCCCCACCGCGAATTATATTTACAGTTGGTGAAATGGCGGCAAGAGAAAGCCGCAGAAAAAGAGGTGGCGGCCTATACCATTGCTGCCAATAAAACGCTACTGGAAATTGTCCAGGTATTGCCCACCAACGGCAAGTCGTTGTTGCGGGTGGGTGGCTTTGGCAAGAAACGCCTGGCCGATCATGGCGAGGCCGTGCTGGAAATGGTGGCCGCTTATGTACAGGAGCATCAGCTGGTAACCGATCTTTTGGATTTTGCCTCTACTGCTGCTAAAGCGCCTCCCAAGCCCGACACCAAAAAGTTGACGCTCGACCTGCACCTAGCCGGAAAAACGATCGCTGAAATTGCCGCTGAACGCGAACTGACAGAAGGAACCATCAGTGGCCACCTGGCTCATTGGGTAGGAACGGGCGATTTGCCGATTACCGTTTTGGTCAGTCAGGCGGAAATAGACCTCCTTTCGCCCTACCTTTTAGCACATCCCGACCTCAGCCTGGGAGAGGTATTTCGGCATTTTGAGGAAAAATACAGCTACGGTGCTTTGCGAGCAGTGCGGAAGCTTTTGGAGTGAGAGTGGGCCGTTTTTTTTCTCCAAAGAAAATCACTTTTGTGGGATTGTCGTCCTGTACTTTGCTGGGCGTTTGTTATTTGATCTCTCATATTGTGTGTTCGGCTTTTTTTATTTTTGAGTAAATGTCCAAACTTATAAAGTTCCCATTTTTAATTTCACATTCTTTCATTGTCCCTTCGTATTTAAAATCAAGTTTTGCCATTGCATTTTTACAGTTCACATTGTCCGATTCGACAAAACCTTCGATTCTATGTAGTCCTAATTTATCAAATCCATAGTTACATATTAATGGCATTGCTTTGGTCATAATTCCTTTTCCCCAAAAGTCGGTCAGTAACCAAAATCCGATTTCCGCTTTTTTATGTTCTCTACTCAAATCATTAAGTCCACCTGCACCGTAAAAAGTTTTATTATCTAATGAACATACGGCAAACCACATTCCCGTTCCTTCTTTCTCAAGGTTAGCAAACCAATTCATTTGCTCATTTGTTGCTTCCAAACTGTCAAAACTAACTCCGTAATGTTTAATTATGTCAGGATGGGAAAGTCCTTTGAATACACATTCGATATCACTTTCAACAAATGGTCTTAGCAAAAGTCTATTGCTTTGTATTCTTATGCTCTTCGTGTTATTCATTTTCGTTAAATATAATTTTTCAGTTTCTTGTTTTAGCTGATAAACAACGTTTTTCGTGTATTCAGCGTTCACCAAAAAGAACAAGCAGACCGGACATTGGTAGAATACGGTACGGCTCCTGACTTTATCACCCTCCGAACAAAACTAATTTTCTACTAAAACCTTCTCCTTGCGCTGTAAGAATCTGTACGAAATAAACCCCTTTCAAATCATGGGGAAGCTGAAAAGTTTGCTCTAAAGCATTGATTTTTTCTTTTCGATAGAATCGGCCATTAACACCAACTATAAATAATTCTGCTTTTTCATTTTGAGGATTTAAAATCTTTAAACTCTTCTCTCCAGGAAAATACTGAACATCTATGGAGAGCTCATTTTGCTCTAATTCTTCTAAGCCTACGAAAATCTCGCAACCAATAGGATTCTCACCATTTTCAATGGTTGCACCTGGGGTTAAATCAACACCTTCAAATCCAAGATAATCAGACGGATATTTATAAGCCCTAAAATTAGCATTGTTATTAACGTTGCCTCCCTGAGTCGCTGGAGAATCACCGAAGAGTGGAACCTCATATTGCCAAACAGTATTTCGATCAGGATCAATCTCAAAAATTCTTCCTGGTGAACCGGCATTGATTAAAGTGTTTCCATTAACGAGGCGTTGAGCGTTAGACATATAGGCTGAGTAAAAATCTTCCCCAACCTGATCTCCATAAATCCACTCTGGCTCTTCCGGTCCGAAAGGATTGGGGTCTGAGATAATATACCCGCTATTGGCATCCTGTGGAGGAATCAGGATTTCTGTGGTAGAATAATCCGTTCCTGGCCGGCCGTTCCCATTATTGAAAAGCATTATTTTTCCAGCGTCAGTCAAATCATCCCTGATCCAATGCGCGCCATGTTGACCAAATAGTTTTTGGTCATTCACTTCCCCACGCTCATAGGCTGAAGCGTTACCCCATCGGTATAGAATATCTCCACCACGTCCATATAAGCCACCTTCATGAGAAGCTGCTTCGGCAGTCGTGGTTGAGTGATCAATGATCCATATTTCATCTGAATTTCGTACCGAAACCAGAATCTGATCCAGGCTTTCATTATAATCGATCGAATTGAAATGATTCCAATCACGAGTTGCGTTGGAATTGTTGCTATTCAGGTCAGGTAGATTGATATTAAATAATTCCGGGTGGTCCGATATCACACCATAATTTTGTTTTGAAGCATCAAAATTCTGAATGTAATGGTCTTTAATTTCCCATTGCCAAATGACGTTTATATCATTGGAACTGACCCGTTCGATTTCTACAATTTTCTCTGACCACATGTAACCTTCAATTGCGATTTCGTTTGGGTCACGGCCCAATTCGATCAATTCATCGGTATAAACTAATTCCCAGGTCAACATTAGTATATTCCCATTCGGCATAAAAACAGCATCATGATGAGTAAGCGCTGTGGGGGTATTCCATTCATAATGCCAGACGGTATTATTGTCCCAATCCACAAGTTCGAGGCCTCCGGCATTGCTCGCTGATGTAAATGGCCCTTCCAAAGCTGCTTTATAAGTTCTCAACATCAATCCATTTTCAAGAAAATAGGCAGAAAGCCCGGGACGTGTTCCTCGGTCCCATGAATTGATAAGCTGCCCACAGTTGTCTACCATCCAGGCTTTGGTACCTGAAAAGGGTGAGAAAAGGGTATAGCCCTGAAGACTAGATTCATCATTTTGAAGTGTACCAACCGTTTGTGTAGTCCCCTGGAAGGTAAAAAAGATAGTAGCAAGGAAAATTGGTATTAATCTATAATTCATAATCCTTTAGGAGTTTTTACTATAATACTTAGTAGTGTATTTCATGTAAGGCTGCATGCTGTAGATTAAGCTGCAATTCGCTACTTAGTTTGGAAGCTCAACTTGCATAACCCGAAATCCAAAAAAACAATTCTCAACTGTTTTGTTCATTGGTTTTTCTCACTTGCCGCTAACGGTTGGTGTATGTGGCGTTGCCGACGTTTAGGAGGCATGGACATCATAGCCTTTGTTGTGCCTCGTTTTCAATTTTTCACTCAATTAACTTATCTAAAATTCCACTAACCTGAACTTTTTCATTGAGATTTAACGGCTCAGTGAATTTAGAGAAAATTAAATCAATTTTTGGCTTAATTTTACTCAGTTCTCTAATGCCGCTTTTAGTTATTTTGATTCTTTTGGCTCTCCTGTCGTCTTTGTCTGGAAATTCTTCGACAAACTTATTCTTTATCAGTCGCTTAATTATTTCTATTCCTGTTGGGGCTTCAAGATTATGTAACTCCACAATTTCCATTTTTCTGAAGCTTTCTTGAAAGTCTAAGTGTAGTAGAAAGCTATATTCATCGATAGAGGAAACATTCGATTCTGACAGAACGATTTTAGTCTGTTTTTTCAATGCCTTGTTCAAGTACATCAATTTAAAGGCTATTAACAATTCATCGTGTATCGAGTGTGTTACTTTATTTCTGCTTGTAAACAATTCGTTGTTGAGCCAAATTGTAAAGTCTTCAATTTTATCAGAAGAGTGTTTCTTTTGATACTCCTCGATATACGCTATTAATTCCTTGATTAGTGTGTAATCCATTATATCAATTTGCTTCTAAAATGAATAAAATTACAAAATTTACTGTGTATTTGAAGTAATATTGTATATTTGCATCGAAAACATAACAATAAGCTTAAATTGCAATGAATATGAATAATCCAACGTACACTTTTGTATCTGTTTCAACTGCCAAACCTGGTAAACTTGAGGATTTGGTTGGAATTGCCAAAAGTCCAACGATGAAAATGGACAAAAAATCTGATGGTCTTATCGCATATCAAGTCAGTGTTGATAAAGAGAGAAACTCCGTAGTTGTATGGGCAACTTATGATAAAAAAGAAACGCTTTACAACTTTCTCCAAACTGAACAAGGCAAGGACGACCACGGTGAAAATGAGGACATGGAAAGTATTATCGAATCATTCGTAATGTACGACCTTGAACCTGTTAGTGGAAGGCTTCTGCCCAAAAAGTAAATTCTATTTCAACAGAGTTCTTTCGTCTTGTTAGAACTCTGCTTTTTTTCTTAATGAGGCACAACGTTTTTCGGGACATGCGAAGTTCGGAAATTTTCGGCTCTGCCGAAAAAATTTTTGAATTTCCGCATGTCCCGTGTTCATGGTCATTAAGCTAAGCGCTACCTCGAATATAAAGATTATTCTGATCTTTATAAATGACTCAACAACTCTTCCACTATTTAAAAGCTCTCCGGCG
>NZ_KB903575.1 GCF_000379805.1 Lewinella cohaerens DSM 23179 | reverse complement strand
GGCAGGTGTTTTCCGTGAAGCTTATCAACGTCATTTCGCTAAGCATAAGAATGCAAATAAAGCCCTAATGGCTGTACAGCGCAAACTACTCTTGGTAGTTTTCGCTATTCATCAATCGGGGCAGATGTATGATGTCAATGTGCATCATCAAAGTACCCAAAATGAGGTAGGCGAACACAATGGCTCGCCTACAGTAGCTCGTTTAGCAAGCTAAACGGCTTTCTTACACATAAACTTACGAAAAACTTCGCTTCGAACTTGGTTTTTAACATAGCACCTTCGTCCAGCCCCCTCCGGGGCCCGCGCTCCGGCCTCACGGCCTGCGCGCAATCGCTGTACTGGTTACTGTAATTCGTTAATGGCGCGAGTTCGGGGCAAATTCATGAATTTGCCTTGATTTTTCAACGCGCACCACAACCTAAAAATAAAACCGGCCACCTCCCTAAGGAGATGAGCCGGTCTCTTTTTACAGTCGTTTCTTTTTGTTAATAGAGGGGAGGCTCAAAACCTCCCCTTCCCTTAACTGGGTTCACCTTCATCAGGTGCCCGTGTGTTCATAGTGTGTACTCCGTTTGTATTTCATTTGGGGTTGAATCTTTGTATCCAACCTTATCATTCCTTGTATCGTTCAAAAAACGGAATTGGGCCGGGGTATTGCACCCGGCCCAGCCGCTTCTTTCATCTTAATTCTTCGTTACCATCATCTTGCTGGTCAACTGACGGTCGCCGTAAGTCATTTTGTAGAAGTAGAGGCCATCACTGAGGCGGCTTACATCCACACGAACTTCATTACGTCCTTCCATAAAGTTGTCCTGTACGTTGAATACGCGGCTTCCGCGAGCATCAAATACTTCAATCGTTGCGTTACCCTCACTTGGCAAGTAGAACGGAATAACCGTCGTCGTATTAGCCGGGTTAGGATAGTTCTGCAACAGCTGAACAAGCCCGCCATCCACTGCATCATCAAATTGTGACTGACTCGTGCTACCGTCTCCGCCACCGTTCGGGTTGAAATTATCACAACCAATGATCGTGATTACTTGCTCAAACGTTGTGCTAGATTCGTTACCAGCTGCATCAATCGCTACAAAGCGACGAGTGATCGTACCGTTACCATTAGCGTCGAGGTCAACCACAGGGGCTTGCTCATTCGCCTCAGCAGAACAGTTATCGATTACTTCAGGCTCACCGAATAGTGTGCTCAACTGTGCCGTATTCGTAGGATCGAAGTTGGCAGGTAGATCATCACATTCAGCAAGTACATTCGCAAGGCCAGTACAGTATGGTAGGGTCTTATCTTCTACCAATACATCCAACCAACAGATATTGTAGTTACCATTCACATCCGTTACGCGCATCTCTACAGTTACGTAAGTACTGGCGTCACAACAAGTGAACTCAACGTATGGTCCCCAAGCACTGTACTCGGTTTCATCAAGGTCTTCACAAGTTTCCAGGTCGCGGTCAATCGCACGGCGTAGTTCGATACTAGCGATTGCACAGTTGTCGTAGCTTCCTGCATCCACACTTTGTGTGTAGAGGCGAGCAAGTCCCCAGCCACCTAGCTGAACATTGAGCGCACCATTACAGATAGCAATTGGCTCATCGATGTCCGCTACGCGGATGGTACAGTCGCGTGTTCCGGTTACTCCACAGTCGTCCATTACATTGTAACGTAGGAAGTAATCTCCCAGGCTTACATTTTCGAACACCAGTGGTTCGCCAGCAGCGATGGTTTGCAGTACGATTCCGAACTGATTTACCAGCTCTACAGAGAAGGTAATATCGCCATCACCACATGCACCACTCACTTCTGGAGGAGTAACAACTACTGTAGAAGTACATTCGAACGGATCAGTGCGGTACAGCATAATGTCTTCACCCAATATTGGGCAGAAGTGATTGCTGGTTGGGCACTCTACCGTCAAGTTGCCATCAGAACATGGTTCTGGAGCAAGTACTAACATCAAGTGTGAACAGTCGTTGTTGTCACAATCCGTCACTTCAAAGACTACGTTGCCTTCGCTGATCGGGAACGGTCCTACTACGAATGGTTCGCCGTAAGTTCCTGTAAAGGTCTCTCCACCGATTACGTAAGTGAAGCAGGTTCCAGTACCCTGTCCAGCTGCAATAATCACTGCTGTAAAGGTGTCATCTGTTCCGTCAAGCGGCGTGCCGTTGTCGTTACAAACTGAAGGTTCTGACACACAAGCAATCGCACATGGCTCATCACCACAATCAGGTGCTGTGAAGGTCAGTGTCGTTACACAATCACTGTTCTCCAGGTCTACGAAGTTGATCGTAATCACTGTTCCGGCATCAGCCGTGTAAGTGCGAGTTACTTCATTGTTGTAGAAGCCGTTGAAGACTCCACCTTCGCTATCTGTTGCAAACCAACCCACACCATTGTTGGTGCCTGTCAGCTGGAAGCTTACCGTAAACTCATCACCGTTATCGGTACAAGTTGGGCCGCTTAGCAGCTCAGCGTTGATTTCACAAACTGGTGTTGAACAAGGTGCTACTGGGTCAAGAATGATTCCAGTCGCACAGTCGATCAAGCCAGCATCGCGGAACAACAACTGGTGAGTTGCGCCATCAGCAGGTACGTTGATCGTACTTCCTGCGTCACCAAAGGTGCCTGTGTAAACCACTACACCATCTAGTAACACTTCGTAGTTCGTTGTACCGTCCTGCGAAGTAGGTGCAGTGAAGGTGAGCGTGTAGAAATCGTCCGTGCTGTCATCAGCAGTTCCGTTATCGTTACAGTCACCGATCTGGGTAATGGTACCCGGCTCGATTACACAATCTACTTCACAAGGTGCTACAGGTGCAAGTACAACACTTCTTGCGCAGTCTTCATTACATGCATCACGGAAGGTGATAGTATGGTTGGCATTGTCTGCCGGTACCATAATCGTACCTCCTGCATCTCCTGTTGTCCCCGTGTAGAACACAACACCATCTAATAGTACCTGGTATTCACCACAGCCGTTCGTAATGACTGGTGACGTAAATGTCACAGGGTACTGGAACAGGTCTTCGTTCGCTTCACAATCGCCAAAGGTCAAGTTACCTGGCTGAATGTTACATGGCTCAGGTTCGGCACAGTAACCGGCATCGATGGTCAGGTCTACGGTGCTAGACATCAACATGAAGGTTGTTGTCATTCCGTTGGTACCCGCATCACTGTCGAGTTCGTCGTTGCCGCCTTCGTTAGCAGGAGCATAGTCGTATCCGTCAGGCTCAGAGAAGGTCACTTTGTAGTCGAAGCCTGAAGGCAGGTTCGTGAACAAGTAAGCACCATTCTCATCTGTTACGGTGGTAGCCGATACAGGGTTGCCGCTCATATCCGTTCCGGTAATGGTTACGATTACACCGGCCAGGCCGAGTTCACCGTCATCCTGAATACCGTCACAATCTTCATCTATCCAAACGAAGTTTCCTACAACAGCCTGGCCACTGTTACGGATCAGGATGCTACACGTTTCATCTTCCGAATCCGCGATGGTAGCAGCAAAGTCCGAGTTGGCGTCGATACCCGTAATGGTTACCGTTTCATTGTAAGGATACGTTTCGTTCATACCCATCATATTTGTGATCGTCCAGAAGCCGCTGTTCGCGCCACTGTTCGTCGCAGTAATGACGAGGTCGAAGGTATCATCTGTATGGTCTAATGGTGTACCGTTGTCGTTGTAGACGAAGGTTACATTAGCGCTAATATCACAAGGCAGTTCGCTACAAGGACCAACTGCAGGCAGCGTAGTGCCAGCTGCACAAGTTGGATCGGTAGCATCTTGCCAGGTCAGGGTGTGCGTCAGGCCATCAGCAGGTACGTTGATCGTACCACCAGTGCCATAGTCATTCGTCGCAACGACTGCGCCGTCCAGCAATAGCTGGTACTGCGTACCTACTGGATTGCTCACGTTAGGAGCGCCGTAAGTAAGGGCGTAGAAGTCGTCAGCACCCGTCTCATCTGTATTGTTATCGTTACATTCTCCCTGCGTAAACGTACCTACTAGCATGCTACACTCAGGCACAGAACATGGTTCTACAGCTGGTAAGGTAGCGCTTGTAGCACAGTTTGCGTTGGTAGCATCTTGCCAAGTCAGAATATGAATCTCACCATCAGCAGGTACATTGATCGAACCGCCCATGCCGTAATCGTTGGTAGCAACTAATGCACCGTCTAACAGCAACTGGTACTGTGTTCCAGCTGGGTTGGTTACCACTGGCGCACTGTAATCGAGTTCGTAGAAGTCATCCGCAGGCGTGTCTCCTGTACCGTTGTCGTTACATGGGCCCTGGAGGAATTCACCAGCTACCATGCTACAAGGATCAGGATCAGAACACTCGTCAGGAGGAATCACTTCAATCGTGGTACGACAGCTGATGTAAGCATTGTCTACGATGTTGATCGTACGAGGCCCGTCGCTGATCAGGTAAGGCCCTAAGACCACCTGCGCACCGTAAGGCCCTCCTGGTAGGAAGACACCGTTGCCCAGTGAAATACGCCAGCCCGTGTTGGAGAAGTTTCCAAGAGGTTGTACGCTCACTGTTACATAGTATACATCATCACTAGGATCAGCAGTACCAAGGTTATCACACACTGGTGCTTGCTGCGTCACGTCTAAGCGACATCCGTCAGAACAAGTACCTGGTGCTTCCAGCGTAATGGTTGCTTCACAGTCCTCGGTTACCCGATCCATGATCGTAAGCGAGTGGTTGCCCGCTGAGATTGGATAAGGACCAAATTCGTGAAGACCGTAGTAACCAGTGTTGTCACCGTCGGCACGACCTTCGTCGTCCGTGGTCCATCCCTGGAAGGAAGCGTTATCACCGGTGATGTTCACCCAAGCGTAGAATACATCGTCGCTAGGATCCCATTCCGTACCGTTGTCATCACAAACGATGTACTCAACATCGAGGTTGATGCTACAATCCTGTGAACAAGACTCGTTTGGTACATTAAGTACCAGTGNACCTTGACCACAATCAGGATTTTCAACATCAGTTACTGTAAGGATGATACTTGTACCACCGTAAGTAGTGTAGCTGTAAGGACCGAAGTCTACGAAGGTGTTCGGAGAGAATCCGTATTCACCGAAGTAAACGTTTCCGTACTGATCTTCTGCACGCCATCCCTGGTCGCCGACATTCACACCATTCACATTGACGGTGAAGATGAATGCGTCGTCGTCAGGCGTATTGGTTTCGCCACCGATACATTCCACTGTCTGTGGTTCTGTTACAGTGATCACACAATCTGTAGAACAAGTTTCTTCAGGTGTAGTGGCAGAGATGAAGGTGCTACAAGCGCCGTCTTCACTGTCCGTAATGGTGATGATAATTTCATCGCCCTCACTACCTGAGATACTGTAAGGTCCGAAGACAAAGTCTACACCGTAAGCACCACTGTAGTTGTTACCACGGCTATCGGTTGCTGTCCAGCTACCAGAAGCGTTCATCCCCGTTACCTGAGCGATTACTTCAAAGAAGTCATCGTTAGGGTTGGTTGACGTGCCGTTGTCCTGACAATCGGTAGGTGCGAACTCTACGGTCAACATACAAGGAGGCATTACTCCTGCATCATCACCGTCATCTTCATCATTTGGATCTTGCGTTCCATCAGGATCTTCGCTACCGATACCACCAGTACCGTTAGTATCCGCTCCGTTATCCGGCGTAGAGTCATTATCGTACTGATCGGCATCCGTGATTTCTGCAACGTTCACATAATCAACATCTGCACCCGGAGCTTGTACGGTAGCCGTGAAGCTTACTGACTGCTCTTGGCCAACCGCTAGGTTGATGCCGGTCCAAGTGATTACGTTGTCTACTGCCGAACCACCGTTGCTGATGTTGCCGATGTTGTTNTACCCGTTAGGTACCACATCTTCCACTTCAACGTTGGTCGCATTCTGAGGGCCTTCATTGGTAACGGTGATCGTAAAGGTCACTACATCACCTACATCAGGCGTGTCGTTGTCTACAACTTTGACCAATGAAAGGTCGGCTGTAGGCACATCACCACACACATCATCTACCAAGTCAGGGGTGCCGTCGTTGTTTAGATCCAGTTCAGCGCGGTTATACAATCCTTCGCCAGGGTTGCTACCGTCACCACCACTTGGGTCTGCACAAGCTGTATATTCGTTGTCGCCGCCGTCTGTTGAATCTTCGCTCAAGTCGAGTTCAGCAACAAAATCAATTGTATAAGTATGGGTTGCTCCTGCGTCAATGCTTTGGTTAGTAGCCAAAGTCAATGGTGTAGGATCGCCAGTGAAGGCTCCTGATAAAGGAGTTCCACCTTGCTCGATAAGGAAGCCGCCACCCAGGATAATTACATCATCATCGAAGGCTGGAACATCCACTAAGCCGTAAGTACCTGCTGCACCACCGTTGTTGGTTACCAAAATCTGGTAGCTCACGCCGAAGGTACCGTCACCGTTATCGGTAACACCTATCAGGCCTTTATCAAGGGTAATGTTAGGCAAGTCACCACAGGCATCATCTTCGATATCGAAGTCGCCGTCGTTATCAACATCCAGTTGAGCCAGGTTGTACAGGCCTTCACCAGGATTGATACCGCCGTTATCGCTAGATTCACCACATGCGACATACTGATTATCACCGCCGTCGTTGTCGTTAGCGTCACCGCTAAGGTCAAGTGTTACGTTGAAGCTCAGGTTGTACGTGTGCGTTGCACCAGCAGCAATCGCTTCGTCAGTTGCCAGTGTATTCACACCGTCAATCAAGCCACCGCTATTCTGACCGGTGAATGAACCACTGTTGATGGTTACATCATCGTCGAAGCTTGGGGTATCCTGCAGATCGTATTCGCCAGTAGCACCACCAGTATTCGTTACAAATACATTGTAGAGTACCGTGTAAGTACCATCCAGGTTACGTGTAGCAGACACGAAGTCTTTCGTCATGCCTAAGTTAGGCAGATCACCACAGGCATCATCTTCGATGTCGAAGTCGCCGTCGTTGTCGCTATCCAGCTCAGCCAGGTTGTACAAGCCTTCGCCAGGGTTGCTACCAGGACCGTTGCCAGGTGTGCTACATGCGTCGTACTGGTTATCACCGCCGTCGTTGTCGTTAGCGTCACCGCTAAGGTCAAGTGTTACGTTGAAGCTCAGGTTGTACGTGTGCGTTGCGCCAGCGATAATCGCTTCGTCAGTTGCTAACGTATTTACTCCTGCGCTCAGCCCGCCGCTGTTCTGACCACTGAATGAGCCACCGTTGATCGTGATATCATCATCGAAGCTTGGGGTATCCTGTAGGTCGTATTCGCCATCAGCACCGCCGGTATTCGTTACAAATACATTGTAAAGAACCGTGTAAGTGCCGTCACCGTTTGGTGTAGCAGATACGAAGTCTTTCGTCATACCTACATTTGGCAAGTCGCCACAAGCATCATCTTCGATATCGAAGTCACCGTCGTTGTCGCTATCCAGCTCAGCCAGGTTGTACAAGCCTTCACCAGGATTGCTACCAGGACCGTTGCCAGGTGTGCTACATGCGTCGTACTGGTTGTCACCACCATCGTTGTCATTAGCGTCGCCGCTAAGATCAAGGCTAACCGTGAAGTTTACGGTGTAGATGTGGGTATTACCTGCTTCGATAGCAAGGCCATTGGCCAAGGTCAAGGTTCCAGGATCACCTTGGAAGGTAGGTCCATTACCAATATTATTCAGTACATCTACGAAGGTGTAACCACCACCTAAGATGGTAACATCATCATCGAAGCTTGGCGTATCCTGTAAGCTGTAAGCACCGTCGGCACCACCATTGTTCATTACAGTAATTTGGTAGACTGCGTTGAAAGTACCGTCACCATTTGGTGTAGCACTCAAGAAGTCTTTCACCATCGTAATGTTTGGTAGGTCGCCACAAGCATCATCTTCTACATCGAAGTCGCCGTCGTTATCAACATCCAGTTGAGCCAGGTTGTACAGGCCTTCTCCAGGGTTGCTACCAGGGCCGTTGCCAGGTGTGCTACATGCGACGTACTGGTTGTCACCGCCGTCATTATCGTTAGCGTCGCCGCTAAGGTCAAGTGTTACGTTGAAGCTCAGGTTGTACGTGTGCGTTGCGCCAGCGATAATCGCTTCGTCGTTTGCTAACGTATTTACTCCTGCGCTCAGTCCACCGCTGTTCTGACCACTGAATGAACCACTGTTGATGGTGATATCATCGTCGAAGCTTGGTGTATCCTGTAGGTCGTATTCGCCATCAGCACCGCCGGTATTCGTTACAAATACATTGTAAAGAACCGTATAAGTACCGTCACCGTTTGGTGTAGCAGATACGAAGTCTTTCGTCATACCTACGTTTGGCAAGTCGCCACAAGCATCATCTTCGATTTCAGGGTTACCATCATTATTGGTATCCAGTCTAGCGAGGTTATATAATCCCTGACCAGGTGCGCTACCAGGACCATCACCAACAACTGCACATGGGGTGTACTCATTGTCACCACCGTCTGTAGAGTCATCAGAAAGGTCACGGGTTACATTCACCGTAATCGTGTACACGTCTGTTCCGAAGGTCGTGATGAATTGATCATCAGCTAAGTCCCAAGGACCGCTACCCGCCAAGACACCACCAGCATTGCCAACAGCATCGCTCGTGTAGCTTGCGCTTGTGATCGTAATATCATCATCGAATCCAGGTACATCTTCCAAGTCATAAGTGGTTGCACCACCGTCGTTGGTTACGGTTACTTGGTAAGTAACTACAAATTGATCGTCACCAAGTGATTCTACTGTTACAAGGTCTTTGACCATGTCCAGCTCAGGATCACGAACGACACCTGCATCAAGGTCTTCGTAGTTGTCACCATTATCAAGGGTCACTGTTTCTGTCATGCCACTCATGGCAGGATCAGCGTCAGAGTCTTCTGTTTCGTCACCGCCTTCGTTGAGGTCAGTGAAAGTAAAGCCAGTAGGCAATTCAAATGCTACCGAGTAAGTACCAGGCGTAAGCTCTGTGAAGAGGTATTCGCCGTTTGATCCGGTTTCCTGAGAATCGATGATGTTGCCATCTTCGTCTTTCAGATTAACTGTTACACCTTCAACACCAGGCTCGCCATCGTCCTGAATACCATCAGCATCGTAGTCTTCCCAAACGAAGTCACCGAGTGAAGCACACAGGTTTTGATTAACCGTTACTGTCCATTGGTCGTTGTTCGACGCATTACCGATGAAAAATTCATCGCCGGTTACTGGATCAACGTACCAGATTTCAGCCATATCCTCGGCGAAGTTGGTGGTTGTTTCCAAGTAAGTCAGTGCGTAGTTCCAAACAAATTCCTGATCAGAAATACCGTCGTTGTTGTTATCAATGAAGTCAACATAGCTGTTTCCTTCAGGGTCACTGTTTACATCGAAGTACTGATCATAAGGTAGTAGGTCATCAGGCAGGTTAGAATCTTCTACGCTCATGTTGCGTAACTGAATTCCTTCCGTACCACCGAGGATACGCATGGTCAGTGAGAAGTTTACTTCTTCACCAGCACAGATTTCCTCGCGATCACCTTCCTTATCGATATTGATAAAGACACCCGTGTAGTTAGATGGGTCCATGTCGTCAACCGGATCACCGGTTGGCGTACCATTCACATCTACTGGCTGAGCCGTTACGGTAGAATTGTTGGTATACATGCCGCGCATGGCGGTTCCTGTCAGTGTCAATGTTTCAGAATCTCCGGCGGCAAGGAAAGGAATAATTCCTACCTGGCCTTCCTGGTCATCTGTTACAACAACATTCGTAAGATCAAGGGTCCCCGTATTGGTTACCACATAAGTCCAAGTTACCGTAGGCGCAACGTTTGGTACGATGATAAACACACCAGGTGCGTTATCAGCGTCTTGTCCGTTGGTCGCCTTTTCGATATCGACAGAAGCTGTCTGGCTTACAGGTACTTCTTCGTCGTCTTGATCATCCTCTTCAGGTACTTCGTTATCTGGCGTAGAGTCTTCGTCATCGCCATCATCTTCCGTGATTTCTGCTTCGTTCGTCAAGGTGAATCCTTGGAAGTCGTCAGCAATCGTATAGGTCACTTCGAAGCTTACCATTCCATCTTGTGGGAGGCTAGCAATTACGAAAGTGCCATCATTATTATCGGTTACTCCAGCAGGTACGTTTGCTCCAGCAAAGGTAAAGCCAGTCTCTGGACGATCCGTTACTTCTACGTTGGCTGCGTCTAGGCTGCCTTCGTTCGTAACTGTGATCGTGAACGTTACGTCATCTCCCTGGGCGAATGGTCCGGCGCTGAGCAGGTCTTTCGTCAAGGCTAGGTCGTACAGTTGTTCGATCTCAATCGTCTCATCATCCTGGTCGTCTTCGCCTGGTACGTCGTTGTCTGGCGTAGAGTCTTCGTCATCACCGTCATCTTCGGTAATTTCGGCCTCATTCGTCAGGCTTGTACCTTGGAAGGTCGCGCTAATTGTGTAGGTCACTTCGAAGCTTACGCTACCATCTTGTGGTAGGCTTGCGATTACGAAAGTGCCATCGTTGTTATCCGTTACACCAGCAGGTACATTCGCACCAGCAAATGTGAAGCCAGTATCAGGGCGATCTGTTACTTCTACGTTGGCAGCGTCTAGGCTTCCTTCGTTGGTAACTGTGATCGTGAACGTTACGTCATCTCCCTGTTCGAATGGCCCTGCGCTAAGCAGGTCTTTCGTCAAGGCTAGGTCGTACAGTTGTTCAACTTCAATCTCCTCATCATCCTGATCGTCTTCTTCTGGGTCTTCGTTGTTTGGCGTAGAGTCGGTATCATCACCATCATCGGTGGTGATCTCTGCTACGTTGATCAAGCTTGTACCCTGGAAGGTCGCATCAATGGTCGTTTCCACCACGAAGGTTACTGACTCATCAACGTCCAGACTTGGGATTGTGTAAGTACCGTCTCCGTTGTCAACTACCGCTGTACCATTAGCATCAAAACCAGTAATGGTTAAGCCAGCAGGTACGCGATCTGTAACAATTACGTTAGTTGCCAACTGGCTTCCTTCGTTTGTTACTGTAATATCAAAGTCAACTGGGCTGTTCTGAGCGTATGGGCCAGGAGTACCATCGTTGATATCCTTGGTCAAAGCCAGATCGTAGGTCGTAAGACCAGCATCCAAATCTTCGTAATCATCACCTGATTCCAGGGTAACTGTTTCCGTCATACCGTCCATTGCTGGATCAGCATCAGAATCCAAAGCTTCGTTACCACCTTCGTTCAGGTCAGCAAATTCGTAGCCAGTAGGCAGTACAAACTGTACGCTGTACTCACCTGGCGTAAGGCCAGTGAATTCGTAGAAGCCGGTGTCATCAGTTGTTGTACCATCGATGATGTTACCATCCTCGTCTTTCAAGTTAACTGTTACACCTTCAACACCAGGCTCGCCAGCATCTTGGATACCGTCGCCGTCAAGGTCTTCGAAAACGAAGTCACCAAGAGAAGCTAGCTGATAATAACCAGCATCATTGGTATCGTCATTCTCACCAGTGGTAAGCGTGATTACGCCCGTTTGGCCAGTCGTTTCATCAGCATCACTGTCTTCTGCATCATCACCACCTTCGTTGGCAGGACTTACTTCGAAATCAGTAGGAGCAGTGAACTTAACGATGTAATCGCCAGGTGTAAGGCCGGTGAACTCGTAGAAACCTACGCCATTCGTTGTCGTCTGATCTAGCATATTGCCGTCAGCATCCAACAACATTACGGTTACGTTTTCGATACCTGGCTCGCCAGCATCCTGGATACCATCAGCATCCAAGTCTTCCCATACGAAATTACCTAAAGAAGCATCTCCGTAGAAACCAGCATCATTCGTAGGATCGTTTTCGCCACTTTCCAAGTTGATCACACCGGTTTCGCCAGTGGTCTCATCAGCGTCACTGTCTTCTGCATCATCGCCACCTTCGTTAGATGGGCTAGC
>NZ_KB903574.1 GCF_000379805.1 Lewinella cohaerens DSM 23179 | reverse complement strand
GTCCTGAACGCCGTCACCGTCCGTATCAGGATTGTTAGGATCCGTCTCCGTAGCATCTACTACACCATCTCCATCAAAGTCTTCAATACCGTCCGTCAAGCCATCATCGTCCGTATCCGCATCAAGTGGATCAGTCGTTGTCGTGCCGCCGTCTCCATCAGGAACGAAGATGCCTGGATCAGTATCTGTAGGATGACCAGTTGTCTCGCCACTTTCCGTGCCGTCTTGTAAGCCATCACCGTCCGTATCCAAATTATTAGGATCCGTCTCGCCAGCATCTACTACGCCATCCATATTCGCATCTTCTATGCCATCTAGCAGACCATCATCATCAGAGTCGGCATCAAGAGGATCCGTTCCACCCATTACTTCTATCCCGTTGGTTAAGTTATCACTATCACAGTCACCATTTAACCACATCATATCAGGTGTCAAATCCTGATTAGCAACGATTAAACTACAAGGGTCCAGAGGGTTAGTCATATCAGTTTGTTCCTGACCATTAGATACACCATCACCATCACAATCAGCTCCAGCTACAGCAAGCGGATCAGGGTCACATGGATCATTGGGATCACTCATTCCCATAGGGGTTACAGGTGTTTCGGGATCATTCATCCCTGTGATCTCTTCATAGTCGGTATAACCATCTCCATCTGAGTCACAAACAATCATACCACCATCGTAGTAATTCATGTTGTAATAATCCGCGCCAAAAAGATCACCCCAATAGTTTTCGTAATCCGGACCACCCAACACCGTAGAATTTGGGTCAACGCCATTCTCATAGATACGTAAATCTCCATAACAAGAGCCACCAAAATTGAAAGTAAACAGCAATAACTCTACGTTAGCATCTAATGCTATTTGTCCACCATTGGTCGTAATAGAATGGTAATCTACCAGAGGTGTTGCAGGAGGAGCAGGAGTCTGAGTATTATCTGTCCAGGGCCCTCCATTGACATTTGTAATAGTGAGGGCATCATCTGGCAGAGCCGCTGGAAAGACCAAGGAGAACTGAGACCCACCCGCTAAAAAGAAGTTCGCATCTGTAAAATCGGGTCGTGCATAGGCTTCATAATTCCCTGTATTGGGATTGAATTTAAGGGTAAAATCAACCACTTGTCCACTAAGAGCAGTCCCAAAAAATAAGGGAATCAGTAGTAGACAAAGTTGAAATAAATAGTTTTTAAAAGATAGCATTTCTTTCATGTTGATATATGATTTTAAACTTTCGGGAATTGACGTAATAGGGGGGGAACCTTACCCACATCCCTGTTTGATTAAGAATTTGGTGTAATTTTATGGAACAAGAACAGGAGGTACCTGCTCAATCATATTATTGAAATTATTGACCTGGCCTGTATTAAGGTCATACAGAGAAACCACGACTGCTTGGATAATAGTCCGGTCATTATCAGCACCATCGTATTTTGCCTTTCCGTTCATATTGCAGTCGCCAGCAAAATATCCAACGGCATTATTGTAATTCAATTCATCCAGTAGATTACCTGGGAAGGTGATCACTTCCTGAAGAATTTTCTGACGATCATTCGCACTTCCGTCATATTTGACTTTGAAGTCGGCATTAGCATTACTTGCCCATAAGGCTTTCTTTCCGTTACCAAGGGTGTAAAGTTCGAAACCGTCGTATCCCGGTTGATTATATAGATCGGCAGTAGATATAGTGGTAAAATCTACGCTTGCTGCTTGCCCGCTAACAATGACTGGTGCGGCAGTCATTACTCCAAGATGATTACGGTGTTTAATTGCGATAAAGAAGCTACTTGGTAAACCAGCTAACTGTAGCGGCCCTCCATCTGCGGCTACTACATCACCATCTCTTTGTATGACTGCTGAGATAGTTCTAAATACGATGGTACTGTCGGTAGCATCTCGCAATTCGATGAAGACCCAATCAACGACCGCATCGCCAGTGCCTGCATTTGCTGAAATTACCGGCATTGTTGTTTGCTCTGTCCCACCACCGCCAAAGTGCTCAAACCTGGCATTTACAGCAGCACTATAAGGCTGATCTAAAGGAAGATACCCCAGGCTTCTCAAATCATCACGCATCAGGTTATCTCCCGAAAAATCAGGCCATAATGCTCCCAAAAGATAAGCACGTAGTGCCAAGGTTGTCGTGACTTCACTGTCACATGCGTCGGGTAACCCATCCCCATCAGCGTCTAAAGTATCGGGGCCTTCACAGCATTTATCGAGGCAGTCCGGAGTACCATCCCCGTCACTATCCGCCTGGATATAAGCATAGTAGACACTAATAGTACCACCAATCGCCGATACCGCTGCAAGACCAGCATCGAAGGTAATCTGAACCTCATCGAAATCCAGGGTTGTAGCAAAACTCAAGTAGGTAATATCACTACCATTATTCAGTAAACTAGCGCTAACCAAAGGATTACTCGCAACAACGGATTCCTGCGGACTTCCTGCTAAATAAGTAGTAAGAGATATATTCCCCAGCAGCCCTACATCTAATAAGCTCGGGGCTACATCAATAGCAAAGCCAGCTATACTCCCAGCATTCACAACATTAGTAGTGGCTACAGATAAGCTAACATCCCCCAAGGCAGCAACTAACAAATCGATTGTTGTCGGCTGGGTCAGATCATGATCAATGAGGTTGGATAAAGAATCAATGCTACATCCTACACAGGCGAGGCCAGTGAAGCCGCTTCTTTCGTAAACGATTCCTCCACAATAATCAGAGGAAGCTGTAAGGGGTATACCACACAAGTCGGTAATATCCGTAATCGTACTGGCATCAGGACAGGACGTTGGTTCGGTAAATGCATAAAAAATCCTGGTGGTTGTTAATAAATCCAAGGAAGCCAAACCTCCCTGAATAACCAACTCCACCTCATCAAAAGGCAAGGTGGTAACGAAGGATAACCGCTGCTGCCCATTGGCTGCCAATCCATCGAGATTAAGTAAATTAGAACTTCCATTACCAGCCAGTTCTACTAGTACACCGTTGTTGTAAGTCTGCAAAGCGAATACATCCAGTAAATCCAGGCTTAATAGGCCACTAGGAAAATTAAGCACAAAACCTGTTCTCAGTCCGCCAGGGTATTCTTGAAGGGTGTCTTTGACTGCAATTAAACGAGTATCGCCCCCTAGCAAACTTAAGCTCAGGAGGCTACTTTCTTCTGTAAAATTACTGAGATCACCATCCACTACATTGTCTACATCAGCATTGCCACAGTTGGAACAAGAGCCATTGTCGTTAATGACCACTCCTGGCCCAACGATTGGGTCATTACATTCAAGTGGTCCTTGAGAAGCGAAATAAGCAATGGTTATTGTATCACTACAACTACCGTTCGAAAGCTCGAACAGGTAATATCCTTCCATATCTAACCCTGTGATAACTCCTGCTGCGTCAATGCTAGCTGCACTAGGGTTGCCCATAACGGGTGTCCATGTCTCGCCTACGCCAGCTGGAGAAAGGGTAAAAGTCATAGAAGAAGTACATGCTGAGGCATCTATTCCTGCATCAACCATACAGTCATTATCACAGAAATCGGGTATTCCATCGCCATCGGCATCAAAATTATCGTCGCCGCCTGCACATTGATCAACACAATCAGGGAAACCATCACCATCAGTATCAGGACGAATAAAACCATAGTAAATACGGTAAGTAGTTAATAAACTTAGCACACTGGAAATCGTAATTCTTACCTGATCGAAAACTTGGGTCGTTGGGAAGCTGATAAGATTTATGTCTCCTACTAACACCCCTACATTTGCTAATGAGTTATTAGCAACAAAGGTCTCCACTGGGCTTCCATTGTCGTAAGTTTGGATTGTAATGCCTCCCAATACATCCAGGGAAAGTAAACCTAGCAATCCAATTTGCTCAACGGCGAAACCTACTTCATAATTAGCAGGAATATCCTCTCCTATGTCGATATCGAGATAATTAGATTCAGCAAGAAGAAAGTCATCTTCCGCATAGTCTATCGTGTCAGCATTAGTCGTATTAGAAAAATTATTGAAACCATCATCCAAACAAACCACTGCAAATAGCTCGCAATTCGTACTTGCTGTAGATGAAGGGTAATTAGTAGTAGTAAGGGCAGTAGCACAATTATAGTCACAGCCATCTACTTCTTCATAGGCGTAATAAACGCGCAGTGCAGAAATCAGACTTAGGTTAGCTACACCCGACAGCCTAAGTTCGACCTCATCAAATGGCAAGGTCGTGAGAAAATCTACCCGACGCTTACTCCCAGGGCCTGCAAGCAGCGCCAAGGAGATAGGAGCTCCTCCACCTCCAACTTGGGCAGTTTCCTGTAATTGATTATTTAGATAGGTACGAATTTCGAGATCATTCAACACATCAGCACCTATTAAGCCCCCTTCAGCAGAAATCACAAAGCCCGTTCGTTGTCCCGCAGGGTAAGTATTATTGACATCTTTTACCGACACCAAAGAAATAGCTCCCACCCCAATCAGGTCAGTGCCATTAAAAGCGAGAAAATTGGTTAAATCTCCATCAACAATAACTTCTGAGTCGCTGGAGCCTGAAAGTGCACTCACTAAGCTACCAGCAAGCTGATCAACGACAGCTCCTTTGCCTACAATAGGATCATTACACCCTAATACTGGTGGTGGCATGAATAAGCTAGTCGAATTAGAAGGAGTTGCAAGTTCACTTGAATGAAGTGAAGCAAAACAAGAGGAGATTAAAACAAAAACAAGAATAAATTTAAATCTAGCCAATAACAAAAAACAATGATGTATTTGTTTCAGGTACATACTTACTATTATTTTCATGTGATCAAAAACCTCTTTCAAATTCAAAAATAAGAGGACACTACACTTCATCACAAAGTGCATTATATTTTATTTCAACTCGCAAATCAGATACTACGATGGCTCTTCACAAGTGTACATTACACATGTAAAACATACTATAGAACTATCCTTATTCACAAATTTCAATGCTTAGGCAGTCATGCTTCATCAAGGACAAAACACAGCCACTCAGATGTTAAAAACACCCACAGCAAACACCGAAAAAGCTCATAATGAACAATTTACGAATCCAGACTTGTTGTTATTTCATTAATTGTGTTGTCCACCTAAACAAAAGGTAAACTTGAGAAGTCATAGTAACAACCAAACAATAAACTTTCTTAAGAAAATTCACGCCCAGCAATTAACAATTTCGGCAAATGCCAAAACCGCCTCTTCCACAGAGGTATATCATTCAACTTTAACCTTGAATACTAACAGAATGTTAGCGGCTTTGTGTTGTTCATTCAAGGGTTACTCCAGAAAGCATTCATAGTGATAGTGTTACTATTACAAATATAAGAGCAATATACAATAAGTGCAAGCCATACAAACTCTGGCAAGGCGCTCCCAATATTAAAACAAAACCAGCTTTAAAGGTAACACATTGACAAACAGTACAAAAACACCTAAAGATGTAGGTACATTAATATCAAAAAAAATAATAATATTTTTTACTATTCAAGGTAACACCCCTAATCTATAGGCAAAAATGGACATCTCTTAATATTTAAACGTCGACTAAAGAGACTCAAACTACCCTATCAACGCAACAATACTCCCCTGATTAACGATCTTCATGGCATAACGAGCAAAGACAAACAACTGAGACAAAAGAAAAGTACCAATGATCGTACCCAAGGAAGAAATATCAAAAAGGCTAACCAAGAAATAATTCACCATAAACAGCACTAGTACCAAAATCATATTGAGTAGATAAAGAGGATAAGTTTTTACGAAATGCCGAATTACAAAACTTCCCCCTTCCCCTATCGGCGACCAAATAAAGCGATTATTGTTTTTCACCAAAAACACCTTAGCATAATCCTGCCACATCATAGGCACTGCCGCTACTAACACATACAAAGGTACCAACCACCGCAAGGACGAGGTGATGACCCCTTCGCTTTCCAATGCTTGTGGTGAAAAACCTTTAACAACCTTAAAGTAAAGGAATCCAAAAACAACTAGTACAAGTCCATGTACTAACAAAAAGAAAACCGAAAGTCGTAACATCCGCCAGAAATACCTACCAGCTCCACTCCAAAAAGTGCTGCGATATTCCGGTTGCGACTGTTCCCACAATACTTTCACCAATCCACCAACTAAAAATATCAACAATAGGTATTGTGCGCCAAGTAAGAGTACCGACTGACTGAGGACAGGCGTAAAACCAGATCCGTAACTCTGTATAAAGTCGTTCAAAAAAGTATAGTCAAAGCCCTTCATCAAGTCTTTAACCATTAAAGAATTCCCCGCTTCTCCTAGCAGCAAACTCCGAAACGGCAACGCTGCCAACAAGGCCAGCAGTAGGCTCACCCCCCAAAACACCAAGCTTATCCACAAATGCCCTGAAGCAGCGGAAAAACCTCGTTTTAATGCCCCAATAACACTTACAGAATGTGCCTCCGTGGCTGTATTTGAATTCGTCAAAATAATTTTATTTATACCAGAGTCGCCATACTCACCATGGTCGCCTGCAACCAGGTAAGTACGGCAGTAAAGTAACGTGAAATCCCGGTCTGCTCCGGTTCCAGCGTCAAACTGTTATTAATGAAATTCGTATCCAGGGGTATTTTTCTCGCCGGATCAATTTCTACACTTACAATTTTATGTGGACTGGTGTACGTCCAATCCATACTTCTTGCTTGGCCATCCCATTGTTCCCATTTTTCTTCCCCGTTGGTGAAAACGATCTTTACTTCCTGGGGCACAACAAATCCTCCATTGCGGAAAATAATGGCCTGTGATTCGTAAAGACTGCCCTCTTGAGTTGTCTCGCTTACACAGTCTTCCGTATTTTCGAAGAAGCCTACCGCCGCTGTAATTTCTTTGTTGATAATATCATGTACCGAATAATCACAAGCTTCCGTTCCGTAAATCAATTGTTCTAGAAAAGAAGCTATTTCCGCTCGTTTGCTTTCACCTGCTATCTCACTAACCACCGTCAAGGTTTCGTCAATAAAAGCTTGCCGACTAGGATGCTTAAACTTCCACTCTTCAAAGTAGCGCTGCATGATTTTTTTCATCAACTCCTCCCCTACCAAACCTTCCAAAGTTCGTAGCCCCACTGCTGCTTTTCCATAGACGATCTGTGCATAACTGCCGTGCTTAAAATGCCAACCAAAATCACTCAATGGGTTTACTTTTATATTATCTGCATTGAGGAAACGACCTCGACGCAATTCCTCCGATCCTACACGTATATTCATATAGGGCCAAGAGACCGTGCCTTCTGGATAATATTTATCTAGGATTTTTGCTTCAAAATAAGCCGTAAAACCTTCATCCAGCCAGGGTTCCTCCTGCTCATTGGTCGCCAGCATTTGCATAAAATACTGGTGCGTAAGTTCATGGATAACCAACGTTTCTGTGGTTTTTATCCCGGCAGGCAAGTTGCACAAGGTTGGTGCAGTAATCAGCGTCGGGTACTCCATCGCCCCAGAATTGAGCCCATAAAACGGAGGACTCACAATCGTCAACGTCGGATACGGGTAAGGTGCCAGATAATCGGCAAAAAAATCCAGGGTATGTTTGGCCGCTTCTAAGAAGCGATGCTGGTTACACTGGTGCTCTGGCCGAATGAGTAAACTGATCTTCGTATCTCGCCACTGGTCTGTGACTTCTACAAAACCGGGGTGCGACGTCCACGCAAAATCAATGACATCTTCCGCAAGGTAATGATGAATAGCGCGTCCTTCTTCTTCTTTTTTGTCTACCAAAAAACCACTGGCGCCTACGACATGGTCTTTAGGCACGTTAAGTTTCACGTCGTAAACACCAAACTCACCAAAATACTCTGTAGCGGGGTGATATTGGTGGCAATTCCATTGTCCTTCCTTAGCAAAGCGAGTACCTGCAGGTTCATACACACCCAACTTGGGATACCATTGCACCATGAAGAAATAATCCTTACTATAGCCCGTACGGATCATCAGGGGTGGGATTTGCGATTCCCAATCCATCTCAAGGGTATAAGTTTCGTAAGGCATTACCGGCACCTCCAAGGGCAAGTCTAGCACCGTATCATCATTGGTATTATCGTTATCGGGTTGCACGTAACGCATACCGCTGCTGAGGTCATTCCCCTGCTCATCCAGCACTTTGGTCACTTCCACCCAGCTCCAGATACACTCTTCAATTTCTTTTTGATCTTTAGTCCTCGGGATACGTCCACTCTCGGTAAAGAAATCTGTTTTATTGTTCTTCCAGGCATTGTAATACATGTGGAAACGCATATTCCAGATCGTATCTGCCGAAGGGTTTGTAAACACCAGGGTCTGCCGGGCATTCACTTTCTTAGCCTCCACATCCAGGTAAACTTCCATTTCGTAGCTTGCTGTTCGTGGCGACAACGGCGTAGCAAAAGACTGTCCCCAGGACTGTACTCCTGAGATAAACCATAAAACCACCCCTAGTACAAAAAAAATCCTGCTCCTCATTCATTACGCTTTACACTAAAAGAAACAATCACGTTCTTTTTCTAAGTGTCTATGTGGTAAAATCCCCACTAACACTCAGCAAAAATAATAAAAGCCTACTAAGGCCAATAAAGTTTTTGTGTAGCTCCACTTTGCCAGTATCTTTGGTCATCATTAGTCCTAGTCTACTATGCTGCGTTTGCTACTACTACTTACTGTGGGCCTCCTTCCTTTCTATCTTTCTGGGCAAATTGATAGCCTCCCCCCCGATCCCACACCTGATCTAAGTGAGCAGCGCCTGGAAGACCTTCTACAGGATGCCGAAGAAGAAAGCGATTTCGACCTCAATACTATTTTTGAAGACCTCGCTGTCTATCGCGAAAACCCGCTCAACCTCAACAACGCCAGCGAAGAGGACCTCCGAGAGCTGGGCCTCCTCAGCGATGTACAAATCAGTAGTCTGCTCAACTACCGTGAACAACTCGGCGGCTTCATCGCCATCTACGAACTACAAGCTGTCCCCAGTCTCGACCTGGCAACCATCCGGCGCATCCTCCCTTTTGTGGGGCTACGTAAAGAGGTAGACGATTTTCAAGCTTCCTTCAAAGATATGTTTACCACTGGCGACAACGAACTTTATCTGCGCTGGAATCGCATTCTTGAACAACAACGTGGCTTCACCCCTTTAGAGGAGCGCCCCGACAGCACTCCCTACCTTGGCGATCCCAATCAACTCTACCTGCGTTACCGTCATACTTACAGCAACCGCCTCAGCTACGGCTTCACCGCCGAAAAAGATCGAGGCGAAGAGTTTTTCCGTGGCAGCAACAAAAAGGGTTTTGATTACTACAGTGCCCATATCTTCCTCAAAGATTACAACCGCACCGTTAAGGCCGTGGCACTGGGGGATTATAGTGCCAATTTTGGCCAAGGCCTCATTCTTTTCACCGGCTTTGGCTATGGCAAGAGTACCCTCGTCACCAGTGTCCGCCGTGGCGGGCGCCCCTTACGGCAATATACTTCCGTCAATGAGGCCAACTTCCTTCGTGGTGCAGCAACAACGCTCAAACTTAGCGACAGGTTAGAATTCACAGCACTTATTTCTAAAAGAAAACGAGATGGCAACCTCCTGATAATCAACGATAGTATCGACATAGAACTACAAGGTTCTTTTACAGAATTTTCATCTTTACAACTCAGTGGTCTGCACCGAACGGCCAATGAAATCGCAGATCGCAACACCATTGGTTATTTCACAACCGGAGGCTCCCTCAAATGGCAGGCCAACAAAGGCCACGTCGCCGTCAACGGTATTCACCACCAGCTAGACAAAGCCCTTACGCTTACCCCACGAGTTTACAATCGTTATTATTTCCAAGGTGATCAACTCACCAACCTCAGTCTAGACTACAGCTACCGCTGGCGTAACCTCACTTTTTTTGGCGAAACAGCAGCCAGCGACAACGGTGCTATCGCCACCATCAATGGCCTCCTCACCACCCTCGATCAAAAAGTAAATCTTGCTATCGTTCACCGTTCTTATCCCCGCGACTTCCAAGCCTTATTGGGCAACCCTTTCGGCGAAACCACTGGAGGACGCAACGAAAACGGCCTCTACTTCGGTATTGAAGTACACCCCAGTAAACACTGGATCATCAATGCCTATTACGATGCCTGGAAACACCCTTGGGTACGCTCCACTGTAGATGCCCCCTCCCGTGGTCAAGAGTACCGTTTTCGGCTCACTTACTTCCTCAAGCGCAAACTTACCGTCTACCTCGAACTACGCGACGAAACCAAAGAAGTCAACGTAAGATTAATCGACAACCAAATCGATGCCGTGCTCCCTCAACGTCGTCTACAAGTCCGGCTCCACTGCGCATATCAAATCAACAAAGCCTTTGAATACCGTAGCCGTATCGACTGGGGCACCACCACCAACCCTATCAATGACCAACTGTCTGGTTTCGCCATCTACCAAGACCTACTCTACCACCCTATCGGCGTCCCATTAAGCTTCACCAGCCGCATCGCCTTATTCGATACCGATGGCTACCAAGTCCGGTTTTACAACTACGAAAGCGGGCTACTTTACAACTTCCGTATTCCTGCTTACTACAACCAAGGCAGCCGTTTCTACTTCAACCTCCGCTACAAAGGCATCCGCAACATGACCATCGAAGCACGTTACGCACGCCTCTTCTGGGCCAATGCAGACACCATCGGTAGTGGCCTCGAAAGTACCGGACAGCCTACCCGTACTGAACTAGCTGCTCAAATCAAAATCAAATTTTAGAACCACGCTTTATTCTTTATTTGGGGCCGCGCCGGTAGTAGCGTTGCTGCGCCGCCGCCACTACGGCACCAGGCTGTTCGCTCTCATGCATTGCTGCGCATTGCATACCGCTTCCATCCCTCGGCCTTGCGCCCTACCGGGCCCCGCGCTCCGGCCTCACGGCCTACGCGGCTATTGCTATTCGTTAATAACACGAGTTCAAGGCAAATTTATGAATTTGCCCCTGTCGGCGTAGGCAAAGCCTCGATGGACGTATTATATCCACGTCATGTTTTGCCTACCCCCTAAATGCCCTTATAATCCCTCATATGGTTCAAAAACCTTTGGTGCCTTTGGTGGTTCAATATATTTGGTGGTTCAAAACATGCTGGTTAACCAACTAAAAAACATAAAGACCAGTTAACCAGTCTTTTGGTTTACCCCCCCCTTCGGCGTAGATTTCATCTATGTCGTGTCATGTTTTGCCTCCCCCCTTAAATGCCCTTATAATCCCTCATATGGCTCAAAAACCTTTGCTGCCTTTGGTGGTTCAATGCATCTGGGGGTGCAAATAAAAAACGGCGGCACCCCGAAGGATACCGCCGCCTGTTGTCTATATATCGTGAGGAATTAATCTACCACGATCATCTGCTTGGTCGCGCGATGCTCGCCAGCTTCTACCGTGTAGCTCAGTACACCGGTAGCGCCTTGGAGATCTTGCTTCGTTACATTGATCGTATTGTAGCCTGCTGCATAATCACCACGGATCACTTTGAGCACCCGGCCGCTAGCGTCATTGATCGTTACCGTTGCCGCTGCATCCTCGGGCAGATTGAACCCGATCAGGGTTGCTGCTGCAAAAGGGTTAGGCGTGTTCTGGTACAATGCAAATTCCCCAGCTACATTCCAACCATTGGTAAATTCAATACCCAGGTCGGTCATTTCGCCATTGCGGTAGGCTTCTGCGGCCGTGTAACGGCTTGAGATGCTTAGCGCCTCGCGCAGTGGCTGGTCTTCTGTTGCTCTGAGTACCAAGCTGAACAGGTGGTCAGCAGTAGTTGCTGCGCCATCCCAGTTCCAGCTCGTCGTAATCATACCCTGATCTACAAAGCGTAGGCCAAAGTTAGCTGCTTGNGCTTGAGCGTACTCGATGTCTACCAACTCCACACCGCTTAGTTGTAGGGTGGCCTGNTAGCCTTCGATCTGATTCAAGTTATCCGCAGTAATCGCTATCGTGTAGGTATTACCTNCCTTCATGTCGATGTCTTCCGCCTTTAGGTTGAAGATACCGTTGAGNGTACGGTCGTCNNNNGCCATGGCATTGGCTTGAGCTGATCCATTCACATCACCGATCTTCACACCCACAAAGTCTGCATCCAGGATATCACCTGCCAGGTTGTTCTCATTGATCAACTCTGGGAAGGTNTCTGACCATGGGTTCGTACTTTCNGGGAAGTCNTAGTCNGCNNCNACAAAGCGCCAGCTCGTATTGTTAGGGAATGCTGTGATCACGTTGAGGATCAACTTACGGATCTGGATTAAATCCAGCGTCGTAATCGTTCCACTACGGTTAGCATCTGCTGCAATACGACGGTATGGGCCATCCAGTACATCCACATTCAGGATGTGCTTGGAAATCTTAACGATATCAAAGGTCGTCACACCGTTCAGCGGGTTGGTATTCAGGTAAGGTGTTACTGAGTAATCACCGCCTAAAGCCAGGTTACTGAAGTTGTAGGTTCCATCCGTATTCGTGGTCATCTGGGCGGTCATGCCACCGTTGATGCTCACTTCTACGCCTTCTACCGTTTCGGCATCTTCCGTCATGATGATACCTGCAATGGTACCTTCTCCTTCACCGCTACACGTTGTGTGCAGTTGTACCAGGATGTAAGTCTCACAGTAATCGTAGTTACCTTCTTCATCAAAGGCGTAAACGTAGACTACTGTGGTCTGCTCATCAGCTTCGGTCAATACCAATCCGGTATCATCAGGGCTTGGTACAAAGTCTGGATCAGCTTCTACGTCAGCTGCGCGGTAAATAGCGTACTTCGTAACACGAGGTAAGCCGTTGAACAGTTCTGGTCCTTGACCGGTACAATCACTGATGGGTGACCCTTCAAAGTCACTGGCCCAAATAGCCATCGAACAACCTTCGTCTTCGTTTGGCATCAGGGTTACCGTCAGTCCGTTGATACATACAGGCGCTGGTCCTTTACAGTCGATCACATCAAATACGATGGTCTCGCTGGTCTGGTTACCACAGCCGTCTTCGAACAAGATGCGTACTGCATGGTAGATGTTATCTCCCATCGCGCTCGTGATAATCGGGAAAGTACCAGCAAATACATAAGTACCGTCTCCGTTATCTGTGATATTTCCAAGTACGTTGTCGTCCGCTACAAATTCGTTCGACTTGATGTCACCGTCGCCGTTAGCGTCTACTGCAAAGGCGTCAAGCTCGGCAGATACAATGCTTACAACTAGTACACCGTCGCCGTCGAACAATTCACACTCGTCACTTACTGACAATGGAATGCTTACGGCTTCTTCACAGTTACCGTCATCATCACCGAACTGACCAGCTAGTAGGTCAGGACAGTTAGCCGTAGGGCCACCGTACTCACCAACACTTACTACAGGTGCAGTGGAGTCGTACACTTTCACAAACTGGGTGTAGATGTAGCGACCGTAGTTGGGTAGCGTTGGGCTATCACAGTTGCTCAATGAACTGTCTCCATCGCGGTCATTGTGACGACGATCGATACACAATCCATCCGCATCGTTGTAGCTTACTACCGGACGCTCGTTGCCTTCAACAGCACGATCGATAGGCAGGGCTTCACCGTCGTCTTCCGTCATACGAGGAAGAACATAGCCGGTGTATTCACCGTCCCATAAACACCAGTTGATCACATCGTAAGTGATAGAGTACTTGTAGCACTCATCACCAGTTGCAGAGTAGATCACCGGCTCGCCGATATTGATACTCAGTACATCACAACCATCAGTGGTGGTGATAATCGTAGGTACATCAGGATCGCCACAGTCAGCTGCTGCATCTTCAGGGAAGTCGATTACAAAATCATGGACTTCCGTGATCGTGATGATCTGGCTACAGGAGTTCGTTGAGCGGAATACTTCGTTGATGTCGATAGCGCCATTTCCGTTCACATCACCTTCCGGCTTGAGCTGCCAAGCTTCAAAGCGGCGGGTGATACTTCCCCANCCACAATCGTTNACNTNGATGTTTGGTGTACGCTCTACGATGGTATCCACCGCACAGTTATCCGTACCNGTNGCTCCNCCGAAGATNGANCTCATCATNATNGAGGTNGCTTCAAAGTCTTCGTCATAAGCCGTCTGGATGTCTCCAGGGAAAGCCAGGGGAAGATCGTTACACGTCAGGTCTACATCAGCTGGTGCGTAGCAGTAAGGGTTCAGTTTATCTTCAGGGGTAATCACCATCCAGCAGATGTTCTCATTGCCAGACTCGTCCGTTACCCGTAGTTCAATTGTAATTTCATTGGCGATATCACAGCAGTAGAAGTCGATGTACTCACCCCATGGGCTCCAGCGGTTAGCGCTATCGTCACAGGT
>NZ_KB903573.1 GCF_000379805.1 Lewinella cohaerens DSM 23179 | reverse complement strand
CATATCGACTTACAAGTACTGGTGCGCCCACGCCGTAATTTCTTTCAAGAGCTCTTCCACCGTAGCCAAAGTAAGCGAACGGCAGAATACACCCACGTTCCGCTGTTGATCTGGCCAGGATAGGTATTCGCCGCGCTCATGTCGGTGCTCACGTTGTTCGCGGTGTTGTTCGCGGTGTTGTTCGCGGTGTTGTTCGCGGTGTTGTTCGCGGTGTTGTTCGCGGTGTTGTTCGCGGTGTTGTTCTCCCGACTAAAAAGTCGGGAGAACACCCACGTAAACGCAATGAGCACCCTCTACTCAACAAAACGGGGGTTCTTCTCATACTGAGCAGCTCTTTCTTTGGTATACCCAAAAACAGTATNAGGCAAAGCCCTGCTCAATACTTTGCTAATCAGTTTCATCTTGTCCGGCGGCAAATAAACTGATTGTTCGTCACCATCTGAAAATTTAAAGTACATAATACCTCTTTCCTTGATCTGCAAACCAAAAGGATGATGCTGATGAACAACACTATATACCCACACCACCGAGCCGGGCTCATCGTAAAGCCGGTATTGAAGTCGTTCCAGTGCGGAAGGTCGATGAAAATGACGCCAGCATAGGTATCCCCCAGTAGCTACGACCATCATCCCCAGAAAGAGTACCAGCAGATGAGGCTGCATTCCCCACAAGACTAGCAAGAAACCAAAGGTCAACATCAACAGAATCGCACAAAGCTGTAAAAACCAATCACGATCCACGCTCTTCCAAAGTGGAAGCAGCGCCGGATGATTCAATTGATTTTTATATCGCATACCGCAAAAAATTAGATCGACATACAATTATTAACAAATTGTTTGTAAAAATAACCTCAATTTTGTTAAATTTGTAGTTCCCGCAAATCGGTTTCCATACCAATAGCACGGGCACTTAATAGTTTAATACGTTACGCCTCCTTTTGTTTTCTTTATGGGCTTAATTTCCCAACAAGCTCTTACTTTTCATTTTAACAGACTCAAAAAAGCTGCTGACAATTCGCTATGGCACAAGAAGTATCCTACACCGAAGATAATATTCGTTCGTTAGACTGGAAAGAACACATTCGCCTTCGCCCCGGTATGTATATCGGTAAACTTGGTGATGGTTCTTCGGCAGATGATGGTATTTATATTTTAGTCAAAGAAGTCATTGATAACTCCATCGACGAATATGTGATGGGACATGGAAAAGTAATAGAAGTAAAAATTGAAGAAGGCCAGGTAAGTATCCGAGATTTTGGGCGGGGTATCCCACTGGGTAAGGTTATCGATTGTGTATCGAAAATCAATACGGGTGGTAAATACGACTCAAAAGCTTTCAAAAAATCAGTAGGACTGAATGGGGTTGGTACTAAAGCGGTCAATGCACTTTCCAGTCATTTTTTGGTACAAGCAGTACGTGAAGGTAAGGCAAAAGTTGCCGAATTTGACCAAGGTGTCCTCACCAAGGACCATAAAATCAGCAAAACCAAAGACGAAAACGGCACCCTTATTATCTTTCGTCCTGATGAGGAAATTTTCAAAAAGTACAAATTCCGCCCTGATTATGTAGAAAACCAGCTATGGAATTATGCTTACCTCAATGCTGGCCTGAAGATTCTTTTCAACGGTAAGACCCTCGTTAGTAAAAATGGCTTACTAGACTTACTGGAACGCAAGACCAACGTCGATAATCTGCGCTACCCTATTATTCACCTCAAGGGAGAAGACGTGGAAGTAGCACTCAGCCATAGTGGCCAATACGGCGAGGTATACTATTCTTTTGTGAATGGGCAGCACACCACCCAAGGCGGTACTCACTTGAATGCTTTCAAAGAAGCTGTAGTAGATACCATCCAGAAGCATTTCAGTAAAAGTTATGATCGACGTGATATTTTGGGCTCCATCACAGCAGCAGTAAGTGTAAAGGTGGAAGACCCTATTTTTGAATCGCAAACCAAAACCAAGCTGGGCTCTACCGACATGGGCCCTGATAGCCCAACGGTACGTACCTTCCTGAAGAATTTCCTCAACGAAAAATTAGATAACTTTCTCCACAGGAATACCGAAACAGCGAAAGCACTGGAAAAGCGTATTCTCCAATCTAAAAGAGAACGGGAAGAAATTGCAGGTATCAAGAAGCTGGCCAACTCGCGCGCGAAAAAAGCCAATCTTCACAATAAAAAACTACGCGACTGCCGAATCCACTTTAGTGATGGCACCCGTAAAACCAGCGAAGAGCTACGTTTGGCCAGTACTATCTTCCTCACAGAGGGAGACTCGGCTAGTGGCTCCATCACCAAGGCCAGAGATGTACAGTCTCAGGCAGTATTCAGTTTGCGAGGTAAGCCCCTCAACACCTTCAATCTGACCAAAAAAGTCGTTTATGAAAACGAGGAATTCAACCTCCTCCAGCACGCTCTCAATATAGAGGACGGAATGGACGACCTGCGTTACAACCGGGTGGTTATCGCTACCGATGCAGACGTCGATGGAATGCATATTCGCTTGCTCTTGCTTACTTTTTTCCTCCAGTTTTTCCCTGACCTCGTTTACCAAGGTCACTTGTACATTCTGGACACCCCTCTTTTCCGGGTGCGCGATAAGCAAAAGACCTTCTACTGCTATAGCGAAAAGGAGAAGCAAGATGCCATTAATGAACTACGTGGCAAACCCGAAGTCACCCGATTTAAGGGATTGGGGGAGATATCTCCTGGAGAATTCAAGGATTTTATCAACGAAAATATCCGGCTGGACCCTGTAGTCATCGACCAAAACACCGATTTGGAGCAAGTCCTATCTTACTACATGGGTAAAAACACGCCTCAGCGTCAGGAATTTATCATTGATAACCTACGCGTAGAGAAAGATGACATTGAGGAAGAAGACAAAGTCGCAGAGGTCGCGTAAAACAAAAAATGGGTACGGAAAACCAATTCCGTACCCAAAGCAGGTAATAACTACTTTTATTTTAAGGGGGGGATTCTTTCTACCGCATGCGGAAGTTAGAAGAACCTAATAAGCCGATGTCGGTATAAATACTGACACGGTAGTATCCTTCGTCAAGCTTCTCCTCCAGGTTGTGGGTAAACTCAATGCGCTGGCTGGCGCCGATGTTTTCTTCCCGAGCCTCTACTGCCTGAATATCTTGTGGCTTATTGTTGAGGCTAACTGTCGTAGAAATATAATCTGTACGTGGGATTGGCGTGCCTTTCTCGTCAGTGATTACCAAGTAGATTGGACGAACGCCCTGGAATTCTGCTGGCACGTTAGCAACGTCAAAGCTCACAGCAATCTGGCGTGCGCGGCCAGACTTAGAGGTTGGGTTACCATTCTTAACCTGCGGCGTAATCTGAAAAGCGGTAGCCTTGAAGTTTTCGTAAGTCAGTTTCTTGATCTCTCCTTCCATAGAAGTCGCCATGGTCGTCAACTCATCATTTTGCTGACGTGAAGAAGCCAAGTCTGTTTCCAGGATGCCCATTTGCTGCTTCAGGTTAGCATTTTCGTCTTCCAAAGCTGTGATTGATCCCTGCAAGTCGCCACGTGCGGCGGTCAATTGCTCAATCTGAGCACGCAGTTCATTGATTTCAGCAGCAGCATTACGCTTGGCGCGGCTCAAAGCCGACTGAGCACTGGACAACTCATCACGAGTGCCTGCCAACTGGCCATTTAATTCTACATTTTCCGAAGCCAGGAGGTCATACTCTCCAGCTAGGCTATCTACCTCACGAGCGAGGTTGTCACGCAAGGAAGTCATAGCATCCAGCGCTTCGTTTACTTCTGTGTTGTCAGCCTGAAGTTCTTTGGCATCAGAATTTTTACCAAAACCCCAGATAAGGGAGCCGAGTAGGGCCAAGGCCAAAATCACGACTACCGCGGTTAATACTTTTTTTGAATCCATAATAGTGTTAAGCAGTTTGAAGATGGAAAATTATTCTTGCAAAAATAATTAAATCCAATCGTTGCTTTGCTTTTGTCGTCACAAAGCATTTAAAATGATGATGATGTTCTCGCACCCAAAACGTTAACATTTTAACAGAATTGTGTATAGATGAAGAAATTTTACCATTTTAGAGGGGTTAAGCCACTTAAATATTACGCAAAAAACGCCGCACTCTTGTTCAAGAACCAACTTCACCCCATTACCATCTTTAGCTGCTTTGTCTTAGCCATAAGCTTCTTTAGCTTAAGCATTGCCGGACAAATTATGATAGACGATGTCTATCGTTATGACTATTCCTTAGAGGAAACCGTTTTTTCTTTCAGCAACTGGTCTTGGGAAGATTTTTTAGGATTCTGCATTTTCTTGTCCATTGGTGGTTTTCTGATGACTGCTGCCCTGGGGTTAATGTTCCACAAACGCTGGGCACGCTATCTCATGCAATTTGGTTTTATTATCGCCGGCATATCTTGGTTGGTGGTACTTTCTTCTAATACCTTTCGGTTCAGTAATGCTCCCATCATTTTCACCGGAATTACAGCTGCCGTACTTGGTCTGGTTGTAGGTGCATTGCTATTTCTCAACAATACACAGTGGGTCCTGCCTTATTTCCATAGCTATTCACAAGAAGACGCAGGATATGCTATTCTAGACCAAGAATTCACCTCCCCTAAAGATCAGCACAATGCTTAAACATCGAATTCCTACGCAAGTAATTGCGGCTCTCTTTTGTCTTTGTATCGCGGGGATTTTTCTGGGGATAACCGCGCAAATATTAAAGCAACCCACCTATTACGAATCGTTTGATTACAATTACAGTACGGAAGACCTCCTAATGATTGCCGCTTTTAGCTTGATTGCAATTACATCCATCATCGGAGGAATAGGTTTTCTAAAGAAAAAGCGATGGGCTGCTACGATGATGACGATTCTCTTCATCCTTGGGGTAGCCGTTATTATTGTTAGCTCGCTGGCCATCATCGACAGCTTCACAAATGATCCTGCCGATGGAATGATTTTCCTTTTTGCGGCTATTGGCCTTCCCCTCGTCGGGCTATTGTTTTTCAGCAGTGTGGATATCTTTCCTTGGCTATCCAAAGAAGAAAAGGAAATACATCAAGATATTATTGATCATTTTTCATAAAAAAACATCCCGAACACTACTACTGTAGCATTCGGGATACTTTATTTTTTCCTTGTTAGAAAACGATCATTAATCAATAATATTCACCTCTAGCATTTTGTCACCGGCGCGGATATCATCAATAACATCCAGCCCTTCGACGACGCGACCAAAACAGGTGTGGTTGCGGTCAAGGTGCGCCGTATTATCACGGCTGTGGCACACAAAAAACTGTGAGCCGCCAGTGTTACGACCAGCGTGCGCCATAGAGAGGACACCACGGTCATGAAACTGATTGTCGCCATCTAGTTCACAATCGATTTTGTAACCTGGGCCACCAGAGCCACGTCCATCGGGGCAACCTCCCTGGATCACAAAATTAGGGATTACGCGGTGGAACGTCAGGCCATTGTAAAAGCCTTCTTTGGCCAATTTCACAAAGTTTGCTACCGTGTTTGGAGCATCTTTTTCGTAAAACTCTACCTTCATCAGGCCTTTTTCAGTATGAATTTCAGCAGTCATATTCGACAATTATTATATTCTGTAATAAACAAAGGCGTTCTACTGGACTTATTTCAGGCGAAAGCCATCCAGAAGAACACCTTTTAATATTTTCGAACGCGAAGATACACGCTCTAAAATTAATTACTTGTCTGCTAGCTCCTTCAATTTGTCCTCCAGATCATACTCATCACCAGCAGAGTAGCCAGAGTGACTGTAGAGGATGTTTCCTTCACTGTCTACAACATAAGTCTGAGGAATCGCTTGAAAACCTAACTGGTTTTTCAACACGTTATTGGCATCAGAATACACATTGTACTCCCAACCTTTGGTGCTCAGTATACCAGGTACTTTGCTCAACTGGCGCTGAGTATCGATGGTAATGGCTACCAATTGAACGCCTAAGTCGTCCTGCCAATCAGGATACAAATCAGCAATAGCATCTAGTTCTGCCTGACATGGTTTACACCAAGTAGCCCAAAAGCTGATAACCGTAAGGTCTTTTTCTTTGATAATGTCCGCCAAATCAACGGTTTCCCCTTGAAGGGTCTTAATGTTGGCAGAAGCAATTTTTTGCTGTCCGAAAAGGTGGTTGGTGCAACTAAAAGCTAAAACCAACGTAAGGAAGGTCAATAAACGCATCGGTGGTATTTTTTTGTTGTTGGATGAAAGACTAACTTGAAGAAAATTTTGGCCAGCCGGATTCTAGTCCGCATTATTGCCTGAAATTTATTATTTCGACGCAAAGATAGCCGATTTGTAACACCAAAGCTCCATCATTAAGTGCTATTAAAGCGTATTTTAGCTGACTTTAAGTCTACTTTAACAGAAAGCAACAAAACGAAACCACCGCTAAACATGAAATGCTACGCCTACATTATCGTTATCTTAGGAAGTCTTTGGGTTTCCTCCACCCTCTCGGCACAAGAACAGGGTGGCCGATTATCTGGTAGCTTGGAAACCAATGCCAATTTCTTTGTTCGCGACTCACTTATTGGAGCAGCAAATACGCCCCAATATGATCGCCAATTATTTGGTAGTGAAGGTTGGTTGAACCTCAATTACAGCAATTGGGGTTTTGATATTGGCCTGCGTTATGATTTTTTCAACAACTCGAACCTCCTCAACCCTACTGGCTCTTATACCGACCAAGGTATTGGGATGTGGTACGTTCGGAAGCGTATCAAGAAGCTTGGCTTTGAAGCCGGTTACATTTATGACCAAGTGGGTAGTGGTATTATTTTCCGTTCTTTTGAGCAACGCCCACTACTGATTGACAATGCGCTGTACGGTTTAAAGGTAGATTATCAACTTTCCGACAACTGGAATATCAAAGGGTTTACCGGGCGTCAAAAGCAGCAGTTTGACACCTACAGCTCTGTCATTCGTGGCCTGAATATCGAAGGATACGTTCAGGGCGACTCCCTTGGTACTTGGTCATTGGCTCCCGGTTTCGGGGTAGTAGCCCGTACATTGGATGATGCCAGTATGAACAGTTTGGTAGCGACACTTAATACTTATCCTACTGAGGATTTATTTATTCCAAACTATAACTCTTACGCTTTTACACTTTACAACACACTCTCGGCAGGTATCTTCTCGTGGTATGTAGAAGGAGCTTATAAGACAGAGGATGCCATGAACGATCCTTTCGGAGAGATTCAGCGCGGAGACAATATCACCATCGGCGACAAATTCATCAGCGAAGCAGGTACTGTACTCTACAGCAGCTTGAGTATTGCTCCTCCCAAATGGGGCATTACCCTGGAAGCGAAGCGAACCGAAAACTTTAGCTTCCGTACACGGCCACAATCTCAGCTCAATCGAGGGCTCATCAACTTCTTACCGCCGATGGCACGCATCAACACCTATCGCCTGACGGCACGTTACAATGCGGCCACCCAGGATTTGGCAGAATTGGCTTATCAAGTAGATGTTAGCTATGCCCCCAACCGCAAGGTGAGCTTCAATGCTAATTACTCTCACATTGATGACCTGGATGGTGTAAAACTCTATCGCGAAGTTTTTACGGAAGTACAATACAAGCACAAGAAATTGTGGAAACTCACTAGCGGCGTTCAGGTTCAAAATTACAATCAAGAACGCTATGAGTTTAAACCACAAGCACCAATTGTAGAAACAGTCATTCCTTATTTTGATTTCGTCTATAAACTAGACCGCAGTCATAATGTACGTTTTGAAGGACAGTACATGCTTACTGGTGATGATGAAAAAGCAGGTGCCAAACAGGATTACGGCGACTGGGTGTTCGGCCTCATTGAAGTATCACTAGGACGCAACTGGACGCTGACGGCCTCTGATATGTTCAATATTGATCCGGGCAAGAATTCACCAGTCGATGACAGTGGCGAAAAGCAGTCATTGCACTACCCTCGTTTCGATGTTTATTACACCACTGGCCCAACCCGCCTGGCACTCAGTTACGTCAAGCAAGTAGAAGGTGTTGTTTGTACAGGAGGAATTTGCCGATTAGAGCCTGCCTTCAGTGGAGTCAAATTCTCTGCGAACACCAGCTTCTAGTATCGGAACGACGCTAAAGAAAATGATTCGATAAAATTTTAAATAAAATCAGCAATCATGCTTAAAAAATATTTTTCCTTTACGGTTTTAGCACTGTTTATTTTACTCAGTTTCTCCTGTGATGAGGTGGCTCCGGTTCTGAACCCAGGCGGTGATGGGCCAACTGATGATGTCCCTGTTGAAGATCAGATGCGACAGGTACTGATTGAGGAGTTTACTGGTGTGCGCTGTGTTAATTGCCCTGCGGGCAGTGAAGCGATTGAGGTTTTACTCAACACCTATGGGCAGCAGTTGGTAGCTGTTTCTATCCATGCTGGATTTTTTGCTTTTCCCTATCCAGAGAGTGATTCGGAACTGGAAAGCCCTATAGGTAGCTCCCTGCTGTCGTTACTGGAGGAACCACTAGGCTATCCAACGGCGGTTGTCAATCGCAAACACTTCGATGGTGAAGAAGGCCGCCAGGTTGGACAATCCACCTGGCCAGGCTACATCGCTCAGGAACTGGAAGGGGACCCCGCAGTAAAAATCGACATTATCCCTACTTACAATGAGACTACCCGTGAACTAGCTGTTGATGTAGACTTGTATGTAGAAGAAAATGTTACTGCGGATGACATACGTCTCACGCTTTTCATCACAGAGAGCAATATTGAAGACCCTCAACTCACCCCTGCAGGTGTCGACACTTTCTATGTTCACAAACATGCTTTACGGGATGCCATCACTGCTTTTGATGGTAATACGCTTAGCGAAATCTTCACGGCTGGCTCGGTAGTGAGTCGCAGCTATACGACCACGCTTCCAACCTTGTGGAACGCTAACGAGTGCCATATCGTGGCTTTTGTTCACCAGGGTGGTAGCACTTTAGACGTGATTCAGGCGCATCAGGTGGATGTGGTGGAGTAATCATTTCATCCTCACTGAATCCCAATAAAAAAGCAGGCACTTTGTAAAGGTGCCTGCTTTTTTCATGCTAGTGACAATGATAAAAGGTCTACTCAATCACCACCAATTGACTAAACACTCGCTCTCCTGCACGTAATTGCACCAAATAACTTCCCGCAGCCAAAACAGCCAAGTCCAACTGACGCTGCCCTGGTCCTGTAGCACTCTCCCATTGATTTTGCTGTACTACACGCCCAGCTAAGTCAACAATTTGCAGCTGTAAACGGGCTGCTGACGTCAACTCCCAAGCGAGGGTAATTTGGCCTGTGCTTACAGTAGGAAAAGCCTGTGCCCAAGCGTCTGGCGAAACAGGATCAAGGGTTTGTACCAGCTGCCGTTGGCCATTAGCAAACCACGTGCCCCAGCGGGCGCCGGCAAAGCCATTGTTAATAAAGACAAAGCCGCCACTAGCAGGCGTTATCTTATCGCTATTAAGGTCGGCAATGGCAACTACCGCATCACCAAAAGTATCTTCTTCGGCATCAAAGATGATTTGATTATCTTGATTACTATAGTTAGGATAATTCAGGCGGCCATTCTCAAAGATGGTACCTACATCTCCTGTCTCAATATTGGCAGCAGAAAGAAAATAGCTGTTTGCATCGTAGTCTATAAAATCGAGCGCGATGATATAAGGCGAGTTTTTAGCGAACGTAGGGTTGCCCACACTGGTATTTTCCGGCAAGGAACTGAAGAGTTTGCTGATAAAACCATCACCAAAGTCACCTGCATTACGGTTCCAGGCACGTAGGAAACCAATATCCCAGTAGTCGATAGATGTGCCACTTTGGCTAGGAATGATATTGTAGGCATCATACATTACATACTCTCCGGAATGGTCCCACTCCAGTACATCGGCATATTGTACATCGCCTGTGGCTACCCCCTCAGCAGTGGTAGGGTTGTAAAGGAAGAATTCTTCTCCAGGATACCCATCCGTCGCCAGGTCAAAAATTAATAGTCGGTTATCGTTGTCATCCGTTATAGCCGCCAAGCGATTACCATCTCGTGAGATGGCAACATTGCGCCAAATAGGGTTGTCACTTAATGCAACAGTCTGAACCATATTAGTCCCCCAGTCGATTATTATTGCCTGAATGGTCTTGTCTTGTGCGACAAAAACGATCAAACTGCCATCATCCGTAATCGTCGGTTTACTAAAAGGATCTAAGCTTGACAATGGGTCAGCGATAGAAACACCTGCTGGTGTCTCGATGTATAGGTTGTTGTTATTCTCTGTAGTGTACAGAATGTATTCATCCCCAGGGTTGATGGCCAAATCCGACTGTGTATTAGTAGGGGTGCCACCACTGCCACCGCTACCTATGCCTACAGTATTGAAAGCATTGATGGCAGCGTTTGCTTCCGTGCTACCATAAAGGTCTTGCGCCGATTGTACTGCCGATGCTCGTAGATCTAGAAACTGCGAAGAACGAGTGAGATAAACCGTAAGAGCGCGGTAATATATTTGCTCAGCTTTGCTACGGCCAATGTCACTGGCGAGCAGAAAAAAGGCCCGATTGGGTATACCACTATTGATATGCACACCGCCGTTGTCTTGGCTACCTGTATATTGTTGATTCGTATGCGCGGGTTGCCACCCTGGATCACCGAGGCTATTGCCGCCATTATTGGGGTTGGATAAATCCCGGAGGGCCCCTGTAGGATAAATACTTGGGTTAACAACCTCCTCTCCCATTTGCCAATCGTCACGGTCGATCATTGCACCGAATATATCTGCAAAAGACTCGTTGAGGGCTCCTGATTCTCCCTCGTATTCAAGATTGGCGGTATTTTGTACAACACCGTGCGAGATTTCATGCCCGGCAACATCCAATGCTTTAGCCAATGGAGAAGTAAAAGCAGTATTTCCGTTACCGTAAAACATGGCTTGCCCATTCCAGAAGGCATTGTCCATATCAGAACCGTCATCCTCTGCAATATTGATTAAGGAAACGATATTACCGCCCTGTCCATTGATCGAATTACGGTTGAAGGTTTCCTCAAAATACCGATAAGCCTCACCAGCATTGTAGTGAGCAGATACTGCTAGTGGATCATTCCAAAAGTTACCTGCCGATACATTGTGGGTGGTGTTAAAATTATCATTTGCAGGAGAAGTATTGTTACCGTTAATCGTCCAGATTGCACCATCAGGTGTATTTGGGATATCAGATCCTGCTGCGTCAAACATCGCTCGCGAAGCGTCGATCAGGTAGTTATTATTATTGAATTCATAAGAATGTATCGTTCTGTTGATGCCTTGCAAATCGGTAGCCGTTGTTACTTCAGGGCCGTTTGGTGGCAAGAAATGGCATACGTGATTGTGTTCGTTGAGCAATTCACCGGTATGAGCGTCGATCATAAGCTGCCAACGATCTGCCAAGTGAGGAACAATGATCACAGACCATACCAAATGAGGGTCCTGCCATTGATTATCAGGGTAGTAAACCACTAATTCCTGGGTAACTGCATCGCCGCCCAATAAAACTTGCTCTTTAGCGCTTAAATCCTTAATTCGGGTATGCTGCTTCACAGCGGTGCGCGCCTGTTCTAAGGCAGCAGCAGCCGTCAGCGTAGGCGTCGTATTTAGCACAGGAGTAGGTAATACCCGGCCATGTAGCAAGACCAACCGGCCATCTGTAAAATGTGCTCTCAATTCGTTGCCATAAATAGGCACCCCAGCCACCGATTGCTGATAAACCAGGTGTAACCTACCGTCTTCCTCGGTCGTCGTATTTTGTAATACAAAAGCTTCGTCTGGCTTCTCTAGTTTCCAACTGGGAGCCAACGCCGTCAACCAAGCTTGTAGCTGAACTTCTGGAGTGCCGTTATTCAACTCGGCTCCCCATAATTGAATCCAGTCAGGCAAGCCTGTTTGTGCATTAGGTTGTGCTTGCCAGCGTTCAATAAGTGGACTGGGCGCAAGCATACTCATCCCTGAAAGTGGTAAAGAGAAAGTATCACTCACCCTCTGGGAACGATTTCCGCTGGTGATGGCCTCAAAATTAAACCCGGCACGAATGTCTTCCATGCTGTGGCGTTCACTAGCCGGGCGTGGGCTAAGGACAGGCTTTTGGGCCAACAATGCTGTCGCCGATAGCAGCAGTAAAAAGACAGAAACCGAGGCGTATAACTTAGACATATTCATTTTTTTTGAGGTTATTGCTAGGGTATCAAAACTACACAGAGCTTCTTTTAACACCCTTCTTTTGACTTACTCTTGTGGTAAGAGTAACTGTAAATCCTGGAAAAACATCAACATCGTTTTTGGAACTTCCATTCCGGCACGCCCCCACTGCTGTTCGTAAGTGGTATCAGCAGCAACATATTCTAAAAAAGAATAACGATTCCCTGGTTCTTGAAAATTGTAAGGCTGGATTTCTTCCTGGTAGCGTTGCAACATTTTTTTTGCCTTTCTTTTACCTGTTTCCCCATCAGAAATTTTAGCGCCTTCAATGCCTTGGCTGATAAACAACTGACCATTGGGCAATAGATAATGCGTAGTAAGGCTGCCTGCAAAGCCTCCTCCTTCTCCAAAAGCAAGGTAGTTTTCCTCTGGGAAAGTCTCTGCGGTATAAGTAACGCGATTGCATTGCCAGCATAAACAAGCCAGCGTTAAAAGAAAGGTGCAGTTTAGGATAGTTTTCATACCATGATGGTTGGTAAAAGAATATACCCGCAAAATACGCCTTTTGCCTTCGACCAAAAGGAATTGAGGAATAGATTTTCACATTGCCCTCTTGTCTACAACTACCGTTCTCCCCAAGCCATTAATTTTAATGAAAGGCGGCCACTCACCTCTGCGGGAACAAAGGCAATTTCTGAAAAGGTAGGTGCTTGCCACTTTGCGGAGGGGTTATTGGAGAAAGCGTAAGGTTCTTTGGGAACCCCCAGGGTATTGCGGTCTAGTTTGCCATTGTTATTGACATCATGATACAAGGCAATTCCATAAGATGCTCGTCCACTCAATGGAAGTTGACGATAAATCGGAGCTGTTGACGTAAGTGAAATCACCTCATCATAGACTGCATTTTTTTCCTCCTCAAAATCAGCTGCATTCTTAAAAACAGCGATCCGAACACAGCCTTTAACCTCCGTAATATTGGTAATACTCACCTCTAACGGATCGGTCGCCAAGAGGAGGCTGGCCATCAGAAAATAACTCTGCAACAGTAAAACCATGAATTATCATTTTCGCACAAAACGCAAAACCAGGTTCTTTTGTTGCAAACGCCGCATTTGAACGCGATAGCACTAGGTACATCACGGAAAACCCTAAGTGTTTGAAAAATATTCCTAAAAAAATGTCACGAAACGTCTTTTTCAATCTTATACAGATAAGAAAAGATATTAGAATTGATAATTAGAAAATTTATTAGGATATGCGAACGCTCAAAATTTATTTAACCAGTACGCTTTTTTTAGTAGGCCTGATGGTGGCTTTTTTTTCTTGTGAAAAAGATATTATTCCCTTACCCGAAGAGGATGATTCCATCTTAGCCTTTTCTGCTTATGATAATATTGACCCACCATCGGGTGTTGGTGCGACGATTTTAGGCGAAGAGCTATTGAACCCTTATGATCTAGTGATAATGAATGATGCCTACGACTTATTGATGGGCGAGCCAGGAAACCTACAGCCCACCCATTACTACTTGAGATTGCTCCCCCAAACGGGCGAACAGGTCATGGCGATAGCGGATTATGAAGATGCATATGGCTATGAATTCGAGACCCAACCGGTTCATTTTGCAGTAGCCTATCAGGGAGATGAAGATTATCGTGACCCTACCCTTGCCGATGATGTATTGTCGCCGGAATACGGCGCAATTACCGTCGACCATTTCACAAGTGGAAAGCTTCCTGAAGGTGTGCCTTATGAAGTTATCCAACCTATGCATATCCCTGTCTATGAATCCCGATTAACATTTACGGCCTTTGTCATTTCTGGAAACGAAAGGTATTACGAGGCCATAGATGGCCTGTGTCATCCTGATTGCCCTACCTGGCCTTCTTGCTTGGATGATGCTGACTTGACTTGTGTAAGTTTGCCTTCTCCGAATGGCCAGACCGTAACTTTACAAACCATTAATCCTTTTAGCGATGATGATCGCATCAACTTTCCGGACTACATCAAAGACACCAAATTGGGATACCTGGGAGAAGTAGACTTCTTACCCAATCGCTTACATAATAATACATCTGGAAATTTTCCTGGTAGTGGACCTGGGGATACATCAAGCTTTGATGAAGCGCCAGACTGTGGTACCAGCTGCATTCCCATCTTAGTTGCTGTTAATAATCCCTTCCCTGATTTTGAGTGGATATGTGACTGCGCCCCTCCACCTGGAGAGGGAGATGGTGGTACGACTACCAATGGTCCTCCTGCGGGGCAGGTAGAACGTTGTGGTTGTTTTGTTTATGCTGATTCGCGCAAGCCAGGTGGCCGTATCGCACTAGCGGACACGCAATTGGGAGAAGAAGGGGTAAGGCGCGTAAAAGTAAAAACCACCAAACACCATTGGGGCTTTATCTGGAGAAATACCGATACGGATGATAACGGTTGTTGGAAAATTGATAACCGCTACAATGTAAGAAGGGCTAAAACCAAAGTAGTTTTTAAAGATCGCGTGAGTGACCGTATTACCATCCGTTCTTTTAGAGGAATACGATTCTGGAATGCTACCATAAAGCCTGCAAAGTACAATTGGCGTATACGACGAAATAATCGCGTATGGAACGAGCAGTGTCTGGTTATTGATGATGACACTGATAATACAAGTAAGAAAGAACAGACCTTTATTGCAGCTACGACCAATAATGCCTATCATGAGTTCTTTGACGACCACTCTTCCCTGGCAGCGCCGGCCGGCAGAGTTCGCATTCTTATTCATACGCTTGGGGGGCGGTTGGCGGCAGCGCCAATGTTCCACCGGATGGATGCCGATCAGATAAACATTGCTGATCTTGGGCAATGGGCAATTGCTTATGCAAATCCGGTAACAGCTGCCGTCTTAACCTATCTTGATTTGACAAAGCCAGATATGTTTATCCCATTTGGGGAAGATGATCCTTCAGATGCCATCAAGCGATTGATGTACCACGAGACCGCTCATGTTGCACAATACGTCCGGTTTGGACCTCAATGGTGGGATGGGTATGTTGATTACCTGGTAGCTACTTCCTTTACGGGGCAAGCAAAACCTTATGGTGATGGCTCCTCTGCAAATGCTGGCAGAGCGGAATTGACGGAGGGGATGGCAGAGTCCATGGAGCATTACATGACAGATTTGCAGTATGGAACAAATCACTCCTTCAATGGTGATGCACAGTTCAACCGATATATCAACCGTGGAGAAAGCCTACTCTTTTGGAGGGATGTAGATTTACCCGCAAATGCTGATTTTATCCCTGAGGGTCTGTATTTTGACCTATGGGACGTTAATGGGCAATTTCCAATAACAAGACCTGAACAGAATAACATTACAGACAATGTGACTGGTTTTACTTACGAACAGTTATACGAGGCTTTTAACCCACTGGTCTTTGATGTTGATCAATACCGTGATGTTTTATGGGGATTGCACGGAACAAATAACCCCCTCACTACCGAACAAGATTATCTAAATTTATTTAATTCTTATGGATACTAAATTTTTCCTTGTTAGCTTATTCTTGATTGGGGCATTGATTCTCACTGGTTGTAACAACTGTGAGGGCGATGAATACGGCGATGAGCTTGAGCTTATTGTCCCCATTGAAACGACTCCCTTGTCTGAAACAATACACGTAGGGGACACCTTGTGGATCACTGCAAATTTTGATAAAGAGGTGATGCTCAAAGACCGACCTTTATCCATTCGGTTAGATGATTTTAACTTCTTTAGTGAAATAGGAGTTTCTGAAATCACAGATACAAGCGAGATTTTTTCAGTTGATATTGAGACCATTGAAGACGTAG
>NZ_KB903572.1 GCF_000379805.1 Lewinella cohaerens DSM 23179 | reverse complement strand
CTACACATTACAGGAGCAGGTGATGCAAATATTACCGGCGGCGTAGTAAGCGGCAATACCGCTACGGCGGAAGGCGGTGGTCTATGGAACGGCGCTGGAACGATGACCGTTACAGAAGTTAGTATAATGAATAACACAGCTACTGGTGGCGGAAGCGACCAAGGTGGTGGCGGTGTTTTCAATGCTGGTGGTACGGTAGAAATCGTAGCCTCTACAATAGCCAATAACATGGTTGATGGTAGTGGAGCTGGTGGTGGCGTTCATAATGATGCAGCAGGTACGATGAATGTAACTTACTCTACCATCAGTGGAAACACCGGTACCCAAGCTGGTGGTGGTTTAGCCAATAATGGTAGCCTCACCGTGACAGCTTCTACGGTTACTAATAACACAGCTCAAACAGAAGGTGGTGGTTTCTTTCAATCGACAGCTTCTTCTTCGACGATGATGAATAGCACTTTGGTGGCGGGTAACTTTACCGGTACGACAGGTGTAGATGTGGCCGGTATGGGCAGCATTGGCTCAATGGGCTATAACCTGATAGGTATAGATGATAGTGGTGCTTTTACAGCAATGATGACAGATACAGTAGGAACAGAAGTACAGCCCGTCGATGCGAATCTCGATGTGCTGGCGGATAATGGAGGATCAACTATGACCCACGCGCTTCAGTGTCCAAGTCCTGCCATTGATGGTGGTGATCCAGATAATAATGAAGCTGATCAGCGTAATTTGATGGTCTTTAATGACCGTCGTGATATTGGTGCTTTCGAATACCAGGAAGAGTGTATTACGGCGGTAAGAGATGTTGTAAAACTTGAAGGTAGCAGTATTTACCCTAATCCCGCGGTCGCTGGTTTCGCATGGTTGGAAATTCCGGAAAGCTTCGGTGAAGAGGTCGTTGTACGGATTAGTGCAATGGGATCGGGTCAGCTTTTGAAAACGAAGCAGTTTAATACAACCGGTACTGTTCGCCTGGACCTATCAGGCCTTCCAGCTGGAATGTACCAAGTGCAGTTGTTTGCGAAAGGAGGAGTAGTGTCGCACAAGTTGATTACAACAAAATAAAAGAAGTGTAAGAGTTTGCAAAATTTCCAAACAAACTCTAAATATGGATAATGAATTTATCCATAAGTGCCAAAGAATTTGGTGATATGGTTTTTAGCACGAGTATGATGTAAGACGGCCCCGAGCGAAAGCTCGGGGCCGTTCTTTAATATAGGTAGGAAGCAAATTGGTTTTATTAAAACCGTACTGCGACTCCTGCCGTAGCTATCGAGAGACCATAACTAAGCTCACCAAAAAGGTTAACGTTGTTATAGACCCGGTAGCTGGTGCCAAGGAAGGCGGAAAAGAAAAGTCCGTCTCTTTCCTTAGGTACTGGAAAAAAGCTTGGTTCGCTATCTTTTTTATCACTTTGAGTGGTGTAATCTATATCGCTGTTGGTATAGCCGAGTAGCATTCCTCCATAGAGTTCGAATTTTTCGAAAGGGTTGGAATGAACGGCACCACGGAGGGCTATCATCTGGAAGTTGTTGCGTACAAGTCTTGTCTCACCGGTATGGTGTTCTTGCATCGCCTGGCTGATAGAATTTCCAGCTAATAAACCGAGACTAAATTTTTGAGTTGGCCGGTAACGTACTTCCAAAGACACTGGCTGCAATTCCGTTTTAGCATGATCTTTCATAAATGTAGGAAGTAAGCCAATGCCTGCTCGTACTTCCCAATGCGGCATTTTTTTGCTGTTTTGTGCTTGCAGATTAGTGGTTGCTACGAAGCAAAAAGTGAGGATTGGAAGACTGATTGAAAGTAATTTGAAGTAACGCATGATATTCGGGGTTTTAATTATTGACTTCAAGTTTGTATGGGATTTGAAATCAATATTAATAATGGGTATACGATTCTGTTTTCTTAATGGAGTTAGCCATTAAAAATTAAATAAAAGTACCAGGACTAACATCGTTGTTAGTCTAGTGTTAATTCCAAAACCAGATGCTCAAATGATTACTTTATTGAATAGGTAAAGTAGATTTAGAGCGCGTTGTTGTTCAATGCTTCAGGAGAAAAAAATAATTGGGTTTCAGGTTTCCCTTGACAAAATGTTAGCTAAATCAAGGTTGTATGTTTTCGTTCTTACAAATATAACGGGTTGAATGCCTATTGTGCTCCCGGATATTGTAGATTTAACGATTTTTTTAGATTTATCTTTTGTTTTTAACATTAGCATTACGTTGAGTAGGTTTTAGAAACGTTACACCAATTATTGTGCTTTTTAACACTTTTCTTGTCCAGCCACTTTGTTTTCATGTTATTAAAGCATGATTAACTAAAAATAGTTTTTAAATGGCATTGTCACAAGCTGTATTGTGTAAAAGACAGTTAAGCGTGAGTAAACGATTCTATTACTCTTATAATGCAGTACATTAAAAAAGACACAGAAAAAAAAGACAACCCCTATTAAAAAAGTAGAATTTAAAAACAATGACACTTAGCCGACAAAGCAGTAATGGTTATTTCTTGCCTAATCTAGCCATGAAGAAGCCATCATACCCATCCTCTTGTGGGAGGAGGATGCGCTGTTCTTCCAACTGAAAAGACTGCCCTTTTTCACTGGCGAGGAAAGTTTGCACTTGGTCTTGGTTCTCACTAGGGAGCACACTACAAGTTGCATAAACCAGCTTGCCGTCCTTTTTAACCATCCGAGAATAGGATTGTAGGATTTCTTGTTGCACCGTTTTTATACGATCAATAAACTCGATATCCATTTTCCATTTTGAATCGGGATTACGGCGGATAACCCCCAGGCCGGAGCAGGGAACATCGAGGAGTACGCGGTCTGCTGATTGGCTTAGTCGTTTGATAACTTTGCTACTGGTAATAGGACGGGTATCTACAATGTGAATCCCGTTTCTGCGGGCGCGTTTACGTAGTTCGTTCAGTTTCCAGCTTTCAGTATCCAGAGCTATGACTTGACCTTTATTATCCATAAGGTTGGCCAGGTGGAGTGTTTTTCCCCCTGCCCCTGCGCAAGCGTCAATAACCCGCATGCCGGGAGCTACATCTAGGAAAGGAGCTACCTGCTGGCTGCTGAAATCCTGTACCTCAAAAAGACCTGCCTTGAAAGCTGCAGAGCGGAAGAGTGCTTTGCGCTTGATTACATGAACAGAAGTTTCGCCGATCACTTTGCTGGTGATATTGTCTTTTTTTAAGGCGGCTACCAAGCCTTTGGCATTGCCTTTAAGGGTGTTAACCCGTAAAATCACTTCGGCTGGCCGGTTGAGGGCGTGTAGGGTAGGGGGCCACTGTTCTTTTAGTTCTTTTAGGCCTAGTTCATCCAGCCAGTCGGGGATGGATTCAACAACAGCGCGTTGTTCTTTTGCTTTTTTGTACCGCTGCTGGATAAGCTCTGGCTTCAGCTTTTTGAACTCAGTCCAATCGGGGAGTCGATGGCCATCGATTATATAACGAATGCCAATAATTTCCCACCAGTCGTTTTCTGTGCGCGGTTCGCTACCTCGTAAAGTGTAGAGGAGCCTGTACCAACGAACGATCTCGTAGATGTTTTGAGCAATAAATGCCCGATCACCAGCACCTCTGCGAGGATCTGCCTTCAGTGTACGTTCTATGACTTTGTCTGCATAGAAGCCATCTTGAAAAATAGCCGAAAGTGCTTCAGCAATAGCCCGCAAATGCGGTGGGAATAATGCAATAGGTTTATCTTGCGCCATGGGGCAAAGATACCATCAATTAACAGCTTGTACCTAATCCTGATCACTTTTTTGCGCAATACTTATACTATGGAAGAGAACGATGTTTTAGACGATTTAAGTGAAGAGCAACCTGATTTGCCAGAGCACAGGCAGCGCTGTTTTCGTTTTTTCTGGTATACGCTGGGAATCGCCCTCGTGATGATAGGAAGGCTTTTACTGGCTCGTGGCAGTGGAGAAATAGGAGACTATTCCTATTTTGGGGCAAAATTAAGCTACCTCTTTTCTTTAGGCCTAGTGGGGGTGTGGCTTTTTGCTGGCCTTGGAAGTTTGGCTGGGGTGCGTGCAATCAAACAGGAAAAGACCGATTTACTACTAGTTGGGGCCTTGACGATGCATTTAGTAACGCTGAGTTTGAGTACGGGGTTTCTCTATGACCTGATATTTGTTCTCGAGTGATTCAGACCTCTTCTTGTCTTTCCTTACGAGCAATTTTTTGATCATTATTGCTTTCGTAGATGGTGTAATTCTCGTACTTGGCTAGATCGGTTTCTGCCCAGATATCTTTTCCAATATTACAAAGGATTACGAGTTCATCGTAGAGGATATTCCCTTGCTCTGTCCGACGCTCTACAGCGATATCTCGTTCTGCTACTTTATCCTGTTGAATATTTAGTGCATTTTCGAATTGCCGACAGGCATCCACTACTTTTTGGATGACACTCTCGTTCATGCCCACCTCCGCGAGGAAGTCTATTTGCTGGCGAGCCACTCTGGCCACCCGGCGACCACAGAATAGCAGCTGAGCATCTGTCATGTCTCCAAGCTTTGCTGTGCCGAATTTCCGGTAACGTCCCGAACGGTTACTGTACTTCATCCCTACCCTGGTCATTACTGAGCGAATTGCTCCTTTGAGCTTTTCTGCTGAGGTGCTTTTCTTTTCGGTGGTAACCATTTGATCACCAAGTACTTCGTCGTCGTCAGGAAGTTGTCTGAATTTTTCACACTTATCCATGAAAGCTTTTAGCCGATGCTTGTCATAGCCGTATTTCGTGAATTGGGCAATGTCACGTTGAGCATAGCGAATCCGTTCAAGAGACTGGACGTAAAGATCGGCATCCGGGAAGTTATACTTACGGTTAACGGCTTGCTTTTTCATGTTATAGTAGTATTTGTGCAAATATACTATCTTTTTGTTTGCAAAATTATGTTTTGATTAAGAACATTTTGATTTTTAGTGTGATTTTCGTTTACTCCTTTGCGATTTTCTTTAGATTAGGTATTTGGGCGTGATAATGATCAGAATGCACAGGCACAGGCTATTTATTAGCCAGGGTTGGTTTAGCTAAAATCAACCCTGGTCCGGAAACAGTACGTTTTCGGGTTTAAAACAACCACTCTTGTGGATTTTCCTACCGTTTCCTATTTTGAGGTGTGCTTGTACAATAAGTGTACTACCGATCCCCTGCAAAAAATGCACGTAAGGAGGCTATTTTCTACCGTTTTCTAAGTTGATAAGATTTATTGGTGTACCACTTGGTAATTAGTGTACCTTTGACACATCGACCGGAATAATAGCAACTATCTTTCGTCCTGCTAATAACAAATTATAATTTTTTTTGGAGTTTAACTCCCAGCAAATCACTATCTCATGCTTTGCGGACGTAAAAGATAAAAGGAAGATAAATCATTGGTACGACTCCCCTCAAACTAATGATTTATTCTTCTATAAGATGTATCAGATGGAAAAAATTTGAAGAAGCGGCTCGCATTTGGCGGGCCGCTTCTTTTTGTTGTTGTCTCTTGATAGTATGGTTTCTAATCTATTCTATTCTATTCTGATTTTTTGACACCTAAGTTTGACTTTCGGCAAAAGTCCGTACTGGGATAACCTTCGGTGATCGTCCTTTCAGTCCTCAGAGTTCGGCTTGCTTCGCGCGCCTATGGTACAGGGTACAGGGATCAGAAAACGCAGAAGGATCAATTCCCAACAAGGGCGTAAAAAAGCGGAAGATGGAAATTAAACGGTAGCCATTTTCCTTCGGTTTCAAATCCCTATACCTTCTACCTTTAATCCTTCTACTACTTTCGGCGAATGCCGAAAGTCAAGCTAAGAGTTTGTTGGGGGATTTGCGAACTGGTTATCAACGAATTAAGGTTCTGACTAAGGGGCTAAAATTATAATAAAGCGTAGCCGTTTACTTACGGTATGGGCAAAAGCCCTTAATTTCAGGACCAAACAACCAACAACCAATATGAAATATTCATTTTTCCTTCTACTTTGCTGCTTCTCATTGAACATGTTTGCACAAAGCGAAGCCGCCGAAGGCGAAGGCATGAGTTTTGTAGAAATGCCGTTTGACGAACTGCTGGCTCAGGCTAAAGAAGAAAACAAAGTCATCTTTATCGACGCCTATACCACCTGGTGCGGTCCCTGCAAGATGATGGCTGCTAAGGTATTCCCCGCCGCAGAAGTGGGAGAGGTTTACAACGAACGCTTCATCAACGCTAAGTTTGATATGGAAAAGGGCGAAGGCCCCGCTATTGCCCAGCGCTATAGTGTAAGGGTTTATCCTACCTATCTTTTTGTTGATGGCAACGGCGATATCGTACACAAGGGCATTGGCTACATTCCCCAGGAAGAATTCCTTGCGCTTGCCGATGCCGCCATTGGCGAAAGCAGCCTCGGTGTAATGAATAAGCGCTATGACGGAGGTGACCGCAGCGGAGAATTCCTTGCAGCGTATAGCCAGGTTCTTACCGATGTCTACGAACAGGAAAAAGCAGGTAGAATATCCAGTGAATACCTGGAAATGCAGAAGGACTGGTCTGCACCTGCGACAATAGAGCTCCTCATCGCTAACCCAGGAGAACTTGGTGGCAAGCGCATGAACTACCTCGTGGAAAACGCCGATAAAGCCATGGAAATCGCTGGCGCTAGCAGCTTCGTAATGACCATGCAGCAGGCTATAGTTGGCCACTATATGAAGGAGAATAATATGCGTGAACTCCCTGCAGTAGCGGATGTAGTCAGCCTTTACGAAGAATATGGTGGCGCAATGGCTCCAAGGCTACTAGCCCATTATACCATGCTCCACGCTGAGCAGGTGCAAGACAATGACGACTACGTGTCTGCCGCTGTAAAGTACTACACAACGTATGGCAGCGATAACGCAATGGAGTTGAACGGTGTCGCCTGGACAATCTTCGAATCAAGCAATAATGAAGACCATTTACAGCAGGCTTTAGCTTGGGCAAAAATGTCAGTTGAGATGGAGCCCGCTTACGCTAATATGGATACGCTGGCGTGGCTTTATTACAAGACTGGTGATAAGAAAATGGCCAAATCGACGGCGATGAAAGCCATCGAGCTGGCAAAAATCGATGGCCAGGATTATTCCGAGACGGAGAAGATTCTGGAGAAATAACCAATGTTTGAATCATCACCAAGGGTTTTGAAGCACCAGAGGCCACCAAAGGATCTTAACGGGTCATACGGGGGGGGGTACAACCTCTGCTGAACGGTGGATACAGGATAGGTTAAATTCACGAATTTAACTCATGCCATTAATGCCCCGACCAACCCAAACAGCAATTGCCGCGCAGGCCGTGAGGCCGGAGCGCGGTGCCCGTAGGGCGCAAGGATGAAGGATAGCAGCGGTATGCAATGCGCAGCACTGCATGAGAGCGGATAGCCTGGTGCCGCCTGGGCGTTTGCGCAGCAACGCCCAGGCCGGGACGGCCCCTGATAATCTTCCGAGTCTAAGATTGTGGTGCGTTTACCATTCAAGGGCATTCTGTCACACAGGGAATAACTACGTTTACTAAATATGGTGGTTACGATGTATTTCAGGTGTAATAGTGGCGGTATATTGTAGTGTTTTTTAACCTAAACTACTACCAAAATGAAAACGCGCCTTTCTTTTACTCTTTGTATTGTTTTTTGTTTGATAACCCATTGGTCTTTGCTGGGGCAGGAAAACTGCGGCCCTGCTGATAATTTTCAAACCCTGACAGGTAACGCAGTAGAAGCTACACTGAGTGCTTCGGGAAGTTCCTTCTGGGATGGCGACCAAGCAGGTTTCTCGGTGGGCATCACGCCCGAAGAGAGAATCACTACCATCCTGACCCAAGGCTTGTGGATTGGAGGAAAGGACGCTGGAGGTAACCTGAAGGTAGCTGCTGCCAGATCAGGACTACGGGATGGACTAACGGATTTTTATCCAGGCCCTTTGAATCATGGAGACCCTAATTATCCAGGAGGAGGGGCACTGGCAGACCCCGTGAGAGGGACAACAAGCCCGGAGGCTTGTGAAAACTGGGATAAGGTTTGGATGGTAACTAAAGCTGAAATAGAAGCTGCACGTGAAGATTTTTCGGACAATGGTGTGCTGGATGATGACCACCCCGCGGTATTATCCTGGCCTGCGAAGGGGAATCCTTTTTTTGGGGCCTACAATGGTTTTGAATTACCCCCTGTAGAGGTTGTGAGTGATTTGGCTCCTTTTTGGGATGCTGACGGAGACAGTACCTATAACCCTGCTGCAGGAGATTACCCCATCGTAAGAACCAATATGGAGCAGCCGGATGTAATGGCATGGGTGGTTTACAATGACAGTGGCGGTGATCATGGAGAAAGTAATAGTCCTACTAAGCTGCAGTTTGAGTTTCAACAGCTGATTTGGTTGTACAGATGCAGTGAAGTGGAGTGGCTAAGTCGCACTGTCTTTAGTCGGTATCAGTTTATAAATTGGGCGATAGAGCGGCTGGATTCCGTACACGTGGGTTTATGGACGGATTTTGAGTTGGGCTGCCCGGAGGATGATTATATTGGGTCTGCACCAGAACTAAATACCTACTATGCCTATAATGCAAATGCTACCGATGGTGATGGTAGTGAGCTGTGTTCGACGAATACGCTGCCGCTTGTGGGTGTACCGCCAGTGCAGGCGGTTACTTTTTTGGATGTTGATATGTCTAGTTTTTACTACTACGAGGCTACTGATGAAGATACTCCTCTGGGATTGCGAGAACCTGCAACTCCCCAAGAGCACTATAATTATATGCGAGGCCGGTTTAGTGACGGAAGTAGTATGATTGCCCAAGGAGACGGCTATGAACCATTGAGTCCGTTGCCGGCAACGGATTTTGCCTTTTCTGGGAGGCCGCAGAATACCGAGGAATGGTCGCTATATCAAACCTCGGGAGTGGAAGTAGAACGTTTTGGAGTGGGGGCGGTTAACCTTACCGACTTTTTGCTCCCGGGAGGGCGCATGAGTATTGATGTCGCTTTTTCTTTTCACCATGACCCTGATAGTAATCACCTTCAGCAGGTGAATTTGATGTATGATAACGTGGAGGCTTTGCACGCTTTGTATGCTAATGATTTCTACAATTACTGTGAGGTGACTAGTACCGATGAGTTGGTTGAGGCAGAACCGGTGAGTATGTTCCCTAACCCTACGGCAGGACAACTAGCGCTGGTTGCTTATGCGGAGGACATTGAAGAAATAGTGATCTGGGCTGTTAATGGGCAGCAGATGATGCGCATAGAGCAGGTGAGCAACCGCAATTTAACAATAGACGTGAGCAGTCTAGCTGCCGGTTTGTACTTCGTGCAGGTGAAGATAGGAGATGTATGGCAGGTGCAAAAAATGGTAAAAGAATAGATTTTATTTGAAGTACGAAAGGCACCAAAGTTGTTTTTTTGAACCATATCGTAACGTGAGATGCTAACATAGCATCTCACGTTATCGTATGATAGTAGCGGTATGCAATGCGCAGCACTGCATGAGAGCGAATAGCCTGGTGCCGAGGAACGATGGTGCAGCCCCTGATAGTATGTCTTCTGTGTTAACTCTTAGGAGATTAACTTAGGAGAATCCTCTGATTCGGTTATTTTTCATTATTTTTGAGGGATATTTAAACAAGGTGGATTGATTCGCCCTGTTTAGGTATTTATTTTACGACCTAAATGAAATTTTCCCGCTTTACGGGAAGCTGCTAATTCTCCCATATACCGGAGGCTCTTTACAGGGCCTGCAATAGCAAATTGTAATCTGCCATGAAGAAATCCTTGGGGCAACTCTGCCTACTCCTCACCCTTTTAGTGTTTACGACTACGATGCTCCAAGCCCAATGCGGCCCTGGTGAAAACCTCTACGTTTACTGTTACGAGAATGGCGAAGTCAATACCACGGCTTTCGAAATATGCCCGAGCGCGGGAAATACGGCCACGGCTACCATTCTGCAAGGAGTTATTGAAGAAGTATTTGATAATTTGACGGTGTTTCAAGGAGCCAGTGGTACGGGTTCTGGTACAGGAGCGGTAGCCATTTATGGTCCGGTTAGTGGTGATGTGGGTATGGGTATGCCAGTGATCACAGCCAGCCAACCTGATGACTGCCTCATTTTTGTTATTAACAGTGATAATAGTGGTATTAGTTGCGACGATGCTGGTTTAGCACAATTACAGGTATGTGGAAATGGCGATGCTCAGTCTACTGACTTCATCGCTCTTGCTGACTTATGTATAGATGCGGGCGTACAAACGAACCTTAGCGGGGGGATTCCTGCGGGCGGCGTATACAGTGGCCCCGGCGTAACTGACGATGGCAATGGTATGACCTACAGTTTTGATCCAGCAGCAGCGGGAGCAGGTATACAGACTATCGTTTATACGGCTAATGGGCAAGCGGCCGACGACGATGTGGAGGTGCTAGCCAATGCTACAGCCAGCTTTGCTGCGCCTGCTGACCTTTGTATAGATGCGGGAAGATTAGACAATCAAACGGGAGGCTCTCCGGCTGGCGGAACCTATAGTGGCCCCGGTGTAACCGACAATGGAGATGGCACCTACGATTTCAATCCGGCAGTAGCTGGTTTGGGTGTACACACCATCACTTACACTTCTCCGTTGGGGTGTTCTGGTGATGCAATGGATGATATAGAAGTACTGGCGGCTTGTGGATGCCCAGCAGGTACAACAACTTACTTCAATTGCTATGACGATAATGAAACCGATCTGGTCATTTTTGAAGTATGCCCCAGTGCAGGCCAATTTGTACGCCTTACTATAGAACAAGGTACTTACGATGTTTTGGGGGATAACCTGACAATTTATCAGGGAGCTACAGGCTCAGGCACGGCAGGTGTAGCTGTTTTTGGACCACAGAACGGTGACCTGGCTGGAGTAACCATTTCAGCGACCGCAGCAGATGAGTGTCTGATCTTCGTGAGTAATAGTGCTCAGGATGTCAGTTGTATGAGTGGGGATGAAACCCCCTTGTTGGTTTGTGCCGAGGACTTTAATGGTGTAACCTTCACGGCTTTGCCTGATTTGTCAGTAAATGCAGGCGTACAAACAGGCTTGAGTGAGGGTAACCCAACAGGAGGTGTCTACAGTGGCCCTGGTGTTACAGACGATGGTAATGGCATGACCTATACCTTTGATCCGGCGGTGGCTGGAGTAGGGGTACATACGCTTACTTATACCCTGGGAGGAGATTCGGCTTCGGACGATGTAGAGGTGTTGAACATTCTACCGCCTTCTTTCTCAAAATTTTTCAATCCTAATACAATTGGTGAGGGAAGCGTAACTACTTTAACTTTCACCATTGATAACACGAGCTCGTCTACGAGTTTAGTAGACCTTAATTTTATTGACAATCTACCTGCTGGTATGACGGTCGCTGCCGTGCCTGCCATCACGAGTTCCTGCGGTGTGAATACCGCGAATGTCACTGCCGTACCTGGCAGTTCAAGTATTAGCCTCGTTAATGGAGAGGTCGGAGCATTCGCTAGTTGCACGATTTCGGTTAATGTGACAAGTAGTACTGTTGGAACGAGTACGAATACCACGGGGGACCTCACTTCTTTTGCGGGAAATAGTGGAACTGCTTCTGCGAATTTGACTGTAAATGCAGCTTGCCCACTCTTTTCCAAAAGTTTTAGCCCTGGCACGATTAACGTTGGTGAAACCAGTACGTTGACTTTCACTATTGATAATTCAGGAGGAGGAGTAGACTTGAATAGTGCACAGTTTATGGACAACCTTCCTCCTGGCTTGGTTGTCGCTAGTCCGGCGAATATAACCGTTACCTGTATGAATGGTTCGGTTACTGCGGTACCTGGCTCCAACAATATAACCTACGGACCAATAGTCTTTGGACAAACTACCGTTACGGCAGGAACAAGTTGTACGATAAGCGTTGATGTAGAAGCAATTTCTGCTGGTACTCAAAACAATGTAACAGAGAATTTTTCGATTCTCAATAATTTCTTCCAGACGCTTAATTGTGGTGCTGCTGCTGCTATTTTAGAGGTAGTAGAACCAAACGAAATATTACTAGAAAAGCGCTTTGTTACCAATCCGGTCTCTCCTGGCGAGACGACTGAATTGGAGTTTACGATAACTAACCTGAGCCGTGATTTCACTGCTACCAATGTGTCTTTCACCGATGATCTGAGTGCCGTACTCGCAGGTCTAACGGCTACTGGCACCCCGTTAAATGATATTTGTGGCACGGGGGCTCAGTTGTCAGGAACTACATTGTTAACCTTTACCGGAGGAACTTTGGCACCGAATAGTTCTTGCACGTTCAGCATACCCGTGATGGTGCCTGCCGGAGCTACCCCTGGTACTTACCCTAACACAACCAGCGCAATTACTGCAGATATCGATGGAAGTGTAGTAACAGGCAATCAAGCCAACGCAAACTTGTTTGTGCAGTACGTTCCTGCTATTACGAAAACTTTCCTGAATAATCCAATACCAGCTGGTGGAACAACTACCCTGGAGTTCACCATTACCAATACCAGCCCGACGGATGCTTTGACAGATATCACCTTTACTGACCCTATCGCTGAGTTTTTATCCGGCGCAACAATTTCAAACCTTCCTGCTGCTAATTCATGTGGTGCAGGTTCTTTATTCTTTACTACTACATCAGCGGGGCAGCTTGTTTTCCAAGTTATTGACGCAAATATCCCTGCCAGTGGCTCTTGCACCTTTACTATTGATGTAACAATACCTGCGGAGACGAACTCTGCCGGTTATACGAATACCACGTCCTTCTTGACGGGAAATCTCAATGGTACTTCGGTACAAGGGCTACCCGCTACGGATGACCTGACGGTATTAGCTATTCCACGCTTAACTAAAGCATTTACCGATGACCCGGTAAATGCCGGAGATATTGTGAACCTGGAATTCACCCTTACCTACGATGAGTTTGCGAGCGGAGACGCCACCAATATTGCCTTCACGGATGATCTAAACGCAGTGATTCCGGGTTTGGCTGCCGTTGGTTTGCCCACTAGTGACGGCTGTGGCATCGGCTCCCAACTAAGTGGTACGACTAACCTGAGTTTCACTGGAGGTGATATGTCTCCGGGAGATGTATGTACTTTTTCGGTGCCTGTGCAGGTGCCAGCTGGAATCACACCTGGAACTTATACAAATACGACCAGTGCTTTGTCTGCTACCGTAGGTGGGCAAGCAGCAACAGGAGTGGCGGCGACAGATGATTTAGTTGTTGGCGGCTTTACCTTAACAAAAGAATTTATTCCCTCTACAGCTGTTCCGGGCGAGGAAGTGATTTTGCGATTTACCATTGATAACACAACGACCTTTGATGGCACTGGGGTCATCTTTACGGATAACCTGGGTGGTGTAATCTCCGGAATGGCCGCTCAAGGGCCGTTACCGGCTGCCCCTTGTGGTGCTGGCTCTTCCATTTCCGGGACAACGTTCCTGATTTTTACCGGCGGTTCAGTGCCTGCCGGCACCTCTTGTACCTTTGATGTACCCGTGCTGGTTCCAGCTAATGCTGCTCTTGGCGATTATACGAATACTACTAGTAATCTGATTGTGACACTAGATGGTGGTCAAAGAGTTCTTGATCTCGCTACCGCACCACTCACCGTTGATGATGTAAGGCTGCAGCTGACCAAAACCTTTACCGATGACCCCGTAGTACCGGGTGGAACGGTAACCGTAGAGTATACGCTGACCAACCTGGATGATACTAATCCGATTTCCAATATTACTTTCACGGACGATTTTGATGCCCTACTCACGGGCTTAGCCGCTACTGGCCTGCCCATGAACGTATGTGGCGGAACGGTAAGTGGAACCGGCTTGCTCAATTTTTCGGGCGGCAGTCTGGCTGCCGGTGCTTCTTGTACGTTTAGTGTCACCCTACAGACTCCGGCAAATGCACCCTTTGGTGGTGTATTCACCTGCCCAACGAGTGAAGTGACCGGAGAATTAAACGGTCTGAACGTTACAGGGACGCCCGCTACGGATGACTTGACTTTCGAATCGGTTATCCTTACCAAAGCGTTTAGTGGACCCCTAGCTCCTGGGGAAACTACGACCCTCACATTTACGCTCACTAATGCCAGCCCTTCAGAAAGTGCCGCCAATATTAGCTTTACGGATGATTTGGATGCCGTAGTGAGCGGTATGGTGGCTACCGACCTTCCGTTGTCGGGTATTTGTGGTGATATTTCTGCGGCAATGGGCAGTTCCGTTATTGCTTTCGGACGTGGTGAACTGGCCCCGGGAGCGTCTTGTTCTTTTGACGTTACGGTAATGGTACCCTGTGGAACGGCCGCTGGTATGTATACCAATGTGACCAGCGAGGTTACCTTTGATCAGGGCGGAAGTGGCGCTACGGCTGCGGCCGCAATGGCAGATTTGGAAGTTACCGCTAGCACCTCTGTTGCTTTTACGGCCCCAGCCGATTTATGTGAAAACGCTGGTGTGCAAACTGGTCTTGGCGGCGGCACGCCAACGGGTGGTGTTTACAGCGGGCCTGGTGTTACTGATAATGGAAATGACACTTATGATTTTGACCCGTCTGCTGCTGGTGCGGGGACGCATACGATTACTTATAGCACAACGGATGGCAATGGCTGTATAGCTAGTGCCAGTGATGATGTGGAAGTATTTGCATTGCCAGTAGTGACGTTCACTGCCCCCGCAGATTTGTGTATTGATGCTGGTGTTCAAGCTGGCCTAGGCGGTGGAACGCCAACAGGTGGCGTCTACAGTGGCCCTGGCGTTACGGATGATGGCAATGGAATGACTTATAGCTTTGACCCTGCTATGGCAGGAGTTGGCGTACATACTCTTACTTATGACTTTACTGATACCAATGGCTGTTCTGCTAGCGCATCAGACGATATAGAAGTATTTGCTCTACCAGTCGTAACTTTCACAGCACCGGCAGACCTCTGTGTAGATGCTGGTTTACAAGCTGGATTGGGCGGCGGTATGCCCACCGGCGGTGTATACAGCGGCCCTGGCATTACGGATGACGGCAACGGTATGACGTATAGTTTTGATCCAGCTGCTGCTGGAGTAGGAGTTCATACGATTACCTATGACTTCACAGATGTGAATGGTTGCAGCGGCAGTACTAGTGATATGGTGGAAGTGTTTGTGACCCCTATTATCTCCATTACGGGGGTGGGAATGATCTGTGAGGGCGGAAATCGCACGCTTACCGCTACGACAACTGGAGGTACTGGTAGCTGTAGTTTCCAGTGGCAGGTATCAAGTATGGGATCAGGTGGGCCGTTTTCTAACGTCGGCTCTAACAGTTCCTCCTATAATACAGGGAGCCTAAGCGCAACTCGTTGGTATCGGGTAGTCCGTACCTGTTCGGGACAGGGATGTGGCCCTGTTACTTCTAGTGTAGTTTCTGTTTCAGTAATTCCTGATCCCACTATTTCTATATCTGGTGGCGGGACGATCTGTTCGGGCGGAAATCGCACACTAACTTCTTCGACATCTGGAGGTATTAATTGCAGTTACCAATGGCAGGTGTCCACTACGGGACCAAGTAGTGGTTTTTCCAACATCGGTGGAGCTACGGGCAGTACCTACAATACAGGATCTTTGACGGCTACTAGCTGGTACCGTTTATTACGTAACTGTAGTGGTTCCGGCTGTAGTGATCCTTTTTCTAATGTAGTGGAGGTTACGGTAGTAGCCTTACCATCTGTGACCTTCACGGCTCCTGCTGATCTCTGTATTGATGCTGGTGTGCAAACTGGTCTTGGCGGCGGCACGCCAACGGGTGGTGTTTACAGCGGGCCTGGTGTTACTGATAATGGAAATGACACTTATGATTTTGACCCGTCTGCTGCTGGTGCGGGGACGCATACGATTACTTATAGCACAACGGATGGCAATGGCTGTATAGCTAGTGCCAGCGATGATGTGGAAGTATTTGCATTGCCAGTAGTGACCTATTCAACTTCTGCTTTAGTAAATTATTCCGGTGGTGGTTTTTGTGTAGATGCAGGTGGATACCTTGATCTTCTTGCGGGGGCACCTGAAGGAGGTGTCTACAGCGGTCCTGGTGTGTTTGACACAGGAGAGGGAGACGAGTATCTCTTTACACCTTCTGACGCAGGCGTGGGCGTGCATACCATCACTTATACTTTTACCGATGCAAATGGTTGTACAAATAGTGCTAGTGATGAAATAGAAGTCTTCGCACTACCTACAGTAGATTTCACAGCCCCAGCCGATCTATGCATTGATGCCGGTGTACAAGCTGGCCTTGGTGGCGGTACTCCTCCACAAGGAACAATTATTGGCGATATGGGTGTTTACAGCGGTCCTGGTGTTACCGATGACGGCAACGGCATGACTTACAGCTTTGATCCTGCAGCCGCAGGTGTTGGTGTGCATACACTTACCTATACCTATGAAGATGATAATAGTTGTACTGCTAGTGCTAGCGATGATGTGGAGGTATTTGGCTTGCCTACTGTTTCTGCTTTTGATCCTGATCCTATTTGCTTGGTTGAGGGCACTGTCACCATTTCACATACGGGGGGAGGTACGATAAATATAGTGAACCCCAGTGGTGGAACATTCAGTGGACCAGGAGTCACGGACGATGGCAACGGCATGACCTATACACTTGATTTGGCTGTAGCTGAAGCAGCTCCATGGTTTGTTGAGATAGATGCAATGACTGGTGAATTCGCCCTAACACCTTATTATTATACTTACACTGATCCAATTACGGGTTGTACTAGAACGAGTGGAGCTAATCTGAGGGTTAATATCCCTCTGGCAGTTTCATATACCGCTCCAGCGGACTTATGCCTCGATGCCGGTGTTCAAGCTGGCCTTGGAGGAGGTACGCCTCCACAGGGTACTGCCGGTGACCTTGGTGTTTATAGTGGTCCTGGTGTTACGGACGATAGCAACGGCATGACCTACAGTTTTGACCCAGCAGCAGCGGGTGTAGGTACACATACCCTTACATACACTTATACTGATGATAATGGATGTACGGGAACAGCGACAGATGATATAGTAGTTCATGCTTTACCGACGGTAACGTTTGTAGCATTACCAGATGCATGTATTAATAGCTCACCTACTACTTATAATGGTTTTGGTAGCCCAATAGGTGGAACCTATAGTGGGCCTGGTGTGACGGATGTTGGGGATGGTTTTGCATTTTTCTTTAATCCGGCTTCGGCTGGAGTTGGAGTACATACCTTAACTTATACTTTTACAGATGGAAATGGTTGTGTAAATAGTGCATCACAAGATGTACAGATTTTTGCAATACCTACTGCTGCCTTTACAGCACCAGCAGATCTTTGTTTGAATGTTGGCACACAAACTGGCCTTGGTAGCGGCACCCCAACAGGTGGTGTATATAGTGGTCCTGGTGTTACCGATGATGGCAACGGTATGACTTATAGTTTTGACCCCGCAGCTGCAGGTGTTGGCACACATTCAATCACCTATACAGTAGGTGTTGGAGCTTGTATAGACAATGCTAGTGATGATGTAGAGGTATTCAGTTTGCCACCTAATCCGGATTTCACATTTCCTCAAACGGTATGTGTAAATGATGGTGTGGTAACACTTGGACCACTATGTATTCCATGTGATGGCGCAATGTATTCTGGCTACGGTGTAACAGATAATGGCAACGGCGATAGCTTCCAATTTGATCCTGCTGTCGCTGGTGTAGGTGTTATACCGGTTACAGTAACTTTGATGAACGCCAATGGTTGTACCCGTACACTGGATGTAAATGTAAGGGTACTTGCCTTACCAACCGTCGCCTTCACTGCTCCTGCCGACCTATGTGTTGATGCTGGCGTACAAGCTGGTCTCGGTGGCGGCACGCCTCCACAGGGTACGGTCGCAGGTGACATGGGTGTTTATAGTGGTACTGGTGTTACAGATGACGGCAACGGGATGACCTACAGCTTTGATCCGGCGATTGCAGGAGTAGGCGTACATACGCTTACCTATACTTATACTGATGAAAACGGCTGTACGAATAGTGCCAATGACGATATAGAAGTATTTGCTTTACCAACGGTAACCTTTACGGCTCCTGCTGATATTTGTGTTGATGCTGGCGTACAAGCTGGTCTTGGCAGCGGCACGCCAACGGGTGGCGTCTACAGTGGTCCTGGCGTCACCGACGACGGCAACGGCATGACCTA
>NZ_KB903571.1 GCF_000379805.1 Lewinella cohaerens DSM 23179 | reverse complement strand
ATTTTGGATGCAGTCCTAGATGACTTTAATGTATCCTATGATGTCCCTGCAGCTACCGGTAACTAAGTATAGCTATTGAGCCATAATAAATATGACGCCGCTATTCTTCAACTATGCTAATCACATCAAAAACAACATGAGTCATCCCGAATTTTGATTGTCATCAAAATCCGTGCTGACCAACTGCAAAACCTATCGTTAAAGACGAAACCCCATGATTTCTACTAGTGAAATCATGGGGTTTCGTACAAATAGTCAGATAAATCACTCTTTTCAGATGCTTAATGACTAGTTCTTAGTTGTAGTCAGCTTGGATTTTGGCCTAAGCCAAAATTCGGGATGACTCATTTAAAGTCCCCCGAGATTCAAGGCAATCTTCCTTTACTCTTCTATACCCAACTCGGCTTTCACCAAAGGCATAATATCTTCTGACTCTTGGGCATACATGATGGCGCCAAAAATACTGGTATCAAAAATCATCACAAAACCATTCTCCTTGGCAACTGCGTCAATTGCAGCCTGAGCACGCTCTACGATTGGCGCTAGCATAGTATTACGCTTCTTGCTAATCGTATTGATGATTACCTGCTCGTAATTTTGGATTTCTAACTGACGCTTTTCCAGCGCAGCTTGCTGTGCTTGTTGCTTAACCGGCGTCAGACCTCCTCCTTGCACCGCTTGCACAAAAGCCGTAGCGTCACGTTGGAACTGCTGAGCCATCGTTTCTCCGGTAGCCACCATCGTAGCTTGCATAATTTCCAGGCTATCATTCGCAGCAACAGCCTCCGGCATCTGAGCGATAAGGTTACCCAAATTGAGGTGACCGTAACGATCTTGTCCTTGTAAACTAACGAGGCTGACGATAAGTACAGCACTAAGTAATATTATCTTCTTCATAGGTAGTTTCAATTTTATCGAGCGCAAAGGTACGCTTTTCCGAGATTGTGGGAAATAGGCGATGTAAAAACAGTTCATTTATATAAAAAATTGCTCTCCGCAACAAAAATGTTTGCAATTATTTGTTTCTAAAACAATAATGTTTAAATTTGTTTTAAATTCAAACATATAGTGTCATGAAACCTTACGAAAACCTCACCCCTGCCAGACTAAAAGCTTCCTTTGAACTGTATTGGAAAAACTTCGAAGACTGGTTCCGCCGCCGCTGGCTGGGCATGTGCGCCTTGTTACTATTAGCATGGATGGTGACTCATAAAGATATTTCCATCAACTTTTCTATGCAAAAAGGGGAGGGTGGTTTTTTGACGACTACTTCACAATCTCTCTTCTTTGATCCATTTGAAGATGACGAAGTACAAGCCCAAAATGTTTCTCTGCATCATTCTGAAAAAAACGAAGCTAACCTCACCCCTGCACAACGAGAGAAACGCCGCAAGCAATTGGCTTATGTTAGCACTTATCAAACATTAGCGGCTAAAGAAATGAGTACTTATCGTATTCCATCTAGCATCACCCTAGCTCAAGGATTACTGGAAAGCAATGTTGGTGAAAGCCGGCTAGCCAGGGAAAACAACAACCACTTTGGCATTAAATGTTTCTCAAAGCGATGTGCAAAAGGGCATTGTACAAACTTCAACGATGATCACCACAAAGACTTTTTTCGAAAGTTCCAGACGGTAGAAGAGAGCTTCGCTGCCCACAGCAAACTCCTACAAAAGGATCGTTACCAAAAGCTTTTCCGCTTAAAGACGACCGATTATAAAGGCTGGGCCAGAGGATTGAAGAAAGCAGGTTACGCCACAGATCCACGGTATGCTGATAAGCTGATCCGAATTATTGAAGACTTGGAACTTTACCAATACGACGTTTAAGGGGTTAGGAAATAAATAATCTACACATCTCCCTAAACCAAACATTTATGGTTTTATCGGATACAACCCTATCCGGCGACCAACACATTGTATAGCTGCTCGCAATGCTTCTTGCTGCTCGTCATTAAGCATCAGGGTACGGTTTTGCTTTTCATACTCTACCCTAATTTGAGCGACCTTATGATAAGCCAATTTGTAGTAATAATCTAATGGAATTGGGCAAGTATGCTGGTAAACCCGCATATTGATAGTCCGATCGAACTCTCCTTCATCGGGGATATTATAAAAACCTATGACGGAATCATCATCCAGCAAAAGCTTAACGTTCATTCCAGGTTTGATGGGCTGAAGTTTATACTCTGGCAAGACAAGGTTAAAAAAGAAGCTACTGATACTGTCGTTTTCAGAATACAACAAAATAGCTTCTGCCTCTTCGATTATTTTCGGACCATCCTCCAGCTCGTATCTACTAGGAATCAGATAACCTAATGCCACTACCTCCGAACCAATCGTACGCAAACTATCAAAAGGATCTACTTCGTCAAAAGCGATTGCACATTTGACGTCACCCTGCGTAAAAGCAGGTGTCAGGAGGAATAGAAAGGCAGAAAAAATCAGTAACAATGACTTAGCCATAGAAAATTTATATTTTACAACACAAAGGTAAGTAACCAAGAGCAACTAGTTTTTCTAACTTTGGGTTTGAATATTTACTAAGTAGCATTTTAAAGCATGACTTACAGTTCACCTGTACAAAAGGAACTAGTTAACCGCTCCAAAGCCTATCTGGAAGGTGATGCCGCGCTGCTGGCGCAATCTCCTGCTATTCGTAACGCCCAATTGCGTGAAATGATTGTTTTTCACGAATGGCGATACTATATCCACAACGATCCGGTGCTTAGTGATTTTGAATACGACCAGCTGTACAAAATGCTGGAAGCACTGGAAAAAGATTATCCGGAATTCATCACCGCCGATTCACCTACCCAACGGGTATCTAGTGATGTAAGTAACGATTTTCCTACCGTTCCTCACCTTACCCCCATGCTGTCGCTTGCAAATAGTTATAACGCAGAGGATTTGCAGGAGTTTGACCAGCAGGTAAAACGGATGTTGAACATGGCAGAAGACGAGGATATCGTTTATGCCGTAGAGCCTAAATTTGACGGAGGAAGCGTTGCCCTTGTTTACGAAAACGACCAACTTGTAAGGGCCGCTACCCGAGGCAATGGTCAGGAAGGAGAAGAAATGACGGCCAATGCAAGGGCTATTCGCTCTGTACCCTTAAGTGCTTCTTTCAGTGATTTAAACATCTCTAAAGTAGAGTTGCGGGGCGAAGTGCTCATCAGGAAAGATAAGTTTGAAGCTATCAATAAGAAACGGGCAGCAGAAGGGATAAGTTTGTTTGCGAATCCTCGCAACACCGCTACGGGAGGGCTACGAATGAAAGACCCCAGAGAAGTTGCCGACCGTAACTTAGAGGCTTTTCTTTACACCCTTGGTTATGCGACAAATGACGCTGGTGAAAACAAGCTTGACGCTATCCCTACTCACTATGAAAGCTTAGACTTACTGGAGAAACTAGGTTTCAAAGTACCAATTGATGGCAAAGAACGCAAGCTCTGCAAAAACATACAGGAGGTCATTGAATTTTGTACGACCTGGGAAAACGGTCGTGAAGCCTATGCCTACGAAGTAGATGGCATGGTTGTAAAAGTAAACGACAGAACCCTCCAAGAACGCGCTGGGCACACCAGCCACCATCCTCGCTGGGCTATTGCTTATAAATTTGCGGCCAAGCAAGCAACGACTAAACTAGATGCCGTAGAATACCAGATTGGCAAAATTGGCTCTATCACGCCAGTGGCTAAAGTTGCGCCAGTGTCTTTGGCAGGTGTAACGATTTCTTCCATCTCTTTACACAATGAAGATTTTATTTCCGAAAAGGACCTACGCCTGGGCGATACGGTATTGATTGAACGTGCCGGTGATGTTATTCCCTACATCGTCAAAGCACTTGATGATTTACGGGATGGAAGTGAATTACCCATCGTTTTCCCCGATAAATGTCCATCTTGCGCTACGCCGCTGATACGAGAAGAAGGAGAAGCTGCCTGGCGTTGTCCCAACTATGAATGCCCTGCACAAGTACTCCAGCGGATCATCTTCCATGTTTCCAAACCGGCGATGAATATTGATGGACTGGGCCGTTCCATTGTTGAGCGTTTCATGGAACAAGGTTGGGTGAAAACATTGCCAGACATTTATCGCCTGGAGTATGACAAAATTGCTCAACTGGAGGGTTTTGGCCCCAAATCCGCTACCAACTTGAGAGCGGCTATTGATGAGGCTAAACAAAATCCTATTTACCGCCTTTTGCACAGTTTAAGTATCCATCACCTTGGTAAAAAAATTTCAAAGCTACTGGCCGCAGAGCTTGAGCATGTCTTACAACTAAAAGACTGGACCTACGATGACTATGTACACATCAAAGATGTAGGGCCTACCGTGGCAGAAAACGTTAGTGCCTATTTTTCTGATCCTGCAAACATTGCCATGCTCGAAGAGTTAGAAGCACTGGGGGTAAACCTTACAGCTACCGAAGCAGACCAACCCGTGGCAGCCGTTACAGAAGGTCCATTTCTAGGAAAAACCATCTTGTTCACTGGAAAGCTTTTACAAATGAGCCGTAAAGAAGCCCAAGAAAAAGCCGTTGCAGCTGGTGCTAAAAACATCAGTGCCGTGAGTGGCAACCTTGATATTTTAGTCGTTGGAGAGAAGGCTGGTTCAAAACTAAAGAAAGCGCAGGCGCTTGGCACCGTAAAAATTATGACAGAGGACGAATTCCTGGCGCAGATCGGATGATGATCAAAGAACTCATTGACCGCCTACCGGACGGCTATTCAGAAGGCTTGTACCAAGAACGAAAATACGGAATTACAAAATCCACTTTCAATAATGGTAAGTCCAGCAAAGTTTTCGCCCAGGAGCTGGGAGGTCGTAATTTTATTAGCTTAAATTTTTACAGAACCAGTCAAAAAGACCTTCTGAAGCCTTGCCAGATGCCAGAAGCTAAGGTCCTGGATTTTTTGACTAAAGTTGTCTTACAAAGTTCTGACTACCGAAATAACTAACAGCTAAGGAAAAAGCCTTAATTTTGCGGTTCGAACTAAAATCAGATCATGGCCACGCCACGCACGGTTGCCTTTCATACTTTAGGCTGTAAGCTTAACTATTCGGAAACATCGGCCATTGGTCGCCAGTTTGAGGATGCTGGTTATGGAGCAGTTCCATTTAAGGATGGTGCTGATATCTATGTAATCAACACTTGTTCGGTGACTGAATTTGCGGATAAAAAATGCCGTAATGTGGTTCGTCGTGCTTTACGCAAAAACGAACACGCTAAAGTGGTGGTCGTTGGCTGTTATGCTCAGCTAAAGCCACAAGAGATTGCTGACATCCCAGGAGTAGACTTGGTCTTAGGAGCTTCCGAAAAATTTCGGATTCTTGATTACATCGACGATATCAGTCAAGCACCAGGCAAAGGCATGGTGAAAGCCGGAGAAGTAAAAGAAGCTAAAGACTTTATTCACGCCTTTAGTTTTGGAGACCGTACCCGGTCTTTTCTGAAAGTACAAGACGGATGTGATTACAAATGCTCTTTTTGCACCATCCCGTTGGCGCGAGGCAATAGCCGAAGTAATACTGTAGAAAGTGTTGTGGCCAACGCCCGTGAAATTGCCAAAATGGGAACCNGTGAAGTGGTATTGACCGGCGTAAACATCGGCGATTTCGGCAACGGTACCGAAGTTATTGAAGGTACCCGTCCGAAAAAAGAAGCCCTCTTTATCGACCTGATTCGCGAATTAGATAAAGTCGAAGGAATTGAGCGGTTCCGGATATCGAGCATCGAGCCCAACTTGTGTACCGAAGAAATCATTGAATTCGTTGCGCAATCACAACGTTTCGCGCCCCATTTCCACATTCCGCTACAGTCAGGCAACAACAAACAGCTTCAGGCCATGCGTCGCCGTTACAAGCGTGAACTATACGCTGAGCGGGTCGCACTCATCAGGAAGCACCTTCCTCATTGTTGTATTGGGGTAGATGTAATTGTTGGCTTCCCCGGAGAAACCGAAGAAGATTTTTTGGAGACTTACAATTTCATCAATAGCTTGGATATTAGCTATCTCCATGTCTTTACTTATTCTGAGCGAGCCAACACCCCTGCAGCTGAGTTGCCAGAGGTCGTACCTATGCAAGAGCGCCGTCGGAGAAATCAAATGCTCAATATTTTGAGCGAAAAAAAGAAGCGTAGTTTCTATGAATCCCAACTCGGAAACACGCGCAATGTTTTACTTGAAAAAGGCAAAAAAAGTGGTCGATTAACTGGCTTTACGGACAACTACGTCAAAGTAGATGTGGCTTTAGAGGCTACCTGGATCAACCACGTTGTTCCGATGAAATTGCACACCATCAATGAAGATGGCTTGGTAAATGCCGACCTCCATTCTACATTAGTTTAGAGCTATAGGGACCGTATTTAACTAAATAATTGGATGCCAGATTACCGTCATTTTCCAACTTTTTGCCCCTCCTTTCCCTTATATTCCGTACTTTCAGGATTTTATATAGCAGCCCTCGCCACGTAAAATATGCTATGAGAATTCCTTCTCGTATTTATAGTAGATTGTACTGGCGACAGATCATCAAACTTATGCAGAATACAAGAGCCGTAAAATTTAATGTGGAGGACCAGCCTGAGTTTTTCAAGGAACTTCGGCAGCGTGTCAACCAGTACTTCAAGGAGCGTGAGATTTCTCGTCATGCTAATTTGAACATGAAATTCAAAACAGGTTTCATGATTGCTTTGTACATCATCCCGTTATCTCTTTTGATTGCCGGTGTTACACAAAGCTTCGGATGGAGTTTCTTAATGTGGGTACTAATGGGGTTAGGAATGTCGGGTATTGGTTTATCCATTATGCACGATGCCAACCACGGAGCATACTCCAAGAATAAGAACGTAAACAACGCATTAGGTTTCCTCGTAAATCTAATCGGTGGATATCATGTCAATTGGAAAATCCAGCACAACGTACTTCACCATTCCTTTACCAATATCCACGAGCACGATGAGGATATTCAGAAAGCTATTTTACGATTAACCCCAGACACCAAACGCAAACCGATCCACCGGTTGCAGATCTTTTACGCACCAATGCTTTACTCTTTAATGACCATCTACTGGTTCCTTAGTAAGGATTTTGAGCAACTGGTTCGATATCGTAAAAAGAATCTACTTGGTACTCAAGGAAAAACTTTCAAACAAGCAATGCTAGAGGTTTCTCTTTATAAACTGGGGTACGTTATTGTGACCATCGTTCTTCCACTTGCTGTTGGAGGACAAGTATGGTGGCATTTTCTGATCGGATTCTTAGCCATGCATTTCATTTGTGGAATGATTCTGGCATTAATTTTTCAGCCAGCACACGTTATTGAAGAAACCGAATTTTTCCACACTGATGAAGATGGAAGTGTTGAAAACAATTGGGCTATTCACCAATTGAAAACAACTGCCAATTTCGCTAACGGAAGCCGTTTCTTCTCTTGGTTCATTGGAGGTCTCAACTATCAAGTTGAGCACCATTTGTTTCCTAACGTTTGTCATGTCCATTACCGGAATCTTTCTCCTATTGTAAAAGCTACTGCTGAGGAGTTTAATATTCCTTACCATGAGCACAAGACCTTCTACGGTGCAGTAAAAAGCCACTTTACCTTACTCTACAAACTAGGTAATGGCCAGTACGATATCGAACACGCGCGCGCAGTAGCGTAAGCGACATTTAACAAATCCATTGAAACAATCATCCCGGGCTTTGCTAGTAGCAAAGTCCGGGATAATTATTTAGCGCCACTTGTACTTTTCCCTGAACCGCTATTTTATTTACCTTTATTAGAAAGAACAAACTATGAAAGCTATCCTTTTGCTTTTTTCGCTATCGATTTTCCTTGCCAATACTTGTGAAGATGCAGATACCTTCCCTCTGGGAGTCTCCTTTACCCTGTCTCCTCAGCAGGAACTAGTAAATAAATCGGCAAACATGACTGTCAAATGGCTAGAGGTCTCCGAAGACTCTCGTTGTCCTAAGAACACTAACTGCGTATGGGAAGGACAAGCAAAAGTAAACTTACTGGTTAATGGAGATCCTTTGACCTTGACGCTCAGAGATGGTAAACCAGAAGAAGCTCAAGCACTTGTTGGCAATTATATCTTCACGGCAGAAACGCTTAGCCCCTACCCTGAAGGGGAAACAATTGCCCCTGCTGATTATCGCTTACAACTTAAGATAAGTAGCCTCTAAGATTATTCTTTACCAACGACACCACATATGTTCTTCCCTATCGGCGACGACCAAGTAAAAGGAGGGTATTTCCCTTTTTTTAGCTATACTTTTATCGCCATTAACGTTCTGGTATTTGTTTATCAAGCATCCTTGTCCATTCCTGGATTTGAACAATTTGTCTATACCTATGGCAGCATCCCCAAGGAAACGCTTGCAGGGCAGGATACTTTCACCCTTTTCACCAGTATGTTTTTACATGGAAGCTGGATGCACTTGTTGGGTAACATGCTCTTCCTTTGGATTTTTGCGGATAATATCGAAGCCACAATTGGTAATTTCCGCTTCCTGGTTTTCTACCTCATCGGAGGCCTTGCTGCTCACGCGGGACATATTTACTTCAACATGGGAAGCGAAATCCCAACAGTGGGGGCCAGTGGTGCAATTTCTGCCGTAATGGGTGCATATCTGGTCATGTATCCAACTTCAAAAATTAAAATGCTGGTACTGGTCTTTTTTATCCGAGTGCCCGCCTTCATTTTCCTCATCTTTTGGATTGTACAGCAAGTTACGTTGGGTAATCAATCGCTACAATCTATGACCAACGAGACTGCTGGTGTAGCTTGGTGGGCACATATTACCGGTTTTGTTTTTGGTTTGGTAGCAGGTCTTTTTTACAGGCTTAATTACCCACATCCGGGGCAAATGCTCCCCGATCATTCTCCTTTTGATCGGACAGACCTCCTGTAAGATAAAACCGTGCAGCCATCAACAAAAAGGTTAGGTAAATAGCGGTACCTAGTTGCGTTTCCAGCGTTTGCTCAATAATAAACGACGGGATCGCTATTGCTAAAAAGCTACCCAATAGTGCGTATTGCCAACCTTTTTTATAAAAAAGTGGTAGGAATGTTACAACAATAAACACCAGTAAACCAAACCACCCCACTCCCGCGTATTGCCATACATACTGGCTTTGTGGAGTAAAACCAGAACCCGCTACTCCGGGATAATTCGCCTTTAAGTACACTTCTGTTTCATCCCTAATATCACCAATACCAACCCCCAAAAAAGGCGCTTCATTCCCCATTGCCAAGCCAGCTTGGATAGTGCCCACCCGGTGAGAATCAGAAAGTTCAGTCCTATTATTATCGTGCCGGATATTATAAATATTATAAAGCGTATAATCTATTTTGTTCTGCAAAGAAGGGATAGTCAGGTAGGCCGTAGCCATGCCTCCAACCAATAGTAATGTTGTGATAATTCCGAACCACCAGCGCCGTCGCAGAATGATTTCTCTGATCAAAAAATAGAACAAGACGCCGTACAACGCTACCAAACCACTACGGACGGCTAGGACGTGTAAGAAAACAATAAGAAACCCTGTGATAAAAAACTGCACAGCTCGTTCCCATTTGTACCGCCAGGTCCATTTTTCTTGTAAAAAAGTAATCCCGATAGCTACACAATAAGCCACCATAAGACTAAAACGAATATGCATAACCGGGGTCGGTAGCACTTGGCCTTTTTTGTAAGCCAAGGTCATCTCCGAAAAATGGAGGAGGTACCAAGCAAAGAGGTAAAGACAAATGGCACTTAGCAGGAAATAAAAAATATATAATAGTGGATAGTATACACTACGATCAAATTTAGGAATTGCAAGCAAGCCTGCTGGCATAAGTAGAAAAGGCAAACGCATCCGCATTCGGTTGGCCCAATAATCTGTATTTTCGGACCATAACCCACTAATGCCCCATACCAAAAAAAGAAGGACTATTGACCAAAAAACAGGGTGCTTTAGCAGGGTTTGTATGTTTTTTTTGACGTCTGGGTTAAGTACCCAAACGATGGCTAAGCCAATGACTCCCATACTCATCATCGCGGATGATACCACAAGGCCTACCAGTATAAATAGTAAGGCCAGTACTCCAATAAACTGATAAGTGGGTGGTCCGAGTAGTTTTTTTATTCCTTCATTCATGCAGTGTAAAGATAGACTCGATTTTCGAACGCTACCTCTTTATTGGTATTGCTTTTACAGCTTGCTTTAAATTATGGGATTACTACCAACAATTTTTCTAAATTAGCACACTACAGATAGCTTCCCCGTTCCTATGGCCAAGAAAGATAAAAAAACAAGTAAGAAAAAAGTAAAAACCCTCCCTACCGCCTGGGCTTGGCTAGGGCGTACCCGTTTGGTTGCGGGAGGTTTATTTTTACTCAGTGTATTATTATACGCTAATACCTTCTCTCATGATTTTGCACAGGATGACGCTATCGTTATCACTGAAAACATGTTTACCACAGAAGGCATATCAGGTATACCAGGCCTTTTTCAGTATGACACCTTCTATGGTTTTTTCAAAGTAGAAGGCAAGGCAAAACTAGTAGCTGGCGGCCGCTACCGACCTTTGACACCAGCCATGTTTGCGGTAGAATATGGCTTATTAGGAGCCAACCCGGCGATAATGCATGTGTTTAATGCCCTTTGGTACGGGCTAACAGTAGTGATGCTCTATCTGTTATTACTAACAATGTTTAAATCCCGTAAATCCTGGGATAGTCAAATTAGTTTGCTAGGCATTTATTGGATACCACTTCTTGCTGCTTTTATTTTCGCAGTACACCCATTGCATACTGAGGCCGTTGCCAATATTAAAGGTCGTGACGAAATCATTACCCTCTTAGGCAGTCTTACCAGTTTGTGGCTACTTTTTAAAGGAGGGACCACGCGCTCTATACTGGCAGGACTTTGCTTCTTTATTGCTTTACTAGCTAAAGAAAATGCGATAACCTTTTTAGGCGTCGCCCCATTAGCGTTTTTCATTTTCACACAGGCTAAGGCTGGAGATATTATCAAGCGCATTTCGCCGCTGCTCGTCGCAGCCATTCTCTTCCTTATTATTCGAGGCGCTATTTTGGGGTGGGACGTAGGTGCTCCCAGTCAAGAACTTATGAACAACCCTTTCCTCAAATTAGAACAAGGGCGTTGGGTCGACTTTTCAGCTGGCGAAAAAGCAGCTACTATTACTTACACCCTTGGCAAATATGCCCAATTACTGGTTGCGCCAGTACAACTCACCCACGATTATTACCCCCGCCAGATAGACATTATGCGTTTTAGTGACTGGCGAGTATTAGGGAGTTTACTTTTGTATCTGGGTTTATTGATCTATGGTCTATGGGGGCTTGCCCGTAAAAACATTGGTAGCTTTGCCGTACTATACTTTCTCGGAACACTTTCCTTGGTATCCAACATCGTCTTCCCTGTAGGCACCAATATGTCAGAACGCTTTCTCTTTATGCCTTCGGTTGGCTTCGCACTACTGGTCGCATGGGGCTTATTTACGTATCTAAAAAATCAACGCTTGGCAACAGGGATCGTACTAGGTTTTGGTGTGGTTTTAATGGCACTAACGGTATTACGCAATCCCGCTTGGGAAAATAATTACACCCTCTTTACTACCGATATTCACGCTTCACCAAATAGCGCCAAACTGCGAAATGCAATGGCAGGAGAATTATCGGTACAATGGGCAAACTTACCCCCCGAACAACAACCTGCTCGGCAGTCGATGTTACAGGAAGCACTAGGTCATATTGACGAAGCTATTCGTATTCACCCTACTTACAAACAGGCTTACTTCATCAAAGGCAACATTCTTAATTACCTTAAGCAGTACGACGCATCAATTCAAGCTTATCAGCAAGCTCGCCAAATTGACCCTGGCTACGATCAGGCATTTGACAACCTCATAATCACTTACCGAGATGCGGGCCGTTTTTACGGAGAGCAAAAAGGCGACGTAAAGACAGCTATTCAATACCTCGATCAAGCCTATCAAGCCATGCCCGAGGATTATGAGACCATCAGACTTTTAGGAGTTGCCAACGGCATTGCCGGTAATACTCCTCGAACAATAGAGTTGTTTACCAAAAACACCCAGCTCCAACCCAATAATGCCCGTGCCTGGTATGACCTGGGCTCGGCCTACATGAACAATCAACAACCCGAAGCCGCCAACCAAGCCCTACAACGAGCTCGACAAATAGACCCTGACATTGAAACTAAAGTGCGTGCCGGAAACTAATTTCAACCCCCAGTTATGAACATGCGTATTCTCTTTCGTACGCTCGCCCTCGCGGGTATACTTTTGCTAGCAAACGAGCCTTTATCCGCTCAGTACCATGCTAATCTTGACCAATCCAATGCCCAAGAAGCCATCTGGGTTGATTCCGTTTTTCGGAGTATGAATTTTGAGCAACGCCTCGGGCAATTGTTCATGATTCGAGCACATTCCAACCTCGGTTCTAATCACGAAGCTGCGGTAGAACGACTCATTCGTGACTACCACGTTGGAGGACTTTGTTTTTTCCAGGGTACTCCTGAGGCACAAATACGCCTTATCAACCGTTACCAAGCGAAAGCCAATCTCCCTATTATGGTAGCCATGGATGCTGAGTGGGGCCTGAATATGCGGATGAAAAGTGTACAGGATTTCCCGCGTCAATTGATGTTGGGCGCTATTCGTAATAACGGATTAATATACGAACTAGGAAGTGAAATTGCCCGGCAAATGCATAGGGTAGGGGTACACGTAAATTTTGCACCCGTTGTAGATGTTAACAACAATGCTAACAACCCTGTTATCGGCACTCGCTCATTTGGAGAAGACCGGCTCAATGTCGCCATTAAAGGCGTAAACTATATGCGTGGTATGCAAGACAATGATATTGTGGCTTGCGCCAAACATTTTCCTGGCCATGGAGATACCGATGTAGACTCTCATTTTGACCTACCTATTATCCCCCATTCCCGCCAGCGCCTGGACAGCATTGAACTTTACCCATTTCGGTCATTGATCGACCATGGAGTGGGTAGCGTCATGGTGGCGCATCTTCAAGTGCCAGCCTTGGAGCCTAGAGAAAACTACCCTACGTCCCTCTCCGCCGCAACAGTAAACGGTGTCTTACGTGACCAATTGGGTTTTCATGGTCTTACCTTCACAGATGGACTGGAAATGAAAGGTGTTACCAAACATTTTGGTGACGGCGAAGTAGAAGCCGCCTCCTTGATGGCCGGCAATGATATCCTGCTCCTTCCTGAGAGCTTAGCCAATGCAGAATTAAAAATCAAGCAGTATATAGAGGACGGTCAATTCAGTGAAAGAGAATTTGAACGGAAGGTTAAACGTGTATTACGGGCTAAATACAGAATGGGCCTACATACTTTCAGCTCCATCCCCGAAGAAAATGCCTTGGCAGACCTTAACAGCGCTGATGCATTAATGCTAAAAGAACAATTAGTAGAGAATGCGCTGACACTCGTTCGTAACGATGGAGGCCTACTCCCTATCAAAGAGATTGCTCGAAAACATCGTGCAGCACTGGCAATTGGCAGCAGTAAACAAACCGTTTTCCAAAAACGGTTGCTGGATTACGCGCCCGTTGATTTACTACATACAGATAGCGATGTTTCAGAAGAAGAGGCCACTAAGTTACTTAATCGCCTCGCCGAAGAAGAGCTAGTCATTGTCAGCATGCATAACATGGGCCGTTCTGCGAGTAGTAATTTTGGAATAAAATCTTCGACCTTACGTTTTTTACAAAGACTCCACCAGCAAAATGACGTCGTACTCGTTATTTTTGGAAACCCATATAGCCTGAAGTTTTTTGACGAACAAGGTGTTGTTGTAGAAGCCTATAACGAAGATGATGTAACCCAGGACAAAACAGCTCAGGCTATTTTTGGAGCTATTGGATTCAACGGACGCCTGCCCATTACGGCTTCTCCAAAAAGTCATTACAATGCGGGACTGAGCACCAGCAAACTGTTTCGGCTTGGATACGGCGTTCCTGAGAGCGTAGGTATCAATACTGATAGTCTCCAAAGGTATGTACGAGCATTGGCACAAGATGCTATTGATAGCCGAGCTACTCCTGGTTGTGTAGTTTTAGTCGCACGCCATGGAAAAGTGGTATTCCATGAAGCTTTTGGCCACCACACTTACGCACGCCAAAGGGAGGTGAGCAAAGATGACATCTACGACCTTGCTTCGGTTACCAAAGTAGCAGCAACAACGATTGCCATCATGGACCTGGTACAAACTGGGCAACTTGACCTTGATCAGACCTTGGGGCATTATTTACCAGAACTGAAAGGCAGTAATAAAGACCAATTAGTCATTCGTGAAATACTGGCTCATCGAGCAGCCCTGAAACCGTGGATTCCCTTTTACACAGGCACCCTTGATAATAGAGGAAGAAGGTCCGGAGAACTTTATCGTTCTACACCCGGTGGGGATTACAATGTACAAGTAAGTGATAATATCTTCCTTCGTGAAAACTACATTGACTCTATTTGGTACAGTATCTATCAATCTGATCTTCGTAGTAATAATAATTACCGTTATAGCGATCTCGGCTTTTACTACCTTGCTCGCCTGGTAGAAAAACTGAGCCAACAAGGACTAAATGATTACGTCCGACAGCGTTTTTATGAACCGCTCGGCCTATTTAACATTGACTTTCAGCCTCGCAAGCGTTTTTCGCTTAATCGTATCCCTCCTACCGAGATGGATAATTATTGGCGTAAGCAAACTGTTCACGGCTATGTTCATGATATGGGAGCAGCAATGCTAGGTGGTGTAAGTGGTCATGCCGGGCTCTTTGGCAACGCCCACGACCTAGCCGTTTTATGGCAAATGCTACTCCAAAGAGGCATTTATGGTAACCATGTGTTTTTGAAGCCAGATATTGTCAGGGAATTCACTACTCGCTTTGGAGACGAAACTCGTCGAGGTATAGGCTTTGACATGAAGCAACTCAACCCCAACCGGAGCCAAAACATAGCGCAACAAGCTAGTCGTCGCACTTTTGGCCACCTAGGCTTTACAGGAACCTGTGTATGGGCAGACCCTACCGAAGAATTGGTATTTGTATTCTTATCTAACCGCACCTACCCGTCTATGCGAAACAATAAACTTGGCCGTGAAAACTACCGTCCCAAGATACAAGCTGCGGCTTATAATGCTATTTTTCGTAAAATAGCAAGTCCTCCTGTTCTTCCCATAGAAGGTGCCGCATTACCAGAGAAAATAGAATCAGGAACATAAAAGCCTCACCTTAAACGACTAAAGGCCATCCGTTAAAAGCGGATGGCCTTTAGTAATTATCTACACTGGCGTTATTGCCTTTCGAAAACGGATAACGTTTCACTTTCTGTTTCAATCAAAGTCCCACCAAAGTTTACATCAACCGATGTTTCCTGTTTTAATTTCAACGAGGAGTTATTAAGTTCTATAATAATATAGGACTCTTGATCACCATTCGCATAATCTAAATTGAGAACATCACCGATGATCTCCCAGCTTGTATCATTATCTGCAAATTGCGTCATTACTTCTGTTGAGCTACTTGCACTACCGCCATCAATCGTTTGTGTTGTTTCAATGGTGAATTCGCCAATCTGGCTGTTTATTGTATTAGGATTCTGCGCAAAGGTTAATTGAAAATCAGACGAAAGAATGGCAATATCAGTATTTATTGTTGACGAACTTCCTCCCGTAGTGGTAACAGTGGTAGAAGTCCCATCAGAAGAAACCAGTGCCCAGGTCCCGGCAAGGTTATCTTCGGTGAAACCTGGTTCATCATCTCCACAGGAAGATATTATTAAAGCTATCGCAAAAAAAGAAAGAAAAAAGAGGCGTTTCATAAAAGAATTTATTTAGGTTTAAAAATTAAACCAAGATAATAAATCGACAATCCACGTGGTCTATTTCTATGTTATATTAACGATAATAAGCAGATTCCAACTTTATCAGGTTATAAAATATGAAAATGGGGAGGGGCTTCTCTAAAAAAGGCCATTAGATCAGTGATCCAATGGCCTTTTATGCCTATTGAAGAAATAGGCCAATTATACGTTTCTCTTACCTGCTCTCCTTATCCGCCAACATTGCTAGAAGCACCTTGGTTGCATTTTCATTTGCAGCATCTAGTTGTAGTGATTTTAGATAATTCGTAGTTGCTAGTGCACTGTCGCCTACTCTAAGATATGCCTCTCCTAAAGAATCAAAAGTATTTCCAGATTCCGGGTAGAGGAGTGTGTTCAACCTGAAGGCTAGAATAGCTTGATCATATTTACCTGCGTCCATTAGCACATAGCCCAGCGTATTTAGTTCCCCTTCATTTTTTGAATAATGCTTTAAATAAGACGCATTCTTCGTAATCAATGTATCTACTGCATCCAGGCTTTCCTCCCCAAATTGAGTGAGTAAATAATTCGCAAGGTAATAATCAGGCCGAGGCGACAAGCCAGCAAAAATCTGAGCAATATCCGTTTCTAAAGAAGAAACGGGGCCTTCTACGATCCGTCCAACTTCTTCTCCATTTTTGTAAAACAAAAAGGTCGGTACACGGTGAATATTCAGGCCATCTTCTTCTCTATTAGGGCCTTGTTTCATTTTCCCCGACCGGTTATCTAAACCTATCAGTTCTACGTTGCTCATGTTCATAATAGAATGATCAACAATCTTCAAAAAGCGGGTCACTTCTCGCTTACTATCACCACACCAGGTTCCCAGGTATATTTTTACACTAACACCCTCATCATAATACTCATTCACCTTCTCTACTCTTTCTTCATCAATGGAATAGCTTTCGTACACTGTATTGTACCACTTAGAGAAAGGTTCCTCGTTAAGTTGACTCCTCGAAATTGTTCCCAAAAGGTGAAGGTCTCCTTTGCTTGTTAAATATTGATTCTCTTCATTTTGTCCGAATGACTCCGTTAAACTAAAAAAAGACAAGGTTCCTATCAATAGAATAATTCTCATAATCGTCATAATTTGTAGGGTGATTAATACTACAAATATGTACGCTTCAGCATTAGGATTCCCCCAATAGACTGTTAATGAATATTAAGGCAATGCAAATAGGACAGTAGAGTAATCTTAATAGGAGGGAGGTAAACATCGAAGCCCCAACATTTCAGTGCTGAGGCAGGCTTGTGTAATGTGTAATGTGTAATGTGTAATGTAATGGAGGTAAGTAAAACAGGAGAAGGGCCACTCGCGATATGCGAATGACCCTTCATAAAAATTGGCAGCGACCTACTCTCCCACCTAAAGGCAGTACCATCGGCGCTAAAGAGCTTAACTTCTCTGTTCGGAATGGGAAGAGGTGAACCTCCTTGCTATAGCCACCAATTAATCTTTACAGTTCGTAAACTGCGTTATTTCTATTGGTTTATCAATGATAAACACAGACAAGAAAAGGGATAAAGTTGTAGTACACTTCGCTTACTACCGCAAAGCGTTAAGTAAAGTTATATTTTAAAAAGGAAGCTTTCGGGTAATTAGTACTACTTGGCTCCATACATTACTGCACTTCCACCTATAGCCTATCAACGTAGTCATCTTCTACGACCCTCATGGAATACTCATCTTAGAGTTGGCTTCGTGCTTAGATGCTTTCAGCGCTTATCCATTCCGAACATAGCTACCCTGCAATGCAGCTGGCGCCACAACAGGTACACTAGAGGTTCGTCCATCCCGGTCCTCTCGTACTGGAGACAGATCTCTTCAATATTCCTACGCCCACAACAGATAGAGACCGAACTGTCTTGCGACGTTCTGAACCCAGCTCGCGTGCCACTTTAATGGGCGAACAGCCCAACCCTTGGGACCTTCTCCAGCCCCAGGATGTGACGAGCCGACATCGAGGTGCCAAACCTCCCCGTCGATGTGAGCTCTTGGGGGAGATCAGCCTGTTATCCCCGGAGTACCTTTTATCCTTTGAGCGATAGCCCTTCCATGCGGAACTACCGGATCACTTAAGCCTGCTTTCGCACCTGATCGAGATGTCTCTCTCCCAGTCAAGCACCCTTATACTCATACGCTCTTCGCATGATTACCAACCATGCTGAGGGTACCTTTGCGAGCCTCCGTTACTCTTTAGGAGGCGACCACCCCAGTCAAACTACCCACCACACAATGTCCTCCAGTTGTTGCTGGAGTTAGTATCAAACTATAAGAAGGGTGGTATTTCAAGGACGACTCCACAACAACTGGCGCTGCCGCTTCGTAGTCTCCCACCTATCCTACACATCTTATAGCCTAACACAATGTGAAGCTGTAGTAAAGGTTCACGGGGTCTTTTCGTCCCGTTGCGGGTAATCGGCATCTTCACCGATACTTCAATTTCACCGAGCTCATGGCTGAGACAGTGCCCAGATCGTTACACCATTCGTGCAGGTCGGAACTTACCCGACAAGGAATTTCGCTACCTTAGGACCGTTATAGTTACGGCCGCCGTTTACTGGGGCTTCAGTCAATAGCTTTGGGTTACCCCTAACTACCTTCCTTAACCTTCCAGCACCGGGCAGGTGTCAGACCCTATACTTCATCTTTCGATTTCGCAGAGTCCTGTGTTTTTGCTAAACAGTCGCCTGGGCCTTTTCACTGCGCCCACTACTAGAGTGGGGACGCTTCTCCCGAAGTTACGCGTCTAATTTGCCTAGTTCCTTAGCCATGAATCACTCGAGCGCCTGAGGATACTCTCCTCGACTACCTGTGTCGGTTTACGGTACGGGCTGCTTCACTCGCTGTTTCTTGGAAGTCGCTTCAATGGATTATCAGTTCGGACCGGAGCCCTCCCTGTACTATCCCACACTTTCATGTGGTTCAACGTACTATTCCGTCAGTACGCACCATCTACACGCCTCCGTCACTTTCATTGTGAGCAGGTACGGGAATATTAACCCGTTTGCCATCGGCTTCGCCTTGCGGCTACACCTTAGGTCCCGACTAACCCTGTTCTGATTAGCATCGAACGAGGAACCCTTAGTCTTACGGCGACAAGGTTTCTCACCTTGTTTATCGTTACTCATGCCTACATTTGCTTTTGTAGCCAGTCCACCATGCCTCACAGCACAGCTTCTGCCCAACTACAATGCTCCCCTACCAATCCTTACGGATTCCATAGCTTCGGTGGTTTACTTAATGCCCGAGTATTTTCCGCGCAAGAACGCTCGACTAGTGAGCTGTTACGCACTCTTTAAATGAATGGCTGCTTCCAAGCCAACATCCTAGCTGTCTTAGCATCCTCACATCGTTCATGCAACTTAGTAAACACTTGGGGACCTTAGCTGATGGTCTGGGTTGTTTCCCTCTTGGCAATGGACCTTAGCACCCACTGCCTCACTGCCAGTGCAATGTCATGGCATTCGGAGTTCGTCAGGGGTTGGTAGGCGGTGAAGCCCCCTAGCCCTATCGGTAGCTCTACCTCCATGACACTCTATCTGACGCTGCACCTAAATGCATTTCGGGGAGTACGAGCTATCTCCTGGTTTGATTGGCCTTTCACCCCTACCCACAGGTCATCCGAACATTTTTCAACATGTACCGGTTCGGTCCTCCAGTTGGAGACTATCCAACCTTCAACCTGCCCATGGGTAGATCACCAGGTTTCGCGTCTACCCCTACTAGCTTACGCCCTATTCAGACTCGCTTTCGCTTCGCCTACAGCCCTGAAGGCCTTAAACTCGCTAGTAAGGTGTAACTCGTAGGCTCATTATGCAAAAGGCACGCCGTCATCCCGATAAATCGGGACTCCGACCGCTTGTAAGCGCACGGTTTCAGGGTCTTTTCACTCCCCTTCTGGGGGTTCTTTTCACCTTTCCCTCACGGTACTGGTTCACTATCGGTCTCTCAGGAGTATTTAGCCTTAGCGGATGGTGCCGCTAGATTCAGACAGGATTTCTCCGGTCCCGCCTTACTCAGGATACTCGCCCACTTGTTCACTTTACGTGTACAAGACTTTCACTTTCTATGGTATGCCTTTCCAGAGCATTTCCACTTCTGTGAACAAGCTTTATGCAAGTCCTACAACCCCACCACGACGTATCATGATGGTTTGGGCTAATCCGCGTTCGCTCGCCACTACTTGCGGAATCACTATTGTTTTCTATTCCTCCGACTACTTAGATGTTTCAGTTCATCGGGTTTCCGTCTTTCGACGACAGGTCTTCAACCTGCCGGGTTTCCCCATTCGGACATCTACGGATTATAGGTCGTTTGCACCTCCCCGTAGCTTTTCGCAGCTTACCACGTCCTTCGTCGTCTCTGAGAGCCTAGGCATCCCCCGTGCGCCCTTATTCGCTTCCTAGTCTTAATTTCCACAAGGAAAATTAATCTTAGAACTCAAATAGTGCACCCTGATTAATAATCAGGTAATTCCAACTTAAAGATGGAATGCAAATGAGTTATTATATGTAAGACAAATTGTTAAAACAATTAGTCAATTCTTTATCTCAAACGCTTTAAACGGAGCTTATGTACATCAATTCTATTCCGAAGAACAAAATCAACAACATATGCTTAGTCTACTACAATCAAATACTATAAATAATATTTGATGTTACTTTATCCCTCCTTGTCAATGAACTTTTTGAAAACCTAACGTTCTTTCTTATTGCTTCAGGTCGGCTAGAACCCACTCTCATTGCCTAACAATGAAATCCACAACAGCGGATAAAACAGTTCTCAAGGAACATAAGCTGGTAACGAACCAGTTAACCTCTA
>NZ_KB903570.1 GCF_000379805.1 Lewinella cohaerens DSM 23179 | reverse complement strand
AGCGACAGTTCTGTCCCTGGTTGTGGCAACACCGAAACCATCACGCGCACCTGGACGGCCACCGACGAGTGTGGTAACCCTACTACTTGTGTACAGATCATCACGGTCGTGGATACCACGCCACCGGTTTTTGACCAGGCTTGCCAGGTAGACCTGACCTTTACGACAGAAGGCGGCGACCTGTGTCCCGCCGCAGCCACCATTTCGCTGACAGAAGGTGACATCCTTGCTTTTGACGACACCTGGACGGTGGGCGGTGACGAGGTTCCTTCCCTATCCGGTTGTATCAGCGACATTTGTAGCGAGGAGGAAGATCAAGTGATCACTGTAGACGACATCACCATAACTGACGACGGCACTTGTGGTCGCAATATCGCCGTGACGTTCATCGCGACGGACCTTTGTGGCAATAACTCTGCACCATTTGTACTCAACTACACGTTCCTCGATGATACCGCTCCGGTGTTCAATGAAAATTGTATGGTTGACCTGACGGTTAGCTTAGAGGATACGAATCTGTGTCCTGCGGAAGTAACCATTTCGCTCAACGAAGGCGACGAAATCACGGTGAACGACATCTTTACGGTGGGCGGCATTGCGGTAGACAACCTCGCGGGCTGCGTGTTTGATAACTGTCAGGTAGCCGGTGCGCTTATCCTTACGGTAGACGATATAACCGTAACGGACAACAGTAGCTGTAGTCGCACGATCAGTGTGACGTTCATCGCTGATGATGGCTGTGGCAACTTTTCGGAACCGTTCATTTATACTTATACCGTGTTTGATACCAAAGGACCTGCCGTCAGTTTCAACGGGATTCCCGATGGAGGCACTTATGTAGTGGAATGTAATGTGGCTGATCCGAATTGGGATCCGCTGATTGAAGCTGCCGATCTGACCATTACGGATGCCTGTTCAGCGGTTGACTTTTCTACCCTCACGGTAGTATTGACGCAGTTGTACGACGGGCCTTGTGATAATAATTTGCTCACGCGTTGGCAGCAAGTCTTTACGGTGCAGGATGCTTGTGGTAACGAAATTACTTACACCCTCTTTACTGAGATAGTAGATACGACGGCCCCTGTATTCAACTTCTCACCTGAAAATTACACCGTAGAGTGTGGCGAGGAAATCGGGATGCCTAATCTCCAAGCGTTTGATGCTTGCTCTGATGTGGTATACGATTTCACGGAAGTACGTACTGATGGTGATTGTCTCAATAGCTACACGCTGACGCGTACCTGGACGGCCACTGACGGTTGTGGTAATGTGAACACCGAGGTACAAGTTATTACATTGGAGGACACAACACCTCCTGTGATCAGCTTCTCTGACGGTTACATTAATCAGTATGATCCTGGACAGGATGTATTTATTGAGTGTTCCGAATACGGCAATATCTCACAACTGATCGCTAGCGCCGCTTTTGCTTTAGATGATTGCAGTGGTATCGCAGAGGTTGATTACGAGCTGGTAGACTTTGGTACTTTCGATTGTCAAGAAGTGGGCTATTCCGGTCATCTGGTAAGTACCTGGACGAGTAAAGATGATTGTGGCAACGAAAGCGTAGCGACGATTAATTGGTATCTCGTCGACGAAACGGCACCGACTTTCCAAGGACTACCCGAGGATGCCTGTGCCAGTTTGGACAACCTGCCTCCAGTAGCGGAGGTGCAGGCGATAGACGATTGCGAATTTGCAACGCTCACTTTCGCTCAGTCCGCCCCGATTGACTGTGAAGGTAGCCAATACGTAGAGCGCACCTGGACAGCAATGGATTTGTGTGGCAACACTGCCACGGCTACCCAGCGTATTACCTTGAGTGATTCGAGCATCCCAGTCATTACGATTGACTATCCGGGAATTGGTTTGGTTGCCGATGGCGATCAACTAGAACTACCGATTGATTGCAATCAGCCCGTTGAGTTATCGGTGGCTGACCTGGAAGCTGCTATTCGTGTCGAAGATGGGTGTAGCGCCACAACTTTTAGCATCGAGCTTAATTTAATGGACGAAGGCAACTGTCGGGAAGATGGCTACGTGGCTCGCTATCGCGTGAACGTAACGGCGATTGATGCTTGTGGCAATACCGCCAACCTCGGCCTGATGATCGACTTTGTGGATACTACACCTCCTGTGGTTACGGGACCGGCTACCATTACCGTAAACTGTGGCGAGGATATTCCTACCCTGATTGCCGAAGATGCCTGTGGTGATATTGATATTACGACTTACGTAGACAGTGCGCCTATCATGGGGGGCTGTGCCAATAATCCGCAAGTGATTGAAAGGGTCTGGACAGTGAGTGACGTGTGTGGTAATACGACCATGTTTACCCAGGTTATCAATGTGATTGACCTTAGTGGCCCGGTATTCAGCGGCGTTCCTGCTGATGCTTGCAACAACACAACGCTGACCGCGAACGTGACAGCTTTTGACGAATGCTCCGGCATGTCTGCCGAAGTGACCCTCAGCGAAATGATGAGCAACGAGCCCGATTGTGGGCAGGTGCTTACCCGTACTTGGACGGCTACCGATGTTTGTGGTAATACCTCAACGGCTACGCAGCAGGTCTTCTTTATGGATAACAATACACCGATGATTAGCTTTAGTCACCCCTTATTGGTGGGGCTGCAAAGCGGCGACGAGTTGTTCCTTTCCGTAGGCGACGGTTTTGGTGACCCTAATGATCCATTGATTTTCACCGCAGGCGCAGTGAGTGTAACCGATAATTGTACCTCGAATATTGTAGGCATGGTCAATGTAGAAGTCACCATTTCTGAAGATTGCGCAGCGGATGGTTTCCTGGCACAGTATGATTACAAGTGGATCGCAACTGATCCTTGTGGAAACTCAGCCAAGGTTAGTCTTACCGTCTTCTACATCGATGGAAACGCACCGGACTTTTTCAATGTACCAGCGGATGTCACCGTCTTCTGTGCCGATGTACCCGAGGTAGCAAACGTACAAGCTAGCGATGACTTCGACGAAGAGGTGGACGTGATCTTCACCGAAACACAGACGAGTACCCCAAGTGGAGTATTGATTACCCGCACCTGGACTGCCACTGACGATTGTGGTAATACCAGCGAAGCAACGCAGGAGATTTTGGTCGCCAACAACGACCTGACCGCGTCCTTTAGCTACGGCAACATGATTGAATGTAATAGTCAGAATAACCGTCTGGGCGTGACGGTCAATGGTGGAACACCGCCTTATAGCTACGACTGGCAACTGACCTCGCCGCTGGAAGACGGCTACATCACGACAGATCCGACGCGGCGTGGGATACTGTTTACTATGGGCTTCATCACCCAAACGTTTACCGTGATAATCACGGACGCGAATGGTTGTGAGCTGGTCGCTTCAGTAACGATTGTTTGTGATTTCTCTGGTGAAGAAGGCCTTGTGAGTAGTGGTGGAAACGGCCTAGGCGAGGTGAGTGTCTACCCCAATCCTGCTACTGACCAGATTAAGGTTAAAGCGGCAAGGTTTGCGGAAACGCAGGTCAAGGTGAGCGTATACAGCCTCTTGGGGCAGGTGATTTACCAAGAGATTTACAAGCAATGGCCGATGGAAGGGGTGCTGCTTGATACCCGGGTTTATCCAGAAGGTACCTATGTCTTGCGCCTCGAAACGCAGAGTGCGGAACCCATGGTGCGGGAATTTGTGGTGTTTCATTAAACACTATGAGCAGAATGTCTTAAACCTATATTTTTGAGCGCAGCCCAGTAGTGGGTTGCGCTCTTTTTGCTGTATCATAGCCAACCAAACGGCTATAGATCATCCTGCTTGAACGGTCTTCAATGCTGCAACGAGGTAATCAACATCGGCCTTGGTATTGAAGATAGCTAGTGAAATTCTCAAGCCGTTGAGGGAGTGCGACATCATGTGACGGCAATCGATTTGGTAGCTATCGGTCAGGTCTTGATTTGCTTCGTCGGCCTCTCTTCCTACTAATTCAACCGTCTGAATGCCTGCGGAAAGGTCATTAGAAGCTGGCGTTTTGAAAATAAACCAATCCACATCGGCTAGCTGTTCCCTTAGATAGGTTTTCAAGGTGTAGATGCGGCGTTCAATTTTTTCTTGGCCGATCAGGTTGCGAAAATCGAGGGCAGCTCCTAAGCCTAATAGTTCCGGTAAATTACGTGTATTGTAATTTTCGAAACGGCGGATACTCGGGTCATCATAACCACGACAAACGATCAATGGTTTGAGGAGCTTTTGCGCGGCTTCGGTAGCGTAAAAGATGCCCATGCCTTTGGGAGAGAACAGCCATTTGTGGCTGCTGGAAGTGAAAAAGTCACAACCTAACTCTGTTAAGTTAATTTGAAACATGCCCATTGATTGAGCTCCATCAACGGCTACTAAAATTCCATGTTCGTGGGCCATTTCGGAGATTTCCTTTACGGGTAGGCGCATTCCATTGGTGTTGGTCACATGGACGAGAGAAATCACCCGCGTCTTGGGGGTAATGGCCTCCTGGAATCGAGCTACAATCTCTTCCTTGCTTTCTGGTAAGAGAGGCAAATCCACGGTTTTTAGCACAACGCCTTTCTCTTCTTGCCAATACTTCCAGGGAATTCGGGCGCTGCTGTGTTCGTGGTTGCTAAGCAGAATTTCTTCTCCGGGTGCTAGTTTCAGGCTGGAGGCAATAAGGTTCATGCCTTCTGTTGTATTGTGTATGAGGGCAATGGTTTCGGTTGAAACACCAAACATCTCAGCAGCCTTTTCACGGACGGCCTCTTTCTGGTCATCCCAAGCTCCCCACATGTATCTGGAAGGGAACCCGTCTAGTGTACGGCGGAAGTGTTCTGTGGCCTGGAAAACATATTCGGGGCAAGTGCCCAATGAGCCATTGTTGAAATAGCGTAAACCTTTCTCTAATACAAACTGGCTTTTCACCAATTCCCAATAAGCTTCATTATCTTCCTTTGTCCCCAACTGATTGGCCAGGTTTATTTCCGCTTCCGCTAAAGCCAACAAATCTGCGGGAGCTAAGAGTGCCGTACCCACTACCGTTGCAAGGCTATTGGCTAACCATTTTCTTCTTGATGTCATGTTTGTTAAGTGTGAATTATCTTAGCTCAAGATAATCATTACTGGTATCTAAAATTGGGAAGACAACTAATCGTTAAACCTTAAAGATTCTTTTACCTTTCTTGAAAGAAATAAAATACACCCGATATGGAAATCAAAATCTTCCGGTTTGACCTCCCTTTGCAGCACACTTTCACCATTAGTCACGAGTCACGGACCGTACAACCTACGATGGTTATTCGTTTGCGTGACGAAGAGGGCTTCGAGGGGTATGGCGAGGCCACAGTGACTACTTATTATGGCGTAAGTATGGCTGGGATGCTGGCCGCAGTAGAGCGAGTACGCCCCTGGTTAGAGACTTATGCCTTCACGGAGCCGGAAAGTTTTTATATGGAATTGGAACAACGCTTGCCTAATGATTCTTTTGTGCGTTGTGCTTTGGATATGGCGGCTAATGACCTGTGGGCACGCCGACACGGTAAGCCGCTCTATGAGATGTGGGGCTTAGACCCAGCCGAAGCACCAACGACCAGTTTTACGATTGGTATGGCTCCGTTGCCTGAAATGGTAGCCAAACTACAAGAAAAGCCATGGCCGCTTTACAAAGTAAAATTAGGCACCGATCATGACCTTGAAATCATGCGAACCCTCCGCTTGTATACGGACGCTATTTTTCGCGTAGACGCAAATACCGGCTGGACTGCCCAACAAACCATCGAATATGCCCATGAATTGAAACAACTGGGCGTAGAATTCATCGAACAACCCCAAAAGGCAGATGCCTGGGCGGATCATCGCAAAGCCCTGGCAGAAAGTGTACTTCCCATCATCGCTGATGAAAGTTGCCATGTGGAAGCTGATGTTGCCCGCTGTGCCAATCATTTTGACGGCATTAATATCAAACTGGTAAAATGTGGAGGGCTCACGCCCGCTCGCCGCATGATTAAAGAAGCGCGAACGTTGGGGCTGAAAGTAATGATGGGCTGTATGACGGAAAGTTCTGTGGGTATCTCGGCCATTGCCCATATAGCGCCCCTCCTTGATTATGTAGACATGGATGGCGCGCTATTGCTGGCGAAAGATCCTGCTAAAGGAGTAGTTATCGATGATCAGGCGAAGTTGCATTATGCAGATTTACCGGGAACGGGCGTTGTTTTGAAATCGGAATGGTGAGTTTGAAATAAAGAAAAAGAGAGAAGCTGGACGATTCCAACTTCTCTCTTCTTTAGTTAAGCGTATCAAGTTCTTTCGAACTCAAGAGTGAGGGTTATTCACCGGGAAGCTCACCTGGCCCTCCTGATGGTGGACCCGGCTGACGAACAAAATCGCCAAATACCGCCATCAGTTCATTCTGGAATTCGGTGTCACCGCCCCGTTGAGCGTAAGCTACCAAGCGTTCTGCTACAGCAAGAGCTGCCTGGAAGTCAGTACCATAGCTGAGTTGGAGAATGTCATCCGGCAAGGTCATGTAGTAATCGATACGGTCTTCGATGTTGCGGGCCAAAATTTTCATTTTTGGCTTGGCTTTGTCGTAGGCTCCAGCTTGGGAGTAGATACCGATCATGTAAGCAGAATGAATGCCGTATTCGAAGTTCATGTTCGGGAAAGCATCGAAATATTGGTCTACCAAGCTGACAGCTTTCTCGGTCTTACCTTCGTTTAGTAAGGCTTGAGCACCGCGTTGCATAGCGAATTGCATACTCTGCACACTGGGGCCGTAGCTGTGGTTGATGTAAGTATCCTCCTTGTCGAAGTTGCCCCATTTCCATTTGGTGGTAACATTTTCGTACAAAGCTTCCGTGTTTACACGACCACTACCAAGTAAGCCGTAGATGTTATTTTCGCTACGTGATTTGATAGGGACAATGCGTAGTGCCAAGCCTTCAAGTTGCATGTAGTCCTGCATACCGAAGAGTTTTTCCATCCGTGCAGTAACTGCAAAATAGATGGGGCGTTCCCAAAGGTTAGAAGCAAGGATGTCAAGAATAGCAATCTCGTCTTTCAGGAGCTGGGAATCACTCACCCGTACTGGAATCGCGTTTACAATATTGGCGGTATCTGCGATGCTTACAAGGCCACTGCTCAATACTGCTTGCTTGTCAACAGGCAATAGTACATTCTGGGTAGGATAATGCGCTTCTATCACGCGACCACTACCACTTTGGAGCGGATTATCTTCTCCAATGAATTTTACAAAGTCCTGTAAGCGCATCGGACGATCCTGACCAGATTGATTGTAATAAAACACCTGGTTCCGTAATTTTCCTCGTATTTGCTCACTAGGGATGCTCATCTTAACGGGAGGCGAATCGTTGACCTTACGATTGAGTAAGTTGATGTACCAATCTACAGCAATCAAACTGAGGTTGACAACCCGAACATCGGTACGAATGCCTTCTACCTCTTGTGCGTACCACAATGGGTAGGTGTCGTTATCACCGTAGGTGAAGATGATGGCATCTTTTTCTACAGAATTGAGGAAGTTGCTGGCGTAATCACGCGCACCAGAGTGCTCCGCACGGCTGTGGTCGTCAAAATTTTGGAAGCCCATCAATAGTGGAGCGATCAAAACCAATAAACCTGCACCTACAGCACTTACCGTTTTGCTGGTGCCCAAACGTTCCGATAGCATTTGATACAAGGCTGGCACGGCAAGTCCTATCCAGATGCAGAAGGTAAATATCGAGCCTGCCAGTACATAGTCTCGTTCACGAGGTTCATTCGGAGGCTGGTTGGAGTAAACAATAATACCAATACCTGTGATGATAAACAATGCCAATAAGCCAATGAAATCATTGGGGCGTTTGGAAGAATGCCAGAACATGCCGAGCAAACCAAACAAGAAAGGCAGCATATAATAAACGTTCCGCGAAGGATCATTGGCCATTCGTTCAGGAAGTGCTGATTGATCACCGAGGCGGGCTTCATCAAGGAAGTTGATGCCGGTGATCCAGTTACCAGCACTTTCGTCCCAGTCGTAGAAACCTTGTTGGCCATTTTGGCGACCAGAGAAGTTCCACATGAAATAACGCCAGTACATCCAGCCTACTTGGTAGCGAACGAAGAAGGCGATATTATCCCCCATGCTTGGCCGCCCTTTAGGCAGCGCTTTGTCAGGGTCGAGGCCCATCCATTGCTTGTACAAACGAGGGCGCCCGAGGGTGCCATCCGTCATGCGAGGGAAGAGGTGCTTGTCGCGATTGGCGTAATTGACACTAATTTTATAATCGGTGATTTTGTACTCATCACCTACCAGGCCGTAGCGATCTTCAACATCGGTGCTTTGTACACTGGCGTCAAAATCTGGACCGCGTAGCAAGGGGCGCTCACCGTATTGTTCGCGGTTGAGGTAAGGAAGTAGGCGCATAGCATCGCTTGGGTTGTTCATGTTAACCGGAGGAGCAGCATTGGCACGAATAACAACGACACCAATGGTAGAAAAACCGATAACAACCAAGGTCATGGCGACAAAAACCTGCTGCAACAAGGCATTTTTGTTTTGATGTGCAAACCATAAACCCACTGTAATAACACCAAGCGTAATCAGTATGGTAGGGATAATGCCACTATGAGGCGGAAGGCCCAAACCATTAACCATGGCCAGTTCCATCCAAGTCCACAAGGTAGGGATACCTACGATGATTAGTTTTTGAATAACAACAATCGCAGCAACACCACCACCAGCGGCTAGGGCCATACCCAGGAAGGTGTGTTTTTTGTATTTCTTGAAATAATAGAAAAGAGCGAGTGCAGGGAAGGTCAGCATACTCAGCAAGTGAACGCCGATTGAGAGTCCTGCAGCGTAAACGGTAAAGATGAGCCAACGATCAGTCTCAGGTTCATCAGGCAGTGAATACCACTTGACGGTAGACCAAAGCGTCATAGCAGTGAACATGGTAGACATGGCGTATACCTCGCCCTCTACCGCAGAGAACCATATAGAAGTAGCGAATGCCGTAGCTAATCCGGCAGCTAGTCCGCCGCCTGCTAAAGCGAGGTCTTGGCCACTGTTGGTTTCGCCGTCACGGCCAACCAATGAAAGGCGTCCTACCATGATGGTTACCCAAGCAATAAATGCTGCTGCAAAGGCCGTACAGAGCCCGGACATAATGTTGACAGCGAAAGCAATATCCGCAGGATTATCACTAAAGAGTTCAGCGACCCAAGTGAAAAGACGGCCGACTAAAACGAAGAGCGGAGCACCAGGGGGGTGGACAACTTGTAGCTTGTAAGCTCCAAGAATAAATTCCCCACAATCCCACAAGCTTCCGGTACGTTCAGCGGAATAGAGATAGACGAGCGTTGCGATGGCAAAAACCAACCAACCTGTCAGGCGATGAAGACCTTTCATATAGCGAAATGAGTTCTTTTTAAAACAAACCACAAAGCTAAGAAATTATTATAAGCGAATGAGATGTTAAATTTTCGTTTTAGGAACGTAAAAACAATAGCTGAAACAGTTAAGGTGGGTTCTTTGGCTCCAATACATCGTTAAAAAGCCTCGCCGATGCGCTGCGTCGCCTACGTTTTTTGCCTCGTCTTGGAACCAAATCTCCTCTACCTAACTGTGCCATCTATTATTTCACCGTTCCTGACGCAAATTCGTAACTTTGCTTTATTAGCTAAGTAGTACCCCTCAAGTAATGATAAAGTTTATCCTCACCGGGCTGTTGGTTTATTTCGTATACCGCTTTTTTATTGCACCGCCAGTTATTGATCAAGCTAGCGAGGCTAGTCGGAATACGCCTAAAGACGAACCCAAGAAAGCTAACTTTGATGATGAATACATTGATTACGAAGAGGTAGATTAAAGGCTGGTCTTGGATAGCAAGAAAAAAAATAGATTCTTCTGTCATATTTCTCCCAAGCGTGTCACTAAAGATAAGTAGAAAGGATGATGAGAAATAATGAAGAAAGAGGTTCCACCACCAGCGCTGGCGTTTGAGAAAATTCTCGAAGAGAACAAGGCCAGTATTTATCGTATTTGTAGCATTTATGCCGTAGCTCCCGTCGAGCCTCAGGATCTTTTTCAGGAAGTTGTTTATCAACTTTGGAAATCTTTGCCGAGTTTTCAGGGAAAGTCAAAAGCCAGTACTTGGGTGTACCGGGTGGCCCTCAATGTTTGTTATAGAGCCAAGTTAAAGTTTAATCGCAGTAACCGCCAAACAATAAGATTAGATGCGATCCGGGTTGTTTTGCCCTCGTCTCCTCCTGACAATAGTCAACAAGAAAAACATCAAGCACTTTATGCGTGCATCTCTTCCTTGAAGGAAGCGGATCAATCATTGATTATACTCTATCTAGAGGAGCTTTCTTACCGAGAAATCAGTCAAATTACCGGCCTGACGGAAAATCACGTAGCAGTAAAAATGAAGAGGATCAGGGAGAAGTTATTTCAATGTATAACGAGAAAACTATTGTGAGATGTTAGAACAGCAATTAAAAGAACTTTGGAAAGATACTTCTACCAAGGCGCAAATTAACTTTGATTTAGCAAGACTTATGATAGATCTTCAATATAAAACAGATCGGATCGAAGGTAATATTCGAGCACGAGACCGGAGAGAAATTGTTGCTTCTCTTATTGGCATAGTGATTTTTAGTTACTTCGCTTACGAGATTCCTTTCCCGATTACCAAAGTTGCTTGCCTTTTGGCGGTGCTGATATTTATTTTTATCATCTACAAGCTAAGGCGTGCGAGGAAAGAGATGGTAGCGGTAAATATGGCCTCCTCTTTTCGGGAACAGTTGCAGCAGCAGAAAATATTTTTCAAAAATCAGCAGCAGCTGCTGCAATCTGTTTTATGGTGGTATCTGCTGCCTCCTTTCGTTATGAATATTATTTTTATTGTAGGCATTGGAGATCCTGTTGCCTACGATTGGTCGCCAGCTTTACTGGATCTGCTGCCAATAACACCACGTGAGAAGGTTGGAACATTGGTCACGGTGTCTATTTTTTATGGGTTTGTGTACTGGCTTAATCGGCGAGCGGCAAAAAACGTTTATCCGCCCGTGATTCAGGAATTAGAAAGAGTGCAAGGACAGTTGGATGATTGATTGGTCAGGTGTTTAGTGTTTTCGTGCTATTCCTTATTTGACTCGATAATAAACCGTCGTCCGCCCGCGTCGCCCCTCGGCATCCTGGGCCACCACATCAATACGGTAAGTCGTTGCCTCGGGAGGGTGAGCATATTTTATGTCAAGCACTCCATTGCTTGTCGTTTGATCGCCAGTAGACCAAAAAATGGTCGTTGAGGCAGGCAATGAAGCTGCTGTCGGGGTGTATGTCCAGTTTAGTTGCCGGGCAGGATTTACGCCAGCCAACTGGTAAGGTCCACCGAAAGGCTTGACATCATTCTGATAGTCGCCAACAAGTAGAGCTTCTTCTTTTCTTGGGAGAAGGTTTTCAATAAGTTTTCGTTGGCGATTGATTTCCAGGTAGCGAAACGCAGCAGGGGTGTAAAATAACTCTCCCAATGCCAGTCGGCCCGGTGCGGGTAGAAAACGGACCTTTACAGGCTGGTCGTTTTCGCTAAGAAACCCTATGCGGCTGCGGTTTGCTGTAATGGGCTGTTGCCAGACAAAACGCCCCCGGGGATCTGTGTTTATGGTTTGTTCCCGATCCGAAATCATAGCGACCAAGGGTTGAGCTGGAGCTGGCCGGCCATCTTCCTCAAGGTGGATGCCCTGCCAAAAAGTAGTACCAATAAGGTTGGCTGGTGTAACGACGCGTAAAGAATCACTCTCCTGCAAATTGTCCATGCCCATCGCCATCGACGCGCCCATGAGTCCCCAATCGGTAACGCTGACGGAGATTTCGGCATCTATAGGCCGGTTTCGACGATCAGTGATTTGCAATTCGAGGCTTATTTCGCCACCAGCCAGGACGTTTTCCGGGAGGTTGGCAATATTGATGCTTAATTCCTTCTCAGGAATGACAACAGGAGCTGTTTGTCGACTTGGTTCTTGTTGGCTTACCGTTTCCGGAATAATGGTTTCCTGATCGTTGTATACCGCAAAAGGTGCTTGTAGTAAAACGCGCTCGGTTTGTCGTTCGCGGTCCCATACCCGGAAGGAAAGGTAGTACCATCCGGTAGATAAACCTGCCGGGAGTAGTATTTTTCCAGGAACCGTACTTTTTCGTTGGTTCGACCAATAAGTATAGAGCTGAGGCTCGCCAGTAGCATCGAAAAGGATGGATTGGATGACGATGCTTTCTTGTGCAAACTCGGGCGCAAGGTAAAGCTGGAAGCCCAGGTCATCTTCCGTGACGTAGAAAGGCTTGTCGAGGTGCAACCAACTATTTTGGAGCGAACGACTGACTTGGGTAAAGACCATTCCCCCTAGTACAAAAAAGAATAAATGAAACAGGAGTATTTTTTTCATAATGGAGCTTATTGCCAGTAGTAGGGTTTGTTGTACGAGGCGCCAAGGGCGTCAATGCACCCATCACAAACTGTAATAGGTGGCGGAGCTTGGTTCGTAGGAGGGCGGGGGCAATACAAATTAAGATTACCCATTTCTTCTCGCGAGAGAAAGCGACGCAGCGTATCCTGTGAATAAGCGGAGAAGAAACCATAAACAAGTTGAGTGCTATCGGCAGGGTTGCTGATATTAGAACTGACGGTGCCTGCGGGATTGTCAAAAACAGTACCCTCTCGTTCGAGTAGTGCCGCTACTTGTTCCCAACAAGTAAAAGCGGCGGGGCTCAGGGCCTGCTGAAATACACTGAGATAGTACCCCTCAATATGCCGAATACTTAATCGGTCGGTAAATAGCGGATAATCCCTGATAGTATCAGGTGCTACGGTATTGCCATCTACTAAAAATAGTTTACTGTTTTGATAGGGATTCTCTATGTAACAGGTAAAATCAAGGTTGTCTGTCACTTGGTAAGCGTCAATAAATTCCCAACGCAAGCGGGCCCTTTCGGCCGTTGTCGTAATTGGCGTAGTGATATCGAATTGTATCCCCGGGCTACGGCTGATTAGGCCGTCTACAGAGACCGTCTCTATTTCTGTGAAACCCCAACTGATATGGTCGGCTATTGGGGCGTCGTGTACTTTGTCCCAGTCGGATTGCAACCTAAGCTCGGGTGTAATCTCGACCTCGATCCGGTATTCTTGCCCTACGGTCACAGGGAAATCTACTTGCTCCAGATAAGTACTGTAAATACCATCTAGAGGGATATCCTGAAATTCGTAGCGCTCGCCGGTTTTCTTTACTAAACTAACCAGCGCATTATTCACGGGCCGGTTGATATTGCTGGTGTAAAAGAAAAGCTGCTCCACCTTCACTTCGACGTAAGAGGGGGCTCCACTAATCAACTTGGCTTGCACCACGTAGCCATCCTCTGGGCGCTCCGCGTTTTCGATCTCGATCTCGTCGAGGCAAGCTGGCGCAAAGAGCACGAGCATAAATAGTAAACCGTATAGTAATCTGTCCATATTCTTGCTTGCTGCGTAAAAAAATATTTTCGGGCAAATTCACGAATTTGCCCTTGTTAGGCGTAGGTTTTTACCTGCGTCGGGGCTATACCCCCTTCCTTAAATGCCCTTATAATCCCTCATATGGTTCAAAAAAAAACATAGTTAAATTCGTGATTTAACCTAGTAATCTGCCCTTCTATCCCCTCTTTGGTGCCCTTAGGTGGTTCAAAGAAACTCAAAGTTAAAGCTCACAGAAGGAAATATCGTTCCTAAGATGGCCAGTCGATTCGCCACAAAATCCCGCCGTTGGTTGACTCGTTGAGTATAAAATACGGAGAAAGGGTTTTTCCTTCCGTAAACATTGTAAAGTGTAAAATCCCAGCTTGTTTTAAACCCCTTTTCTTTGTTTTTATTCATTCCGATATTATAGGAAAGATCCAATCGGTGATAATCCGGAATTCGCAACTGATTGCGTTCTGTATAGATGGGAACAACGATGGTATTCCCGTTGGTATAGCTGACAATAGGGGCGGTTGTTGGCCGTCCACTCGCAAAAGTGAAATTAGCGCTGAGTGATTGCCGTTCATCAATGCGGTATTTGAAGCTTAGGTTAATGTTGTGCGGCTGGTCAAAATTACTGGGATACCAATTGCCTTGATTAATTCCTGTAATTTGCCGTTCGGTACGCGACCAAGTGTAGCTTACTTGTCCGTCGAACCGAAGGCTACGCCCTTTGATGCTGGCTTCTAGCCCGTAGGCTCGCCCCTGTCCATCCAATAGTTCTGTTTCGAGGTGTGGATTAAGGTTTAGCGCAGCAAAATCCTGATAATCCCAAAGCTGATCAATCGCGCGGTAGAAACCTTCAACGGAAGTTTCCCAGCGATTTTTCCGAAAGTTGCGAAAATAGCCGAGGGAAAAATTGTGTGCTAAAAAAGGCTTGATATAAGGTGTACTCAACTGAAACTGGCTCTGAGGCGTAGGCGTGTCGGTGTTAAAAACCTGGTTGACAAACTGTGAAGTTCTGCTGTAGCCACCTCGAACAGATTGCTCAGGAGATAGCTGGTAACGGAGAGAAAGCCGTGGTTCGATAGTAAAATAAGACTCGATGGTTTCGCCTGAAGCGTATTGGAGGGTGTCTACGACGTTGCTAAGATCGTAGTTGCCATCGGGGCCATATTCCAATAGTGTTCGACCACCAAGGTATTGGTAATCATTGATGCGTAGGCCGGCCTTGACGGAAAGCTGCTCCCAGGGGTGCCAGTTGATCTCTCCAAAGAGGGCAGATTCCCAGCCTTTCTCATCCTCCAGCTTTAAATTAGGGAGGGTAGATGTTGCTCCTTGTGGCGTTTGCTCCTGGCCAGGAACGTGATATAAAATGGTTTCAAGGCCTGCCGTCCAGCTCCAGTCTTCCTCTTGGTGGCGAATGACTTCTTTGAGTTTGTAATAGGTGATGCCGGTGAGCAAAGCACCGCTTTCGGCTCCTGCCAAGTCAGTGCGGGAGCTACTCAAGCGATTGGCGACCAAGCTCAATTCAGAAGAAAGTTCTTCTCTGATTTTACGGGTATAGTTGACTTCTGCCGATGCTGTTTTGTAGTTGAAACCAAACTCCTGGTTGTAAGAAAAGTCATCACCTGCACGGTAGAGGCTCAGTCGCAGCTGGTCTTTCTCGGTAAGGTCGTAGTGCAGCAAGAGGTTGCCATCAAAAAAGGTTGCTTCGCTTCTGCTGATAGGAATGTCATTGACTTGGCGTAATAACCAGTTGGCAGAAGCACCTCTAAGGCCTAATAGATAAGTTCCTTTTCCTTCTGCAAAAGACCCCTCTGCACTTAGTTTAGCCGTTACTGGCCCTAGCCCTCCCGCGACGCGAGACCCCGTCTGTTTACCTCGCCGCATATCTACCTGTAGAACAGAAGATAGTCGTCCACCGTATTCTGCAGGCAAGATGCTTTTATAAAGTGCTACATCCTGGATGATTTCCGGGTTGATCGTTGAATAAAACCCTAGTGCGTGCGAAGCATTGAAAAGAATACTTCCTCCTTGAAGAATCAGATTTTGGTCGACCGCTCCACCACGGACATTGAAGCCAGTAGCGCCTTCCCCGATAGAGTTTACCCCTGCTGTTGTCAGTACACTCCGTACTACATCGGCTTCGCCTAATAAGGTAGGCAAGTCCTTGATACTACGAACAGAAAAGGTGCTTAGTCCAGCCTGGGTGCTGCTCACGTTATCATCCTGGGCTTCAGCCAAGACGATAACCGTAGCGAGGTCGGTTGCCACGGGCAGTAATTTGATGTCGAGGAATCCATCGCCGATGATTTCAAACTGCCGACTAAAACTGCCATACCCGATGTACTGGATTTGTAGTTCGTGTTGATTGCCCGGAGGGATGTTTGTCTCCCATAACCCCCGACTGTCGCTCACAGTGCCATTTTGTAGTTCAGGCCAGAAAACAGTGGCACCGATGATGGGCTCGCCAGTGTTGGCATCAGCCAAACGGCCTACTATTTTAGCAGTGGAACCTTCCTGGCTGGGCTGGTCATTGCCGATGGTGATGATATCTTGTGGTGAGGTGCCTCTTTGAAGTTGCCCATCCAAAGCTTGGTAAAATTGTTCGCGATAAGCTGTTAGTGTGGCAATTTTTTCCTGTGGTAAAATGGCGACCGACTGATCGCGATAAATAAAGTAGCCCAGCGAAGCAGGGGTTAGTAATTCTTCCAGTATGTTGGTTAATGGTTTATTTTGATAAAGGTAATCAAGGCGTTGAGCGGAAAGGTCGTCGGGCGTATAGTAAAAACGGATCTGGTATTGTTCTGCTAACTTGGTTAACGTCTCTTCAATGGTAGCTTGCTCTAAATTAATACTCACCTCCTTTAGACGTAATTGTTGGGCTTTTCCCGCAACCAGAAAATGAAAAAAGAACCCCAAAAAGAGGAAGTAACGTAGATGTATGAACATAACTATTGAGCGTTTTTCTAAATCTAGTCTAGTCAATATTACGATTTATTTTGGAGAAAGCAGGTTTGGTAAAATGAAGCTGTTTTTAAAACAGGGACTTACTTCTTATCAGTACTAAAAAAGCGTTAACTTGCAGGTTGAAAAACAAGCCACAAAAGCGTGCAAAGAATCGCCATTTTTGCTTCTGGTACAGGGTCTAATGCCCGAAAGATTGTTGAACATTTTAAAGGTCATCCTTCTATTGAAGTGAACCTGGTGGTTTCCAACAAGGCTACAGCACCAGTTTTGGATATGGCTGCAGCGCATGGGATACCGACGCTCGTTCTAAAGAGGAGCTCTTTTTACGAGACAGAGGAGTTGCTTGCACAATTGCGCGGTATTGATCTCATTGTATTAGCTGGTTTTTTATGGCTAATACCTGACTATTTGGTGCGCCACTTTCCTCGTAAGATAGTGAATATTCATCCTGCTTTATTGCCCAAATATGGAGGCAAGGGAATGTACGGAAAGTACGTTCACCAAGCCGTTAAAGCTGCTGGTGAAGCAGAGAGTGGTATTACGATTCACTATGTGAATGAGCACTACGATGAAGGCCGGGTGATTTTTCAGGAGAGCTGCTCATTGGAGCCGGAGGATGATGCCGAAGCCATTGCCCAAAAGGTTTTAGCGCTAGAGCATCGGCATTTTGCACCAGTCATCGAACAACTTTTAACAATTAATTATCGTTCTTAGAACAATTTTACCATAAATACGGAGAACCGACAACCCTCTTGGATATGATGATTCGCAATTTATTATTGGTTTTAGTAACCTTAAGCCTGAGTTTTTCTGCAGTACAAGCGCAGGAAATGTCTTGGCGTAAGCACCGCAAGCTAGCGGAGCAACTAGAGAAAGAAGGTGACCTTTTCGCTGCTGCGGAAAACTACCGGGCGGCCTGGGAGCAAAAACAAAGCAAAGAAGAATATATCTACAAAGCGGCAGATATTTTCTATCGCCTTAATGATTACCGCAATGCTGCTGCTGCTTACCAGCATGTACCTGCCAACTTTAATGATGACCAGTTGGTGCTGCTCAAGTACGCACGGGCCCTCAAACGGGACGGTCAGTACGACAAGGCTCGTACCGCATTTCAGGCTGCAGCCGACGGGTACACTGGCCCGGATAAAGCTATTCTACAAGATATTGTACGGGTAGAGCTGAAAGGCCTTGACCTCACCAGGGATATGGCTTCTAACATGGACCGTAGAATGGAGATTCTACATCCAGGAAGTACGGTTAACTCTGATAGTGATGACTTTGCGCCTGTAGCAGTAAGTGAAGATGTGCTTTACTTTACGTCCACCATTGGTGGGCAAGCACGTATCTACGAAAGCCAGCGTCAAGGGCGTAACTGGACCAAGGCGGCTAACCCATCTGGTTTCCCTGTTGTACAGGGAGGGCAGTATGCCAACGGGGCTATGTCTCCGGACAATCAGCGTTTCTACTTTACCATCTGTAATAATGATGGTGGCTGGAATGGCTTTAATACACGCTGCGAGATTTACCTGACGAAACGTTCTGCTAATGGCTGGACTGCTCCTGAGCGACTTCCTGACTTTATCAACGTAAAAGGTGTTAACTCTACCACTCCTACTGTAGCTCACAGCAATGGCCAGGAATACATCATTTTCGCGTCTAATCGCGAAGGTGGCCGTGGTGGTCTTGACCTGTGGTACGTAACGCGTGATTTAGGTGCCGATAATACGGATTATACCTTCCCTGTTAACTTGGGGCCGGTGATCAATAGCTTGGGTGATGAAATCACACCTTATTATAATGCAGAAGAAGGTATTCTGTATTTCTCTTCCAATGGTCATCCTTCTATTGGAGGCCTGGATGTCTTTCGTTCCAATGGTGGAGAAGTAAGCTGGACGGCTCCGGAAAACATGGGGCTTCCTGTAAACTCTTCTGCTGATGACTCAGGCTATGTACGCAACCCATCTGGTTTTGGTGGCTACTTTACTTCCAACCGAGTTTTTGGTGGAGAGAAAACGAATACGCGTAACCAGGATGTTTTTGAATTTTCAGTAGGCGGCCGTCAGATTACGCTCAAAGCCAATGTTTATGATCAAGCTACGGGTGCATTAATCAATAACATATCGGTGTCATTGTACCAGATTTTTGATGATGGTAACGAAAATTTACTGATCAAAAAAGATTTTGCAGCAGGCAATTACCTGTTTGAGCTTCTTCCTAACCGTCGTTTTCGGGTAGAAATCGAGCACAGCGGTTACCAGCCGGGAGGCTACGTATTTGCAACAGATGATCCATCGACTTTTGCTTATGGGCAACCATTATTTTTGCAAGCAACAGAAGGTACTTTCGTTGATCCGGTTACAAATCCAACAGGAAATAACACAGGAACCAAGGATGGTGGGTTTATGTCTGAAGTTGATAACAACAACAACAACAACAACAACAACCCGACAACAACTCCTACTCGCCCGGCAACGAACCCTGGTACAATGATAGGCTTGGCTGGCGAAGAATACACAGCTAATGGAACTTCAGCCAAGGATAACCTTGCTTATACTTCTAGTGCCAAGCGTTATCAGGGGCGCTACTTCCGTATTCAGATTGGTGCATTAAAAACCTACGATTCAGGAAATAGCAGATTTTCTACTTTGTCAAATTATGGTGAAGTAGCGACAGAGTACATTCCTTCGCGCAGCTTGACGAGAGTATTGGTAGGAGATTACTTTAGCCAGTCAGAGGTTACTTTTGCGCTTGATCAAATCAAGAGCGAATACCCTAACGCCTATGTCGTTCAATACGATGATGGCGTGCGCTATGGTCGTGTGAATCTGTAAAAGGGGCTGTTTTTAAGGCTTAGTACTAATAAGTATTGTTGCCACCCCGAATCTTCCATCTGGTAAGGTTCGGGGTGGTTTCGTTTAGGGGTATGAGGTTCGGTAGTGGTGTGAAATGAGTTGTGTGTTTTTTGGAAAATATTGCTTATTGTAAGTTTTACAATATTTAAAATTGAATAAACTGAATTTTTAATTTAATTTAATTAAAATACTTGTTTTTGTGCAAATAAATGAAAAAAAGATATCTTAGAGCAACATTGAGAAACTGCACGAGAGACAATACATTGTTTTAAAACCATATTTATACCGATTTAGGCTACTGGGTTTACCTGTTGAAGGTAAATCACTGGGTCACTTCTATTCATCATCTTAACTATCTAGTATGAAATTCGCACATTATTTACTATTACTTTTATTTGCGCCAGTATTGGCATTTGGGCAAGGAGCTGTTGCCGAACAGGTAACCAAGGCTGTTGTCAAAAACGATATAAGTGAATATTCACTTGTAACAGCTACAGATCAAGATCTAAAAGACCTGGATATTCCTGCCGATGTTCTTACGGAAGGATTGATTGTTTCACTTGACCGTGAGGCTATTCGTAATTTACAGCAGGAACGCCCAGAGGTGTTGAGCCTTACCTTCCCTCTTCCAGACCAAGGGGATGTAGTTGTTACGCTGATTCCGAACAAGGTCCTTTCCGATGGGTTTGTACTAACGACCAGTAGTGGCAGAAGCGTAGACTATACGCCTGGGCTCTACTACGCGGGTATTTTGAATGGTGATCCGACAGCAGTGGTTGCTCTAAGTGTTTTTGATAATGAGCTACATGGCTTAATTAGTACCGAGTACGGTAACTATGTGATTGGTATCGTTGAGGGGGCTCCAAACAGTGAGCACCTTATTTATAATGATCGCTACTTCCTACAGCCTCAAGATTTAGATTGTGCTACACCAGATGATGGTGAAGCGTACTCGCCAAGTGACTTGGAGTATTCAGAGTCAAGAGCTGTGGGAGATTGTATTCAGGTATACATCGAAATCGACGATGATATTGTAACTAACAAAGGTGGAGTAGTTGGTGCTACCAATTATGTAACAGGGGTATTCAACGAGACCATTACCCTTTACGCTAATGAAAGCCTGGAAATGGGCATTTCTGAAATTAAAGCTTGGGATACACCAGCACCTTATTCTGGCAGTAGCTCCAGCGCAATGTTGAGCTCTTATCAGTCAAATACAGGATCTTTCAACGGTGACCTAAGCCATTTGGTTTCTTACCAAGCTAGTGGTGGTATTGCTGCTGGTTTCGCTGGAATTTGTAATTCTAATGTTGATAACTCTAAGTGTTTTAGTAGCATTGATGCGTCTTACAGTACTGTTCCTACTTATTCCTTTACTGTGATGGTAGTGACACACGAAATGGGCCACCTTATTGGCTCACGCCACACCCATGCTTGTGTATGGAATGGCAACTCTACTGCTATTGATGGTTGTGCTGGTGGAACGGAAGGAAGTTGTTCTTTACCTGGTAGCCCTTCTAGTGGTGGTACGATTATGAGTTACTGTCACTTGACTACGGGTATCGATTTCACACAAGGTTTTGGCCCTCAGCCAGGAAATGTTATTCGTAATACAGTAGCTAATGCTAGCTGTTTGTCTGCTTCTTGTGGTGTTGCTGGCCCTACTTGTAGTGACGGCATCCAGAATGGTGACGAGACCGGCGTTGACTGTGGTGGTTCTAATTGTGCACCATGTGCTGGCCCTTGTAATGATAATGCAGTAACAGTAACGATTACTTTGGATAACTACCCGGAAGAAACGAGCTGGACGATCACTAATGCTGGTGGTTCTGTTGTAGCTTCAGGAGGCACTTATGGCTCTGAGCCTGATGGCTCTACCGTTGTAGAGAACCTTTGTTTGGTAGATGGTTGTTATGACTTTAACATCTTTGACTCTTACGGTGATGGTATCTGCTGTTCTTATGGCAATGGTAGCTATACGGTTACTTCTAGTGGAGGCACGGAAGCTTCTGGCGGTTCTTTCGGTTCTAGCGAAACAACCAACTTCTGTCTAGGTAGCGGCCCTGCACCTACTTGTACGGATGGTATTCAGAATGGCAACGAAACCGGTGTAGATTGTGGTGGCCCTGACTGTGCTGCTTGTCCTACCTGTTTTGATGGTATCCAGAACGGTAACGAAACCGGTGTAGATTGTGGCGGTCCTGACTGTGCTGCTTGTCCTACTTGTTTTGATGGTATTCAGAACGGTGACGAGACTGGTGTAGATTGTGGCGGTCCTGATTGTGCACCTTGTGGTGGCGGTGGAAGTACCGTACTGCTTGGTTCTTACTTTGAGACTGGCTGGGACGGCTGGGCTGATGGTGGCTCCGACTGTTACCGTTACAGTGGATCACGTTCTTACGAGGGTAGCAGATCTATCCGTATCAGAGATAACTCTGGTACTGCTTCAGCGATGACCTCTCCTACATTAAACTTGTCTGGTTACAGTACTATTGATGTTGAATTCTACTTCTACGCTTACGGCATGGAATCTGGAGAAGACTTCTGGTTACGCTATTACAATGGTTCTAGCTGGACAACAGTAGCTGCCTGGGCAAGTGGAACTAGTTTCAACAACAATGGCTTCTATACCACAACGGTAACCATTAGCGCTGCTAACTACACCTTCCCTAGTAATGCTCAGATTCGCTTCCAGTGTGATGCGAGTGCTAACTCTGACCATATCTACATTGACCAGGTTACAGTAACAGCTAACTCTGGTGCTCTGGTAGAAGGAGGAACTGTTGTGACTACGACCGAATTGGATGGAGGTAACACGGAATACAGCCAGCCACCTGTTGATTTCAGTGGTGTGAGCATGGAAGATGGCAATAACAACGTACAGCTCTTCCCGAACCCTGCACAGGATATTCTGAACGTTCGTTCAGTTGACAATATGCAGTCTATTCGTGTAATGACGGCTACCGGCCAGCAGTTACGCCAGATCAAGTTGGATAATAACCAGCAAACGATTGACATTTCTCAGTTGCGTCCTGGTATGTATTATCTCCTCATCGAAGTGAATGGAGAATTACAGCCACAGCGATTTGTGAAACAGTAATGTTTGAGGTGAAGTTTGCCTTCTTTGTATCCTGAAAAGCAAGGATCACTAAGGCAAACTTCACTGTATTAGGTACTTGGTATAGGGTATAGGGACTTTGATGAACTTAAAGGAATCTATACCAAACACCATCTACTTTTACCTTTGTATAGCGAGATTTGAAGTGTTCAAGTTGCTAGTGACGAGGTGCTTAATACAGAGACGGGTAGATAGATGCGAAAGCATCTATCTACCCGTTCTCTTTTTATGCATGAGGTTTAACCCGTTGTCCCATGCATCAATCTTTAAAAGATATTTAGGGCTATCTGTTTTTTCCTGAGGAAACTCAATCAATGAATGGCGAAAATCCAGTTTTCTCTGTGATCAACACCTTCAGTTTAATGTTTGAAGTGGGCTTAATAAAGGATGAAAAAATAGGCAGATTTGATCTTTTTACTTGCAGGGTATTGGCATTCACAAATATTACTTCATAGTCACCTGGCTGCTTAATGTCAAATTTGAATATTCTCTTTGCTCTTCTATTGTAGGCATAGGCCTGGACACGGAAAAAGGCTTTTTTGCATTCTACGGTTTCTCCGTTAGCAACATTCTTCAGTCGAAGCATAAAGGCACGGATGTTAACTCCCCATCCTCCAAGAAGATAGACCTGGTACCTTTTTGACTGTAAGCCAATTACTTCTCCTTTTCGATTAATACTTATTGGTTTAATCAAGTTTTCGTTTGATTCTTTGTTTAATTAGCTCTAATCTGGGGCTGGGTGCCGTGCTGGATCGAAGCAGAAAAATGCCTCCTTAAGTTCTTTTTCACATGCATAATCTATTGGAGTACAAACCCTGGCGGGTATAGTTGCACAAGCAAAGTTGGGCGAACTATATTAATTCTTTGGTTTTAGAATATCAAATAAGTCCTTTTTCGTCTTCTGCTCAAAATCTTTTATGGCATCATTTAGTTCAATAGGGAATGATAAAACATTTTTATCACGGATAACTTCAGTTACAGTACCAGGGGCAATCCCCGCTTTAAAAGCTATATCAGTCACAGTATTCTTTTCAAACGCTATGTGAAATTCATAAACCTCCTTTACTCTGTAATCAATTCTTTCGCCCAGTATAGTACTCAACGCGGATGCAAAAATGGGATTACTATCATCTATAAGATATCCTTGCATTACTAATTTGAATACAACCATGGATTGACTATAGACTCCACTTATTTCTAAAGCTCGGCCCCCAAATTTTTCATGGAAATAATCATGTATATTATCAAAATTTTCAAAACTAATGGGATCAGTAACCTCTGGACTAACATTATCAGCTACAGAAATTCCTGCATTTTCGTCAATCAGAAATATATTGGTCTTCACCTTTTGGTCTTTCATGATGAAAACAACTTGATTCTCTCCCAATTCTAATACACTTTGAATCAGTAGTGTCCGGTTATAAGTCAAAGATATTCAATTGGTTATGACTTCCGGGGTTCTGGTTTTTGGATTCAATTTTCATAATCAACTGATTTACAGGCGTTTTGTCAAAAGCAGAAACGCTCATTATTTGTAAAATTTCGTTCAAAGAGTGTAGACTTTTCAGCCTATACTTCAGAATAGCGACCAGCACAAAGGTGCAGACCGCGATCCAGATTTGGGTTTTGACAGCGTTGGGGCTTTCTCCCCAGAACTTCTTGATGCGCAAGTGCTGCTT
>NZ_KB903569.1 GCF_000379805.1 Lewinella cohaerens DSM 23179 | reverse complement strand
ATACTGTACATGAATGCTGGTGTTCCACCACTTACACTTGCCTGAATGGTTCCATCATTGGCATTGCTACAGGTAATGTCATTGGCCAAAGTGGCACTCACGACGAGGGTATTGACGGCCACGGTAGCACTCAGTGTGATGTTACAATCATTGGCATCGTAGATGGTGATGGTATGCTGTCCGTTGGGTACATTGTTGAAAACCGGATTGCTTTGTAGCGCCCCGTTGTTGAGTTGATACATAAGCGATCCTGTACCGCCGGAAGCATCTACTGTAATAACGTTGTCTGTGACCATTGCGGTAGCGCTGATGGCTGCCGGATTGGTGATGGTCACAGCATTGGTCGTTTGTGTAAACCCTTCGCCGTCTAAGACGGTGACGGTGTAGCTACCGGCAGCGAGGCCAGCGAAGACATTGCTGTTTTGATAATTTGCGCCGTCAAGGCTGTACAAGAATCCGGGTGTTCCGCCACTTACACTTGTCTGAATGGTTCCATCATTTGCGTTGTTACAGGTAATGTCGTTGGCCAAAGCGGCGCTTACAACAAGGGAATTAACAGCAACCGTAACGCTGACAGTTGCAGAGCAATCATTGTCGTCAAAGACGATAAAGACATAGTCTCCATTGTCTAGCCCTGAGAATACAGGACTGGTTTGAAGGCTGCCATCCTCTAATTGATACAAAAGTGGGGGAGTGCCTCCAGCGGCATCCAGGGTGACTTCGTTATCACTAATAATAGCGGATAGCATAAGTAGAGGCGGGTTGGCAATGCTGATCAAAGTGCTACTTTGACTAAACCCGTCTTGGTCTAAAACTTCAATGACGTAATCTCCTGGGCCAAGATTTGTAAAGGTTGATTCCAATTGGAAACTTCCGCCATTGATGCTGTATTGATAATCAGGATTACCACCAGTAGCACCTGCCGTAATGATGGCATCATCAGCATCGTGACAACTGATTCCTTGTACCAAAGTTGCGGTGAGGATAATATTATTGACAGCCACCGTAGCAGAAATAACCGTACTACAATCATTTTCATCAGTGACAGTAATACTGTAGGTGCCATTGGCAAGATTAGAAAATACATTGCTGGTTTGTGGCGTGCCGTCTTCCAACTGGTAAGTGTACCCAGGAGTGCCGCCAGATGCATTTACGGTAACTTGATCGTCATTGACATTCGCAGAAGCAGTAACAGGAGACGGTTGGTTGATCGTAATCGTATTGGTACTGATTTCCGTGCCTAGCATGTCAAGGATAGACACGTAGTAATCTCCGGCAGGCAGGTCCGTAAAAGTGTTGTCGTCTTGGAAGCTTCCACCGTTTAGTGCATATTGGTAAGGGCCTACACCACCTGAAGCAGATGCGCTGATAGCTCCTTCTGTGCCACCATTACAAATGATTCCTGCGGTTTGAGTAACACCAGTTGCAAGTGGGTCAATAATAATTTCAATGAAAAAGACATTGCCAGTCGTACTGATTCCGGCCCCGTTGCTTAGGTCGAATTCAAAACTATCCATTAAGACAGTACCTCCTTCGTGTTCGTAAACAACCAAGCCATTATCGATATCCTCTTGCGTGAAACTATCACCAAGGTTGAGCATTTGCCCGTTTAGGAGAATGATGCCTTCATTAGGTAGGTCGGTAATGGTATAGAAAATTTCGTCAGGGCCACTCTCTTCATCATCTGCCTCCAGATAGGTATTTGTAATAGGCTCTTGCGTGAAGTGGAGAACTTGTAACAGTTCATTGGTTACCAGAAACGGTGGTTCACTCGGGACTACGTAGCAAACGGTTACAGACCACTCCTCAAGGATTCCTCCATCTGCATTTTCATTGTCGCTGATCTCTAGCGTCCAAGCGCCAAAACTACTTTCATCGATGAGGCTATTAAAATTACCAATGGGTTGATAACTGCCTTCAATGGCAAAAGGAGCACCCGGGTTATTGGGGCCTGTATCTGAAGGATTACACGTGTTTTCCAACGTAGCAGCACTGTTGGGGCTGTCGTCGCTGAAAGTAATGTTTACGTTGTCTTCCGAACATCCAAAATTACTACCTGGAAACCCTGGCCGGTCAAACAAATTGATGGAGCCTCCTGTCGGAGGAAATAGCTGTGCGTCTAAATCGCCAATGTAGGTATGGGTAATTTCTAAGCCTACAACCACAGAGGCAATAGTCAAGTCATCATCAAAAAAGATATCATTATCAATGGTCGGAGTACCGTTGGAGCTGATGGTTGTAGAGAAGTTAGAAGTGTAAGTGACACAACTAACATTCTGAGTGGTAAAAGAAAAAACGTCAGAATAGCCCGTCGTTCCACAATCGTTTACGGCTCTTACCCGCCAGTAGTAGGTCGTAGCACCTTCGCTGGCATTGGTGGGTTGGTAAGACGTAGAGGTCGTGCTGCCAGACTCTACAATGTTACTGAAATTGATGGTCGTAGAAATTTGTACTTCATAAGTAGTAGCTCCACTATCATCACCATCCCAGGATAGAACAGGGTTGGGAAAAATGGCAGTACTGTTATTTGCCGGATCGAGTAAATCTGGGGGCGAAGAATTTCCTGCGAGTACAATCAAGGTAAGATCAACATCTACATCGTCTCCATTGTTGGTTGCAGTGATGGTGAAATCATAGGTTCCTGGATCCAGGCCATCGGTTTGAACACTAAGTGTTGAGCTTTCGTTAGGGCCGATATTGTTGGGGCTGAAGTCGAAGCTTCCATTGGGTAAGCCGGATAAACTAAGACTTGCGGAACCGCTAAATCCTTCGCTGGCAGTAATGTCGAAAAATGCGACATCAGGCTGGCAGACGGTCTGTTCAACTGGTGAACTGGTAATATTAAAGCTGCAATCATTAGCCCAGCGGCCATTAATCACTTCGGTACCGGTATTGTTAGGGTCCAGCCAATCGCGTAGGCGAGAACTGGAATTGCCACCAGCGTCCCAAGAGACTGCAAAAGAACCGTACCAATCTGATAAGTTATTGCCACAGGCTGCCCCACCACCATGTAGTTGCCCAACAACTCTTTCATTTTGATCAAAAAGAGGAGAACCTGAAGAGCCGCCCTCGGTGGTGCCGGTGTCCCAATCAATTACCCGTACGTGGGTATAGTTGCTGGTGGGCGTACTACTTCCATAAGTGGTAAATTGTGTAGCATCATTTTCAAAGCTGATCCGCTTTTCGTCGGTGCTTGGGTGGTGTACACCAATCGCGCTGCTAATGGCTACGCCTCGAGCATCCCAACCAGCAAAATATGCATTGGCTGTAGGTGATACTGGATCGTCCAATTCTACGAGTACAAAATCGGAAGCAGATCGAGAGGCCCGAAATATAGCACCTGTATTGAAGTCATTGAGCTGCCCATCTCCAGGGCCACCACTAGCACCAGTATTGGGTTGGCGACAAGTACTGTTTTGGTAATTCCAGTAGGTAACCAAGGAAGCAGCATTGCCGGAATTGATGCCACAGTGGTTGGCAGTCATGAAGAAAGGTGTACAATCATCTTCCACATTGTTGACCAAGAAACCTGTACAGAATGTCCCACCACCAGTAGAGATTACTGCAACAGATTGAATGATATCCCGGTGGGGGTCTACGATGCCCCAGCCATCAGCAGCACCACAAATTACATCCAGGTTACAGGAGCCGGAAATAAGGGCGCTGAAATCCTCGAAAGCGTGATTGACATAAGCGAGTTTTAGGGACAGTTCGTTTACAGAAGCCGTAGGTACTGTCACTTCGATGATCAACTCGTCGCCTTCAATGAGTGGCGTCCAAAGTTGCTCGTGTTCCTCATTGTCGGCGGGCGTGAAGGGCCCTTTAATGCGTGCCTGGTCCGGGCTGTACATGACCAGTTTTCCACCACGAGGCATGTTGTATTGGGTAAAGCCAAAATTGAGGGAATAGGCTCCCTGTGATTTGATCCGCAAGCGCCAAACGCTACTATTGGGCGTAGTTTCCCATTGTCCGTGTGTGTCAGGGGTTATGTCTACTTCAATATTTGTCGCGTAACGAGGAGCGACAGCAGGCCCTCGTCGAGCTAATTCTTCACTCATCAAGGCTTGATTGTCCTGAGGAGGCATTTGTAGGGTTGGAAGATTTTCTGATGGGGAAAGGCCTCGAGTGAGACGATGGTCCTTTTGTGCAAAAGAGTTGAGTGCTATGAGGCATAGCACAGCAAAAAGTAGAATTCGTTGCATAGTTGCGTGTAGTAAGGCCGTTGATTGTCAAATATTCATGTAGGCCGCAAAATAAAACATCCATCTAGGATTTTCCTAAATGGATGTTACTTCTTGTCACCTATTTGGCGAGAATATTAAAAAATGACGCTATGCTGTACGTTGAAAGCCGATGGGCTGTTGTCGTATAGGCCCTAGCTCCGCCAGTAGAACGTCTTTTTCCGAGCGGGTGATGGCTTTCATTTCATGCAACCATTGGATACGCGAGCGACGTTCTTCATCAGTACTATCATTAGCGTGATGAAGATACTGCTGCTGATAGCTTTCCCTGATTTTTGCAATAATATTGGACATAAAGGCTTCTACTTGTTCCGCGTTAGGCCTGTCTTGCAGGAAGCCCAACTTGCTTTCGCCTCCAATCAGGTAAATCATCCCAGGTTTTTGCCGCAGGAAAGTCCATAGGTAGGTGAGTGTTGCCAGCGCACCAATGGCAAATGCCACGGCTGGCGCAATAAGTGCTAGTCCCAAAGTTGAGGCGATCAATGCGATCAACATTAATACAGCAACACCTCCGGATAACCATCGTAAGGCCCGTGAATGGTGTTCTGTTTTACGATAGACCTGAAGCCCTAAATCAATATAATCGACACTGAATTCCCGCTCGTTTTCAAAATCCCGCAGATGAACAAGTACGTCATCTTCCCGTAAGGTGAAAGCACGGTAGTGAAATCCTTTTTCCTGAATAAGATGCTGCATAGGAGAGCGATTTTTAGGTGAGTAATAACAGCTTAAGACTAGCTGTTTATTGATAACTAAAAATAAAACATTTTTTTGTAAAAGACGGTTCCCAAAAGCAACTTTTTTTGTTAATTTTAGGTTTTATAGCACGGTTCTAGTGAGGTAGTTAATAAAATAATAGCTGGCGTGAGTTTCAAATTAGTTTCCCCTTTTAAGCCTATGGGTGATCAGCCTCAGGCAATCGAACAATTGACGAATGGTGTTGAATCCGGAGAGTCTGCTCAAGTATTACTTGGGGTTACTGGTTCCGGTAAAACCTTCACGATGGCTAACCTCATTGCCAAAGCTAATCGGCCTACCCTCATTCTTACCCACAACAAAACCCTTACGGCGCAGTTGTACAGCGAGTTTCGGGACTTCTTTCCCGATAATGCTGTGGAGTATTTTGTTTCTTATTATGACTATTACCAGCCAGAAGCCTACATTTCTTCGTCGGACACATTTATAGAGAAAGATCTTCAGATCAATGAAGAGGTAGATAAGTTACGCTTACGAGCCACCTCCAATTTACTGTCCGGGCGCCGTGACATCATCATCGTTGCTTCGGTGAGTTGCATTTACGGTATGGGAAATCCGGAAGATTATAAAAGTGGCATCATTCGGGTTCAAGTAGGGCAGACGCTTTCGCGCAATGGCTTTTTGTATAGCTTGGTGGATAGCTTGTATTCTCGTACAGAAACGGAGTTTAAGCGGGCCACTTTTAGGGTAAAGGGAGATACGGTGGATATCAATTTGCCCTATGTCGAATACGGCTTCCGGATAACCTTTTTTGGCGATGAAATTGAGGGCATTGAAAAATTGGAAATCTCCAGCGGCAAGCGGATTGAACGCATGGAGCACGCCGCTATTTTCCCAGCCAATCTCTACATTGCTCCCAAAGAACGACTCAAAGGTATTATCAATGATATACAGGACGAGTTGCATCTTCAAGAGAAATATTTTGAACGAGAGCATCGCCTTTTAGAAGCAAAACGGATCAGCGAGCGTACCAACTTTGATCTGGAAATGATGAAGGAATTGGGCTATTGCAGTGGCGTAGAAAACTATTCACGCTTCTTTGATCGGCGAGAGCCAGGCACCCGCCCGTTCTGCTTGCTGGATTATTTTCCAGAAGATTATCTAATGCTAGTAGACGAAAGTCACGTGACTCTCCCACAAGTACGAGGTATGTTTGGTGGCGACCGTGCACGTAAACTCAGTTTGGTCAACTTCGGCTTCCGCCTGCCTTCGGCGATGGATAACCGGCCATTGAATTTTCATGAGTTTGAAAGCTTAATCAACCAAGTCGTTTATGTAAGTGCCACCCCCGCAGAATACGAACTGGAGCAAACTGGCGGGTTGATTGTTGAGCAAATTATCCGCCCTACCGGTTTGATCGATCCGCCGATTGAAGTACGTCCGAGCATCAACCAAATTGATGACTTGTTGGAGGAAATTTCTGAGCGGATCAAGCGCGATGAAAGAACATTAGTGACCACTCTCACCAAAAGGATGGCGGAGGAGTTGACTAAGTATTTAACAAAACTTCGCATCAAGGTGCGTTACATCCACTCGGAAGTAGATACCATGGAGCGCGTAGAGATCCTGCGTAATCTCCGCCTTGGAGAGTTCGATGTACTGGTAGGTGTCAACCTCTTGCGGGAAGGACTAGACTTGCCAGAAGTAAGCTTGGTAGCAATTATTGATGCAGACAAGGAAGGCTTCCTGCGGAATGAACGCTCCCTTACCCAGACTGCTGGTCGCGCTGCCCGAAATTCGAATGGTTTGGTTATTTTTTATGCGGATAAAATAACCAACTCTATGCAGCGCACGATTGATGAAACCACCCGCCGTCGCTCCATCCAGATGGCTTACAATGAAGAACACGGCATCGTACCGAAAACGATGCGGAAGAGCCGAGAGGAGATTCTCGCCAAACAGTCTATTCTCGATGTTCGCGCAGTAGAGCAGGCTTATCGAGAGCCAGAAAAAGCGAGTCTAGCCGCTGATCCGATCATTGGTTATATGACCAGAGATCAGTTAGAGAGAGCCATTGCCGCAACAGAAGGCATGATGAAAAAGGCTGCAAAAGAGTTAGATTTTGTCTCTGCTGCTCAGTATCGGGATGAAGTATTTGCGATGAAAGAGCAGTTGAAGCGGACATAATACAGGTTTTCGAATTAGCAGTAGCTCCTTGTACGCTAAAAATCAATCCAATCTACTCGCCTTTAAAGACTAGATACTCCGTGTCTCTATAGATTTAGCACAGTCTGAAAAAGAGTAGGAGTGATGTAGTTTTTTGTCTCATTCTCAATTAGCTTAGTTTTGTTTTTAAACTAAGCTGTTCCTTTTCTTGTTTATATCATAGAACAAGGCTTATCTTTACCGATCATAAATGTTACCCTTTCTATGAAAATAGCTATTGCGCAAATCAACCTTCATATTGGAAATTTTTCTGGCAACCTCGCACGTATGCGTAAAGCTATTGCGGAAGCTAAAGAACAGGGGGCAGATATTGTACTTCTCCCAGAGTTGGCAACTGTCGGTTATCCGCCCCGCGATTTTCTGGAATTTCAGGATTTTATTGCGCAGGCAGAAGGTGTTGTAGAGGCCTTGAAAGCTGATGCGAAAGGAATAGCTGTTGTCTTGGGATCACTGACGGTAAACCCCGTTCCCGAAGGAAAAGACCTCTATAATTCTGCCTACTTTTTGGCGGATGGCGAAGTACTGGCCGTACAGCACAAGACGCTTCTGCCGACCTACGATATTTTTGACGAATACCGTTATTTTGAACCTGCTCACGAATGGCAAATCGTGGAATACAAAGGCCAACGCATAGCGCTCACTATTTGTGAAGACATCTGGAATGTAGGCAATGAAAACCCTTTGTACAAAGTATGCCCAATGGACGAGTTGATCGGACAAAAGCCCGATTTTATGCTCAACCTTTCGGCGTCTCCTTTTTCTTTTGACCATGCCAAGGATCGGGTACACGTGTTGCGTGCAAACGTAGATCGCTATGACTTACCCGTCTTTTATACCAATATCGTGGGTGCGCAAACCGAGGTCATTTTCGATGGAGGGTCTTTAGTGATGTCCCCTAATGGTGAGGTGTACGACGAACTTCCTTATTTTGAAGAGTGTATTCGTACCTATGAGCTGGCCGACGTGCAGGCGTGTAAAGCCCCCAAAGGTGAGCAAGCTCGTGATAAAATGACGCTGATCCACGACGCCATTGTTATGGGGCTGCGGGATTACTTTGGTAAGCTTGGGTTTAAGCGAACTATTCTCGGGCTTTCCGGTGGGATTGATTCGGCGGTAGTAGCGGTACTCGCTGCTCGGGCACTAGGCCCAGATAATGTGCGCTGCATTTTGATGCCTTCCCAGTTTAGCAGTGACCACTCGGTTAATGATGCGCGCGAGTTGGCAGAAAATCTAGGTTCACAATACGATATTATTCCGATAGAGGGCATTTACGAAAGCTATCAGGAAGTGTTACGTCCTCATTTTTGGGGCAAAGATTTCAATATTACGGAAGAGAACCTCCAAGCACGTAGTCGAGGAATGTTGTTGATGGCTTTCAGTAATAAATTCGGAAATATTTTGCTCAATACTTCCAACAAAAGCGAAATGGCCGTAGGATACGGAACCCTCTACGGCGATATGTGTGGCGGGCTGAGTGTGATCGGTGATTTGTACAAAACAGAAGTCTTCGAACTGGCTCGGTTTATGAACAAAGACGGGGAGGTCATTCCTGAGAACATCATCACCAAGCCTCCTTCGGCTGAGCTTCGTCCTGATCAAAAAGACAGCGATAGTCTGCCGGATTATGACATACTAGATGAGGTACTGTTTCAATACATCGAGAAAAGAAAAGGCCCTAAAGAAATCATTGCCCAAGGATTTGATGAAGCCTTGGTGCGTCGCATCTTACGTTTGGTAAACATCAACGAATTCAAACGTTACCAGACCGCTCCCGTAATCCGAGTGAGCAACAAAGCCTTCGGGATGGGCCGTCGCTTGCCGATAGTGGCGAAGTATTTGAATTAGATACTGCACAAGAAATAATGTATATTTATAGTATCATTTTATAGAAAACCTATGGGAGAGCCAAAATTAGCATATCAGACCATCGAGGAATACCTGGCACAAGAAGAAATTGCTGAATTCAAAAGCGAATACGAGGATGGCTCTATTCGGGCGATGAGTGGTGGGTCGATTAATCATGGATTAATCGGAGGAAGCGTTTATAACGCGATTAGAAATCAAATTGATGCTAAAGGGCTTCAGTGCCTACCAATGAATAGTGATATCCGATTGTTTATTGATAGTGCGAACTCATTTGTTTATCCTGATATGTCAGTTGTTTGCGGTGACGTAGAAGTCAGCGAAGAAGATAAAAATGCCTACACCAATCCCATTTTGGTGGTAGAAGTGCTTTCAAAATCTACTGGCAGCTACGATAGGGGAGATAAATTCCATAAATACTGCTCGCTCTCCTCTTTTAAAGAATACGTGTTGATTGACCAGTATAAGCCAGTCGTGGATGTACTCTACAAAGAAGGGAGCGACTACTGGAAAATGGTCACCACCATTGGTTTAGACAAAAGCATTTACCTACATACGCTAGATACTCATATTAGTATGCAGGATATCTACCAGAATGCGCGGGAATTGCAAGAGCCTAATTTTTGAATGCACGCTAGTTTTCAGGCAAGTATTTTGCAGGAAGAGGCAGTGCCTCCGTTTCTCCCAACCAATAAATGTGCATTACCCACCAGCGGTTTCCATCATTCAGCAACTGAATACTGTTGATGCCTCGCATAAAGGGAGTTTCATCAGCTTTAGAGCGGTAAGATTCGTAAGTACTGAACACATGTACCAGTGAGCCGTATTCTGCTACTTCACGAAAGATTTCTACTTCAAAAAAACCGTTTTCTTCCAGCCATTTACCAGAACCTTCTACGTATTCCTGGGGACTCATGATTCGGTAGCCTACTTCACCTTCTTTGTTTTTACCGGTGGGGATCAAGCGTGCTTCTTCGGTAAAGAGGTAATGGAAACGATCCCAGTCGCGAGCTTCTCCTTTTTCGCCAGAAATAGATGCATAGAGCGCTTCCAAAATATTATCGAGGCTAACAACGTCCTCGGCGTACTTTTCGGTATCAGGCGCAGGTACATCTGACTGGGCAGGCAAAAAAGAAAGGACAAACAACAATGAAAAAAGAGCTATATATTTCATGGTAATGAAGGATTTAAAGGGTTTGAAAAAAACAAGGCCAGTTGAATAGGTATCAACCGGCCTTGTTTCTTCTTTTAGAATATAAAATATTACTTAGCCTTGTCTTTCGAGGGTTTCGATAAAGGCAGTAAGCATACGTACTGCATTGGGCGTATCTGCTTCTGCTAATACACGTGCTTTACGAGCAGCAGCGAGTGCTTGTTTGGTATTCCCCAATTTGTTTTCTACGATGGCCAAGGTATAATAATGACGGAAGGTGTCACTATTGTATTTAATGGCTTCAGTGGCAGCATACTGAGCTACGTCGAGTACACCCTTGTCGGTTTCAAAATCATTAGCAATACGAAGCGCAAAGTCATTCAACTTCGCTGCATCACCAGGAATGATATTCTTAGCGTAACCGCGGGCAGCTTTGGCAAAGGTTTTACCATCCCGGTGAGCCAATGCATAAGCCATTTCAGTGTCGTACTTGAATTTCTCCGCTTTTTCAGGGTAGTATTCTTCGATTTTTTCCCAAGCTTCTTCCAGTAGATCAACGCTACTGTATTCGATGGATTTTGCTGCTGTTGCTTGGCAAGCAGAAAAAACCTGACTGTAGTAGAGGTCTTCAGAATTAGCAGCAACGATCTCTTTCTTACGCTCCGTCATCATCGTGAAAATCCGGCTATCGGCCTCCGTAGCTGCCAGCATAATGAATTGTAAGTTTTCGGGCGTATTGAGGTCATTTTGATCACGCAGGTAATCATTGGCCACTTTTAGGTGGGATTCTCCATTGCGAATCAAAGAACGAACGTACTTGTAAACGAGTTCGGGGCTGCGGTCGCCATCTGCATACTGTTCCGCATAGTCTCCTGTAGGCTCGGACAAAGCCAGTGCTTTCTCGCCAGTACTGATAAACTGATCTACACTTTGTGCTCCTTTAACACTTTGTACTACTTCGCCATCGGGGCTTATGTAGTAAAGTGTAGGAAATGCAGCGACTGGATACCTAGCCCTAAAAGCGGCATTTTCCGGTGCTTCCATGTCCATTTTAAGCGAAATGAAATTACGATTGTAAAATGCACCAACCTGAGGATCTGGAAAAACATCAGCGGCCATACGCTTACAAGGGCCACACCAAGTGGCATAAGCGTCTACAAAAATGAGTTTGTCTTGGTTGCGGGCCTGCTCTAAAGCAGCTTCCCACTCCCCTTTAAAGAAATCAATGCCTTGTGCTGATATAGTAGTCATGCTAAGACTAAGGCACAAGCTAAGTAAAAGGATATTTTTCATTGGAAGAGTTGTTTTCAAGATTAGATGACCACAGGCACTAAATTGCTGCCTGCTCAAAGATACGATTTCCTGAATTGTCTTGAAAAAATAGACTTAAAAGCTCTAAATACGTTCCTGCAAGTAGCGTTCGATCAACTGGTTAATCAAATCCTTGAGGTATACACCTTCCCGTTCTGCGATTTCTTTCAGTTGGCCTAGCTGTTGCTTGTCAAAAGCTAGCGTCAGTCGCCGCTTCTCTGATAATGTAGGGCGGCTCTTTGGTGGGGCGTCAGTGGTTTGGCGAATGAGCAAATCCAATCCTGCTAAGCGCTTACCCTTTTTAGAGGGGGCGCTGCCTTTTGTTTCAGTGGGTTCTTCGTTTTCGAAGGCTTCTGCAAGGAAGGCATCCAGCTGGGAAGCGAAACCTTTATTACTTTTCTTTTCCTCGTCTCTTTTGGCTGTTCCTGGCTTGGTTTCTTCAGGGAATAGAGATAGTGACTCCTTCGGCGGTCCGTTGGTGCCGCCAAAGAGACTGTCTAATCCTTCTGTGAAGCGCTTTTTAGCCAAAATGAACGATTTTTAAAAAAATTGGTACGCTACCATTTTACAGGTAACTTAAATATAACAGTATTTTATAGTATTTCAGTTTCTTAATAAAGCAGAAAAATTACACTTGCGATTTTATTCTTGAGAAATGGTAGAGAACCGACAGGTGGTTTTTGTACGATACGAAGACTGAAGTTACTTATTGGAGCGTACGATTATTTCCTGAGCTAGACTCAGGTAATCTTGAGCGCCGGGGCTTTTTCGGCTATAAGCAAAGATGTCTTTACGTTGTGCCGGTGCCTCAGCTAATGCTACATTGTCGCGGATATAAGTTTCGAAAACCAGTGGTCCGAAGTATTTTTTTATTGTCTCAACAACATCACGATTAAGCACTTTTCGAGCATCATACATGGTTGCCATGACACCACCGATTTCCAATCCTTTGTTGAGACGTAAGCGAACTTTCTGGATGACTTGCTTGATTTTTGCAAGGCCTTGCATCGCTAAAAACTCGGTCTGTAGCGGAATGATGACATAATCACTTGCCGTAAGAGCATTCAGCGTGAGCAGCCCTAAAGAAGGAGGGCAGTCGATGAGAATAAAATCATAATCTTCCCGAAAAGGCTCAAATACTTCGCGAAGGATATACTCGCGGCCAGCTTCGTTGATGAGTTCCATCTCTGCGCTGGATAAGTCCAATGTTGAAATGATGACATCAAGCCCGGGCTTTACCGTATAAGGTGTCGCTTCCGACTCTCCACGAATAGCTTCATAAATGGTAATGGGCTGTCTTGGAATGCCCAAGGAAAGTGTGAGGTTAGCCTGAGGATCAAGGTCTACTAAGAGTACCTTTTTTCCCAATTCTACCATTCCTGCACCAATGTTGATGGTACTGGTGGTTTTTCCTACTCCTCCCTTATGATTTAACAGCGAAATTATCTTTCCCATACTTATTTTTACCCAGTCACTTATGTACAGCGCTAAGGTAAGGAAAAAGAAGACAAATATTGTCGCGAGTATTTAAATGGTACTCTTCCCTCCATCAATACCTATGACCTGACCAGTGATGAACCCAGCATCGTCACTGAGGAGGTATTTTGCTAGTTTCGCTACTTCTACAGCGGTAGCTACCTTTTGTAAAGGGTGGCGTTCAGCCATCGCTTTTCGCTTTTCATCATTGGCCAGCAGATTCGCGGCCAATGGTGTATCTGTAAGGCTAGGAGCAAGGGCGTTGACGCGAACTTTTGGGGCCCATTCTGCGGCCAGCGAACGTGTTAGTCCTTCTATAGCGCCTTTGGCCGCTGCTACGCCAGCATGGAAAGCCATTCCACGTTGTACGGCAACGGTACTAAAAAGGACGACAGCGGCTTGGTCAGCTTTCTTAAATAAACGTTCTACTGCTTGTAAGCAGCGTACTGCTCCAATAAGGTTTATCTCCATTTCTTCCCGAAATTGCTCGGGTTTGAGTCCGCGAAACGGCTTGAGGTTAATACTCCCCGGGCAGTAGGCAAAACCATGCAATATTTCCGGTAAATCTTGCTTTGGAAGTTCGTCTGTTAGTACATCGATAGCATAATGATGTACGCCATGTAAGGCTGCTAGTCCCCGTTCTTCGCGTGACCAAACATAGATGTTGTCACCTGCTGCTAATAATTCTTCCACCAATGCGAATCCAATGCCGGAGCTTCCACCTACAACGAGAATATTACGATTTGCCATTTGTCTGTTTTATGATCGTAAATGGAACAGCAAATAGGGCTTCTTGTTCATCCCTTTTTAAGGAGACGGCATTTGTATTAATATTTGTTTATAGCTCGTTTTTGGCCCCTTAAGGCCAATTTTGGTGAAAGAACCTTTACTCAGACAATTAGTTGAAATATATCCGCCAGAGCTTCTACCCACAGTGGCAGAGTTTAGGAGAGTCATAAAAAGCTTTTATATTAGGTTGATTAGTAGAACATATATAAAAACAAGCATCTATGGCGGAAATATTATTCGGAATCGATTTAGGGGGGACAAAAATTGAGGCAGTAGCCATAAAAAAGGATGGAACGATACTGAGTAGACGTCGTTTGCCCACGGAACGTGAAAAAGGATATGATCACATTATTGCTCAGGTAAAGCGTGTGTTGGAACTGGCCAGTGAAGAGGTAGACAAGGCTCCAGCTAAATTGGGGATCGGTACCCCTGGTGCGATTGATCCATCAACGGGGCTAATGAAAAACAGTAATACGACGATACTTAACGGAAAGCCTTTTGCTAAAGACCTTGAAATAGCATTGGGTATTCCTGTTGTGATGGCCAATGATGCCAACTGTTTTGCTGTCGCTGAAACTTTGTTAGGGGCTGGAAAGGTATACGCGGCTGAGGATCATCTCATTTTCGGTGTTATTATGGGTACTGGTGTAGGAGGTGGTATTGTCATTAATGGGAAAATTTGGAATGGGGCTCAGGGTATTGGCGGAGAATGGGGGCACAGCTTTTTAGACAAGTCAGGAGGGGAGTGTTATTGCGGGCAAATTGGCTGTGTAGAGATGCTAATCTCCGGAACTGGCCTGGAACGTTATTACAAACAAAGGACAGGGCAAGAACGTAAACTCTCTACGATGATTAATGAATTTAAAGCTGGCACCAAAGATGAGCATGTTAATGCTACGATAAATCGGTTAATTCATTTTTTTGGACGGGGATTGGCCAATGTAATTGATATTCTTGACCCTACTGCCATTATTTTGGGTGGAGGACTTTCCAATATTGATCTTCTTTATAAAGAAGGTGTAGATAGTGTACGCAAGCAAGTATTCAATCCACGACTTGATACCCCTATTCTACGTCCTGTTTTGGGAGATAGTGCAGGGGTATTCGGAGCAGCAATGTTGGTTCGTTAATAATTGCAAAACCTGCTATAAATTCTGTTCAGGCGTTTTTTGTCTTATAAATGCCAAAATTCGTAGAATAATGCCAACAAAAATGGCCTTTTGACGGTATACTGTGTGAAGAAACTGTTAAAAGTGTCTAAACCTTGCAACGCTTTCTGTTTAGAATGCGTCTATAAGGAAAATAAACAAAAAAATTCCCCTGCATTTTAATACAAGGGAATTCTCTTATAAGAACTATTGAGCGTTTTTTCATACTAGTCTATTACGGTCGTCGCATTGAGTGACGACCTTTTTTTTGCTCAATAGTCTCGTCTATTGATCTCAAAAATAATAATTTCACAATAAAGTAACCTCTTTACGTGCTTTATTTCATAGAATAAATAATTAGTCTAACATGAAAAACACCCTTTTCATCTTATTGATGATCCTGTCAGGAAGCCACTTGTTTGGGCAGCAATTAACTGCGATTGCAAGTCAATGGAGTGATAGTTTTGCGGAGTGGACCATCTATACGAGTGTAGAGGGGGAAGAAGGAACACTACGCTTGCGCTGGAATAGTAGAGGCGATTGGACACAGTGGGAATATCGTATTGGTGAATGGACTGGGCAATTAAAAACCAAATGGCCGGAAAGAATCGATCAGTGGGAAGCCAGAGGCGAAAACATCATTGTTGATGCTCGTACCATCTGGCGCGACAATTTGCGAGAATGGCGCATCAGCCGCCCCGGAGGAGGAGAGTACAAGTGGCAGTCCAGGTACAGTAATATGCTAGACGAATGGGTTATTGATACTGAAAAGTATGGCTTCTTTGAGATGTACACTGCCTTTGAAGGAGACCCCCGAGAGTGGATTATTGTTGATGAACTAGAGGCTAGTCTCCCTGAAAAAATGATGTTGGTCTTCCTAACGATCATAAATAGTACACCAAAGCAGTAAGGCACCCGACAATATCAACCTTGTTAGTGTTCCAAAATAGGTTTGTTAAGGAGATTTCCGGGAACTTCGTTTTCTAATACCTTTATTTATGTTTTATCGCCAGCTGCTCTTTCTATTCCTTTTTTTTGCTATCCTTAATGTCGATCAGTTGCTTGCTCAAGTGCTCATCAACGAAATATGCGCCAGTAATACCAATATCGTTGAGGATGAATTTGGAGATTATCCTGACTGGATAGAGCTTTATAATGCGGGAGACAATGCGGTTAATTTAGATAATTATTCCCTAAGTGACGATCCTGCAGACCCCTCGAAATGGTCATTTCCTGAGATCACTATTGAGCCAGATAGTTGGTTACTGATTTTTGCTTCTGATCGAGATTTAGCAGCTACTAACCCTCACACAAATTTCAAGTTATCAGCCGGTGGCGAAAATGTGGTGCTCAGCAATCCTGCTGGGCTTATCATTGATGAAATAAACTTTCCCGCGTTAGAGGAAGATCAAAGCATAGGCCGCTTATTGGATGGCTCTCCACAATTAGCTGTATTCTCGGTTCCTAGCCCAGGGAGCAGTAATGATGATGCTCCGGGAAGCGGCTTTACTGATGATCCAGCGTGGGTTACAGCAGGGCATTTTTTTTCAACAGCTACTTCTGTTCAAATCACTCATACTAATCCCGCCGCCGCATTATTTTTTACCCGTGACGGAAGTATTCCTAGTGCTTCATCCGAGCTTTATTCAGGTGGAATATTACTTGATACGACGACCGCTTTAAGGGTTGTGGCGATAGCTCCAGGTTTGTTGCCTTCTCCTGTGGCCAATCGTACGTTTTTTATCAATGAAAATCACACCTTACCTATTATGTCGGTGATCGGAACGCCTGATGATCTTTGGAGTTGGGAAAGGGGGATTCTTGTCGATGGTGGCCCTGATGCCGAGGAGGAGTGGCCTTATTACGGTTCTAATTATTGGTCAGAAGAGGAGCACCCTATTCATACGGAATTCTTTACGGCTGATCAGGAATTGGGCATAGCTTTCGACGCTGATACAAAAGTTCATGGCGGGCGTGGTGCACGTACCAATCCAATGAAGCCAATTCGGATTTTAGTCAAGAAAAAATATGGTAGCAGTACCGTCGATTATCCTTTTTTTGCTGATCGTGAGCGTACGACGTACAAAAGGCTCATCTTGCGGAACGCCAGTGGTGATTATAACAATGCTCATTTTCGAGACGCTTTCCTTGCCCGTTATTTTATTAAAAGTGACTTAAACCTGGATGTGATGGCTCACCGCCCGGTAGTGCTGTATATCAATGGCACGTTTTACGGAGTGGCTAATATGCGGGAGAAATCAGACGAATACTACTTGCTACATAACTATGGTGTGGATACAGAAGAGGTCGATTTGTTGGAAGAAGACAATACCATAGTTACCGGCGACTTCGTAGCCTTTGACAGCATGTATCAGTATATTATGTCTAACGACTTGGAGAATGAGGCCAATTTCCAGCAGGCAGCAGCTTATTTCGATGTTGAAAACATTGCAGAAGGGTTCATCGTTCAGTCTGGCCTCAATAATGGTGATTGGTTACACAATAATATTAAATACTGGCGTGAAAGAACATCAGAAGCGCGTTGGCGCTACCTGATTTTTGATCTGGATATAGCGATGGGGCGGCACGGGTGGTCAGCCTATTACCAAAACAACCTCGATAGCCTGCTCACTCCTTTGGAAGGGCATAATAAGCACGTTGATCTTTTTCTGAAATTATTGGATAACGAAACCTATCGACATTATTTCATCAATCGCTACGCCGATTTATTCAATACCATCTTTGAGCCGGATGTTTTTCGCAAGGAGGTGGATTTAACAGTGGCAGAAATTGATCCAGAAATGCCCCGTCATTTTGAACGATGGGGTTGGCCAGGTTATAACCTTTGGGCCAATGAGCGCATTCCAGTGCTTTATGATTATTTAGAAAATCGTCCTCTTTATGCCTTGGAGGACGTCAAAGAATATTTTGGATTAGCAAATGAAGTTCGTCTTCGGTTACAAATATACCCCCCGGGAGCAGGTACTATTCAAATCAGTACGATTGAGCCTGAGGAGCTTCCCTGGGAGGGTACCTATTTTAACGGAGTACCTGTTGAATTGATTATTAAGCCATATCCCGGTTACCAGTTTCAACACTGGCAATCGGAGAAAACGATTACCAACCCTGATCAATCGACAAGTATCCGCTATAATTTCCAGGAAGATGATGAAATTGTAGCCTACTTTTCAGGTGGGCCTGAAACAGCAGTACTAGAAGTATACCTTGATCAAGAAGGCGAACTACAAGTAGGTATCACCCTTCCTCAAGCTGATGAAATAAACTTTAGACTGTTTGATGTACAAGGGCGTTTGCTACAACATTTTAAGGAAGAGCATTTTCCTACAGGCTATAGCGAAAAAAGCTTACCCATTCCGGCATTACCTAATGGCGTATACGTTGTCACTGCTAGAGGTAAAAAGACCAATGTGAGTATTAAATTTGTCATGTAAACCCTTACACCCTTACATTTTTACACTCTTACACTCTTACACCCTTACACCTTAAATCAACCCCTCTCTGATAAGGTCATGAAGATGGACAAAGCCAAGATAGTGCCCGGCTTCATTGATGACGATCAGCTGAGAAATACTGTTGGTGCGCATTTGCTCCAAGGCATTAACCGCCAATGCAGTGTCGAGAATTGTTCGTGGCTGAGTATGCATGACATCAGCTGCGCATAGCTGGGTGAAGTTTAGCCCTTTCTCGAGCATGCGACGAAGGTCACCGTCGGTGATGATTCCGCAAAGTTTATTTTCCTCGTCGACTACGGCTGTTGCGCCAAGGCATTTTGCCGTTATTTCCAGGATACTCTCTTGTAGCGTATTGCTGGGTTTTACCTCTGGGCGCTGATTGTTAGGGTAGAGGTCGCTCACCCTGAGGTACAGTTGTTTGCCTAAAGCACCACCAGGATGATACTGTGCAAAATCCTGAGAAGAAAAGCCTCTCAAGGCCAGTAAAGAGGTGGCCAAGGCGTCGCCCATAGCCATTTGTGCGGTGGTACTGGCTGTTGGAGCCAGGTTATTAGGGTCCGCTTCTTTAGTGATGGGTGTGTGAAGGAGAAAATCTGCTCGCCGGGCAAGAAAAGAATCCTCTTTGCTTGTCATACCAATAAGCAGGTTGCCTAGATTGCTGACCAATGGCGCAAGCACTTTAATCTCTGCGGTTTCCCCGCTTTTAGATAAACAAAGCACCAGATCATGAGGGCGTACCATTCCCAGGTCGCCGTGGATAGCATCAGCAGCGTGCATAAAGAGAGCTGGAGTCCCAGTAGAGTTAAGTGTAGCAACAATTTTTTGGGCGATGATTGCACTTTTGCCCACACCTGTAACAACTAGTCGGCCCGGAGCTTGGTAAATAGCTTCTACACAAGCAACGAAATCATCATTGATGGAAGCATGGAGCATCTCCAGTGTTGCGATCTCAATAGCAAGTGTTTGAGTAGCAGTGCGGCGGATGATATCTTTTGTTTTCAAAGCTTTGATAGTGAGTGTAAGTATATTGTTAGTAACTGAAAGAAGAGAGCGTCCGAGAGAATAAAAGAATAAAAAAGGGCATTCAATCACTAGTCTTATAAAAAATCCTTAAATTTAAACAGCCGAAAAACGCCTAACCCGACATTATTTGGTTGAACCAAATAAATTCCAACAAAGCATCGGTTAGGGGCATTTACCTCAAAACCGATTTTTTCGGTCTTGGGTCTGCTGAGCAAATCCTGCCGCAAAATTAGCTAAATTCTAGAGGAAAAGAGCGTTAACATGACTGTTACTAAGTATTCCCTTCACGACGAACTACAAGAGTATTTTGGATTTGATAAATTCAAAGGGAATCAGGAAGAGATTATTCAAAGTGTCCTTGATGGCAAGGACACCTTCGTAATTATGCCTACAGGCGGTGGTAAATCACTTTGTTACCAACTGCCTGCGTTGATTCTTGAAGGTACTGCTTTGATTATTTCGCCTCTGATTGCATTGATGAAAAATCAAGTAGACTCTATCCGTGGTTACAGCCAGCGAGATGAGGTTGCACATTTCCTGAATTCATCGCTGACCAAAGCGCAAATGAAACAGGTTAAACAGGATATTACAGACGGTAAAACCAAATTGCTGTTTATTGCACCTGAAACACTTACCAAACAAGAGAATATTGAATTTTTCCAACAAGTCAATGTATCTTTTGTAGCGGTTGATGAGGCACATTGTATTTCGGAATGGGGGCATGATTTTCGACCAGAATACCGCCGTATTCGGCTAATGTTGGATGCTATCGGAGAGGGTATTCCGGTGGTAGCACTTACTGCTACAGCTACACCAAAGGTACAATCAGATATTGTGAAGAACCTCAATATGGAGGAGCACAATACCTATATCTCTTCCTTTAACAGGGATAACCTCTACTATGAAGTTCGCCCCAAAGGGAAAAAAGAGCAAACGATCCGTGATATTATTCAGGTGGTTAAAAGCATGGATGGAAAGTCGGGTATTGTTTATGTGCAAAGCCGTAAATCTGCTGAAGAAATAGCAGAAGCCTTAGCTGTAAATGATGTTCGGGCAGCTCCTTATCATGCAGGCTTGGATGCCAAAACCCGTAGTAAGACCCAAGATGCTTTCCTGATGGAAGACATCGATGTTATAGTGGCTACCATTGCGTTTGGGATGGGAATTGATAAACCAGATGTTCGATTTGTTATTCATTACGATATTCCTAAAAGCATTGAAAACTATTACCAGGAAACCGGGCGTGCCGGACGTGATGGTCTGGAGGGAAGATGTGTAGCGTTCTATAGCTATAAGGATATCCTCAAGTTAGAGAAGTTTCTGCGAGATAAGCCAGTTGCTGAACGAGAAATGGGCGTGCAACTCATGCACGAGGTGATGGCTTACGCCGAAACAACTGCTTGTCGCCGCCGTTTTCTATTGCACTACTTTGGAGAAGAGTACGATGAGGGTAATTGTAATAAAATGTGCGATAACTGTCGGCACCCTAAAGAAAAAGTAGAAGTAAAAAAAGAAGTGTTGATTGCGCTAAATGCAGTCGTTCGACTTGATGAGAACTATGGGATCAAAATTTTGATTGATTTTATTAAAGGAAAAGGGACCAAAGAAATTAAAGATTTTCGCTTTGATAAGCGGGAAGGGTTTGGAGCAGGAAAGGATAAGGACGAGACTTTCTGGAATAGTGTTATCCGCCAGGCACTGCTTAATAATTTGATTTATAAAGATGTAGAGACTTACGGTTTGATAAAAATGCACCCTGCGGGGCATGAATACATCGCTAACCCAACAAGCTTTGAAATTCCTATCGATCATAATTACGAAGCCGAAATGGCGGAGGCCAGGATCGAGAATAGTGGGAAAACGTCTGTTTTAGACGATCAGCTTTTGAAAATGCTGAAAGACTTACGTCGGAAAGAAGCTAAACATAAAGATGTTCCTCCTTTTGTTATTTTTCAAGACCCGAGCTTGGAAGATATGGCAACACAGTACCCGATTACTCTGGATGAAATGGCACATGTGTCAGGGGTAAGTGTTGGTAAAGCCCGTCGTTATGGCCGCCCGTTTTTGGAGTTGATTGAAGCTTACGTTGAAGCAAATGACATTATTCGCCCTACAGAGTTTGTTGTCAAACAAGTGGCAAATAAGTCTCGGATGAAGGTGAGTATTATTCAAGGCATTGACCGCAAAATCCCACTAGAAGATTTAGCAAGTTCAAACAGTCTTTCCATGGAAGACTTGATGGCAGAGCTAGATGCTATTGTCACTTCTGGAACCAAAGTAAGCTTGGATTACTACCTGGAAGACAACCTGGATGAATACGCCAGGGAAGATATCATGGAGTATTTTATGCAAGCCGAATCAGATTCCATAGAAGAGGCTTTTGCTGAATTGAAAGAGGATGATATTACAATAGAGGAAATTCAGTTGGTGAGGATCAAATTCCTCTCTGATATGGCTAACTAGGTATTTGATGGAAATCATGATCATTAATGGCCCTAATCTTAACTTGTTAGGACGCCGTCAGCCCGAAATTTATGGAGAAGACTCTTTTGAAGATTTTCTCCTTCACCTCAAAGGACTTTTCCCGGAGGTGAGCTTACATTATTTTCAATCAAACTCAGAAGGAGGACTGATTGATAAATTGCACGAGGTGGGTTTCAGTTATGATGGAATTATACTTAATGCGGGTGCTTATACTCACACCTCCGTAGCGATTGCTGATGCAATTGCCGGAATTGAGACCCCGGTGATCGAGGTGCATATTTCTAATGTTTATAAACGAGAATCTTTTCGACAACACTCTTACCTCTCACCTCATTGTGAAGGAGTAATAGTGGGCTTCGGTTTGAGAGGGTATGAGTTAGCGGTACATTACCTGCTTTGATAAGCTCAGAAACGCTTAATTATAGGCAAAAAAATGAAGGATATCTCAACAGAGACACCCTTCACGATGAAATCACCCGACTGTTGTATCCAAAACAGTTCGATCAAATTTAACATTTTCTTCACAATTAGGACAACTGTGGTGTTTTTTTTTGTGCTTGCAATGTATAGAAGCGAGTAATTTCTGTTTTTTTTGATCGAATAGTGACATGGGCATGACACTACTAGGTGTAAATAGAAAGTCTACCTAGGTGGCTAGGATATTCATTCTTTTGTCATTTTTTAGATTTTTTGCTGACCAAAGCGATGCTCAATTGTTATTCGGGCGCAACTATAATCAAAATGCGATTATATATGTTTTTTCATCAAGTGTGACAAAGGTCACTAGTAAATTTTAGAAAGAACAATTATCTTTGCTGATGTGCTTTTCATTGAAAAGAAACATGAATTATAGATGTGGCTTTTCCTCCCATGAACTTTAATGTTTGCAGCTATGACTAAAAATCTACTTATTCTTACCGTACTCTTGTTTGGTGCTACTTATTTTGCCTTAGGCCAAGTACAAGATGTAGTGAACTATCGAACGATCGATGGTTCTCAGAATAACTTTACAAATCCTTTATTAGGAGCTGCTCATACAGCTTTAATACAAAGAACAACGGTCGGTTTTGCTGATGGGTATAGTGAAATAGGAGGAGTATCCCGTCCTAATCCTCGTGAAGTATCTAACAGTTTGTTTAATCAAGATTCTCCACTTAATGATCCCCTGGCATTAAGTGACTTTATATGGGTCATAGGACAGTTTATTGACCATGATATTGGCTTAACAGGAGATGGGCCAGAGCCCTTGTTTATTGATGTGCCTTCTGGTGATCCTTGGTTTGACCCTCTGGGGGTAGGAATGGCGGTCATCCCTATGCACAGGAATACTTTTGACCCAACTTCGGGAACTGACGTTTCTAACCCTCGTCGTTACATCAATGAAATAACAGCATTTATTGATGCATCCGGCGTTTATGGATCGGATTTGGATCGAGCGAACTGGTTGAGAACGTTTTCTGAAGGGAAATTAAAAACTTCCGAAGGGAATCTCTTACCCTATAATACAGTAACAGGGGAATTTGATGATCCAATTGATGCGAGTGCCCCACACATGGATAATGCGACGGGGATTTCCACTGTTATTTTTGTAGCCGGGGATGCACGTGCAAGTGAAAATCCACTACTAGCAACAATGCACACACTTTTTGTAAGAGAGCATAATCGACAGTGTGAGCTATTAGCACAAAAATATCCTGATTGGACTGATGAGCAATTATATCAACACGCGCGTAAAATTGTCGGTGGTTTGATTCAGTCGGTTGTGTATGATGAGTGGTTGCCAGCTATAGGCTTACAACTGACGCCTTATGATGGTTATGATGAGGCTGTAAACCCACAACTGTTTAATGTATTTACGGCTGCTGCTTTTCGTATGGGACATACGTTGTTAAGTTCCAATTTGATGCGACTGGATAACGAGGGGAATGTTATTCCTCAGGGCAACATGACTTTGCAGGATGCTTTTTTCAACCCCTATGCTATCCAAGAAACAGGTGGGATAGAGCCTTTTCTAAAGGGTATGGGAGTGCAGGTTCAGCAAGAATTTGATGCTAAGGTGATCAGTGATGTTCGTAACTTTTTGTTCGGTCAGCCGGGGTTTGGCGGACTTGATCTAGCTTCAATTAATATTAACCGTGGCCGAGAACGCGGCTTACCTGATTTTAATACTGTACGGGAAAATTTTGGATTAGCACCCTATAACTTTTTTCAACAGATAAATTCCAGTGCTGCTGTATTTACACGTTTATTGACGTTGTATACCAATATCGATGACATTGATCCCTGGGTTGGGATGTTGGCAGAGCGCACCGTTCCGGGATCGATTTTTGGGCAGACACTCCATGAAATTTTGAGTGAACAATTCATTGCGTTACGTGATGGTGATCGCTTTTATTACTGGAATGACCCGGTGCTTACTGATACAGAGAAAAATTATATCCACAATACGACGTTACGGGATATTATCATGTACAATACAGATATCAATTTGATGCAGGATAACGTCTTTGGCGCACTGCCTCATCAAGAGATTTGTGACAACATGACCCTTGAGCTATCTGGGCAGGTAAGGACGGCTAATGGTATCCCCGTTTCCGGGGTAAACCTAGAGCTGACATTCGGTACCGAGCTGATGATGCAGTCTACAAGTGAGGATGGTGCCTATGGTTTTGCTGAAATGCCATTCTGTGACCTTAGCCTATTACTTCCTGTATTGAATGAAGATCACCTCAATGGCGTTTCAACATTTGATATCATTCAAATACAGAAACATATATTAGGTATAGTTCCATTTACCAGCCCCTATCAGCAGATCGCTGCTGACGTTAACGCGAGTGGTACTATTACAACGATTGATCTTATTCGGCTCCGTAAAGTAATCTTAGGAATAGACCCTGATTTTGGAAATAATACATCGTGGCGCTTTGTCCTAGGAGCTTATGAGTTCCCGGAAGGTGAAAACCCACTTGTACAGGATTTTCCAGAATGGTTGGACTTCTATTCTGAGCATGCCGCAGATTACAATAGTGGTTTTGTTGCTATAAAGGTTGGTGATGTAAACAATAGCGTAGACCCGTTTCTCGAAGGTTCGGGAGAGCCACGTTCATTACCGAAAGACCTGGAACTGGTTTTCGATAATCAACAATTGGAAGCTGGAGAGTTGACCACGATAAATCTGCGCTTACAATCAACAGAAGAGTTGCAAGGCTGGCAGTTTGGTCTGGAAGTCAAGGATGCTGAAATAATGGATATTTCCGGAGATTGGCCATCGGAGTATTTCGCTACGGAAGGGAATGAACTTAGAATGAGTTGGAATACACCTGATGCCAGCCAAGCAAACGGCCAACTTAAATTGACAATTCTTCCCCGCGTTGATGGTGAATTAGCAGACATTATTCTTTTTAGTCGAGTACTCGCTGCGGAGGCTTATGATGCTTCAGGGCAAGTTTACGGACTATCATTGAAAACCAATAAAAAGCAGCAAGAGAACATTTTTGGGCAAAATGAACCCAATCCTTTCCGGGAACAAACCCAAATTCCTTTTACACTTGGTAATGGGGATATGGTTAGCTTCAAGCTTTTTTCTGCAGACGGCAGGGTGATTTATACGAATAGGCAATACCTGTCGGCTGGTAACCACGCTTGGGTTATTCAGGAAGATATTATTGGCGACGAGATTGGTGTTTTCTTTTACCAGATCGTAACATCCACAGAAACAGTTACTAAAGCAATAGTGAAGCAATAAAATAATTAAATATAACAATCTGACTGTCAGCTAGTTGCGGTTATCGTTGTTTCTTTTTCACTAAAGAGATAATCTTAATTGGTTTTTTTCCGATGAAAACCATAACTTTGCAATAACAATAATCCCATGACTAACTTTCGCGAGTGAAATTCTTTACTTGCATCTCACATTACACCATCCAATCGCAAACGCACATACCTGTTTGCCAGCTTTAATAGATTATTGTTAAATTGATATAATTAGAAGTAGCAGGAAGGCTTAAGCTCATTCCTATGCTTTTATGTATAATATTTAGTCACAATGCTTTATATTGTGACGATTTTTGACGACGACCAAAAAATAGTGCTGAATAATTGCTGTAACCAGTAATTGTTCGGACGACCTAGACCGTGCTATATGAATAGCGCATACATAACCTTTTTTTATTCATAACAAATTGTAATCTTATGCAAACATTTAGACAATGTTTGAGCAATACTACCAAAATATTCAGCGCTCTGCTGGTATTGGGTGGTCTTGCTTTTGCTGTTCCAGCAATGGGGCAGGCTGATTTTAGCGCACCCGGAGACGGTTGGGCATCAGGAGCTGCTGCTGCAGGAAACTGTGTTGGCGACCTTCCTTCCTACGATAATACTGCTGGCCCATTTCTTCCAGGGATTACCTCCCAGGTGTGGACCAATTTTGGCGGTAATGCGACCTACGGTGCTGAGGATTTCGTTTCTCCTGCGGTAGGTTCTTCTTTGTGTTCCGTTAGTGTACCGGGAACAGAAGAGACTGCTGGATTTATTTCAACCAGTACCGTACGTGTAATTATTTGGGCAGATGCTGGCGGCGAGCCTGGTGCTGTTGTTTACACGAACGACTTCGCAGGTGCTACTGTTGATCCAGAAGGAGATGCTGACCTTTTTATTGAATTTGTTGATGAAGTTGTTTTAACCCCTAGCACCCGCTATTGGGTAACTGTTGCTCCGTTCGCTGATTCTTTTACTCAGTGGTTCTGGGAGCCTACTGCAACTGTTGTTGGAGAACCAGGCCATTGGTTACACCAAACAGGTGGGCCTTTTAATGGAGTAACAACCTGTGATGATGTTTGGGGTGAGCTTGGAGCTGACTGTCTTGGACCACTAGGTATTGCTGGTGTAGAATTCGGCATGATGGTTATGTTCAATGAAATCGAAACGCCATGTGACGAAGAATTGAACATTGGCTGTATCGCAAACGTAAACGTTACCCTTGGTGCAGAATGTACTGCTACGATTACCCCTCAAATGGTAATGACCGGTAACATCGAATGTGCTGACGAAATTGTTATCACTGTTGATGGTGGTACGACTAACGTTATTGCTGGTTGTGGTGAGCATACCTACATGGCTGAAGCATATGTTAATGGTGCTTTGGTTTACACTTGTTGGGGCGATCTTTTCGCCGAAGACAAAACCGACCCAGTGGTAGAGTGTCCTGCTGACACAGACGAAGTAACGGTTGATTTCGACCTTCAGACGTTGGAAGGTAGCATCGACGGCACGGAGCCAACGATTGCCCTGGACGACTATAGCTGTTTCCAAAGCTTCTTTGAGCCTGCAGCTGGTGTTGATTACAACTACGACCTGATCACCTTCACGGTTGATCCTGATCTACCTGCAACGGATGTGTACAACATTCAGACAGCTTCTNACATTCCTGGCTTGAACATCGCTTTGTTCCAGGGAGCGTTCAACGAAGACAATCCATGTGAGAATATCCTTGGTGGTTCTGAGGGTGCTTACTTTGTTGATCCATTCTTTGGTGTCAACGCGTTCTTTGATCAGGATTTCCGCATTGAAATGCCATTGGAGCCAGGTC
>NZ_KB903568.1 GCF_000379805.1 Lewinella cohaerens DSM 23179 | reverse complement strand
TGTGACGACGATCGATACAGAAGCTTGCATCGCTGTAACGTACTACTGGACGCTCGTTTCCTTCTACTGCACGGTCTACAGGTAGTGCTTCACCGTCGTCTTCCGTCATACGAGGAAGTACGTAGCCGGTGTACTCACCATCCCACAAACACCAGTTGATTACATCATAAGTGATAGAGTACTTGTAACACTCATCACCCGTTGCAGAGAAGATTACTGGCTCACCAATGTTAACAGTCAATACATCACAACCTAAGGCCTCAGTGATGATTGTTGGTACATCAGGATCGCCACANTCTGCGTCAGCGTCTTCTGGGAAGTCGATAACGAAATCGTGTGTTTCCGTGATCGTGATCAACTGGCTACAGCTGTTCGTTGAACGGAATACTTCGTTGATGTCAATAGCTCCATTTCCGTTAGCATCGCCTTCTGGGCGTAACTGCCAAGCTTCGAAACGACGAGTGATTGATCCCCAACCACAATCGTTAACCTGGATGTTTGGTGTACGCTCTACGATCGTATCAACAGCACAGTTATCTGTACCCGTTGCACCGCCGAAGATAGAGCTCATCATGATTGATGTTGCTTCGAAGTCTTCGTCATAAGCAGTCTCGATATCGCCAGGAAATGCCAATGGCAAATCAGAACAAGTCAAGCTTACTGGTGCTGGTGCATAACAGTAAGGATTCAATTTATCTTCAGGAGTAATGACCTGCCAACAGATGTTCTCATTACCTGCTTCGTCAGTTACACGTAGTTCAAGTGTGATTTCGTTGTCGATATCACAACAGTAGAAGTCAACATATGGACCCCATGGGCTCCAACGGTTAGCACTTGGGTTACAAGTGTCATCACGCCAGTAGTTACGACGTACTTCAACGGTAACTTCACCACAGTTGTCGTTAGAACCTTCGTCTACATCTGCAGCGAAGATGCGAGCGATACCTTCAACACCGTTGGCTACATCGCCACCGCCGATAGATACGTTCAATTCGTCGTTACAAGATGCAGTAGGCTCGATACGATCTGCTACATTAATAGTATATGACTCACAAGTTTCGTTACCACAATCATCTTCTGCACACAATATTAATCTGTGCTCACCGATTGGTAACTGTAGTACATCACCATCAGCAATCTCACCACCAGCGAAGAAAGAAACGCCGTTGGCAAGTAGCGTATAACGAGTAGCAAAAGCAGAAGAACAACCATTGCCATCAGTTACAACAGGTGTAGGGATTGGGAAATTACCCAAACAACCGAATGGTGAAGTTGAAATGTCTATATCAGCAGGAATACCTGAAAGATCAGGACCGGTGTAGTCACCTACTTTCACATACTGATCCCAAATTACATTGTCTGATGGAGAACACCAGTCGATGATGTTCCACTCACGACGGAACTTGTAAGTTCCTTCACATACATCAATCCGTGGCTCATCTGAGTAAGATGCACCCAGGTTACAGTAGTTCTGAGATAGGTCTTGGTAACCAGAAGCGGTCAAAAGGAACGGGTAGCCCGTTGTTGAAGCTGCTGGGTTGTCATCAGGACCACCAACACTACCATCGGTAGGGAAGTTTTCGTCACACTCAATCGTGGCCGTGTAAGGAGGCAAGACCAAGTCCAGAACCGTTGGACGGTTAAGCGTGATGATCTGCTCACAAGAAACGGTACGTGGAGCACCAATACAAGCACCATCGTAGCGATCAGCTACAGTGAAAGTACGAGTAATCACGATGGTTCCACAATCACCATTTTGTACTACAGCATCAGATACAGTAACCAGTACTGGTCCACAGTTGTCACCAACAACTGGAAGACCTAGTAAACTAAGTTTATCTAGGAATGCGTTCAGGTCAGCAGAGCTACCTCCGAAGAAGGTGTTGCGTGTTGCAGTGAAGTCCAAAGCACCGTTAGCACTGGCAATCCAGCTCTGAGGGAAAGTAAACCTTACCAAATCAAGATCTTCACAGTACAAAGGTACATCTACTGTTACAGGCTGAGGAGCAGAGAAACCACCACCGATGAACTCACCACCGTTATCACTTACAATACCGATAACATAGTCACCCGTCGTACCGAAGCTCGTGTTAGCAACCATCAAAGTGTAAGTCTGACCAGGCTCTAATGGCATTTCAATGCGGAAATCCTGATCAAAGAAGGCGTTGATACCAAAGAATGGATCAACAAAGTAGGCACCTTCGCTGCCGCCAAGGATATTCTGACAAGGGTTGTCCTCGTTGAAATCACCCTGGAACAGTGCGATGTTCAAGCCAGGAATGTTCGAAGCCGTCTGGATGTTGTACACATCGGTAGCAGGTAGATCAGGTGATACCGTAAAGGTGATCAGGTCGTAGTTGTAATCAACACCAGCTGCAGGCTCAAAGAAGCTCTGGAAACAGCTGTAGTCGTCCAAGGCAATCGTTGCCTCCGTACCGTCGATGCTTCCTTCCAAAATCTGAAGATCGAAATCAACAGTTGCTTCGTCAGTGTTGTCTGGACACTCTACGATAGGATCCGTCTTGTCTTCTGCGAAGATAGTACCCCAACAAGTGTTGAAGTCCATGGCTTCACTCACGAAGGAGAAGTTGTTAAGAACAACACGGGCAGGGTTGTCAGGTCCAGGTATACCACAGAAATCATCATCATCTAACTCAATAACGATAGTTTGACCAGCCATTATTTGTTCATTAACTACACCATTAACAGCGAAGTTAACATCAACTACCATGTTGCCATTTACGTCAATAATAAACATGTCGAAACCTGTATCAGCGTCGTTGAAGTCATATTGGAAAGAAACTTCACCATCAACAGGTGCAGTATATGAAGCTGAGATCAAATCTCCCCAGAGAATAGATAGATCAATTTCGTCAGGAGTCAAAGTTGCAGTAGCAAACTCACCTGCACAATTAAAACCTAATTCTTCTACAAAGGTCCAATCAGCAGCAGCAAACCCTGTTGTCAATACCTCAGGAGTTCCAACTTCTACAACATAAGTATGTTCTCCACACCCAGAGATGATATCAGAGTCGGTACCATCAACAGTAACTACAGCATTACCTGCACATTCAATATTATTACCCGTAAGCACCATACTTGGTGTAATACGTTGAGAACAGTTTTCACCTAGCGTTACGTTCAAGTCACCGATACAGCCAATTTCAGAAGCCATAAAGGTGTTGACGATAGTAACCGTAGCTTCACAGCTAGACATATCACCGTTGACATCCTCGATAGTGAGGGTAACGATCTGATCTCCGGCATCGAAACAAGTGAATTCACCACCCGTTACCGTTAGTGACGCTAAACCACAATCAGCCGTAGAGCCACCGTCAATATCTTCTGGTGCTACAACAATAGGATCTGAATCATTCAAGATAAAGGTAACAGGCTGACAAACAGCCAATGGTGCCTCACAAGGAGGAGGAGGTAAAAACTCGAAGTTGATACAGTAGGACAATAAAGTACCACTGTCACCACCTGCATCATCACAGATGCTCAATACCCAATCACCAGCCGTAGATTCGCCGTCAAAGGTAGCAGCAAAAGTACCACCCTCTGCCTCAAAAGTTCCTGTAAAAGGAGCAGCACCCGTAGTAATGTTAGGAGCACCGTCCATAAAGACCGTATTGGTGTAATCATCACCAGCACCACCATTGTCAGAAGAAAGATCCAACATAGTTCCGTTTGGAGAAATCAAGGTCATCTCAAGATCACTGTCAAAAGTGTGAGTTAAGTCGATTTCCACGGAGGCCAGGGTAGCCGTCGTACCGATAACTCCGTCCGTAACGACGGTAGCAGCAGAGGTTGTAGGACCACCTACACAAGGGAATCCACCTGTGCCCACAGTTGGGATTGGCTGAGGATTACCTACACCACAAGCTTGTTCTTCCGTCGGAGGAGGAGCAGCAATCTCGAAGTTGATACAGTAGGACAACAAAGTACCACTATCACCACCTGCATCATCACAGATGCTCAACGTCCAATCACCATCGGTTTGCTCACCGTCAAAGGTAGCTGCGAAAGTACCTCCTTCTGGCGCAAAGGTTCCTGTGAAAGGAGCAGCACCGCCAGTAATAGCAGGAGCACCATCCATAAAGACGGTATTGGTGTAGTTATCACCAGCACCACCGTTATCAGAAGATAAATCCAATGTGATTCCGTTTGGAGAAATCAAGGTGATTTCCAAATCTGAATCGAAGGTGTGAGTTAAGTCAATTTCTACAGAAACTATCGTAGCATCTACTCCGATAGTACCTGCTGCAGTAGCTGTTGCAGCAGAGGTCGTAGGGCCGCCTACACAAGGAAAACCACCAGTACCCGTCGTAGGAAGAGGCTGAGGGTTGCCAACACCACAATATGTATCTGTAATGGTTGGAGGAGGAGGAGGAGCTACAAGAGCACCGAAAGTGATGCTGTACTCGTTAAGTGTACCAGTATCGCCACCGGCATCATCGAAAACTTGAAGTACCCAATCACCAGCGATAGCTTCACCGTCAAAGGTAGCTGCAAAAGTACCAGCTTCTGGCGCAAAGGTTCCTGTGAAAGGAGCAGCACCCGTAGTAACGTTAGGAGCACCGTCCATGAAAACGGTCTGGGTGTAGTTATCATCAGCACCACCATTATCACTAGAAAGGTCTAACGTGGTTCCCATGGGAGATACCAATGTAATTTCCAAATCTGCATCAAAGGTATGGGTGATATCCAATTCAACCATGTCGATTTGTACATCGACACCGATTATACCCGCACCAACTGCGGTAGCTGCAGAAGTTGTAGTGCTATTGTCATTGATAGCTTGGGGATTACCCGCACCCACAAAAGTTTGGGCTGTGCCCCAGATCGGGACAGCTAGCATGAGCATTAAGCCGAGGCTAAACTGCCATACTGATTTAAGCGTAAAGTTCGCTTGTCTCATAAGATTACAATTTGTTATAAAAAAGTTATGTCGTCAACATCCAAATAACCAATCACTACTACTTGCGTAACATGCTGATTATCAACAAAATAAAAAGGTCGTCGTCGATTTACAAGGAGATTAAAACCTTAGACATTAAGATATATCAAGGGTCTAACTCACTATAAATCAGCTTAAAGGTAAGATAAATTACCTTTTTTTTAACGCAATTAGTATTTTTTTTTATTAGCGATACACTTGTGCTCCTTCATTGTTATTCACAATGACCAGTAATGGTTTGTTGTTATTTTCCAATTGTAGAAGGTTACGAACATCAAAATAGGCATACATCCCGGTTTCATAAGCAGGTAGTGCTTTAAAACTACCATCTTCTTGACCAATGAGGGTTAATCCTATTCCGGCATCGGAGCGGGTTGTTTCTACTTCTCGTTCATAATAATTACCAGCTAACACCAAATCCATTATGCCATCCGCATTCCAATCGCGGGGAGCAATACCGAAAACGGGGAATGACTGGGCAATTGCAGGTAATTTTTCAATAGAAAAACCACCGTTCCCATTGTTGCGTAAGATAACACTAGAAAACTCATAAGCCTCCAGAGATACTGCTCCGTCCATTCTACCAGCCAATACATCCTCTACCGAAGCTTGAGCAAAATCATGGTAAGTCGGGAATTCCTCCAATACGAAGTCCATTTGCTCAGAGGAACATTGGCGGCCACGTACGGGTAATTCTTTGCCATTCCGATCATAATAGGCGAGATAAACATCATTGGTACCGTTCTCATCAAAGTCATTGATGTAAGCTTTGAAGGGTTTGTCTTTGCTAGCTTTGAACTTAATATTCCTACCTACATTACCGACCACCAAATCCTGATCACCATCGCCGTCGAGATCGGCAGCAACAATACGGTTCCACCAGCCACGTGTGTTTTCCAGTTCGCTGGCAACAGTTTGGTCAGATAGTTTCCCACCTTCATTTTTGAAAATCGTAATTGGCATCCACTCTCCTACTACAATTAAGTCTAGGTCTTGATCCTGGTCAACATCCAACCAGATAGCATCAGACACCATCCCCAGTTTACTATTGTCTGGAAAAACCTCTTTGGTTGCATCTACAAACTGACCATTATCATTGCGAAGCAGATAGCTCTCCGCAGGGTATCCATATTTCTCAGGAACCTGCCGACCGCCAATAAACAAATCAAGATCGCCATCATTGTCCACATCTCCAGAAACGGCTACACCGCCACTGATCTTCATCACAGGTAGCTTATTTGATTTTGCAAACTGGCCATTTCCCTGATTGATATAAAGGCGATCTGCCAAGGCAGTTGAACCTTCAGCAAAATCATTTCCTCCACTGATTACGTATAGGTCCTGGTCACCATCACCATCTGCATCAAAAAAATGAGCGTTAATATCTTCACTTGCAGCATCCTGCTGCCAGGGTTGAGACGGAGCGGCAATCAGGGTCTCATTAGCTTGCTGTAGAAATAGAGCTCCAGCCTGTCCAGCGGCTCCACCCAGGTACATATCTTCCAAACCATCACCGTTTACATCGGCTTTGGCAGCAGCTGGCCCCAAATGCGACATACGGTGAGGAATCAAGACTTCCTTGTCATAATCATCAAAATCATTTTCGCGATGAGCGTAGGCCAATTGGGACGCTGCTGTAACATCTTGAAATATCGGCGGATTAATATGGTAGATATTAGCGGCCTTAACTTCACCATCCACCTGTGATAAGGTCAGGCGCTGATCAACTGCTACATCTAGTAGCTCCGTTACTTTTCCACCAGGCCACTGGATAACCAGGCGGTCTATTTTTTCATTCTTGCCCAAACCAAAAGAAAGGACTGGATCATTACTAGACATATAGCCACGTACAGGAGCAACCTCTTGCATTTGTAATTTCTCTCCGGTAAACACCCAGGCTTTCGCACCATAAGCCAATGGATTGGTCGCCAACTCTCCTTTGAGTTTAAGGCTTAGATAGTGGTGGTTGAGTTTTTCAGTCGCGTGATTTTCATAAAGAAATGCCCGATCATTCATATTATTAACCAACAAGTCTAAGTCACCATCATTGTCAAGATCTGCATAGACAGCTCCCTGGCTAAAAGTCTTTTCGGGTAAACCCAATAGTTCTGTTTCGTTCGTAAACCCTAAATCATCGTTATTGACAAACATATAGTTCATCAACTTTTCCTGTGGTGCATAATCTACTAGTGGCAAGGCATTAATCAATTCTCCTGGCTTGAGTAATTTGGAAAGAGAATCGATGGCATGATTGGCCATTTTGATATAATCCTTGTTTCGAATATCCCTCAATTGGCCATTTGTAATATACAAGTCTTTATCACCATCTAAATCGTAATCTCCGAGTAGCGTGGCCCAGCTCCAGTCGGTCTGAGCGATGTTGGCAAGATTACCAATCTCACTGTAGGTACCGTTTCCATTATTCAGTTGAAGCGTATTGAACATGTATTGATAATGGTACCCACTTTGGGCTAAACCCCAGAATTTCTTGGGATTCATACCACTCATGTTGGCTTTAGAACGATAATTATCTTCCGGAGCCATATCCGCCACCACAATATCAGGCCAACCATCATTGTTCATATCCGCAATATCAACACCCATGCTGAAATTGCTGATGTGGCGCATACCAGTATGAATCTGGTTAGTAAACGTACCGTCACGGTTATTGACATAATAATAGTCAGGTTCCTCATAATCAGAAGCAACATACATGTCCGGGTAACCATCATGGTTTACGTCACTCACGGTAGCAGCTAGGGTGAAGTTGAAGTTTTCCATCCCAGCAGCTTTTGTTACATCCGTAAAACTACCGTTGCCATTGTTACGAAACAGGCGGTCTGTATAATCTGAAGGGGTGTACTCGTAATCGGGGTTATACTTGGTATGCCGCAGTACAAAAGGTTCAATTCCCAGATAAAGGTCCAGGTCACCATCCATGTCGTAGTCAAAAAAGTTAGCAGCCGTACAATGCCCATCATGGTCGAGGCCATATTGCGCAGCACTTTCAGTAAAGGTGAGATCACCATTATTGATGTAAAGCTTGTTCTTCAGCTTCCCTGGCTCCTGGCGAACAAATTTCCCAACATAAATATCTTGAAAACCATCATTGTTAACATCCGCAATCGCAACGGCCGAAGACCAACTATCATCGACTACGCCAGCACTGGCAGAGATGTCTTCAAATTTCAGATCGCCTTTATTAAGATAAAGCTTATCCTCAACCATATTACCGGCAAAGAAGATATCAAGCAGATCATCATTGTTAATATCCACAACGGCGACTCCTCCCCCATTGACGATTACGTCAATTAGGATGTGGTTATAGACTTCATCCTCTGTGATAGTATTGGCAAAATCAATGCCACACTCAGCTACTGATTTAAGTTCAAAAAGACCTTCGACAGATCCATCCTTCTGCACGGCAGAAGCGTTTTTCCCAGCATCGCCACAGCTTGCTGTAATTAACGCCAGCAGCCCAATAAAAAACAATGATTTCAATGGTCGTTTCATGATTGATATATTCCTGGTAAATAATGCGCTGCAAAATTAGAAAATATCAGCAAGACCGCGAAACGATCAACTTGGTATTGCGCAACCTTTTAGAAACTCCCGTCTGCGGAACCGTTTACATCACCGATTTTCACTCCTGTAAATCCAACACTCAACTCTTCTCCTATTAAATCATTCAAGTTGATTAATTCTGGGAAAGACTCAACCCATGGATTATCAGGTTGGGGAAAAACATAATCCTGATCGATAAAGCGCCAGCTGGTATTGCTTGGAAACTCCGTATAAATGTTCAGTATCAGCTTTCTCAATTGGATAATATCCAGGGTGGTAATTGATCCCGAACGGTTTACATCCGCAGCAATACGCTTGTAAGGAGAATCAAGTGGATCAAGGGCCAATATGTGTTTGCTAATCAGTACGATATCAAAGGTCGTTACACCGTTGAGCGGGTCATCATTACGATAGGCCGTAACGGTATAATCAAAATCTTCTTCCAGGTTATCGAAAAGGTAGGAACCATTGGGTTCGCTCATTGTTGTTAGCGGCATGGGACCACTGAGGCTCAGTTGGACATTCCCTACGGGCTCCAGTTCTTCTGTTGCTATCATCCCTCCAATGGCACCGAATGCCAGACAAGCGAAGCCTGGTTGTACCAGAATATAGGTTTCACAGAAACCATAATTCCCTTCGCTATCAATAGCGTAAATGTAAAGAACAGTCGTTTCTTCATCATCTAGCGTCAATACCAAGCCTGTATCTAAAGGACTAGGTACGAAATCAGGCCCTGCAGCTTGTACATCCGCAGCCCGGTAAATCGCATAGCCAATAGGCTCGCTACAATCTGTAATTGGACTTCCTAAAAAGTCTGATACCCAGATACTGGCGTCGCAAGTTCCTTCATCATTAGGAGACAAGGTTGCCGTTAGGCCGTTCAGGCAAATTGGAGTAGGCGCATTACAGTCAATCACCTTGAAAGAGATATACTGCACAGCAGGGTTTCCACAGCCATCTACGGCCTCCAGACGGAGAGTATGGTAAACATTGGTCCCTTCTGATTGATAAATAACAGGAGCATCAAAAGTTATTGAAAAGGTAGCGTCTCCATTATTGACAACCTGAGCCGTAACATCTTCTTCTACACCAAATTCAGTGACATCAATTTGACCGTCATCATTGGCATCTACTGCGAACCAATCTACGGTTGCTGTAGGAATTGACAATACTAAATTCCCGGTATTGTCGAATACTTCACAAGCGTCATCAAGCGTGATTGCAAAGCTAACCTCGCTTTCACAGGTCTCGTTATTCAGCGATGGGAATTCTCCTGGCAACAGATCTGGACAATCCATCGTTGGGCCACCATAAGCAGCTACCTCAAAAGTGGGTAGCGAGCTATCATAAACCTTGATAAACTGCGTATAAGCCCAGCGGCCTACGTTTTGTACGGAAGGCACGGGGGTACTATTCGGCAGACTAGAATCACAGCCCGGCTCCGGGTGATTTCGATCAATGATTGCACCACTGTCATTCACCCTGACAACGGGACGTTCGCAGGCATCTACATCCGTGTTATCTGTGTCGGTTTGACGAGCCACTACAAAGGCGTCAGCTTCTCCGTCCCAAATACACCAGTTGATTACATCATAGGTAATACTCAGCTTGTAACATTCGTCTCCTGTTGCGCTAAAACGTTGTGGTTCTCCTTCGTTAATCACCAGATTGTCACAACCACTTGTTTCGGTTATCAATCCTGGAACCTCAGGGTCAAGACAGTCGGCCTCTGCATCGGCGGGAAAATCTATAACATATTGGTGTGTTTCGGTAATGGTAATCAGTTGATTACACGCATTTGTAGACCGCAGCACCTCATTGACATCAATGGCGCCATTGCCATTCAGGTCGCCTTCTGGCTTCAGCTGCCAAGCTTCGAAACGGCGGGTCAATGTCCCCCAGCCACAGGCATTAATATTAATCATCGGGGTACGCTCCACGACAGTGTCAACCGCACAATTATCTGTACCTGTTGGGCCGCCAAAAAGGTCACTCATCAGCTGCGAGGTAGCAGCAAAATTATCATTGTAATCATCTTCAATATCCCCTTCATAAAGGAGTGGCAACTCAGCACAACTCAGCGTTTGTGGTGCAGGCGAGTAGCAGAATGGGCGTAATTTGTCTTCAGGGGTAACAACCAGCCAACACTCATTGCTATTGCCAACCTCGTCGGTCACGCGCAGTTCCAGTGTTACTTCACGGTTGATATCACAGCAGTAGAAATCGACAAAATCGCCCCATGGAGAATACTGATTAGAACTTAGCCCACAATCATTATTATTCCAATAATTGCGGCGAACTTCCAACTCAAGATTTGCAGAACAATTATCGACAGAACCTTCGTCTACGCTGGTAGCAAATACCCTAGCGATACCATACAGTCCGCTCAATATATCTCCTCCTCCTATTTGCACATTCAGTTCATCATCGCAAATGACAGAAGGGGCAATCTCGTCGCGCACGATAATGGGCATCGTTTCGCATATTTCATTGTTACATTCATCGGTTGCGCAGTACTCCAACTCATAGCTTCCAGGGGGCACCGTAAATACTTGCCCGCTGGTTCCTAAAAAGAGAAAAGTACCAGCCATGTCCCGAACAGTAACCTCCAGAGAAGGAGGACCAGAGCAAAAATCATAAAGTTCGGTAGGTGCAGGGATCGTTATATTGGCTTCACAGGCATAGGGTGCCGTAGAAAACCGGCGGACATCAGGAAAGCCATCGTTGTTGTAATCTACCGTAGGCAACACCAATGTAGGGTCCGTATAATCTTTGACTTTGATCAACTGATTGAACTCGGTTATCATCGAAAGATCACACTTGTCAACAATGTACCATTCCCGAATAAAAGTGTAGGTGTTACCACACAATTCAATTCGTGGGCGATCCTCAAAAGATGCGCCGAGGTTACAATGCGTTTGGTCAAGTAGGTGGGGATCTATTTCCGGTGTAGAAGGGTCTGCATCGAAGAAACTGAGTACTGCGGGAAAGCCTAACACCCCCAATGCCTCACTTATTTGTTCCGGGCTAGGGTTGGCGCCACCACCAAACACAGCACAATCTAATTCCACCACTCCTGGCGGCAAAATGATCTCTCCTAAATTTGGATTTCGGAAAGTTATAACCTGTGTGCAAATGTTAGATAAATTAGGTGACCCCTGACAAGCAGAATCAAATTTATCTTCTGCAAAAAAGGTACGATTAATGGTCGTTAATCCACAATCCCCATTCTCGACGACCTGGTCAGAAACATAAATCCTTACAAAGTCGCACCCATCATCTAGTACAGGGTAACCTGTTTGGTCTAAAATTGCAGCTACAGCAGGATCAATGTCTACAATTTGTCCATCACCATCAACGATATAAGCTACTGGTGTATTTAAAACAACTTGATCAATATCATCACATAGGAAATCAGTAATTCCTTCCGGGCTAGCGCCACCGGTTACGTTTGGCGGGCAGGTGACGACAGGAGCAGTTACATCTCTCGCAACCACATAACCCCAACAGGGAAAGCCACTTATGCCATCTACCAGCACCTCTACAAAGTACTCATAGGTACCACAACCGCTTAGCGTTCCATCTTCAGAGACAAGTACACCATCCTGAAAAATACTTACTTGAAAATCTGATGGAATCAAACACCCCCAATCACCAACCAACACCATCGGTGGTGTAACAGTGGCTCCACACTCCTGATTCAAACTTACATTTACAGCTCCCAAACAGCCAAGATATACTGGCGGCTGAGGGTTCATACTTGCAGTTAAATTATTTACACTTAGGCTTACATCTCCACAAACCAAACCACTACTTGGATTTACATTTCCATCTACTAAACTCAGCTGATCTACTATTGAATTAAAATCTGCACCAATAGCAAAATCAAAAGGAACAATTAAATCCAAATCAGTCGCCAGGTAATGCAGTCCATGAATACCATAATCACCGATAGGCAAACCTTCTAAATCTACAACTACCGTAGCATTATTTACAGGATTAGCAATTGGGTGAACCTGTATAATTTCATCATCTTCATTAACGACAACGACCATATAAGTATAGTCATCGGCAATAGAAAGTGGCGACACGAAATCATTTAAGCGAACAGTAATTTCCTGATCTGCGTAGATTCCCAGCGTAGCATTTCCACACATCACCAACTCGTCTGTAGTTGTCAAGCGACCGGGGCTTGGTAGACACTGGGGCTGGTAGATGAAGTTGTTATTGGCAAAACTCGTATTGCCTCCATTAATAATGAATTCAAAGCTGTTATTAGCCGGGCTAACCAGGTCATAACCTTCGGCTAATACGGTACCCGTTACACTGGTCAAACTCAGGCGGTATTCGCCGTAAGGCAGATTGGGGAAAGCGAAAACACCTCCTGCTGCAGACGATTTTTGAAGCGTCACATCATCGGCATTGTCCCACACTCCATCCACACCGTGCCAGCTCAATTCAAAGGCGACACCATCTGTACCCGCTTCATCAAAATCAAGGCCAAAATCATCATCTGGCCATACCGTTCCGCTAATCATACCTGGGCCTATAAAGCCGGCATCGAAGGTATAATCAAGCGCTGTTCCCGCAAAAGTAAAATCAGCGGTACTTGTGGCACCATTACCGGCAGCAGCATCAATTTTATTACCATTATCCCCACTTACCACAGTACCTGAAGCCAAGTAACCTGCTGGCGGTTCATAAAGGAAGAAATAGTTAGCCGGAGGTACGGCAGTATACCAATAGTTTCCATCCACATTAGAGGTAAGTGGCCCCATTGTGAGGCTCTCTGTATCGGCATCAGCATCGTAAATACGAGCTAACACCTGGGGGAGAGGCACATCATCACCATCAAAGGAGCCATTATTATCAAAGTCGATGAAGGTAAAATCGCCCAAATCATCGCAGAGGATTATTCCGATGGTTGCCATTGCGAAGGGGCGACAAGCACCATCAGCAGGGTCAGGGCTCAATAGCGCATACACATCATAATTGCCTACAGCTAGTTGAGCACCTACCTCCTGGAGTTCTGCAATTCCGTTATCAGGGATAACCTGGCCAAGTTCTATACCATCGAGATAAGGGTCATCTACGGAGCCTGCTGGCAGGTAGACAAAGCGAACCTCAAAATTGGTTTCGTTATTTTCAGCAGCATCGAAGTCTTCAAGGCCAGTAGCCGTCAAGTTGAAAGGAAAGCCTTCACAAGCTTCAATGGGGACATCAATAGCACCAATGGTCGGGCATATCACCTGACTATTGATTTTCTGAATTGAAAAAAACAATAGAAAAAATAGAAGAAAAGAAAAATGACCGGCCACAGCAAGCTGTCGCTGGTACTCTTGAGAAAGAGTAGTGTTGTTAGTCATGGGATTACGGTTTAAGACAACCTGCGCATACTTCTGCGAAGTACACTCATAGGGTACCACTAAAGCAGTAGTGTTATTAAGTTTCAATCTACTAAAGGGAATCTCTCAGAGGGGTTTCTCAAATACTCGGGTTAAAGATACAGTTTTGCTCTAATATAATGCAAGCTCGCAGGAAAAAACTAAAATCCCGAACCTGCTAAATAGCAGATTCGGGATTTTTCAAACTCAGCATAAATTGGCAAAATCTCACTCCGACCAAGGTCGGAGTGAGGGATATAATCAATTCCTATGCAGGAACTAGAGCCAATTTAAAAAGCGTCTTTAATATTTTAAAGTGCTGATTTTACCGTTTTAATGATACGAGCAGCTACCTTGTAAGGATCAGCTTCTGAGTTAGGGCGACGATCTTCGACGTAGCCTTTCCAACCATTTTCAACGGTAATAGGCGGGATACGAATAGAAGCACCACGATCAGAAATACCATAGCTGTATTCATCGATCGATTGTGTTTCGTGTAACCCGGTCAGGCGCAGGTGGTTATCCGCACCGTACACAGCAATATGCTCTGCTGTAACAGGACGGAAAGCTTCAAGAATTTTCTTGTAAGTTTCTTCTGAACCACAAGTACGAAGTACTGTGTTCGAGAAATTAGCGTGCATACCGGAACCGTTCCAGTCGCCCTTTACAGGCTTACAGTGCCAATTGATTACGACACCGTATTTTTCAGCAGTACGCTCCAAAAGGTAGCGGCCTACCCAAATTTGGTCACCAGCTTCCTGTGCACCTTTGGCAAACATTTGGAATTCCCACTGACCAGCAGCTACTTCCGCGTTGATACCTTCGATGTTCAGGCCAGCATCAATACACAGGTCCATGTGTTCTTCGACGATATCGCGCCCGTAAGAACGGTGAGCTCCTACACCACAGTAATAAGGTCCTTGAGGTTCAGGGTAACCTTCTGCTGGAAAGCCTAATGGTCTGTTGGTCGCAGGATCCCATAGGAAGTATTCCTGCTCGAAACCAAACCAGAAATCATCGTCTTGGTCATCAATGGTGGCTCTACCGTTACTAGGGTGCGCCTTACCGTCAGCCGACAGTACTTCCGTCATTACCAGGTAGGCATTACGCCGGCCTGGATCAGGGTAAATAGCGACAGGCTTCAGCAAACAATCGGAAGAATTACCGGGTGCTTGTTCTGTTGAGCTACCATCAAATGACCAAATTGGGCAATCTTCCAGCTTACCGCTGAAATCCTTAATGATCTTGGTTTTGCTCCGTAATGTCTGGGTTGGCTTGTATCCATCCAACCAAATGTACTCTAATTTGAACTTTGTCATTTTTAACAATAAAATTTATAGTTCTGCAATAGGAATGGAAAACCCTGCCTCACTGACCAAGTCAGCACTACTGAGTTTTCCTAAAATAATTTTCAATCAACCTGCTTAGAAAGCATAAACGCCGGCCAGAACGAAAGAAGCCAATGATGAAGTAGCTTTTCCGTCACCGTCCAGGAATACATCTTCAGAAGCAGCATCCAAACGGATTTCCGGGATCAATGTCAGGTCACCTATGGTAATGTTACCAGATAACGTCAAGTCAATTACGCTGGCAGACAAATCAGTATCATAAGCACCAATGATTCCGTAGCCCGTGTTGTTTTCACCGAAGTACTCCCCACGTAACCCTAGAGCAAAGCTTTCGCTAAGTGCATACTGGCAGTAACCAGCAAAACCATAGAAGCCAGGGCGGTCAGTGTCATCACTTGCTTCATAAGAGTTCATCGTAGCATTAACACCTACGTACAAATCTTCTGTAACATCAAACCCGGCAGTCAGGTCAACCTGAAATAGTGCACCGGCACTACCTTCAGCATCGCCATCCTGATCGCCATACAGCAAGTTCAGATAAACACCTTTGTAACCGAGCTGAGCACCGTAGGAATAAGAACCGATGTAGTTCGCTTCTGTCAGGTCAGTAGGGTTAAATACCCCCAGCATCAAGCTTACGTCTTCGCCCAAACCGATATCTGCTTTGATACCAGTGTGGGAAAATGGGCCATAGGAGAACATGTAAGAAGTAGAGTAATTGAAGTTGCCAGCAGGTGAAATCACTTCATACCCAAGGAAAGTGTTGAAGTTACCCAAAGTCAGGGTTACGTTATCACTAGCATTGAAGTACACATACAACTGGTTTACGAAAGTGGAAGCATTAGCAGCTACACCACCAATCGTAGGAACTCCGGAAGCGAATACGGCATCGCCACCACGTGGGCCGAACACCAAATCGCCTACAAAACCTGCTTTCTTGCCTTCGTGGGTGCCAATAAGATTGAACATACCCAAACTGAAACCAGGCAAGTTGGCAAACGAAGTTACTGGAGCCTGATCATCAGTACTCGCTCGAAAGTAAGCATCTGCTGAACCGGAAAGTGTAAACTTTGCCTCCTCCTCTTCTTCCTCCTCTCCTTCTACGGGAGGATCTTCTTCAAGGACAACTGGCGCTGAAACAGGGCCCGTTGTCACATTCTGAGCCTTTGCCCCGAATGATAAAAATAAGCATACAGCCAAGCTGAAAATTTGTACAAACTTTTGCATAACAGTGTGTATTAGTTGAGTAGGTTTCCCTACTTGGTTGATCAAAATAGAATTGGAAAATCAATCTTGCCAACGGTAAACCACACTGTATTTTATCAAGTATTCTAGCAGAATACTTGAACAAAACAGCTTGATACTGTACTTTTACAGTTGAGTTAGTTAGCGGTTTACCGTTATCTACAGTCCCCGTTGGTGTTGCCGCACCGCGGGGACTCGTTGTTTTATAGAATCTCTGCGAGATTTATTTGACGCTCAGCTGAAAAGCAGACTCTTCTGCTGATTCCGTGTAAGCGTGCATTTCATGTTCTTCAACATCAAGTCCTTTAATTTCTTCTTCTTCACTTACGCGAATACCGATGGTAACCTTCAGGAGGTACATTAGGCCATAAGCAAAAACAAAGGTAAAGGCAACGACAGCCAATGCTCCGTAAAGCTGAATCCAAAGCTGATTTAGGCTGGCCATACTTCCGAAGATACCAACGGCCAGTGTCCCCCAAATACCACAAACCAAGTGAACAGAAGTAGCACCTACCGGGTCATCAATCTTTACGCGATCAAAGAATACAACCGACAGAGGGATGATACAACCTGCGATCAAGCCAATCAAAATAGCCGCCAATGGCCCCATCTGATCTGCTCCTGCAGTAATACCGACCAAACCTCCCAGGATACCATTAAGTACCATTGAAAGATCATGGGTTTTGAACATTGCGTAGGATACAATAAACGCTCCTACAGCACCCGCTGAGGCAGCGAGGGCAGTGGTAACAAATACTAAAGAAACAGCTACGGGGTCAGCACTTAGTACAGAACCGCCGTTGAAACCAAACCAGCCGAACCATAATAGGAAAACCCCCACTGCCGCAAGGGGCATGCTGTGACCAGGGATTGGCTTAATCTTTCCGCTAGCAGTGTACTTTCCTCTGCGTGGGCCAAGTACCAGTACGGCAGCTAAAGCAGCTGCACCACCCATAGCGTGTACGAGTGTAGAGCCAGCAAAATCGTAGAAACCTGCAGCATCAAGCCAGCCTCCGCCCCACTTCCACATTCCAGTGATAGGGTAAGCAAGCGCAACTAGTACTACAGAAAAAATCAGGAAAGAGTTAAGCTTAATACGTTCTGCTACGGCACCAGAAACGATAGTAGCAGCGGTAGCTGCAAACATCCCCTGAAAGATAAAGTCCGTCCAGTAGGTATAGCCTCCGTCGGCATAAGCAATGGCTCCAGCATCTCCTTCAGGCATAGAGAGCCCAAAACCGCCAAAACCGAAAAAACCACCGGAAAAAGCTTCACCCGGGTACATTAAATTGAAACCTATAACACAGTACGTCAACAAACCGATTGCAATAATCATTGCGTTCTTAAAAATAATATTGACGACGTTCTTTTTTTGTACAAACCCGGCCTCTAAAGTCATAAAGCCGAGGTGCATCAGGAATACCAGACAGGTTGCGACCAGCATCCAAACGTTATTTGCAGTAAATAATCCTTGTTCCATGATTGCCCTAAGATTATAAGATTGTTAATCAAGCACGAACCAAGTAACCGTTTTCTAAAGCGGCACTCTTTATCGTGTTGGTTTTCGTAATTGGTTGAAAGAAATCTGGTTGGTGGGTAGGGCGATCCCTCAGGATCAAAAGAAAACTAAATGGCTTCGGCGCCAATTTCAAAAGTGCGGATACGCACAACGTGTTCTAAATCAATAACAACAATTTTTCCATCACCGACTTCACCGGTGCGGCCAGACGATACAATTGCATCAATAATTTCGTCTACTTTCTCAGTATTGCAAAATATATCGATACGCAAACGCGCGATATAATCTGAATCATAAACACTGCCCCGGTACATCAGCTGCTCTCCTTTTTGCAAGCCAAAACCTTTCACTTCAGTAAGGGTAAAAAAGTTGACGCCAATTCCTGCCAGAGCATCCCGAATACTTTCGAAGCGGGATAAACGAACAATAGCTTCGATTTTTTTCATCAGTTTGTTAGATTTGTGGTCAATTAATATGAATTCGATTCCTGACCAGAGCTCTAGTCACAAGAAATAAAGGAAGGAAGCAATTACCCTTTCCCTTATTTCCTCATTGCAACAGCAAATCTAGGGTGAGCCATAAGCTTTGCCTAATCATTGTTTCCTGACCGTTGTTACCCCTACCACCACCTTTCGCAACGCAAACAACTGATTACCAACTAACAAAACGAAAAAAGCTGGCATGCCTACCACAAATAAAGACCCGCTATTCCGATTAATAAAGTCTTTGAGCAAGCCAGAGAAGCGTCATTTCCGTCTCTATGTCAACCGTACAATGGGTGATCAGGAACGAAAATTCATTGTCCTTTTTGACCTACTGGACAAGCAAGAAGCTTATGATCACGAACAATTATTAAAGAAACTGCCGGGTAAAACGACAAAGAGCAAGCTTTCAAACCTTAAACGACACCTTCTAAAGCAGTTATTGACCAGCTTGCGGCTGACCTATATTAACAAGCTTATTGATATTGAAATTAGAGAGCAGCTCGACTTTGCGCGTATTCTTTACAGCAAAGGGTTGTACATGGAGAGCCTCAGATTGCTGGAGCGCATTAAGGACACGGCCAATGAGCACCACCAAGACATCTTACATCTGGAAATTATCGAATTCCAGAAGTTGATAGAATCACGACATATTACTCGGTCCCGACAGGTAGAGAAAAAGATGGAACGCCTCTTGGAAGAATCAACGCTCCGTAGTAGAGTGACTCAGACGGCCAGTGAAATGGTCAATCTCTATATTCAGATTCATGGATATTATATTGTCCATGGCTTTGCCTATTCCCCTGAGCAGGTGGAAGAGTTGAATCAAGCTTGGCGAAAAATGCAGCCAGACCACCATCATAACCGATTCTCAGACACCTTCTTTGAAAAAACACACCGCTACCAATCGTATTTATGGTATCGCTACATCCAGCTTGATTTTGCAGGTGCCCTCAGCCATGCCCTCGAATGGGTAATGCTCTTTGAGGTCCACCAACTCATGAAATACAAGGACCCAGACTTGTACTTACGTAGCCTTTACTATTTATTGACGCTGCTCTATCTTATGGACGATACCGGGCAATATTATAAGTACCTAAAACAACTAAACAATTATGTAGAAGAGGTAGAAGAGCAACTCAATCCCAATAGTCAACATGTTCGGTTTGTCTATCAAAACTTAAGCAAACTCAACTATTATTTTCTTACCAAGGATTACGAACAAGCTTATCAATTCAGTGAAAAGGTATACGACTCCCTAAGCAAACATCGGGACCTTATGGACGACCATCGGATTCTTCTTTTTCACTACAAATTTGCAGCAGCAGCCTTTGCTCATGGTAAACATGAGATTGCGCTCGAACGCCTCCACCCCATCCTCCATCAGGGAGACAAGATACTGCGTAAAGACATGGAAATCAATGCTCGATTGCTAGAACTCCTTTGCCTTTACGAAAGCAAAGCCTTTGATCGAATGAGTTACCGGCTTATCTCTTTCGGTAGAAGTGTGGTTAAAACAAAAAAGGCCACTACCCTACAGCTAGACACCCACAAAATGCTACGGGCATTACTACAAACATATCCGGAAGACAATCAAACCTTTCTGCAACAGCAACTCAGTTCATTCCGGGAAAAAGCTGCTCAGCCGCGTGAACGTATGTTTCTGAAATATCTGAATGTTATTGAATGGATGGAATCAGGAAGCAAGATATAAGACTTTGGTTATTAAAACCATCACAATCTGGTTTGCTAATCTTCTCTAAACGTTAGCAATAATCGATTTGACTGTTCGTCAATGGTAAGGATATAAGTGTAATACCCATCAGGCAGTTCCATTTCCCCAACATAATCGATGGGTTGGATGCCAAATAGTGCTCCTTCAATCTCTAGTGCTATGTAGGCATATTCGTAAGCCTTACTATACTGTTGATAAGCTGACCGTTCGCCGGCATTGAGGCTGCCGTAATCATGATCTTCACTGATTTTCACTAGAATATTATCAAGGGTGAAATTACTAGCGTTTTCAATCCTAACAAAAACGTCCTTTAATGGTGGCGTCACCTCTTCTTCAGCTTGTTCTGTATTACAGCCCATTAGAAAAAAAGAGGTCAAAAATGTCAGAAGGAGCAACTGTCTCATCGTTGTTGGTTTAATGAGGTGAAATTATATTTATTAGCCAGACGTAAAAAAAACAGAAAGTGGTTGGCTATAAGCCATTATAGTATTACGCAAAAAATACGATCATCATTCGTCTTATCAACCTTTCTATGTTAAAAGTAGTCTTTATAATAGGGGACAAAGCCACCGCTGATCATCATGAAGATGGCAATCTTGGTTAAAAATAATATAAAAACGCCTCCATCACTACATTAATCGCTGCATTCTACTACATTGCCTTTTGTATATTGTACCCTTTACCAAAATCAAGCCTTGACTCCCCCAAAACAGCTTGAAAACGTGAAAACTATCAAAACTCAACTTCCATTGACTGACGCTCGACTCAATAAGTTCATAACTATTGGGGCTATATTCTTGTTTTTTTTCGGTGGCCTACATCAGATACACGCGCAATACCTCTTCTCCGGCCGGGTCATTGATGCCGATACCAAAGAAGGTATTCCTTTTTGTAATGTTTACTATGCAGGTACCACTATGGGTGTTTCCACAGATGTGGATGGTTATTATGAACTCCCCGTAACCGTTCTTCACGATAGCCTTACGGCTTCAGCAATAGGATATACCTCATTAGCTAAAACAACAGGAGATCAAGAGGAACAGACCATCAACTTCAGCCTGGAAAGCGCCAACACAACCCTCGACGAAATAGTAGTGATTGCCGGAGAAAACCCCGCAAATGCTATCGTCAAAGGAATTATCCAGAATAAAGATCTTAACAACCTCGAACAACAACCCGCTTATCAATACGAAAACTATACTAAGGTAGAGCTTGATTTTGAAAAAGTGCCCGAACGGTTACGGGAGAGCAAGCTGATGGATCCTTTTGATTTCGTCTTTGAAAACATTGATAGCACCTCCGATGAAAAACCTTTTCTGCCCATTTATATTAATGAGGCTTTAAGTGATGTTTATTACTCTGAGGAGATTGGCCGATCGGCAGAGCGTATTAAAGCACAGCGTGCATCAGGCACCGACAACCAATCCTTTATTGAATTTGTCAAAAAAGTCTATACACCTTTCAATGTTTACAACAACTATATAGACATTATTGACAAGCGGTTTATTAGTCCATTTTCTGATGCAGGGCTTGGTTTTTATGAGTATTACATTCTAGACAGTGCCTTTGTTAGTGGACAATGGAGTTACAAACTCAAATTCAAACCCCGCCGTAAGCAGGAGAACACTTTCTACGGCGACTTCTGGGTAGCGGACAGTACTTTTGCCATCCAGCGCCTCAACATGAGGATGAGCCCCGAAGTCAATATTAACTTGGTAAAACGAATAATTATTTACCAGGAATATGAGCCCCATGAAAACTTATGGTTGCCGGTAAAACAAAAAATGATTGTTGACTTTACGCTCACAGAGAAGTCTCCCGGCATGATTGCCAGACGTACAAAGTCTTCTCGTGATTATCGTCTCAATCCTAGTGAAATCCAAAATAATTTTCCTGAAAAGAAAAAAGGCACAAGCCCTCCCCCTCCGCTGAACAGCGACGAGGAATATTGGCAAAGTATCCGCCACGAGCCCCTTTCTGAGACCGAGTCTACTATTTATGCCCTCGTTGATAGTATCCAGAATGTCCCTGCGTTCAAAACCTACGGAGAAATTTTTGCCACTGTCTTCGGAGGTAATTTCGACCTGGGGAAGTTTTCCGTAGGGCCGTACTATTCGATTTATAGCAAAAATCCAATCGAAGGTACCCGCTTAAGGTTAGGTCTCCGCAGTGATGATGACCTCAGTGAAAATTTACGTATAAAAGGCTATGCTGCCTATGGCTTTCTTGACGAAAGGTGGAAGTATGGATTAGAGGGAATGTGGCTCATTCACCGATACCCATGGACCATCATTGGAGCTGCTCATCGCAAAGATATTAGCCTGAGCAGTGAGAATAGCGAAGACTTCCAGGAAGGCAACCTGTTCTCCTATTCTTTCCGTCGGGATGTTTACCTAAAACTGATCGATGTATCAGAAACAAAAGTCTTTTATGAAAGACATTGGGACAATGGCCTATCCAATCGAGTTACGATATTGAATCGGCAGATGGATCCCTACGGAAATAACGAGGAAGGCGGCTTCAATTACGCTTTCGTAAAGCCTGGCGGAGAATCCGTTGATACCACTTTAAACACCACCGAAGTAATTTTAAAGTTCCGCTATGCTCCAGGAGAAACTTTTCTGGGAGAACGATTCAACCGCGTCAGTCTTGGAACCACTAAGCCTATTTTAGAGGCGCAATACACCCTGGGCTTAGAAGACTTTTTCGGAAGCCAGTATAACTACCATAAATTTTCGCTAGGATTAAGGCACTGGTTCAACATCAGCCCTATCGGCTGGTTTTCTTATCGAATAAAGGCAGGAAAAACCTTCGGCACCTTGCCTTTCTTATTACAAGAAGTGCATCCCGGAAACGAAGCCGTCTTCATGTCTCGTTCGGTATTCAATACAATGAATAACTACGAATTTGTCAGTGATACCTATGCCAGTGTTTTTTTAGAACACCATTTTGATGGCTTTTTCTTTAACCATATCCCTCTTTTGCGTAAGCTAAAACTTCGGGAAGTTGCCAGCTTCAAGGCTGTGGTTGGAAGCATGTCGAAAAATAACCAAAAGGCTAATCGTCTCAATGGCTTCCAACCTCAAAGTGGAGCAGACCTATACACAGGCTTCCGCTCTCCTTCAACAAAACCTTACCTTGAAGCGGGTATTGGCATCGAGAATATCCTCAAAGTTATCCGCGTCGATGCACTATGGCGACTCTCCTACCTGGACAATCCAGAGGCTAGCCGATTTAGTATTACGGTGGGCGCGTATCTAGGATTTTAAGCTTAAAGCTGCCCTGAATCAATCAACTGCTGGAACATCTCGCGCATACCAGGAGCTAACGGCCGGAAATTTACACCCAATTCTCGTTTGGCTTTGCTATGATCCGCTTTCCATGGGTGGTCGATGTTGTTACTGACAGATTTCCTGGTCATTCCAGCAGCAGGTGCCGTCAGCCAGATGAGCCACTTGGGTAGCTTACGGGAAGGCAACGGGTAATCGGAAAATGCTTCCTTCAAGTGGCTTGCCAACTCAAGGAAATTAGTATTCTCAGCAGAAGTAATGTAACGGCCCTGCGCATTAGGGTTATAACCCGCCTGATAGTGTATTTCTGCAACATCTCTTACATCTACAGCCCCAATATTAAAGCCAGGAGCCCCCATTTTCATCGTACCATCCCCCATCTGCCGAGCGATGTCAAAACTTGCTGATGTTGCATTTGGATTCGTTCCGGGGCCAATCACCAAAGAAGGGTTAACCACCACCAAATCCCAACGATCTTGTGCATTAGCCATTTCCCAGGCCGCTTTCTCAGCCATCACTTTTGAGTAAGAGTAAGATTGGTGGGTAAGACTTGAGGTGGTATTCCAGTCCTCCTCGGTAAATACGCCGTTCTTCGTTTCCTGAAGATCAATATTATCGCCATAAATGGAAGCACAGCTACTGGTCACCACTACCCGCTTTACTGAAGCAACCTGATTGGCTGACTCAAGCACATTCTGGGTACCTTTTACCGCCGGGTCTACCAAGTCTTTTTGAGGATCATCATACTTGAGTATGAAAGGAGAAGCGGTATGATAAACAAGCTCACAGCCAGTCATGGCCTCCTTATATGCACCTTCTGTTAGTAAATCGGCTTTAAAGTATTTAATAGTCCCTTTGGATTTGGCAGCTAGCTCATCCAGGTGTGCTACTTTTTCCTTTTTATCTGGGTTGCGCACCGCTGCGTGAACGGTGATCCCTTCCTCCAACAACTGCTTTACTAACCAACCTGCTACGTAACCTGTTGCTCCGGTAACCAATACTGGTTTATTCTTATCGACTTGCATGTAATGTTTTCTTAAAAAGTAAGTAATCACTCACAAAAGTAAAGGCTTTTACATTACCTCGCAAGAGGAGCACCAAAAAAGAAGCTTACCAAGCATTTATTCTTGCCGTATCGCTTCTACAGGATTTGATAATGCAACTTTGATAGTTTGTGAACTAACAGTCAGAAAAGCGATAGCAAGAACCCCTACTCCTACTGCAAAAGGCAATCCCCAGGGGAAATTAATCCGATAAGGAAAATCTTCCATCCAACTGTTGATAAAATACCAGCACAAGGGTACCGCCAATAATAAAGCGACACCTATTAACCAGACAAAGTCTTTGGCTAACAAGACTAATATTTGATCCACTCTGGCACCGAGAACTTTGCGAATGCCGATTTCCCGAAAGCGGCGCTTGGTCAGTAATGCTGCCAAGCCAAAGAGTCCAAAACAGGAAATAAAAATGGCCAGAAACGCAAAATAGCCTACCAGCGTCCCCAATCTATCCTGGGCCTGATACAAATCACTGATCGTTTCTTCCAGGAAAGCGTACTCAAAGGCTTTGGCAGGAAAAAAACTGGCCCACTGGTCTTCCATAAAGGCTAGTGTACCCGCCACATCATCATTCTGTAGTCGAACACTGAAATAGCCAAAAGCGCCAGCGTTAACGTCCATGATCAGCGGAGTCATTTCGGCAAGCATGCTGTTAAAATGAAAATCGGCGACCACCCCAACAACCTGTCCTTCTTTCCCTTCTACTACAAGCCTTTGGTTAAGGGCCTCTTCTGGTGTTTCCCAGTTGAGCTCACTTGCAGCCCGCTCGTTGATGACAAAACTGCTGATATGGTCTGTACCAAAGGAAAGGTCAAATTCACGGCCAGCAACAACCTCCAGGTCATACGTTTCTGCAAAATCATAGTCGACAGCGAGTACTGGTGCAAAGAAATTGTCTTCCTGCAACACTTTATCCGTCCATACATTTCGGCTAACGGAACCTAAACCAGGCACTGATGCGCTTTGCGTGACAGCCATAATATTAGGGTGTTGCAACAATGCCTCATCAAAAGCATTCATTCGCTGGCGAATTGTTGCATCACCAGGGCGAAAAACAGAATTTATATTATTCTGACTGTTTAAGGGTAATGTAAGAACAGCTTCTTGCTGGAATCCCATCGGCTGACTACGCAAGAAGTTCAGTTGTTGAAAGACAATTGCAGTACCACTAATAAAAGCAATTGCTATCACAAATTGTAAGGTCATCAAGACCTTGCGTAAGCCTACACCGCCCATGGTTTGCCCACCGCCTTTGCCTTGCAAAACGCGCAACGGTTCAAAACCGCTCATGAAAATGGCCGGATAGCTGCCTGCTAAAAGTCCCGTAAGCAAAAACACCAGTGAAAAACTAAGCATAAGAAAGCCATCTTGCCACCAAGTGGTGCTCAATGCTAACCCCGTAAGTGCCGCTAATTGTGGTAAAGCCAACCGGACCAACACCAAGGCCACAACGAATGCGAAGGCACTCAGTAAAAGCGACTCTCCCAGGAATTGAGCGAGCAAGGCTCCCCGCCGGGCACCTAGAACCTTGCGCATGCCTACTTCCCGAGCCCGGCTCAGCGAGCTGGCCGTAGACAGGTTAATAAAATTGAAGACAGCAATCAGTAAGGTTATGACACCAATGGCCATAAAGAGGCGTAGCAAAGTAGGATCAGCCGGTGGCTTGGGTTCTGTTCCTGCTTCCGATTTCAAATGAATATCTTTTACTGGATATAAAGCGAAGTCTTGTTTTTCACGAAAACGTTCATCGCCGTTGGCAAGGATAAAATCCTTCATCCGTGCATTGGCCTTCTCAGTATCAGCATTTTTTCGGAGTTTCACATAGGTATAGGAGTGGGTTGCAATCCAGTTATTGTCCAGCACTTGCCTCACAATATCGCGAGCGATTTCCGGCTCTACCTCTACCATGTTATCGTAGTGGATGAGTAAGTCCAGATCAAAGTGAGCTTGATCGGGCCAATCGCGAACAACACCTCGTACTCTAAATTGATCGGCCGCTGCGAGTTGTAAGGGTTCATTAAGCACATCAGTGCGGCCAAACAAACGCTTCGCCAGCGATTCTGTCACAACGACTGAATAGGGTTCCCTAAGTGCTGTAACCGGGTCGCCGTACAAAAAATCGAAACCTAAAATTTCCGTAATCGTCGAATCTGCAAAAAAGGCATTTTGAACCTCCAACTGTTGATTTGTCCCTACTACGCGAGCACTGATTTCCCTCGGATACAAGCGGGCCACTTTCTCAATTTCCGGAAAATATTCCGGTAGCTTGGCCGCTACCGTTGGTGGTGTGCGCGCATAAGATGCAGGCCCCTGGATATCAATGTGATAATTCAGGCGGTAAACCTGTTCAAGGTCGGGATGAAATTGGTCGTAATTTTTTTCATGTTGCACGTAAATAACAATCAGGAAACAACAAGCCAAGCCCAAAGCAAGGCCCATTATATTGATTCCGGATGCCATCCGTGCTTTCCAGATATTCCGCAGGGCAATTTTAAAATAATTTCGCAACATGTGTAGGGTGATTTTGCTGTTGCAATTTATTTACTTTACAGCAGCTCCCCTATTTTTTAGTTGCAGGATACGGGGTATTCGTTTGGTAATTCTTGGTGTTTCATCACGCTAACAAAAAGGATTAATCCAATTCAAAATTAAACTCTTCTCTTTTCCATGTAATGGTATTTCTTGTTTATCAAGTAAAGGTTCTTTTTCTTGAATAGGTTTAATAACAGATGGTTTCTCTTTTCTTGGGACTTCCTTTTTGATTACTCGTAATTTTTTTGAACTTAAATGGTATACCTTTTTACATTTATTCATAGTCATAGTATTAATGCTGTACCCAGCCATTGACGGAATCGATTAATCTAATTGCATCTAATTATGCTATAAATAACCAATAGAAAATGAAGGCTTTTGTACATAAAAAATCACTTATCCATATTCTCGTCCTTTCATCCTCTGTTCTTACAGTTATCTCCGATTGGAAAACTCATAGTAAGGGGGAATTCAAAATCCCCCTTACATGAATTTCATAAGTGATGATTACTTCACAGTAATCATCTTCTTGGTAGCAGTGAACTCACCGGCAGTTACCGTGTAAGTCAACACACCTGTTGCACCTTGGATCATCTCCTTGGTCAGGTTGATGGTGTTGTAACCAGCTGCGTAATCACCACGTACTACTGTGAGTACACGGCCACTTGCGTCGCTGATCGTTACTGTTGCTTCCTCATCTGTTGGCAAGTTGAAACCAATCATGGTC
>NZ_KB903567.1:2500-29499 GCF_000379805.1 Lewinella cohaerens DSM 23179 | reverse complement strand
TGTGGTAACCAGACCAGCGAGACCATCGTATTTGATGTGATCGACTGTAAAGGACCAGCGCCTGTATGTATCAACGGACTGACAGTAACCCTGATGCCAAACGAAGGCGAAGGTTGTTCGATGGCTATCTGGGCCAGTGACTTTGAAGGATCACCAATCAGTGATTGTACGGGTCAAGGACCAGAACTGTTCAACGGCTTACCTCGTGTTACGAAGTACGCTATTTACCGCGCAGCAGACGTAGAAGCTGACCCTGACTTTGTACCAAGCCCTGATGATACCGGATTAGTCTTGACACAAGATGATGAGCAGACGACAGTAGTCTATGTTTACGCCTTTGATGAAGAAGGTAACTACGATTACTGTGAGACTTACATCTTGGTACAGCTACACACTACGTGTGGTGGTGAAGATGAAGGTACCATTGCAGGTATCATCATGACGGAAGATGCCGAAACGGTAGAAGGTGTAGAAGTGAGCATCAACGGTGGCATGACCGCCCAGATGACCACGAATACAGATGGAACATACAACTTCAGTAACCTGGCTTTAGGTGGTGATTACTCAGTAACACCTTACCTGAATACNAACCCNCTGAATGGTGTGACCACCTTTGATATCGTTAAGATCTCCAAGCACATCCTGAATGTGGATGTACTGGATGGCCCATACAAGCGTATCGCCGCGGATGCTAACCGTAGTGGAACAATTACGACGCTGGATTTAATCCAGATCCGTAAGTTGATCCTCAACGTGATCACAGCGTTCCCTAACAATACGAGCTGGCGCTTTGTGGAAGCCGACTACGACTTCCCAGAAAGTACGAACCCATGGTCAGAAACCTTCCCAGAGTTGATCAATGAGAACAACCTGGCAGGTGATATCCTGGATGCAGACTTTGTGGGTGTGAAGATCGGTGATGTGAACGGATCAGCTCAAGCCAATGCAATGGCAGCAGACGATCGTACACTCAACGGTATCTTCAACCTAAAGGCGGAAGATATCGACATGAAGGCAGGTAATACCTACACGATAGCGATTACTGCGGATAACTTGAATCAGATCGAAGGCTACCAGGCCACCCTACAACTAAGCGGTGTGGAGTTGGTAGACATCGAGTACGCTCAAGCACAAGCAGCTAACTTTGGCCTACGCTTTGTAGATCAGGGTATGATNACGACGAGCTGGAACTGGGATGGCGCTGCAACTACAGCTGATCACCTGTTNAGCTTNGTACTTAGAGCAACGGAGGACCAACCACTACGTGAGGCGCTAAGCATCTCAAGCCGTTACACGGCCGCAGAAGCCTACCGCAATGGCGAAATGACCGACCTGGGTATTGAATTTACCAATGGTTGGAATGTAGCTGGGGAATTTGCATTGTACCAGAACACGCCTAACCCTTTTGCAGCAGCAACCCTGATCGGGTTCAATCTGCCCGAGGATGCAGCGGCAACGGTAACGATCAATGACGCTAGCGGTCGAGTGCTCAAAGTGATCCGTGGTGATTACGCAGCAGGCTACAATACGATCAATGTAACGAAGCAAGATATCCAAGGCGCTACCGGTGTACTAAGCTACACGGTAGAAGCTGGCGAGCATCGCGCAACAAAGCAGATGATCGTGGTAGATTAAAACTGATTTAGACTGTTGGATCGTTAATTGGTTCGATAGTATAAACATAGACAACAACAGCGGCAGTTCCTGGAAATGGGGGCTGCCGTTTTTTTGTTTGTACTGCCAGACATATTGAACTACCAAAGGCACGGAAGGTTTCTTGAACCATATGAGGGATTATAAGGGCATATAAGTGGGGAGGCAAACATGACACGACGTAGATGAAATCTACGCCGAACGGGGCATATAAGTGGGCGGTAAACCAAAAGACTGGTTAACTGGTCTTTATGTTTTTTCCTTTGGTTGATCATTATTTTTTTGCACCACCTGAGGCACCTGAGGCAAATTCATGAATTTGCCTTTAAATTTGCCTTTAAATTTGCCTTGAACTCGTGCTATTAACGAGCCCCAATCGCTAGAACAGCAATAGTCGCGCAGGCCGTGAGGCCGGAGCGCGGGGCCCGGTAGGGCGCAAGGCCGAGGGATGGAAGCGGTATGCAATGCGCAGCAATGCATGAGAGCGGACAGCCTGGTGCCGTAGTGGCGGCGGCGCAGCAACGCTACTACCGGCGCGGCCCCAAATTGTACCTCCCAAAGTAGAGGCACCTAAGCAGATTGAACTTGGAATTCAACCTACTTAAGTGCTTTTGGTGGTTCAATGAGCATTATACTGTCACCACCTCTTCGCGGGTGAATAACTGGTAGAGGACGGGGACGATCAATAAGACCAGTGTGGTAGAAGTAAGGAGGCCTCCGATGATGGTCCAACCCATGGGTGCCCAGAGGGAACCACCGTTGAGGGTGAGCGGTAAAAGACCGAGAATAGTGGTAAGGGTAGTGGCTACAATGGGGATGAAACGGACCTGCCCCGCCTGGATAGCTGCCTCGACAATGGTGGCGCCTTCGGCCCTGACGGAGTTGGCATAATCGACCAGGACAATACTATTGTTGATGGCAATGCCGATGAGGCTGGTGAGGCCAATGAAAGCCGTGAAAGAGAAGGAAATACCAGTGAATAATAGGGCCAATATGGAGCCAATCATAGCTAAAGGCAGCGCGGTAAGAATGATGAGTGGTTGGGTGAATGACTTGAATTGGATGATGAGTACACCAACAATAAGCAGTATAGCTAAAAGGCTGGCGACACCCATGCCACCAAAAGAATTATTGCGATTAGCCAAGTCGCCCAGGTAGGTATAGGGGTAGTTCTTGGCCCACTCTTCTTGAACTAGCTGGGCGTCAATATCTGCAATGACTGCATCGAGGGTGTAGCCATTTTCGAGGTCGGCGAGGATGGTGGTTACACGTTGGTTGTCGTAGTGCTCAATCTGGCTAGGGGCCTCTTCGAAGGTGATATTAGCTACCTGGCGAAGGGGGAGGAACTTGCCGGTCATGGTAGGTATACTCAGGCGATCGAAATCGGCGAGTTGGAAGTTTTCGCCTGCTTCGTAGCGGAGAACAATGTTGTAATCTTCGCCCTCGGTATCGCGAAAAACACCTACTGCGTTGCCATTGACGAAGGAGCGGATGGTTTTGTCGACCGTAAAGAGGGGCACCCCAAATAGCATGGCCTTGTCTCTATTGATACTGAAGTGAAGGTCGGTGCTGTTTTCTCGCAGCGGGTTGGAGACGTTGACGGCACCTGGGGTTTGCTTAACGATGCGCTCGACCCGACGGGCAATGGTTTGAAGTTCCTCGAGGTTGTTGCCTTTGATCTGTATTTCTACCGGAGCCTTGCTGGGCGGCCCCTGAACGAATTCTTTTACATCGATACGAGCAGCGGTATACTCCCCAAAGCGGGTGCGCAATTCGCTGAGTAACGCGTAGAATTCGTCTACATCATAAGATTTGAGCGTGACGAATAGCTCTCCGTAGGTATTGCTGTAATTGGTCGGCGCAATGTTGTAATAGATGCGTGGATTGCCGTGACCAATATTGGCAGCGTAGTAGTCGACCTGGTCATATTCCTGAAGGGTTTGCTCAACATAAGTGACGGCCCGGTCGGTAGCATCAAGGTTGGTACCTTTGGGCAAATTGACGATGATTCGCATCTGGGGCTTCTCGGCCTTGGGGAAAAAGCTAACTCCTACAAGCGGAAAAAGTGCCATAGCACCCACAAAGCTAAGGCCGGCTAAACCGAGTGTTGTCCATTTATTGCGGTTGATCCAATGTAGGGTACGAGTGTAGGGCCCTTGAACAAAACGCCCCATGCGCTCGAATAACCAGCTGTTTTTCTGCTCTTGAGGCCGTGCTTTGAGAAAACGACTGGCAAGGAAAGGGGTAAGCATGATCGCAATCAAATAAGAAGACAATAAGGTGGCAATGACCGTGATAGGAAGTGCTGCAATAAACGCTCCTGTTACATCGGGCATTAAGACAATCGGCACAAAGGCCAGTACTGTTGTGAGCGTTGCACTGCCAATAGGCGTGACCAGCTGTTGGGTACCTTCTGCTGCTGCTCGTGCTGGGGTATAGCCTTTGCCCAAGAGGCGTTCGATGTTTTCGGTGATGGCGATAGAATTATCTACCAGTAGGCCCAAAGCTACAATGAGGCCCGCAATAGACATTTGCTGTAACGTATAGCCCATGCTGTCGACGACCAGCAAGCCAATCATAATACTCAGCGGAATAGCCAGCATGACCAAATTGGCGGAACGTACACCTAATAATAGAAAGATAATGATACCCACCAGTAGGATACCTTGCCCTAGGTTGCCGATAAAACCACTGATGCGATCTTGCACACCTGCCGACTGGTCGAAGACGTAGGCTACTTGCATATCTCCGGGCAGTTGGTGCTCCGCTAAGGAAGTTTTTACGGGCTCGCTGACATCAAAAATATTGATACCTTTTTTCTGAGTGACATTGATGTAAATAGCGCGTTGGCCGTTGTAGCGTGCGAGCCAGCGCTCATCTTCGTAGCTAAAGTCAACATCTGCGACATCTTTCAAATAAACCATCTTGCCATTGTAGACGCCTACCACCGTTTGGCGAATCTGGTCCAGGTCTTCGTAGGCACCGGAGGTTTTTACGGCGAAAAGCTTGTTGGCGACCTTTACGGCACCACCGGGAATATTGGCATTGGTGCCGGCAATGGCGCGCTCGATATCATCGATGCTGAGCTTGGCCTGCGTCATTTTTACAGGATCTAAAGCCAGGCGTACCTCTTCTTCGGGGTAGGCCTCGATTTCTACTTTACGAACACCGTTAACCGTTTCTATCTTGTTCTTAATGCGTTCTGCTTCCTGAAAAAGCTGGCGGTAGTTCGCTTCGTCGGAGATCAGCGCAATCTGGAATATGTTTACGGTATTGGTGTTGATCTGGCGAGCTTCGAGGCTGTAAAGATCATCAGGTAAAACATCCCCCAGTTGGTTAAGTTGACGCTGAATTTGGTCGTACTTATCGTCGGCATCTACCCCGAATTCAAACTCTACCTCCGTCACTGCTGTCCCGTCGCGGATGACGGTCCGTAGCTCTTTGAGGTCATCAAGCTCCTTGATGGCCTCCTCAATCGGATCAACGACCTGGCTTTCGATGTCGTGTGGATTGGCTCCCGGATAAACCGCAATAACGAGTGTGTTGGGAATATCCAGCACAGGGTCCTCTTGCTGAGGCATGCCCAGAAAAGAAGCAATACCAGCCAGCAAGAGCATAACGAAAAGCGTCAGCGTCAGCTGATAGTTACGGATAGAAAACTGAGGAATATTCATTGATGACTAGTGTTGCGCAAAAAATAAATTGAACCTTCTTTTTGGTTTTTCAAATAGCTGACACGCTTAAAATGAACCGCTTAGCCAGCTTTTTGAAGAACGTCGGCTCAATTTATTTTTGTGCTGTTTTTAAAAATTGAAATAACAATCAAAAGGGAGAGTATTCAAAGTCGGAAATCGGAAGTCTGAAATGGGAATTACTAAGTAAGCGAAACCATCAACCAACCCCTTAGCCCCATCCCCGACCCTTCCCATTGTTGATGTTGGCATCGTTTCGGGGTGCGTTTCGCAGGGGAAGGGAGGCTTGATGCGCGTGGTTGTTTTGGGGCGGTCATCAACGTATTAAAAATTTCAGATTTAAGAGGTCAGGTTTTTCCAATCAAACCATCAACCATCAACCATCAAACCATCAAACTAAAACCCCTCCACCCGATCACCCTCTTCTATATAACTGGCACCAGCAGTGATGACCATTTCTCCGGCTTCGAGTCCTTGCCGTAGGAGAAGCTGGGTTTGTTGTAATTGCTGAATGTTCACTTCGCGCAAGCGAGCTTGTCCTTGGTCGATGACCATTACTTGGCCGATAGCACCATCTGCTTTCAAGAGTCCATCAACAGGAATGCTGATCAAAGACTGCCGCTGCTTGGTCTGGATTGTAACGCTACCAATAAAGCCATTGACGAGTTGCCGCGTTTGAGGAGCAAGCTCAATTTCTACAGCATAAGTACCGGTAAATGGGTCAGAAGTGCCCGCTAGTTCGCGCACGAAGCCAAGGAAAGCTACCTCGGGGTAAGCATCAAAATGAATGGTCGCACTGTCGCCCAGGTTTAAGTGAATAATGTCTTTATCTGTGACAGCTACCTTAAGTACTTGGGCTTCTTGGCGGCTGCCGAACAGTAAGACTGGATTACCCGGCCCAACCAGCTCGTTGGTTTCCGCAAACTGGCGGAGAATAATACCATCAGAGGGTGCGACAATGCTGCTGTAGCGTAGGTTGAATTGTGCAACTTCTACGCCTTGTTGGCGAAAAGCAAGCCCTTTTTCGGCGGCAGATAACTGGTTTTTGGCATTGTTAAGCTGCACTTCTACATTTTCCAATTGCTCCAGCGTAGCTACGCTATCGGCGTAAAGACCAGAAACATTTCGGTAGTCCCGCTCTGCTAATCTCAGTGCAAGGCGAGCATTTTCTAATGAAATGGCAGCTTGGTCTTCACCAAGATTCGCCTGCTGCTGTTGAGCCTGTATTTCGTCTAGCCGAAGTTCTGCTAAAAGCTGCCCTTTACGGACTTTCTGTCCTTCTCTGACCAACACCTTGGCAATAATACCGCCGGTCTTGAAGCTTAATTTCGCTTCTGCAGCAGCGGCGAGTGGGCCGGTCGCAAAAACAGTAGGCTGAAAATTAATTTGAGTAGCGGAGGCTGCCGCAACTTTCTTGGCTGCCGCTGAAGGTTGCCGGTTTTGCGCCTGTGTCGTACAAGCACTGACTATAACCGCAAGAGCGAGGATGGCTAAGATGTTTTTCATTATTTTTTGATTTGGATTTTTGTTGATTAGATATTTCGAATCAAGTAATTAGATAGGTCGTTCCATTTGGGGCTGTCAAATCCCTATACCCTGTACCATGTACTTAGTACAGGAGGTTGGCTAACCTCCTCAATTCCCCACGGCCCATTCCCATTCGGCAACCTGTTGGAGATAATTGTAGCGATTAATAATCAGTTGTTGCTCAGCAGTAGTGAGCGATGTTCGGGCATTGGTAAAAGTGACGAGGTTGCTCTGACCTTGTTCATAAAGCCGCTTTTGTAAGCGAAAAGCTTCGGTAGCGGCCAGTTTTTGTTGTTGAGCCTGTACGACTTGGGTTTGTGCGGCCTGCAAAGCGTAGTATTGGTTGATGACCTGAAGGCCGATTTGCTGTTCCGCCGCGGCTTTTTGCTGCAACAATCGCTGTTGGGCAAGCTGGGCTTCCTGTACCTTGGCCGAAGTGGCTTTGTTGAATAAAGGCACCTGTAAAACCAGCGAGCCAAGAAAGAAATCATCTTCGCTCGTGAAGCTATAAGTGGCCCCTTGAATGCCATAGTCCGCTTGGAAGTTGACGGTAGGTAACCGGTTGCCGCTAGCTAGTTTGCTATTCTCGTCGGCAGCAGCGAGGTAGAAATTCAACTGTTCCAGCTCTTCCCGCTGTTGCCAAGCTTGCTGCTGGGCGGCCTCCAAGCCAAGGATGGCCTCCGTAGAATGCTCAGGTTGTTCTTCCAGCTTAATGGGTTCCGTATATTCTCGGCGCAGGAGGGTGTTGAAATACGCCTGGGCTGATTGTTCTTGCTGTATAGCCACTGCCAATTGCTGTTGAACACTCGCTACTTGCGCTTGGGAAGAATAGACATCAGCGGCAGTTACTTGATGATGGGCCTGTAGGCTTTGAGTGGTGCGTAAATTATCTTCCACTAACTGCAACGCATCCTCAAAGATTTGTCGGCCGTAATGAGCCTGCGAATAGATGTAATAAGCTTGCTTCACATCCCGTTGCAGTTGTCGGCGAAATCCTGCTAACTCGCTACCACTTGCAGCCAGCATACTCTCTTTGATCTGACGGTTACGAACAATCGAATTATTATAAACCGGCATACTCAAGCGTACGACCGTCTCTTGCTCTGTAGCACGAAGGAAATTGATCGACGCATTATCTACTGTACCGTAATTCGGAAATGCCGGATAGGTAGGGTCGCTACCTGATATATACTGGTTGAGTGCATTGAGATTTTGATAAGCAGGGTTAACAAGGTCACCCGCCGGAATGTCAATCGTGCGCCCACCCTGAGCTACGCTGAAGCGGCCATTAATCCCTAACTGAGGCCAAAATAAGGCTTTGGCTTGCGCTAGTTGGGCCTGAGCCTCCTGGAAACTTAGGTCTTTCTGGGCGAGCTCCAGATTGTTTTCCAGGGCTATCTGTACGTATTGGTCTAAGGACTGACCGGGTAAATAGGGTAGGAGTACTCCTAATAATAACAACAGGTTTAACGCTCTCATAATTCTTCATCTGGTTTACGCAGACAAAGATGAACGTCAAGCACCAGGCATTCCACTCTAAAAAGCTGAATGGTAGAATGAGCGGGTTGAATGGTATTTTTTAAAAGCGTGGATGCTCTCTGCTAAAAACATCAAGGAGCCACTCCCTTTCTGCCAATGGCATCTGTTGCTGAATCTTGAGTTTAGTTTTTTCTCTTTTCTTGTCGCTACTCTGCATCAAAATCTGATGGAGAAGTTGACAAAAATGCTGGCAGTTTTTCTTCACCGCCAAAGACACTCCTTTGAGGCGAGAAAGGTAGACGGTAAATGCACCCAGCGCCGAAAGGCAGGAGTCGATATTCTCTGTTTCGTAAAAGGTCTTAATCAAAAGTATTTTGGTGCTCAGGTGGTAACGGAAATGATTGATCTTGATTTTATGTAAATGCTCAAAAGTTTGATCAAATTCTTTTTGTGAAAAAGCAACCTCCGCTAGATTGGAATACAAGGCGTTTTTTTGAGATGCTACCGCCAGGAATGGATTGTAGGTGTGAATAAAATCTGTTGTCCATTTGTACCGCTCCAGCCTAAGTCCAATTTTCACCGCGTTGCGGTAAGTCCACTCCGTTAATAGCCCTCGTTCAAAAAGAATCTTAGTCCTGATGCCTTCTTCGTAAAGGCCAAGGCAGATCGTTGCGTAGGTATTATAATCGATGCGCATCTTTCTTAAACAGATATTGATGGTTGCCAAATAGATGCCTCGACATTCCGTTCGCTCGATTTTCAATTGATGTTCCGGGAGTAAACGTACTAGTTTGTAGAAATGCTTTTCCTCATCAGGATACTTAAAACAGAGGTAGAGCTGATAATAAAGCGACAACCGAGGCCCCATTTCTTCTTTGTNGCTTAAGTGTTTTTCTATTTGATCCATCAAGTGATTCTGAAAAGAAGGCGCAAACTGAATCACCTGTTGACGGTTTTGTATTTCTATGCCATAGCTTAGTTTATTAATTAGGTAGTATTCATCTAGTCGGTTGATGCTCTCTTGCAAGATAACTTCTACGTCAGCAGGTTTGCCCGATAATTGCCCTCGCAGAATATTGGACGTAGTATACTGCATCCAAAGCTCATCATTTCCTGGTCTGTTGATTTGGTCGATTTTGGTCTTAAAGGCTTTGAGCATTGGGACATAATCATCACTGCCCATCTTCATTAATCCTTGAATGATATCAAGTTCCTGGATGTTGGTGCTATCCTGATAATGGAGTTGCCCTATAAATGTTTTCAGTAGTTTATTTAAATGGCTTTTTAAATAACTCAATTCCTTCTTGTTTCTCTTGCCAGCGGGCAAAATATTAGAAGGAATAGATGCCAAGGCTAAACTCTCTTCTGGGAAAAGAGGGTGGAAAGAAGAGAGGTAATGAGCGAAATCCAGAAGACGTTGGTTTTTATTGAAATACGGTGACGCAACGAAATCCAGAAAAAGATTCATTTTTTTTCGAGAAAAACGCCTCAATGTTGTTAATGTTTTTTCCTTTTTCATAAAGTAAGTATTGCTATAGGGTCTGGATTTTTGATTCGAATATATAATAATAAATAATAATTTGTAATTTGCGTTATGTTGATTTATAGTGTGTTATGTTTTTTAATGCTTGATGTTATTATCGGGTAGGTCGAGGTTATTGATTGAGAAAGCTAAAAATATGTAATTTTTTGCTGTTACCCGATCCTCTATGTTTGTAACATCAAAACAGGAAGGAGCTAATTGAGGAATGGCTCCCTCGTGAATTTGAATAGGTAACTCCCAAATCGTTAGAAGGATGAGAAATTTACACGTTCCTGCCCTGAGGGCAGCTGTTATGTTATTGCTAATAACCCAATGGGGTGCAGCACTGTGTGCTCAGAGCCAGCAAATTTGGCCAGGAGACATCAACAACAACGGAATAGTTAATGGTGTAGATTTATTATACCACGGAGTTGCCGAAGGATATATTGGACCTGAAAGAGATGAAACAGGTTCTGATTGGGAAGGCTATACGTCAGGCCCTTCTTGGCTACAGAGTTTTTCAGATGGCATAAACTTTAGCAATGCTGATGTTAATGGCCGCGGAAAGGTAGAACAAGGAGATCGCAAAGTGCTCTGGCGAAAAAACTATGGAAATACCCATGGTGTGCTTAGCCCTGATGGATACAGTACGGGTGATGCCGCTCAGGATCCTACCTTATTATTAAGTGCAAGTACCAGTAGCATTGAAGCAGGTGAAGCACTCAATTTAAGCCTTAGCCTGGGAGATGCAGCACAGCCAGTAGATCATTTATTCGGAATCACTTTTACTATAAAATTTGATCCGACACTTTTTGCTGATGAGTTAACAGCTCCCTTGTGGAATCCAAATGTGATTAGCCTTGATTTGTTATCCAATACTTGGCTAAACGGAAACAATGGTAATGGAGCCGAATCTTTTATTCAGCTAAACAACGAAGCAGGAGAAATCGAAGTGGTTATCCTGCGCAAAGAACAAGGAGAGGCCAATGGTCATGGCGATATTGCTTCTATCATGATTATTGTGGAAGATATTGCCTTCCTCGAAGATGTAAATACGGGTATTACGGTAGAAAGGATCAAAATGGTGGATCAAAACCTTCAAGAATACCCAGTGGCAGGGTCAACGGAATATGTTACCATTTTGGCAGCCCCAACGCAGGCACTAACGACGGCAGACAATGCCAGCTCACCTGCAAACGGAATAACCAATAGAAATGGAGCAAATGAAGATACAGCACTTTCTTTAGATTTTCCGGCACCGCTAAATAGCCAGGGAAATAACCTAGGAATCAATGTCTACCCTAACCCTGTGGTAAACAAAGTAACCATACAAACAAGCGGAGAAGCGAATGAATTGAAGGACGTACAATTGTTTTCTGCTTCAGGCCAGCTATTGAAGAAACAACAAGCAGCGGCTACTGCTGCCACCCAAGTAGACATGACCAACTTGCCAAAAGGCAACTATTTCCTACACCTGACAACCAGCAATGGTACGACGGTAAAACAAGTAACCAAATGATCTGATAAAAAAAACATCCTAAAAACTTTTTATTCTTGAGAGTTTCCCGTGCGCTGCCTTTATCCCGTGGGAGTGGGCTTGGCAGGCGCATAATTCGGGTTTCTATTCATCATCCTTTTTCAAAGTGGATTTTAGGTCTGCAAAACTGTGGGATTTGGAAAACCTCCTTCTATTGAAGTGGAAAGAGAGCTTCCAAAATAAGGCAATAGCTTCCAGTGTCCCCCTTGTATTTTGGCATCAGAAGCAATCCTCAAATATTGCAACACTTCAACAAAGCAGTGATGCATGACCTGAAATCACTTTTTATCGGCGTTGTTTGCTACTCAATACCAAATGACGTTTTTATTGCACAGCGCCGAAGCAAGTAAATAGGACCAAAAGGTTCTAAACAAGAAGCATATTTTACGGGGACAATGCGCGCGCTACTCTCTGTAAAATTTTTCTCTCCGGGGCTCCTAACCCCGGTTGTGTGTGTTTGAGTATTATGCAAACCTTTTTATCTTAGGCTAATGTGAACACTTCATGTTAGCCTAAGTTTTTTATTTGGCAGGTCCCCTTGCGGGGCCGGGCTATCCACTCTCATGTGCTCGCTCCGCTCCGCGCATACCGCTTCTATCCCTACCTGATTTGCTCCCCGTTTTAGGCCACTTTCCCCAAAGAATCATCTCCAAAGGTCAAGTCACCTAAGCAATATACCCGGCACTAAGTGGTTTAGCTGCGCTGATCGTCCTTTTAGTCCTCAGAGTTCAACGTAGTCAGAACACAAAAGGACAAGTGAAAATGTCCCAAACCACTTAGTAATGGGTATAGGTGTTATTCTTGCTATTAGCATCATCAAAATGTGTCCCTTTGGAGGGAGCGATCCACAGGATCGAGGGAGGGTAGTCCTAGCCGTAAGGGCTATCCTTATCCTTCCCCGTCACTGTGTGACACTGCTCAAAAATGATCAATAAGAAGGTTACCATCCATCCTGACTACTAAGGCTCCTTGTAGTCCCCAGACTACAAGGACATATACTGCTGGTCTCCCGACCAGCAATCAGCAGACCCGCAAGAGGTCAAGTGGTGGTGCCCGGTTCCCCAGTTCGGTGTCGGTTGAACCTACGTCGCGTTCAGCGTACGGTCGCACCTACATCGCCCACAAAATGACAGCAAGAAATCAAATCAACCTGCCTTTGTGTCAGTTGATTTCACAGAAAAGGTGTCACAATGGCGTTAGTCGCTCGTTGTTCCCCCCTTGGCATATCCTTTGCAATTGACTTAGTAGTTCAGACTACTTACCATAAAAAGTGGTGTGATTGGATTTTAATTAAAAGCATTTTGGAATTCTTCAAAGAATCCAAAAGATCAAAATAAACAACATGCATTTGAATAATTTCACTATCAAAAGCCAGGAGGCCGTCCAACGAGCCCAGCAACTGGCCATGGAGGGCAACAACCCGAGTATTGAAGTTGGCCATCTGCTCCAAGGCATATTGGAAGTCGACGAGAACGTCACTCCTTTTGTACTCAAAAAGCTAGGCGTCAATTTCTCTGCGGTCAAGAGCGCTACCGAAAGCATCGTGTCCTCTTATCCTAAACAAACCGGTGACGGTGGCCAGCAATACTTGGCCCGTACCACTAATGAGGTACTCCAAAAAGCCAATACTTACCTGAAGACCTTTCAAGATGAGTACGTAGCGTTGGAACATATTCTCCTTGCCATCGTGGCCGTCAAAGACAGCGTCGGGCAGATGCTCAAGGACAGTGGCGTGACCGAAAAAAGCCTCATCGCTGCCATCGAAGACCTGCGCAAAGGTCAGCGGGTCACCACCAACAGCGCGGAAGGAGCCTACAACGCTCTCAATAAATACGCGGTCAACCTCAACGAGCGTGCTCGCAACGGCAAGCTTGACCCAGTGATTGGTCGTGATGAAGAAATCCGCCGGGTGTTACACATCTTGGCGCGGCGTACCAAAAACAACCCCATCCTCATCGGTCAGCCCGGTGTTGGTAAAACGGCAATCGTAGAAGGTCTCGCCCATCGTATCATCGATGGAGATGTACCTGAAGATTTGCGAGATAAAGACATCTATACGCTCGATATGGGCGCACTGATCGCAGGTGCCAAATACCAGGGCGAATTCGAAGAACGCCTCAAAGCAGTGATCAACGAAGTCACCCAGGCGGATGGGCAAATCTTCCTCTTTATCGACGAGATCCACATCCTCGTTGGTGCTGGTAAAACCCAGGGTGCTATGGACGCGGCCAATATCCTCAAACCTGCCCTGGCGCGAGGAGAACTCCGTACCATCGGTGCCACAACCTTAGACGAATACCAAAAATATTTCGAAAAAGACAAGGCCCTCGAACGGCGCTTTCAGACCGTTTTGGTTGGTGAGCCTTCCGAAGAAGATGCCATCTCTATCCTGCGTGGCTTGAAGGAGCGTTACGAAACGCATCACAAAATCAATATCAAGGACGAAGCTGTTGTAGCAGCGGTGCAATTATCCAGCCGCTATATTGCTGATCGTTTCCTGCCGGATAAAGCCATCGACTTGATCGACGAAGCTGCGGCCCGCCTGCGCCTGGAGATGAATTCCATGCCCGAAGAACTTGATGAAACAGAACGCAAAATTCGCCAACTCGAAATCGAGCGAGAAGCCATGAAACGTGAAAACGATTTGGTGAAAATCGATAAGATCAACGAAGATTTGGCCAACCTGGAAGAAGCCCGCAACGCCCTCAAGGCCCAGTGGGAGAGTGAGCGCGAAGTAGTGCTCGGTATCCAGCAAGCCAAAGAAGACACGGAACAACTGAAGTTGGCCGCCAATCGCGCAGAACGCGAAGGTAACTACGCCGAAGCAGCCGAAATCCGCTACGGCAGAGTTCCTGATGTACAGGCCCAGTTAGAGTCATTTACCGCTCAGTTAGAAGAAATGCAGTCCGACAATAAGATGTTGGTCAAGGAAGAAGTGGAAGCAGAAGATATCGCCGAAATTGTAAGTCGTTGGACGGGCATCCTTGTTACAAGGATGCTCCAAAGTGAACGCGAAAAACTCCTTCACCTCGAAGAGGATTTGCACCGTCGCGTCATCGGACAAGACGAAGCGGTAGAAGCAGTAGCCGACGCCATTCGTCTCAATCGTACTGGCCTTAGCAGCCAGAGCAAGCCCATCGGATCCTTCCTGTTTCTCGGTACTACCGGGGTAGGTAAGACCGAGTTGGCCAAAGCCCTCGCAGAATACCTCTTCGATGATGAAGACCTGATGACACGGATTGATATGAGTGAATACCAGGAACGCCACGCAGTGAGCCGACTGGTAGGAGCGCCTCCGGGCTACGTAGGCTACGACGAAGGTGGCCAACTAACCGAAGCCGTTCGGCGCAAGCCTTACTCGGTCGTACTGCTTGACGAAATCGAAAAAGCGCACCCTGATGTGTTCAATATCCTCTTGCAGGTACTGGACGACGGGCGCCTTACCGATAGCAAAGGCCGGATGGTGAATTTCAAGAATACCATCATCATCATGACTTCCAACATCGGTTCAGATATCATCCGCGATAATTTTGAGCGCATGGTAGAAGGCGAGGAAGAAGAAACGATTGATAAGACGCGAAACCTCTTGTTTGACCTGCTGAAAAAGTCGGTCCGCCCCGAGTTTCTCAATCGTATTGACGAGGTCATCATGTTCCGTCCCTTGTCGCGCAAGGATATTCGCGGCATCGTTGAGCTCCAGTTGAATAGTCTCAAAACTATACTTACAGAGCAAGGAATCGACCTCACTGTTACGCCACACGCCATGGATTGGCTTGCTGACGAAGGCTATAACCCCGAATTTGGTGCTCGCCCCCTCAAGCGGGTGATCCAAAAGCGGGTATTGAAACAGCTTTCAAAACAGCTGCTCGCCAATACTGTGCAACCCGGTCAGCAATTAGTACTCGATGTTTTTGACGATGTGGTGGTCTTTCGCCAGGCCATTAAGAAAGAAGAGACGGTCGCTTAATATCGTAGGTATACAGCCTATGTCATCATACTATCCCGATTCCTCGCTTGAGGTTTCGGGATTTTTTTTTGGAGGAAAAAATTGTTAAACTACACCCCTAAAGAACATGTGCTCACACATTGTAGTTATTGTTATATACACTCTCTGATGTTTAAATTGCTCTCATGATTCGTATCTGCGCATACTCTCTTTTTACTTTCTTATTGTTTAGTAACATTACCCAAGCTCAGCCCTTATGGTCTTGCGATGGCAGTATGATTATAGCTGTTGGTGGCGATTTTTATATTAATCGTACCCAAGTGGGGGATAATACCATCAATTTCGAAGCATTACCAATACCTAATGTTGGATTAATTAACGCCATCGGATACCGACGATCCGACAATTGTATTTATGGTATAGATCAGAATATTCCCGGAGTACAGCGTATTTTTAAATTATCTCCAGATGGAGAATATAATATTGTAAGAGAAATCGATGGAGCTCTTCAGCCGCACGCAGGGACTGTTTCTTTTGATGACAATTATCTGGTCGTGCCCTCTGTATCGGATTCGATGAACATACTGTATTTTATAGACATTAGGGAGAATACAGTCCCCCAAAGTTATTCCATTTCAGTACCCAATGGTGGAACATACGCGACCTATGGCGGAACCGATTTTGCCTTAGATGTTTACACCAACCAGCTGCACGGCTATCATCCAGCCGAACGTGTCTTTTCTACTATTTCTCCCGAATCAGGGCTGGTTACAAACAGGGAATCAGTGTCTTTAATTTATGGAGATAATTATAGGCCAGGAGTAGCATTCTTGAATAATCAAGTATTGGTATCCTTTACAGGAGAAGGAGATAATAGCCTGCTTGGTTTTTATCACCTTAATTCGGGTACGCTGGTCGATGAGGTAGTAGATGTTGTGAATTACCCTAATCTGAATTTTACAGATGCATGCTCTTGTATAGATTTCGATATTGCTATACAACAATCATTACCTGGTGATACCTTGCGTCATTGTCAGCGCATTACTTCAACGATCCGAGTTGTTAATCGCTCTTCATCACCCTTGCCGGGAGATAACTTTACCTTGAGGGATAGCTTTCCGGCGGGCGTTATAATTGAGGAAGTATTGTATAACCCTTACCCTGGAGAGGTGAGTGGAATCGGGACGAATATTTTGCAAATCAACAATTTTGATCCTGATTTTGGGATTGATAGCATCGTTCTTAGCTTGACCGTTACAGAAGCCGCAGCGCTTGGCAATCACGAGGTGCAAGCAGTCATGAATGGTTTTACCAATTTACTTGAATATCCGGAAGGTCGGTTGTTGTCCAATAATCCGCGCAATTATCAAGACGGTGAGTTGCCTACTCCTTTTACAATTCTGGGTAGTGATAGTTTGTCGACGGTAGTTACGGAATATTACCTCTGTGAAGAGGATACTTTGCAGTTGAACCCTGTTGCTGGTCAGCCGGGCTTTACCCTCACTTGGGCAGATGGGAGTAATGAAGTGTCTCGTTTAATAACACAATCAGGTTACTATGAAGCAATGATTAGTGATGCGTGTATTACACGAACTTTCTCGCTATTGGTGGAGGATGTTTACCTCGACGTAGACATTGGCGCTGATCAGACGATATTGTTTGGGCAAGCAGCCGAATTTATAGCAGCCATTGATAATGATTTTCCCGTGATTGATTATTCCTGGATAGTCAACGATTCCTTATTGCTCAACTGTACCGAAGATTGCGATATTTATAGTTTCCTCCCTGAAGAAAATTCGTCTCTAGTACTCGTAGTCATTGATCAAAATGACTGTGTGGCCAGTGATGAAGCACGCGTCAGGCTTGAGTTTCCCTTTTTTGCACCCAATGTTTTTTCGCCCAATAATGATGGGCGAAATGATCAATTTTATATTCAATCATCAGGAGATCTTGCGTTTAAGAATTTTCGCATTTTTGATCGTTGGGGCGGCTTGCTGTTTGAACAAAAAGAAGGTTTTACCAATGATATCAGCTTAGGCTGGGATGGCACTTCTCAATTTAAGGATGCACCACAAGGAGCCTATATTTGGGACATCACCTTGGTGCTAGGGCGTAATGGAGAGGAGCAACACTTCTCCGGCGGAGTCACTTTGCTAAGGTAAATCACTTGTTTTTATTTCCTCAACCTTTACACCTAGGGTGTCAAATCTATCAGACCACAGCCGTGACGGGTTTTTAAAAAAAACGGAAGGCTCCTTGTAGTCTGGGGACTAACAGAAGCGTTGTTAACTCCTTCTATACCTGTTAAACCATCCAACAAACAAACCATCAAACCTCCAACTCCCGCATCGCCAACCAAGCCATCAAGCCCATCCCGTGCAACAAACATTCCTCATCCACATCAAAAGTATTGGTGTGAACAGGAGAGGTGATTCCCCGCGCAGGGTTCCCAGTACCGAGGCGGTAAAAACAAGCGGGAATCTCTTGGGAGTAATAAGAAAAGTCTTCACTGGTCATTCGGATGGGCAATTCCACCACGTTTTCCGGCCCCATGTATTCGCGAGCATAATTCGTGGCCCGCGCGGTCAGCGATTCATCATTGTGCAAAAAAGGATAGCCATGAAGAATATCCAACTGAGCACTGCCACCCAAGGCAGCAGCAATACCGCTGGCCATTTTCTGAAGTCTTTGGAGGGCATCAGCGCGCCATCTTTCGTCCATGGTGCGGAAGGTGCCTTTTAGTTTTACTTCATTGGGGATGATATTGGTGGCTCCTCCCGTAGAGGCAATGTGCCCAAAAGTAAGTACCGACGGCAGGGTAGGGTTGGCTTGTCTGCTTACTAATGTTTGCAGCGCCATGATGATCTGAGCCGTAATGACAATAGGGTCGACCGTGTCTTGAGGCAAAGCGCCGTGACCTCCTCGTCCGGTGACCGTCAGGTAGAGTTCATCTGCGGAAGCCATGTATAAACCAGACCGAATACCTATTTTACCTGCCGCCAATGGCGGATGCACATGCTGCCCGAAAATATGAGCCGGAGCAGGATTCTTCAGTACTCCGTCTTTAATCATAATACTCGCACCACCGGGTGCTTTTTCTTCCCCTGGCTGAAAAATAAGCTTAACAGAGCCAGCAAACTGATCACGTAAATCCCACAAAATTTTAGCTGTTCCCAGTAAACTTGAGCTATGTACATCGTGCCCACAGGCATGCATGACCCCTTGGTTTTGAGAACAATAACTCACTTCGTTCTTTTCTTCAATGGGCAAAGCGTCAATATCTGCCCGTAATGCCACCACGGGGCCAGGTCCTTTACCGCCCTGAATTAGCGCTACAACTCCTGTTTCCGAAAAAGGATATTGGTGAGGAACCCCCCAGGCTTGCAGTAATCCAGCGATATATTTCCCCGTTTCGTACTCCTCAAAAGAAAGTTCTGGATGGGCGTGCAGGTACCGCCGGATGGCGATCACTTCTTGGTGTAGTATTGCCGCTTTATCTTTTATCGCTTCTAGCATAGCTGATTATTTACTGCAAGATCAGAATTTCCCTATAAACTAGGTGNCTTCAACTTGTAAAAGAGAAACTATGTGACTATCTGGTTAAAAAAACCTCTCCCAATTCCTTACCTTTGCGCTTTCTTTTCAAAACAAGGCACTTCATTCATGTCAGCTAGAAAGATTCGTTCCGCACTGATTTCAGTTTATCACAAAGATGGTCTCGACGAAATCGTGCAGGAACTACACCGTCAGGGTGTACAGATTTACTCCACGGGTGGTACACAGAAATTTATCGCCCAGTTGGATATTCCTGTTACGGCAGTTGAGGACATCACTTCTTATCCTTCTATCCTCGACGGGCGGGTGAAAACCTTACACCCAGCGGTATTTGGTGGTATCTTGGCACGCCGTGAACCCGATCACCTGGATCAACTAAAGGAATACAAGTTACCGGAAATCGATCTGGTAATTGTAGACCTTTACCCTTTTGAAGAGACGGTGGCAACGACCAATGAGGAATCAGCAATCATCGAAAAGATTGATATTGGCGGTATCTCATTGATTCGTGCTGCAGCCAAGAATTACAAAGATGTGGTAGTCGTGCCTTCCCGCGCTGAATATGCCCTGTTTTTGGAAATACTGAAAGAAAAAGAAGGAACGCTGGATTTAACAGATCGCCGTGAAATGGCGCGCCGCGCATTCAAGGTTTCCTCGAACTACGATATTGCAATCTTCAACTACTTCAACGAAGGCACTACGGATATTGCGTTCAAGTACAGTATCCACCGTTCAGATATTCTCCGTTACGGCGAGAACCCACACCAATCTGGCGTGTTTTTCGGTGATTTCGATGCCGTTTTTGATAAACTCAACGGCAAAGATATCTCCTACAACAATCTTGTTGATATCGATGCGGCGGTTCAGATTATGAGGGAGTTGAGAATCGGCGATCCTGCTTTTGCTATTCTCAAGCATACCAATACATGTGGCCTCGCGGTTCGTTCTACCCTCAAAGAAGCATGGGATGCAGCGCTGGAATGTGATAATGTTTCGGCTTTCGGAGGTATCTTTATTTGTAACACCAGTGTGGATTTGGCTACTGCCGAAGCCATCAACGAGCTGTTCTACGAAGTATTGATTGCACCCGATTTTGATGAGGATGCCTTGGCGTTGTTGAAAAGTAAAAAGAAGCGTATCCTGCTTAAGTTGAAGGATTACGCGATTGGTAGCCGCTCTTTCCGTTCTTTATTAAATGGTGTAGTAGAGCAGGATACAGATATGCGCCAGGAAACGATTGCAGACCTTGATACCGTGACAGAAGTAGCACCTACGCCAGAACAAGTAAGTGACCTTTTGTTTGCAAGTATTGCCGTTAAGCACCTCAAATCGAATGCGATTGCTTTGGTGAAAAACAAGCAGTTAATCGGTATGGGTTGTGGCCAGCCTTCACGGGTGGATGCACTGAAGCAAGCCATCAACAAAGCGAAAGCTTTTGGCTTTGACCTGGATGGCGCGGTTATGGCTTCGGATGCTTTCTTCCCCTTCCCTGATTGTGTGGAAATTGCAGACAAGCAGGGAATAAAAGCGGTAATTCAGCCAGGAGGGTCTATCAAAGATAAAGACAGTATTGCCTATTGTGATGGACACGGAATGGCGATGGTCATGACAGGGCACCGCCACTTTAAACATTAACAGTACCTTAAGTTACCGCAGATGGTGGCAAGGCGTCATAATGAGCGAATACGACGTTATAGAAACGGCCTAGATAAATTTTAGGCATTTATAGCGTCAAGCACAAATAATATGCGCAATTTGGTCATTGACATAGGAAATACCCGCGTAAAGTATGGTGTCTTTTATCAGAAGGAATTGGTAGAAGAGCACCTTGGCGTAACGGTAAAGTTGGAAGATATTTCCCGCTTGGCAACCAACCACCAGGTACAAAATATCATCTATTCAAGCGTGGCTGAATCTTGGCCCGCAGTATGGACGATCTTGCTAGAACAGGAATACCAGGTTTGGGGCTTGAGTGAAAAAACTATTTTACCTTTCGTAAATGCTTATGCTACACCGGCCACCCTCGGTAAAGACCGATTGGCGGCAGTAGCAGGCGCACAGTTTTATTATCCAGCCAATACTTGTTTGGTTGTTGATGCAGGAACCTGTGTTACAATGGATATACTCAGGGCTGATGCCACCTATTTAGGAGGTAATATATCGCCAGGAGTGAGAATGAGATTGCGGGCAATGCACGAGTTTACTGCTCGGCTCCCACAGGTAGAGCCGCTGGCGGCGATTCAAGTCTGGGGAACCAGCACGACAACCGCGCTACAGAATGGTGGTGGCTTAGGTGTTGCCTTGGAAATAGAGGCATTGGCCGGGCGCCTAAAACAGCAATGGCCCGACTTAAAAGTGTTACTTACTGGTGGAGATGCCAGTTTTTTGGCGAATAACATAGAATGCGAGATATTTGTGCATTCAAATCTAGTCCTCTACGGACTACACAAAATTTTAACTTATAATGTCGAACATTTGGCATAAAATTTTTACGGTACTTTTTCTCACCATGTTTTCGCTAAGTGCGTGGAGTCAGGTGCAGAATAGTAATATTAGCCCAAAGGTGAATTCGCCCTTGTCGCGTTTCGCCCTAGGCGATTTTGTGCCGCAGTATTTTTCGGCATCGGCTGGAATGGCTGGCCTTGGCGCTGGTTGGCAGGATCCTTATCAGCTAAATATCCTTAACCCGGCTTCACTGGCTAGTTTGCAATCGACAGCCTTTGAAGGCGGATTGTATGCACGGCGTTCAAAGCTGAGCAGCGGAGGAATCGATGATGTTTCCTGGGGGGGCAATCTTCAGTACCTCTCATTGGGCTTTCCACTTCGCAATGCGATCAATCAGGCCTTGGATCGGAAAAGTAATGATTGGAATGCTGGAATGAGTATCACCTTGATTCCACAGACCCAAGTGGGCTACGATATTCGCCTTATTGACACCCTCACTCCTGGTGTAGAAAGTAGCACCAACACCCTCAAAGGGGCTGGTGGTACCACCAAACTGCGTTGGGGTACTGGCTTTCGCTACGAACAACTTTCTGTAGGTGCTGAAATAGGGTTCCTTTTTGGGAATCTTATTAACAGCCGACTTGTTGATTTTGATTCACTGGAAGGGTCTTTGGATACAGAGTTTCAGGATGAAATTAGCTTTCGCGGAACAAGCTGGACCTTTGGGGCACAGTACGCCTTCCTTTTCAAAGAGTTGAATAAAGAAGGAGAAAAAGTACCAAATGGTAAGCGTATTGTTCTTGGTGCAACCTTGAGTAATGAAGCCGATTTTACAATGGAAGGTACTCAGTTTACTCGCCGCTACCTTTCTAGTATTGTCTCAGATACAATTTTTCGTAACGAAAATATTAGAGGAGAAGGAGTTTTGCCTTCTTCTTACTCTTTAGGTGTACACTTTCATGATTTAAACCGTCTCAATATTGGTATTGAGTATGGTGCCTCTGCTTGGAGTAATTATCGTAATGATCTTAAAGAGGAACAGTTAATGGATAATTACTATGTCGCAATAGGAGGAGAGTATATCCCTAACTTTAATTCCTACAATAATTACTGGGAAAAAATCCGTTACAGAGCTGGGTTCCGTTATGGTACCGATCCGCGTACACTAGACGGACAACAGGTGGAAGGATATTCCTTTACCTTAGGCATGGGCTTTCCTGTTATTATGCCGCGCCAGCAAGTGTCTTTTGTTAACACAGCAGTAGAGCTAGGGCGTGCCGGAGTAGACGGTGTATTAGAAGAAACTTTCGTGAGGCTTACGCTAGGCTTCACTTTGAACGATAATTCGTGGTTCTTTAAACGCAAATTCAATTAAGTATGACTATTCAAAAAAATCTGGCTGTTCTGCTGGCTATCCTATTTTTAGGAACCGCTTCGCTCTCTGCGCAGTGTACAAACTGGGAGGAAATCGCCAATAAAGGAGAAGCAGAGGATGCTCACGTGGTGTACCGTCCCTATTTGAAAGATAAAACCGCAGCTGACGTAGAAGCTTTGGCCGAATCTGATTTTAATCTTGCTTTCAGTAATTGGGAAAAAGCATACACACTTGCTCCCGCTGCTGATGGCCAACGGCCAACACATTATATTGATGGTATTATTCTGTATAAAGCAAAAACTGCAAAAACCGAAGATACCGAGCAGAAGGCAGAGTATTCAAAAGTGATAATGAAGCTCTATGATGAATACTTGGAATGTTATCCTGATGACAGCAAGCTCATCCTTGGCCGTAAGGCATTCGACATGTTCTATTCCCATGGTTATGGCTATACCTTGGAAACACTAGAAGCATTGCAGGCCGCAATGGAAGCTGCTGGAAATGAGTCAGAGTATATCCTTTTAGACCCTCTTGGTCTAACACTTGTATACTTGTATCAGGATGGCCAAATTGACAAGGCCACTGTTCGTGACCTTTATACCAAAGCCGTAGAATTCGCCGATCACAATATCGAGAATGACCACTACTACAAGGACTACTACGTGTCTGGTAAAGCCAATATGGATGCAAAAATATCGGAGATTGCGTCCGAAGTATTCGATTGTGATTACTTCAAAGGTGACCTTTTGCCTTCGTTTGCTGAAAACAAAGAAGATTGGGAAACCATTAATTACATCTGGCAGAAGTTGATGGCACAAGGCTGTGAAGAAACCGACCCTGAGTTGGCAGAGTTAAAGGCTACTTACGAAGAATTAGCATTGACAGAACGCATGAAAGATCCTTGTTTTGCTGGTTCTGTTTACCAAAAGGAAGGAGATTACGATAAAGCATTGGCTAGCTATCAGGAATGTATCGATTCTACCGAGGATCCTGAGGTCAAAGCGCAAATCTTATTCTCTATGGCTTCTATCCTCACTTGGCAGAAAGGCCAGTACGGTCAAGCGAATGCCAAAGCACGCGAGGCTGCCAGCCTTAAGAGTGGTTGGGGTAAGCCTTATATGCTAATGGGTGATATCATCTCTAAGCGTGCAACTGCTTGTGATGATTGGAATCGCCGTTTGGCAGCCATCGCTGCAATTGATAAATACAGCTATGCTCGTTCTATCGATGCTGATGTTGCTAGTGATGCAGGTACTCGTATCAGCCGCCTGACTGCTGCCCTCCCAGGCCGCGAAGATGGTTTCATGCGTAAGGTAAGCGAAGGACAGAGTGTAACGGTAAGCTGTATCGGCGAAACCGTAAAAGTTCGTTTCCGCGATTAAGCTTAGCATAACGCTTGATTGATTTATTCAATCTCCATGAACGGGTGATTTCGGCGACACAATGTCCCGAAATCACCCGTTTTAGTTAAATAACCTACAACAAACAACCATCAACAATCAACCATAAAATCCCTTACCATTTCAACTCCCTAACCCTTTGCAACAACAAATATCGATCTTCTTCCCTTTGAAAGTCAATTCTGTTTTCACGCACGTTCTCAGCTATAGTCTCCAATACATTGTTCGCTGTTTCCAATGCGCCGCTTTGGCGAAAAAGAGGAACGAGTTCTATCCATTGCCTATCCCAACTCCTTATAGTATTTGGGTAGTATCGCGGTAAAGATGTTGCAAACTGGTAGGCTTCGTCTATTTTTTTGTCCTTCAATAATCTAGTTAATAGTTCTCTGGCACTTTTGATTTGGTGCTGATAAAACGGTAGCTTATCAAAAGAGGTAATAGTTGTAGTCGTGTCATAGACCATTTTATCTTGCCATAGGTTAAAGGTAGAATCGGTATGGTACATAATGCCGGCAGCAGCCCTATTGTCTTCCAATCGATCAGGGACGACTTGATAGACCCAGCCATTCCAGATGAGGTGTTCCTGCCAAGGCTTTAATTCATTAATAGAAACAGTGGGTAGGAAACATAAAGAACGCTTCCATTCATTTGCAGCCAATAAATCCAATAAAGCATAACTGGTTATTAATTCGTAACCACTTGAAGTAAAGGCTATCCACCGAGCTGGGGTATTTTCGTTGTTTTTATACAAATATAGAGTGCCAACTGGAACGGGAAGAGTTATATGACTGTAGGGCATTGGATAGACCCAGGTAGTTGTACTCTTATAGTAGTTGCCTTCATTTGAAAGTTTTTCTTTCAATAAAGCGTAAGTGATAGACGTATCTGAATACGCTTTGCTATCTATCCAAACTTTGACAGGTAAGATGTTGTAGAATTCGGGAAGGTCAGTCTGTAGTGGAGAAGCAGTGAAAGGGCCCGTTAATAGCATTTTACGATACCGGTCAACAGCCAGGAGTGAAGTGTTGATTACAATTACATCGGTACGAAAGTCTTCAGTGGCTTGTACATATAATAAGGTGTAGGTATCGGTATCCCCCCAAGCAACAACTACAGCGTCCTTAGGACAAGATCGAAGATAATTTCTGGCATTACTAAGGAAGTACGGCTCGTACATATCCTCTTCTAAAAAACTACGTGCTTCCTTTTCGCCCTGAAAATACAAAAGTGTCAAAAAAACATTCATTCGTTCATTAGCGTACTTGGTACTGGCCGGCCCCAACGGGGTGGTAAATTGAGGGTCACGATCCTTAAGTGTTTTGTAGGCAGCCAAACATTTATTAGCGGCTTGGAGGTATTGTTGTAGCTGAGTGGTGTCCATGGCAGGAACTCCATCTTTTAGTTGGAAGCGTTCTTCGTCGAGACTATAGTTGGAATAATTAGCTAATAAGGAAATTGCTGCAGTAGAATAAGCGCGTGCAAGGGCATGCAATTCCTCGTTTGTCAGGTTTTCTTTATTCTCCCAGTAAGCAATGACATCCTTGTACCATCCAGGGTATCCATAATAGGGCTGTCGGCTGAAAGCGTCTTTTTCAAAGCGACCTAGCTGAAGGAGATAGCTTTGGGATAGGTTTCTCGTGTTCGTCGGGTTTCGATTGGTGCTATCAGTCCATTTATTAGCGGAATTAATGGTTAAGTAGGTCTTTGACCTATTGTCATAAAATTTTTCTCGACGTTCTACCTCATTAGAAGTATTGATACGTACCAGGTAATAACCATCTGACCTACTTTCAAAACGCAGTAGTCGATGAGCTTGGGGAGGGCAATCATAAGTTGAGAAAAAGACCTCTGTGATTTTTTCAATACTTGGGTTCACTTGCGTGTAAGACGCAGTAGCCAGTAAGAGAAATGCAATTAATAAGTAAACAGATTTTTTCATCAATGGAGGTTTTAAGGAAAGGACCTAAGCTAAATTTTTAGACAGTTTCTGTGTCAACGAATATAATAAAGCATCAATAATCGCAGTTTTTAGGGCGGAGTTATCGTTATTAAATTTAGGTGTTACTACTAGTTTAAGAACACAAAAGACGTCAGATAAGCAGTTAAGTTGAGATAAATCCACATTTTACAAACTACACAACATCATCATGAAAGGGACAAACATCATCATTATCCTTTTATCTATTCTTTCCGTTGCAGGGATCATATTGTTTTTTACGCAGCGAAGCAAGATATCAGAAGCTAATAGCCAATTAGCCAACAAAGTGGAGCAGTATGAATTGTTGGAGCAGGAAGCGGATCATCTTCGTTCTACCAATGGGAGCTTACTCGGAAGTATGGCTGATTTGTCGGTCGTTAGTAAGACAGGAGCAGAAAGTATTAAGCAGTCATTAGAAAGCTTAGGCGATCAATACAGCTTTATTCAAGACCTCACCAAAAAGGTACAAGCTAAAGATTCATTGAACTTGTCTCTGGTGATGAATCTGAAGCGTTCTCTTGGGAACATTGCGGACGAAGATGTAAAAGTGGAGGTACGTGGAGGGAAAGTACATATTTCTATAGCGGATCGATTACTTTTTGCTTCAGGGAGTGCTCGCCTGAATGATCAATCACAAAATGTACTCAATAAAATAGCCCTTGTCCTTAATGATCACAGCGAACTTGATGTAATGGTAGAAGGTCATACCGATAATATTCCCATAGAAGGAAACTGTGTCAAAGACAACTGGGACTTGTCGGTAAGAAGAGCAACGACGGTAGTGCGTACCTTGCAAGACGATTATTTCTTATCTCCCCAACGGTTGATTGCTGCCGGGAGGGCAGAATATGCCCCGATTGCAGATAATAGTACGGACGCCGGCCGTAAAA
>NZ_KB903566.1 GCF_000379805.1 Lewinella cohaerens DSM 23179 | reverse complement strand
ACTGGTACCATTGATTTGGTAGTTACTGGTGGCACCGCTCCATATACTTACTTATGGAATACGGGTGCTACGAGCGAGGACCTCACCGGCCTTACCGCTGGCACGNACACGGTTACTGTTACCGATGATCAAGGTTGTACCGATGAAGCGACGTTCACGATTGAAGAACCAACGACCTTAGAAATTGACGTTGACGCCACAGTCCTCACGGATGCAGATTGTAATGGGGCTGCCACGGGTACCATTGATTTGGTAGTCACTGGTGGCACTGCACCATATACTTACCTATGGAACACAGGAGCTACGAGCGAGGACCTCACCGGCCTTACCGCTGGCACGTACACGGTCACGGTTACAGATGACCAAGGTTGTACCGATGAAGCGACGTTCACAATAAGCCAGCCGGATGCGGTGGCTATTGATGTTGCGGGGACGGTTGTCCAAGCAGCTGATTGTAACGGCTTCGCTACTGGCAGTATCTTCTTGGCAGTGACCGGCGGGACACCTGATTATGCTTACGTATGGTCTGGTCCTGTAGCTATTGGAGATACGAATAATGCAACTGGTCTGACAGCAGGTACCTACGCCGTCACGGTTACAGATGCTAACGGTTGTGCAGATGAAGCTTCCTTCGAGGTTACTGAACCTACTCCTTTACTTGTTAGCAATGCTGTTGTTAATAATACGAGTTGTGAAAGCAATGATGGTAGCATAACCCTTACCATAGAAGGTGGTACGCCAAACTATACGGTAAGCTGGGATAACGGCATGACGGGAGCTTCAATTTCCGGTCTTTCGCCGGGTGATTATACCGCGACTATCGAAGATGCGAATGCTTGTACGTTGATTCAAACCTACACCATTGAACGTAACTGTTTCGACTTGGCGCTCATCAAAACGGTGACATCGACTGGGCCATTTGTGCCAGGTGCTATCGTTAATTTCGATATCCAGGTGATCAACCAGGGAAATATCGATGCGACGCAGGTAGAAATCACAGATTACATTCCTGATGAATTCAATTTGGTAGACACCGACTGGTCAGAGAGTGGTAACCTCGCTACCCAAACTATCGCTTTGCTTCCTGCGGGAACTACCACTACACTCAGTATTAGCTTGGAGGTAGATCCTGCTTACGGAGGTGGAGATCTGATCAACTATGCAGAAATCAGCAGCGCCGACAATGTGCTTGGCTTAGAGGATGCAGATTCTGAGTTTGATCAAACCAATAATGATCCAGGTGGTTTGCCCAACAGCCCGGCAGATGATTATGTGCTTGGTGACGGTACTGGCGCAGTAAACAGCGGCAATGCAGCTGGTGATGCGGATGATCATGACCCTGCATTGATTACCGTAACTGCACTGGTTGATTTAAGTCTAACGAAAACAGTAGACAATACTACACCGTTTGTTGGTGACCAAGTGACTTACACTTTAACGCTGACCAACGACGGGCCTGCTATTGCTACGAATATAGTGGTAGAAGATGTGTTGCCAACAGGGTTAACTTATGTTGATCACAATGGCGACAACTACAATAATGCTACTGGTAGCTGGACCATTGCGTCTCTGGCTTCAGGAGGCAATGTTACTTTGGAAATTACAGCTTACATCGAAGCTATTGGTGATTACACTAACTGTGCTCAGGTACTGGCCCAAGATCAGCAGGATGTAGATTCTGAACCGGGCAATGCGAGTACTCAACAAGAGGATGATAATGATTGCGCAATCATTACACCACAAGCAGTGACCGACTTGTCATTGGAAAAAACAGCTTCCGTTACAATGGCAACGGCAGGTGACCCTGTGACCTTTATCCTTACGCTGACCAACGATGGCTTAAGCCGTGCTACTGGAGTTACGATTAGCGAAGTGATTCCTTCAGGTTTCATTTTCAATGGTTCTACCGCAAGTGGTGGTTCTTACGAGCCGGCTACTGGATTATGGACGGTAGGCGACCTGCCTGCTGGCGAAACGCTCACCCTAACCATTGATGTTACTGTTGCCGCAAATGGCGAATACTGTAACGAAGCATTTGTCGCCACAGCTAATGAATTTGATGTAGATTCAACACCAGGCAATGGCGTTGATACGGATGGCGATGGCCAAACAGAGGACGATCCTGATGATGAGGATGACGGCGATGCGGCCTGTATTGAAGTACCTTGTCAGGTGCTGCTCACACTGGTAGAGCAAACAGGATGTAACGACAACGGCACGCCTACTGACCCGAACGATGACTTTATCAACGTGACGATCTTCGTCGACGGTATTAATACTGCTGATAGCTGGACCTTGACAACGAACCGCGGACAAATATTTACGGGAGCTTATGGCACCAATATCACGATTCCTTTAGTGATTCTTAACCAAGACGATGAAACGGCCTTTATTACCGTTACGGATAATGGAGACAATGCTTGTACGAACGGGTTGACAATCATTATGCCAGAGGAATCTTGTTCGGAAGATTGTTTGATTTTAACAGAAATAAGTACCCTGCCTTATTGTGATGACAATGGTACGCCTAGTGATCCTAGCGATGACTTATACTACTTTGAAGTAACGGTTGCTGGACAAAATATCGGTGGCGATGGTTGGTTTGCAGTAGATGGTCAAGACAACCTCTTTACAGGCAGTTACAATACACCAACAGTACTGGGGCCTTACTCCAACTTTGGTGGTAACACCTTTAATGTCTTGTTCCGCGATGTTGAAAAACCAACTTGTGGGCAGTTCTTGCTACCTGTCACTTCTCCGGAAGAGACGTGTTCTGATGCTTGTGCGATTTCTATCACGATGTTGGATCCCGGTCCGATTTGTGATCCTAACGGCACGCCTATTGATCCTTCGGATGATGTCTATTATGTATTCGTTCAAATCAATGGTGTCAATAACTCTTTTGCAGGTTGGGAAACAGAAGATGAAGGATGGTCAGAAGGAGAAGGTGACTACGGTGGTACATTCGAGTTTGGCCCTTATCCGGTTAACGAAAACCATACCATCACGGTCTATGACGCATTTGATCCTGAGTGTGAAGTTTCTATCCCACTCATTGCTCCTGGCAGCTGTGAGGAAGGTTGCGAACTTACCATAGATACCTTTGCACCGGTTTGTGATGACAACGGTACGCCGTTTGACCCTACAGATGATACTTACACCTTCGGCGTGAGAATCATTCCTGCGGGACCTGATGTGTCTAGCACCGGCTGGCGCTTCGTAGATGGTAACGGTAACTTCACTGATGGTGGTGCTTACAATGAAATTATTACCCTCGGGCCGTTCCCGATTCCTACAAGCGGAGCCGATACGACCTTCCAGATAGCAGACAACGGATTTATCAGCTGTAGAGACGAATTCACCATTACACCTCCTGCTCCTTGTAGCTTGTTGAGCTGTGATATGGATGCGCAAGAGATCACCAAACGTTGCGATAATAATGGTACGCCATTTGACCCAACCGATGATGTCTTCTTCTTTACCCTACAGGTAAATGGAACCACTTCTGCTGGTTGGACAGTAACAACCCCTGCTGGTGCAACAAGTGGTGCTTACGGGCAATCGGTAGAAATAGGGCCGTTTGCGGTAGGACAGAATGTGAGTTTCACCGTCTTTGATCAGCAGTTCCCTACGGAGTGTAATCACAGCCTGACGGTCGAAACCACGGCTCCTTGTTCCGAAGAACGTACCTGTATGATTGATATCGAAATCATTCAAATGTTCGATGATTTGGGTACACCGTTTGACCATGAAGATGACGAATACGATATTACCTTCTTGATCACGAATAATGGGCAAGGTGGCAACTACGAGTTGGCCATCTTTGACGGCCCAACGCTCTTCGGCGTCTTTGGAGAACCATTGGTGTTGGAGAATTACACCGCTAATCAAGATGTAAGCTTTACGGTTACCGATCTTGAAGGAGAAGACTGTTCAACAATCGGTCGCTTCTTCGGACAAGCCGTTTTAGGAAATTATACCTGGGTTGATGCCGACGGAGACGGAATACAGGATGCGGACGAAGAACCACTCGCCGGCGTTCAGGTGATCCTTAGCGGCCTTGATCTGGAGACAGGCTTGCCTGTCAATCAGGAAATGTTTACCAATGCTGATGGTCATTACTTATTCACCGACCTCAGTCAAGGTTTATACCAGGTAACCTTCGTTTTACCTGATGGTTATAGCTACACCTTGATCAATCAGGGTAATGAAGCTATCGATAGTGATGTAGATTCTGCTACGAACGGCATGACGGTCAACCTCCCATTGTCGTCTGCAATAGCCAACCTCGATGTGGATGCTGGATTTGTTCCTGTATCAGATTGTGAAATCAACGCAGTAGAGTCAACTGTAACTTGTATTGACAATGATTTCTTCCAGGTCGTTATTCAGGTAGAGGGCAATGGTGCTTCTGGCTGGACGGCTACGGATAACGCCCTTGGCGCACCTCAGTCAGGTACTTACGCGACCTCGTTTGAGCAAATCTACAGTACACAGATTGCAGGGCCGATCATTATCACTTTTGTAGATGCCGATGATGAAAACTGTTTGACAATAGTTAGCATTGATGTGCCTACCGATTGTGTTGATCCGCCACCTTGTGCGATTACGATTACCTCACAGGTGTTTGATTGTGATGACCAAGGCACGCCTGAAGCTGATGATGATACCTTCTCGGCGTTCTTCGCTGCCACAGGTACAAATATTGGCGATTGCTTTACGTATACCCTCAACGGGGAGGTACTTACAGGCACCTACGGTATACCTGTTTTCCTAAACGACCTACTGGTTGCTAATGGAGATGTTGTTATTGAAATTGTAGATTGCAACACCCCAAGTTGTGGCGCACAATTGATTTTAGAGACCCCCGCACCTTGCTCGGAAGAGCCGTGTGAAATTACTTTAGGAGCATTGAATACCACTTGTCAAGGGGATAACTTTACCGTAAGTATTCCGGTAACGGCAGTAGCAGGAACGACTTGGGTGGCTATTGATAATGACGGTGTTACTTACAACGGTGCCTACGGCGAAAACTTCGTCGCTCAGTTCCCCGTTTCGCTAGCTAATGCTATGCTGCTGACTTTCTTTGACGATGCTGACCCAAGCTGCGTACAGAATATTACCATAGAGGTACCTGAAGATTGTATCACAGAGCCTTGTATGATTAGCGTGAGTTCAGAAATATTGCCTTGTGACGATCAGGGCACGCCAAGTGATGCAGATGATACCTATTCGGCCACTTTCGTGGTAACCGGAAATGGTACAGGCGATTGTTTCAACTATGAAGTTGACGGAACAAGCTTTAGCGGCAACTATGGCGAAACAGTAACATTGGAAAACCTCCTGATCATAGATGGCGATTTTGAAATTCTAATTACCGACTGTACGGACGCTAGCTGTACCACCAGCGCAACGATAACAGCACCTAATAGCTGTTCTGATCCATGTGCGCTTACCGTATCTTCCTTCAACTTCGGTTGCCAGGATGTAGGAACGGCATCTGGCAGTGACGACGTTTTCTCCGGCCTCTTTACGGTATCGGGTGCCAACGTTGGCAACTGTTATACGTATACCATTAATGGTGAAACGTTTGTTGGTACTTATGGCCAGCCAGTCCTTACGGGGCCATTCCTGATCACGAATGGTGACGTGACAATTGATATCGTTGATTGTAATTCCGCTACTTGTACAACGCAGGTCGTCTTTATTGCTCCGGCACCTTGTTCTGTTGAGATTACTTGTGCTGTTGAATGTCCTGAAAATGTAGTTGGCGAAACCCTCGGCTTGGCATGTGGCGATTTGGATCAAGTTTTGAATAACCCTGCAAGCCTCAGCCTGACGGGCGAACCTACGATCACTGGTGACGATTGCCTGATCGTAGAGACGACCTTTGTGGATGAGGTAATTAGTGAAGAAGGCTGTAGCAGTGTGACTATCCTTCGTACGTTCTCGGTAGATTATGGCCCTGGCGATCCTTTCATCTGTACGCAGCTGATTACGATCAATGATTCTACCGCACCGGAAGTGAGTTGTGCACCTACCAATTTCTTCGACGAAGTATTGGGTCAGGAGTTGATCCTCTTCCCGGTTGATGTCTTTGAATGTACCGCCACCATCGAAGTACCTTACCCAACGGTTACAGATGCCTGTGGCTCGGGATGGTCGGTTGTAACAGAGCTTACAACCCTCAACGGAACAGTACTGACTACAATTGGCGCCAATGAACTTCGCTTTATTCCCGACCTGGGTATTGGAGATTACTTGTTGCGCTATTACGTAACCGACGATTGTGGTAATGCCGCTGAACCGGTTGATTGCCGGATTCGCGTAACCGACCAAGATCCACCAACGGCTATCTGTGTGAGTGGTATTGATATTTCTGTCGGCGGCTTTGGCCTGGCGCGTATTTACACCGCTTCGATAGACAACGGTAGTTACGATGATTGTGATTTGGATCGGATTGAAATCCGTCGAATATTCACCCGTGACCCAGTCACTTGTGATACACTGCTGACACCAGTTTACAGCGAATGGGGCGACTACGTCGACTTCAACTGTTGTGATGCTGGCCTATACGTAACCGTAGAACTGAGAGTGGTAGACCTTGCCGGAAATGAAGATACCTGTTGGACAGAAGTACTGGTGAGTGACAATACGCTGCCATTCTGTACCAGCTTGTTCAACGAGACCGTCACCTGTGATGAATTGCCTGATGGGTTTGACCCTTACGATACGGCAGACCTCGCCGCACGCTTTGGTAGCCCTGAAGTGGTAGACAATTGTTCAGCGGAAGCTGTAGAATTGCCACCAGTAGTAAACCTGAGCGATTGTGGTGCAGGTACGATTGTACGCCGCTTTGTGGCCATCGACCGAGTGGGCAATGAGTCCGCTTCGATCTTTGAGCAATTGATAACCATCGAATACATACTGAATTATAACATCCGTTTCCCTGAAGATGAGATTACCAACTGCCTCCAGGAGATTCCTGGTGCAGAGGCCTTCAATGTGGGCTGTGATTCAATTACCGTTTCTTACGAAGATACCCAGTTGACGATAGAAGGAAACGAGTGTTTCTACATTGCGAGGACCTATACTGTAACCAACTGGTGTGAATGGAACGGCATTGATCCTCCTCAGGTTATCTCTCGCGATGAAGATTGTGATGGTGTTGGTGGAGAAGAGGATGTGTGGGTGATTCGTCGCCCAACGACTGCCTATGTAGATCGTGATGCTTTCTACAATAACACAAGCCCTACCATTGGAGAGCGCGGACAGAGCTGTACTGGTACCTTGAACCCACTAGGATACTGGCGCGAAACCACCAGTACGGGACAATGGCAGTACACGCAGCGGATCAAGATTTTTGATAACGGGGCACCAGTAGTTGAGTTTACTGCTCCGGAACCGATTTGTACCGAATCTGCAGCTTGTGAAATGATGGTTGACCTACCGTTTACGATCACGGAACACTGCTTGCCAGATGCGATGACGTTCAGTATCGGATTAGACCTCAGTGCGAATGGTACAGTGGATGAAGTTCTTCAACCAGAAGATGTCCTTTACGGAGAAGGCTCGGATTACGGTATTCGTGCATTACTGCCATTGGGCTCTCACCAGATGCTGATAGGCGTTACCGATGGTTGTGGAAATACCACCAATGTTGTTATTCCATTCCAGATTGTTGACTGCTATATCCCTGAACCTAACTGTTTCACGGGCCTCAATGCTATTCTGCAAACGTTGCCTGCCGGAACAGATATCAACGGTGACGGAGAGATGAATGAAGCTGGCTTAGAGCTCTTCGCGAATCAACTAGCAAGCTGTAATATCCTTGAATGTAACCTGCCACTGCGCTTTTCCGTAAACAGAGAAGGGGAGATGCCTAACATGAACCAGGAAAGTATCGGCCTGACCTGTGACGATCGCCCTGGCGTGCGTCTAGAAGTGTATGTTTGGGATGGTGCTTACAATCCTTATTCAGTGCAACCGGATGGTAGCCTGGGTGGCCCCAACTACAGCATGTGTGTAGTAGAGGTGAATGTCCTTGATCCAGAAGGGCACTGCAACGATTGTGTTGATGGAGATATGACCTTAGGAGGAGATATCTACACGATGAACTCGGAAGCCATTGCAGGGGTGGAAGTCAAATTGGAATCTACCATCCTGCTAGAGGTGATGACGGAAACGGAAGGTCGCTACCAATTTGAAGATTTACTGGCCGGAGAAACGTACGTGATCCGCCCATACAAAAATGATGATACGGCTAATGGTATTAGCACACTTGATATGATTCGTATTCAAAACCACCTTCTTGGGGAGGATATGATTACAAATCCGTATCTTTTGATTGCTGCGGATGTGAATAACTCTGGTTCTGTGACAACTTTGGATCTTATCCAGTTACGTCGCTTGATCTTGGGTGATATCAATACCTTCGCTAATAATACCAGCTGGCGCTTCGTTCCTGCGGATTTTGAGTTCCCGAATCCGACGAGTCCTTGGTCTACTCCATTCCCTGAATGGATTACGGTCGACGCTTTGGATGGTTGTTTGTATGCTCAGAATTTCATGGGTATAAAAATCGGAGACATCAATGGTTCTGCGAATGCGGCCTTTGATGGTACACAAAATGGAGAAGACCGCAGTAGCCTTCCTGATTGGAACCTACTGCTGGAAGATACCCGGGTAAAAGCCGGACAGACCTACCGCTTGGCGCTAATGAGCACTGAGTTGGAGCAGGTTAATGGTTTCCAGTTTACACTGGATTGCGACGAGGATAAGCTAGAGATTCTAGCCATTGAAGAGGGCTTGTTGCGCCAGGATAATTGGGGTAAAAACCTACAGTCACAAGGCTTGCTGACAGTAAGCTGGGAGCGAAACGGAGCATTGCTCAACGAAGACCGCCTGTTAACGCTAGTGGTCAGAGCAAAAGCTACGGGGCAAGTCGCCGACTGGGTAACGTTAAGTCCACGCTACACCATAGCGGAGGCTTACGAACGCAGTAGTGAAAACCGTGTGATGAATATTGAGTTGGGCTACTTCGGTCAAGCAAGTACCGGAATGGCACTCTATCAAAATATTCCCAATCCGGTGACAGCTCAAACGGTGATTCCGTTTGATTTGCCGGAAGATGGGTCTGCTATTATCGAAATACACGATATCAGCGGACGCAGAATACTTACAATCCGTGACGAATTTACGGCGGGTGCTAACGAAGTAAGAATTAAAGCCGGGCAATTGCCTAATGGCTTATATTCGTATACCCTTCGTTTTGGTGGCCAACAGTTGAGTCGCAAAATGATTGTAGCACAATAAATATTCTAGCTAGACTTTCGGTAGAATGCCTAAAGTCTAGCTAAAAAGACAGCACAAAAATAAGTTTAGCCTTCGTTTTTCAAATAGATGGCTAAACGGTTCATTTTAAGTGTGTCAGCTATTTGGGAAACTCAGAGACCTCGAAGAAGCAGCGAAGCTAACTAAGGCTAAACTTGTTTTTTGCGCAATACTTTGACTCCCTACACTATGATTAACACCGGTCAGGTTATGAACAACACTTACGAAACAACACGATTTTATCAAAAGTATACCTTAAAGTGGTCACTATTTTTGAGCCTCGTTCTGTTATCCTTAATGACTGTCCGTGCGGAAGGTACCCATGAGGTTGCTCCCAACCCTACGGATATGGTCATGCTATTGGTAGGAGACGGCAATTATGGCAATTTCGCTACACTGGGAAGCCCGGAGGCCAGTCGCCTGTTTGTGCAACTCAATAGCGCAACGGAGGTACTTTACCTGGGCCTTTCCCGAGAATACAATGAGTCTGGCAGTCCAGCTAGTACCGGTAATTATTCTTATCGTATTCGCAGGGCATCCAATGATGAAATTATACACGGTCCTTATAGCATCAATAGCTTTGTTGAAAATGTCAGCAATTGGGAAGGCGCCAGTGGTCCGGCGGTGCTAAACAATGGGGTCGGTTATGCAACCGATGATGACCGTTTTCTTTTCGCACCAGGAGAAGCAGGCTTGTATTATATCGAGTTTATTAGTGTAGATTATATTGGCTACTGGGATTTTACGGTAGCCGATAATGGGGTAGAAATCCCTGGGCGCGTATTTTCAAAAAACTGGGCTTTTCGTACGCCTACGGTTGGTAATACACAACCAGAGTGTGTTTGGGATCGCCGCTTCAACGGCAAGCTCTACTCTTATACGACGGATGGCTTTGTTACGCAAATCGATTTTGCCGATTCTGGCCTGCAAGGCTTATCGTTTACAATGGCCTTCAATAGTAGTGGCCCCGGACAAACAGGCGACTTGGGGATTGACCGAATGTCTATTCCTGAGCAGAATATTACCGATAATTTTGCGGAACACCTGGTATTCCTCGCACCACCTGATCCTGTTGTTTTTCCTGATGGAGAATGTGGAGAACTTACCGTAGCACCGTTTTTTAACTGTGCCGGATCGGAAGCCTACTGCCTGGATGTGACGGTCACCCAGCCAGGGCAGGTAGAAGTTATACTTGATATTAACGAAAATGGCGTTTTTGATATAGATGTAGATCGCCGATTATTGCATCGATTCCTTCCAGGGCAACCTTTGTCAACCTGTCTGAGCTGGGACGGCCTATTGGGCGATGGAACCCCTGTTGATCCGGGAACTCAACTCAACCTTTCTGTAAATTATACGCAAGGGATTCAGCATTGGGCTGTTTATGATACAGAATTCCTAAAAGATGGTTTTTGTGTAGAACCTATTCGCCCTTTGTGTACGACCAGTGGCCAAACGGATATTCTCTATTGGGATGATCGCAACATCGTTGACGATCCTGGCACCGGGCAGTCCAAAGACGGCCGCGGCGGTTGTGATTGTATCACCCCTGGTTGTAGAACATGGAATAATTTCAATCCTCAAACGGATGATTGTTCCATGATTAACGATAACAATACGACGGGATATGGTGATAAAAACAGCCTTAATACTTGGTGGTTTGCCAATGTATTTGCTGTCGATATGGTGGGTGTACCGTTGATTAATGTTGAAATTGAAGCAGCAACGGAAATCTGTGAAGGCGAAACCACGACCTTGGGGCTGAACTTTTTCTCAAATGCAGCTATTGCAACGCTGACCTGGTCTGGCCCGGAAGGCATTATTGCTACTGGCCCCGATGCACCTGAAACAATTGAGGTAAATACTCCTGGAACTTATACCCTTGAAATTACCGACCAAAATGGTTGTTCCTTCACGGATACTCATGAATTAAGTCAGTTTGCTTGCCCTACCGACCTGGAACTAGATATTGATGTCGATAGCCCCTTTGCAGATATTGGTAGTGCTGTTACCTTCACGATAACGGTCACCAATCAGGGGCCTTTCAATGCTGGTGATTTTACAGTCAATGCCCTCTGGCCAGCAGGCCTTACCAATGTTGTACCACTTTCCACTGGTGGCACCCTCAATGGCAGTACCATCGATTGGGAAAACCTAAACCTGGAGGTAGGGGAGAGCCTGACGCTGACCTTTATGGGCACCGTCGCACCTGCTTTCGATTATACGATACTAGCAGAAATCACCTATTCTGCGCAAGATGACCCCGATTCTACCCCCGGCAACGGCGTAGATACCAATGGCAATAACCAGTGTGCCGATGATGCTGGCGATGAAGATGATGGCGACTGTGTTACCATGGTGCCTCCTGCTTGTGAACTCGACGCTACCATCGCGGTGAGCAGTATCGCTTGTGACTCAAACGGCACGCCGTCTGATCCCGATGATGATGTCTTTACTTTTCAATTAGTCGTTTCGGGGAGTAATGGAAGTAGTGGTTGGCGCACGCTTGTTAATGGACAAACCGTTACGGGTGCTTATGATGAAGCAGTTACGGTTGGGCCTTTAGCTATTGCCAGTGGTGATTTGGAATTAATTATCACAGATGGATTTTTTGGTGCTGCTTGTAGTACAACGCTTTCGATTCCTGCACCTACGACCTGTTCTGATCAGTGTGATCTGGCAATTGAGGCTAGTAGCACTGTTTGTAATGACAACGGCACAAGCTACGACCCCGCCGATGATACTTTTGCATTTACATTTGAAGTAACGGGAGCGAATACCAGTGGTAGCTGGACAGCCTCTGATGGTAGCACGGGCAACTACAACACGAGCTACACCTACGAAAATAACCCGCTATCAGAAGGTAACGTAACCTTAATCTTTACGGATAGCGAAGACAATACCTGTGGCGTTAGCTACACCTTTGAAGCACCAGCCGAGACTTGCTCGCCGGACTGTTTCCTTGATGGCAGTGTAGGTCCTAATGTTTGTAATGACAATGGCACCCCTTCTGACCCAAGTGATGATACTTTTACATTCACTTTGGCAATTACAGGCTACAATACAAGCACCACTGCTTGGTCGGCCAATGACCCCAATAATACAACGGGTACTTACGGCACGACTATTACGATGGGGCCTTACCCGATCAGCGATGGTAGCATCGATTTTCTGGTTGTTGATCCAGGAAACCCTGATTGTAATTTGCCGATCTTTATCGTTCCTCCTCCTAGCTGTTCCAATGATTGTTCCTTGTCAGTGATGGCAACGGCTTCTGTTTGTAACGACAATGGCACGAGCTACGATCCTGCCGATGATACGTTTGCGTTTACATTTGAAGTAATCGGCGCGAATGCCAGCGGCAGTTGGATGGCATCCGATGGTAGTACGGGTAACTACGGTACCAGCTATACCTATGAAAATAACCCACTATCAGAAGGCGATGTAACTTTGACCTTTACGGATAGTGAAGATGGTACTTGTAGTACTACCTTCACTTTTGTAGCACCTGCGGAAACCTGTTCGCCGGATTGTTTCCTTGATGCTAGCGTAGGTCCAAATATTTGTGACAACAATGGCACGCCTTCCGATGCTAGCGACGATACCTTTACGTTCACGCTGGAGATCACCGGCTACAATACCAGTTCTGGCAACTGGCTGGCTACCGACCCTAATAATACCAGTGGTGCTTATGGCACAACAATGCTGATGGGGCCTTACCCGATCAGCGGAGGGAACCTTGATTTTGAAGTCTCCGATCCTGGTAATCCAGATTGTAACTTGCCGATCTTTATCGTTCCTCCCGGAACCTGTTCTAATGTCTGTGCACTGACTTTGCAGCAAAGCCTCATTCAGTGTGATGACAATGGTACTCCTTTTGATGGCGATGATGATACTTATACCATTTTAGTGAGAGTAACTGCTGCCAATGGCGGAACCTCCTGGACAAGTACCAATGGCCAAACCGGCCTTTACGGAGAATGGGTAACCCTAGGGCCATTTCCTATTTCAGGAGGCAATGTAAGTTTAACCTTTACAGACAATGAGGTGCCTGGCTGTGCCCTCACTACTTCATTTGTTGCGCCACCATCGTGCTCAATGGCTTGTATTATTGACGATGCTGTTGTTAGCAATATGGTTTGTAACGACAATGATACCCCTGTTGATCCTACCGATGATACCTTTACCTTCTCGGTGACAGTAACAGGCAATAACCTTGGCACCAATTGGTTGGCAAATGACGGGACCACCGGTGCCTACGATACACCAGTAAACTTCGGCCCATATATGGTCGCGGATGGTGATGTTGATCTCAGTTTTACAGATAGCGCGGATAGCAATTGTACCTTTGATTTGCAGGTAACTGCACCAACCGCCTGTTCTGATCAATGTGCAATGGAAGTAACGGTATCCAATTACCAATGTTTGGATAACGGCACGCCATCTGACCCCGATGATGATCTATTTACGTTTGATCTGCTGGCCGAAGGCATTAATAATAATGGTGCTGGCTGGATTCAGCCTACTGGTAATAGTGGTGCTTATGGTACGGCCATTACCCAAGGGCCTTTTTCTATTGCAGATGGCGCCTTTGATATGGTCATTCAGGATATAGATGATGCTTCTTGTACGGGGTCAGTAGCGATCATGCCTCCTGCACCTTGTTCTTTTCAGTGTATGGTTATCACCACTCTTAATACAGTAGTGTGTGATGATGCCGGAACGCCGGAAGATAGCAGCGATGATTTTTATGTTTATACCATCTTGGTTGATGGCGTAAATACAAGCGATAGTTGGGTAGCCAGTGATGGTACTACCGGCAACTATGGTGAGCTGGTAGAATCTGTACCTCACAGCTATAGCGAGGGCGTTCTAAGTGTGAATATATCTGACAGTGTTGCCGATTGTGGTGAGACCATTGAGGTCAACCCGCCAACACCAGCCTTATTCTGCCCAGAAGATACCGACCAGAGAAACTTCATTGGTAGTATCCAAATTTTGCAAGGTCACTTGGATCAAGATGACCTTGTTGTAGAGGAAGCACCATGTTTCTTGGCGTTTAGTTCTACCCCTATTTTATTAGGAGATCGCTTCATGGAGCCAGTCGATGTAACGACACCTGGACCAATTGATACCGCCGACAATGTTTATTCGTTCTTTTTCTTCTCCGACATTCCATTGTCGCCAGAATTAGAGGACCTCGGTGATGCCGATGGTGCAGGTATGTTGTTCAACGGAAGTTATACCGGATACGACGACCCTTGTTGTTTCAATGTGAGTTATCCAGATGAATTGGAGGACGACGAGGACATGGAGATGATCAATCCTATGATTGACACCACCGGAATGTTCTCTCAGGATATGCACTTGGTCAATCACTTCACCCAGTCACTGAAGCCAGGGCAAGATTATTCGCTTGTAGCTTCTACTTACGGTATTGAGGCGGCCGGTAATTATGCTTGGGTCATCGTTTCTTACCGCGATGTACCCATGACGGTCAATAGCGAAGAGGTAACTTCAACCTTTATGCCTTACGATACGCTAAGGGAAGATTTGACTTACAATCATATCCTTTGGACACAAGATAATCCTGCTAGCCAAGCTACCGTCGGTTACCCGTTGGTGGAACCACTTTGTGGCCTTGATAGCTTGTACTTCCAGGATGCACTGGATTTTGATGACAACTGTGCAGATGCTCATATTCTCCGTACGTTTATCATAGAATCAGCTGGGCAGCCCGATAGCTGTGATCAGCAATTGACTTTCCGTCGTCCGACGATTGATGACATTGTATTGCCACCGGCAACGGCGACGTTCCAGTGTGGTGATGATTATGGCCTCAATGAAAACGGATATCCTTCTCCTCAGGATACGGGCTATCCGTTGGTAAGTGGTGGTGAAGATTACGATACGTTATTTAACCAAACGACCATCTTTAACCTGGCCGTTTCCTATAAGGATATTCCCAATCCGATCACTACAGACCTGATTTTGGACTTGACTAGAGAGTGGACCATCACTGACGTATGTAATGGTGATACCCTTTATATTATTCCTCAGCAGATCAAAGTAGGACCATTTGGCCCTCCAAGGTTGGTTTGTCCGATTGGCGGAGATGGTTGTAATTGTCCCGACGATAATGTATTGGTCTACGATGTTGACCCATTGGACTGTACTGCTACCGTTGATATACCACTGGCCGAACTCGTCGGTTTCTGTGATGAAAGCCGTATCGACGATTGGACCATTACCACAGAGTTGATCCGAGTGGTAGATGATGAATTGATTGAAACCATCGAATTTGATGGTGCCCGTTCGGTAACGAACCTTGAAACAGGGGAGTACACACTACATTACATTGCTGAAGACCTTGATGGCAACCAGATAGAAAGCAATTGTCAAATGCGAATTGCGGATTTACAGGTGCCAACAGCCATCTGTCGCAATAGCCTAACCGTGACGGTAGAAGACGATACACCCAATCTTTTGTATACAGAAAATCTGGACCTGGGTAGCTATGATAATTGTGAGCCGCCAAGTTTACTCATGCGCCGTTTCTACAATGAAGGACCCGACGCTTGCGCTGGAGATATGGCCGGAACCTTCGGTGATTGGACCAACGAACTGGCATTTGAATGCTGTGACGCTGGGGAAACCTTCCTGGTAGAACTACAAGTGATGGATGCAGACAGTAACATCAACGGCTGTAATGTGATGGTTACCGTGATCGACGATGTTGCGCCAGAGCTTGCCGGTTTGGAAACGCTCACCTTGCCTTGTAGTGCTTTGCCACTAGGGTTTGAACCCATGGACTCCGTCCAGCGAGTAGCCCTTTTCGGAATGCCGGAAGTGACCGATAATTGTACCGCAGAAATCGTGGAAATGACGCCCGAACTCAGTTGGGACGATTGCGACCTGGGCAGTATTCGTCGCCTCTTTATGGCCACGGATGGTGCAGGAAACATGACCGCTGAAGTCTACGAGCAAATGATCACGATAAACCGTAACAACACCTACCGCATTCGTTTCCCTAAAGATGAAATGACGGATTGTGTTGCTGGTTTAGAAACACTGGAATTTATCAATGGCGGTTGTGGCAATTTCACAGTTACTTACGAAGATGTCGAACTAACTACAGAAGGGGAGGAGTGTTTGCGTTTAGCACGAACCTACCTCATTGTCAACGATTGTGAATACGATGGAGAGAGCACACCGACGGTATTGAGCCGTAATGAAAACTGTGCAGTAGAAGAAGGAGCCGAAGATGTATGGTTGGTCGTCAACAATGGCAACGCCTTCGCCGATGCAGATAGTGAGGCCTTCAACCAGTTCCCGCCTGCCGGACAAGACTGCGCGACCAATCCTGCCGGATATTGGCGTGATTTGCCGAATGTAGGTGCTTGGGAGTATACCCAAGTCATCAGTATTCAGGATGAAACAGCACCCGTAGTTGCTTTCGAAACGCCAGCAGTATTCTGTACAACAGATGAGTCTTGCGAAGGATTGGTGAGTATCGTCGTAGCATTGGAAGATGCTTGTTTGCCAGAACGTACGGAAGTGCAACTCTTCCTCGATCAGGATAATGACGGTACCAATGATTTGGAACTAACGGAAACCAGCGTACTCACCCGAACGAATAATTCCTTCCTGATAGAAGGTGACTTCCCCGTTGGTGACCACGCATTTGTTTTTGCGGCCACCGATGGTTGTAATAACCTGAGCAGTGAGCGCATCGCCTTTACAGTGGCAGATTGCTTCGTAGCGGCTCCGACTTGTGTGACCGCTATGGAAGTGCAACTTGCACCTGTCGTTCCGGCTACAGACCTTAATGGTGATGGCATTCTCGACGAAGCAGCTGTGATCTTATCAGCTGCCTTGTTGGCTGATATGGCCGAAATGGATTGTTCTGGTGATTATGCCTACTCGGTCAATCTACCAGGGATGACTGCCGACTTTAGTGCTGATAATCTGGTATTGACTTGTGAAGATCGTTATCAGGCAGCCCGTGAAATCGTCGTTCGGGACAATGCAAATAACCCTTACGCACTTCAGCCTGATGGCAGTGCCGGAGGACCTAATTACCAGCACTGTACTGTGATTATTTCTGTACAGGATGCCAATGAAGTTTGTAGCGCTTGTGCCGAGAATGAACTGGAAATAGAAGGCGTCATTCGTACACGTACCAACCAGCCCATGAGTGGGGTAGAGGTGCAGTTGAGCATTGATGATATTTTTGATGAAAACTCCTTTACCATTGATGATGGTAAGTTTGAGTTCCCGCAATTGACCTTCTCAACGAACTACGAAGTCAAGCCTTACAAGAATGATGACACAGCTAATGGAGTCACCACCTTAGACCTCATCGTACTCCAACGCCACTTGTTATTGCAACAAATTATCACCGATCCTTACGTATTATTGGCTGCCGATATTACCAATGATGGCGAGGTGACGACACTGGATCTCTTATGGATGTAACAGTTGCTACTCGGTCGCATCGAAACCTTCCCTGCGAATACGAGTTGGCGTTTTGTACCTGCTGAATTTCCTTTGACGGATATCGCTGCGGAGATTCCGGATTCCTACCGCTATTTCAACCTGCTGGTTTGTCAGTTTGGTCAAGACTTTATTGGTATAAAAATTGGTGACCTTAACGGCTCCGCTAGTAGCGACGGCGTAATGGCGCAAGCCGAAGACCGCACCAATGCCAAATGGCTGCTGGAAGCACCAGATTACGATCTGCGTGCAGGGGATATTTACCGTATCCCAATTCGCGCCAACGACCTGGAACAACTCAGCGGGCTAGAAGTAGAGCTGGCTTTGAACACCGAAATACTTGAGGTACTGGAAGTAGAAGAAGGCCAAATGAAAGCCGAGCAGATGAACACGACCTTGATGGAGCGTGGCTTACTGAAGGGCATCTGGTTGGCCCAAAAGACCAATACGAACGAGCCTTTGTTTACGTTAGTCGTAGCAGCAAAGGCTGGTGCCAGGTTAGCGGACGTGCTCGCTGTAAGTGGCAGGGTGCCTTCTGTCGCTTATGACCATGCTTTGGCAGAGTACGATCTACGTCTCCAATTCAGTGACTACGGACAGGAAGCGGTGTTGCTAAAGAATCACCCTGATCCTTTCCGGGAGACTACCCAGATAAGCTTCTACCTGCCACAAGCAGGAAACTACCTTTTGGAGATCACCGATGCCACCGGCAAGGTGTTGCAGCAATACCAGCAACGCGCCGATGCCGGCAAACAGGAACTTGCCATCCGCGGCGAGGGGCTACCTGCCGGCGTGCTGTTCTACACCCTCACCTTTGATGGGCGCCAGATCAGCCGGCGGATGGTTAAGTTGTAGGGGGGCAATGACTATCACAATAGAAAGTAAATAAATAAGGCGTCATCAGGGAAATCTGATGACGCCTTATTTATAATGCCTTTTTATTGAATCCGATTATAATAAAGGAAAAGAGAGTTCTTTGCGATCGTAAGTAATAGCGGTGTGTTTCGTGTCATTTTCACTACATTACGGATCAAGATATATTAACAATATAAGGTAACACCATATAGTTATGCTGCTTCATGTGCGAAATTCAATCATACTACTTTTCTTATTATTAGGTTGTTTGATGCCCTTGTTTGCACAATCGTTCATTGCTCCAGGTGGTCGTATTTCAGATTATTCTGGGCCGTTAATAGTCGATTCATTTCCCATTCAGGTAAATGGGTTATCTGGCCATTTAGGTGATGGTTTTGGGTTAGGGAAGGTGTGTATAACGATTATCCACCCGCGGGTATCGGATATAAAAGTAGAGTTGCAAAGCCCTGATGGGAGTACTATTTGGCTGACTAACCGTAATGGTGGTGCAGAGGCAAGGGACTATTATCAAGCTTGTTTTCGGATGAATGGCTTCTCTGGTTATATACATCAGGCTAATCCTCCGTTTGTTAATGGAGAATATATACCAGACGGGCGTATGAGTTTTCTTAATAATGGCCAGAACCCTAATGGAACGTGGTGGCTGCGGATTCGTGATTTGCGAGAGGGCGAAACGGGTACCTTGAATAGTTTTACCCTTCATTTTGAAGAAGGGGACTATTCTGACGAAAAACAACGGCCTTGTAATGAGAATTACCCAGAAGCATGTCAATGCCCTGATTTAACAGATAGTTGTGATTTATTACCGGACTTTATTATTCTCGAAAGGTTTACCCGCTCACAGATTAAAGAGTATCCTTTTGATCATCCGTATTATGGAGGGCAATTGCGCTTTGCCGCTACGATTGCCAATATTGGAGATGGACCAATGGAAACAAGAGGAAGTGATCGTTGGTATTGTGGCGAAGAAGAGGTCGTTCAAAATAGTATTTGCCCAGATTGGGAATATCCTCGTCAGGTGCTTACCCAGCGAATTTATCATCTGGCAGATGGCCAGTTAAGCTGGGAGGACCGTAGAGCTGGGTTCAACTACTATGATGATAAACCAGGGCATGATCATTTTCATGTAGATGATTGGGTGGAGTTTCGCCTAGTCAAGGAAGAAGAAGAGAAGCAACCTACCATTATTGCTGAAGGGCGAAAAGTAAGTTACTGCTTGTTTGATACCGGAATCTGTAATAATGCGGATAGTCTTTGTACTTGGCAGGGCCAGGTTTTTGGGGAAAAGAATTTATCGAACTATGGTTTTGGACATTACGCTTCGTGTAATGCAGAACAGCAGGGAATCAGCGTAGGTGGCTATGATACTTATGGGATGCTTTATGAAGGACAGTATTTGCAGCTTCCCAAAGGCTTAGCTTCCGGTGAATACTGGTTGGAAATAGAAATTGATCCGCTCCAGCTTTTTTATGAAAAAGACCGTTCAAATAACCTGTTTCGAATGCCTGTTGTGATTGAGCACCAGGAACAATGAAGCTATTTGCATTAAGTGTCCCTAGCAAACAAGCTCTAAAGAAACAAGTGTTATTTTTACACAATAAAAAAAGGGATATTTTTGCTTTTTTTAAAAAATATATGATCTTTGCGCATAAGATGCTTTATAGCTGAATGGCACTAGTTTGTGCTCATGTAGAATGATAAGGTAAGCTTCTATAAATGTTTTGTAGTCTGTTGTAGAAAGATGTCAGCTTTTTTGACACCATGTATCGTGATCACATGGAAAAAATATATCTAATCTAGAAAGCTGTATTCTTCAGCTTGATTTGTGTAATTTTTTTCTAAGAAAAATAAATTGGTAAAGACTTCCTTTTGTCATCATTAGATGATGAGGAATGTTTTTTGGCATAATTTTAGTTGCTTTTGCATAATACGCTTGTATTTAATCATTAGGAAGCAGTTTCCTTTGGATATAAATGCAGCAAACACAGATCACATGAAAAATAATTACCTGAGCCACACGCTTGGTCTCCTTCTTGTGCTATTCAGTACACTAAACCTTCAAGCACAATGCCCCGCAGTTTGTGATATCGATATCAATACTGACTTTCAGAATGTATCGATGAACAGCAATACAGCCTGCTTTTCCACTGATGTCTCCAATGTCAGTTTCAATTTTAACGGAACAGGTAATGTGGTTTGTGTGCCAGCTGGTATTACATGGACACAGAGTTTTGGCGGCGTCTTTTCAAATGTTACCATCAATGTTTATGGTAATGTGATTATGGGCGGGATGAATATTAATGGCACCACAGTTATTAATATCTATCCTGGAGGATCAATGGAAACGTCTTCTACTATTAATGGGCCGATCACTATTAACAATGCTGGCACGTTTACCCTAACAGGTACTAATGGTCAGATTGGTGGGCAAAACGGTACAACCTTCAATAACTTGAGCGGTGGTGTATTAGAAGCAGAAGGGCTAACTGGCCAACTTCTCCTTATTGGGCCTGTTGCTGTGACGAACTCTGGTATTATGAATTTCTCTAGCCTTGAGAACAATGAAGCAGATGTCTTCGATAATTATGGAGAAATCAATATCAGCCGTTACTTCTTCAACCATGGTAACTTATATAATTATGGAGATGTCAATACGGCTTGTGGTCCGTTCGGTTCTGGAGGCTGTGAGTTTATAGTTGGAAACAAAGGGCCAACTAAGAAATTTGTCAATAATAGCTGTATGACGGTTAATGGTAATGTAACCTTCAATGGCGCTAGTGAAATCAATGCCCCTTTCCAAATTATTGATGGTGACCTTACTATTAACTTTCCTGTGACAGGAACAGGCGGTGGCATTTTTGTCACCAATGGTAGTTCTGATATTACCGTTTCTGGGAGTTATTCTGGCACCAATCTTACTATCTGTGATGAAAATACGGTAGGTAATGACTTTGATAGTAACGTTGGTAACAATCCTAGTATGTATACGGTGGATTGTACGGATGCGGCTATGCCTTGTGCTGCGGCGGGCCAAACGTGCGATAACATTTTGAATAACCTAAATATTGATGGCTCTGGGCCTGACCCTACAGTAGTTTTCTCCAACCCTACTAGCCCATACTGTGGTACAGTAGGGGAATATCCTTCTCCAATTACACCAGGGGAGCAAGCAGGGTCGCCTTTTAGCACAATCTCCTGTCCTCCTATGCCTCCCTCCTTCAGGGGCTTGGATGCCTCCTATCAGATCGTTGTGGGCGGCGACTTTCTCGTACCGTCAACTGGTGGAGCTGAAGTAGAAGGACGATTAGCTGTAGGCGGTAACCTGATAATAGATAAGGGATATGGTATTGGCGAATCCGGGGGTGGAACCTTCGTGATAAGTGATCAAGGTAACGCGGTGGCTGTAGAGGGTACAATGTCTGGTACAGGGACCCTGAATATGGGGACTAATAATGGTGGCGGTGTCGGATACGTTGCCTATTCAGGAGGAGCAAGTACCCTGAATGTTGGTAATGGCACTGCTTCTGATAACAATGGAACGAGCATTGTGGATCATACTACACTTCTAAGTGAGGCAGCGCATATTAGTATGGAGATGCAAAGTGCTACAGCGACGGGCTCATTTAATGCTGTCTCTCGCACAGTGACAGGAACCAATGCCGCAATTGAAATCATAAACATCACTGGAACTGATTTGGACCCTGGGTTTCAGGACAATTTGCTTTTCGCAGATATAGCCCCGGGAGCTACTATCATCCTTAATGTTTCGGGGGCAGTAGTTACTAGCCGCCTAAGAGCAACAGCAGGTAGGGTAAATGACCCCGAGTTTGGTGCTACAGGGTCTGACCCGGATGCACTAATCTACAATTTAGTTTATAATTTTTATGAAGCGACTAGTGTCACGGTGGCAGGTAACCTTAATGGCTTGGTGTTTATCCCTAACGGTAATTTGGATTTACAGCAAAACCTGAATGGTAGGGCCTACATTGGTGGCAATCTTACTCATTCCGGTTCCGGTTCAGAGATTCATAATTATCCTTTTACAGGAGAACTTAGTAGCTTCTGTAGTAGTGCTTGTACGATTGATACGGATGGCCTTGCTGGAGTTGCCTGTTCTGGTAATGAAGGGATAAGCTTTAGCCTTACCCCTTCAGGTACTGGCGTAAGTGGCACTTATACCGTAAGTGTTAGTGGCGGTGGAGCTACGAGTATCAGTCCAATGATGGGTACTTATGATGTTGCTACAGTCTTTACGCTTAATGATAATTCAGCGGGGGGAGGAGATGTGACAGTAACGATTACCGATTTGAACGGATGCGAGCGTCAGGTAACGATTACGGATCCCACTGCGGGACTTCCTGCGGTAGCGTTTACAGCCCCTGCTGATCTGTGTATTGATGCAGGAGTCCAATCGGGTCTTGGTGGTGGCACTCCAACGGGTGGTGTCTACAGCGGCGCAGGTGTTACCGATGATGGCAATGGCATGACCTATAGCTTTAACCCTGCTACTGCGGGAGTTGGTACGCATACGCTGACCTATACCTTCACGGCTGCTAATAGTTGTTCAGTTAGCGCAAGCGATGATATAGAAGTCTTTACATTACCAGTAGTAGGATTGACAGCTCCTGCCGATCTGTGTATTGATGCAGGAGTTCAATCGGGTCTTGGTGGTGGCACTCCAACGGGGGGTGTCTACAGCGGCGCAGGTGTTACTGATGATGGTAATGGCATGACGTATAGCTTTGATCCTGCTGCTGCGGGAGTTGGTACGCATATGCTTACTTACACCTTTACGGATGGCAATAGCTGTACGAGTAGTGACACGGATGATGTGGAAGTATTCGACTTGCCAGTAGTTGTGTTCACTGCTCCTGCTGATTGTTGTGTTACTGATGGCGCACTGACCGGCCTTGGCAGTGGCACTCCAACGGGAGGTGTTTACAGCGGTCCTGGTGTCACCGATGACGGCAACGGAATGACGTACAGTTTCGATCCTGCTGCTGCAGGAGTTGGTACGCATCTGCTTACGTATACCTTTACAGATGGCAACGGCTGTACGAACAGTGCAAGTGATGATAAAGAAGTGTTTGCGACACCTACAGCTGCCTTTACAGCTCCTGCCGACCTATGTATCGATGCAGGAGTCCAATCGGGTCTTGGTGGTGGCACTCCAACGGGTGGTGTCTACAGCGGCGCAGGTGTTACCGATGATGGCAACGGAATGACGTACAGTTTCGATCCTGCTGCTGCGGGAGTTGGCACACATGCCATTACTTATACGGTAGGTGCTAATGGCTGTAACGATAGTGCTTCTGATGATGTTGAGGTATTTGCATTACCTGTAGTAGCATTTACTGCTCCTGCCGATCTGTGTATCGATGCAGGAGTACAGGCCGGCCTTGGTGGCGGTACGCCAACGGGTGGTACTTACAGTGGTTCTGGTGTCACTGATGATGGCAATGGTATGACGTACAGCTTTGATCCTGCTGCTGCAGGAGCAGGTACGCATACTTTGACGTATACCTTTACCGATGCAAACAGCTGTACGGCTAGCGCAAGTGACGATGTAGAAGTCTTTGCTGTCCCTAATGCGACCTTTACAGCACCCTCCGACTTGTGTATCGATGCAGGTGTCCAATCCGGCCTTGGTGGCGGGAGCCCAATGGGCGGTGTTTACAGTGGTCCAGGTGTTACGGATGGCGGGAATGGTATGACATACAGTTTCGATCCTGCAACTGCAGGCACTGGTACGCATACGATTACTTATACGGTAGGGGTTAACGGCTGTGTAGATGCAGCCACAGATGATATAGAAGTATTCGCACTTCCCGTAGTCACTTTGACAGCGCCAGCCGACTTGTGTATTGACGCTGGAGTACAGACGGCCCTAGGAGGTGGTCTACCAACGGGCGGCGTTTACGCTGGCCCTGGTGTCACGGATGATGGCAATGGCATGACATACAGCTTTGATCCTGCTAGTGCAGGAATAGGTGTGCACATTTTGACATACACATTCACCGACGGTAATGGTTGTACCAGTAGCGACACGGATGATGTAGAAGTGTTTGCATTACCTACGGTTACGTTTACTGCGCCTGCCGACTGTTGTGTCAACGATGGTGCACTGACTGGCCTAGGTGGCGGCACGCCAACGGGCGGGGTTTACAGCGGTCCTGGTGTCACTGATGATGGCAACGGCATGACGTACAGTTTCGATCCTGCAGCAGCCGGCGTTGGCGTACATACCTTGACCTACACGTTTACAGATGGAAATGGCTGTGTCAACAGTGCGAGTGATGATAAAGAAGTGTTTGCTTTACCTGTTATCACCTTTACTGCGCCTGCGGACCTGTGTGTTGACGCTGGTGTTCAGTCTGCCCTAGGCGGCGGCCTACCAGTAGGTGGCGTTTACAGCGGAGCTGGCGTTACAGATGACGGCAATGGCATGACGTATAGCTTCGATCCTTCGGTTGCGGGCTCGGGCGTGCATACGATTAGTTACAGTTATACAGATGGAAATGGCTGTAGCGATACCCCAGCCACAGATGATATAGAAGTATTCGCACTCCCTGTAGTCACTTTGACTGCGCCAGCCGACTTGTGTATTGACGCTGGAGTACAGTCTACCCTAGGAGGTGGTCTACCAACGGGCGGCGTTTACGCTGGCCCTGGTGTCACGGATGACGGCAATGGCATGACATACAGCTTTGATCCTGCTAGTGCAGGAATAGGTGTGCACATTTTGACATACACATTCACCGACGGTAATGGTTGTACCAGTAGCGATACGGATGATATAGAAGTGTTTGCATTACCTACGGTTACGTTTACTGCGCCTGCCGACTGTTGTGTCAACGATGGTGCACTGACTGGCCTAGGTGGCGGCACTCCAACGGGCGGCGTTTACAGCGGTCCTGGTGTCACGGATGATGGCAATGGCATGACGTACAGTTTCGACCCTGCAGCAGCGGGCGTTGGCGTACATACCTTGACGTACACGTTTACAGATGGAAATGGCTGTGTCAACAGTGCGAGTGATGATAAAGAAGTGTTTGGCCTTGATTTTGGAGACTTAGCTGCTCCTTATCCTACGGCTGGCGTTGCTACTGCTGCGAGTCACTGTGTTCCTGCTGCCCCACTGATTAAGTTAGGAGCTACGGTAGATGTTGAAGTAGATGGCACCCCAAGTCCCCTCGCTGATGGCGACGGAGCCGATGAAGATAGCTTTGTCTCTGGGGATTACATGTTTGTTCGAGGTCAATCAGAAGACATTACGATTCCATTAATGAACATGACAGGCCAGATGGCGAAGTTGGTTATGTTTATCGATTGGGATAATAATGGTGATTTCACAGGCACCAACGAGATGTACGATGTCATGGTTGCTGACGCTGCGACAAGTGCAACATTGAGCGGAGTTACGCCTCCTGCGGGAGCTGTGATTAATACTAATCTGGCGGTTCGTTTCCGTTTCAGTACGGATCAAACGGCAGTTATGTCAGCCGGTGGAAATGCTTCAGATGGAGAGGTAGAAGATTACCTGCTTATGGTAATGGCCTTCGATTATGGTGACCTTACCGATACCGGTACGGGTACTGCTGAGGAAGACTACGAGACCACGGTTGCTGATGGTGGCCCTGTCCATAAGATCGTTACGGATGATATGGGTAACGTGATCCTTAAAATCGGCGGTACGATTGATGATGAACTAGACGGCCAACAAAGTCCTGATGCCGACGGCGATGGAGCAGACGATGATGGCTTTGACCCTACGAGCACGATGTTCGTACGTGGCGAGTCACAAGACCTGACGATCCCTGTAATGAATATGACAGGTGGCCCTGCGAAGTTGACGGTCTACATTGACTGGAACAACGACGGCGCCTTTGATGGTCCTGACGAAATGTATTTCACGACCGTTGATGATTTAGCAACGTCTGCAGTACTAAGTGGCATCACGCCACCAGCGGGAGCTTCAATCAACAACGAGATCGGTATGCGTTTCCGTTTGACGACGGATATGGCGATGACCCCAGGTGGCCCTGCCCCTGATGGTGAAGTAGAAGACTACGAAATCGTAGTAATGGCGTTTGATTATGGTGACCTTGTTGACGGTGCATCTGGTACTGGCGAAGAGGATTACGAAACGTCATCTGCCAACGGCGGCCCTGTGCACAAGATCGTTACGAACGAGGACGATATGGTAACGCTGAAGATCGGCGCGAGTGTAGATGACGAACTCGATGGTCAGCCAAGTGATGATGCAGATGGAGACGGCGCCGACGAAGACGGCTTTGATCCTACAAGTGTGATGTTTGTACGTGGTGAGTCACAAGACTTGACGATCCCCGTGATGAATATGACGGGTGGCCCTGCAAAGTTGACAGTCTACATTGACTGGAACAACGATGGCGCCTTTGACGGTACAGATGAGATGTACTTCACGACGGTTGATGATTTGGCAACTTCTGCGGTATTAAGTGGCATTACGCCACCTGCGGATGCTTCGATCAACAACGAGATCGGTATACGTTTCCGTTTGACGACGGACATGACGATGAGCCCTGATGGCCCTGCGCCCGACGGAGAAGTAGAGGATTACGAGACGATGGTAATGGCGTTCGACTATGGTGATCTTACCGATACCGGTACGGGTACTGCTGAAGAAGACTACGAGACCACGGTTGCTGATGGTGGTCCTGTGCACAAGATCATTACGAACGAAGATGATATGGTAACGCTGAAAATCGGCGGTACGATTGACGATGAACTAGACGGCCAACAAAGCCCTGATGCCGACGGCGATGCAGACGACGAAGACGGCTTCGACCCTACGAGTGTAATGTTCGTAACGGGCCAGTCTGTTGATCTGGATATCCCGGTCATGAATATGACTGGAGCTCCTGCAAAGTTGACGATCTTCATTGATTGGAACAATAATGGTGATTTCACCGACATGGGTGAGATGTACTTTGTAGATGTACCTGATCAAGCGACGAGTGTGACGATAGCTGATATTCTTCCTCCGTTTACGACGACGCTTAATGACGAACTCGGCTTCCGTATTCGTCTAAGCTCCGATATGGATGCTAGCATGAGTCCTACGGGCCCTGCTCCTGATGGAGAAGTAGAGGACTATGAGATCATGGTAATGGGCTTTGATTACGGCGACTTGATCGACGGTACCAACGGTACAGCCGAACAGGATTACCAGACACAAAGTGCCAATGGCGGCCCATCGCACAAAATCATCACGAATGAAGATGATATGGTCTTACTGAAGATCGGATCACTACTAGATGATGAAGCGGATGGTCAGCAAAGCTCCAACGCTACGGGTGATGTTACCGACGAGGATGATGAAGATGGTTTCGATCCAACGAGCATCATGTTTATGACCAACCAAAGTGTAGACATTACCATTCCGGTGATGAATATGACAATGGATGATGCCAAACTGGTGTTCTACATTGATTGGAACAATAATGGTGAGTTCGAAGCGGATGAAATGTACTCGACGATCGTAATGCCTGGTGAGACAGAAGCTGTGCTCACCGGAGTTACGCCACCATTGACTGCTACATTGAACGACGATATCGGTATTCGTATTCGTTTGAGTACGGATCAAGATGCGGTAATGAGCCCTTATGGTCCTGCCCCTGATGGTGAGGTTGAAGATTACGAGATTCCAGTGATGGGCTTTGACTACGGTGATTTGAATGATGTTGTAGTAGGAACCAATGGCGATGTCAACGCTCCTCTTACTCCTGCTGATTACCAAACCACAGCTGCTGATAATGGCCCTGCCCACAAAATCCTCACGGATGAGAACGATATGGTCCTGTTGAAAATCGGTAACAATATTGACGATGAAGTAGACGGCCAACCAAGTGCTGATGCAGGTGTCACCAGTGGTGACGATAATAATGCAGCGGCCGGAACGATGGATGTTGACGATGAAGACGGTTTGGACTTGAACAATATTCCATTATTCATCCTGACACAAACAACAGATCTGGACATTCCGGTCATGAACATGACGGGAGCAGAAGCGACGATAGCTGTTTATGTAGATTTCAACAAGGACGGTTTCCTTGATCCGGCAACGGAGAAATTTACGGCTACGGTAGCTGATGGCGCAACAAACGTAATCGTAAGTGTTGGTCCAATTCCTGCGGATGCAGTAGTTGGCCAAGATGTAGGTCTACGTATTCGCCTGGCCAATGAGATGGGTGAAGTAATGACTTCTACAGGTATTGCTAATAGTGGTGAGGTAGAAGATTACATGATCCAAATCATCGGCTTTGACTACGGTGATTTACCGGATACTTATACGACAACAGGCCCAGAAGCTCCTCGCCACATTGTCTCCGAAGCGCTTAAGCTTGGATCATGTGTAGACACGGAGCTGGATGGTATTCCTGAGCCAATGGCTGGTATGATGGAAGGTGGTGACGATGCTGATCCTGGTCTGGCAACCTTCGGTACTTGTACCGATGGCAGCGACGAAGACGGTATTGTATTCAGCCATCCATTTATTCCTGGCAACGAGTCCTGTATCACCGTAAGTGCGATGAACATGACAGGTGAAGATGCCGTACTACAAGTATGGATTGACTGGAATGGTGATGGTGTGTTTGGTGCCGGTGAAGAGCTGGTGTTCGCAGACGCAACAGTACCTAATGGTGGTGTTACAGATGCAGAATACTGTTTTCCAGTACCTGCAATCGTTGGCTACAGCGAAGGATCTTTATTCATCCGTGCTCGCTTGAGTCCGGACGGTGGCCTTGTTCCTGATAGCCAAACGGGTACTGTACCTTTTGGTGAGATCGAAGACTACAAAGTCAAACTCAGCAAAGTAGGTAGCCTTGTTTGGGAAGACTACAACGGCAATGGAGTACAAGACGAAGCTGGTGACCTTGGCCTCAATGGTGTAGACGTAGAACTGTTGTGGTTTGGCCCTGATGGTGATGTAAACACCACTGATGATAACCGTACTTACACGGTAACAACCGCGAATGACGGCACCACTGATGGCGTCTACAACTTCTGTGGCTTGAATCCTGGTACTTACAGTATCAGCATTCCGACCTTACCTGGTGACTTTGTCCCAACCTGGTCGAACATTCCTGGCGATGACGAAATCGACAGTGACGATCACGCAGGTGTAGAATTCACCATTGTCGACCCAATGGCCCTACCGGAAGGCGAAAATGGCACGGGCGATAACCCTGGAGGCATCAACGGTTTCCCTGATATGCAGGACGATCTGAGCTTCGACTTCGGTGCTTACATTCCTGCCGAACTGGGCGACTTTGTATGGTTGGACGAAAACTTCAATGCTGCTGATGATACGCAGGTGAGTACAGGCGCAGTACCTGATAGCCCCATCGAAGGCGTTCGGGTAAGGCTAATGGGTACGAATAATGCTGGACAGCCAGTAATGCTTGAATTGTTTACGGATGAGAACGGCTACTACAAGTTCGAAGACCTGGCTCCTGGTAGCTACAAAGTGATCTTTGATGCGAGTACAGCACTTGATGAGTGTGGAGCTATTCTTTTGGCTGTTACACCAAATGTCGGTGATGATGCACTAGATTCTGATCAGGATCAAACGACGTTCACGACCCCATTCTACGATCTGTTCTCCGGAGATGATATCGAAACGGTAGACGCTGGTTTTGTAGAACCTCCGATCGAACTGGGCTGTATCGCTAACCTGAACGTAACGCTGGGTGCAGACTGTAGCGCTACGATTACAGAAGACATGATTCTTACGGGCCTTTACGGCTGTGTTGATGAGTTCATCATCACGGTTGACGGTACCGACAGCAATGTATTGTACGGTTGTGGCGAACACACCTACATGATCGAGATCGTGGAAGATGGCGAGATTGTCTACACCTGTTGGGGAACAATCCTGGCAGAAGACAAAACCGATCCAGTAATCGAATGTCCTGCTAATACGGACGAGGTAACGGTAGATTTTGCTCTCCAGACCCTGGAAGGTAGCATCGACGGCACCGAGCCAACGATTGTTCTTGATGATTACACCTGTTTCCAGAGCTTCTTTGAGCCTGCAGCTGGTGTTGAATATAATTACGACTTGATCACCTTCACGGTTGATCCTGACCTGCCAG
>NZ_KB903565.1 GCF_000379805.1 Lewinella cohaerens DSM 23179 | reverse complement strand
GCGGTTAGTGTAGTGCTTTCTCCTTGGCAAATTTCTAGATCGCCAGTGATCGAAGGTGTAGGTAATGGGTTTACGTTTACACGCATTACATCGGTGCGTACACAGCCGTTTTCACTTACCGTAAGGGTATAATTGAAGGTAAATGGTGCGCTAGATGTTGGTTGCGCAATGTTTGTATTATTCAAGAAAGTGTTGGGCGACCAACTGTAGGTTGCGCCACTTGGACCACCCTGCCCGGCAGGAAGGCCTATTTGTACCGTCTCGCCAGTACAGATCGTTACATCAGGACCTGCGTTTGCAAAAACGGGTGCCGTGATGGTAATGTTATGCGTGTAGGTTTCTACACAAGTGCCACGGTTCACCGTAAGCAATGCTGTGTAAGTACCTGCGCTGGCGAAGCTTACCGTTTCGCTCGCATTAGTAGAAGTAGCTGGCGTAGCCGGGCCACTGAAACTCCAACTATAAGTTGCACCTGCCACCGCAGGGTTGGCAACAAACAATACGCCTTCCTGCGCACATACGCTCGCGACAGCATCAATGCCTGAGATGAAGGCAGGGTCAACAGTGATCGTCACTTGATCCGTAGAGGTACAACCATTTTCATCAACAGCAGTGACCGTGTATGTCGTGGTCGTCGTTGGTGATACACTTACGCTGGCTCCGTTTAGGTTGCCGGGCATCCAGGTGTAAGTGATCGTGCCGGTGCCTTCTTCTGACGTAGCCGTTAGGAAAGTGGCAGTTCCTTCACAAATGGTGGTATTGGCACTGGCTGTTACTACCGGGCCTAGTTCCTGAACGATGGTGGCGTTAGCGATATCTACTGGACATTCGTTATTGCCCCAGCGTACCCAAAGATCGTAGGTTCCAATAGCGAGATTACTCACTGTGAAGCTTCCGACATTATCATTGGTAGTATGAGGGTAGGTGCTTCCTCCATCGATACTAAATTCTATTCCCGTACGGCTACTTTCATCAGGAAACACAAAGGTGATGGTACCATTTGCCCCTCCACAAGTGGCATTGGTTGCCGTGCTGGTTACTTGCGGGATAGCCAAAACATTGACTGTTACCTGGTCTGTAGAAGAACAGCCCAACTCATCTGTAACGGAAACAGTATAAACGGTCGTAGCAGCAGGACTTACATTGATACTTGCGACAGTTTGTCCGGGAGGGTCCCAACTATAAGCAAGGATTCCTGTACCTCCATTTCCAGAAGCAGTAAGCGTCGTCGATTCATTAAGACACATGGTAACATTATCACTTGCTACTACCGTTGGTGGCGTAACAGGATCAAGGGTTACCGTTACCGGGCCAGCTGGGCAGCGGTTGCCCGTATAGCTTATTTCTACATTGTAGGTTCCTGCACCGAGGTTGGTGAAATTATTCCCGAACTGCCAGGTTCCGCCATTGATCCGGTAACGTAATACGCCAGAACCTCCCGTTGCATTGACGGTAATTGTACCGTTTTCTGTACCATTACAAGAGGTAGGCTGTACAACATCAACACTATTAATAACGGGCTGTACAAGTACCGAGATGGTAACGCTTGCCTCTGTAGCACAACCGGCAGCATTGGTCACGGTTACCATATATGTAGTTGTGCTAGCAGGCGTAACTGTAATTGCAGGAGTGGTAGCACTATTGCCATTAGCTCCCCATAAGTAACTTACCCCACCGCTGGCAGTGAGTGTGGTCGATTCACCAGCACATATCTCCAATGAAGCTGCTACAACTACAGGCGTAGGCGCATCATTGGCAACAATACTAGTTTCGTCGGTACAGCCATTAACATCTGTGACTGTTACCGTAAATGTTTCTGCACCTGATGGAAAAACCGTAATACTGGCAGTATTAGCACCTGTATTCCATGCATAATCACCGCCCATACCAGCGCCACTGGCCGTAAGGGTCGTACTTTCGTCTTCGCAAACGAGTGGGTCACCTGTAAGAGAGGCCGTAGGATTGTCGTTGACGATGACCGTTGCGCTGGCTGTGTTACTACAACCATTGTCATCTGTAACAGTCACTGTATAAGTAGCCGTATTGGCAGGATTGACGGTAATGTTCTCCGTTGTTTCGTTATTGCTCCAAACGTAGCTTACTCCGCCACTGGCAGTAAGTGTTGTACTTTCGCCTTGGCAAATTTCCAAATCGCCTGTGATTCCGGCTACCGGTAGAGGGTTAACGGTCAGCGTTACTGGTACACGACTGGTCGTTGTACAACTACTGGAAACATTACGCCCTTCGGCATAGTAGGTACCAGCAGAAGGAGGCGTAAAACTTAATGATCCTGCCAACAAGAGGCTCCCTCCAGTAGCAGCATCATACCAATCAACGGTATTTGCCCCCAAAAGGCCTTGCGAAGGAATCGTTGCAGTGAACGCAGGAATAGGATCACTGGCACAGATTACCGCAGGATTGGCACTCGTGATTACGGGATCATGAATATTCGGACAGAAACAACTTGGCGCGGTTACATCAATTGTAACCTGACAGTTGGTAGTATTATTTATTGCCGTAAGGAGTAGGTTGTCATCTATATTCACACCATTAATAGCGTAATTACCATTTCCGTTATCGACTACTGTTCCGCTTGACGCGATTAAGGTCTGTGCATTTGTTATGTTAACGTCTACATCGTACGTAGTAAACAGATTTAAAGGATTACAATCACTGTTTACAACTGTAATGGTTGGTACAGCATTGACTGTAATGGTTACAGTATTCGTAACATCGTTTCCACAGCCATTATTAGCGTATGCTCTCCGGCGAAACTCCGTAGTTACTGATATTAATCCGGGGTCATAACTTTGCACATTAGAGTTAGAAATATCAGCCCAGCTGCCTCCCGAAGGTCTTGACTGCCAACGATAAGATGGGGTAATATTATTACCAGAGGTAGCAATCGGAGTGCCTTCAATTTGTATTGGATCAAAAGGCCCACAATTGGTTTGATCACCACTGATAGTACCATAATCTATGATACGGTCATTGACCACTACGGCTACGGAAGCAGTACCCGTACAGCCTGTACTATTTGATGCCGTTACGTTGAAAGTCGTCGAGACCGTTGGTGTTGTTACTTTTACTGCGCCGTTGCCCAATCCGCTGTCCCACTGATAAGTATAGGTACTTTGCCCATCTACTGGAGCCGCCGTAAGCGTTACTGGAGTGTTTTCACAAACCTCATTATCTGAAACCGTCGCAGTTATTGATGGGTAATCTGCTACCGTAAAGGTGATCATATTGGAAGTGGCATCCTGACAACCAAAACCAGGGCAAGAATACATGGCCTGGTACTGGTAAGTGCCCGCTGTAAGCGTAGCATCAGTATTAAGCGTAGCCCCGGCAGTCGTCAGTGTAGTCCAAGTACCAGAAGTGCCAGCACGAAACTGCCAAATAACACTTTCACAATCAATACCACCACCTGCTACAGCAGTAAGGGTACTTGAGGCCCCGGCACACACATCTGCATCATCGATACTGATGCTGATTTCTGGATCATCCAGGATAGTAACATCAATGGTAGTGCTGGCTATACAGCCGTTGGCATCGGTAGTCGTAACACTATAAGTACCAGAGTGAAGAGAGGTTACACTATTAGAAATGACGGCATCACCACTGGTATTAGTATAACCATTCGGCCCTGTCCACTGGTAGCTGGACATGCCATTGGGATTGACAGACAGTGCAAGGTACTCCCCTTCACAGAGAATCACAGAGCAGTCTTCTTCTACAAACCAGGCACCGTTGTGGTAGCTTTCGCAAATTAAATTCACTGCATCGTTGACGGTGATCGTTACGATATTTGAAGCAGTGTTGGAACATTCTCCTGTAGTCGCTAACCGACGATACTGGGTCGTTGCCGCCAAGGTGCCAGGGTTATAATTTTGTCCGGTTGCACCAGAAATATTTATCCAAGTACCACTGGTACCTGCCCGAGATTGCCACTGATAACTGACAGACAGATCAGAAACGGCTGCTGTTCCTGTAATATTTGCGGGATCAAAAGCCCCACAATTGGTTTGGTCACTACCAATAGTACCGGGGTCAAAGTCTACACAATCCACACATTCTTTTTCTACCAACACAAGGCCAGCTACCACATAAGATTGACCATTCTGATTTGTAGAAACCGGACAAGAACTACTGCTACCTGTCGGCGATTCTACCTCGATGGAAACCGTAGTGATGTTGCCAGGAACATTGTTCAGTGTAAGCTGTGGCACAGCCAAACAACAATAGCCGTATACAGCATCGGGTTGGTAAATCTGCTGAGTAGTTGTAACGCTACCTGCCGTAGCGGTAATGTTTAAAACTCGGCAGTCTAATGTCATTTCAGAGATCGGCAAATCAATAACCAAATCCCGGGCGGTATAATCCTCCGGGAAAGAAATATCAAAAGTAAAACTATCGTGGTAGCCACTGCGCGAAGTATAGGTACCTGAGTTGGCATTACCAGCTGCTACATTTCGGAAAGCATAGACGACGATGGATTGGAGTTGGTTTTCGTTCGTATAATCTCTGTAAGTCAATTGAGAGGTAGAACCGAGTGCTAGGCCACGATATATCTTTACGTTTGAACTGGTACCTGGAGGTGTGTAACGCTGGAGGGTATAAAAATTACCACTGTCATCTTCAATGGTAACAGAGCTGCCTGGATTCGAACCTTTATATACGATTTCAATAGCATATTGATAGACGTTGCTAGAGTTAGGGATACTTACAACAGATACTTCGTCTCCATTGGTACCCGCCCCGTAGAAATCGACCCTGACACCATCTTCACAGGTAAAAGACCAATCGTTAGGTTCAGGAAGATCCAGTCCATCAACAATTTGAAAAGTAATCGTTTCCGTATCACAACTGCCGCCATTGCCGTTACTTTCGCTATATGCAGTAGCTTGTATCGTATAAGTACCCACACCAATAGACCAGGGGGCAGTACCATTTGGGTAATCATACGAAGCCACATTCTCTGTTGCCGTACCACTATCACTACCACTAATATTAAAAACAACACTACCAATAGTACCAGAAGTAAAGGCCGTAAGTCGGAAAGAAGAGGGAAGGTCATCAACGTTAATTACGGCGCCATTGGTCAAGGTAACATCGCTACCACTGCTAATTGCATCCAAAGCAAACCCGGTAATATCACCTGAATTATCATCACTGATAGTGAAATTAAAAGGTCCGGTGTTACAAGTACCATTACTGTTTTGGATATAAATATAATGGCTGCCTACGCTTAGGTCAGTAAAGGTACTATTTGATTGCCAGGCACCGCCATCAATACTGTATTCGTAAGTACCTATTCCTCCGTCAGCAGTAACGGTCACAGAAGCACCTACACCACACACGGCATCAGTGGTAGAAAGGGAAGCTGTGAGCTCACAAGCCTGTTCGCAAGTGTACTCCAAGAAAGGTTGTAAATTGGGGTTATCAGGAATATAGGTCACCAATCGCTCATGGGCACCTGTCAGATTGGAAGAAGTGACGGCAGCAATCGCACTTGAACAAAGCGTATTACAATTATCGATAGTCCCCGTAATGTACCATATAGCCTGGCTGATCGTCGTATAATTATAGCCAAGGCTTTCACCATTACAAAATATCCAGTTAATGCGTTCTCCTTGCAGGGCTGTATAACCTGCATTGGTAGCTCCTACTACTCTGGTGAAAGTTACTTCCCCATACTGATAACCCATACCAGGAGTTGGCTCCGTCAGGTTAAAATCGGCACAAAATACGCGTACAGAGGTTCCAATATTACAGTTGTCATCTACATAAGAGATACAGCCTTGGTAATCGTCATCAGTATAGATATACGTATTAGACGATACCTCCGAGAGATTAATAGTAATCGTTTGGTTATCACAATTAGTATAATTAACGGTACCACTGCCACAGTTCCCTGTACCACCTCCTCCGCTACAGGAAATGTTGCCAAAATCAAAATTACCATTACACCAAAGCCATTCTGTATCACCACAGCCCGTTCGTGTAGCACTTGTTTCTGTTTGATAAGTGGTTCCGTCTACTTCGATATAGTTAACATAAATGTTCTTGTCACAGCCACCGCTCGTTGTGCCATCGTTTGTGAATGCTACTTGTATCTGCTGGCCATTATTAAAACCTGTATAAGAGTAGCTCGTCTCTGTGGTCGTGAGCGTAAAGGTCTGCACAGTGATTCCATCTATGATCAATTGCATTGATTCTGATCCACAGTTTCCTCTTGCGCGAATGGTAACAGTACAACTGACACTTGTTTCACTGTTATTTCCAATAGACATATTATCTGATTCGAAACCAGTACGCTCTATAATATCCCCATTACTTGTCCTTCCATCTAGCGTAGATGCTGACAGAAGCAGTATAGAAAAGCACAGCGTTTTAACGATTGAGTAGCAATGACTCATATACAAAGTGTTGTTTGTGTTTGTGGGTCGTCCTTAGACAAAGCATCGGGACATAGCAGTAGCTATTGTCCGTTAATACCTTGACAAAAAAATCAAAAACAGGTAGTAGATTAACAGGTTATCCGAAGATTTCCTTTTTAATTAGCTCTCTGAAAATGGCGGGCATTTTCGATTTCAAACAGGGGGGGAATTGTAAACAGTGATTGTTTACGTAAATTCACTAAAGAAAGATGCGTAAACAAGTAACCGTTTGAAGGGGGAAGGAACTTAATTCTGTGTGATATGAAACGTAATTAACACAAAAATAGATCAAAACAAAGACGCCTCAATCTACTGCATGCAACAAAAAGCAAAAAATGTGACATAAGAAAAAGCACACAAAACTAAATATAGTTAATAACTTCACTTATACATATAAAACAAAAAAATACTTTTTTAAAACTTTTATCACCTTAAAACATACATTCATTCTAAATACTCTAATAAATGAAATGAATTCACACACTTTCATCCCAACACTATAAAGTGACAAAAATTACATTGTCGAAATGATGTTATTTTGCAAAAAAGACACAATAAGGGTATCTTTTTGTGCAAAAACTTTACCTATAGAATACTTTCACCATCCCCTGAACGACTCAATTTTATGAAAATCCTATTAATTGAAGATGAATTCCCCGCTTATAAGCGCTTACAAAAACTGCTAGAGTTACAGCTCCCTGATGCCCATATCAGCGAACAGATTGAGAGTATATCGGGCGCCTTGAAATACCTTTTAAACAACCCTGCCCCTGCCCTTATTTTTATGGATATTCAACTTGCAGATGGCTTAAGTTTTTCTATTTTTGAACAATCTGAAATTCAAAGTCCGGTGATCTTCACCACTGCTTTTGATCAATATGCGCTGAAAGCTTTTAAAGTCCATAGTATTGATTACTTGCTAAAGCCAATTGAAGAGGATGCTCTAGCGGAAGCCATAAATAAGTATAAAAAGTACTACCAAACAAAGAACCAACTGCCGGCGCAAGCGCTCCAACAGTTGGTTCAACAAATGCAGCGCCCGGCCTACCGGGAACGCTTTTTAGTTAAGATCGGCAATTCATTGAGCTACCTCAGCATCAACGATATTGCCTACTTCTATTCTGACCAAAGCCTCGTTTTTGCTAAAAAAAGCAACGGTAAACAGCACCATGTAGATACTACGCTAGATCAGCTGGAAAAAGAACTCGATCCTGCTAACTTCTTCAGAATTAGTCGAAAAATCATTGTTCATTTGGACGCAATCAGAAAGATAGACCCCTATTTCAATGGGCGGCTTCTTCTATCACTACTCCCTGAAACGGATTTACAAGCAACCGTAAGCAGAGACCGAGTCAATGATTTCAAGGCCTGGCTGGATCGATGAAAGGATTCTCTGGCATTTTTTGTGTTTGGAGTCAATCGAAAACAAAAATCATGCTCCTTGTCAGTCGCTTACGACTTTTGCTTTAGTTTGACCACAAAAAATGTCAGAGAAGATATTAGTTATCCTTACGGTTGATACTGATGCTAGAACCGTCTCCAAAAGGAACGCCCGTTTGGGATTCATATAGTTCTATATAGCGCTGGCGCACATCATCTGACTGCGTTTTACCATTGACCTTAAGCCGTTTATCCGATAGCTTAAAGGTGAAGTTCTTCGCATCATCAATCAAACCATCTCTAACTAATTGACGGCTCAGCCAGTCTTCATCGTTATCGTGATGACGAAAGCCACGCACTCGTACTTCTCTCTCCATCTCTGCACGACGCTGATCCATTTCTACACGACGTTCTTCCACTTCCATGCGACGTTGTACCGCTCTCTCGCTCATTTCTGCAGCTCTTTCAATTCGCTCTTCATCGATGACAATTCGCAGCTCCTCTGCTGACTCCCGCCATTCTTCAATAGCTCGCAGTGCATCTTCAGATACCTCCTCATCTAGTTCCGACAAGCGCTCTCGCAATTCCTCCAAACGTTCGTCGTCATCAATGTCAATTTTAAACACGTTCATTGATTCAATATCCTCGGAATCGATATCAATTAAATCTCCTTCTCCTGAACCACGAATAAAGATATGGTCTTCTCCATCTTTGGTTTTGATCTCAATAAGGCCCATTTTCCTGTCTGGTGCAGACCTAAAAAAGATATCTTCATCACCACTTTCTTCTACCCAAATATGGTGAGCACCATCCTCTTCGTCTGTCTCAATAATAATGACTTCTGTTGTGCCGTCAGCGTTATGCATTCGTTGCACCTCTTTCTTCTTGATAATCACCCTTGGCGCTGGGGGTGCCGGAGGAGCAGGAGGCGCAGGGGCAGCACCTGGTGCAGGCGGCGGCGGTGGCGGCGCTGGTGCTGGTGGAGGAGGTGGTGGCGGTGGAATATTCGCCATCTTTTCTTCCACCATACTTTCGTACTTAGGGAAATCTGCTTCCGGAATAACCTCACCATTTATTTTCAGGCTGCGGATTTTTCCGTTCTTAACGGTTACATCCATGGTCTCTCCATCATCATCAATTTCCATACGAACATTCCCTTGCGGCAATGTATCGATTACAACGATAACTGGATGTTCATCACTAGTAAAAACAGTCTCTACTGGCCATGACCAGCCTGCTGTGAGGGATACTAGAAAGGCCAGTGATAAAAGGACACTGGTTACTGCAAATTTTTCTCTCATGTCGGGTTGTTTAACGGGTTGATTTAATATTCTTTGGATACGATTTAAAAGCTGACGTTTGTTTCCGCCCAATAGACCAAGGGCAAATTGGGTAGGAAGTTGGCGCTGATGCTCAGCTACCGCCAGTAATGTTTTTGCGTAGGTTAGCGAATTGCCGGTATAGTGAATGGCTAGATCATCACAACATTGTTCGCGCAACATCCGGATTTCGGTTCCCAACCACCAAATTGCCGGATGGTAATAAAAAACAGCCTCCAGGAACAGTTGAATTGAATTGAGCAGGTAATCATAGCGTTGAAGGTGAGCCAATTCATGTGCCAGGATCGCTTCAACTTCCTTCAGCGATAACTGATTAACCAATGCGACTGGTAGTAAAACCAATGGCTTCAGCTGACCTATAAGTAATGGCCCTGACACTAATTCAGACAATCTGAGTTCTACCTTACGGTGAATTTTCATCTTAGTTTTCAACACCTGAAAACGATCCTCCCATGCCGAAGGCACCGGTAGATGATGACTTTGTCGCAAACTGTTCCACCAATAATAACTGACAGACAAGCGTAGCAAAAAGAAGACCATACCTACCCACCATACCACTACGATCAATGGAAGACTAGGTGCAATAAAACTTTCTAGCTCCATCCACCAGCTGGTTGAGCTTGCAAGCGCTGGTGCCATCGGCAACAATGGCAATGCCTCTGTCAGCCCTTGGGTAGCTGGCGAACTAACCGGCAGCAAGTAGTAAAAAGTACCAATTGCGGCCACCAACTGAGCCAGTAAAGCCGTATAAGCCACATAGNACCGTTTCTTGGCAGTCCATTTGGCTCCCAGTTGCAACAAAATCTTTACAATAAGCGCCAGCAAAACCCCTTGCCATAAACTATGAAGCACTGTCCACCCCAGGGTTTCTGCAATGGGAGAGTCGAGGAATAAGGAAATCATTTTCATATATCCTTGTTTTTATCGTTCTCCATACGGTTGATCAGCGCCTTGATTTCAGCCAGTTCGTCGCCTGATGCCTGGTGCTGCCCCAAGGCTTCCATCACCAATTGGGCCGCAGAACCGCGGAATGTTTTGCTCACAAATTGCTTGAGAAGACCGCGTTTTATCGATTGTTCTTCTACCGCTGCCGCATAAATATGCGTACGGCTACTGGTATCTCGCTGTAGCAAACCTTTCTCCACCATAAGCTGCATCAACTTTAGTGTAGTCGTATAACCAATCTCTTTTTGAGTAGAAAGATTTAACAGTTCATTGATGCTGCGAACAGTGGCCGGGCCATTTGCCCATAGCACCTGTAAAATTTCCAGTTCGCCTTCCGTAGGTTTATTCATATTCCTTTTATTGCGCAAAAAATCAGTTGTTTCTTCTCTTAGGTTTTTCAAATAGCTGACACGCTTTAAATGAAACACTTTGCCAGCTTTTTTAAAAACGAAGACCCAAATTATTTTTGTGCTGTTCCTTATTGCGCAAAAAATCAGTTGTTTCTTCTCTTAGGTTTTTCAAATAGCTGGCACGCTTGAAATGAATCACTTTGCCAGCTTTTTTAAAAACGAAGACCCAAATTATTTTTGTGCTGTTTCTTATTGCGCAAAAAAACAGGGCAAATTCATGAATTCGCCCTGATGATTAACAACAGCAAGTGATTTCAAAAACTGCGAGAAAAAACCCGCAGCAACAGTCTACGAAACAATTCGTACTGCAATGATATACGAAACATTTCGTAAAAGCAAATTATCTACGAAATAATTCGTACTAAAATAGTTGCCTATTCTTAGCTTGCTCTAATTTGTAAGAGAAGTAAACCACGATATAACAACCGGAATTCTTTACCTTTACTGTTCAATCAAACGCTTACGCTATGATCCGTGGCCACTTATCCCCTATGGTTTTGCTTATTGCTTTATTAATGATGGTTGCCTGTACCGACACTGGCACTTCGAGCAGTAACAGTACAAGCTCTACACCAGAGACCTCTACCACTACACCACCTGAAGAAGATGCGCCCCCTACCCTTAGCCCGCCTGAATGCCAGATTAGCGGAGAGGTGTTAGACGGCAACCGTGTATGGATAAAATCTCCGGATGTATTAGCCGTCATCAAAGCGGACGAAAGCACAACTACCGAAGAGCTAGGCCCTAGCCACCGTATTCTGGAAATATTGGATGGTCGTAGCTGTGAGCAAAAGTTCCAAACCACACTCCCGGAAAACACTAGTCCTGACTTCCCTTACTATATTGCCGAGGTACAATACAACAGCGTCAGTAATATTATTGGCATTCAAGGCTTTTACAAGGTTATCGTCTGTGATTTGGAACAAGATTACAAACTCACGGAATTGAAACCTGAATTCTTCAGTGAGCGTGAGTACGACGACCCACAGTCTGGCATGGTACAACGCCTAGAGGTATGGGAAGACTACCTTTTGGGTTACACCCAAGATTTGGGTGCTTTTGCTTTTGACCTTAGTGACCGTAATGCGCCAAAAGCTGTTTTGCCTTTTGCCGAATGGCAAGACCCTGACAACAGCCGCTACCATTCTATGTTTCTGCTTCCTACCGAAGGTGGTGTACAAGCTATCTTACCTTTTTATGATGCAGAAGAAGATAACTTCATGCTCTACCCTCTTTTTGAGGAACCACAGCAAGTTTCCGATCAGGTAACGCAAGCTGCTCGCAACAATCAGCTACTGGTATTACGCAAGCAGGACGAAGGGCGCACACCGATCGCCATCGACCTGGGCGCACGTGATTTGGTAGACCTACCCGCCAACGTTGCCAACAAAAACACTCAGGATATCCTGAAGTGGATGCGGGCTCAACAATAGTACCCTCCATCACTACCATCGCCTACAAGGCAAATTAATGAATTTGCCTTGTAGGCGATGGTAGGTGCTAGGTTAGAAATCACAACCCGCCCCAAACTCTTTCAACCAAGCCTCCTTTTTTTCGTAATCCGGCATAGCCTTCGCTACTTCGGCCCAGAAGCGGTGCGAGTGGTTGAGTTCCACCAAATGCGCCAGCTCGTGAATGATGACGTAATCTACTACTTCCGGTGGCGCAAACAATAACCGTGTACTCAGGTTGATATTCCCCGAATTGGAGCAGGACCCCCAATTGCTATGGTTGTATTTTAGTTTCACCCCTTTGAGTGGACGCTGAAAATATTGCTCATTCAAGGCCTGTACGCGTTGAGTAATCTCGGGTAAATAATCGGCCCCTACCACTCTGCTAAGGAGCGTACGGATGGATTTGGAAAACTGCTGCTCGTCAAGATTCTTATTAAGGCGCAATACAATCTGGCCTTGCTTTAAGCTCGCTGCGCTCGTCTTGCGGTCTTCCTTACGTAATCTCAACTCGTATTGTCGATCGCCTACCCGTAGCGTATCCCCATCTTGATAATCAGCTTTTTGGTAACGCTGAAAAAGGCCCTCTTTTTTCTCGTATTGCTTCTCCAGCCACTTCGTCAACCGTTCTCGATGAGCGACTTCTTCCCCAGCGGGCAGATTGATAGGGAACCGCATAATGACGTTATCCTTCCCCATAGATGCCCGGATGCTCCGCCGCTTTTCACGAATGATCTGCACGGGCACCTCCATCGTTCCTATCTTAAGCTTGATCCACTCCTCTTTCATAAGACCAAACATACAAAATCCCGAACTTCACACAATCGTGAAATTCGAGATTTTGGCTAATTATAACGAGCACCTTACGCATGCTTCGCAGCAAAAGCCTTCATCACATCTACCAATGCCTGCACACTTTCCAGTTCCATGCTATTGTAGATGGAAGCCCGGAAACCGCCCACGGAACGATGGCCTTTAACACCATCACAGTTTGCGGCAGCCGCAGCAGCTAGAAACGCTTGCTCCAACTCAGCGTATTGATCTTGTAATACGAACGTCGCATTCATCCGCGAACGGTCGGCTGCATCCGTGACTACTCCTTTAAACATAGGGTTACGATCAATCTCATCGTAAATGAGCTTCGCCTTCGCCTCATTGCGTGGCACCATAGCTTCCACACCACCTTGAGCTTTCACCCAACGGAGGGTCAGCATACTCACATAGATAGGAAATACAGGTGGAGTATTGAAAGAAGAATCCTTATCAATATGCGTCTGGTACTTCAACATAGAAGGGATCGCACGATTTACTTTACCCAATAAATCTTTGCGTACAATCGCTAAAGTTACTCCCGCAGGGCCCATGTTCTTCTGTGCGCCGGCATAGATGATCCCAAAACGATCAATAGGTAACGGACGGCTAAAAATATCGCTCGACATATCAGCTACCAACGGCAACTTGGTCTCAGGAAACTCCTGAAACTGCGTACCAAAAATGGTGTTATTGGAAGTGATATGAACATACTTTAAATCTTCAGGAATAGCATATCCTTTAGGGATATAGCTAAAGTTGGTATCCTTACTACTCGCCAACTCCTTTACCTCTCCAAATAGTTTGGCTTCTTTAATCGCTTTGGTCGACCAAGCTCCGGTGTTGATGTAACCAGCGGCTTCATCTTCGTTCAGCAAGTTCATTGCTGACATAAAGAACTGGCTACTTGCGCCACCCGATAAGAAAAGTACTGCGTAATCGTCGCTCAGTCCCAATAGTTCACGTACCAATGAAACTGCTTCGTCCAAAACTGCAACAAAGCCCTTCGAGCGGTGAGAAATTTCCAGGATAGACAATCCGCTACCATTAAAATCACGAACGGCTTCGGCTGCTTCAGCCATTACACTAGCTGGAAGTATGGCAGGACCAGCGCTGAAATTGTGTACTTTCATATCAGGTAAATTGTTGTTATTATTCCACAAAAATAAGGTTTTTCTAATCCCATGCTATGCTTTACTCCTCGTACCTTGCCAAAATAAAGTCTAAACTACGATCCGTCTCTTTCGGCTTTTTTTACAATATTTGGGCCAGCTGCCAGATGCCCTTTCCCTAAAACAGGCGCAATCCTGATTTCTCAAAACTATTGACGGCCTTGAAAAGCTGACACCAAATTTTTATCGCCTCGCATCTACAGCTTATATTTTGGTTAATTCTTTTTAAAAAGCTGTTATGCAAAAGATCATCCTGCTTTCTTCTTTATTGATTTGTTTGAGTGCACTATTACTCACCTGTACTCCCAAAACGACAGAGACAGTCTCCACTCCTGCAACCACAGAACCGGTAAAACCTGTCAGCCCTACCCCTCCTCCAGTAGAACTTAGCCCTTGCCCAAAGTTCACCGATGCTCCTAATCAGGATGATGCAGAAACCAACTATGTGCTCTACCGCGACTTCCTCAAAGCTCAAGACTATGACGTCGCCTACGGCTACTGGAAAAAAGTCTACGCTGTAGCTCCCGCTGCCGATGGCCAGCGAAACACCGTCTTCTCGGATGGCATCTTTTTCTACGAGTATTTCCTCAGCCAAACCGGAGACCAGGCTTACGTAGATTCTATCTTTACACTTTACGATAAAATTGACGAATGCTACCCCAAAGGCGGCTACGTCATTGGCCGCAAGGCTTTTGATTATTACTATAAATACGAAGACCGCTCTACGCCACTGGAAACCTTCAACCTCTTTAAGGAATCTATAGAAATGGACGGCCTGGACGCCAATTATTTTGTAATCAACCCTTTTACGGCACTCCTTACCGAGCTACATGACTCTACACTTATTTCCGATGCCGAGGCCAAAGTCTACGCAGATCAGATACTCGCCATCATCGAACACGGGCAGAAAAATTGTAAAAATACCGAATGCGAAGCTTGGGAAATCGTAGCCGAATACGCACCGGTAAGGCTGCAATATTTCGAAACCGTCAAAGGCTTCTACGATTGTGAGTACTACAAAGAGAAATATTACCCCGCGTTTGAGGCCGATCCTGAAAACTGTGAAATTGCTCGCGAGGTATTCAGCCGTCTCAATTGGGGCGGGTGTACAGAGGGGGATGCTGCTTACGACGCCATAAAGGCCCTTCTTGATGGGCCATGCCGCTACGATACTTATGGTCCAGCAGGTGTCGGCATCAAATGTCTGCAAGAAAGTGATTACGATTGTGCCATTGAAAACCTGCTGCTCGCCGCCGAACAAGAAGAAAAAGCCGTCCGAAAATCAGAATTACTCCTTTTGGTTGCTAAAATCTACTACGTCCATAAGCGCAGTTACAGTAGTGCACGCACCTACGCCCAGCGCGCTGCCGATGCACGCAGCAACTGGGGTGAACCCTACATCCTCATCGGCCGCATGTACGCCAGCAGTGGCCCGCTTTGTGGCCCTGGCCGAGGCTGGGATAGCCAGGTAGTCGTCTGGGCTGCGATCGATATGTGGAACAAAGCCAAAAGGGTAGACGCCGATGCTGCCGCCGAAGCCAATAAATGGATCAACCAATACAGCCAGTACATGCCCAAAAAAGCCGACGTTTTCCAGCGCAACCTCAAAACCGGCGACAGCTTCTACATCGGTTGCTGGATTCAGAGGAGTACGGTTATCAGGACGGCGAATTGATGGTTGATGGTTGATGGTTGATGGTTGATGGTAAACAAACAACTTTCAACCATCAACTTTCATTCGCGCTTTATAATTTTTCCTGTTTTACGAAGATTTCCATCGGTCGATAATAGTCGGTAGACGTATATACCAGAAGGAAGGTTCTCCAAGTTGACCGTTATCGCTGATGTAGCGCTGACCACCGTGCGTTTTACTTGCTTACCGTGTACATCATACAGCTCGTAACTATCGCCAAGTATACCTCCCTCCAGGGTTAGGGAAGTCCGGGTGGGGTTTGGGAAGATGCTGATTTTAGTTGCTTGCACGTCTTCATTAGCAACCAAATAATCATAACAACCCGTAAAAATATCGTTTTGCCACAAAGGTGTATCAAGATCTGGTTCGGAGTAGAAGCACTGTAACTTGCGTCGTTCTCCGTCTAGGTCATTGATGAAAGTATAGTAGGGAAAGAACGGATGATCGTTCGCGCCGAAGCCTTCGATCCAGTACCAATTCTGATTGAGTGGATACCCGGGCGACCAATGTACACGGCGGCGTTGCTCTCCGTTATTCAACGTAATGGTATCTACGAGTACGAGTTGCATATTGGCTTCCCCCAGCACAAGCGTGCTAAGTGAAAATGTGTCGCCCAATTCTGTAAGAGAGAAGTCGTAGAGCAAGAGTTCTTCGGCATCTGGTTCTATGGGTGAAGTCCGATAGACTTTACCATTTGCTTCTCGAAAGCGATAACCTGTTTCTTGCCATGTCGGCTGAGTGGCCTGTTGGCGTTCTTCCAGATTGAAATAAATGTGGCCATCGATTTGTATAGGATTGCGGAAACGATATTCGAAAGTAATACGTGTAAATCCTCCTGAAAAATAGTTAATTGACTCGGAGATATGCCACTCTTGGTAAGGATTAATCATGCCTTTCTGTATAGCCACATTGCAGTCCATATCCGGTGCCCGGCAATAGTCAAGGAGACTTGTGGAAAGGGTACTCACCGACGGGATCGGCAATTCCAACAAACCACTGGTGTAGCCAATTCCTTCGATCAGCTCAAAGCCCGTCGATAGTTGGAAGACACGGCGTTCCGTTCCGTAAATATCTTCTAAATTGACTGCTGTGACCACCACGGTGTCCATGGATCCTAAAGCACAACCTGCCAACGTATCTCCTACTGAAAGTGCAAAATCATAGAGTAAGAATTCGCTGTTTGGTGCATCAGGGCAGAGCAGGGAGGAAACATCGCGCCAAAAAACTTTACGCCCAGATAGATCCTCTCGAATGAGTCCTACCAATGTTTCTGAAACAATTCGCAATGGTAAATCGTAAGCTCCCAAGCCACCACCTGACTCTCCATTGGGTAAAAAAGAACGTCGGTAAAGTTTGTGATAATCTACATTACCCACAACCGTATCTGCTCCGAGATTATACTCAAAGAGTGTGCCGCAAGACCATGCTTCCTCGGCGGAAGTTTGACATATTTTCCAGTGAGCATCCTCCAGCACCAGGGGTTGATAAGCCTGCCCTGATAGCGACCACATAATTGAATAAAAGAATAGCGAGAGTAGCGTTTTTCGTAACATTTTTTCGGGTTTAGATAACTCAAAAGGGTTTTATTAAAGATAGTACATTCTCATTTTCAAAATATTCCCGCTTTAGTAATCCACATGACGAAGTCTACATGACTTATTTACACCACACACATCAATACACCTATTTTTAATTCAGTTTAACCTCCTTATAACAAAATTAACGGCGGTCATTTAATGGTCACTTAGAGAAAAAAGTTAATTTTAGCCGAATTATAATTAATTACACGAAAGTCTAAAACAGATTGCCTCCGTTAAATCACATGATGGTCGCGATATTTTATACTAACATCCTTTTCTAAACCACCACTTACATGGCCAATCACGACAATGATCCTTTTAAAGACCAGCCAGAACTTTTCGGTCATCCGGTAGGGCTTTATTTCCTCTTTTTTACGGAAATGTGGGAGCGCTTTTCTTATTACGGCATGAGGGCTATCCTCACCCTTTTCCTGGCGGCTCCGATTTTGCTCAACGATCCACAATCTGGCTATGGCTGGAGCAATGCTGAAACGCTGTCGTTTTATGGTACTTATACCATGTTTGTGTACCTCACCTCTATTCCCGGTGGTATTATTGCCGACCGCTATATAGGGCAAAAGAACGCCGTTATGCTGGGCGGGCTTCTCCTGTGCGCAGGGCATGGCATCCTCGCCATCAATCAGGAATGGGCCTTCTTTTCAGGCCTAGTGCTTATCGTACTTGGTGTTGGCTTCCTCAAACCTAATATTTCCACCATGGTTGGTGGCCTTTACAAGCAGGGTGACGCACGTCGTGATAAAGGTTTTTACATTTTCTACATCGGCATCAACTTAGGTGCATTCTTCGGTGCCTTACTCGTAGGTATCGTAGCTGCTAGATACGGCTGGCACGCAGGCTTTGGCCTCGCAGGCATCGGCATGGCACTTGGCCAGATCGTTTACATCTACGGCCTTCGTTACCTGAAAGGTGTCGGTAACTTTATTGGCAAGGCTGACTCTCCGGACAAAGAGCTTATGAAAAAACCGCTGACGAAAGTCGAAAAAGACCGGATGCTTGTCATGTTCTTGTCTTTCCTCATCATTATCGTTTTCTGGGGAGCTTTTGAGCAGGCAGGAGGTTTAATGAGCCTCTATACCGAACAAAAAACAGACCGTACGCTTTCTTTTGCCTTACCACTTATTGGCAATGAAGTACCTGCGGCTATTTTTCAATCCATCAATGCTTTCTTCATCATCGTTCTGGGTACCGCAGTAGGTTCTTTCTGGTACAAATGGGCGAAGAAAGGCAAAGAATCTTCTTCACTCTTCAAGATGGCCATCGGCGTCATCATCATGGGTACCGGTTTCCTCTTTATGAGTAAAGCAAGTACCGAAGTCGTAGTAGGAGACAATGGTGACCTGGTACAAAAATCAGCAATGATCTGGCTCACCTTGGCTTATTTATTCCATACCGTCGGAGAACTTTGTGCCTCCCCGGTAGCGCTTTCCTTTATTACCAAGCTGGCACCCGTCAAGTACGCCTCCTTCATGATGGGCGCTTATTTTGCCGCCACCGGAATTGGTAACAAGCTCGCAGGGCTGATTGGTGAATCAGCAGCTGGTGCAGGTGACTTTCAGACTTTCACTGGAATTGCTGTTTTCTGTGTCCTCTTTGGCATACTCGTTTTAGCGATCCTCAAACCGCTGAAGCGACTCACCCACGGTGCAGAAGAATTGGACCCAACAACATAATATAACCTTTCTTGATAGTGGCCTAAAGTAGATACATTTACTTTAGGCCACTTTTTCAATAAATAACCTCAGCCCTAGCTATCATCTATAAAACTGATTAATCAACGACAATAATGAGTAATTCTACAGATTCCTTCTTCGAGTCGAAAGTCCTGGGGCACCCCGCAGGACTCTTTGTACTTTTCTTTACCGAAATGTGGGAACGTTTTTCCTACTATGGGATGCGCGCCATCTTAGTACTTTTTCTCATGTCCTCCATTGGTATTAATGGATGGGACTGGACGAGTAAAGAGTCTCTGTCCCTTTACGGCACCTATACCTCGCTGGTTTACCTGACGCCAATCTTGGGAGGGTTCTTGGCTGACAAATATATCGGGTACAAAAAAGCCGTCATCCTTGGAGCCTTTATCATGACCCTCGGTCACCTGTCCATGGCCATGGAATTTAACAAAATTTTCATGTTTTTGGGGATTGGCCTGCTGATTGTCGGCAATGGTTTCTTTAAACCCAATATGACCTCCATCATTTCTCTGATGTACAAAGATCATCCGGAGAAAAAAGATGGTGCCTACACTATTTTTTACATGGGCGTCAACGCGGGAGCCTTTCTCGGCATTATGCTCTGTGGGTACATTGGCGAAAAAGTAGCTTGGTCTTACGGTTTTGGTTTGGCTGGAATATTCATGTTTCTAGGCATGCTACAATTCTACTTTGCCAGCAAAATCTTCGGCACCGTTGGTGACAAGCCAGAAACCAGCGAAAACGATGAAAAACAACTTGAGTTCGAAGGTGATCGCTTTAATCCGTTTACTACGCTGGATAAAGTCTTAACAGTCATCTGTGCTTTCATTGGTCTCACCTGGGTTATCAATGACCCCTTTTCAAAAATCGGCAATTCTAATTTCTTAGAGATAGGTGGAACCGATTTTTCCAGCCAATATATTCTCATCGGCGTCATCTTATTTCTCTTCCTATTGATTTCCAGAATATTACGCTATCCCGATCAAACCCGGGATAGAATGATTGCTATTATCATCTTTGCGGTCATGACGGTCTGCTTCTGGGCCTGCTTCGAACAGGCAGGAGGATCTATGACGATTTTTGCTAATGACTACACTGGCCGGATTATGACAGGCCAATGGGCAACAGTATTCATTGTAAGCAACATCCTGATTACAATTATCCCATTAGGCATCATTACTTACGTACTCTTCCGGCTCTTCCAGCAGACCTTTGGTCGATTCCCATTGTCCAATATCTTCCTTGGCTCCAGCTTTATTATCATTTGGGGCATTGTTTTCTGGATGATCAATCGTGACCTAAACTCCAATTCATTCATTGTAGATGTACCCGTATATACTGTACAGGAAGCAACGGAAGCTGGAGAAACAGAAGACGTAGAACACCTTATCATGGAAAGTACTACCGTCCCCACGAATGCCACTAGAAGCACCAAAGAAGTAGCGCTCGTAGAACCTGCTCAGTTGGCCGTTGGTGACGAAATCAAACTCATCGAAGTACGAGGCAAATACTTATTCCTCGATGACGAGAAAGCCGTCAAGGCCAGGGAAAGAACCCAAGAAGCAGATCGTCCCTCGCCGGTTATTGTTGGCAACATTAAGAAAATTAAAGAAAACGAGGTCGAAATCGGTGCCACTTGGTTTGGCATTCTCAACTCGTTATTTATCATCATTTTCGCGCCTCTATTTTCCCGCTGGTGGGAGAGCAAGTACAACCCTAGCGCGGCCACCAAATATGGATTGGGCCTGATCCTGCTAGGCATAGGTTTTGGTGCATTGGCTTTAGGGTCTAGCGCTATACCTCCTGGGGCACAGGTCGCTACCGTTAGTATCATCTGGCTGGTCTTAGCTTACCTGTTCCACACGCTTGGCGAATTGTGCTTATCACCAGTTGCACTATCCTATATTAGTAAGCTAGTGCCGGGAAGAATGATTGCACTAATGTTCGGGATATGGTATATCGCCATTGCCATAGGTAATAAGGTGGCTGGTGAAATGGGTGGCAAAATTGAGGAAATTACCGCCCAATATTCGCTGTCGACCTTCTTCCTCATATTTACTATTGTTCCAGTCACACTTGGTTTACTGGGTATCGCCCTAAACCCTGTCGTTAAACGCCTTATGCACGGCGTACGCTAGGATAATAGTTAGAGCGGGATAAGATACCAATCGGGTAGGCGAAACGAGTGATGAGATAAATCATCGCTCGTTTCGTCCTTTCCTACCCCCCAACGTACACCTTGCGTGCTGGGCAGCTTCAAGAAAACAGGCCGATTGGCTGAAAGGGCCAAACGAATCAAAGCGGAGATCGATATTTCCTACTATCCGATCCCGCCTGGCGGCCGGACAGGCTCCTCCGAGGGCGTTTTTCCGTTCGGCGTAAGCTTTGCCTAAGTCGGTTTGTAAACAAAAATTCCGTTTTGTATACACGATCCCAACTTGATGCCTACGTCAATGATGATTTCGCCCAGCGTAATAAAAAATCATGCATCTAAAGGCGGCCTAATAGGTCAGACCGCCACTGATTTGTCGTACTCTCAAAGTTAACTAGAGTCAGTTCACCCGGCGCCGCTCTTCCTCCGAGCCGGTAGCCCGCTGCCGGGCGTCTTCCAGAGAGTTGTTGCCAAAATTGCGAGAATACGACAGCTTGAAGGTGCGCTGACTGAAATCCACTTCATTACTGGACACGAGGTTGTACTCCGGCAGGTCGCTTTGTATGCGCCATCTAAAAGAGTTCAGCACATCATCCACGCCGAAGCGAAGTGTGCCGCCATTGGCACCGATTTTTTTCTGTACCCCCACATTGACCCCATACACTGGCAGGAATATGCTGGCGCCAAACAGTGCCTTGGTTTGATAAAAGCCCGTCAGTTCTGCCCGGAAGTCCTTGGGCAGCGTGAAGCTGTTGATCCACGTCATTTGCAGGTTTTTGTTTTGGATGTTGACGAGCGTCTCGTCAAAATAGACGTTCACTTCCTGCCAAGTACCGATGATATTGTTTTGCATATTCCACCACTCCGCTATCTGAATCGGGAGAGCCAGTGTAAAGGCCAGCGTATTGCGGTTTTTCAGGTTTTCCGCTGCGATGAGTTGTTGGTTTGTGCCTTCGATTACCCGCGACTGAAACTGCGCGATGGCACTGTCTTCCAAGGTATATTGCACGGAAAAGAGCGTGCTACCGAAGCGGTAGTCGAGTTTCACGTTGTTGGAGATGGAGGGTTGCAGGGCGGCATTGCCGGAAAAGAAGGTGTAGGGATCGATAAAGATGACAAAGGGCGCCATGTCGTTGAAGGTGGGCCGGGAAATGCGACGGCTATAGGAGAAGTTGGCGGAGTGCTTGTCGTTGAAGCTTCTAGAAAGAAAAGCACTGGGAAAGAAATTGCCATACTGCCGGTCCACGATATTGGCCTGTTCGGTGGTGCCGAGGTTGGAGTTGGTGTATTCGTAGCGCAGGCCGAGTTTCGCATCGGATTTTGCATCCAACTTGAAGTCGAATGCCGTGTAGGCTGCCATGATGCTTTCTTCGAGCCGGTATTCGGCTGTTAGTGTCGGGTCGTTCACCGGTATAGCGTTTTCTACCCTAAAGACGGTTACGTCATTGTCGAAGCGGGAACGGGTACCTTTCAGACCAAGCTCCATTTTTATTTTATCGGAGAAGCGTTTAGCGTAGTCCAATTTGCCAACACCCACGTTGATAGGCGTAACTTTGCCGCTGAAGGTGCGCTCCTCAAAGAGGAAATTGCCGCCAGTGTCGGAGTAAGACGTTAGATAATTGGTTGGGTTGTCATTATCGTAGGCGAGGAAATCGAGGTCGAACGTCAGTAGCTCGTCGGGGCGGATGGTGTGTTGCAGATTGAGGTTGCCGCCGAAGTGTTGCCAGTGGTTGATCTCGTCGTTGACGATGCGCAGCAGGGTATCCGGCGTGCCGTTGATGGAGATGGTCGTGTTATTGACGGCGTCCATACTCCAGCGATTATCGTAGCTCGACAGGAGCATACCCAGCACAGTTTTTTTGCTCAGTGTCCAATCTAACCCGAGGCTGACATTGTGGTTGCGCTGCACGGGGTCGCGCTCGCTGCGGGTATAGGTTCGGAGGATATTTTCGTTGAGGAGTATCTGACCGTCGAACAAGAAAAGCTGTTCCTGTGCCTGCCTTCCGAAGGAATAATCGCCGTAGAGGTTGATCTTGTTTTTGCGGTAGTTGAAATTGATGCCTGCGGAGGTAGTGCTGCTCCTGCCGATACCGCCAGAAAAGGTGTAGCCGCCGTTCAAGCCGGCATCCTTCGACTGTTTCATGACGATGTTGATAAAACCGGCATTACCCTCGGCATCGAAATTGGCGGGCGGCGTGGTGATAAGCTCTATTTTTTCGATATTACCCGACGGCATGCCAGCCAACATTTGCACCACCGCTTCGATGGGCATGCGGTTGATCCTGCCGTTGATCATCACAATCACGCCATTCTTCCCAGCCAGAGCGATGGAGTTGTTTTGGCGGTTCACCACGACGCCCGGCGAGCGCTCCAGCACATCCAGCGCAGTGGCGCCAGCAGCGGTAATACTGTTCTCTACGTTGATGACCAAGCGATCAATTCTCTGCTCGTACAGCGGCTTACGGGCAGTGACGGTCACCGCGTCGAGTTGGTTTATATTTTCTAAAAGTGTGTAGGGAGCTAGCGATAAATGCTCGTTAGTTGACAAGGTAAAGGCATTAGAATACAGTTCGGCATAGCCGACCATGGACAGCATCAATCTGTAATCGTTTGCGGGCATGCCGGCGAATACGAAAGTGCCGTCCTCTCCTGAAACCTCCCCTTTCACAAAGGTGCTGTCGGCGACAGTCAGCAAGAGGATATTGGCGAAGGCGAGCGGCTCGCCCTGCACATCCACCACTCGTCCCTGCACTTGCATTTGGGCAAAAAGGGCGCCTGAGCCCGATAGGCTCAGGGTGGCGAGCAGAAGAAGATGGAGATGGTCTCTCATAATTGATAATTCTAAAAATGATAAGTTTATAATGTATCCCGGCATCAACGGACAAATAGTGCCTGTAGAGTTTTACCAGTCTAAAGCCTCCATTGTTTTAGGGGGCCTTTTATGTATCTTCCAAAAGCATGTACTTATGCTCACGAGCATAAAAAAGCTTGAACCTATCTTACAAAGATACGCAATATAAGCTCCCCTTCTGATAATCAACCACTTAAATCAATCAATCAAACCTGGACTTATCTGTGAGGCTATTTCCCTAGCGGGTTGATTTAGTGGAGATTCAGACTAACAGCTTAGTGTCTTCTAGTTTTTTTGTACGCTTTTCTAATAAATCCTTAGTTTTTTTAGACAAAGTAGCCACTCGTTTTACTTTGTTCTCCTCACCCTATACCACGTTCTTCTCCCTGAAAGACAGGCACCTTCCACCTAACTTTTGTACTCGCAACTGGTGTTTTATTACCCCCATAGTTGTATGTTTATCTTTTAAGATATCACAACATTAGCAATAATGAAAGTCTTTACTTACAGCTTTATTTTTTGTTTGTTCTTCTTGTGCTCACTGACTCCGTCAGCCGCACAATCAGTGATCTGGCAAACCGCTACCCCCGATCAGTTAGACAGCCAAGAAGAACGAAAAATTACGCCTAATCGATTTCGCGTTTACCAGGCCGATACCACTGCTTTAAAAGACCTCTTAAGATCTGCTAGTCACGAACGAGACGTCACCCCTCTTCAAAGTACCCACCAGATCACCCTACCTACTCCGGATGGCGAATGGAAAACCTTCCAGTTTGTCGCCTACGACCTACTGCCCCCGCAGTTGCAAGCAACCTGGTCGTATATCAGAACCTGGCGAGGCGTCAGTACCACCAACCCAACGACGACCGTCAGGCTCGACTGGACAGCTCGCGGCTTTCACGCCATGGTGCTCGAACGAGGAAACACCTGGTTTGTCGATCCTTACTATTGGAACCAGCGGGATTATTACCAGGTTTACTTCAAAAGACATTACCCGCAACCTACTGAGGTATTCGAATGCCACACAGAAAGCGACCGCGACCCCATCACAGAAGAAAGCGCCGTAGTAAGAGCCGGTGATTGTAATTTCCGGGAATACCGTCTGGCCCTTGCTTGCACCGGCGAATATGCAGATTTCCATGGCGGCACCGTAGCTGGCGCAGCCTCGGCGATGGCCACCTCCATGAACCGTGTCAATGGCGTTTACGAGGCTGACTTAGCGATACGCCTCGTGATGGTAGCCAATAATAACGACCTCATCTATCTTGATGGCGATACGGACCCCTACACCAATGGCAACGGAAGTGCTATGCTAGGGCAAAATCAAAGCACTTGTGACGATGTCATCGGTACCGCCAATTATGATATCGGGCACGTGTTCAGCACCGGTGGTGGTGGTGTTGCTTATTTACGCTCGCCTTGTCAAAGCAATAAAGCTGGTGGCGTAACTGGCAGAGGCGCTCCCGTAGGTGATCCCTTTGATATTGATTATGTCGCGCACGAAATGGGTCATCAGTTTGGGGGCAACCACACCCAGAACAACCCTTGCAACCGCTCCTCTGCATCCATGGAGCCAGGTAGTGCTAGCACTATTATGGGTTACGCCGGTATTTGCTCTCCTAATGTGCAGTCCAACAGTGACGCCTATTACCACGCAAGAAATATTCAGGAGATCGCTAACTATATGGAAACAGGTACAGGAAATAGCTGTGCTACCATTATTGACATGAGTAACTCCGCGCCCAATGTCACTGCTGTTCAGGATTACGATATTCCTGGTGGTACGCCTTTTGTACTTACCGGCAGTGCCACCGACCCCAACGGCGACCCCATCACCTATTGCTGGGAACAATACGACAACGAAGTAGGAGAAGACATGCCGCCGCTACCAACCAACACCCAGGGGCCTATGTTCCGTTCTTTTGATCCTACATCTGCACCGGAGCGATATTTCCCGCGCTTGTCAGACCTAAGAAATAATATAGACCCCGAGTGGGAAACTCTCCCGGAAACAGACCGCGATATGGATTTCCGCCTTACGGTGCGGGATTTTGACGGCAACTACGGTTGCACAACAGAAGACCAAATAAGGCTGAGCGTTGATGCTGATTCCGGCCCATTTTTGGTCACTAACCCCAACACTAATATTAGCTGGTCGGAGAACAATACCGCTACCGTCGAATGGGATGTAGCAGGTACAAACACGGCCCCTATTAGCTGTAGCAATGTAGATATTCTTCTTTCTTATGACGGAGGACAAACTTACCCCGTTACACTCCTGAGCAACACCCCTAATGATGGCAGCCATAGCGTCAGCGTCCCTGCTGGCACCTCCACCACTGCCCGGGTTTTGGTACGTTGTACCGACAATGTCTTCTTCGACATTTCGAATACAAATTTCACCATAACTACTGGCATTGCACCCAACTACACCTTCAGCTATGAGGGAGGTACGCTCTCTGCTTGTGCCAGCGCCAGCGCTTCTTTGGATTTCATCGTCAGCACTACCAGTATTGGTGGCTACAATGATCCCATTACCCTTTCCGCCACCAGTGTCCCTGTCGGCGTTAATGTATCCTTTTCTGAAAACCCCATCAACCCCGGAGACAATGTGACCGTAACCGTCAGTGATTTCAGCAGCCTATCTACAGGGAATTACACCGTTGAAATCGAAAGCAGTAGCACCGCTGGCAACCTGTCTACAAGTCTTCCGTTTCAGCTTACGGCAGCACCTGCGGCTCCTGGACTTATTGAACCCGCAGATGGTATTGATAACGTTTCTTTATTCGCTTATTTCAACTGGAACACCGTAGCCTCTGCGGATTCTTATATCCTTGAAGTGGCCGAGGATATGTTTTTCAGCAATATTGTCTTCTCAACAACGATAAGTGAGACCGAATTTGTTCTTACAGAAAACCTAGAAGGGGCTATCGATTACTACTGGCGAGTAATCAGTGACAGCAATGAATGCGGCCTCGGCTCTACTTCTGTCGTCAGACATTTCATAACAGAGCCCTGCTATATTTATGAAAACAATGAAAGCCTGCCTATCAGCAGTGGAGCTGCCGCTGATTATTCCTCCATTCTAAATATTCCTGATGGGGCAACGATTGAAGACCTGGATCTCCTAAACCTCGATATAACCCACTCTCGTACCGGAGACCTGGAGGTGTCGCTGGAAGCACCGAACGGAACGACTCGCAACCTCTTTAGTTATATATGTGGGAACAATGACGATGTCTTCCTAAGTTTCGACGATGGAACAGCCAACAATATCAGCTGCCCCCTAAACACTGGTGACAAAGTTAAACCTAATCAGACCTTCTCCTCGTTCAACAACTTGGAAATGAATGGCGACTGGGCCTTAAATATCCGTGATAATATCAGTCAAGAAGGAGGAACATTGAATGGTTGGACCATAAAGGTTTGTACAAAAAATTTCTCGCCGCTCCCTGTCACTTGGTTAAGCTTTGCAGCTAAAGCTCAATCAAAGGCTATCGCCCTTCAATGGGCAACTACCCAGGAAGAAGACAATGCCGGATTTGACATTGAAAGACGGTCGGAACACGAGGCTGATTTCCGCCCGATTGGCTGGATACCTGCAACCGACAACCCAACCATTACCAACCATTACACCCACCTTGATAAAGAAGTACAACCTGGCCTCACCTACTATTACCGGCTACGGCAGATAGACTATAGTGGCAAGGCATCTTATTCTGAGATTCGTTCGGCAGCAATCGCTACTTCTACTCCGCAGTGGTCTTTCTTCCCCAATCCTACGGCAGGAGACCTTCTACTAAGGTGCTGGAATACCTCCCAGATTGTAACGCTTAAACTGATTGATGTGCAAGGAAAAACCTTGCAAGAATGGACTATCGACTCAGAAGATGTTACGTCGCTGGACCTGACCAACTACCCTGCCGGCGTTTATTGGCTCAAAGCCAGTACGCAAGATTGGAAAGCGGTTGAGCGGGTGGTGAAAATAGAGTAAGGACGTCGGAAGTCGGAGCTATTCTACACCTCGCACCAAAAAGGTGTAAAAGTTGGAAAAGTGTAAGGGTGTATGCCGAAGGCCCCGAAGGGATCACTATGTGGCATGGCTATGCCAAAGGTTGGGCTCCCTCACAAATCCAACCTCAAAATTGGAATTCGGAAGTATTGCGCACTTCGCACTAAAAGTCAAAAATCGGAGGTCGGAATTACTTCCGACTTCCCACTTCCGCTTTCCGGCTTTAAACTATCTGCTCTTCATCGAAATTTGCAATTGAAACTCGCCCTCTTCGGCTCCTTCGGGGCCTACGACCACGATTAAAGCCTGATAAGGGTTGTTGATCGCCAGAATATCTTTTACGGTACGGGTGTGATCCTGGGTACGATTTACGTAGTTGCGATCCCATTTATGGTCGGCTTCACAGCGGATGCAGCTGCTGAGGTTAGGGACAAGGTTGTCTTCGGTAATCTGGCCCGCTTGGTAGGCATAGAGGCTATAATTGGCTGATTTATCCGTTGGAACAACTGTAATTTCCAATTCTGAATAGCGGGGAATATCTACCAGATACATCACATGGCGGCCCCGGAATTTACTCGCCTGGGTCTCTGGAAAACAAGCGACAGAACTGTTCCAGGCCCACGAGAGGTCTTCCATAACAGCACCATTCTCTAGTGTTCCGGCGAAGGCCACTGTTTTATTGGGAACCAGCTCCAGCTTGGTAATTTCTTGGGCAGTGGCAGAAAAAGTAAGGCCAAAGAGGCAAAGCGTAAAAAGTAATTGATTAAGCATAGGGTAAGGTTTTTAGAAAAAAATAGCCAACATCGGTAACGAAACGCCAAAACGCCGGATAAACGTATGTGAGCACTTTGACCAGAGTGCCAAAGCTAATCCTAAATTCTAAAAACCTTTTCTATGAAAACATTGATTACCCTCTTAATTACGACCTTTTCCTTCTTCTTTCTCACTGCACAGAATGACATTTGCCAGATTGACCTACCTTCTACGAGAGTGGCAGCCTACGCAAACGGCGAGCAAGTAACATTTTCCTTTGAGTACACGATTGACGAGCCGGGTGGTGTACGCATTTTTGCGCGGCCATTCACCAATGGCAACCTTACGCCCGGATATGGTGCCAGTGGCTCACCGATCTATAGTGGTGATGGTACGGGTAGTGCTTTCTTCACGATCAACGGAGGCAATGTGGTGGTTGATGAAATTCGCTTTCTGATTACTACTGCTGATCAGACCGCTACCTTACGGGAGTTTTACATCCCTGTCACCTATCAATTTGGAGAAAACGGCGCCAATAACTTCTCCTTTACCCAGCCACAGGAAATTGGCTCGTTACTGCTTGGTGAGCAGGTAAATATCTCCTTTGATTACAATGTTTCGCATCCTGGTGGTGCCCGTATTTTTGTGCGTCCATTTACAGACGGCAACCTCACTCCAGGATATGGGGCTTCTGGCTCGCCTATCTTTTCAGGTACGGGAAGCCATACAGCCAATTTTAGCATTAATTCCGGTAACAACATCCATGTAGACGCCTTGAGGGTAACGATCCTCAACGAAAGCCAAACACAAACGCTTAATACCTTCTTTATTCCAGTAAACTGGTACTGGAGTACAGTCAAAATCAGCGACTTCCATGCTGCAGGAGGTAACTATTTTGCCAATGGCGACAACGTTACCATTGAATATGATTACGAAACTACTGAAGCGGCCGGAGTCCGTATTTTCCCTCGGCCATTTACCAACGACGGTCTTACGCCTGGTTACGCTGCTTGTGGTTCTGGCATCTATACCAACAGCGGTTCGTCCGATTGCAACTTTACCATTAACGGAGCCAATCGGCGTGTCGATCATATCCGTTTTCAGGCCACTAACGCCAACCAGACGGAGGTGCTCCTGGAGATGCTGCAACCGACAGACTTGTTCTTCGGCAATGTGTTGATCGAAAACCTGGTGACGTGTCCCCCGTCGCCAGCACGCCTACTCCACGGCGAGCGTGTCAATGGCTATTTTGACTACACCAACAGCGAAAGCCAAAGCGGTCGTTTCTTCTTCCGCCCAGCGACGAATGGTAGCCTTTCACCGGGTTATGCTGCCGCTGGCTCTCCAGCTTACCCAGTGGGCAGTAACGCTGGCGACAGCTATTTCACCATCACGAGTGGGGATGTTATCGTTGATCAAATCCACTTTTTATTAGCCAATGAGAGCCAATCTGAAGACTGGGGCACTTACCGGTTCAACGTACATTACCAATACGGTGATGCCATGGTTTCGGCCAACAAGGAACTGGCTGCATTGCCGGAGCACCTGCAATGGCAAATAGCTCCCAATCCGGCTCAGCAGCAAACAACGCTTTACCTTCGTAGTGAACAAAGCGAGGAGGTCAGCATCTTGATCATGGATGCTTACGGCAAGGTGCTACAACAACCTAGCTCCCTTCAGCTTCTTGCTGGCCAGGAAATCCAGCATACTGTCGACCTTGAAAACCTTGGTCTTCCTAGTGGGCTCTACCTGGTTCAGTTACGTGGTGAGACGTTTCAGTCTACCCAAAAATTGATTGTACAATAGGCTATTTTCGCCTAAAATGAGATAAACCAGCCTAATGAACCATCGTATTGCGCAGAAAATAAACATGAGTCATCCCGAATTTTGATTGTCATTAAAATCCGTGCTGACCAACAGCAAAAACTATCGTTAAAGACGAAGCCCCATGATTTCTATTAGTGAAATCATGGGGTTTTCTATAAATAGTCGGATAAATCACTCTTTTTAGCTCTTTACGGACTCTTTCTAAGTTAAATTCAGGATGACTTATGTTTCATGCTGTTCCTAAGGGATTATAAGAACATATAAGTGCTTTTTAAAATTCTTACATGACCTTATAATCCCTTATATCGTTCAACCTAATTTTCCTATCTTCCGACTAAAACCCAATGCCTGCCACTACGCTGCTACATGTACCTACTGCTGAAGACATCCGTGAAAGCCATCGCCTGATTCGGCCACTTATCCACCGCACGCCTATCATGACTTCTGAGGCAATCAACGAAATGACCGGTGCAGATATTCACTTCAAGTGTGAAAACTTCCAGAAAATTGGCGCTTTCAAAATGCGGGGTGCAGCCAATGCTGCCAGTAGACTGACTCCTGCCCAACTTGAACGAGGGCTAGCTACCCACTCCTCTGGCAATCACGCCCAGGCCGTAGCCCGAGCTGCTCAGGTATTGGGCGTACCCGCCTTTATCGTAATGCCCGAAAACGCACCGGCTGTAAAGGTAGCCGGAACCAAAGCCTACGGTGCCGAGGTTGTTTTTTGCGCAAGCACCCCAGAGGCTCGCGAAGCCAAACTGGCTGAAGTGGTAGAACGTACAGGAGCTTATTTCATCCATCCTTTTGACAATTACAATGTGGTCGCTGGCCAGGCTACTGCAGCTAAAGAACTGCTGGAAGACGCCAATACAGTCTTCGATATACTCATGGCGCCTGTTGGTGGTGGCGGCTTACTGAGTGGCACTGCACTCACTGCCCACTATTTTGCACCCGACACCCAAGTCATCGCCGCCGAACCTTTTGAGGTTGACGACGCTTACCGGTCATTCCACAGTGGCAAGATAGAACGCAATGCGACCACCAATACGGTTGCCGATGGCTTACGTACGCCCCTCAGTGAAAAAACCTTCGCCATTATCAAGGAGCATGTCACTGATATCCTGAGAGTAGAAGAAGAGGCCATCGTTCATGCCATGCGGCAGGTATGGGAACGTATGAAGATTATCATCGAACCCAGTTGTGCCGTCCCTCTGGCAGCAGTATTTTCTTATCCAGAGATTTTTAAGGGCAAAACAGTAGGCATTATCCTCACAGGGGGCAATGTAGACATAGGGAATTTGCCTTTTTGAAGAAACAGCTGCTCAAAAACTGTACATTAGCATCCCATTTTAATTTTCCAGTAGCTTTTACCTCCATTACGGGAATTATTTCAGGCTAACTGGTATTAATATAGCTATAAAACATCTATCTACTTACCCTTAGCATTGCACAGAAAATAAAGTGTGCTCCCTAACGGGTAAAGTAAAAAACACGAAATGAAAAGGATTTTAACAGGTATTCAAAGTTCAGGGAAACCTCATTTAGGAAATGTTCTAGGAGCTATTCTTCCAGCTGTTGAATTATCGAAAAAGGCGGACAATGAGTGTTTCTTTTTCATAGCCGACTTGCATTCCCTTACCACGATAAAAGACGCTGAAGATCGCAAAAACAACGTCTACTCCGTAGCCGCAGCGTGGCTTGCCTTTGGTTTTGATACGGATTCCAACTTCTTCTATCGCCAATCTCGGATTCCTCAGGTTTGTGAATTGACCTGGTACACGAGCTGCTTTATGCCTTTTTCGCGCTTAAGTCTAGCGCACTCATTCAAAGACAAGGCAGATCGGTTAGAAGATGTGAATGCGGGCCTGTTTTTGTACCCTGTATTGATGTCATCAGATATTTTGCTGTACGATGCAGAGGTGGTTCCTGTTGGTAAAGATCAGAAACAGCACCTTGAGATCACGCGTGAATTGGCACGAAGAATCAATCACCACTACAAGACAGAATTGTTTGTCATTCCAGAAATTAAACTGGACGAAAAGGTAATGATCATCCCCGGAACGGATGGCCAAAAGATGAGCAAATCCTACAATAATTACATCGATATTTTCAAGCCCAAAAAGCAGCTTAAAAAAGATGTAATGAAAATTGTGACAGATACCAAAGCACTAGAAGACCCTAAAGACCCCGACACTTGCAACGTCTTCCAACTGTATGCAACCGTAGCCTCTCCGGAGCAGATCGAAGAAATGGCCGCGAATTACCGTGCTGGCAACTATGGTTATGGTCACGCCAAAACAGCCCTATTTGAACTACTATGGACCAAGTTTGAAAAGGAGCGTGAGCAATACGATTACTACATGAATAACCTGGACGAAGTAGATAGGCTATTGAGTATCGGCGAGGACCGCGCACGCGAAACGGCAGTGAAGGTTTTAGACAGAGTGAGGAAGACGCTTGGGTTTTCTTAGTGTATGCTGTATGCGAACAAGAAGAAAATGGCAGCACTATGATACCCCAGGCAAATTGCCGCATTTGTCGCAAGCTTTAGCAATTGTCGAAGTCGATCCTCACGGTTGTTTTTGGGCTAAAGGGGGAGAGCACAAAAAATGGTATAGGCTTACCGGATATACATCCATAAGGTTTCCTTGTTCTCTATCTTTGCTTTATCACTTTGCTTTTTTATTCTTTTTCTTGTACTTACTATCTTTCCATTTGTTTGTACCTAATTCACTCGAAGCAATTAATTCTTTAAGCCGCTTTATTTTAGTCTTTTCTTGTACCGCAGAAATTACCCAGTGTATCGAATGCTTCTTATACGATGGCGCAAGGGATTCAAAATACGCCCAAGCTTTTGCGTTTTTCTTAAACGCATCTTCAAAATCACTTGGCAAGTTTAGCTCTTTTTGCCTGAAGGCATAATCGTAAGGTTTACTTTCAGCTCTGTTTTTAAAAACTTCAATTCCAGCTGGTTGCATTAATCCCTCCTTCGTTAAATTTTTAATTTTCTCTAAATTGACAGGGCTCCAAACACTTGTTTTTTTTCGTGGCGTAAATCGGATTTGATAAGAATGTTCGTCTATAGACTTCCGTACACCATCAATCCAACCAAAACAAAGCGCTTGATCAACTGATTGCGACCAAGTCATACTTGGATACCCACTTTTTACTTTATAAAAACCAACAAATAGCGCTGTCTCTTTGTCATGGTTCTTAGCTAACCATTCTCTGAATAATGCTTGTGTTGGAAAGAACATTGGTTCATTCATAGGAAAGCCTCTTCAATTTTACTGAATTTCAGATTGTATGTCTTTTGATTGTGCCCCATCACTTCACTACCCTCCTCACCCGTTTCACGCGCTTCAGCACCAGGATTCTAAAAATCAGTGCTGCGACGATAATGAGGCCGCCAATAATGGCCATTGCACTTGGGCGTTCGCCAAAACCGATGGCGACCCATACGGGATTAAATAGCGGCTCGATCATGGTGAGTAGGCTCGCTTCTGTGGCAGTGGTACGCTTGAGGCCATAGGTGAACAATAAATAGCCCAGGCCCATTTGGATCAATCCGAGATAGGCTAGCATGAGATGCTCGGAACCCGTAAACGTTTCTGCAGCCATCAAGCTAGGTAGACCAACCAATACTACCAGGAAATTCCCCCAGAAAACGGCGGATACATGGTATTCATGAGGATTGGATCGTTGCCCAAGCATGAACCCTGCGTACGCCACGCCCGACAAGGCTGCAATGAGCAAGCCCAAACCGCCCGATACATCCAGCCCTTCCATAAAGAAGAGGCTCATTCCTAGAAAACAGAGGATCGTCGTAATGATGTTGATGCGCTGGTATTTCTGCTTAAACAGCAAGGGTTCTAGCAGCAGTACGTAGGCTACTCCTGTATACTGTAGGAAGATGGCATTTGCCGCAGTTGTAAGTTTGGTGGCCGTAACAAAACAGACGAGCAGTGCCGCATAAAAAAGACTATTCCATAGGGTCAGCCAGTTGAAAGTAAAGACCTTCTTACGGTAAATTGCGAAAAAAACCACCATCGTATACAGCGCCCGAACACACAGGATTGTAAACGCTTCTTGGGGTAGCCATTTGATAAAAAGCCCGGCACTACTCCATACCAATGCCGCCAACAGAACCGCGATTAAGCCTTTGTTTCTTTCGTTCATTTTTCAACAATTATTGATTCTCTGACAATTTTTGTGGTCAAGCTAAAGCAAAAATCGTAAGTGACTGGTAAGGAACGTGATTTTTGTTTTCGCTTGACTCTAAACACAAAAAATGACAGAGAAGGTAATTATTCCGCTAAACGAGCCATTATGGCCAGTAGCTTTCGGCGAGCATCACCACCACTACCTTGGTAATTATTTAACAAAACACTAAATGCCAAAACCTTACCTGAGCGATTGGTCACATAACCGGAATAGGCTCTTACCCGCTCCAACGAACCACTTTTGGCACGCAATTTACCTTCAGCTGCTGTGCCTTTGAGGCTGTTTTTCAGGCTACCCGAGCGCCCCGCCAAAGGAAGGCTTTCCCAAAAAACTTGCTGAATATCCTCATCCTGATACATGGCACTAAGCAGATCACAGAAAAATGCTGGCGGCAGCACATTCCTTGGTGCCATCCCTGAGCCATCATAAAGCAACACTCCGCCAAGATCAAGTCCACGGCCTTCCCAATACGTTTTGATGGCCTCCAAGCCAGCCTCTGCACTACCTTCTCCGTTCGCCTTTCTGCCAATAGCCCGTAGCAAGGCTTCCGCGTATAAATTGACGCTTTCCATATTCGTACGATCCGCGATATGCTGTAAGGGCGGGCTTTTATGCGTGTACAACACCTTGGGTTCCCCTAGCGCTGGCAAGGCATCCCCTAGGCTGCGAGCGGTCGCTGGTGGCCGCAAACACAAAATCCCTACAGACTCCAATGTGCGCTGCAATTGCTGAGCCGCAAATAAAGGAGGATCAGGTATAGCTCCTTTGATGGTAAACGAGCCACTTCCTACCGGAATAGTGCCCCGCAGGTGGCGCTGATAGGTATAGGGAGCTCCGTATATGTAAGCATTGTCGCCCGATCCACGGCTTGCACTTTTCACCTCGCTAGTAAATTGTAATCCGGGAATATCCGGCGAGATACTTGCTACGGGAGGAACAGTACCTAGCTGGCCACGTTGCTGAAAACACAGGTAGTATAAATTATCATGTAGATTAAGGCCAAAAGCCCCACAGCCATAATAATTCCCCATATCCAACCATTGCCAGTGACTACCGTTTGCGGCAGAACTAAAAGCGCGTTCATCCGTAATCACTCTGCCGGTAATCTGCCGAATGCCTGCTTGCTGTACCGCCAAACTGAAACGTTCCAGCAGCGCTTCCAAGCCAGGGATTCCTTCCATATCTGGCGACCCCAAACTGGGATCACCACTACCGATGAGGTACAGATTGCCGCTAAGCACGCCCTCTGCATCCACATATCCATCGTAAGCCAACTGTGTTTCAAATTGGTAATCAGGGCCCAGTATTTTCAAGGCCGAGGCTGTCGTTAGTAACTTCAAGTTGGAGGCCGGGATGAGGCTTCTTTCACTATCATACCCTGCCAACAATTCTCCCGTAGCAGCATCCGCAACCGCAACGCCTACACTTGTGTGCGTAAAATAATCATCAGCTACCCATTCGTCAATCCGTGCTTGCAGCGACGTTTGCGCAGTAAGGAAAGTATTTACAAACAAACCCAGCAAAACGAAAAACAGGATACGGCGATACATAGGTTCAGTATTCATTATCTAATCGGCAATTTCGATAAGCAATATCGTAATAATGGAGGTGCTCTAACAACTTTTGTCGCAAGAAGAAAAGGAAGACTCTCTAAAACGCATAAAAAAAGCTCACTGCCTTGGGAGTTGCTTATCTAGGAACAACAAGCATAAAGGCAGTGAGCATAAAACAGTAAACTGTTCTTTTGTATTTTAATGCATATTTAAAACTACTGCACCAGTATTCTTACTGTTTTTTGTGCAGTGCCACTTTTTAAACGAAGTAAATAAGCACCTGCTGGCAGGTTGCCTAAATCCAGTTGCTGAACACCAGTACGAGCAGATAGGCGCTCATGCCTCAACTGTTGTCCATGTACACTGAAAACCTCAACAAAGAGGTCATTCGCAAGTTCACCGGTAAGGGAAATTTGTACAGGGCCAGTTGTTGGATTAGGCCAAACCTCCAGGCGTGTGCCGGCCAGTTCCAGGACCGCATTGCTCTCCATAACTGTAAAGATAAAGAACCCAGAGATGGATTCTCCACAATCATTGATCGTCGCAACTCGCCAATAGTATTGACCTGGCGCTAAGTCGGCAGTATAACTTGTGCCGTTAACTGTTTCTGCCAAAATTACATCTATGAAGGTATCATCCGTGGCAATTTCCAGCCGATAGCTATCTGCACCATCTACTGCTGCCCAAGAAAAATCTACAGGATCATCTCCTGGTAGTTCCGCTGTATTTCCAGGTAACTGTGGCACAGACAGCGACGGTGCCGTTTCTACATTGATGGTTACCTGACCAACATTACTGTAGCCTTCACCCGTAATGGTTACCGAAAGCACGTAAGTCCCTGGAGTTACTCCAAGAAAGTTATCCCATACGAGGCTCAACTCCCGAGTAGCGGTAGAAAAGCTGGAGCTAAACCCGTTAAAATCGGTAGCAGGCATAGCAATAATAGTCACGGCATGCTCATCTCCAAGGCCTTCACCAAGGGTAAATACCGCCGTTGTTTGATCCGTCAAACAACTGTTCAAAGTAGATGGGCTAGCACTAACGGAGATGTCCGGACTGGTAGTGAAACTAAAAATAGGGCTGGGAGTTCCTGCACCACAATCGTTATTACCTACGACTTGCCAATAGTAAGTAGTATTGTACAGTAACCCACCCGGTTGAACCGTTGGATTGAGGGCTGGAAAGACCAGTATCGGGTCACTTAAATCAGGGCTGGTGGATAAGGTCAACAGGTAGTCTGTTGCGTCTACCAATGGTGTCCACTGCATCAGTGTCGCCAGATTGATATCTGTGGCACCGTCAGCAGGGGTATTCAATACAGGCGCTCCTGGGGTACTCCGTATTTCAAGTCCCAGTATCGTTGTTGCTGTCTCTGCACCATCAGTACCTTGCAGTTCGATATTAAAATTGCCACTGCTTGTAAGGTTATTGAAAGTTACATTTACCGTGGCCCCAGGCATCACTGGATTCGTTTCAAAATCAGCCGTCGCACCTCCAGGCAGGTTACTTGCGCTGAGCGTTACGGGGCCAGCGAAACCTGAACCTACAGTAAGCTCAACTATTGCGAAACTACCACTACAAGTACTTAGTTCATCCTCGGAAGGAGTCAGTACAACATTCGCAGGGGCCAACGTACAAATTTCCAGGTTCCAACCCAATAAATTGCCACCATCCTGATTAGCGTTGTCAACAATAGTCAGTATCCAGAGGCCGTTGGCTTCTTCTCCGGCAAAAATACTGAAGGGTTCTGCTGGCTGAAACTCGCCCTCAATGGCTGTACCCTCAGTTTCACAGGTTCCTTGAAATTCGGCAGCCGTTACTGTTGCGTCATCAGAAAAACTGGCAAATATCCCTTCTTGGTTACAACTAGGTCGATTAAACAAATCGATGACCGTCCCGGAAGGTGAAGTCAGGGTCGCATTAAGGTCACCCATCCAAGTATGGTTACTACTAAGGTTGGTGAGGCTCACATCCTGGATTACTCCTGTTTGATTGATCATCAAGGCAGAAGTGGTGACCGTACCGTTATCCGGACCAATAGTAATCCCTTTGGTAGAAGCTGTACTGATCGCACAATTGACCGCTATTGTGGTGAATTGGAAAGCTTCTGACCACTCTCCTTCTCCACACAAATTGGTGTAACGTACACGCCAGTAGTAATTCGTAAGAACGTCTAGCGTAGGGGTAAGAAAAGAGGCTTCTGTAAGGTTTGTTCCTGTAGCAATGACATTGGCAAAGTCAGGATCAGTAGCAATTTCTACATCATAGTTCACCGCCAGTGGTTCTGGCATCCAGGAAAGCAATACATTCGGATATTCATCAATAGCCATATCTGCTGGCGTAAGCAAGGTTGCCCCAGCAGGCACACCATCAAAAACAGTAAGCATAATGCCTTCGCTAGCATCACTCGTGCCATCAGTGCCCTCCAGAGTGACATTAAAATTACCGCCAGTTAGGTTGTTGAAGGTCACCATGATGGTACTACCAGGCATTGCCGGGTTTGTTTCAAAATCAGCTGTTGCTCCACCTGGCAGGTTCGTAGCGCTAAGTGTTACAGGGCCAGCGAAGCCGTTACCTAAGGTAAGTTCTAGTACCACGGAATCATCACAGGTACTCAATTCATTTACAGAAGGAATCAAAACAACTTCAGAAGGTATCTCCGTACAAACCTCCAAGCTCCACCCTAGCAAAGCACCACCGTCCGCATTAGCATAATCAGTAATTGTCAATGTCCATTCGCCTGTTGCTAATTCACCAGAAAAGGTACTGAAAGGCTGAGCGGGTTGAAAATCGCCTTCAATGGCTATGACTTCTTGGGAACAGGTATTCTCAAAATCATTCGACGTTGCCATTGCATCATCATAAAAACTGGCAAATATCCCTCCTCGGTTACACCCAGGACGATTGAATAAATTAATGACTGTTCCTGTCGGTGAAGTGAGCGTGGCATCAAGGTCACCCATCCAAGTATGATCGCTACTAAGATTAATTAAGCTTACATCGACAATGAAACCAGGCTGATTAATGGTCACGGTAGAAGTGGTGACCGTCCCCGCATTAGGACCAATCGTAACGCCTTTGGTCGAAGCAGAGGTAGACGTGCAAGTCAGGTCAAAGGTGGTAAACTGAAACGGCACAGACCATTCACCTGTACCACAAAGATTATTCGAGCGTACCCGCCAATAGTAAACCGTTAGAACATCCAGACTTGGGGTCTGAAAAGTAGTCTCCTCCAAGTTCATCCCTGTGGCAATGACATCTGAAAAAGCCAGATCTGTGGCAATTTCTACATCGTAACTATCGACCATTGCTTCCGCAGACCAGGAAAGCGTCAGGCCTGCGAACTGGTCAACGGCCATGTCTGCCGGACTCAATAAAGTTGCAGGATCAGGTGTTCCCACCAAAATATCAAGGCTTAGTTCTTGGTTACTCTCATTGGTGCCATCTGTGCCATTAAGCATAAAACTGTAATTTCCCTCGGCAAGGTTCCCTGTGCCCATAACCGTCATCTGGGTGCCTTCACCTGGGTTTACTACAGCTTGGTCAAATACAACGGTCAAGCCTGTAGGGAGATTGACTAAAGAAAGGGTCACCGGCCCAGAAAATCCTTCATTAACGCTGATATCATAGGTCGCAAAGGAAGGCGCACATAAAGTTTGCTGAACGGGGTCTGCACTTGCAAAAAAGCTACACTGTACTTGTGATCGTCCTGAAATTTGAAGTACACCGGTATTATCTGGATCCAGCCAATCACGCAGGCGAGTACTGGGCGTCCCCCCTCCTTCCCAGGAGAAAAACAACCAACCGTAGCTATCATAAGCATCATTATTACAAGAAGCATCACCACCATGCAATTGGCCAATGACTTGTTTGTTTGCGTTAAAAATCGGCGAGCCGGAAGAACCGCCCTCTGTCGTACCGATGTCCCAATCTTCGATAATCAGGTGGTTGCCCGCAGCATCAGGGTTATCTCCTGGATAAAAGCCTGAATAAACACCATCAAATTCAAAACTGATCCGCTTTTCATCGGTACTGGGGTGGTGAATGCCAATGATGGTATCTGCTGCAATTACTTCGCGAGCATCCCACCCTGCAAACCAGGCATTGGCTGTTTCCGAAACAGGGTCATCCAATTCCACCAAGGTCATATCTGATGGGCCATAAGATGCGCGAAAAATAGAACCTGAATTAAAATCTGCCAAAGAGCCGTTTCCTGCTCCTCCACTAGCTCCTGTTCCCGGCTGGCGACAAACACTGTTGATGTAATTCCAGTAAACCACCAAACTTGGCGCATTGCCATTATTGACCCCACAGTGGTTGGCCGTCATAAAAAAGGGCGTACAATCCTGGCTGGCATTATTCACCAGAAAACCCGTGCAAAACGTGTTTCCATTGAAGCCCATCACCGCTACCGATTGGATAATATCACGGTACTGATCCACAATACCCCAACCATCGGCAGCACCACAAACGACATCCAGGTTACAAGAACCGGAAAGTACGCTGCTGGCAATATCACCAAAGCCCAAAAAGTCGTGATTTACCGATTTCAAATGAAGGCGTAGCTCACTTTGGCGAGCCACTGGCAGGCTTACCTCGATGACCAATTCGTCACCTGGGATAACTGGCGTCCATAATTCTTCATGTTCTTCATTATCAGCTGGCGTGAAAGGCCCTTGTACGAGCGCACCATCCGGGGTATACAACATCAGTTGCCCGCCTTGAGGCATACGAAATTGGTCGAAACCAAAATTGATTGACTTGGCTCCTGGCGAAGGTACACGTAGCCGCCAGACGGCAGTACCTTTATTGATTTCCCAAGTACCATGCGTCGTAGGCGAAACATCCACTTCCATGGTCTCGGCAAAGCGTGGCGCCACACCAGGACCACGACGAACCTCTTCCGCTTGTAGTAATTCTTCGTTATCCAGTGCTGGTAGTTTTAACTGTTCTACCTGGCTGAGTGGTGTTGTAGTTGCTGCTATATTCTGTGCGGTGAGGCCATTGAGCGTTAGGCATACCGTCATAAGCAACAAAAGCATAGTCGTAAGCTTTTGCATTTTCCTGATGTTGTTTGATGATGCTAATTTATTTCTGTGCTGTCCCAAATCCACCCAAAATTAATGGAATTGTATAGATGCCCCCCAAGAGTAAGTAGGTAAAATTTCTAATGAGGCCAATATCCAGGGAGAAAGTCTCCAAATTTGGGGTTTTTCACTTCAAAAACTCATACAAAAACTCATGCAGCTCCATCTCTGAACTATCCGACCGGTATAAAATCTCACCCGTAATAGGTGCAATAAAAACATAGGTAGGGTACCTATCCACCTCTAAATATCGAATTAGGGTGTTGATCCCGTCCATGCTTTCAACGACGGAGATTCCTGGGATTTCTCGCTCGGAGGTGTAGGCCATAATTTCTGCGTCCGACTCTCGGTGTTGTGCCGTCACGCTGACCATGTCCATCCCATTTCGCTGTAAAAGCGGATAGAGACTTTGAAGTTTTGGAAGCTCCTCTTGGCATGCGCCACACCACTTTGCACCGAAGTAAACCAAGTGAGGAATCGTTCGGTCTATCCCGAGGCTGTCCCAATTGATGCTGGTGTTATCTGTTTCTACCCATTCATAAAAAAAGGTGCCTGTTTTGTAACCGTAAAGCGGTTCGTCCTTAGCCAATTCTTCCAATTGAATTGTTTTTTGGTGGTAATCAAACGCTGAGAACTTGAACCTGCGTCCGGCTAAAGCAAATACTTCGTGCTCTTTGTAATAGTTGTTTTCAGCACTGAGCAACTTAAAATCACCTTCGCCACCAACTTTGATCTTCACCTCCGGCAAGAAAGGCCAGACCGTTACATCATAGCTAGCACCTTCTATCTGAATGGTACTGGTATACAGCTGATACGGACTAAAATAGATGTTGCCTCCATCAAACTTGATCTTTACCGAAAGGTCAATGATAGCGGCGGCATCCTCGTCTCCAAAAGGATGAAATTGTAGCAAAAGAGGATCAAGAAAAGGCAAAGGATAAATATCATACTGTTGAAAAACAGCATCTCCGTCATTATCCACAACAAGATAATCATGGCCTTGGTGGCGCAATTGTGCATAATAGATGGGGCGGCAAACCATTGCTTCCGCTATTTCACCCCGCAAAAGATTGTGAATTTCCAGGCTATGAATATTCGTAATACGTCCAGAAGAAAAAGTATCCAGGTTGAATTCAAAATCCGTAATAGCCAAATTGGACCTTGAACCGGAGTAGGTTAGAGAACCTTTGAACAGGAGCGTATCCTGTAAAAAAAGTGTCGTTTGACTATTGGCAACCAAAGAGACGAAGAAGAATACCCCAAAGCATATTCCGGCTTTTAATTGAAGAGAAAGCATAGCATTATAGACTTGTTTCAGAAAAAAAATAGGCCTTACCTATACCAGGTATAATGCATATTTTAGTTTTAGTAACACCTCCTCCGCAAAAGCAATAGCGAAAAAGGGTTGCTATCCGCTGGCCTTATCCCCCCAATGAGTAAGATACTTGAGACGTAATGAAGAGGCTGTAAATGCTCAACAGAAGGATTTTCTAGCGAAACAATGCCCAAGGTGATACTAGCGTAGTCAAAATCAGATATATAAAATTATAACAAAACACAACCACAAAAACACCACAAAACACTAACTATCAATTTACTACAACAAAAAACAAACCTTTACCTACAAATTAAGACACAACGTTAATACATAATATCATCTGGAATCTCGCTAATTACTCCCTTATCTTTGAGTTGTTATTAAGGATAAGGAAATCACATTCACATGAAAACAGGATCATAGTATCCTGAAAAATTACACGGTTTTTTAGATTCTCCGTGAAGACGGGGCATCTGAGTTTTAGGGTACCAAAACCGAACACTTCCCCTTAGTGTTCGGTTTTTTTATTCTGCCTTCTAATAGAACCCCAACTTCAAAAAAAACCTCTGCACTTAGCTAAGTACGGAGGTTTTCCTTTTATCGCAAGTGGTTATTCTACACCTGCGAGTTATATCAATTTTAGAACTTTTATTAAGCAGCTTTCAACCTACTCAATTTTGATCTACCTAACTTCTCATCTGCATAAGCTGCGGTAATCTCGAAAGTCGTAATCTCCTTTTGCCCTGGCAGTTCAAACATGGCGTCGGTCATAATAGCTTCGCAAATAGACCGCAAGCCACGAGCACCGAGTTTAAACTCCAGTGCTTTTTCAGCAATAAGATGAATTGCATCTTCGGTGAAGGACAGTTCAATACCTTCCAATTCAAACAATTTCTTATACTGACGTAGCAGGGAATTTTTCGGCTCTGTCAGGATTCGAACCAAAGACTCCTGATCCAGCGGGTCGAGGTAAGTTAGTACTGGCAAACGGCCTAATAATTCGGGAATCAATCCAAAAGACTTTAAGTCTTGGTGGTTGACATAGCTCAACATATTTTCCCGATCTATCTTTTCTTTGGTCTCGCCTCGGTAGCCAATTACCTGGGTATTTAAGCGGCGGCTGATCACTTTTTCAATACCATCAAACGCTCCACCACATACAANGAGAATATTACTGGTATTGATTTTCACCAGCTTCTGCTCAGGGTGCTTACGGCCTCCTTGTGGCGGAACATTCACATCGGTACCTTCCAGCATCTTCAGCAAAGCCTGCTGAACGCCTTCTCCTGACACATCACGAGTGATACTAGGATTGTCTGACTTGCGAGCGACCTTATCGATCTCATCAATATATACAATGCCACGCTCTGCAGCAGAAACATCATAATCACACACCTGTAGCAGGCGGCTGAGAATACTTTCTACATCTTCGCCAACGTAGCCTGCTTCGGTAAATACCGTTGCATCAACAATAGCAAAAGGAACATTTAGCAAACGGGCAATTGTCTTTGCTAACAAGGTCTTACCTGTACCAGTACGACCAACGAAAACAATATTGCTTTTTTCAATTTCAACCTCATCTTCCGCTACCGGCTGAGCCAAGCGCTTGTAATGATTGTATACTGCTACTGATAGTACTTTCTTAGCATCATCCTGGCCAATGATATACTCATCGAGGCGTTGCTTGATTTCCTGTGGTTTATAATTGATCTTACTGCTAAAAGCTGGCGCTTCACCTGGTTTGCCTTCCGTCGAGCCATTAGGGTTCGCGCCGCCATATAGTTCTTCTTGAACAATCTCACCAGCCTGCTCTACACAAACTTCACAAATATGTCCTTCAATACCAGCGATCAGGATCATCGCTTCCGATTTATCCCGGCCACAGAAGGAGCAACGGTAATTTTGTTTGGTACGACGCATAACTATATTTTGATACTGTTCTTTTTACAAAAAAAGAACCCACATTAGGTAGTTCTATAAAGATACTCATAATGTGGGTTCTTGTCCAGCCTTTGGGGTTATTTCTCCTCTGCGGCTTCGCGTGAGCTGTTGCGGTCGAGTACTTCGTCCACCAAGCCATAAGCTTTGGCTTCACCGGCAACCATCCAGTTATCACGATCACAATCTTTCTCGATCGTATCGTAATCCTGTCCGGTGTGGTGAGCAAGGATATCATAAAGCTCTTTCTGCATTTGCTTGATGAGCTTGTAGCTGATTTCCATATCAGAAACCTGGCCTTGCATGCCACCTAGTGGCTGGTGAATCATCACCCGGCTGTGTGCCAAACAAGTACGCTTACCTTTGGTACCTGCAGCAAGTAATACTGCTCCCATAGAAGCAGCCAAGCCGGTACAAATGGTGCCTACGTCTGGTGCTACGTACTGCATCGTATCGTAAATACCCAAACCAGAAATCACCGAGCCACCAGGGCTATTGATGAACATCTGCACATCGCGCTTAGGGTCAGTAGACTCTAGGAAAAGCAACTGTGCCTGGATAACGTTGGCTACGTAATCGTTTACAGGTACTCCCATAAAGATAATACGGTCCATCATCAGGCGGCTAAATACGTCCAGACCTACGATATTCATCTGGCGTTCCTCAATAACATTAGGGGTAAACCCTTGAATATTAGGAGCCATAACCGGGCCTGACTTCTCAGCATATTTTTCCAGATGCATGCTACTCATACCCAAATGTTGGGTAGCATACTTCATGAATTCATTCTTATGAAACATGTAGGTTAATTTTGATTACTTCATATTAACAACAAGCAGCCCGGGAGGTTGACTTGGCTTATTCTTCTTCTTCAAGAAGGGGGTTCTGCGCCTCGTTTTCCGCCTGAATTTTTGCTACAATTTCTTGTAACTCTTCAGGAGTAATCACCTTGTCAGTCAAGGTGAATTCTTCTTGCAAGCGGATGCTGAGTTTATCGTTCATCAGTTCATCGAACTTTTCACGAACGTTTTTCTCTTCGTTCATCATCCGATCAACCATGCCACTAATCATCTCTTCGTTCAACCACTCGGGGCGCTGGCCGCCAAAATAGCCCATGACTTGCTTGGCAAAGCTTTCTTTTACTTCCTCTGCGGTTACATCCAACTCTAGCTGTTTGATCAGTTTCTCCCGAAGCAGGGTCCACTGTAGTCCTTTTAGGAAACCATCTAAGCCAGCTTCAACGTTTTCTGGTGTATTCTTTTCGTTAGAGGTTACCAACCAACGCTTAAGGAATGTTTCTGGAAATTCCAATGGGTTCTTTTCCATCAAAAGCTCCTGCACATTACGGAATAGCAATGCGTTGGTCTGTCCCTCAAAATGTCCGCGGTAATCTTCCTGAATTTTCGCGAGTGCTTCCTTTTCGTTGCTCACATCGCCTTCACCAAAAGCTTGCTTGTAGAAATCTTCATCCAACTCAGCAAGCGTATGGCGGCTGATCTTGTCTATCGTTAAAGAAAATGCTTCGGAAACCTCACGGTCATCATCTTCAGCTAAACCGAGGAGGTACTTACGTACGTGGTCTACTGTAGTATTAGCTTCGAGGTTAAATACATCAAGCACCGCACTGTCGCCGATTTTCTTTCCAAGGAAAGCTTCTCTGGCATCATCGGTTATATTCTCAATGAAGAGGGTAAATTCGTGCTCAATACCATCTTCTTTAGGCTTCTCCCCGTCTAGTTCTACTGCCTTGAGGGTAATGATATCGCGTTCAGCTACTGCGTCTTCTACTTCTTCAGACACGCCGAAACGACGGCGAAGGTTTAATAACTCTTCGTCTAGTTTATCCGCTGCAGGTTCTACGACAAGCTTCTCCAGCGTTTCCTCGTTGCCAAGTCCCTGCAATTCAAATTGCGGAGCTAGTCCAAGGTCAAACTTGAAAACGTAATCATCAAGGTTCGATACGCTGAATTCAAACTCTTCCTGGTCTTCAGAAGGAATTGGTTGTCCTAAAAAGTCTATTTCAGCCTCCTCNTCATAAAGAAACTTAGACATTTCTTCCTGCAACTCCTTATTGACAACTTCTGCCAGAATGCTGCGGCCAAACATCTTCCGTACCACCGACATTGGGATGTTTCCTTTGCGGAACCCCTTTAGCGAAGCCTGTTTGCGGTAACGTTTAAGTTCTTTCTGAAAATCAGCTAAATAATCATCCTTTGCAACAGTTACCGTAAGGGCAACGTTCAAAGCATCGATATCCTCTCGTGCAATAGTAGCCATAGAATATTAGACAAATATGTTTTGCAAAAATTTGATCGTTCGTTACTGACCAACAACTTAAATAGACCTACAGTTGTGTCAACGATCGTTATTCATTGTGCCCCGTACCTTTTGATTAAATACCGGACAAAAAAAGGATGGCAGCGAACACTCACTCCATCCTTCTCGATATACCTTATATTAAAGAGCTAAATTCTGCTCTTCTAAAAATGTGTGCGGGTGGAGGGACTTGAACCCACACGCCGTTAAGCACTAGATCCTAAATCTAGCATGTCTACCAATTTCATCACACCCGCAATAAATATCTAGTAAACTGATCTTTTCAGCTTACTGCTTTGTTAAAAAGCGACGCAAAAATAAGGTTTATTTTATTAATACACTATTTTTCACACAAGTTTTTCACAACAAAATTATCTCCCCTCATATTTGCGACTATTGGGGGCATGCCTTCGTTCCTCGGTCCCAGGATCTTAATAAGTTGTCTCTCTGAGTAATTTATGTGTCTTATGTCTTATCCGCAAGGAATCCAGATCAGTCCGAATACCAAAACAAACAGTACTGCTGTGACCGTAACTGCCAAATTTGATGGCAGCAAATTTCTTTTTCACGAAAAGAACGCAGCACAAATGTATTGTTTTTTGAATTTAAATTTTGTTTTCTAAAAAAAATAATTTAAATTACAAGCGAATTATTTATTCATTTAGCGCTCAACCTGAAATTATGCAAAAGCAATACTCTCTTGCCTATAAGGTAACTTCGTTTCTTATTTTATATTTTTTCATTTCCAACAATTGGCTTAGTGCCCAAGTAGAATTAGACATACCAATTTATGATCGAGTTATTGAAACGCCTTGTCGAGGTTATACTCAACTAGGTTCTACTGTAGGGATTTGGGACTGGCGGACTCCCAATTATTACATAAATTTTTATCCAGGTAATTCTTCCTCTTCTTCTGAACGAATTGTGCAGTCGCCGTTTGAAGTTTTTTTTTACAAATACGGCACATTTAGCTATCCACCCGGGTGAAGCAAACGACTATGAACCCGCAGACGGATGGGAACTTTTATACCATAACCTAGGGACGCAAAACTTTCCAGTCGAAGAACCTTCCTTTGCATTATATAATCGCTACGATGGTAGAATCAGGATTTTCTTCTACCTGGAGCCCAACAATGGTGATGCAGCAGACAATGTGCTCATCACTTTTAGACACAGTTTAGCGGCTGGTGCCTTAGATCAAGTAAATGCAGTCTTTGAAAATTTAAATATTCCAGCAAATACATTAGATAATTTTGATGTAACAAGAGGCCAAGATGGAGTTACTCAACTCAATAGTGGCGAGGCTAACTCTACCTGGTATTTATTAGAGACCATTGCCAGTTACGATCCCTGTGTCTGTCAAGCTTCTAGTGCTTTTGTTACCCGACCAATCTTGTCTGATGCTAGCGAGCTATTATTCGAAATAGAAGGAACGGGATACTCAAAAGCGCTTTACAGTCCTGGTACATCTAGTGGATCTTATATAGGAACAGCATTAGAATACGCGAATGGTTTATTTGGAACTGCTCAATCTGGCTACAAGACCTATAAAGACTTGAATGACTACATGGATATTGTAGACACAATTACAGACAACAATACTCTAGCCGAAGTTCTAGCTTCTAAGATACCAAGCTGGTTTCCATCAGCAGGTTTATCCGCTAAACTTTTAGGCTTCGTTGTAGGTAAAGGTTTTTCTGCTGGTTCGCCAAAATTAACGGGGTACAATCATAATTTTAATTTCACGGGCAATGGTACATTTGTAGACGATGACAACTACAACCCTTATTTTTTCTATGCGCCAGGAGCCTTTTATGACCCTCGTAACCCTAGTGCGCATCGCCCGATATATGACAACCCGCTGGGAGTATTCACAGTACTAGAGTCTCCTGTTATAGAAAGAGCCACAAAAATAGTAACAGAAGTCAAAAATGGCACAGAAACAACAACTCACACTGCGTCTTACCGTTATGCTGGTGATCTCAAATATCATATCAATGTGCTTGCAGGAATATCTAATAGCCCTGTCCGTCTGATGGGATCATTGGTACTTGCGAGCTGTAATTCTCAACATATTATCTCCACGCCTGTTTTGAATCTCACCTGCCTGGAAAATTACCCTTTGGAACTTGATGAGCTAACCGTTTATGAGATTGATTTAGGTAATGGTAGTACTTGGACAGAGACGGATGAAAGATGCTACACACCAGAGCTACAGATCGTTGCCGTCCTGGACAATTCACCTGGGACAGGGGAAGAGATTGTCTTCAGTGCTCGATACAAAGGAGAAATAGATCAATTGGGTAATGTTACTTTTCCTCAAAATCCATACAGTGGACTTACTCCTGACCAAATTTTTGCACTCTGCGATCCTCCTGTTGACCAGCCCGTCGCAGATCAAGAGCTAATTCAATTTTGTACGAACACTTATAATCCAGAGCTCGGACGCTCTGCTTGGTGGACAGAAGAAGAACAGAACAATAATGATGACAAATTTTCCTGGAACGTCTTTCCTAATCCGTTTCAAGAAAACTTAAATCTTGAAATCCCCGCTGAGTGGACACAACAACCACTTGTAATTAGTCTTTATGATATATTAGGGCGAAAGGTTTGGCAGGAAGGTTTTGAATTTTCCGCTCCTGGAATTCACCCTCTCACTGCGAACCTGAGTAATTTACTTCAGGGAAACTATCTATTGGAAATCACTGGCACCTCTTTTTCCACTAGTTTACCTGTACAAAAACAATAAACCATGCCTCATCTCACTAAACTATTTTGGCTCCTCCTCCTTCCTACGTTATTCTTCGCCGCTTGCAAAGAGGATGACGATTGCACAGAGTATGTTTACCCCTGGTGCCCCAATTATGATCCCTGTGCGAGTGTCTACCCAGCAGATGCCGAAATAGTAATGATTGACTCTACCACCTGGACCGACTCCTTATTTTCGATCGAGGTGGATACCACTTTGACCTATTCTCATTTTTATTTTCGCCCTAAAAATGTAGCAGACTATGCTGCCTATAGCTGGAAAATTGGAAGTGATCCGAGAACCTTTGAGGGGGCAATACAGGACATCGGTTTTCTAGGGTTTGAAGGAGAGATCGAAGCGACTCTTACTACCCAAATCAATGATCAAAATAGTTGCTTGACGACCGACGAAGAGTACGCCATTTCAAGCAAATCAATCTATTTCAAAGATCTTACATTTACCAATGGTCCTATTTGGGGATCATATACAGGAGCAAATGACGATAGTCAAAACAATACCTACACGGTAAACTTCCAGGGCTGGGTTACAGATTTATTTGACTCCAACCGTCTGTTTCAATTGAAGCTGCCGGAGGATTGTGATTTGGAAGAAGTAGGAATACCACTCGGAGGGGGCTATTCCTGGGCCGTCAGTGATTTTGTCAACAGGAGTAGTAGTCGAAGATGTCGAAATCTAACGGTAGTCTGTAAATTAGAACACGGCAATTACAACCGCATCCGTATCGACTACTGGTACAACGATGACGATGGAAAGCGCGTACGACGAACCTTTCGAGGGGAGCGCCAATAAATAAGAGCGTCTAAATACAAACTTAACAATAGCATTGTCTCTATCTGGGCAATGCTATTTTTTATTTCACAAACTCAATCGGGTAGCTTTGCCATTGCCCAAGCTTTTTAAATTCCCCAAGTACACCGCCTTAACGCCATTCCCTATTGCAGCAAAGGCATTATCTAACTTAGGCAGCATTCCAGAATGTACAACCCCTTCTTTTTTCAACATCTCGTACTTACTCGGATCAATGTGCTCAATCACACTTTCATCGTCATCCGCATCCATAAGTACGCCTAGCTTTTCAAAACAATACTGTAATTCGACCTCGTAGTCCGCCGCTAGGGCTACGGCAACACTAGAGGCAATAGTGTCCGCGTTGGTATTCAATAACTGGCCCTGCTTATCATGAGTAATAGCACAACAAACAGGACTAAAACCACCTTCCAGAAGCCGCATAAAGCCTTCCGTATTAATGGCATCAATATCTCCGGCAAAGCCGTAATCAATCTCCTTGACAATGCGCTTATGGGCCTGTATGAGGTTACCGTCAGCGCCACTCACGCCCAGGGCGTTGCAGTTTTTAGCTTGTAGCTGAGCAACCAGTTTTTTATTAATTAACCCAGCATATACCATCGTCACCACTTCCAGGGTCTCGGCATCAGTAATACGACGTCCATCTATCATTTTGGCTTCGTGGCCCATTTTCTTAAGCAATTCACTGGCTTCGCGACCGCCACCATGCACCAGAATGGCAGGGCTTTCGAAACTGGCAAAAAAAGAAAGAGCTTGGTCCAACGCATCAGGGTCCGCCAAAACATTACCCCCGATTTTGAGAATACGTAACATGCTGGTTGCTTTTGCAACAAAGTTAATACCGTGCCCCGACAATCTCCAATAGCGTGTGAGATTCCTTGCCCACGTAAATTTCCAACTCTTTATTCAAAAGTCCGGTAGAGTAATATTTGGCCGGAGCGGTTAGTTTTTTGATGCCGTAGCGATTGGATTGTAAAATAAGGTAGGCGGTGCCAAATTCTTCGGCCATGTCGCGGATTCTAACCTTGATGCTTATCTTTTTACGGTTTTTAATATCTCGACCAATCTTCAGGTACCCTGGTAAAAAAACCGCCGCAGAAATGACGCCATAAAACGTCAAACAAATCAAGAATACGATACCTAAAGCAGCCGTACCTCCCGTAAATATTGCAGCAATGATGAAACCCAAAAGGAAGAATCCAGCTACCATAAACAATTGCTTAACGATACTTTGCCGGGCATCATGAAGCGTAAAAATATCCTTTGAGCTCATTTCCACAGGAGTGGAATCATTTTGCTGTTTGGTGTTGGCAGAAGTGTTGGCATTTGACTCCCTACCTGTAGCGGTATGGGGTGCTGACTGATAAGCTGCCCTTGGTTCTTGCCTCGGGGTTTCGGTAACAGGAGTAGCAAAATTAGCTCTCGCGGAAGCCGTGGCAGCCTGATTATTAGCTGCTGCTGCAGTCGTCGTCTTAAACTGTTTGCCTTTTTCCAGATACGCTGCTACTTCTGCAAACAAAGCCTCGTGTGCAGGTGTGGTTGCTATCGTTTTCTGATAGTACGCCAAAGTATAGAGGAGTGGATAGTTTTCTTTATTCACATTATTTTGCCTGACATCTGCCTCCCAATCCAGCTTGGCAAATTTACCAAAGTAAACTTTCAACAGCTCGTTAAAAAGTGACTTCTGAACATGGTTTGGTAGGTACTCTGGTGACATATTGTATAAAAATGCCTTTCCGAAAATCTTACGTTGAACTTCTTCCTCTTCATTAACGGAGGAGTGCGCCACCCAGGAATAGATACAAAAACCGACCAGCCCCAAACATAACAACATTAGAACTGACTTCATCATAACATTTGACCCTCGCATACTAGACGAAAGCATGAGGCCTCCAAACCCGAGCAGTCCAAAGTGGATTTTTGCATAAGCATGTAAAACATCTTTACCTCGCAGCGGAATATCGATACCCAGGTTGTCACTGATCTTGTAGATACAGCCTGTAGGAAACAAAGGTAAGCCCAAGATAAAAAAGCGGGTTCTGAGGCTCTGCCCGTCGTAACTATTTCTGCCAGGCATATTGATTACTCCAATTCTCATATTCTAAGTCTTTTATTACGACTCTATTGTATAGGAATAAAAAAGGTAACCAAATACCTCCCTGCTTTTGAAGTCAGGGTAGAATATGTTATTGATACTTTCTGCGACGATCAAACCTTACGCAATGGGGAACGATAAAAGCGATTGTTTGCCCTCCTCGCTCCGTGGCTTGGTATCGAAAGTTACGCTGTAGTATAGGTGATGCTTTTCCTGGAATTACAAAACTAAGTGCTAAAAAGCCCCCCTGATTAGTGGATACACAATAAACATCAAACTCCTCCTTCGCAACAATCTCTACATTGGAGGTAGCAATATCTTCTAGCTCAATTTCATCAGGATTAAACTTTTCACCTTTCATAAAGCCTGCTCCAAAAAATTGCTCTTGAGGAAAAAGAACTTTTACCCCAGGGTTCCTATTTCTTTTAAATTGCAGTGACTCGTAGATGATTTCATAAGGATAATATTCTCCAATATTTGTGCTCTGGTTAATGACTATACCATCCTCTATTTTGTTAACAGGTGGTTTGGCCGTCCTCATTAGAGCATATAAACCCGCAAATTCACCGTTAACCAACACTTCAATTAAGCCGCTGTAATATTTCCGCATCTTCGAAGTAGGATCATCAAACAACCTGTAATCATTGGGCTTGAGTTGATCAATACTCAGGAATACATCACTTGCTAAATATTCTCTGACAGGCATATTTTCCGCCTTTGGGTACCACTTTCTTAAAACAACATCCACTTTTTCTCCTGAAGGATTGAAAATCATCATCTCGTGATTTTCCACTCCCTCATCAAATTTCCAATACTCCCATATGATAATTTTATCACTGTCCACACCGATAGCTACTTGTGAACACCAGAGTGGATTATTGCAAATAAGGAATACGAGCGCGGTAATTACCTTTTTCATGACGGTGTGTTTAGTTCAGAGAATGCTTTCAAGTTAAACCTTCTGGTCAAGAAACGCAATACCAAGGCATCTCTGGCAAACTACACCTCATTTCCTTCGATAAGCATACCATTCTAATCCATAGCCTGTCCAACCTCCAAGCGTATAACTTACGATATCACTCCATAAAAAGCCATGCCCCAAAATCAATCCGCCTAGCCTATAGTTTCTAATATTATTAATCCAATCTGCCTGATACAACTGAAAAAATTCAATGAGATAGCAAATAATGATACTAATCATCGCTACTTTTAAGGTCTCCGTTCGGGGCAAACAGAACCCTACCCAAAAGAAAACCATCAAAGCGTACAGATAATCACCGAGATAAGGATAGATCAATTTAGGAACCAGGCTCGTTCGAGACAACAAACCCAGCGCAACAGTCGTCAAGATCAACACTAAGTATAGTTTTCTATTTCTTTTCATTGACTTTTAAAGGTTTCACTACGTATCTTATACGATATGCTTATGCGAACCATCACAGTTTGGCATTTTCTTCGACAATCCACAGACACAATCATGAAACCCCTTGCCGTCGAGAATTCTTTGGGTATACTTTTCAATTCTTGCTTTCTTGGTTTTGGACTGCTTGGGTGCAGAAAAATAGAGCAAGTATCCTTTTTGCCGGCCAGGTGTCAATGCCTCAAAAGCAGTTTTCAAGGCTGGATTTTCATCAAAACTACTTTGTAATTCTTCCGGAACAGCAAAGGCATCAACAGACTTGTACTCCACTTTCAAACCAGCTTCTTCTACCTCAGCGGCTTCATAGATATAGGCTTTCAGGACTGGCTCCAGCTCTAGTATTTCACGAACACTCGTAAATCTCACAACACGTGCCGATTGGGTATTTTCTCCTGGCTTGGCTAGAATGTTATTTGGATCTTTTAACAACGCCCCTTTAAAAAAGCCAAGGGTACAGCAGTCTTTTAAAGCCCCTAAAATAACAATATTACTTTCCTGAAACGTGTAGCAAGGGGCACGCCACTTCCATTCTTCACTCAGTTGGCAGTCGAGGATGATTCTTCTTAGCTCCTCCATCTCTGGCCGCCATTTTTTGGCTTTACCCAAGAAATCATCAACCTTTGAATTCATCTTTTATTCGTTTAGTAATACAAGATATAAGAAGTCCAACCTCAATCCACTCCTCCCAACAATCGCTGCAACACCGCCTGCGCTGCATAAAGTCGATTGCCTGCCTGCGGCAATACCAATGATTGTGAACTATCCAATACAGCATCACTCACCACGACATTTCTCCTTACTGGTAGGCAGTGCATAAAATAGCCATTATCCGTCATATCCATTTTCTCCTTCGTAACCTGCCAATTTTCTGCTACAGGCTGTGGCTTTCCGTAGGGTGTTAATGGTGACCAGTTTTTGGCGTAAACAAAATCGGCGCCGGCAAATGCTTCTTTTTGACTGTAAGCTACTGGCGTATTCTTAACAAATGCCGGATCGAGTTCGTAGCCTTCGGGATGTGTAAGGACCAAGTCTACAGGGGCAGCTTGCATCCACTCTAAGAACGAGTTACTCACCGCCTGGGGCAAAGCGCGCGGGTGAGGCGCCCAAGTCAGCACTACCTTCGGGCGAATCTGCTTTTTGTATTCTTCGATAGTCACCCAGTCGGCCAAACTTTGCAGTGGGTGCCGGATAGCAGACTCAAGGCTCACAACAGGAACCGAAGCATACTTGACAAAAGCATTCATCACTTCGTCTGCATAATCTTTGTCTTTGTCCTCCAGGCCAGGGAAAGACCGGACTGCCAGGATATCAGCATACTGGCTCATCACACCAGCAGCTTCACGAATGTGTTCGGCTGTACCGCCATTCATCACCGTTCCGTCGGCAAATTCCAGCTTCCAACCGTCTGCTACATTGAGGGTCATTACGTTACAGCCCAGGTTTTTGGCCGCCAATTCAGTACTCAGGCGAGTACGCAGACTAGGGTTGAAAAACACCAAGATGACGGTCTTATTCCTGCCCAGCGCCTGATTTGCAAAGGGCGTCTTTTTTAAGGCTAACGCTTCAGCTACCAGACTAGCAGGATCATCGACATCGTAAACAGAGGTAAATTTTTTCATCGCCAATTACTTTTCGGGGTGAGTTTCAAAAATGCAATTTTTACGCGAAAAAGCATGAATAGAAGAGAGAGGTTTTTTGAGGGAGTTCCACTCGCTAAGGGGTCGGCGAATAATAAGTTCCCTATTCCAGGCTAGCGATTTTTGGTGCAGCGCACCGTGCTATATTTCCCAACCTTTAATAAAACCATTGAAGGTAGACAATCCTGCTGAATATAGTACGGTGCGCTGCACCTCGCCATAAAAACCTAAAAGACTGCTATAAAGATAAGCGGTACGCTGTACCTTTCATGCAGGGCAGTATCAAATGAGAAAGTTGTTCTTCGCCGAACCCTAAGGCTCGCAGGGTGCTCTTCCGGCTAAAAGGAGGTGCTCGCTTCGCTCGCGAGGGGCTTCTGCTTTTTGGAAACTTGAGGAAATCGGCTTTGCCGGGGTGGGGCATCTTTGAGGGAAAGGGAAAGCCCACCTCCGCCCGAGCGAAGGATATGGGCGAGCCGTGGCTCGAAGAGCCGCATTTGAAACCACCTCTAAAGGCTATTTACTCATTTTTAAAGCATTAGAAAAAAATGGATTCCGTGTTTTCGGAACAATCGCACCACGAACGCAGCGAGCACTAAAAAAGGCCATCCCACCGAAGTAGAATGACCTTTTCCCTTTCTTTAAACATATAACACTAAGCACTTTCCAGGGCCGCAGCACCACCAACAATCTCGAGGATTTCGTTGGTGATCGACTCTTGACGTGCTTTATTGTAAGATATTTTCAGATCACGCAGTAAGTCATTTGCGTTTTCTGTAGCAGCATCCATGGCCGTCATCCGGGCACCATGCTCAGAAGCTTGGGTATCCAGGTTAAACTTATGGAACTGCGTTTGTAGAATACTTGGCACCAAATGGCTCAACAAGCCTTCTTTACTAGGCTCGAAGATGTAATCAGCGCGGTGGTTATTAGTAGCACCTTCCTCTGCTTCTACCTTCGGTACTGGTAGAAAAGGAACATGAACGGTATTTTGAACCGCTGCATTACGGAATTCACCGTAAGCAACTTCCACCGCGTCAAAGCGACCATTTTTAAAATTGTCCATCAGGTAAGTAGCGACCTTTCTGGTATTTTCAAAACTCAGATCATCAAACAGGTTGACGTAATCGGAAATGATGTTGACTGAGTCAGCGTAACGCTTCTTGAAATACTCATTGCCTTTCTTACCAACAAACAGCATCGTGAGGTTGCCACGTGCGTGAACCTCAGCAAACTTACCCTCCATAGCGGCGAGTGCTGCTTTGATCACGTTTGTGTTAAACGCTCCACAAAGACCACGGTTAGAAGTAACCACGACAATACAGGCACGTTCGACTGGACGCTCCTGGCCAAAAACAGTACCGGCATCTCCTTCCAAGTTAGAAAGGATATTGCGCAGCATACTGTCCAGCTTGTTGGCGTAAGGGCGCATCTGAGTGATCGCATCCTGTGCACGCCGCAGCTTGGCTGCCGAAACCATCTTCATGGCTTTGGTGATCTGCTGAGTATTTTTGACCGAAACAATCCGGTCACGGACTTCTTTTAAATTAGCCATCGGGGGCAAACTTTATTATAAAGTATTCACAATTTGAAACAGGGCTTTTACCGCGCTGTTTACTTCTTGTACTGAGCGGTCAACTCCTTTGCCAAAGCTTCTACTTTAGCAAGATCGTCCTTCTCGTACTTACCAGCACGGAAGTTGTCCAGTACACCTTGCTCACGGCGCTCCATCTCAGCAAGGAAGAATTCTTCGAACTCTTTCACTTTCTCAACAGGAACATCACGCAACAAGCCTTTGGTACCCAGGTAAATGATAGCTACCTGCTTTTCTACCGTTTCCGGAGAATATTGAGGCTGCTTCAGGATTTCCACGTTACGCTTACCTTTTTCGATTACAGAAAGGGTAGCCGCATCGAGGTCAGAACCGAACTTGGCAAATGCTTCCAATTCACGGTACTGTGCCTGATCCAGTTTCAAGGTACCAGATACTTTTTTCATTGACTTCACCTGTGCAGAACCACCTACCCGGCTTACGGAAATACCTACGTTGATCGCCGGACGAATACCTGCGTTGAACAGGTTAGATTCGAGGAAGATCTGACCGTCGGTAATCGAAATTACGTTGGTAGGAATATAAGCAGAAACGTCACCGGCCTGCGTTTCAATGATCGGCAATGCCGTCAAAGAACCACCACCTTTAACGATACCTGCGTCTTTCAAGCTAGCAGGAAGGTCATTCATATTCTGTGCCAAGCCATCATCAGCGATTACCTTAGCGGCACGCTCCAACAGACGACTGTGCAGGTAGAATACATCACCAGGGTATGCCTCGCGACCCGGAGGACGACGAAGTAGCAGCGATACCTCACGGTAAGCTACAGCCTGCTTAGACAAATCATCATAAATGATCAATGCAGGACGACCGGTATCCCGGAAGAACTCACCGATAGATGCACCCGCAAATGGTGCGTAGAACTGCAATGGAGCAGGATCAGCAGCAGAAGAAGATACGATTACAGAGTAAGGCATTGCACCATTCTCTTCCAATACGCGAGCTACCTGTGCTACCGTTGAAGACTTCTGTCCACAAGCTACGTAGATACAGTAAACAGGCTCACCACGGTCGTAGAATTCCTTCTGGTTCAGGATGGTGTCGATAGCAATCGCCGTCTTACCAGTCTGGCGGTCACCAATGATCAATTCCCGCTGGCCACGACCGATAGGAATCATCGCATCGATGGCTTTGATACCTGTCTGTAGTGGTTCGTTTACCGGCTGGCGGTAAATAACACCAGGAGCTTTACGCTCCAAAGGCATCTCATAAGTAGTGCCAGTGATTTCTCCTTTACCGTCGATAGGCTCACCCAATGGGTTCACTACGCGGCCAAGGTATCCTTCTCCTACGTTAATAGATGCAATACGGCCAGTACGATGAACACGTGAGCCTTCACGAAGGCCATCACTAGATCCCATCAATACTACACCAACATTGTCTTCTTCCAGGTTCAGTACGATAGCCTGAACGCCAGTTTCAAATTCAACGAGTTCACCCGCACGGGCATTCAACAAACCGTAAACGCGAGCGATACCGTCACCCACCTCTAATACGGTGCCGTATTCCTCTAGCTGAGTAGCACTGTCAAAACCTGACAGTTGCTGCTTAAGGATTGCGGAGATTTCATCAGGTTTTACGTCAACCATGATTTATAATTATTTTAAGAATAATGTACTTACGTTTATTGCGCAGAAAATAAACTGCGATTTTTTTTCAAGTTTTCCAAATAGTTAAAACGCTTTAAATGAGGCACTTATTTAACTATTATGAAAAACAAAATCGCTTTTTATTTTCGTGCTGTTCCTAATTAAGCAAGCAAGCTGCGCTTCACTTCTTCCAGCTTCTGCGCGACACTGGCATCGTAGATTTTGTCATCTAATTCGAGGACAAGTCCACCAATCAATTCAGGATTTACAGCCGTTTCAATTTCTACCGACTTGGCAGTTGCATCACTTGCAGTAAGCTTAGCTTTCAGTGCGTCCAAAGCGGCAGCACTCATTGGCTGAGCAGTGGTCACTTTTATGGTAGAAATATGCTTAATCTTCTTGTACTGAGCGATAAACTCTTCGGCAACTTCTGGTAAGTAAGGTTCGCGACCTTTATTTACCAAAATGCGCAGAAAAGCCATGGTCATCTCATCGTACTTATCGAGAAACAAGGCATCGAGGATCGAAAGCTTCTTGCGAGAATTGACGATAGGGCTCTTCAACAGCAGGTAAAAGTCCCGGTTCTTGCTGGCGGCCTGAAAAGACTTCACGTCCTCCAGTACCCGGTCGAGCTTGTTTTGCTCCCGAGCCAAGTCCAACAAGGATTTAGCATAGCGTCCTGCGATTCTTTGTACTGACATGCGCCTGTGTTATTATATTACACGCCGTGTGGCGTCTAAATCTGATACGCCGTTAAGGCGTCTAGATTTTGATACGCCACGCATGGCGTATTTACGTCTTTAATTCAGCTTGATATCGTCTACCAAAGTATTGACGAACTGCTCCTGCTCTTTATCGCCGGCCAGTTGCTTGCGCAATACTTTCTCTGCGATATCAATCGCCATAGCACCTACTTCTTTCTTAAGTTCGGTCATAGCAACCTTACGCTGGCTTTCGATTTCCTGCTGGGCGTTGGTAACGATCTTCTTCGCTTCTTCGCGCGCCTGATCCTTTGCCTCCTTTACGATCTGATCTTTCGTTTCCTTGGCTTCCTTCAGCATCCGGGCACGCTCTTCACGAGCTTCAGCCAGTAGCTTTTGGTTTTCGGCCTGAACGTTAGACATTTCTTCACGAGCATTCTTGGCTTCGTCCAGCGCTTCCTGAATGTCGTTATCACGCTTTTTCAAAGCGTTCTGGATAGGCTTGAATGCCATCCGTCCTAGTACCGTCCATAATACAATAAAGATGATAGACGTCCAGAAGATCAAACCTGGATCCGGCTTGATAACAGAAAAATCAGCTAACAGAAAAATATTCATTGTCTATATATTGCGCAGAAAACAAACTGCGATTTTTCTAAGTTTTCCAAATAGTTAAAACGCTTTAAATGAAGTGCTTATTTAACTATTATGAAAAACAAATCGCTTTTTATTTTCGTGCTGTTCCTATATTTTGCTCTTGCTTTACGCAAAAAGAAAATGGCAATTCTTTAAAGATTCAACCGTGGCCGTAGCCAACCGCTACGGCCACTGGTTGGTTCTTTTGATCGTTCGCTAAAATTAGCCAGCCAAAAGGCCAACTACGATAGCAAACAGTGCTGCACCCTCTACAAGGGCAGCAGTAACGATCATGTTGTTACGAATATCACCAACAGCTTCTGGCTGACGTGCGATAGCGTCCATTGCGTGGCTACCAATCAAACCTACGCCGATTCCGGCTCCTAATGCGGCAATACCTGCTCCAATTGCACCCATGATAAAGTGAATTTTATGATTAAAAATATGTTGAAGTAAAGCCACAATTCAAGATTGCGACTTCACAAACTAAAATCTAATTAATGCGCGTGTTCGTGGTCGTTGTGTTCGTGCTCTTCTACGGCAGCTCCAATGTAGGAGGCTGTCAGTATAGCGAAAATAAACGCCTGCAAAAACGCTACCAACAACTCGATCAAGTTCATAAAAGCAGTAAACAAGCCACCGATGAATGCGCCTGTTGCTGCACCACCAACACTGTTTCCATTCTCACCAAACAAGAAGATCAATCCGATCAAACTCAGGATGATAATGTGACCTGCTGAGATGTTGGCAAACAAACGAATCATCAACGAAAACGGCTTGATGAAAAGTCCTAAAACCTCTACGATGGTCAAAATTGGCTTTACGAATGTCGGTACACCCGGCATCCATACCACGTGCTCCCAGTAATGTCCATTACCATGAATATTGGTAATAATGAAGGCCAATACAGCCAATACCAGTGTCACGGCCAAGTTACCTGTTACGTTGGCACCACCAGGGAAGAAAGGAACTAGCCCTAGAAGGTTACAAAACAGGATAAAGAAAAACAAGGTCATGATGAATGGCTGAAAGCGCTCGTACCGAGGTCCGATCATTGGCTTCGTTACCTCGTCACGAATAAACGTGAAGAAGGGCTCGAAGAATGACTGAATACCCGAAGGTGCCTTACCTTCATTTTTCTTGTAACCTTTGGCAACTGCTCCCCAGATAAAGATCAGCAACAAAGAAGCCAAGATCATGGTGAACACGTTCTTGGTGATTGAAAAATCGTAGAAAGAAGTAATACCTCCGCCCAAGATGCCACCATCTAGAGTAGATGGCTTATCCAATTTCCAAAGCTCACCTTTGGCACATGCGTAGTAAACGTCTGTTTCTTTGGTTTTTCCCTTTGCGTCGGTAGTGGTTTCTACTTGGTGTAGAATACCATCGAGGTGAACTTCGCCCATAGGGAAGTTATCATCAGCAATACGGTTTGCACGACCATGGTTCAAAACATAGCGATCAACAGCTGATTCTCCATGATGGAACATGCTACTCGTACCCGTTGTCCAGCCATGCTCAGGCGCATACAGGAATACAGGAAGTGGAATGTGAACACCTTTCCAGATATGGAACTCATTGGCATCAGCAATGTGATTCATTACAGTAGATACCGGATCGTACTCGCCATCCTCGGTATGATCACCACAACCGCCGTGCTCACCGGCCTCGGTGGCATGGGATTGCTCGTGGCTATCGTGGTCGTGATCGTGGCCATGACCATGATCATCGTGCTGAGCAAAAACGGGTCCAGACAACAGTGCCAGAACCACTACGAAAAGATAAGATGAGAAACGGGAAGATACTTTCACGCTACGTCGCTTTTTGGTCGTTTGTTAAAACCTGCGCAAAAGTAGATACTTTAACCCGTTTAAAAAAACTCCCTTTATCTTTTTTTAACACAAAGTAACACAGAGGAAATACTGATAAACAGTAAGTTAGCAAGTAATATGGCGTTTTTACTTCTGGTACGTTAGCCAGATGAAGCACCGAGCCATCATTTGTTTGTCGAAAAAACTTACACGCAAAATATTTATTGGCTCATTTCTTTTTTGCTCGCCCCCTGTCTTCCCTCATTTAATTCTAGTTACGAAGTTGTGCCAAGCCTACTTTTATTTCACCTTACTTTAATAATTCACTAAACTACTGGAATTCATAGAGGCCATACTTTACAGAAACTAGGTATAGACAACCTAAACAGAATAAATATTTTTGCCATCTATCAAGAGCTTTTTCTCTATAGCCTATCTATCTTTTTTTGTCCAAAAAAACGCCATAGTACCTCTATGGGATAAGTTGACCTGTCGTCTTCAATAAACGGAGAGACAGCCCAACTTATCTTTTCGCAACACCCAACATTAAACACCAACTACAACATTTTTATCATTTTTTTCAAACCCTATTTGATGAAAAAAAACATCAACAGATTCGGACGATATTGCTCCCAATCATGCATTCCATTTCAACGATCTTTTTTAGTCTTATTCTTCTTAGCTGCAACGCTCCAGCTCAGTGCCCAACTGGCCACCTGGGATTTTGAAGGAGAGACAACTGCTGCCACTAGCATGGCTACTAACGTAACCGCTACTGCTGCTGTATTCGGCCCAAATGTCGGAAACGTTTCTTTTCCTTCGGGAAATGGCAGCACAGACTCCTACTCAGGAAATAACTGGCCCACGGGTGGTATCGCTGCCGACCGGTATCTCGAAGTTATTGTGGAAGCAGATCCGTGCTTTACGCTAAACGTCACCGGCATCAGCTTCGATGAGCGGCGTTCGGGAACTGGGCCTGCTACCCTTTTTGTCATTTGGTCAACGGTAGACGCTTTCGTCCCTAATTCGGGGTATGGAGGCAGTGTTGATACACCAATCCCCGACAATACAAGCTGGCGTACGCAGACCTTTATGCAGCCCTTAAGCAATTCTAAAATAATTTTTAGAATATTTGGCTACAATGCAGAGGGAAGCACCGGCACCTGGCGTTTTGATAATATCGAAATTCAGGGCACCGTGATTGAAAATACAGAGGCTCCAGAGGTGACCTGTGCAGATTTCACTGAAACTTTCTCTTACTGTGCTGGTTTCCTTGGCCCTAACACAATTACTACTCCTACTTGGATTCTGGTTGGCGCTGATGGTGAAATCGGCTCTACAGCGGGTGGCATATTCAGTCAAACGGCCGATGTATCCGCTTGCATAAGCGATAACGACACCGACTTAGCAGACATTGAATACAGCACGATCGCCTCCTACGAGGAAGACCGTACTGATTGCTCGCTTACCATCGTCAACGAATATGCCTTCCGCGATGCCTGTGGCAACGTGGCGGACGAAACCGTGTTGGTGAAATTCCTTTTTGAAGACCCTGGCGTAGATCCCACCATAACAACCTGCCCTGCGGATCTTATCGTCGAGTGCGGCATGCCCACTGATCCTTCCGCTACAGGAACAGCTACCGCCGACGACGATTGTCCGGCTGCTCCTATTGTTGGTTTCTCCGATTCTTTCGACCCTTCTTGTGGCTCTGGAACGGGACTCATTACTCGTACCTGGACAGCCACTGACGAGTGTGGCGGCACTGCAAGTTGTGTACAATTTATAAATATCGTCGATACGACTCCCCCTAATGTAAGCTGTGCGGAGTTCACGACTTTCTTTGATGGTGGATGTTCCGCCACTTTGTCACCTAACGTACCCAGTGGTGGATTCGGTCCTATTCCCGCAGACGGTATGATTAACGTTGGTATCGGAATTGGTACCGGAGCTAGCTTTGAACTGGACCTTAACGGCTGCGTAAGCGACGACTGTACCGATGGTTTCAATGGCTTAGGAATTCGCCTCGTCAGTTCCACCATAGGCAACGCTGCATGTGGCCAAACGCTGACCAACACCTATGATATTCAAGATGCTTGCGGCAATATTTCTACAGATTTGGTGACTATCGTGGCTACTTTCGGAGATACGGATGGTCCCGAAGTGACTTGTGCTGATTTTACCGCCACCTTCGACAATTGTCCTGATGGTTTTGGCCCAAACACACCCAACGGCGAATGGCAGGATGTGCCTGACGATGGTACTTTTCTAGCCGCTTCCGGTGGCATCTTTAGTGTAGAAGTTGATCTCAACGGTTGTGTCACAGATAACTGTAGCGACCTGACGGACCTGGAATGGACCCTCGTCGATTCCTACTCTGAAGATTTCGTGGCCGGATGTTCCATCACTTTGGTGAATGAAATCGCGATCCGCGATGCTTGTGGCAATGTATCTGATGATATCATTACTACCAAAATCACCATTACTAATGAAAACAGCACTACGCCTCCAAACATTGTCTGTCCTGGCAATACCACGGTTGAATGTGGTAATTCGACGGATCCGGCCGATACAGGAACGGCTACTGCTACTACAGACTGCGGCATGGCAACGATCACTTTTAGTGACAATTTCGATCCTGGTGGCTGTGGTTCAGGCACTGGCGTAATCGCTCGTACCTGGACGGCAACCAGTCCCTGTGGAATCACCAGTACGTGTGTTCAGTCTATTACTATTGTAGATAATCTTCCTCCTAGCTTTGTGAGCTTCCCATCAGACACGAACGTGGAATGTGGTGACTCTACCGATCCGGCGGATACCGGAACGCCATCTGCTTCGGATTTTTGTGGAACGGCTGCCATAACATTCAGCGACTCCTTTGACGATTCTTGTGGCAATACGGGTACGATCAACCGTACCTGGGCAGCAACAGATGGTTGTGGAAACTCCACTAGCCAACTTCAAACTATCACCATAGTAGATAATACGCCACCCGTACTGGCGCTGAATTGTACCACCTTCGCAGAGACCTTCGAAGGTTGCCCTAGATTTATAGGCCCCAATGTACCAGGAGCTTCGTTCACCCTCAGTTCAAACGGAACGTTTCTTTCTGCTGCCGGTGGCTCCTTTATCACCGAGGTAGATCTGAACAATTGTGTAACGGAAGCCTGTGGTGATTTAGCCAACCTGTTATTAACCGTGGTGGCCTCTTACGAGGAAAATACAACGGCTTGTTCAACCACCATTATCAACGAATACTCGTTGACCGACGAATGCGGAAACGTAGCCGAAACGAACCTCTTCGTTCGCATTACGATCGAAAATACTTCGAATGCGGTGATCGTTTGTCCCGCTAATGCCGATCTCACCTGTGGCGACTCTACCGACCCGATGGATACCGGTATGGCGACTGCTACAGACCAGTGCGGTGACGTAGACGTAACCTTCAGTGATGAGATCACCATGCGCTGTAACAACGGTGCGTACGCGATCATCCGTACCTGGACGGCGGAGGGTTGTGGCGAGCCTACCTCTTGTCAGCAGCTGATTGTCCTCAGTGATGAGGAAGCTCCTATGTTCGATTTAGCCTGTCAGGTAGATCAAACCTTTACGACTGAAGATGGTGATCTCTGCCCTGCAGATGCAACTATTTCCCTCACCGAAGGCGACGAACTTACGACAAGCGACAGCTGGACTGTTGGCGGAAATGCCGTTCCTTCTTTAGCAGGCTGTGTGAGTGACAACTGTGCACTTGATGAGGAAATTATCATTACCGTAGATGATATTACCGTTAGCGGTAGCGGCACCTGTATGCGTACCATCGCCGTGACCTTCATCGCGGATGATGGTTGTGGTAACGATTCTGAGCCATTCACCCTCAACTACACCTTCCTTGACGATACGGAACCTGTATTTGACCTGGCTTGCCAGATCGACCAGACCTACTTTACGGAAGACGGTAACGTCTGCCCCGCCGACGCGACCATCTCGCTCAACGAAGGCGACGAAATCGACGTATTTACCGGATGGACAGTAGGTGGCGTTGCTATTCTGCCCCTACAAGGCTGCGTAGACGACAACTGTGCTGATGAAGCAGACCTCATTATCACGGTTGATGATATCACCGTAGTTGACGACGGCACCTGTAGCCGTGTCATCACTGTCACCTTTATTGCCGATGATGGCTGTGGTAATCTCTCTGATCCGTTTGTATGCAACTACACTTTCATCGACGATACCGGACCGGAAGTGAGCTTCAATGGTATTCCAGACGGTGGCACCTACGTCGTAGAATGCGACCTACCTTCTACTACCTGGGACCCGCTGATTGACATCGGAGAACTGACCATTACGGACAACTGCTCGGCTATCGACTTTGCTGGAATTACAGAAGTACTTACGCAATTGTATGACGGGCCTTGTACAGGCAACTTGCTTACCCGTTGGCAGCAGGTATTCACGGTGCAGGATGTATGTGGTAACACGACCGTATACACGCTCTTCACCGAAATCATCGACACCACGCCGCCAGTATTTGAAGATTCCCCTGCTGATGTGACCATTGAGTGTGATCAAACCGCTGCAATGCCGGAAATGGAAGCGTTTGATTCCTGCTCCGAGGTGATCTACAACTTCAACGAAGTACGTACCGATGGCGATTGCCCCAACAACTACACCCTCACCCGCACTTGGCTGGCTTCGGATGGTTGTGGCAACACCAGTGTAGAAACACAGATCGTGACCGTGGAAGATACCACGCCACCAGTAATTGAGTTTGTGGACGAATACGTCAGTGCCTACACACCAGGACAAGATGTGTTCATCGAGTGTTCCGAATACGGTAACATCTCCTTGATCATTGCCAGTGCGGCAGCGGCATTTGACAACTGCAGCGGTGGTGTTCCTACCTCCTATGATCTGCAGGACCTGGGTGGTTTTGACTGTGCCGAATACGGTTACTCTGGTCATCTGATCAGCACCTGGAAAGCAGCCGATGAATGTGGTAACGAAAGCGTTGCAACCATCAACTGGTTCCTCGTAGACGAAACGGCACCGGTATTCCAGGGCTTGCCCGCAGATGCTTGTGCCCCTCTTGACAACTTGCCTCCTGTGGCGGATGTACAAGCGGTGGATGACTGTGAACTGGCGACTCTTACCTTCAGTCAGTCTGACCCGATTGACTGTGATGGTGGACAGTACATCGAACGTACCTGGAGTGCTGAAGATGCTTGTGGTAACACGAACAGCTATACCCAGCGTATCAGTCTGAACGGCACCAGCGGCCCGACCATCACCATCGACTATCCAGAAATTGGGGACGTGATGGACGGTGATTTGATACAACTGCCTATTGATTGTGACCAGGACATTGCTTTCTCCGCAGCAGCGTTGGAAGATGCGATTAGCGTAGGCAGTGGTTGTGGAAGTGGAGAATCTAGCATCGAACTCAACCTCATGGACGAGGGGGATTGCCTGGAGGATGGCTACTTCGCGCGTTACCGCTTAAGCGTAACTGCGACCGATGCTTGTGGGAACACCACTAGCTTGGGCATCATGATTGACTTTGTGGATATGACGCCACCCGTGGTGAGCAGCCCGAACGAGCTGACCCTAAACTGTGGCGACGACATCCCGATGATCGAAGCGACCGATGCCTGCGGCGAAATCGCCAGCATGACCTTTGTGGACAGTGCGCCGATCGAAGTGAGCTGCTCGGCTAACCCAGTAGCTTATGATCGCACCTGGACGGTGACCGATGCTTGCGGCAACGCAATGACCTTTACTCAGAGCATCATCGTACTGGACAATGATGGACCTGTATTCAGTGGTGTACCTGCAGACATGTGTAACAATACAGGCATTGATGTAGTGGTAACCGCAGTTGATGACTGTACTGGCAACCAAGCTCAGGTCTTCCTCGAAGAAGTGATGAGTAGCGAAAGTGGTTGTGGTGAGGTACTCACCCGTACCTGGACGGCAACCGATGCTTGTGGCAACACGAGTACAGCTACCCAGCAAGTCTTCTTTGATGACAATGAAGCGCCGGAAATTGAATTCACTAGCGACCTGCTCTTTGGTTTGGAAAGTGGCGACGAACTGTTCCTCACCGTTGGCGATGGTTTTGGTGATCCAAGTGATCCGCTATTATTGACTGCCGACGATGTGACGGTGACTGATAATTGTGCCACCATCACTGCGGCAGTGCTTGTGGAAAGCACGACCTCAGGTGATTGTGCTGCTGATGGCTACATTGCGCAGTATGACTACAAGTTCATTGCCACCGATCCTTGTGGAAACACCAGCTCGGCTGCAATTACCGTCTTCTACGTGGATGGCAACGCTCCAGACTTCTTCAATATCCCTGCGGATATAGAAGTCTTCTGTACGGCTATCCCTCCAGTAGCAGACGTAACCGCCAGCGATGATTACGACGAAGCAGTAGAGGTGATCTTCTCCGAAACACAGACCGCTACGCCTGACGGTGTACTGATCACTCGCACCTGGACAGCAACGGACAAATGTGGTAACACCAACGCCGTAAGTCAGGAAATACTAGTGGTGAACAACGACATTGACGCGACCTTCAGCTTTGGTAGTTCTGTCATTGAGTGTAACAGCGACAACAACCGCCTAGGTGTAACACCTACTGGCGGCACGCCACCGTATAGCTACGAATGGCAGCTGACCTTCCCGCTGGAAGATGGCTACATTACTACTGATCCGACTCTGCCGGGTATCCTGTTCACGATGGGCTACATTACCCAGACATTTACTGTGCTGATCACTGACGCCAATGGCTGTGAGTACGCAGCATCCGTAACCGTAGTATGTGACTACTCTGGCGAAGAAGGCGACTTTACCGGCAACGGTAACAATGGCGCTATAAAGCTCAATGTTTACCCTAACCCCGTCAATGATCTACTACAAGTGAAGGCGGATGGCCTGGAAGACACACCCGTAACGGTAGCGCTATACAACCTCTTTGGTCAGGAGTTGTCTCGCACGGAGGTAGATACATGGACACAGGAAGGACTAACCATTGATACACGCCGTTTCCCTAACGGAACTTACCTGCTACGCCTCACGGCCGATGGGCACGAAGTGCAGACACGAGAAGTGGTGATTTTGCATTAACCTTTAGGGTAAACCTTATGGCAAACCTAGGCAAATTCATGAATTTGCTTTAGAAGCGCCCCGGAGCAGTGATGTTCCGGGGCGTTTTTTGTTTAGTGCGTAGGCCGTGAGGCCGAAGCCCGGGGCCGGGACGGCGCAAGGACAAGCGATGGTAACGGTATGCGCGCAATGGCTCGGCCATGAGCACATAAGAGTGAACAGCGCGGTGCCGATCCCGTCCTGACTAGAAAAGTCGGGACGGGAGATGGCATGGCCCATAAACAAAGTTATTTATGTTAAAATCTTGACTACAGTCACTTACATATAACAAAATGAATTATATTCACTAATCTGTAATTTAGCTTATCCCCAAAAACACTAACCATGACACCAGCCCATACACCCTTTCTGCTATTTAGGGCCTTTCTATTAGCCCCCTCCTCTCAAAAGAATGCGTATTTATATAACGTTTTCCTCCCCAGCTAGCATTTGCTTGTAACGTTTCTCTAGAAACAGGTATAAAAAGTAACTAAACACTATAACTGTTCAACCTGTAAAGTGGTAATCATTACGATTACACACCTTACTACGTTTTTGTATTCCAAACGTATAGACACCACATTTCTACTTAAACACACTTTTCTTAATCTAAAACTTTATTATGAAAAACTTGTATGTATTAAGCCGTGCTGCTTGGTGCTTAGTTTTGATGCTCCTGATTTCAGGCTTCGCCGAAGCACAAACCACCACACTCTCTGGCAAAAAGCTCAATACCCGTCATGCTGAGCTCAACGAAAGCTTTGCCGTCTACGAAGTATTTGAGCTGGACATTACGAAAGTACAATCGCTTACACAAAGTGGTAATGCGTTTGATTTCTCCTTACAACTTGACCAGCAAGACTGGGAGGTGTACCTGGAACACAACGACCTCCGCGGGCCAAACTACCGGGAAATAGCCATCACTGATGAAGGCCATGTGCTAATGCCTCCCCGCCCTAATATCACCTTTAAGGGGCGTACAGGAACCGCCGATACTCGTTTCACTATCACTGAAGATTACCTGATTGCCCGCTTGGTACGCGGGGATAACGTTTATTACCTGGAACCACTAAGTCGGTTAATTGACGGACTGCCCAAGAATCAGTACGTTTTTTATGAAATAAATGACATCTTGACTGACCCTGCGGTAGAATGTGTACACAATGCTGGTAAGCGTTATGCGGTACCTCACCCCGATGATCCGAAAGGCACTACCGATCCACTGAGAATGATGGCGGAATGTGTGGAAGTGGAAATGGCCACCGCTGGGGATTTTACGATGTTTACCAGATACGGTTCAGTGATGGACGTTAACGATTTCATCATCAACGTCACCAACCTGATGGAACCGCTGTATGACGATTTTAGCCTGAGTTTTGTGATCGTCGATCAATTTGTGGCGACGACTTTGGCTTCCGACCCTTTCGATGCTGCGGGAGATGAAGCCTTTGATATTCTCGATGCTTTCCGGCCGTGGGCGGGAGTGAACTTCGTCAACCATGATCTTGGCCAACTTTGGACGGCCAAGGATATCCGGGGTTGTAACGATGATGACGACGACGATGACTCTGACAATTTTGGCCTGGTTGGCTGTGCCGATGCAATCGGAGATATTTGTGGCAGTAACCGTTATAATGTATGTGAAGACTTTTCGAACTCCTCCAACTGTTTACGGGCCTTGAGTGCTCACGAGATTGGCCACGTATTTGATGGTGTCCACAGTCAAGCGAATAACACCACCATCATGTGGGGAAACATTGTTTGTGGTGCTACCACCTGGACAGCAAACAACATCACACGTATTCAGAATCATATCGACTCGCGTGATTGTCTGGCGGAGTGTGACCCTTGTGACCTGGACGATGATGCGCCAGCTATTACTTGTGGCACTTTCTCTATGATGTTTGACCGTTGCCCCACCCCATTGGGGCCCAACACACCGAATGGTAGCTGGGTAAATGTAGGTGCTGATGGTATGTTCGACGTAGCAGCCGGAGGAAGTTCGATAATGACGGTTGACCTTACTGGCTGCGTCAGCGATATGACCTCTGGTTTTGCCAATATCGACTATATGCTGGTGAATTCTTACCAAACTGGCATCTGCCCGAAATCGATCTTCAACGAATTTGTACTGCGCGATGAATGTGGTAATGTGAGCACCGACCGTATCGTTACGGAACATATTTTCTCGGAAGACGACGACCCTGACATCACCACACCGGCGATGAACATGACCGTAGAATGCGATGGCAACGGCAATACCGCCCAACTCAACGCTTGGCTTAACAGTCGGGGTGGAGCAATGGCTGATGATTGCACTGCTATCTCTTGGTCTAACAACTTCACGACACTTTCTGATGATTGTGGAGCCACAGGATCAGCCACCGTTACTTTCACTGCTACTGATGCTTGTGGGAATACCGCAACCACTATGGCTACCTTTACTATTGAAGATACGACTCCTCCAGTCATCAGTACTACACCCGGATCACTGGATGTGACCATTGAGCTGACTGACCCAGCCTTGTGCCCAACTGGCTTTGTTTCATCTACCTGCTATTTCTCCAACGATCCTGACTTCCCAATCAGTGTGGATTTGCGTATCGACGGTGTTTTTCTGGGTAACTTCTCAGGGCCTGACCCTGCCGATATTTCTGATGTCTGTGGGCTGGGCTTGGTAAGCTGCGGTTTTGCCAACTTTATCCAGGACGACTGCATCACTACATTTGATGTAATTTGGACGGCACAAGACGATTGTGGAACCAACTTCTCCGATCCATTCATACAATCCTTCACGCTACTGGACAAGGTCGCTCCTGTTTTTGACTTGAGCTGCCAGATCGACGCTATTTTCACGACCGAAGATGGTAACGTTTGCCCCGCAGATGCTACCATTTCACTCAATGAAGGCGATGAGATCGACGTCTTTACTGGCTGGACGGTAGGCGGTATTCCTATTCTTCCCCTACAGGGTTGTGTCGACGACAACTGTATTGATGAAGGCGATTTGACCATCACAGTTGATGACATCACCGTAGTTGACGACGGCACCTGTAGCCGTGTCATCACTGTCACCTTTATTGCCGATGATGGCTGTGGTAATTTCTCTGATCCGTTTGTGTGCAACTACACTTTCATCGACGATACCGGGCCGGAAGTAAGCTTTAATGGCATACCCGACATGGGCACCTCCGTCGTAGAGTGTGACCTGCCCTCTTCTACCTGGGACCCGCTGATCGAAATCGCTGATTTGACCATCACCGACAATTGCTCAGCTATTGACTTTGCGGGGATTACCGTAGAACTCACTCAGCTTTATGACGGCCCTTGTCTAGGCAATATGCTTACACGTTGGCAGCAGGTGTTTACGGTACAAGATGTGTGTGGCAACACTACTGTTTATACCCTCTTTACCGAAATTATAGACACCACGCCCCCCGTTTTCCTCTCTGAACCTAATGACATCACCATCGAGTGTGATGAGACGGCGCCAGTCCCCGAGCTCGAAGCTTTTGACTCCTGCTCTGAAGTGGTTTATGGCTTTACCGAGGTTCGTACCGACGGCGATTGCCCTTACAACTACACCCTCACACGTACCTGGACGGCCACCGATGGTTGTGGTAATAGTGATGATGTGGTACAGGTGGTTACCGTAGAGGACACCACCCCACCTGTCATTGAATTTGTTGACGAATTCGTCAGCGACTACACGCCAGGACAGGATGTCTTCATTGAGTGTTCTGAATACGGGAATATTTCCTTGATCATAGCTAGTGCAGCAGCAGCTTTTGATAATTGTAGCGGTGCTGTAGCAACGTCTTATGACTTAGAAGACTTAGGTGGCTTCGACTGTAGCGAATATGGCTACTCTGGCCACTTGATAAGCACCTGGAAAGCCTTTGACGAATGTGGCAATGGAACCATCGCTACTATCAACTGGTACCTGGTTGACGAAACGGCACCTGTATTGCAAGGAGTACCCGACGATATTTGTGCCAGCACGCTGCCGCCTGTGCCCAACGTACAAGCTGTAGATGATTGTGAATTTGCAGTACTAAGCTTCAACCAATCGGAGCCTCTAGACTGTGAAGGCGGACAATACGTAGAGCGCACCTGGACCGCTTCTGATCTTTGTGGTAACACCACCATCTCTACCCAGCGTATTACCCTTAGTGATGACAATGGCCCTGCTATTTCCTTTGACCATCCTGAAACTGGCCCTGTAGCTGATGGAGACACCGTACGGTTCCCCGTTGATTGTGATCAACCGGACGATGTTCTTTTACTTGCAGCCTTAGAAGCTGCCGTAAGTATCGAAGACGGCTGCAATGCAGGAGAGTCTTCCATTGGTTTAGAGCTATTAAGCGAAGGCGACTGCCTCGGCGAAGGCTATGTCCGGCGTTATAGCCTCAGTGTGAGTGCGACCGATGCCTGTGGCAACAGTTCCTCTTTTGGGTTGTTGATCGACCTGACTGATGAAACACCACCAGTAGTGACCAGCCCCACTGAAATCGTTCTCAATTGTGGGGAGGACATCCCGATGTTGATGGCAACCGATGCTTGTGGCACCATCGCTAGCACGACCTTTGAGGATAGCCAATCTATCATCGCAAGCTGCGCCAATGCCCCTCAAGCTTTTGAGAGAATCTGGACCGTGACCGATGCTTGTGGTAATGCGACTACATTTGCACAAAGCATCACCATCATCGACAATGAAGGCCCTGTCTTCAGTGACGTACCTGCTGATGCCTGTAACGACACCACCCTGGACGGCCAAGTGACCGCCTTTGACGAGTGTAGCGGTGCTGATGTACAAGTTTCCATGATGGAGGACATGAGTAATGAACCTGGCTGTGGACAGGTGCTCACCCGTACCTGGACGGCCACTGATGCCTGTGGCAACATGAGTACAGCTACCCAGCAGGTCTTCTTTGATGACGAGAATGATCCGACCATTATCTTCACCCATCCATTGCTCTTTGGGTTGGAAAGTGGTGATGAACTATTTATCTCCGTAGGTGGTGGCTTCGGTGACCCTGAAAATCCATTGATCTTCACTTCAGCGGATGTGGAGGTAAGCGACAACTGTGCCAGTAGCCTCACCGCTGCGGTTTCTGTAACAAGTACGGCTTCGGACGACTGTGCAGCAGATGGTTTCCTTACGGAATACCAATATGAGTTTATTGCTACCGACCCTTGTGGTAACACAGCCAAGGCCAGCCTTACGGTGTACTACATCGACAAAGGTAGCCCTGACTTCTTCAATGTACCTGACGACGTGGAAGTCTTCTGTGATGCGGTACCGCCTGTAGCGGAAATTATCGTTAGCGATGACTATGATGAGGATGTAGAAGTTGTCTTCAGCGAAACCATGACAGCAACACCGGAGGGTGTGCTCATTACCCGTACCTGGACCGCCACCGACGATTGTGGCAATACCAGCCAAGCTCAGCAGGAGATACTAGTGGTTGACAATACCCTCAGCGCTGAGTTTGTCATTGATGGCGACCCTGTCATCTGTAATTCTGATGACAACTTGCTAGGAGTGGTTATCAGCGGAGGCACACCTCCTTACAGTTACGAATGGCAGCTGACCTTCCCACTGGAAGATGGTTATATTACTTCTGACCCCAGCCACTCGCAGATTCTTTATACTATGGGCTTCATCACCCAAACATTTACGGTGGTCGTAAAGGATGCCAATGGTTGCCAACTTACCCAGTCGGTTACTATCGTTTGTGACTACTCTGGAGAAGAGCAATTAACGAGCGGCGGCGATAGCCCAACAGTAATGAATGTTTACCCGAACCCTGTGAGTGAACGCTTGCGTGTAAAGGCTGGCGGATTCGGTGAGCAACCTGTTACAGTAGGCATCTACAGCCTCTTCGGCCAAGTGATGTTCCAGAAAGAACTGAACTACTGGCCACAAGAAGGCTACGAGATTGATACTCAAAGGTTGCCAAGTGGCACTTACCTCATTAAGCTGGAAACAGAGGGCCTTGACACTATGATTCAGCAAGTGGTAGTACTGCACTAGACAGTGCGGGGTGCTTGAATTAGATTGAAAGACGCCTCGGAACAGTGATGTTCCGGGGCGTCTTTTTTAGAGGCATTCCTCTTCCATTTTTGCGAACAATATTTTTAGCATCCAGAAGCTTGCGATCTTTCAAACAACAACAATTTACTTGACGCAAATCAATTTATCAAAATTAAAATATGTACATATCCTTTTACAATTTACATATTATCGAATTTTAATTGTAAATTGACGCCAAGTAGTCTGACGATAAATATTATCGTACCCCCTTTCAATAAGCGGCTTGTCCCCCACAAGCAGCTTTGATGAGTTTAAAACTGTGCTTTCATCTTCCTCCCCTTGTATTTTAAACATTGCTGTCTTACACATTAGCCAACTCACTTAAGAGCTGTCTTTCAATCACTTACCCTTAGTTTAAGTAGTTTGAACGAATATTACTCCCGAGTGAAAATTAATGATCATTTCGTCAAGCAAGACTTTTGCTGACACTATATCGTGTACGAGCTAAAGTTCGTAACAGCTTAGCTTTTTTGCATTAAAAAATCACTAAAAAAAATTACGCAGTTATTGTTCCCACAATGACCTAGGTGAGTATTGCCTAATAACTAAATAAAGCGGACCCTAAATCTTGAAATAAAAACACTTTTTTACTATTAACACAAACGCACACAATTAAAATATTATGAACACACAAAGACTAGCTCGGCTACAGCTGATGCCTCTATGCGGTATTGCTATTAAACAATTACTCTCTATCCTTTACTTGCCAGCAATACTTTTACTACTAGCCAGCAATGCTTTATTCGCACAACAAAATTGCAACACTCCTACAGACCCTGTCACGAGTTGTAACATCATGTATTGCGATGGCAGCAACTGTGATGACTTGGTCCCTGCAGATGGTGTTTCTACATGTACCTCCTGTATGCCATGTGGAGTAGCTGCTCCTCCTAGTGACCGCTATGCTTGTGCTATCGTAGAACTAGACCTTACCGGCACACCAGAATATGCCGCCGACCCTACCCTTGCGGGTTGTGAGTTGGAATTAGAAACCCAGGAAAACGGTAATTTCGACTTTTACATCCAAGATGGTTCCATCAACTGTGGAACCCCTGATTTCCAGATAGGCGATGGAGCAATGATTCCTATTGGCGTGGTCACTGCTGGCATGGTAGAATTAATTGTCTGTAAAACCGGCGGTTCAGGCCGGCGTGACCTTAATATCCTACTGAGTTGCTGTACCCCAGCAGCTACTTGTCAAAATTTACCTGATATTGATGAAGAAGGTTGTGATATCCCCACTGGCTTTACGGACTATAACGATGTATTCTCTAACGTAGAATCATGTGGTGCTACCATCACCATGGATTTTGTCGACAATGGAGATGCCGAAGTTTGTGGAGGTTTCGGAAATGGTGGCCCTACTGGTCCATTTGATAATGATGGTGCTGATTTTGTTCGCACTTACACCCTCTATTTTGATGGTGTTCCTTTTGCTACTTGCCCACAGAACATCATCATTGAAGACGTTACACCACCGACCATTACCTGCCCGCCCAATGCAATGGTAGAATGTGGCATGCCAATAGATCCTGCTGCCACTGGTAGCGGCACGGCCATGGATGCTTGTGGACCGGCGACAGTTACCTTTAGTGATAGTTCTACGCCTGGTTGTGGAGGCACCGAAACCATCATTCGCACATGGACAGCGACAGACAACTGTGGTAATGCTAGCAGCTGTACGCAAACTATCAATGTAGTAGATACTACACCACCTGACGTTACCTGCGCGGATTTCACAGCTACTTTCGAAGGTTGTCCAGGTTCTTTAGGCGCCAATACGCCTACTGGCGAGTGGTTCCCTATAGGCATAGATGGTGGATTTACCGCTGCTTCCGGTGGTTCCTTTACCCAGTTTATAGACCTGAGCAATTGCGTAAGTGACGAATGCAGCGACCTGGCTAATCTGGAATATACGCTACTTGATTCTTACGAAGAAAACCGTACCAGTTGTTCGGTAACCCTAATCAACGAGTTCTCGGTAAGAGATGAATGTGGAAACATTGCTGATGACCCAATAACTACCCGTTTCACGATTCAGAATACCTCACAAGCGTCAATTGTCTGCCCCGCAAACGTTACTGTAGAATGCGGTGACTCTACCGATCCTGCCGATACGGGAATGGCAACCGCTTCTGATGCTTGTGGAGCAGTTACTACTGTTTTCAACGACCAATTCACACCTGGTTGTGGCAATACTGGTACGATTACCCGTACTTGGACGGCCAACGCTGACTGTGGCAGTCCCGCCACTTGCACCCAGATCATAACCATTGTAGACACCACACCACCAACCATCGTATGCCCGCCCAACGCAACGGTAGAATGTGGCATGCCAATAGATCCTGCTGCCACTGGTAGCGGTACGGCCATGGATGCTTGTGGGCCGGCGACAGTTACCTTTAGTGATAGTTCTACGCCTGGTTGTGGAGGCACCGAAACCATCATTCGCACATGGACAGCGACAGACAACTGTGGTAACTCAAGCAGCTGTACGCAAACTATCAATGTAGTAGATACTACACCACCAACCATCGTATGCCCGCCTAACGCAACGGTAGAATGTGGCATGCCGACAGATCCTAACGCTACCGGCGTAGCGACTGGTTCTGATGCTTGTGGCGGAGTAGCAATCACCTTTGCTGACTTCTCGGCTCCCGGCTGTGGTAACACCGAAACGATTACGCGCACTTGGACAGCGACAGATGATTGTGGCACCTCAAGTACTTGTACACAGACTATCACTGTTGTGGATACCACGCCACCAACGATTGTATGCCCACCCAACGTAACAGTAGAATGCGGTATGCCAACAGACCCTGCTGCCACTGGTAGCGGTACGGCCATGGATGCTTGTGGACCGGCGACTGTTACCTTTAGTGATAGTTCTACGCCTGGTTGTGGAGGTACAGAAACCATAACTCGCACCTGGACAGCTACCGACGCTTGTGGTAACCCAAGCAGCTGTACGCAGACTATCACTGTTGTGGATACTACGCCACCAACGGTTGTATGCTCACCCAACGTAACAATAGAATGCGGCATGCCAACAGCCCCTAATGCAACGGGCACGGCGACCGGTACGGATATCTGTGGAGGCGTAGCAATCACCTTCAACGACAGTTTCGCAGCAGCTTGTGGCAATACTGGCACAATCACTCGCACCTGGACAGCTACTGATGACTGTGGCAACCCAAGCACTTGTACACAGACTATTACTATCGTAGACACGACGCCCCCTGTCATAACTGGGCCTTTGGCCGATGGTGCCACCATGAACGTAGAATGTAATCTACGTGATCCTAACTGGACACCATTCATGGTAACTACCGATGACTTAACCATCACAGATAACTGTTCGGCACGACCGGACATTACCGTTACTTACGAAGATATCCTCGAAGAAGAAGGCGAATGTGGCGTTTCTGACTTCCTCAGTCTCTGGCGCTGTGTATGGACAGCTACCGATGAATGTGGCAACACTACAACTTATACCCTTTTCCTACGTATTGTGGATACACAAGGACCTGTATTTACTTTCTTCCCTGCTAATACGGGGATTGAATGTGATGAAGAGGTGCCCTTCCAACAAGCTACTGCCGAAGACGCCTGTTCAGAAGTAGAAATCTCTTTTATTGACAGCCGCATCAATGGCGATTGTGCAAACAACTATACTATCCGCCGCCGCTGGACGGCAGTAGACGGTTGTGGAAACCCTACCGTTCAGGATCAGTTTATCACTGTTTCAGATACCACTCCGCCAGTACTTGCCTTCACAGACGAATATGTTAATGGCTATACGGATGGTCAGGAAGTGTACGTCGATTGTGGCGATTATAGTAAAATCACGAAACTACGCTACGCAGTATCTGCTTTTGACAACTGTAGCGGTGAACGCGAGGTTGATTTCGAATACGAAGATTTCGGGCTATTTAGCTGTGCTGAGTATGGCTACATCGGTCATCTTGTGACACGTTGGACAGCCACTGACGACTGTGGTAATACTAGTTCGGTGACCCTTTATTGGTTCCTTACAGATACCACACCACCAGCCCTGCAAGGTATTCCGGAAGACGCTTGTGTAAACAGCCTCCCTCCTGTACCGAATGTACAAGCGGTTGACGATTGTGAGTTTGCCGTCTTGGAGTTCAGCCAGTCTGATCCTATCGATTGTGCAGGTGGCCAGTACGTCGAGCGTACCTGGACAGCAACGGATGTTTGTGGAAACACCACCAGCGCTACCCAGCGACTAACCCTCAGCAATGGCGATGGACCTACCATCAATATTGATTATCCCGGCTTAACAGGTTTACCAAGCGGCAGTACCGTGCAGCTTCCAGCCGAATGTACTGAAGAAGGCGACTTACAAGTACCTGACTTTGTCGCGGTTGTCAATGTGGGAGATGGTTGTGGGAACACCGATGTACGTGCCGACTTACAACTTTTAAGCACCGGGGACTGCCTTAGCACTGGCTACCTGGCGCGTTATCAATTGATCGTAACTGCGTTGGATCTCTGTGATAATGTGTCGGAATACGAGTTATTTATTGAATTTATTGACAGCACCCCACCCACAGCAATAGGCCCAGCAGAATTGGTACTCTCTTGCGGAGAGGCTATTCCTGAGATATCAGCAACCGATGGCTGTGGTCAGGTCGCCAGTATCACCTTCGTAGACTCACAGCCTATCGAAGTAAGTTGTGCGGGTAATCCGCAAAACTTCGAACGTATCTGGACTATTACGGATGTTTGTGACAATAGTAGCATTTTTGCGCAAAGCATCACGATCATCGATGATGAAGGACCATTGCTCCGGAATGTTCCCGAAGATACTTGTAACGATGAAAGTATTCCACTTCCAGTTACCGCTTTCGATGAATGTAGCGGATTGGAAGTAGATGTTGTGTTTAATGAAACAACAACTAACGAACCTGACTGTGGCCAAGTGCTTACCCGCACCTGGACAGCTACCGATGCTTGTGGGAACACATCTACCGCCACTCAGCAAGTATTCTTCAACGACGATACAGCACCTGTATTGAGCTTTGACCATCCGCTACTAGTGGGCCTCGAAGATGGTGACGAGTTGATCTTACCCGTTGATTTTGACTTCGGAAATCCACAGGATATTTACGATTTTGGAGACAGCGCTATAGCTATTGATGACAACTGTGCCAGCAACCTGGAAGCAGTGTTAGGTATGGCTTTCCTCGACAACGAAGGAGATTGTGCCGAAACTGGTTACCTCGCCGAAATCAATCTGACTTGGACTGTGACTGATCCTTGTGGAAATAGTGCCGAAATAAGTATCCTCCTCATTTATGTGGACACTTACGGGCCCGAAATCTTCCATGTTCCAGCTAACTTGGTATTGTATTGTGACGATCCGGTTCCTGCACCAGCAGAAGTATTCCTCAAAGACAACTATGATCAAGATATCACTTTGATCTTTGAAGAAGAAGAGTTGACCACAGACTTTGGACTACGCATTATCCGTCGCTGGACAGCGATTGATGATTGTGGTAACACGACTGTTGCAGAACAATACATTGATATCTATGGAAATACACTGGAATGTGAATTTGATATTCCGGAAGAGATTTTCTGTAATTCTAGTGGCAACGAGATTGGTGTTATTGCCACCGGCGGCACTGCACCATATACCTACAGTTGGGAAATGACAGACTGTGATGGATTCATTACTTCTGACCCGACGAATAGCACCATCACTTACACAGTGGGTTATACCACACAGAACTTCTCTGTCACGATTACAGATGCCAATGCTTGCCAGAGGGTCTGTACGACTAGTGTTGTATGTGAAAAGCTGGAGGATGCGAACTTCCCGAGCCTTATGGGCAGTGAAGAAGAGATTCAATTCAATACATACCCTAACCCCGTAGATCGGAATCTTCGAGTAAAAGCTCCAGTTTTGGCAGAACAGCCTACTTCCATCAGTATCTACAGCCTTTACGGTCAGGTGATGTTCCAAAAAGATCTAGCCTACTGGCCACAAGAAGGTTACGATATTGACATGCAGGCTTTGCCTAATGGCACTTACCTTATCAAGCTGGAAACAGAAGGTCTTGATCCGATGATTCAGCAGGTAGTGGTACTGCACTGATAGGCAAGACGATAAAGATAACGTAACGTATCTATTACGAAGCGCCCTGAAACAGAGACTGTTTCGGGGCGCTTTTTTGTTTAGTGCGCAGGCCGTAAGGCCGAAGCGCGGGGCCGGGACGGACCAAAGACAAGGGATGGCAACGGTATGCGCGCAATGGCTCTGCCATGAGCACATAAAAGTGAACAGCCCGGTGCCGACCGCAGGGATGGCATGGCCCATACTAATGTTACTTCTTGTATTAAAACTCCGTCGGCTCTGCCTCTGAGATGACCAGGGGTATGGCACTGCGAATATCCTTTTGATGCTCGATGGGCAAGCTTTCATAATGCTGCTGGTAATAACGTTGGGCAGCTTCCTCCCACAGCTCTTGGTAGGCTCCTTTGAGTTCGTTGTAAACCAGTAAGTAGCTATCAAAACTGGTCGCACGATCATTGATGAGGGAGAGCACAGCTTTGTTGGAGGCTTCGGCCAGCTTTGTGTTGGCTTGTGGGTTCATGATGAAGGTTTTTACCCGTTCACGAACATCCTCAAGCGCAATCTCTTCGTCGCGTAGCATAAGCTGGTTATTAGCATTGATCGAGATCCGCATCAGGTTGCGCTCCTTGATGGGCACAGGTTCGTACGTCATGTCCCACGGCGGTAATTTTACCAAAATGCCTTTATCTGACATAATGGTAGTGGTAACTAAAAAGAAAATGAGGAGGAGGAAAGCGATGTCAGCCATGCTTCCGGCATTTACTTCCGGAGCGGCTCGTCTGGCAATGGTTCTTTTCATGACAGGTAAGATTGTGTGAATAATGTCAAATGCTTACCTGGTAGTTTATGTATACCTAGAACAGATGACGCCTTTGCTAAAAATGGTGCTTACCTTTATGTTTGTACATAAAAAATCGGAGAAATATATGGACGCCAATTTCTTTTTCAAAGCCCTGCACGTAGTCGGTTTCGTTTCCTGGTTTGCTGGCCTTTTCTATTTGGTGCGCATTTTTGTATACCTGGTGGAAGCTGACGAGCGCGAAGAACCCGCTCGTGGCACCCTGACCGAACAGTTTCAGGCAATGGCTTGGCGTGTGTATAAAATCATTTGTAATCCGGCCATGATGATCACTTGGACGGCTGGGCTTTTGATGCTGGGACTGGATTTGGCAGGTGTGACCTCTTATGCTTACTTTTCAACGGGAACGCCGGGCTGGCTGCATCTCAAATTGCTGCTATTGGTACTACTTACTGCTTATCATCTTTATTGCAAAAAACTTATCATTAGAATGGACGCCGGAGAGCGGCCGCTTTCCGCTTGGCAGTTTAGGATGTTCAACGAAGTACCCACCCTGTTTTTGGTAAGTATCTCTTTTATCGCCGTTTATGGTAAGGTGGGGAGGCTCAATTACATTTATTTATTACTAGGAGTGGCCCTTTTTGCCGGCTTGGTGTACCGAGGTGCTGTTGCTTATCGTAAACGACGTGCTTTACCCCCCAAAGAGTAAGCTGAACTTTCGACATTTCCCTTTAGGCTAATTCGGCTCATCGAGTGCCTTAAGCTCCTTTGTTTCCGTTTGGTCTTTCAAGGTAAAGACGAAACACGTTCCTCCTGTACTAACAGGTTCAAAATGGATATCGCCCTGGTGCATTTTAACCACCTTCCGGCAGATTGAAAGACCAATACCCATGCCATTGGTTTTCTGTTTATCCAGGCGTTGGAAAGGTGAAAATATTTTTTCCTGAAACTGCTCTTCTATGCCAATACCATTGTCTGCCAACCTAAACAACCAATGTGTGCCCTCTTGTTTACAGGAAATTTTGATCACAGGGTCTTGTGCAGACCTGAATTTTATCCCATTGGAAATTAAGTTTTGAAAAAGCTGTACTAGGCCAATCTCATTCCCGCAGATGGTTGGTAAGTCATCACTGATGATCGTAACCTGATGATCGGCTATCTCTGTTTTAAGGTTAGCTTTTACTATCGTTACTACCCTGTTCAAATCCGCATTAACAAAAGTGTCGATTTGATTGCTCACTTTTGCGTACTCTAGCAGCGCATCAATAACGCCATTCATCTGTATGACGCCATCTACAATAAAGTCTACAAACTCATTTCCTCTTTCATCGAGTAGCTCTGCATATCGCTTTTTAATCAGTTGCGAAAAGCTGGCAATGGTACGCAATGGGCTTTTCAAGTCATGGGAGGCGACGTAAGAAAACTCTTCTAGCTCCTTATAAGAGTGTTCTAATTTTTGAATATTATCGGCTAAAAGCAAGGATTTTTTTTCAATTAAGGATTTTTGCTGAGAGAGTTGCTCATTTGCCTCTTTTATAATGAGTTGTTTCCTTTCTAAATCTGCGATGGTTGCATTAAGAATATTAACAACTATCAATTTATCTTTTTCAATACGCTTCATTTTAAACTCCTGACGCTGAAATTCTTTCTGAAGTTTTCTGAGTCCTATTTCTAAAATATTCCGCTCCTCTTCACTAACTGCCTTTAACGAATCAACACTTAGTAATAACTCTTGTATCATCATTACTATTTTTCTTTTAGGATAACTAAAGCACAGGTTTCATTATGAAACTCGTATCGTCCTGCCCCATCATCACCAAACTCTCCATAGGATAAAAAGCCAATCATTGGTTGCCCCCATAAGTCATAAATACCTTTTATTTCATCTTCTAGCATAGGTCCAAAAGCACCATGCCGGCCTTTACAGGAAAATAAAATCAAGCCCTCTGCTTCAGGGGTATTTTTCTGTAACTCTCCAAACTCTTCAATGGTCTGGTCAATAATTTCAAATCCAGGTGAATTAGAAAACTGAAATTGTTCCCCTTCTATTACGCCTCCTGCCAACGTCAAGGACCCTTCTTTTTCATTTACAAGAATTGGAGAACGCAATATTGACGTCCCTTCCCCTCTAAGAATTTGAAGTGGGTAATTGGTTTGAATAGAAATCAATGGATCACTTATCAGACGGTCTTTAGATATACCAAAATAACGAATAAAGACATCGTAGGCACGTTCCCCATTAATAGTGTAAATTACATTTCCTACAGCCTTGGTTATCGTATTCACTCCTCCAACAGGAGCCCAACCACTTCTAGCTAAACCTTTAACTATAAGTTTATCGGTATCTAACACCAGTGCCACCAGCCCTTGATCGGTCAAACGATGATTAGTGAACACCGTCGTACTTCTCATTTCCAAATCATCGCCAGCTAGCCCTCCGTATGTTGGTAAATCTCGCCCCGCTCCTGTTCGGATGCCCTTAATGATTTGTTCAGCATCAACGGCCAAACCACCGGACATAATAATCAGTGCTGGATTTTTATATTCCTGTATTGCTCTCTTAGCAAGCTTTGCAGAAGCCTCATAGACTTCTCCCTCTAGGTAATCTTCATGCAACAACTGATAATAAGCCGTATTAACTTTAAATAACAGCACAGAAATAGCCCCCTCGTAAAGCACTGCATCTACAATTTCTCCAGCGGTACTACAACCAACAAGGTCAATATTCGCTCCAACAAAAACAGCTCTCACTGCCTCAATATTTTGCTGCTTAGAACAAAAGACTACAGCTAGGTTAGGTTGGAATTCATTCTCCTGACAGGAGGTCAAAGAAGCTTTTAATTGGTCTATCGAGTTACTTTGGAAAGAATGAGTTTTCACAATAGGGATAATTTAACTTGTTTTCTACCAATATTACCGGCGAACAAAAAATCGATTGATTTCAGCATCTAACTTACACAGGAAATTCTCTTTACTGATTCAACCTAGCAGTAACTTAAATGTAACAATAAATTCTGTATGTCAATTAACATGACAAACAGTGCAAACTCCCTACGAACTCAATAGTTGGAGTGTAACCCAAACTAAAACAGGGTATCAATTACTCTTTTTATGGAGCAACTGACACCCTGTTTCTTAAAAGTATCATTACCTTACTCGCTTACCGCGTCAGATACATGTACCGCTGACGATCCAATTCTCTAAAGAAAGGATCGGTCAAGTCTTTAATAAAGTGGATAGCCTCTCCAGTGGATTTCATCTCTGGGCCTAACTGCTTATCCACATTAGGGAATTTATCAAAACTAAAGACAGGCACCTTAATGGCAAACCCGCTAGGGCGTGCATGAATGTGATAATCCTTGAGTTTCTTCACACCCATCATCACCTCTGTAGCAATTTTCAGGTAAGGCACCTGGTATGCTTTGGCAATAAAGGGAGTCGTACGTGAAGCCCGAGGGTTGGCCTCGATGACGTAGACCTTCTCATCCTTGATCGCAAACTGAATATTGATTAAACCACGAGTATTGAGCGCCTTGGCTAGCTGCTCTGTGATTTCTACCATTTTATTCACTACCTCTACCGAAAGGCTGTAAGTTGGCAATACCGCTGCCGAGTCCCCTGAGTGGACACCCGCTGGCTCGATGTGCTCCATGATACCCATGACGTGAACCTCATCACCGTCGCAAATTGCATCCACTTCGGCTTCTTTCGCTCGGTCCAGGAAGTGATCTACCAGTACCCGGTTATCGGGCATATGCTTAAAGATATGCAGTACATGACGCTCCAACTCCTCGTCGTTGATCACAATACGCATATCCTGGCCGCCGAGTACATAGCTCGGGCGTACCAGTACCGGATAGCCTACTTCATTGGCCACCTCCAATGCCTGGTCGGCATCATCAGCTACGCCGTAATCGGGATAAGGAATCTCTAGTTCTTTCAATAGGTCAGAGAAAGCTCCGCGATCTTCAGCCAGGTCCATGCTGGTATAGTCTGTACCAATGATCTTGATACCTTTTTTGTGCAAGGTCTCTGCCAGTTTCAGGGCAGTTTGCCCACCCAACTGAACAATGACGCCTTCTGGTTCTTCCAGTTCAATGATTTCCTCCAGGTGCTCCCAGTAAACGGGCTCGAAGTAAAGTTTATCGGCAACATCAAAATCAGTAGACACGGTCTCTGGGTTACAATTCACCATAATGGCTTCGTAACCTGCTTCTTTGATCGCCATCAGACCATGCACACAGCAATAGTCAAACTCGATACCCTGCCCGATCCGATTGGGGCCGGAACCCAGTACAATGATTTTCTTTTTATCGCTGGGGATACTCTCGTTTTCTCCATCGAAAGTACTGTAGAAGTAGGGTGTTTGAGCTTCAAACTCGGCAGCACAGGTGTCTACCATTTTGTAGGTACGACGTACGTCAAGCGTTTTGCGGTGTCGTGTCACCTGTTCTTCTCCCACCCTTAGTACCCAAGCGATCTGAGCATCGGAGTAGCCTACCTCCTTCAGTTCACGCATGAAGCTCTCAGGAATATCTTCAGCTACATTGAAACGCATGAGGCGTTCTTCCATCTCTACCAACCGCTTAATCTGCTGAAGAAACCAAGGGTCGATCTTAGTGAGTTTATGGATAGTTTTGCTAGGTACCCCAAGGCGCATGGCATCTTTAAGGCGGAAAATTCTGTCGTCACTTACTTTTTCTAAACGCGTAAGGATATCTTCCGTCCTGATCCATTCTTTTTTATCAGCTCCCAGGCCTGCACGCCCTTGTTCAAGGCTTTGGCAAGCTTTCTGTAAAGCTTCCAGGAAGTTTCGGCCAATGCCCATCACCTCTCCTACTGACTTCATTTGTAGGCCCAACTCATGATCTGCGCCAGGGAACTTGGCGAAGTTCCAGCGTGGCATCTTCACGATGACATAATCGAGCGTAGGCTCAAAATAAGCGGAGGTGGTTTTGGTAATCTGATTTTTCAGTTCATCCAGTGTATAACCAAGGGCCAGCTTGGCTGCAATTTTTGCAATAGGATACCCGGTAGCTTTACTCGCCAATGCAGAAGAACGACTAACCCGTGGATTGATTTCGATCACAATCAGCTCCTCCGTTTCAGGATTTTGCGAAAATTGGATATTACATCCTCCTGCAAAATTACCCAGGGAGCGCATCGCCTGAATAGCCTGATCACGCATTTCCTGGTAAGCTGTATCTGAAAGCGTCATCGCCGGTGCTACCGTGATAGAATCACCAGTATGAATACCCATTGGGTCCAGGTTTTCTACCGTACAAATGATCACCACATTATCAGCAGCATCGCGCAAAAGCTCCAACTCAAACTCTTTCCACCCCAGAACGGCTTTCTCTACCAGTACTTCATGCGTAGGGCTCATGTTCAAGCCGTGACGCAACTTGGCATCAAATTCATCTGCTGTGTGTACAAAACCACCACCAGTACCACCCAATGTATAAGAAGGGCGAATTACCAAGGGGTAGCCAATTTTCTGGGCAGCTTCTTTACCTTCCAGAAAAGAATTGGCGATAAAGGAGGGGGCAACCCCTAAACCAATATCAATCATGTGCTGTCGGAAGGCTTCGCGGTTTTCGGCCAACTCAATGGCTTCCAGGTCAACACCAATTAATTTAACGTTGTATTTTTCCCACAGCCCTACTTTTCCCGCTTCGATAGCCAGGTTAAGAGCTGTTTGTCCACCCATTGTAGGCAACACAGCGTCTATCTGGCGTTCCCGCAAAATATGCTCAAGGCTTTCTACCGTAAGGGGTAACAAATGGATATGATCCGCCGTCACCGGATCAGTCATGATCGTTGCGGGGTTGCTGTTGATCAAGGTTACTTCGATACCCTCTTCCCGCAGCGAACGCGAAGCTTGGGTACCAGAATAATCAAACTCGCAAGCTTGACCAATAATAATAGGACCACTCCCAATGATGAGAACGGAACGAATTGACTGATCTTTTGGCATGGTTTTGCAATTTTGCGGCGTTTGCTATCCGAAAAAATTAAGGAAGGTGCTGGATAGCAAAACATAGGTTCGGCACAAATTGCGGGCAAAGATAGGGACTGTTGCTTTAATAGTAATACTATCCTGCAAAATATCTCCAAAATAATCTTGTATATTGGTCTTTGTCAAAAGAAATCTTAAGAAACAGCACGAAAACAAATGGCATCTTTTTTCAAAAATAGTTGACTAAACGATTCTCTTCCCCGAAGGGATGCCTATGGCAAAAGTGTGTTGACTATTTGAAAACCCCAAAAAATGCCATTTGTTTTCTGCGCAATATACAAGTCCATGAAAGTCAAATTTTGCGGTGCCGCTCAGGAAGTTACAGGAAGCGCTCATCTACTCACCCTCGAAGACGGTTATACCATCTTACTGGATTGTGGCCTCTACCAGGGCAACGACAAAGAGATGAAGGATTTTAATGAATCTTTCCTTTTTGACCCCGCCAAAGTTGATTGCCTTGTTCTTTCTCATGCCCATATCGACCACACTGGCCGGGTACCTAAGCTGGTAAAAGATGGGTTCCGAGGTAGCATTTTCGCCACCCATGCCACGCGTAGCCTCTGTTCCATTATGCTATTGGACAGTGCCATGATTCAAGAACGAGATGCACAATACTATAACAAGCGCAATCCTAAAGATAAAAAAGAGCCGCTGTACACCTCCAAAGATGTACACGAAACCATGAAGCTCTTCACCGGATGTCCTTACGATAAGTGGATCAATATTCGTGACAATGTCCAGGTACAATACCGCGATGCCGGCCACATTCTTGGCAGTGCCAATGTGACCTTACGTATCCACGAAAGCAATCGAACCATCCACTTTGGCTTCACCGGAGACATTGGCCGCCCAGACCGCCCTATTCTTCGCGATCCACAAAAGATGCCTGCTGTTGACTACATGATCTGCGAGTCTACCTACGGTGATCGTATCCACGATGAAAAGCCCAAAGAGGTAGAAAGATTTCTACGCATCATTCAAGAAGCTTGCATCGGGCGCAAAGGCAAACTGCTCATCCCGGCCTTCAGCATAGGCCGCACCCAAGAAATTGTCTACATTCTAGACCAACTAGAGACACAAGGACGGTTACCCAGAATTCCCGTTTTTGTAGATAGCCCACTGGCAGTGAACGCCACTACCATCTTTGGCGCTCATCCCGAGTGCTACGACGAAGACTTAGAGAGGTACCTCCTCATTGACGACAACCCTTTTGGTTTCAACAACCTGCAATACATCAAAAAGGTCGAAGCTTCCAAAGCCCTCAATAGTATGGAAGAGCCTTGTATTATCATTAGCGCCTCCGGCATGATGAATGCAGGTCGCTCAAAGCACCACCTTTTTAACACCATCGAAGACCCGCGCAACACCCTCCTGCTGGTAGGTTATGCTTCCCCACAAACACCAGGTGGAAAAATTCGCAATGGGGCTACGGGCCTCAAACTCTTCGGCCAATACAAGAAAGTACGCGCTCATGTAGAGCAGATGGATTCCTTCAGCGCTCACGCCGACCGCAACGAGATTCGCGAATTCCTCCGCGGCCAAGAACAGCATACCAAAAAAGTATTCCTTGTTCACGGCACCATAGATAGACAGGAAAGCCTGGCAGGATTGCTGAACGATGTGGGTTTCCAGGATGTTCAGATTCCAGAATTGGGGCAGGAATATGATTTGTAGGGGGTAAACGTGTAAGGGTGTAAGGGGGGTAAACGTTCGCACCCCGCACCCCGCACCCCGCACCTAAAGCACCTCACACCTTCCCTATTTCTAAAGTAAAATTACAGGTCTGAAATCTAAAAAATCACCCGCCCCAGAGGATAAACACCACGCCACCCTCAGGTGGGAAGACGGCCAATGGCGTAGCCTCCACAGTGATGCCATCACGCCCGAGTGGCCCTTAAGCATTGGCATCTACGATCCTCAGCAGGACGAAACCGTTGATCTGGCAATTACCATGCGCACGCCTGGTGCCGACGAAGCACTCATTTATGGCTATCTGTTTACGGAAGGTATCATTCATCGGGCCAGCGACATCGCAACGGTCAAACTCATCAGCCCTACCGAGGCACTCGTGACACTACAGCCTGAGGTAGATTTTCGCCCCGACAACTATCACCGCTTTGGTTATACCAATTCCAGCTGTGGCCTGTGTGGAAAAACCGATTTAGAACAACTCCAGCGCACTTTCTTTCATTTTCCAATTCCAGGTAAACCTACCGTATCCCCCGCCATCCTCACACAACTGCCCGATTTGTTGGCACAGCAGCAAGAGGTCTTTGGCCACACAGGAGGCATACACGCTGCGGCTTTGTTCAACACAGCTGGCAAGTTACTGGCCTTGCAGGAAGACGTTGGGCGACACAATGCCCTCGACAAACTTATCGGCAGTAGCTTGCAACAAGCACAATTCCCCTGGCGCGACAAACTCGTCTTGCTCAGCGGGCGCATCAGCTTCGAACTCGTTCAGAAAGCCGCTAGCGCAGGCACGCCACTACTTGCGGCCATCGGTGCTCCCTCCTCTCTGGCCATACAATTGGCGGAGGAAAACGGTATCACCCTCATTGGCTTCCTCCGTCAGGATCGGCTGAATGTCTATACTTATCCGGAAAGGGTTGTAGCTAGCAAGTCCTAATCCTTTGCCACATCATTTATTCTTCCTCAAAAAGTCCGGCAACTGCCTCAGCGCGGCCAGTTCTCGGTAAGCATCACGCGCTTCCTGTGCAGGTACCCCAAAGTAAAGCTTCCCGCCTTCCAAGTCTTTACTCACACCAGCTTTCGCCGAAACTATCGCCTTGTCACCAATGGTTACATTCTGGGCTATTCCTGCCTGCCCATAGATCACTACTTCATTGCCAATAGTACAATTACCCGCTATTCCTACTTGCGCAGCAAACAAGCACTTCTTTCCTACCTTGGTATCATGCCCAATTTGCACCTGACAATCAAGCTTGCTGCCAGCGCCGATGATGGTATCACTCGACACGCCCTTATTGATCGTACAGTTGGCACCAATATCAACCCTGTCTTCCAATACAACCCGTCCGCCAGAGCGCCATTTATGAAAACCTGCAGCGGTCTTCTTGAAATAAAAAGCATCACTACCAATCACCGCACCAGTCTGCACCACTACCTCATCGCCCAGCACCGAATGGTCGCCGATATAGGCATTCGCATGAATGTAGCAGTTTTTCCCTACCACCGCCTGCTCTCCTATTACCGCACCTGGTTCTATCGTCGTACCTTCCCCTATCAAGGCACTGCTTGCAATACTTCGCTGTAGTGGCTGCAACGGGCGGTAGCGCCAAACCAGGTCATTATAAGTCGTAAACGGGTCATCTACAACCAGCAAAACCTTCCCGGCAGGCACCTCCGCAGCTTTATTGATCAAGATGATCGTCGCTGCCGATCCCAGTGCTTTAGCGTAGTATTTCTCTACATCCACAAAGGTGATATCCCCTTCTTCTACGTGGTGTACTTCATTTATACCTGTCGCCAACAGGTCGGAATCTCCCAATAATTCAGCACCTATCTGCTCTGCCAGCTCACTTACGGGCAAGGGTAATGGAAACTTCATAAAATATTTATCTTGTTTATTGTCCTTCGTCTACTGCAATATACTTCGGCGATCCTAGGTTTGTGAAAATTTGACAACGCTATTTTTTTTAGCCGGCAAGGCAAAAAACGTAGCCATAGCCTAAGCTAAGGCGAGGCTTTTTAACGCCGTCGGATGAAAAAAGAGCAAGACAAAAATCTCAAATCTAGGGTTGGCGAAGTATAACACCTTCCACCTGCTGGATTTTGGCATTCGAAAAATTCTGATCAGCCCGAAAACCGTGCCCATAAATAATTTCTCGTGCAGTAGTTATTTTCGCAAATTTCTTGGTAAATACCTCTTCGTCTTTCTCTCGCCAAATCAGCTCTTCCGTCTCCAGTTTCTGGTTTTCCACACTTTCCCACACTACACTATCGCGCACGATCACTTCTCCACGACGGTCGTAGCGTATGGCATATTTGGCCACCATCGTACTGGTTATCGTCTCTTCTGGCCCAAAAAACTCTACCAACACGCCTTCCACAAACTCCTGATAAGGCTCCGTACGATCCAGGTTATTCAACATCACCGGGCCCGTAATCCGTACCTTTACCTGCGCCGAATCACTATACAATATCTCCACTTCTTCTACCCGCTCCACTTTTACGTCCAAGCGTGCTTTCAGGGCCTCTACCTCTGCCAGGTCATTCTCACAACCCAGTAGACCTACCCCCAGCAATGTCAACAAAACCAGTAGTCTTTTCATCTTCTCTTTCTATTTTTTGGGCGCTCCCCCTGCGGGGTCAGGCTGTCCACAGCTCACTTTGTTCGGCACCGGCTGCACCGGGTCTCCCCTGCGGGGCCTGTTACCATCCTTAGCGCATGCGAGGTGGATGGTAAGTGTGAAATTAGACGCTTCCAAACCTCGCAGTAACGTCGCGCATGTTAGTTCCCAAACTAACATCATATATCCCGCTGGTCTCCCGACCAGCATCTCGTGTTCCGCTAGCTGGTCAGGAGACCAGCCAAACATAACATCTTAGTCCGGAGACTAAGATGAGCCTTGGGCTATCAAATACCTTGTACCCAGTACCTAGTACGGGTGAGAATCACCCTAAAGCACCATCTCCGGCACCTCACCTTCTACAATCAACCGCCCTTCGGTTGCCGCTTGTATCTCTTCTACCGACACCCCCGGCGCACGTTCAATCAGCTTAAAGCCATTTGGTGTCACATCCAACACAGCCAAATTGGTCACTATTTTCTTCACACATTGCACACCGGTCAGGGGTAGCGTACATTGGCGCAATAGCTTCGATGCTCCTTTCCGATTGGTATGCATCATCGCTACGATAATGTTCTCGGCCGATGCCACCAAATCCATCGCACCACCCATGCCTTTTACCATCTTGCCGGGTATTTTCCAGTTGGCAATGTCACCATTATCGGCAACCTCCATCGCCCCCAGCACCGTCAGCTGAATGTGCTGCCCGCGAATCATTGCAAAACTGGTAGCAGAATCAAAAATAGCTGCTCCGGGCATAGCCGTTATCGTTTGCTTACCCGCGTTGATCATATCCGCATCTTCCTCTCCTTCATAAGGAAAAGGGCCCATACCCATAATCCCGTTCTCTGATTGAAAAACGACATTCAGGCCTTCTGGCACGTAGTTCGCAATCAAGGTCGGTATACCAATCCCCAGATTCACATACCAGCCGTCCTGTAATTCTTGTGCAATCCGTTTCGCAATTCCTGTTTTATCTAACATCGATTTCTTTTTTAATTTCCCCGGCTCCGCACCGTCCGTTGCTCAATTCGTTTCTCGTATTTCTCTCCTTGAAAAATACGCTGTACAAATACCCCTGGGGTATGCACAAAGTTGGGATCAAGCTCTCCGGGCTCTACCAGCTCTTCGACCTCCGCAATCGTGACCTTACCAGCCATCGCCATCACTGGATTAAAGTTTCGTGCCGTGCCTTTGTAGATCAGGTTACCAAAGCGGTCTCCTTTCCAGGCTTTCACTATCGCAAACTCTGCCGTCAGGGCATCTTCCAAAATGTGAGGTTTACCATTAAAGTAGCGGACTTCTTTGCCTATGGCCACTTCCGTGCCATAACCCGCCGGCGTAAAAAAGGCAGGTACTCCAGCACCGCCAGCTTGGCAGCGAGCGGCCAGCGAACCTTGAGGGATAAGGTCCACCTCTAGTTCTCCACTGAGCATCTGGCGCTCAAACTCATCATTCTCTCCTACATAAGAAGAAATCATCTTTCGGATTTGCTTCTTCTGCAATAGTAGGCCCAATCCAAAATCATCCACACCAGCATTGTTAGATATACAAGTCAGGTCAGAAACCCCTGCTTCCACCAGCGCAGCAATGCAATTTTCTGGTATTCCACACAAGCCAAAGCCCCCCAGCATGATCGTCATCCCATTGGATATTCCGCTGATAGCTGCTTGTGCATTCGCAACAACTTTATTCATTTATTTTGGTATTATTTGGCTAAATCTTGCAGCTTCAAAGTTAACTATCCTTACGGACAATCGGTGAAATATCGTCCATTATCCCCGCCAGTGGTTGCGTTCCGTACTGCTTTCCCCTCGCGGTCATCTTAATCAAGTAGTCCAAGCGCTGCTGAGAGACCTCCTTGCGGGAAGGGCCAGCCTCCATCACCCACCCTACTTTGAGTCGCTGATAGAAATGAGGGAAGTTTTGGAAATTCTCCCACACCTCTTCCTCTTCTTGCAGCTGAGCAGCCACCCACTCCGGTATTTCAAAAGGATCATCAGGGCTCCCTATCTGATCAACGATAGCAGGGGCCATGCCCGCCGGCGTCATCAAACCCAAATGCTGTAGTTTCCAAAACCGCTGGCGATTCAGCTCCGATAAGAAACTTTTCTTCACTCGACGAGGCGTAATTCGCTGTACTCGGCTTTCTTCATCCAGTTTTTTTACTACACCATCAATCCAGCCAAAGCAGAGGCATTCCTCTACGAGGTCATCATAGGGCAGCGAGGGTTTACCCGTGTCCTTACGGAACATCCGCAGCCATATTTCCGTCTTGGTCTGGTGATGTTCCTGCAACCAATTGCGCCAATCAGCGCGTTGATGGGGGTAGAAAATTTCGGTAATTTCGGGCATGTACAGAGGCGTTAGTATTGCGCAGAAAACAAACTGAGATTTTCCCTAAGTTTTCCAAATAGTTAAAACGCTTGAAATGAAGCGCTTATTCAACTATTGTAAAAAACAACCACGTAGTAGACGCGAAGCGACCACGAAGTAGCGGCGTAGCCAAATCGGTTTTTATTTTCGTGCCGTTCCTTAGGAGAATTTCGAAGATAAGAGAAATTGGATAATTCCTCTACAAGTTTCGCAGCAGCACAGGGTAGATACCCAAACGGCCCGAAAATGACCTCGGCAGAGGTCAAATATTTGTAACATCAAAAGCATCCAAGACTATCCGACCCCAGAGAGTGTCGCACCCCTCCATAAATTCTGTTTCAAAATCTAAAAACAAAGGCCGAAAACCTCCCATTGGAAATTTTCGGCCCTGCCCGGAATCAGCATAATACTGCTTCCTTTTATCTAAAGATTAAAAACCAATCTTAGTACTTGATAGAGAATACAAAGTTATCCCCATTACTACTTCCTACGTAGTTAATTTCATCAACACGGATCAGGTAGTAGTTATTGTTAGCAAAAACAACGAACAAGTCACCAACTGCTACATCTCCTGAAACGTCAGTAACTGCTGTTTCAACACAAGTAGGACTTTGGCTTACACCATCTGTAAGTGCAATGCTATTGTCTGTATAGATATCAGTAATAACTTCTTTCTTCGTAACATCATCGAAACTGAAGTTTTCGAGCTGAGATACATCAACCTTCACCATATTAGCACCATTAACGGTACCAAATTGAGCACGCCAGTTTTCAGCAGGAAGAACAACAGTACAGTCGATACCTAAGTCACGAATTTCTGCGATAGCATCTGCAGAACCTGTACCCGTACCATCAGCAAGTTTCAAACCACCGGTGCCAGCAGGGCCAGCCTGGTTCAACAATACTCCCGTAAGTGTTTCAGAAAGAGGGGTACCTGGCTCTTCTGTCGTTTCGATTACGATGTCAACAGCGTCCGTTTCACCACTGTCATCAGTAACAGTAAAGGTGTAGGTTGTGAAATCGCCAACGGCTTCCGTACCACTTGGTGTGATATCAATACTGTAAGTCACTCCATCCTTGTCTGTCCCGAAAAGCACAAGAGCGTTTTGAGTAGTAACTGCACCACCGTCGATGGTGATGCGACTAGTAGCAAGTTTGCTGGTTCCTTCTTCAATAAGTAGGTTACCCAACTGCGCATCTCCTTTGCTCATGCGGATTTTCACAGAGAAAGTTTCACCCAGTATTACCTCACTATCAGCATTCAAGAAGCCAGGATCAGCAACAAAGCTGATTTCAGGGCCTAGTGGATCTACTACGATAGGGTCTTCTCCACAAGCAGTGAAAAATAAAGCGACCATTACAAGTCCTAATCCAGTTAGCTTTAGCACAAAGTTTTTCATTCTGTTAATTGGTTTGTATAAAAAAGTAAGTCGAAATCGACTTTTTATTATTGATTTAAAGTAATCGGTTCATTTACGTCAAAGACGGGGAAAGTATTGTGTTTGTCATGGCAAATATCGTAGGATTTTCATTAAAACTTCGATATCTGCCGCATTTACAAGCACATTAACTTTTTCTTAAACTATCACAAGCCTACTTAATGTTCGCAATAGCTATGTTAATGTTTAGACGTAGCATCAAGGTCTTTGTCACAAAAAAGTACTTCTTTGAAGAAATGCTTCCTTGCTCTTCGTAATTCCTGACAAAAAGCTGACTACGTTCCATATTGATGGTATTACATCGCCCCAATTTTATCCGTAGTTTTGCCCACACACCCAAAAAATGATATGAAAGTCACGGAATACTTCGAGCAAGCTAAAGATCAAACGCTGATCTCCTTCGAGGTGCTGCCTCCTCTTAAGGGAGGACGTATGCAAGACATCTTTGCCGCACTTGATCCCCTGATGGAGTTTAAGCCTCCTTTCATTGATGTTACTTACCACCGGGAGGAATATATTTACAAAAAAAGAAAGAGCGGTTACTACGAAAAAACAGCCATCCGTAAACGCCCGGGCACCGTTGGCATCTGTGCATCCATCATGCACCGCTATGGTGTAGATGCCGTCCCTCACCTTATTTGCGGTGGTTTTACGACCGAAGACACAGAGAATGCACTCATCGACCTCAACTTTCTTAATGTCGACAATGTGCTCGCCTTACGTGGTGATGCGCGTAAATTCGAAGGAAAGTTCATCCCCGAAGAAGGTGGTCATGAATTTGCCCTGGACCTCATCAAGCAGGTTACAGATATGAATACCGGCAAATATCTCGACGCAAATATCGACAACGGTGCTGCTACCAACTTCTGTATTGGCATTGCTGGTTACCCGGAGAAACACTTCGAGTCGCCCAATTTGGAGCTCGACTTAGCGTATACCAAAGCTAAAATCGACGCAGGAGCTAATTACATCGTTACTCAAATGTTTTTCGACAATAAAAAATACTTCGAATACGTCGATGCTTGCCGAGCAATAGGGATCAATGTTCCCATCGTTCCCGGCCTTAAACCGCTAACAAAAAAATACCAACTCAACAGCATCCCTCGTTTATTCCACATTGATATGCCCGACGACCTGGTAAAAGCAATGACCTTGGCAGATACCCCTGAAGCCCGGCAAGAAGTAGGCATAGAATGGTGTACCGCACAGAGCAAAGAGCTAAAAGCAGCGGGAGTGCCCTGCCTCCATTATTATACCATGGGCGATTCGTCTATCATCCGCCGAATAGCAGAAGCCGTTTACTAAAAAACAATTATCATGTCTAAAATCCTTCCTAAGCTCAATAGCAGTCTCCAAGATTTCATTAAAGAGCAGCAGTTGTTTTTTGTTGCTACCGCTGATATTGATGGCCGCGTCAATCTTTCGCCCAAAGGACTAGACAGCCTCCGCGTTCTTTCTCCTAATCGTTTGCTATGGCTTAACCTCACCGGTAGCGGCAATGAGACAGCCGCACATTTACTTGGCGTCAATCGCATGACATTGATGTTTTGCTCCTTTGCTGGCAATCCACTCATTTTACGGATATATGGCACTGCCCAAACGATCCATGCAGCCGATCCGGAGTGGGAAGAACTTTATGCTCACTTCCCCGATCTTGCCGGCGCCCGCCAGATTTTCGATGTCCAGATTGAGAGTGTCCAAACCTCTTGTGGCTATGCCGTGCCGCTTTACGATTTCGTGGAACAGCGCAGTCGCCTCCTTACCTCTTTCGAAGACAAAGGGCCAGAAGGCACCAAAAACTATTGGGCAGAGAAAAACACAACCAGCATTGACGGGAAACCTACGGGTATCCTGGAATCAACCCCACAATAGCTTAGCGCTTGTTTTCATGAAACCAAACGAACCTAAAGATGTTGAGGCTTCCCTCTCAAAAGCCGATGCCATGGCAGAACTCCTCTCGGATTACCCTGAACTAGGGGAAGGCTTGGAGGAGATGGTCGACCAAGACGGCGATGGAGTAGTCAGTCTGGTGGGTATCTTTTCCCTTTTGCAACTAAGGTTACGTGCCGTATTAGGGTTCATGCCTCAATCAGCACCAAGAGATCATGACCGACCGGGGGCTGGTGGTGAATAAAATTTTAGCGACCTTTGGCCTACTCATCAGTAGAACAATACCTTGGATTATCATACCCCCATATTGATTACCGGTGCTACCGGCTTTGTAGGATCATATACTGCCCGTTTGCTCATCCAGCAAGGCTATACTCAACTTCATGCTTTGCGGCGACCTGGCAGCCAGCTTACCCTTTTGGGGGCTGCTGCTGACAAAATAACCTGGCACGAAGCTGAACTCGAAGACTACTTCAGCTTGGAGGCTGCGCTAGAGGGAATTGACACCATAATCCATTGTGCAGCGCTGGTTTCTTTTGCTCCACGCGATAAAGAAAAGTTACTCACTATAAACCGTAAAGGCACCCAGTATTTGGTTGATGCTGCCCTTTTTCAAAAAGTGAGGCGACTGATTCATGTGAGTTCCGTTGCCGCATTAGGACGGAACAATCACGGGCACCTTATTTCTGAAAGCAGCAAATGGGAGGACGGAAGGCTAGTGACCAATTATTCCCGCAGTAAATTCCTTGCAGAACTAGAGGTCTGGCGCGGGCAGGAAGAAGGTATGTCGGTCGCCGCCGTTTACCCCAGTATTATCCTTGGCGCAGGCCACTGGTCGGAAGGTACCGCAAAAATGTTTGCTTACGCTCAGCAAAGCCCCACCTATTACCCTACAGGGAGCACTGGCGTTGTAGACGTAAGGGATGTGGCCGAAGCGATTTTACTGACCCTTAAACGCGATGAAAAAAATGATCGTTTTCTCCTCAATGGTGCCAATCTTAGTTATAGGGAATTGTTGACACAGATGACCACTGCACTCGGGGTGCCGGCTCCTAAAAAGCCTTTACCTAAATGGGGCGCACAATTGCTGGCTATAGCAGAAAAAATCCGGACCATTTTCACCCGAAGTACTCCTTTGCTTACCTCAGAAACCGTTCGGGCAAGCTACCAAAACTACGTCTACGACAGCCGTCACTCCGAAGAAACGCTAGGAATGACCTACCGGGATGCGGAAACCACCATTGGAGAAACAGCCGCTTTATTTATGGCAACGAGGGAGGAAGGGAGTGGGGTTTTGGGTTTATAAATACGCAAAACGGCATTTTGCGTACACTCCTCCGACGCAGGCAAAGTCAACGCCGAACGCAGCGTTGTATTAGTTCTAAACCCGCCCAAGTTAATGCCAAATTAAAGGGGAGCGCAACGTGTCCTCCTTTGGAGGAGGTGTCCGAAGGACGGAGGAGGGCCGCACAATAGCACCGCAAGCAAAGTGGGAGGTCTTCGCGGTTGGTAGGCCGCCCTTGCGGTGAGTGCCGCCCTCCCTCGATTCTTTGAATCGGTCCCTCCAAAGGGACACATTTTGTGTGATACTAGTGGCAAGAATATCATTCAGCCGAAGCAATGGATAAAGGCCAACCTTGCGTTAAACAGTTACCTTGAAATAAACGATTGCCCCACTAGCGCGTCTAATCGCAAAATTATCCTTCATGTCCCTACGTATTAAACACCTTTATCAACGTGCTGGCTTTGGGCTCAGTCCGCTAGAGTGGCAAACAAAAAAGTCGCTGAGCATACCCCAGGCCGTTGACCATCTCTTCCAAGAGGCAGATGCCGCTACCCCACTCACTGTTATTGATTTTGAAGACCTGGCCGAAACGGTGACGGAAGACCGCCGCAAAGCGGGTCGACTACTTACCCAACAGTACACCCTGGAATGGCTGGACCGCATGGCCACACCCGACGAGAGTGCGCTCCTGGAACGACTCACCCTATTTTGGCACGACCACTTTGCTTGTCGATCCGTTTTTGGGCACCTGGCTATCCGTCAACTCCACACCTTACGTGAACACGCACTTGGCTCTTTCCGTGATCTTTGCCTGGCGATAGCCCGTGACCCCGCTATGATTCGCTACCTCAACAACCAGCAAAACAAAAAAAACAGCCCCAACGAAAATTTCGCTCGGGAGTTGTTAGAACTTTTCACCATTGGTCCCGGAAATTACACCGAGCAAGATATCAAAGAAGCCGCCCGTGCTTTTACGGGTTGGGGAAGTACCTACAAAGGGGAATTCCGATTCCGATCAGGGCAGCACGACTATGGCACCAAAACATTTATGGGCCAAACCGGCCGCTTTGATGGTGCCGATATTATCGACATCATCTTGGAACAACCTGCTACGGCGACCTTTCTGGTCCGCAAATTCTGGGCTTATTATGTAAGCGCTCCTGCTGATGAGGACCTTATTCAAAGCCTTAGTGAGCAATATTTGGCCAGCGATTACAATACGGGCGCATTATTGCGCAGCATGTTTACTGCCGACTGGTTTTATGCCAAGGAATACCAAAGTCAGCAGATCAAGTCGCCGGTAGTGCTCGTTAGCGTGTTGCGGCGTAGTCTGGATATTAGCTTCAATAACCCGGAAGCGCAATTGCGATTACTGCGGGCGCTCGGTCAGTCGCTCTTCGACCCTCCTAATGTAGCAGGCTGGCCAGGTGGCCGTAGTTGGATTGACAATGCTACCCTCATGTTACGCCTCAACTTGGGGGCTGGGTTATTGACCAAACGAGAGCTGGATCTTCAGTTTCGGGATTTGCCCGAGTTGGAGATTCTTTCTGATCCTCAAACACGGAAACTGGATGCCGAAGTAAACCTACAGCCACTGCTGGCGCTCATTGACGGCAATGACCTTGCTAATGATTTCCAATGCCTTAGCGATTACCTTCTCGCTACCCCTGCTCGGATCAACATCAAAGATCTGGCGGGGCTGATTGATGACACCAGCGGTGAAGAACGGCTACGCCGGATGCTTCTCGTTATTCTTTCCTCTCCCGAATTTCAATTAAGCTAAAAAAATGAAAAGGAGAACCTTCCTCAAAAATACAGGCCTAGCCTCGGCTGCTCTTTTTGCACCTGCCTTTTTGCAACGCCCTTCGCTGGTCACCAATGGCAAAATCCTCATCGTGGTACAGCTTTCCGGTGGTAATGATGGCTTAAACACCGTTATTCCTTATCGGAACGACAAATATTATGAGCTGCGTCCTGACCTTGCAATTGCTCGCCAGGACGTGCTGAACCTGACAGATGAACTGGGCTTTAACCCTTCTCTGGAAGATTTACGGCCACTCTACGATCAAGGTCACCTCAGTATCATCAACAATGTGGGTTATCCCAACCCCGATCGGTCGCATTTCCGAAGTATGGATATTTGGCAAACAGCGGCCAATAGCAACGAATACCTTACTACCGGCTGGCTGGGTCGCTACCTCGATAGCCGATGCACTGGTTGCGATGTTCCTCACCATGCGTTGGAATTTGGTCAAGGCCTCAGTCTGGCGTTAAAAGGAGTGGACAAGAGAGGTTTTGCACTCAATGATATCCAACAGATGGCGCGCACAAATCGCAACCCTTTGCTCCGCTACCTCGCCCAGCAAGATGCGCATGATCACGAGCACGAACAGGTGGCTTACTTGTACAAGACACTCCTTGAGACACAATCTTCCACGGCGTACTTACTGGAGAAAACAGAAGGCAAACGTACCCGCGCCAACTTCCCGGCTACGCCCTTTGGCCGCGATTTGCGCCAGGTAGCAGATTTAATTTTGGCAGGGTCTGACACTAAGATCTATTACGTTAGCTTGGGTGGTTTTGACACCCACGCCAATCAAGCTGGTCCACAAGGACGCTTGCTCTCCGTTTACGCAGAGGGCATGAAAGCTCTTGCTGAGGAATTGCAGCAGCATAATCTGTGGCAGGATACGCTTGTGATGACCTTCTCTGAATTTGGGCGGCGCGTTGCGCAAAACGGGTCGCGAGGTACGGATCACGGCGCGGCTAGCAACCTCTTCCTGATGGGAGGAAATTTACGCCAGCCCGGTTTCTACAACGAAGGCCCCAACCTGGAAGACCTCCTGGAAGGTGACCTCAAGTACAAGGTTGATTTCCGGCAAGTATATGCTACGGTTTTGGATAAGTGGCTGGCGGCGGATGCGAAATCGGTGATTGGGAAGGGGTTTGATGGGTTGGGGGTACTGTAAGGGTTTGAACCCAATAAGGGGTTGATTTAGTTTTGAACCACATAAGACACTGGAGGACACATTAGCTTTTTTGAGCCGTATAAGGGGTTACTTTAGTACTAAACGGCTCTATCAGCTCTTTTGGTCAGGGCTGCCCTCCTCCGTCCTTCGGGCACCTCGGACAGGTGGTGTCGTCAGTTGGTGTTGTTTGATTGAGCAGACCCAAATCTCTAGCACTGTTCGGCGCGCAAGGCTATAGCCTGAAGCTCGGCGGACGGAGGAGCAGGGCAAGGGATAGAAAGGAACGGTAGTGACTGGATAGCCCGGTGCCGAATTGGCGTTTGCAAGGCAACGCCAATAACGGCATGACCCATAAAAAGGATAAACCTTCGTCGAAATCTCTCCCTTTTTCGTAGAACAATGCTTGGGCTATTGAGACGAAAATCCGTAATATTGGTAACGAACCAAAAGTTGTAACACCAGATGAACGCTCACGAGATTGACTACCGCATTTTAGGTGAAGAAATGCAATTTGTAGAAGTAGAGTTAGACCCTTATGAAACGGTCATAGCCGAAAGCGGCAGCTTCATGATGATGGATGATGATATTGAATTGTCGACCCTTTTCGGAGATGGCAGCCACCAAGAAGAAAACAGCGGCCTATGGGGCAAAGTACTGAGTGCTGGCAAGCGGATTATCACTGGCGAGAGCCTTTTCATGACTGCATTTACCCACCAAGGTATGGGGAAACGAACGGTAAGCTTTGCCTCTCCTTATCCTGGCAAAATCATTCCATTGGATCTTAGTGAAAGAGGTGGAAAAATCATTTGCCAGAAAGATGCTTTCCTCTGTGCGGCCAAGGGCGTGAGCGTGGGTATTGAGTTCAGTAAAAAGCTGGGCCGCGGGTTCTTTGGTGGAGAAGGTTTCATCATGCAAAAGCTGGAAGGCGACGGAATGGCTTTTGTTCACGCTGGCGGCCATGTGGTTGAGCGCCGACTAGAAGCAGGCCAATCACTGCGTGTAGATACGGGTTGTCTGGTGGCATTCACTCGCGATGTACACTACGACATTGAGATGATCAAAGGTATCCGCAATGTCCTTTTCGCTGGAGAGGGCCTCTTTTATGCCCACCTGCAAGGTCCAGGTACTGTGTGGGTGCAAAGCCTACCCTTTAGTCGACTAAGTGACCGCATTATGGCGGCTTCTCGTTCCTACAGCAAAGGCGGAAGCAAAGGAGAGGGAAGTATCCTCGGCACCATTGGCGATATTGTTGATGGGGATGGGTGGTAGCTATTTGAGGTTTACCTTCTATATGCTCAACGTTGAACCATTTAAGGGATTATAAGGACATGTAAGTGCTTTTTTAGTACTAACAGCCTATCGAATTTAGCAAAGCTGGACTTAAACTAAAGTCCAGCTTTGCATCTTTCTACTATCTTGGGGGCAGCAAAACAATAAACTTATGGCTTTGATAAAAAGCGTGCGTGGTTTTACCCCTCAGTGGGGGAAGAATTGCTTCTTGGCTGAGAATGCTACCCTTATTGGTGACCTGACTATGGGGGATGACTGTAGTATCTGGTTTCAGGCAGTGGTTCGTGGCGATGTGAACAGTATCCGCATTGGCAACAAGGTCAACATCCAGGATGGAGCCGTCATTCATGGCACTTTTGAACGGGCGGCGACTACTATTGGCAACAATGTAAGTATTGGCCACCGCGCCTTGGTACACGGTTGCACCATCCATGACAATGTACTGATCGGAATGGGAGCCATCGTCATGGACAATGCGGTGGTAGAAGAGCACGTCCTTATTGCCGCTGGTGCTGTGGTATTGGAAAATACCCGCTGCGAAAGTGGCCACATTTACGCCGGAGTGCCTGCCAAGAAGGTTAAGGCCTTAAGTCAGGAGCAATTTGGCGATACGATTGATCGAATTTCTAATGCTTACCTCAAATATGCAGGCTGGTTTAAAGAGGAGTAGCCTTAAACTAGACATTGAAGCCGATTACACATTGGTCTGCAAAGTAAACTCTTGGTATTCGTTACCTGCGCCTTCTGTTGTCTTGCGTTCATCGTGGGCATCTACGGCCTCTTGTACACTCATAAAGAAGTTGTCTGCACCGATTTTTTCCACCAAATGCCCCTTTACGAGTGCGTCTCTGACGGGGCCTTTTACGCCGGTGAATAATAGCTTACAATTCCTGGCTTTCAGGTCTTCCAAAAGGTCTTCCAAAAGGTGCAGCGCACTACTATCCAGGGTATTGATGCTTTCGGCATTGATAATGAGTGCATCCAAGTCGGGACCTTTGGTAGCCATCCATTCATCGATCCGCTCGCGGAAAACATTGAGGTTAGCGAAATAGAGTTGCGCATCAAAGCGTACGATCAGTAAATCCTTGCGAATTTCTACCTGCTCAAAACGCTCTCGGTTACGATAAAAATGAGTAGACGGCACCTTGCCCAGCTGGGCAATATGAGGGCGAGTGGTTTCAAAAATAATCATCGCTAATGACAGGATAACACCCACACCGATTCCCTGCTCTATACCCAGGCTTAAGGTCGCAATAAAAGTGATAACCAACATCCAAAAATCAGAGCGATCTGCTCGCCAAAGGTGTACGGCTTCTTTGACATCAATCAGTCCAAAAACAGCGACCATGATCACCGATGCCAGGATAGCTTTCGGCAAATAGTAGAAAAGTGGTGTCAGGAATAACAAGGTGGTAATAATAAGTATGGCACTAATAATCGATGCCATACCTGTTTTTGCACCCGCCTGATCATTAACGGCAGTACGAGAAAACCCGCCCGTCACCGGGTAAGCCTGAAAGAAGGAACCACCCACATTGGCCAGCCCCAGGGCGATGAGTTCCTGATTAGGTACTACTTTATAATTTTTATGCTTGGCTTGGATGGCCTTCGCCACAGCAATACTTTCCATAAAACTTACCAGAGAAATAGCTAGTGCAATGGGGAGTAATGACTGAATAGTAGCTAGGCTAAAATCAGGTAAGCCAAAAGAAGGTAAGCCTTCTGGAACTGTTCCTACTATTTTCACACCATGATCAACGAGCCCCATTCCCCATACTGCCAGAATACCAAAAAGCACTGCCAACAAAGGACCAGGAATAGACTTATTGATTTTTTTTACGCCCATAATAAGGGCGATACCCGCGATACCGATACCAAAGGTGGTCCAATTAATTGCTCCTATCTGTTCAACAGCCTGGATTAGTATTTCGTGTACATGGTGGCTTCGGTCGAGGTTGACGCCTAGCAAATGCTTAAGTTGGCTAAGCCCAATAATTAAGGCTGCCGCCGAGGTAAACCCGCTAATCACCGGATGGGAAAGAAAATTGACCAAAAAGCCCAATCGGAATACCCCCAGTAGAAACTGAATAACCCCTACCAAAAAGGCTAGCGTGATCGCCAGCATGATGTAAGTTTCCGTACCTCCTTCTGCCAATACCCCAATGCCGGCGGCCGTCAGTAAGGACACCATTGCTACCGGCCCTACAGCCAGCTGGCGAGAGGTTCCCAGTAAAGCATAAATAATGAGAGGCAAGGTACTGGCATAAAGGCCATAGATAGGTGGCAAACCTGCAATCATTGCGTAGGCCATCCCCTGTGGGATCAGCATAACCCCTACAGTAAGGCCAGCAGAAAGGTCCCCTTTCAATTGGTCTTTAGAATAGTTTTTTAGCCAGGAAACAGAAGGAATAAAGGCACTTAGTGACATAAGGATCGAAATTATACTTTTTACAAATGCAAAGGTGGGTAAACGCTGTGGAAAAATCGGTGATGTGTATCACTTAGTATTGCGCAGAAAATAAAGTGTGCTGTTCCTTAGTTGACTTTGCACAGGGAAAGTTTGTAGAGGAGTCGTGTGATCTCCTGCTAATCAGGAGGTCAGCTCACAATCGAAATGCAAGTATTACCTCATAAACAGCCACTTAACTGGGATCAGCTATCGTAAAAAGGAGTTGATTTTACAAAAAAAAGCGGACTAAAGCTCCCAAAACCTAAAACATGCCTAACTAATCAGAGGAACGCAATAGCGAAGACAGCTACAACAACCTCACCTGGTTCCTCCCGAGTTCTACTTTCCCCAGGTTTTCCATTTTTTTCAGCAGGCGGGAGATAGCTTCGCGGGAAGCATTGAGGTCATTGGCAATCTCTTGGTGAGTGGCCTCAATCAAGGCATTACCAGTAGCTTCCTGGCGGGCATTCAGGTATTCTTGCAAGCGTTGATCCATGTTATTGAAAGCAATACTGTCGATGACTTTCACCAGTTCAATGAGGCGATTATCGTAGCTCAGCATGACAAAATTCTTCCAGCTTTGGTATTTGCTCATCCACTGATCTACGTACCGGATGGGGATGCCAATCATCGTGGTATCTTCCACGGCCTCGGTCCGGATCATGCTTTTTTTATTCATCATGCAGCAGCTGAAAGACATGGAACAGGTATCACCTGCACTCAGAAAATAAAGCAGTATCTCCTTGCCATCCAGATCGTCTTCTTTGGTAACTCGGATACTTCCTTTGATAATCAGTGGCACCATTTTGATATAGCTGCCGTAATCCATAATGACTTCACCTGCTCGAAAATGCATCAACTGGCCATTTTCGGCAACCTCGGCCTGCAATTCGCGTTCCGCAATTTGTGGAAAATTTTGATGTAAAATTGTACTGATATCTCCGGTTTCGAAGGTCATGGTTTTATTTAATTTTTGCTAAACTACATAATTGCGACCAAACCTAAGCCTAGCCAATCTCCTCGCAAGATAGGGCCTACCCCGCTTTGGAAAAAATAATTGTTCACATCAGCTCCAGCTCCAGCCATGCCTGCATCTCCTTTACTGAAAGTATAGTGCATGCTCAACTTCAGATTAGATGTAAAGTAAAAATTACCTCCAATATCTGCTACGGTTTCCTCGCCAGCAAAGGCCGACAAGATAGTAGCGGTTGATTGATCAACGGTAGAGAGTGGCCCTGACAGCTGGGTCACCATACCGCTGGGTTCCAGCCAATACTCGCCGATTTTAAAGGTATAACTTAGACGCAGGTAAGCCGTTTGTGCGGAGGTCGAAATATCTTCATAACCACGACGGCCTAGCACCAAGTACTCGCCATCAAGACTCCAACCATCATAGTTGCCTAAAAAATCAAAGCCGTAGGCATGATTATCCTGAAACACATCTGTCTTTGCTTGCCACGCACCCTCAAGTGCCAAGCTCAGCCCTCGACGTTGGCCAAAATAATTGATCTTATGCCCTGGTGTATATGATTTTGATTCAGGGTCTCCCAGGTAAGCCACCAGCCGACCCGTCAATAACGGTGAATAAACATCACCTACCGAGTTACCACCGTAAGCTTTCATTGCTGGGTTAAATACCCCGACATCATAACCCCATGATAGTTTTTCTTTTAAAAACAAGCCTCCAACATTGACCCCTAGCGCGCGGCCCGGCCCAATACCTACCAAATGTCTACGCAGGTAGTTTTGCACCCAAGCCTTTTCTATAGAAGTACTTCTCAAGGCAGAGGTAATACTCTCCCTACCGATTTGGGGTACCTGATAACCCGCTACAAGATGGGCTTTCTCGCTTTGTGGGCTTAAGCGCCATTGTACAAAAGCATTCCATAAACGTATCTGGGGAGACCCACCGTTATTTGCGCCCCCCTCGGTGGCTGCCAATAGGTCGCGCCCTACTAGATCAGCAGCCAAGGTAAAATTAAACTTGATGCGATCACCAACTTTTCCTTTTAAGCCAAACCGGGAACGTCGAAGTTGAAAATTGAGCCGGTCGTCTACCTTTTCATACTTACCTTCATCAGGTCGATAGACTTCCTCTCCTATCGTGTAGCTGGTCCACACTTGCAAAGCGGCCAAAGGTTCTATTTTTACTTGTTCCCAAAGCGCTGGCAAGGTGGTTGCAGAGGTCTGGGTATTCCCTAAAACTGCGGCAAACAATAAAGGAATAAGTAGTAAACGCAAATGATACATAATAGCGGAGCAAATCTTTTAGTGAGGTAGTTTGTCTTTTACAACGCCATAAGTGTAAGTACCCAAGGTGCCGCCAAGAATCACCAGGGCCATGATGCCAAAACCTTGACCTAGCAGTACAAACATTGGCCCTGGGCAAGCACCCATAAGCGCCCAACCTAAACCAAAGATGCTACCTGCCAGCAAATGCCGGGGAATATGCAACTGCATGGGCATATAGCCCACAAAAGTGTCTCGCCAGGTTTTCACCTTAAAACGCTTCATCAAAGCAATGATAATGGCACCCAGCACTACGGCAGTACCAATAATACCATACATATGAAAACTTTCGAAGCGGAACATTTCGTGAATACGAAACCAAGAAACGGCTTCCGATTTGGTCATAATGATACCAAAGACCGTTCCTACCGTAAAAAAGGATATGAATTGTTTCATCTTTATTTTTCTTTAGAAGATCAAAGGCATAATTACCCAAGTCATTAACAAGCCTCCGATGAAGAAGCCAATAACGGTAATCAATGAAGGAAGCTGAAGGTGCGAAAGTCCGGTAATTGCGTGCCCAGAGGTACACCCCCGGCCATAACGCGCACCAAAACCTACTAGAAAGCCACCGATAATGGATAGGATAATTCCTTTAGGACTGGTAAAATTGAAAAAGTCCGTCGGTAAAAAGCCATCTCCTTGCGGATAAGCCATCCCAAAATCTTCTTTAAGGTGAGTAAGCGTACTTTCAGAAATAGCCACTGCTTCTGGGCTTCCCAAAAAGTAAACCGCAATAAAACCACCAAGGACAGCCCCCAGCACAAATGCCAGGCGCCAGTTTTCGTCTTTTAGATCAATATCAAAAAAAGAATGGCGTTTTCCTGCCCCTGCCATCGTACAGAAGTTGCGGAACGCTGTAGACACACCAAAACTGCGCCCCATCCAGGTCATCAAAAACAGGATAGCCGCGATAGCTACTCCTGAAATGGACCAGTGCCAAGGCTGCCGAATAAGGTCCACTATCGAGGACGCAAAAATTACAAATGCGATCATTGGAAAGTAGTTAGTCTTAACAAAGAGCTTGTTCCAAAATTCATGGACAAGCTCCAATAATTACATAAAAATACAAATTAGCACTTTTATTTGTGCCATCACCTTATCTCACTAGGCTACAGTTGCCTGGTTAATCACATGAAGTAAGGCCGTAGCGGATTGCATGCCGGACTGACGCCATTTCATTTCACCATTCTGAAATAGTATAAAAGTAGGTACTCCCCGAATCCCTAGCTGGTTGGCCAGAGCTTGGTTTTTATCAATATCTACCTTTACAATTTTAGCTTTTTCGCCAGCCTCTGAGGCTACTTCCTTGAGGATTGGGGCCATGGCTTTACAAGGTCCACACCATTCTGCAAAGAAATCGACCAATACTGGCTGCTCGCTATTGATCAGCTCTTTGAAAGATTTTTTATTACTCATTTTGCTGTTAGTTTTAAAGACTTAATAGCCAGACGCAGGAGTAAAACCCAGGGCCAGCCATGCCAAAATAAATCAAACCAGTCCATCATTGCCATCCCTTTAGCACCACCGGCCAGCCAACGAAGCTTGCCAAACAAGTGGGGTTCAGGATAGAAAGGTGCTAGCCCAAGGAACAAGCAGGCTAGTATCACCATTTTCCAATCATTAATAAATGCGGACATAGATTCTCATTTTGCTCGGCAAAAGTAAGGGCTGCTAATAAAGGGATCAGTGATATGAGTCACAGTAGTTGTCCTTCTGAAGAAAGAACTTTGTAAAAAATCAAAATACCAGATGTCAAACGCCCTTCATTTGCCGGCTTCTCTTAAATACATTGTAGATACACTAAAAGTTGATCAACAAGTAGATCCACGTCGTATGGCTCAAATTGTCAAAGCAGCCAACGTTAAAGCGCAGGACCTACAGGCTTGGTCAGACTTCCAGCATTCGCCTGCTGACAGCTATGGTCGTAAACTCGTGGCGCATGGGCCCAATTTTGAAGTAATGGTCATGTCCTGGTTGCCCGGAGATTTTTCCGCCATTCACGATCACGGCCATACCCAATGGGGAGCAGTACAAATTTTTGGTCAGGCTGAACATGCAACCTTTAGGGTTCGCCAGCAGCAATTGCGGACCACTGCTCGCTGGCAGGTACAACCTGGAGATATCGTTCCTGTAGGCCACGACCTCATTCACCAAATGGGCAACCCGACCCAGCAGCCTTTTCTTAGTCTTCACGTTTATGGTTTTCCAGAGGCCATTGATAACGTCACCGGCGATGCTCGCATCTACGATCCAGTTAAAGGAGTTATTCAACGAGTCGACGGCGGCGTGTTCTATGCTTTACCGCCTACAGCGATCAAAAGAATAGAGTCCGGTTTCCGAGGAGACATCCCTACCCAACGACGCCATCAGCAAGATTTGCAGTACCGTTTAACACAAATGCAAAAGGCTAGAATCTTAAGCCATTCTTAAGACAAGTCCTCTTCCTCCTTTGTAAATTTGCACCATGAGAGTTTTAGTTGTTGAAGACGAGGCAGGTATTGCCAATTTTATCAAGCAAGGACTCGAAGAGGAAGCTTATGCCGTAGACGTAGCTGACAATGGAGTCACTGGTTTAGACTGGGCCATGACCAACACCTACGACATTATGCTGCTCGACTGGATGATGCCTGGTAAGACCGGACTTGAGATTTGTCAGCAAATCCGAAAACATCATATTGCTACTCCCGTTATTTTCCTGACCGCCAGAGACACCTTGCAAGATACCCTGCAAGGCTTGCAAGCTGGTGCCAATGATTATATAAAAAAGCCTTTCCATTTCGAGGAGTTATTAGAGCGCATCAAGGTACAGCTACGCCCCAACAGCGGTGAACACGAGCGTTTTACGCTGGGAGATATCGTGTTGGATGTTGCTGCCCACCAAGTATGGAAAGCAGGAAAGGAGGTGGCCCTTACCCAAAAGGAATTTGCGCTCTTGGAGTACCTGATTCGCAACAAGGGGAAAGTTTGTCGCCGGTCCAGGATCATTGAAAGCGTGTGGGATATTCACTTTGATTATAACACTGGGGTCATTGACGTCTACATCAATGCTATCCGCAAAAAGCTAGACCTTGACAAAGACGAAGACTTGATTCAAACCGTGCGTGGGGTGGGTTATATAGCAAAGGAATAAATGAAGCTATCGTTTAAAAATAGAATTGCGCTTTACTACCTGCTGGCTACGGCCAGCGTGGTAACGGTCGTCTTTTTTCTCATTTATTTTGTAGTACAAACGGCTGTTTACAGCGAACTGGACAGCAACTTATCTTTCGAGGCACATAAACATAGTGAAGAGATACTTATCCACAACGACAGTATCTTTTTTAAAAATAAAAATGAATGGGCCGAACGGGAACACCGCGAAGTACAGGTCAACCCCGTTTTCATTCAGTTGGTTAATAGTGCCGGAAAAATCATGGACAAGTCGCCCAATCTCATGGGCGATGCACTCGCTTTTGATCCATCACGAGCTTTCGACATCCACTTTGATACAGGGCTCAACCAACAGCAAATCAGGCAAATCCAGCTCCCCATCAAGCAGGAAACACAACTCAAAGGATACATTTTGGCGGCGATGTCGCTAGAGGGACCCAAATTGGTACTTGCCAGCCTCAAGCGGTTGCTATTATGGCTTTTTCCGATAGTGTTGGGCTGTCTGTTTTTTATCACTCGTTTTCTTGCAGGACAAAGTATCAAGCCTGTGCAACTGATTACGACTACAACTAACCGGATCACCCGAAACAGCCTCGACGAACGTATTGCGCTACCAGCTACCAAGGATGAACTCTTCACGCTTACCTCCTCTATCAATGAGTTATTGGAGCGTATTCAGAATGCCCTGCAGAGGGAGCAGCAATTTACGGCCGATGCCTCCCATCAACTACGTACGCCTTTAGCAGTACTCAAAGGCACCTTGGAAGTAACCCTTCGCAGGATACGAACACCAGAAGAATACCAGGAGAAAATAAAAATTAGTATCCAGGAAATCGATCGCCTTTCCGTTTTGGCCGATCAGCTTTTACTCCTGGCCCGCTTTGACAGCGAAACGAGTGCAATTACGCGAGAAAAAGTAAGCCTCCTCCCACTGGTGGACAATACCCTGAAGCGATACCAGTCTATTATTGACGAAAAAGCGCAGTCCGTTAAGGTAGAGATTGATCCCAACCTAGAGGTCAACGCCGCTCCTTACTACCTGGATTTGATTATTGAAAACATCCTGACAAACGCCATCAAATATTCCCCGAAAGGGAAGAAAGTAAGCATTCGTGCTTGGTCAGAAAGTCATCAGGTAAGGCTTGCCATCAGTGATGAAGGGATCGGTATCTCTCCTGAACACCTGGAACAGATATTCCACCCCTTTTTTCGTTCAAAAGCCCTCGAACACAAAAATATCAAAGGCAATGGCCTGGGACTTTCCATCGTCAAGAAAGCTTGTGATGCGTTGGGGATTAAAATTATGGTGGAGAGTACGCCGGGAGAAGGGACGCGATTTTATTTAGACTTTCCCTAATCTTAAGCAAATCTTAAGCAAGAGCTAAGAAAACCCTCAGGGACCTGCTCCTATTTTTACACAGTCAAAAACAAGCGTGTAATGTTAGAGCAGATCATTAATTACAGCATTCGTCACAAGCTGATTGTATTGCTTTTTACTATGGGGATTGTTGGGTTTGGGCTCTATGCCTTGTCCCAAATTTCTATCGGTGCCGTACCTGATATCACCAACAATCAGGTGCAGGTAATCACCACTTCGCGGAACCTTTCTACCCAGGATGTGGAACAATTTATCACTTATCCTGTGGAATTAGAGATGGCCAACTTACCTGGCGTAAAGGAGATTCGGTCGGTTTCAAAATTTGGTCTTTCAGTAGTTACCATTGTTTTTGAAGACCGGATGGGCACCTATCTACCTCGCCAACTCATCGAAGAAAAGATCAAAGCGGCCGAAGAGAAAATCCCCGCTGGTTTTGGCAAACCTTTCATGGGGCCAGTCACTACCGGGCTGGGTGAAATTTACCAATACATTCTTGATGTCCGTCCTGGATATGAGGGTCGCTACTCGATTATGGAGCTGCGTACGATTCAGGACTGGATTGTGAAACGCCAACTCTCCGGCATTCCGGGCGTGGTGGAAGTAAACACCTGGGGTGGGCAGCTGAAACAATACGAGGTAGCCATAGACCCTCAACGCTTACGCAGTATTGAACTCAGCGTCACCGAGGTGTACCAGGCCCTTGAACAAAACAATAATATTGCAGGAGGGGGGTACATTGAGAAAACCAATGAAAGCTATTTTGTTCGCGGCGAAGGCTTGATCAACTCCTTGGAAGACATTGAACAAATTGTGGTAGACAACCGCAACGGGACGCCCATTTTTGTCAAAGACATCGCGAAAGTACAGTTTGGTGCTGCTACCCGCTTCGGCGCTATCACCGCCAACGGCCAGGGCGAAAAAGTGCTCGGACAAGTGATGATGCTCAAAGACGGCAACTCTAAAGCCGTGATCGAAAGCGTACAAGATCGGGTTGCACAAATCCAGAAATCACTCCCGGAAGGGGTCTACATCAACGCCTTTCTTGACCGTAGCGTATTGATTGGAAAGACGACCAGCACGGTAGCTGAAAACCTGATTTTGGGTTGTTTGATCGTTATTTTCGTCGTCGTTTTGTTACTCGGCAACTTCCGTTCCGGGCTGGTGGTCGCATCTGTCATTCCACTCTGTTTATTGTTTGCCCTCTCGCTGATGTACCTCTTTGGAGTCGACGCCAACCTGATGAGTTTAGGAGCAATTGACTTCGGTATCATTATCGACGGAGCAGTGATTATCGTGGAATACGTGGCCTACAAAATCACCACCCAAGCAGACCGTCTGAATAGCGTCGACGCATCCGAAAAGCAAAACATGATGGACGAAATCACCTTCAAGAGTACAACCAAGATGATGCGTTCGGCGGTTTTTGGGCAAATCATCATCATTATCGTTTTCATTCCTATCCTTTCGCTGACCAATGTAGAAGGAAAAATGTTTAGCCCGATGGCTCTCACTTTTTGCTTTGCGCTAATTGGGGCGATGCTCTTGTGCTTTACTTATGTACCCGTCATGTCGGCGCTCTTCCTGAAACCTGCCAAGCAAGGTAAGCGCAATATTTCTGTGATGATCTTATCTTTTCTACAACGAATTTACACCCCAACGATGGCTTTTGCTTTGCGCAACAAAGGAGCAGTACTTGCAGTAGCAGCGCTGCTTTTACTAGGAAGTGGGCTACTTTTTTCCCGGATGGGTGGCGAGTTTGTTCCTACGCTCGACGAAGGCGACTTTGTTATTCAACCTGTTTTAAAAACGGGTACTTCCCTTAGTAAAACCATTGAGACCACTACAGCGATAGAGTCCATCCTCAAAGAATTTCCTGAGGTCAATCAAGTGGTAACCAGAATTGGCGCAGCCGAGGTACCAACCGATCCCATGTCTATGGAGGAAAGTGATGTGATCATTACCTTGAAACCTTTCCACGAATGGACGACTGCCGACACCAAAGATGGACTGGCGGATGCTTTTAAAGAAGCCCTTTCTGTGATTCCTGGTATTGAGTATGAGTTTACCCAGCCCATTGAGATGCGCTTTAACGAGCTAATTACCGGTGTGCGGGCCGACCTTGCCATCAAGGTATTTGGCGAAGACCTGGACGTCCTCAACGACCTAGCTCAAGACATCAAAAAAGCCATCGACGGCGTAGAGGGTGCCGCAGATATTTCGGTAGAAAAAGTGGCCGGCTTACCGCAAATGAGTGTCCGCTATCAGCGAGATAAAATTGCCAAATACGGCCTTAACATCGCCGATGTCAACAATCTTTTGACCATGAATTTTGCAGGCCTCTCCGCCGGTAGTGTCTTTGAAGGCGAGAAGCAATTTGACCTCGTTGTCCGCTATGATGCTCCTTTCCGCAAGGACCTTGAAAACCTGCAAAACAGTTTTGTGCCCTTGCCCAACGGCCAACAAATACCCCTGCGGGAGCTGGCAGCAATAAGCTACACCAAAGGCCCTGCCAAAATCTCTCGCGACGAAACCAAACGCCGAATTGTCGTTGGTGTGAATGTTCGTAATCGCGACTTGGAATCCGTTGTTCAGGATGTGCAGGGGATTATTGAGAAAAACATCGACCTGCCCGTAGGGTATTCCATTACCTATGGTGGTCAATTTGAGAACCTGCGCAATGCTCGCAACCGACTGATGGTAGCGGTGCCCATTGCACTGGCCTTAATTTTCATCATGCTCTACTTCGCTTTCCAATCAGCCAAGGAAGCATTGATGGTGTACAGTGCCATCCCCTTATCGGCGATTGGGGGTATCCTGCTGCTCTACCTGCGGGGAATGCCTTTCAGTATTTCGGCCGGGGTGGGATTCATTGCGCTATTCGGGATCGCCGTTCTGAACGGCATTGTCTTGATTGAGCATTTTAAAGAACTAAAAGCACAGGGCATGACCAACTTGCATCGCCGTATTCTGGTGGGTACCCAACAACGGCTGCGCCCCGTTTTACTGACCGCAGCGGCAGCGGCATTGGGCTTTTTGCCAATGGCATTGTCTACTTCTGCCGGTGCCGAAGTGCAGCGGCCACTGGCTACCGTCGTTGTAGGCGGGCTGATCTCTGCGACGCTACTAACCTTGTTGGTTCTCCCGGTACTGTACGCCTATTTTGACCGTAAGGGAAGAGGACGGAAACGCAAATCAAAAGCCTTGTTGGCACTATTGCCTTTATTGGCATTGTCCTTGCCTGGGCAGACGCAAACCTCGGTTTTATCCCTAGAACAAGTCCTGGAACAAGCATTGGCCAACAATGCCGGGCTAGAAAGTCAACGCTTGACGGTAAGCCAACAGCGAAGCTTATTGCCTGCTGCATATAATATTGACCGAACGCATATCTACTACGGCTATGATCAAAACAATATAGCAGCCAACAATCAACCCTTGAGTATCATTGGGGTAGAACAAACCTTTCAGTTACCGGGCGTTTATCGCGCCAAGCAAGAACTTCAGCAGGGAAAAACCGTCTTGCAGGAACAAGTCTTGCGGCTGGAAGAAAGGCACCTGACCAAGGAGGTTTCCAAAGCTTACCTCACTATCGTCTACTGGGCAAAACGACGAGAAAACTTCCGCTATCTCGACAGTCTTTATCGCGAGCTAGCCAACGCTGCCAGCAGACGCTACGAACTGGGAGAAACCAATTACCTGGAGCAACTCTCCACCACCAGCAAGCAACAGGAAATCACCTTGCAATTGCAACAATGTGACGATGCCTTGGCGGAAAGCTACCAAGCACTCAACCAATGGCTTCAAACCAGAGATTTGTATCAGGTAGACACTAAGGAGTTTCCAGTACTTAGCTCCCAGGATACTTCGCTGAGCAACCACCCCGCCATCGCCTATCTCCAGCAGGAGGAAATCAATGCCGAGATGGCAATGAGGGTTGCCCAAAAGGGACTGTTGCCCGATTTGCAGCTCGCCTATTTTGCCGGCACCAACGGTGCACCGGCAGCAACTGTCTACCACGGCTTTCAGGTGGGTGTGGGTATTCCGCTATGGCGCAAAGGCACAAAGGCACAAATCACTGCGGCAGGATTACAACGCAGCATAATCGCCCAGCAGAAATTGGATTACCAAATACAGCTACAAACGACATCGGCACGGCTACAGGCCCAGGCGACCAAACATGAACGGGCCCTTGAATACTACCGAACGAATGGCCAACAACTGGCTCAGGAAATTATCCATACCTCCACCCGTGCCTTTCAAACCGGAGAGATTGACTTTTTGCATTATCTCCAAGCACTGGATCAGGCCAAACGGATAGAAAATGACTACCTCGACCAACGGCTACAGTACTATTTGACCATTCTGGAACTCAATTATCTTTTGAACTAGTGGTACGACAAGTTGAATTTTGTGGATTGAAGCTTGGTGATTTGTGCATTGCGCTTGGTAGGGTGGTGCTCGCTCACGCTCGTCCCGAAGCCTCGGGACGGCTACCGCCGACGCAGTCGGCACTGCCGCGAGGAACGAGCACCACCGTGAGCGCTAGCGAACACTACCAGCCAGGCGTGGAGATGTGAAACCCAAGCATATGAAACCCACAAAATTCAACTTGTGAGACCAATGGACAGGTTGCCTAAGTTTTACTAATCTACAAATCAATGTTTATGAAAAATATAAATTTTTTCCTCCTGCTTTTTTCCTTCCTCTTGCTGAACACTTGTAATCAACAAGCTGACGAAGGTATTGAAATTGCGGCCTCTTCCGAAGAAGTAAGTGATGGCTTGGTTACCGTTACACCACAGCAATATGCGCAGGCGAAGATGCAACTAGGCACGCTACAAGCACAGGACTTGCCCAATATTGTCACCGCTTCCGGAATGATAGATGTACCTCCCGGCCAGCAAGCTGCCGTGAGTGCCTATGCAGGAGGCTACGTGAAAAACATCCAGTTGATGCCGGGGCAAATGGTCCGCAAAGGACAGCGCTTGTTTACTTTAGAAAACCCGGAGTTACTGGTTCTTCAGCAGAATTATCTGGAAACTGTAGCACAGCTGGCTTACCTAGAAGCAGATTACCAACGTCAGGAAACTTTGGCCGATGAGAACATTGCTTCGCAAAAAAACAGCCTGAAAGCAACGGCTGATTACGAGGCGACCCTGGCGCGTACCGAAGGACTCAAGGCCCGCCTCCAATTATTGGGTATCAGCACCAAGGATTTGACGCCCACTGCCCTGGCCAACAACATGACCATTTATGCGCCTATCAGTGGTTACATCAGCGAGGTGAATGCTATGCCAGGGATGTATTTGCAACCCCAAGACGTAGCGCTAAAGATCATCAATACCAGCAGCCTTCATGTAGAGTTGGACGTTTTTGAAAAAGATATTCTTTCGATCAAAATTGGACAAAAAATCCTATTTCGTATTCCTGACACCGGGACTAAAACCTACGAAGCAAAAGTTCACATCATTCAGAAAACACTAGACCCCGAAACCCGCCTGGTGAGAGTACACGGAGAACTGAACCAAGATGAGGGCCTCTTGCTCCCAGGCATGTACGTGAGTGCCGAAATCATGACCAATGACTTAAAGGGCATGTCGATCCCGGAAACGGCATTGGTTAGTGCTGGCGAAACGACCTATTTATTGGTTTTAAAAGAAAGAACATCTCAGCAAGTCTCCTTCGAGCAGCGGATGGTAAAAACAGGTATACAACGAGATGGTTGGGTGCAAATACTAAATCCCCAGGCCTTTCAAGCACAGGATTCTATCCTTATCGAGGGCGCTTTTAATCTGATTGGGATAGAGTAAAAGGCGACTTATTTTCGCGGGAGGCAACCCTTTGGAGCTGACTGCCGTACTGAGTGGCAATTCATCATCTGAAGTATATTCTTTATGCTGAAAGCGAGTTTAATATTATCCTTACTAGGGAGCATTTTGTTCATTGCCCGGCCCAACCTCAAGGAATGGACAGGGAACGACAGCTTGCAAAAAGTGCAAGCGGCACTTGGCGAACCTCTACCTCCTCATTACCTGGTGCCGACGGATGATCAAGTCCGCATTGGCAAAGAATTAGTGCTGGAAGGGCGTACAATAGGGCCTGATGGCCAGCGCACCAATTTTATCAGCAAGTATTATGCTTGTACCTCTTGTCATAATATTGAGCAGGAGGACCCTGACCTGCGCGTAAGTGATCCCGAAGCGAGATTGCCTTACGTAAAGGCAAAAGGTCTCCCATTTCTTCAGGGTTCTACCTTCAAGGGTATCGTCAACCGGAAGAGTTGGTACAATGATGATTACGTCAAAAAATACGGTGACGAGAAAATCGAACGAGCACATAATGACCTTCGGGAAGCCATTCAACTGTGTGCGGTAGAGTGTTCGCAGGGAAGACCGATGGAAGATTGGGAAATTGAAGCCGTATTGGCCTATTATTGGTCATTGGAGTACACGCTTGATGATCTTGGCTTAACAGCGGAAGACCTAGCGCAACTCAACCAAAAACAGCAAAATGAGGCTCAGCACCCCGCTTTGCGCGAATGGCTCCGTAGCTTTTACAATACCAAATCACCCGCCCATTTTTTCGATGCTCCCCCCGATAAAGAGCAAGGTTATGAAGGGCTAATAGGACGACCAGCCATAGGGCGTGACTTGTATGAACTAAGCTGCCTTCACTGCCATCAGGCCGGAGGGGTTTCGCATTACGTTTTGGATAATTCCGAATTGAGTTTTCGACATTTACAGCGCATGATCCCCAAGGATTCTCACTTTTCGCTTTATCAAATCATCGCCTATGGCACTTACGCTATCCCAGGGCACCGCCCTTATATGCCCCACTATCCAGAAGAGCGAATGAACCAGCAGCAAGTAGAGGATTTACGGGCCTACATTGAACAAATGGCACAGTAAAACGAAAATTAATCATCATCAATAATACCACTATGCAACGACTCCTGCTTTTCTGTGGCATTTTGGCCACCTTCCTTTTTGTGGCTTGCACCACAGACCCCGTCATTCCTGTCGGAGGTCTTCCTGTCATTCCGCCTACCCAAGACCCTGGTACTACGAATGAATGTGAAGACGGCATCATTTCTTTTCAACATCAAGTACTACCTCTCATGGTCTCTGCCTGTGCTTACAGTGGGTGCCACGATGTGATCTCCCATGAAGAAGGAGTGATTCTAGATTCCTACGAAAAAATTCTACGCGAAGTAAAACCCGGCGATCCTGGCGACAGTGAACTTTATGAATCCATTACCGAAAACGGAGACGACATCATGCCCCCGCCACCAGCTGCTCGGCTGAGTAGTGCGCAAATAACCATGATCAGAACCTGGATACAACAGGGGGCTGAAAATACAGATTGTGGCACGCCTTGTGATCCACAAGCGTTCGCTTTTACAGCAGATATCCGGCCGCTTATCGACAACTATTGTGTAGGCTGCCACAACAACAGCCGCCTGGAAGGTGGTGTCAATCTATCCTCATATTCCAATATCCTGACCTCTGTGAATAACGGTAGCCTGATGGCGACTATCCGCGGTGATCAATACTATCCAATTATGCCTCCCACCGGCAGTCGATTTAGCGATTGTCGTATTGAACAAATACAAAACTGGATCAATGATGGTGCTCCGAATAACTAAGCTTACCATGTTACGCAATACGACTTACGCCCTGGGATTTGTCTTTTTGTTGGTCAACAGCAGTTGCTATTATGACAATAAAGAAGACCTCTACCAGTACATCATCGACGAAGAATGTACGGCTACAGAAGCTACATTTATCACCGACATAGTCCCCATTATAACTGACAACTGTAACCGCTGCCACCGCAATGGTCGCGAAGATGGGAATGTCAATCTGGAAGGCTATAACCGGGTATTGCCTTACGCTCAAAACGGCCAACTACTGGGCACCATGGATCATGCCGCGGGATATAGCATCATGCCCCCTAGCGGCCCCAAAGTTTCTTTTTGCGACATAGAGAAAGTAAAACTTTGGCTGGATGCCGGAGCTTTGGATAACTAGAATTAAGGTACAAGGTACTTGGTATATCAATCAAGAAAAATGATCAATAAATCTTTATTTACTAGCAGTTTGATTCTTATCCTCCAAATTGCTTTCCTGACTACGATATGCGGGCAATCAGCCGATAAACAGTATATCTACGAAACGTTCCGAGGTACACGAGTGATCAATGGCCAATCGGTAGAAATGCGGCGAGGCGGTGAAATGGAAATGATCATCAACCACCGTTTTGGAAGGGTCAATGGTGGGGCCTATGAATTTTTCGGACTTGATGAAGCCAATATCCGGATTGGATTGGATTATGGTATCACCGACTGGCTCACCATAGGTGTAGGCCGCAGCTCGCTGGGAAAGGAATTTGATGGTTTTCTAAAAGTAAATTTACTGCGTCAATCAACTGGTGGCAAGGGGGCGATGCCCCTATCCGCTACCTTTTATTCCAGTGTTGCTTATAATTCCTTACGGGACAGTGATCCGCTACGGCCTATTTTGCAGCAGCATAGGTTTAGTTATGTTTCGCAATTGTTGTTAGCTCGAAAATTTTCCGACCGCCTTTCCTTACAACTGGCTCCTACCTATGTACACTTTAATATTGTAAACACCCAGGACGTGTCGAATGACAAGGTCGCCCTGGGTGCTGCGGGAAAATATCAGCTTTCCAAAAACTGGGCACTGACTTCCGAATATTATTATACGTTGCCTGTTTACCAACAGGCTGATCGTACAAATGCCTTATCTATTGGTTTTGACCTGAATACCGGTAGCCACGTTTTTCAATTCCATTTCACCAATAGCACTGCCATGATTGACAAACAATTCATTGGCGAAACCACTGGCAACTGGTTAGACGGTGATATCCATCTCGGATTCAATATTGTACGAACCTTTAAACTAAAAGGAAGGAGGTACTAGTCTAAGCGGTAAATTTCTCTGATCTCTGAAAGAATGCCCTCAAAGTCGATTTCCAAATCGATCAGTTTACCACTATGGATGTCAAAAACCCAGCCATGAACGGTAATATCTCGGTCGCGGAAAGCAGTTTGAACATCGGAGGTCTTCAAGACATTTACACACTGCTCCTGTACGTTCAGTTCTACCAGTCTTTTGTACTTTGCTTCTTCATCAGTAATGGCATCCAATTCATCTTGGTGTAAACGATAAACGTCACGGATATTCCGCAGCCAGGGGTTCAAAATACCCAAGTCAGCAGACTGCATGGCAGCTTTTACCCCGCCACAAAAATAGTGTCCACAAACTACTACGTGCTTGACCTTCAGGTGGCTTACCGCGTAATTGATCACCGACATCGCGCTCAGGTCCGTATTCGGCACCATGTTCGCAATGTTCCGGTGAACGAAAACATCTCCTGGCGTTGCTCCCATCATGTCTTCGGCAGTCACTCTACTATCAGAACAACCAATGTAAAGAATCTCCGGACTTTGCCCCTTAGACAAGTTCTCGAAGTAACTCTTATCTAAACTAAGTTTTTCTGCTATCCAATTTTGATTATTATTAAAAATCTGCTTGATCTTCATTCTTTTCTGTTGTGTAGATGATTCGATTACTGTTCCATAAAGATAGTAATACTTTTATTGTCATTAGTATACCTCACCAACAAAAGAATAAAATCACCGCAAACATAGAATTCTAGATACAACCTCAACAAAAAGCACTTTGAGTACAACTCAAAGTGCGTCCGTGTTTATAGCAAATAACATCTATTCTAGTTGAATCGAAATCCGGAATTACTCACCCAGTCTTATTTAGCCCTAAGGTCAAAATTATAGCTTAATCCTACTTGCAAGGTGTGGTTGTTTTCAATGTGCACATTGTCGGTTTTTACTAGGTATTGATTCATATAACCAACATTTACGGCACTGTTTTTATTCAATCGATATCCCAGGCCACCGTATATCCAGTTTTGATCAAAATAGTGGCTACCGGCTGCTTGCCCTACATTGATAAAGACTTCATTGAACAGCGAAAGGAATACTTTATTTTTGTCAGCCTGCTCATGAGCAGGAATAGAAAGTACTTATTCATAAAACAACTTATTTTATGCTGCTAATAGGTAAAGTTGGTAGGGTGCAACTTGCACCCTACCGAACCGAACAGTAAAAGAATCAATTGGAATAAACAAAATCGAATCCTCAATGAAGAGGGGGACTTCTTCATCAGAAACTTACGAAGAACGATACGCCACTTCGTGATATCCTTTCTTGTGCTGGCCCAGGAAAAGGCGAGCATAAATCCGGAATATGACCAAACCATCCAGAATCAAATTAAGGACGATCAAGATCAGTAAAGGAAATTGGTTTTCGTGAATATGCCCAAGCAGTAAATCCTCACCGATGAAGGTGGGCGTTATTGGAAACCCAGCCAACCCTAGGCATGCTATGGCAAAAACAAAGGCCAACTTGGGGTATTCATAGCTGTGTCCATGAAACTGATGCAGAGAAACCGCCTCGTGCTTGTTACGCAGCTGATTAATCACCAATACACCAATGATGCCTGAGATAAAAATACCACTCAGGTACAAGTGAACCTGATTAAAATCAAAAGCTTCATTGAAGCCAAAAGACAAGGACTGATAGAGCTGATTTACGATAATGAGTACCCAGCTACTACGAGCCGATTTACGTTCCACAAAAGCTTTCAAAATAAAAATCAGCCCAAAAAGTGCAAAGGCTTCTGGCAGATATCGCAACAAACTGGCGGGCAGCGCGTCTTGATGATACACAGCATAAAGCCCCATCAAAAATGGTGGCAAAGCCAGCATATACGTCTGCTTCTCATCCAGAAAACGAAAGGCATTACCCGCCACTTTTAGCGGATTCCAGAAAAAGCGATACATGAACCGATCCAGGTTAAACTCTTTGATACTCAGCACATAAATCGACAGCTTTATTTTGTTCCATAAACCCTGAGTGCCTTGTGCAGCAGGTGGTGTAAAGTGAAAAAACTGGTCATGTATACGGTAACTCAGCACAGAAGGCGACACCAACAATTGGTGACTCCGCAAGAGCGCATTGCCCACAAAGTGGATCAAAGCCACACCATACCAGCCTAAAGCTACCTCCATAAACATCAAGCCTATCTGAGCAATCGAAGAATAGGCAATCTGGGTTTTAATCGACGATTGTACTCGTGCGGTAAGCGTTGCCATAACACAGGTCAACAAACCAACACCACCAATCAGCCAATGAAACAGCAGATTCTCTTCCCAAAACGGGGCCGTGCGGATCAGCAAAAAGACACCAATATGCACCGACAAAGAGCCGTAGAAAATAGCACTCGAAGTCGTTGGGCCCTCCATGGCCCGTGGCACCCAAAAAGAAAAAGGAAACTGTGCCGACTTCACCATTGCCGCCAGCAGAAATACACCGGGAATCATAAACTGGTAGAAACTTTCATCCAGAATATGTGCCTGTGGATTGTGCAAGCCATCCAGTTCCGAAAAGTTAATACTATGCCCAAAATAATGGTGACAAACCCAGATGCCCAATAGCAAGGCAACGTCTGCTACCCTGTACAAGGAAACTACTTTCAGGGCATTCTTTACAGGTAGGTAACGCTCACGATAGAACCCTATCAAGAAGAAAGACGTAACGCCCAATACTTCCCAACCAACAAACAGCGTCTCTAGGTTGCCAGACAATAGCACAAGCACAAGACCAAAGTAGAAGAATTTGAGATTATTGAAAAAGCGCTTATACCCTTTTTCCCTATGAATATAATATTTACTAAAAGTGACAATCACCCCAGTCAAGAAGGTTGCCGTAAGCAGATACACCAACGAGTAAGCATCCAGAAAAAGGCCGATGGAAAATTCCGTTGCAGCTTGGTGATAAAGTACCGGCCCTTGGTAATAAACGGGCTCAAAACCATTGTTGGCCCACAATAAAGCCAGTAGGATTAAGAAAATAAAATTGACACCAACCCCCAACGCCGTAGCGATAAAAATGGGTTGCTCATCCTTGTNATTGAATAGAAAGCCAATACCTAAGGCCAACAAGGGAACGATTAATAAAATTGGCAGTATGAGGTTCATCTAATTATTATTGCGCAGAAAATAAAACGCGATTTTTTTTCAAGTTTTTCAAATAGCTAAAACGCTTAAAATGAAGTGCTTATTCAACTATTATGAAAAACAAAATCGCGTTTTATTTTCGTACTGTTCTTTATTTGTTTTGAGTTGGGTAAATGTGAACAGGGATATTCTCCTTGGTCGCATCTAAAATGTGATTGGTGGCCATCTGCTTGGCTTTGACCATCACTTGCTGAATATCGGATGCTTGTTTCACTGCCCCCAATGATTTATACAATGTAAATTCACCATTATTGAAGTGATACAATTGCCCATCGTCAGGCGAGATCGCCACCAAGTGCAACCAGCCTTTATCAAACCAATCGTAAATAGCCGCAGAAGATTTGATGACTTTCAGCACGATTTCCGGACGGTGCTCGACCATCATCAAGAGGCGTACTGGGTCGTGGTTTTCAATCATTTGCAAAGGCAAACCAGGTCGTAGGTCACCATCGCTACTGTTGGCTACGCCGATCAGTCCCATCACGTTGTGCGGTAATTTGGTCCCCGCACCCATTTTTTCAATATCCATGCGGGAGAAGTAGTACTCCAGGTTGATGCCACCACAAACGGTAGGCAGAGGATTCATTACTTGCAAAAGCACCTCGCCGGTTGGGTCGGTCTGATAATTGTATGTCTGAAGGAATGCACGACGGTCTAGGAACAAGCCTTTCATCCTATCGCGCGAACCCACGTAACACAAAGCATTGGTGCCGTGCCCCAACTCCGGCCGTGGTTCGAAATAAGAAACCGAGCGATTTTTGATCGCTTTTCTGATTTGCTTGATATCCTGATTAATATCAATCGACGCAAAACGACGTGCCCGCTCTTGAGCATTCAGGTCGAGTGCTTCCTCCATGCGTGCATAAAACAACTGATGTTGTGCGGCATTCTCCGGTGTCAGAATTTCGGTATCGTAATACCCTACTTCATCACTAGCAGTATCGTGCATCGCTCCCACAAACTGGGTAGTACCAGGGATATCAATACCCCGCGTTTCCAAAATCAAGCGCACCTTGGGGTGATTGGCCATGAAAGAAAATACCCGCGCATTAATCGCACCAGGCCGCCCACTACAGGCACCGCAATCGTGTGCTCCGTGATGGGGATTATTAGCACTACTACTCCCATGAGCAATAACATAGACCACATCTGTAAAATCTTCCGTCAGACCAATGCCACGGAGAAGCTCTTGTACCACATCGGCCATTTCTTCAATCGTGTAGCCGATCTGTAAGCCATTCTCTCGGTGACTAGGATCTGTATTCTCTATCAGTAGCTTACCGTTGGTATCCATGTGAGAAAAAGCATCGGCAATATCCGCGCGCATCTTGGGACGGAACAAATCACCAAGCATCCGAAAACCGGTAATAAGCCCTAAAGACAAGGCATACATAAAACCTCGGAAAAACGTGTGAGACTCCTTGTTGTGGAATGCCACATTGCGGTGCCCTTTACTCACTTCAATTTCCTTGATCAGGTGTTTGGGCGTGATGGCTACCGGGCAGTTTTTTTCATAAAATTTTCCGCCGTAAGGCTGAAAGTAAATAGCCGCTCCGTAAAAGCCAGGCGCACCGATGGTTTCGCAACGAGGATCTACCGTTTCCAGGTGCCGACGGATAGAATCCTCCCGGTCATCGATGCAAAACATCGCCTGGAAGCTCTTTTTCGCAGGCTGAACTTTGGGAGGCGTACCCGCCAATTGTGATACAGCACTGAGCACCTCATCATAGTAATCCCACTCAAAGGCCTCCTGCCAAAACTGCAAAATTTCTTCTGCTTCGCCAGTGACAACTTCCCGGAAATAATCTTCCGCAGCAATAACAGGTTCCGCGCAAAGCGGCTGCCAACGACTGCCCAAACTTTGATCCAGGGCATCTATTTCCAGTAATAATTCCAATAAAATGAAATCTTGCAGGTTCACAGATTTTGAATACAACAACGTTTGGGGGTTATCCTCAATGGCGTTAATAATACCGCTCCAACCTTTGTGACCAAATTGCTGATCGTAAAGGTATTGTTCGTAATAACGAGAATCGCCTACTACAATATCCAGTAATTCCGAAAGTTCGAGGTCCTTCTTAGCCAATAGTGTTTTTACCCGCTTAGACTTAAAGAAGCTACTAAAGCTGTTCTGCTCCAGCGTACGGATAGCATTTAGTAAGCCTTGATCTTCAAAAGGAAAATGCCACAATGCAATACCTTGATCCAAGTAGCTACAAATGATCCGGAAGAGCAATGGCTGCACCAAGTTATCAAGGTCGACTTTATACTGCTCTTTCCATTGTACCCGTAGCCGCCCAATCCTTGGTGCGTAGGCACTTCCGTATTTTTCCTCAAGCATTTTCTGCCGATAAAGGATAAGATTCTCTCTTCCTTTGTGGCTCACAATGATACGGTCAAGCATTTCCGGCCGGATACGCCCCTGCCGGTAAAGCCCCCTGTATTCTTCGATATTAAAGGTGACCTGGATACCAAAAATCTTTGCGGCACTGAAAATCCCCTCAAAGAATTCCTTTTCCTGAAAGGAGTGTAAAGAATTGTGATGTACAAAATCTTTCAGCGCAGCCTGCGCAGGCAAGTAGTGCTTCAACTGGTGCAACAGGTGCTTTTCATCAAAAGGCACTGCTATTCCTGCTCCTGCTCCTACCGCACCTACAGGTTCTCGGCGACCAGTAACTCCTGCTCTTTTTCTTGCGGCCAGTGGGTGATCGGAAACAGGGCTCAGGCCATCCAGCCCCACAAACTGGACGGTTCCACCTGTGGCATGGTAATCCTTCTCAAAATGATGAAGGTTTTCCATCACCGAGTGGTCAATGATTTTTGTTTCTTCTATTTCAACATAGACCGTTCTACCAGGAGGAACGGCCATTAATTCTTTCTTCAGGCTAAGGTAATTGGTAAAGAGGGCTGTTTCCCCTAACCGAAGCCTTACGGTTCCATCGTCTTCCGTGATTACTTCAGCATCAGATTTGAACAACGACCTCCATGACGCACCTCGGAACAGGTGGATGATAACATTCAGTAACATACCCGCTGCAACACCTACTAAAAGGTCTTCGAAGAGGGTAAAGAAGATTGTCGTGATAAAAATAGCCAATTGTTCCGCGCCAATTTTATAGGTATGGATAAACTCTTTGGGGTGAGCTAGGTTAATCCCCACCACGATCAGCATGGCAGCCAGTGCCGCATTAGGGATTTGCTCTAAAAGAGGATAAGCCAGCATAGCGAACAGGAGCAGAAAGGCACCGTGGAAAAAATTCGCCCATCTCGTTTTTGCGCCTTGCTTGACGTTGGCAGAACTACGTGCTACCTCGGAAATCATCGGCATCCCACCAACAAAAGCAGCCAGTGTGTTGGCTATACCTACCGCAATCATATCCTTATTAGGGTCTGATTTGCGTTTGTATGGATCTAGCAGGTCAACCGCTTTTACGGTCAGAAGGCTCTCCAAACTTCCCACCAGCGTGATCATAACCACGTATTTCAGGAAGATGCCCAATTTAGCAACACCCGAAAAATCCACATTGNATCCTATCTGATCGGTCAATACACCTACTTTCACCAGGGTATAAGCCGGTGCTGTAGTGCCCAACTGAAGGTACATCCCCGCAGGAATTGCAAACAACAGTACTAATAATGGTGCCGGCACCTGCTTTAGCAAAGGGTGCTTGACAAGTGACCATCCCAGCATGATGGCTAAACTCACTCCTCCGATAATCGCAACCTGAGGATCAAGATTCGCGAAAAACTCCGGAATTGCGGCGAACAGAGCCAAAGGGCCTTTGCCGGCCATAAGGGCTGGGTCAACATTGAGGAGTACAGGTATTTGCTTCGCTATAATGATAAGCCCGATCGCCGCCAGCATACCATGAATCGCTGACAATGGGAAAAAATCTACAAACTTCCCCAATTTCAACACCCCAAACAGGACTTGTAGTAGCCCCGCGACTACCATTACACCCAGTGCCAGGTGCCAGCCCTCCACACCGCCACCTAATTCGGTGACTGCTCCGGCAAGAATCACAATCAACCCCGCAGCCGGGCCTTTGATGGTAAGTTTAGACCCTGTGAAAAACGTTGCCAAAAGGCCACCAATAATTGCCGTCACGAGGCCCATTACAGGAGGGAACTCTGAAGCCTTGGCAATGCCCAAACTGAGAGGAAGGGCTAATAAAAACACCACAAACCCGGCAGTAAGATCTGCCACGAAATTCTGTTTAAGGCCTTCCCATCCATCTTTTGGAACAGAAGGCGCTTTATCGTCGATTTGCATACTTAGATTAAATGATCCTCTGACATTTTTGCACCCAAAATTATCAGAGAAGAGATTGAATTTTGACCAATACTGCTATGCAGCTGTTCATAAGAAACAGCAACTATCAGAAAGCCAATTTGGAAAAGAGAAAAGGCAAGCCCCTAATTAGCAATGGCCAAATTAGAGCTTAACAACTGTAGCTACAGCTAAAAAAGAGGGAGAATTAGCAGTCCAATTTCAAGGCATGAAAAAGGAGATAACGCTTTAGTGGTGGCGAAGATAGTAGAGCACTATCGTAAAGCGATAAAATATGGCTAGGACAAATAGCTAGACAGGAAATACAGGAATTGTAACCTGTACAATCCTTGGAAAGGTCTTCTTCAGACTCTTTTTCCTCGACTTCTTCCGCTTGGTAAAAATAGAGTTGACCAAGTTTTGAAGATTGGTCTTTAAGAACCACCCCATCTTCTTGGCTGGAGGGGTAATAATCCGAAGTAGAAACCGCAAAGCAAACATTAGACCAAAGCAAGCAAATAGCAAAGATTGGACTGAAGACCATCGATAGTCTTATCCCAGTACCCAATTGTTTATTTACGACTTGCTTCACTCTAATTAATTAATTTCGGCATAAATGTAGATTTTTTTCAATTCCCACCAAATAAAAAAGTCATTTAAGGCAGATTGCTAACATCTCATTAACAAAGCGGTACATTCCCTACTCCTTCGGAATGGTAAAATAAAAGGTTGCACCATGCCCTGGCATAGAATCAACACTTATTTTCCCGCCGTTGCGTTCTACAATCTTCTTGCAAAGTGCTAACCCAATTCCCGTTCCAGGTATTTCATCATTATGGTGCAAACGTTGAAAAAGAGAGAAAATTTGCTCCTGAAATTCCTCTTCAATGCCTATGCCATTGTCTTTTACATAAAACCTCCAGAAGGAACCCGCCTCTTCACAACCAACATGAATTCGGGGAGCCTCTTCCGATCGATAGTTGATACTATTAAGGATTAGGTTTTGAAACAGCTGATAGGCATTAACCTTGCTAAAAGTAATTTCAGGAAACTCGTTATCAATAATAATTTCAGCCTGTTGTTCTTTCAGTAAATTTTGGTTGGCTTGTTCTATTTCTTTAATTACCCTAATAAAATTAAGAGACACCTTCTCAATATCATGCTGATCTACCTTAGTGACTCTTAGCAAATCCTCAATGGTTCGTTCCATACTTTTCACGCCATTCACAGCTAACTGGATATACTCTTTTTCATCTTTGCTCAAGCGGTCATTTGCCCTTCGGTCAAGTAACTGGACAAAACTGGCAACATTGCGTAAAGGCGATTTTAAATCATGCGAAGCTGCTCGTGCAAATTGTTCCAATTCTTCATTAGATCGGGCCAACTCGGCTACTTGTTGGTCAAGGTCAGCAGTTTTCTCTTTTACCAATAAGGTCAATATATTTTTTTGGCGAATAGAAAGATAACTGTAACCCGCTGCACCAAGTAAGCCTAATACCAGGATACTTAACAAAAACCAAAAACCTCGTCGCTGGGTAAAATGAGGGCGTATATAAAATGGCAGGCTTGCAATATTTTCACTAAACTGTCCTTTGTAATCAATAGCCTGCACCATGAATGTATAAGCTCCAGGCGAGAGATTGTGGTAGTTAACCTCACGATTAGCTGTATTTAACCAATCCTGGTCGTAACCCTCCAACCGATATCGATAACGAATTTTACCTTGACTACGGTAAGATATCCCCAAAAAAGAAAAACTTGGATTATTAGAATGGTTAGAAAGCTCAATATTATCGCCTACCATTAAATCCATTCCATCCACTTTTAAGGATTGAATTAAAACCCGAGGATATACTTCCTCCTCTGGGCCTTGCTCTAAAGGCAAACGTAGCAAACCCCTCTCGGTAGCCAATATCAATTCGTCTTGCCAAACCACCACATCTGCAATGTCTTCCGTCAGTAAGCCGTCGTTTCGATTGTAAACATTGACCGTTACCTGCCTTCGCGAAATATCAATTCCACTTGCTAAAGCCACCCCTCTGTTAGTCGCAACCCACAGGCTATCTCCAGACAGATAGAGACTGCTCACAATGGTACTGGGCAGCTGCAATAATTCATCGACGACCCAAAAATCTCCGTTTTTTAGAAAAACAAGCCCCTCTCCTTGGGTAGCCAAAGCTAAGGTGCCATCTGGTAATTCTTCAATATCATTAACCTGTACCTTAAATATCTGGCTCCGGTCCTGCCAGTAAGTGGTCATCCCATCACGATAGGAAATCAACCCGCGCGCTGTATTGTCTGTCCATATTGTTCCATCCTTGCTCACAAATGATGTATAGCCGCGACCTTCAGCTATAAGCTTGGCTTTTTTCATCACATTCTTATGTTCTCCTTCCAAACTCTCCCGCCACTCTTCCAGCAAGGTCCGTGGAACATGCATGCAACTTCCTTGCGTATTTATCAGTAGGCCGTCGTCTTTATCTACATAAAGAGACTTGATCGCCAGTTTCACCAGATATTTCAAGGAATCTCCTTCTAGCAAATACAAACCGGTATCTTTCCCTATCAGGAGCTCTCCGGTACTTAAGCTTACCATCGACATGATCCGGTCAAATATATCGTTCGAGGGCGCCTTGGATTCCACCAACATACTAGCACTATGATCCTCAGGGTTAAAAGTATAGATTCGGCCATTATACGTTCCCAGGTACAAGCTGTTGTTGTTGCCCAACAGCTTGTTAAGTCGTTGATGTTCCTCCGGCAATACCGTAGCGTAAGAAGGGATCGTTTGACGAGGATAGAAATACATTCCATTTCCCAAGGTTGTAATCCACAAATTCCCCTCTCTATCTAACATATACGAATTACAATAATCAGAAGCATACAATTGATGTTTTAGCTCCCAGGAATCATCTTCTTGCTCATAGATTCTAAGGCCGTAATTAGAATGCATAGCAAAGAGTTGATCTCCTTCCACGTTCATTTTAATCCCATTTTTTATATCTCCATCTATAAGCTTTATTTCGGCCTTTTGAGGATTCCATTCCTGAAGACCATTATCTGTAATAAAAAAATAAGCACCATCATGGTAGGCATAGACGATACCCAACACATCTCGAAAAACGGAAGGTAATAGTATAGAATCAACTACCGATTCATTATAGGTATGATAAATGTAATCCCCAGAGTAGATTAAAACCGTGTCTTGTTCGCCTTTGGTCATCGCCTGGCGAGAATAAGTCCTGGGCTTTGCGATTGATTCTGGTAATGGCTTTAACTGATAGCTGGCGTCGAGATAAAAGATATCCCTCCCATAGTTCATCCACATGCCATCCTCAGCAGAATTGATTATCTCGAAAATCGTCTTTCGAACCTGAAGTTCAGGTAAGTCAATAATTTCCTTTTCTCCATCATTGATAATACATAAAGGGCCAAAAGAGCTAACCCATAGCTTCCCTTGCTGATCCTCAACAATGCGAATAACATCATTATTGGGCAGGCCATCCCTTGTTGTCGTCACCTCAAAATCATAACCATCGTACCTGGCCATGCCTACATCCGTACCGATCCAGATAAAACCATCTTTATCTTGTTGAATATGGTAAACATCAAGTGTAGGTAAGCCGTCGTCTACGGTAAAATGGCGGGGATAAGTAGACCAAGCCTGAGCAGAAAGAGAAACCGTCACCAATTGCAGAAAGGCTACTACTAACCAACTAGAAGTAAGGATAGATAAGGAAGATAATCGTTTGTAATCCTTAGTAGACATCCTACAAAAGTACAGTTATTTATCAATTTGTTTTTCCTATCTAACAGGTATTCATAAAATAACCAGCTTACAAAAGAACAACATAATTAATCAATAAACTTCCCGTTTCCAAGCTGGACTTTCGGCGAAACACCGTAGAAGGACACAGGCTACTTTTCACCCTTGAGACGATCACCGTAGATAATCCCTTTACAGCTTTAACTAACCCGGAAAGGGCAGCTATACAAAATGCCGAAAGCCAAGCTTTAAACCCTTATTTTGCACGAAGCCAAGCACCATAGCCTCCCTGCAGGTTATAAAGTTTTGTAAAACCTAATTCTGCCATTTTACCACAGGCCATTCCACTGCGGTTACCGCTACGACAATAAACGAGGTAAGCTTTATCCTTGGAAAGTTTATTTACTTCCTCCATAAAGTTACCTGCCAATACGTTGATGGCTTTGGCGCCTTTGATTTTGCCTTCTGCAATTTCACCTGGCTGGCGGACATCTAGAATAACGGCATTCGGCTCCTTGCTCAAACCAATAAATGTGCTGGCATCAATATTTTCATACTTGCCGCGGCTATTAAACTGTTGCATAAATTTCTGGAATAATATAACCACCAGTACGGCGATTATGGCGATAAAAAAATAACTCATTGTTCTTTTTTAAAAATGTACGGCATTGTATTTTATAACAATGCCGTACTGAAAACCTATAAAATCACCCATATTTCTTTACAGAACGGCTGCTACCGCCTGATCAATCGTTTCTTGTGTAAGTGTACTCGGACAAGCATAGTTTGTCACAGGCACTGGGCTCGCCTCAATAGCACGCCAGCCTTTCTGCACATCTACCAAATTCCGGAATCCACGAGCCTGAAGAATAGAAGCAAAAATCATCGAGCGATATCCTCCTAAACAGTGTAGGTAGTAGGTCGATTGACGATCTAGTCGTTCCATATTCTTGTTCAAGTAATCCAGTGGGAAATTTGTTGCTTCTTCTGCATGTTGTGCCAGGTATTCAGTGGGTTTGCGCACATCGAGTAGTTCCCCCTTCAAGCCTTCTGCCAATTGCTCCGCTAATTCATCGGCGGTAATGCTTTCGATAGCATCTACTTCTTTGCCAGCTTTGGTCCAAGCTTCGAGGCCTCCAGCCAGATACCCAAGAGTATTATCATAGCCAACACGTGCTAGGCGGGTCACCACTTCTTCTTCCCGCCCCTCTGGCGTGATCAGAATAATGGGCTGCTTAATATCTGTGATCAAGGCCCCCACCCAAGGGGCAAAGCTGCCATCAATCCCAATAAAAATTGAATTAGGTACGTGAGCTTTCGCAAACTCATCTTGGTGGCGAGTATCCAACATCAGAGCTTCTTCGCTTTCTGCCAAGGCTTCAAATGCTTCGGGTGTAAGGGCTACAGCTCCTGTTTTCAATACATCGTCGAAGCTATCATACCCCGCTTTATTCATCATCGCATTCTTAGCGAAATACTGCGGGGGAGGAAGCAAACCTGAAGTCACCTCCTCTACAAATTCTTCTTTGGTCATATCTACACGCAAGGCGTAGTTCGTCGCTTTTTGGTCTCCCAAATAGCCCCAAGTATCGGTACTCAGGTTCTTTCCACAAGCCGAACCGGCACCGTGGCCAGGATAGACAATCACTTTGTCATCTAACGGCATAATTTTGGTGCGCAGGCTCTCGAAAAGCATCTCCGCCAAATCTTCTTTAGTGATTTCACCTTGCTTGATGGCCAAATCAGGACGACCAACATCTCCTAAAAAGAGCGTGTCTCCAGAGAAAAGAGCATAGTCTTCTCCAGCTTCGTTGCGAAGCAGATAAGTGGTACTTTCCAAGGTATGTCCAGGGGTATGCAACACCTTAAAGGTCAATGCGCCTACTTTCAGCTCTTCGCCGTCTTTGGCACTGTAGATATCATAAGTAGTTGCCGCTTGAGGACCATAAACAATCTTAGCACCCGTTTTCTTCGCCAAGTCCAGGTGACCTGAAACAAAATCAGCGTGAAAGTGCGTCTCAAAAATGTACTTCAACTTAACGCCAGCTTCCGCCAGCTTATCCAGGTAAGGTTGGGTTTCCCGTAAAGGGTCAATGATAACCGCTTCGCCTTGACTCTCGATATAGTAAGCTCCTTGTGCCAGACAACCGGTATATATTTGTTCTACTTGCATGATTCGTAATTATTAAGATTTGCTAGTTTCTGATTACGAATACAAAACAACGGCCTTTTGGGGAGCTAGTCAGTGACGGGGATCACATGTGCGATTTTTTTTTAGAAATATCACTCCTTCAACTTTTGTAGCTTTTCAACTTCCTTCAGAAAATCCTTAGTCCTAATAATTTGAACAGGAGGAAACCCAATGTCTTTCAATACATTAAAATGCTTATCATCTGTTACTAAAAAACTAGCTCTACCGTTGAGAGCACAGTCTACAAACTTATTATCATCTGCATCCTGTGATATAATTGACCATTTAAAATAAACCTTTACTTTTTCTACAGAGGGTGAACTCATTAATAAATCACTGGCATTATCAGCAACAATGGCATTGGTTCTTTGCCCAATGATTTCCACATATTCATTTATTATATCGTTGGTAATTAGAAGAGTTATCACTCCGTTAAGTAACGCGTCAAAAATTGGTCGATATTTTGATTTACTGCCAATACTTACCAATAAACTATTCGTATCTAAGACAACTCGCATTCTTTAGTTATTTCCTTCCAACCAATTATCCATTGTCTCATCGCTCCAATTATTTTCGTCCCATAGACGATCCATTTCATTAGATGCTTTCTTTGCAAAATAATTTGATAATATCTGCCTCACATCGTTCAACTCTTCTTCCGATAAATCTAAACTAAAAAGCTTCATCAACTCTAACTGCAAGTTTGTCAACGGCTTATTTATAACACTCATCTGATTTTTATTTATTTAGAGTTACTCTATCAATAATAGGTTTTTTCCCTCATAAAAACAAGACTATATTTTTTTACTTACTTATCACCTAATGCATTACTACTTCTTATTAGATCAAATCTCCCCTCACCAACGCCCCATCCCCACAATCATCTATCCAAGCCTTCAATCCGCCATCCAAATTATAGACCTTCTCAAACCCACCATTTTTCATCAAAGTGCAGACACGGGTACTCCGGCGGCAAGTATTGCAATACACCAAATAAGGTTCATCTTTGGGCAGCTTTCGCACATATTCCCAAAAAGAGGCTTCTAAATAATCAACATTTACTGCCTTCGGTAAGCGCACCATACTATACTCCTTCGGTTGCCGGCAATCAATGACCATCATACCAGGGTGTGCCGCCAGTAGTTCAATAGCCTCTTTTGCCTTCACGTTATGTAATTGGGTCTTCAGCTGATCCCAGCGCTTGATCTTACAATCCTCACTCATAGGCGTCATTAAATTTCAACAGCTAACTACTTCAGTTTTGAACCACCAAAGGCACTTAAGTTTTTTTTACCACATAGAAACTATGTGCCCATGTGATAAAAGCACTCCCTAATGTGTCTATGTGATAAAAAAACTACTCTCCCCCTGGATCATCCAAGTAGTACATCTCTTCCTGTGGTCGCAGCGGCCGCTTAAACCACAACGGCCGGCGCAGTCCTCCAGGTCCCGGTGCCGGACGCGTCATCTTCAACCATTCCTTATAATTTTCGTGCGCCTTGGCAGTATCCACAAAGATGTCGCCGTAGTTGTCATCAGCATGGGGGCGTTCGACAAGCACCCGCTGGTGCCAGCAGTGCATGCCACTGATCGGATCAGGGTGTACAGCATGAGTAATATTTTGGTGTACCCCACCGTCTGTCCAAAAAATACGCTTGCTATCGGCATCTTTACTATCAAAGGGCTTCACACCGGAAAGGGTCGACATTTTCCAGCCGCCTTTGCCATCGTGGTTGATGTTTACCGTATTGGTAGCCCAGCGGTTACCGGCATCCTGCCTACGGCGCCAGCGCCCCAGGTGATGCGAACAGGCAATTACACCCGGCTTCATCCCTTGGGTTACCCATACTTTATCCACAAAATAGCCAATATCAGTATTCAGTCGCACCAAATCACCCGTCCGAAAACCCCAACGGCTAGCATCCTCCGGGTGCATCCAGATAGGATTGCGGTTGGATATTTCTGTCAACCACTTCGCATTACCCGACCGCGAGTGAATCAACGTTGGTAAACGGAAGGTCGGCACCAGACAGTACTCGCCCTTCTCTTTGTCCAAGGTGTCCGGGTGAATATGACTCTTAATGTAGGTAGGCGTAGCATATTCAGGCCAACCCCAATCGACCATGGTCTGTGAATAAAACTCGTTCTTTCGCGAAGGTGTCGGGAAGCCTACTACGGCTTTGCCATCCACATATACGCCTATCGTTTTATCATTTTTCTTGATCAGGTCCGTCCCTTCTTCGGTTACACTTCCTTCAAGTTGTTCTGGGGTCAGTTCAGTGATATGCTTCGAGTAGCTGTGCTTCTCTACCTCAAAGGCACCGTATTTACGCATATAATCCAGCTCGGTCAAGCCTTCCTTCTTCGCTGTTTCAGACAGCCCTTTGGTACGTTCAAAAATGTACTGATAATATTCATCAATAGTGATCTTCTCTCCTTTGCGGTAAGGCGACAAAAAGTGCTCGCGCACACCCAAGCTTCCGTCAGGGTCGATCCGCCAGCTCAATTCAATCCAGAATTCGTCTTCTTCCCATACTTCGCCAGGATTCACTTCGTAGGTGAATTCCACGTTTTTACCGGCCCGCCGTGCAGCTTCACGCAGTACGGGTTGCCTGAAGGCTATCCACATACCCGAGTGAGTCGCATAGCTATTCAGGTCATGCCGTTCAGCAGAGTGCCCCATCGGCAATACATAATCGGCAAAGAAAGCCGTCTCGTTCCAGGTAGGCGTCAACGCGATGTGCATGTTCACCAAATCCTTATCCATCAAGGCTTCCATCCAACTGAAGCCGTCGGGATAGGTCCACACGGGGTTGAACACCCTGGTGAAATACACATCCATCTTTCCTCTGCCTTCCTTCAAGAAGTGGGGCAGTAAAAAGCTCATCTCAAAGAAAGAGAGCGGATACTCATTGGGAAAATGCAACTCATTCCAGAACTTCTGTCCCGGAGGCGTCGTGACAAACTGCGGCGAAAACTTGTTCCAGCTGTTCGGCGAAGTACCTCCTTTAGTCCCTACGCTTCCGGTCAGTACGGTCAGAAAGTGCAGCGCACGCGACACGCACCAGCCACCCAAATTCCCACTGGCAGCACTCCGCCAATTATGAGAGGCAAACTGCTCTCCGGCGGCACCAATGGCCCGCGCTACTTCTTCTACCCTCTCGGCCGGCACACCACTCTCCTGCTCCGCGAAAGCGGGCGTGTACTCGGCGTATTCTTCCCGCATCTTCTCGATGTAAGTCTCAAAGGTCAGCGGTGCCTCTGGATGACGTGCTTGCAGATAAGCCCGCCAATTGGTCCAGTTTTCCAAAAACGGACGATTGTACAACCCTTCGTCCAGGATAATTTTTGCCATCGCCAACATCACCGCCGCTTCTGAGCCCGGATAGGTAGGCAGCCAATAATCCGACATACTAGCCGTATTCGACAAGCGCGGATCCATGGTGGCCAGCTTAGCCCCCTTCATCTTGGCTTCAATAATACGCTGAGCATGCGGATTAAAGTAGTGACCACTCTCTAGGTGGGCAGAAATCAGAAGGATAAACTTGGCATTGGCATGGTCTGGCGAGGGCCGATCATAACCGTACCAAATATTGTAACCAAAGCGAGCACCCGACGAGCAGATGTTCGTATGGCTGTTGTGTCCATCTACTCCCCAGGCCTGTATCACCCGGTTGGCATAGCCTTCGTGTCCGGGGCGCCCCACATGGTAGGCCACTTCATTGTTTCGTTTTTCTTGCAGCGCTTTGCGTATCCGTCCTGCAATATCATCCAGCACCTCGTCCCAGCTCACGCGTTCCCACTTGCCCTCGCCGCGTTCACCTACGCGCTTCAGAGGATACAAGATGCGGTCGGGGTCAGTAATTTGGTTGATCGTCGCTGGCCCTTTAGCACAATTCCGCCCCCGGCTGCCCGGATGGTGAGGATTGCCTTCAAATTTGCGAATTTCATGGCTGTCTTTGTCTACATAAGCCGTTAATCCACAAGCACTTTCGCAGTTAAAGCAGGTCGTTGGCACTATCGTATAGTTGCGTTTTACCCGCTTGGGGTGCTCCGTTGCTTCATACTCCGTCCAGTCGTCCCACTGCTCCATCGGCGGAAATTGGGTAAGTTCACCTTCCGGAGCAATACGTTCCAAATCCGGGTTCCGGTTTTGTTGCAAATCAGGAATTAGGCCCAACTTTTCGGCCATCCTTTCTATAAAACTTGGTTGCTTATTGGTCATGCTTCTTATTTTTCTTTTTGGGCGCATCCCTTCGGGTCGCTCCCTTCTGGGGTTCGCCTTGCTCCGCCCCGCCATTTCATGGGCGTGGCCCTTCACTTCGTTCGGGCCCTCCAGGCAGCTTGCGCGTTTTTGGAACTACCTCCTCCGACGCTATATCCCGCTGGCGGGATCAATTCGCAGAATTGAGGGTGGTGAGTACCCTAGCTCAACGAAATCCGCTGTGGCGCTTCCACCCATATTTTTTCAGTGAAATAAATACCAGCTAGTACCATTATACCTGCCAAAGCTATCATCATCTGGCTAGCCCCCATCAGCAATAGCACTAGTGGAATAATATTACCCAGCAGTACTGCTCCCAGGTAAAAGGTTCTTGCATAGCGACCTTTCGTTATCATCTTTACCACTTCGTGGGCCGCAACGGTAGGGTGCGTCATCGTCAATTCTACTACCATCGTCAGTAGGTTCACCCCAATTCCCACAGCCATTACCGTTGCCAGGAAGTCGGTCCACCCCAAGCTGTCACTGGTCAGTAAAGCAACCAGCGCTAAGGCTGCTGCGCCTGCCATAAAGCTATGTACCAACATATGGATAGCCAGCGTCGGGCTCTGCCAAAAATCACGGCCTTTGGCCTGCCCAAACAGAAATGCCGTGTACACAGCTACCACAATCGCCACGGCAGCGGTAATCCAGGTCGCTATTTCATTTAGGCTTTCCCATCCGAAAAATAGTCCAACCATCAACAGTGTCAACAAGCCGCCATAAACGGTAATCGTGTACCCACCTTTAACCAGCCAAGACCCCCAATGTGGCCGCAGCAATACGTAAAGGAAGCGCTTTGGCTGGTCCAAATCCATAACCAGTAATAAACCGGTCAACGACAAGAACACCAAGCCCAGTCCGTAGGCCCACCACTGCGTAGCTGTAGTAGGTACTGCATCACCGAAAAACGTTGCCAAAAAGAGCACCAGCAGTACACCTGCCGAAATTGCCTTGGTCCATACGTAACCCGATACTTCCCAGCCCCAAAGAATTCCTTTGTTTGGGGTGTCGTATACCCGGCGGGCTTCTTTGCCCATCAGTACTTCTACCGATTTTTTGGGACCATCCTTGGCTACTTCTCCCGCATTGGTGTATTGGTTATTGGCTTCCAGTACAGCTGCTATCACATCACCATTGCTAAAGGCCAGCTTTTCGGCTTCTTTTGCAAAATGCCCTACGCCCGTTGTTTGCGAATTCCAAAGATATTTCCCTGTATCCACTGTTGCCGATGGGTTCAGCGACGCTTCATCCGCATCAATATAAAACAGGTTAGGCTGAGTACCTTTCTCAGGTTTTCGAACTTTCACGGCTTGGCGAGCCAGCAACTGGGCTATCTCCGAACCAGCGTCTTCCATATCACCAGAGATGATCGCATGCTCTGGACATACATTTACACATGCAGGTTCCAGGCCTACATCTATGCGGTGGGCGCAGTAATTACACTTGGCCGCTGTACTTGTTTCCGGATCAATGTAGAGGGCATCATAAGGGCAGGCCTGCATACAAGATTTACACCCGATGCAGCGATCTTTATCAAAATCTACAATGCCATCTTCTCTCACAAAGAGTGCCTCCGTCGGGCAAATTTCCACACAGGGTGCATCTGTACAATGGTTGCAACGCATCACCGAAAACAAGCGCCGAGAATCGGGAAACTCACCCTTTTCGACTTGTTTTACCCACGTACGATTGACACCCACGGGTACATTGTGCTCCGATTTACAGGCCGTAGTACAAGCATGACAACCAATACATTTCCGATTGTCTATGACAAAACCATATTTCATAAATTTTCTTTTTTGCTAAAAGCTTAGAAACAGCATCGAATTCGTTAGGCGTTCACTTGGGTGGTTGGGCAAACAAAGTCAGTCACCTCCATTCCTGCTTTCCCAAAATCTTCAAACTTATCTTGCACGTTGATGAGGTTCTTAAAGCCCCGCGCTCGCAGGATAGAGGCCGCGATTGTAGATCGATAACCACTGCGGCAGTGTATATGATAAGTTTGCTTCGGATCGATAGCCCCCATGTGGTTGTTCAGAAAATCCAAAGGAAAATGCTGGGCACCTTCCAGGTGCTCTCCCGACCATTCGCCGGGCTTGCGCACATCCAGGATGTGAATTTCTCCTGCTTGTTGTTGCTTCGCAAACTCCGCTCCCGTGATGCTTTCAATTTCGTCTACTTCCTTTCCTGCTTTTTTCCATGCTGCCATTCCTCCTTCAAGGTAGCCCAGGGTGTTATCGTAACCTACTCGCGCGAGGCGCTTTACGGCTTCGGCCTCCTGACCTTCTGGAGCAACCAGTAAAATCGGCTGCTGCAAATCAGCAATCAATGCACCTACCCAAGGCGCAAAACTGCCATCCAAACCTATAAAAATCGAATTGGGGATAAAGCTCTGTACAAAATCTTCGCGGTTGCGCACATCCAAAACCAACGCATCGGTACTCTCTGCAACGGCTTCAAATTCTCGCGGATTCAAAGGGTTAGCACCTTTTTCCATCACCTCGTCAATACTTTCGTAGCCGGTTTTATTAAGCTTTGCATTTTTAGCAAAATACTGAGGAGGAGGTAGCAAGCCATCTGTTACTTCCTTGATAAACTCCTCTTTGGTCATGTCCGCACGCAGGGCGTAGTTCGATTCTTTTTGCTCCCCCAGGGTACTCCACGTTTCTGAGCTCATGTTTTTACCACAAGCTGAACCAGCACCATGTGCAGGGTAGACAATCGTCTCGTCAGGCAAGGTCATAATTTTATTCCTCAGGCTATCGTATAACCATCCTGCTAGGTCTTCCTTCGTTAGGCTTCCTTTCTTTTGAGCCAGATCAGGGCGCCCTACATCACCAATAAATAATGTATCACCGGTAAAGACAGCGTGCTCTTTCCCATTGGCATCCAGCAATAGATAACTTGTGCTCTCTGGCGTATGCCCAGGGGTATGTAAAACCCGGAAGGTGAGCGCTCCTACTTTGAATTCTTCTCCGTCAGTAGCAAGGTGCTTCTCATAAGTTGTATCAGCAGTAGGACCATAAACAATTACTGCCCCCGTCTTCTTTGCTAGATCCAGATGCCCCGAGACAAAGTCGGCATGAAAGTGAGTCTCAAAAATATATTTGATCTTGGCACCATTCTTTTTGGCACGTTCCAAATAGGGCTGTGTTTCTCGTAAAGGGTCAATAATAACTGCTTCGCCTTCACTTTCTACATAATAAGCTCCCTGGGCCAAGCATCCTGTATAAATTTGCTCAATAATCATTCTTTCTCTATTTTCTTTTGACAAAACAGCTAGTTGCCGGATAAAAGTATGAAAATGTGTTCATATATTAAAGTGTCCCGGTGTTCCTTTTTTCTAATCGTGATCCTGATCACTCAGAAAGTCAAGTTTTTTCAGGTATTTTACATTCTATATAGAATGGCTCTAAACAAGAAAAAAAACCTTAAAAGGTGCTATTAAAGCGTTGCTCTATGCTGTTTAAACTAATAGAACTAACGAATTCTTAACCGCTCAAAACAAGTGCTGATGGACGTTGAAATTCTTTCCCGACTCCAGTTTGCCTTTACCATCTCTTTTCACTACATCTACCCTCCACTCAGTATTGGGCTAGGCCTGATTATGGTAATCATGGAGGGGCAGTATCTCCGCACCGGTGACAAAATTTACGAGACGATGGCTCGTTTTTGGACGAAAATTTTCGCACTCACCTTTGGTATTGGTGTTGCTACGGGCATTGTCATGGAATTTGAGTTTGGCACCAACTGGGCGACCTATTCCCGCTACGTCGGTGATGTTTTTGGTAGCGCGCTTGCCGCCGAGGGCATTTTTGCTTTTGCCCTAGAGAGTGGCTTCCTCGGCGTCTTGCTTTTTGGGTGGAATCGGGTGAGTTCCAAGGTTCACTTCATTGCTACGCTGGGTGTTTGGCTGGGTTCCATGTTCTCGGCAGTATGGATTGTGGTGGCCAACAGCTGGCAACAAACCCCGGCAGGCTATCACATTGTAGGAGAAGGGATGGAAGCCCGGGCAGAGATTACCGATTTCTGGGCCATGGTCTTCAACCCTTCTAGTGTCGATCGCCTTTCTCACGTATGGATTGGAGCTTTTCTGGCAGGGGCCTTTCTCGTAATGAGTGTCCATGCTTATTACCTTCTGAAAGGGCGGCATGTGGAATTATCTAAGAAAGCGTTCAAGATTGCGCTGGGTGTCGCTACCGTTTTTTCGCTGGCGCAGTTATTTACCGGACACCGCTCAGCTGATGGTGTCGCTGTAAATCAACCTGCCAAGCTGGCGGCGCTAGAAGGCCACTTCGATACGTTAGCACCCGCAGACATGTACTTAGTCGGCTGGGTAGATAAAGAAAAACAACAAGTGACGGGCCTCAAAATCCCAGGCGGACTCAGTTTTCTTACCCACTTTGACTTCGACGCCCCCGTAACAGGGCTCAATGCCTTCCCGGAAGAAGATCGCCCGGGGGCACTCAATGCCATTTTTCAGTTTTACCACCTGATGATCGCCATTGGAATGGCCCTTATCGGCCTCACACTCTACGCTTCGTGGCAATGGTGGCGTGGCAAGCTTTTCGAACACCGCTGGCTACTCACCATTTTTGCTTGGGCGGTACTGCTCCCCCAANTGGCCAATCAGGTAGGTTGGTTTGCTGCCGAAATGGGCCGACAGCCTTGGGTGGTGTATGGCCACTTGCGCACCTCCGATGCCTTATCCAAAGTTGTAACAGCCAATCAGGTCCTCTTTTCACTTATTATGTTTAGCATTGTTTATCTATTGCTTTTCGCTCTTTTTATCTACCTCCTCAACAAGAAGATCAAACACGGCCCCGACGACCAAGACCTCATAGATCAACGACCAAAACAAAAGGCCATGATTGATGGGTAATCAGTGATGCTATACACCTTCTATTCCAATAACAACAATTCTAATTCCTTTCCTTATGGCAACTTTTCTTGGCTTTGATTATCCCACGTTATGGTTTTTGGTAGTAGGAGCCGTCTTCTCCGGCTATGCTATTCTTGATGGTTTTGATCTTGGTGCCGGTGCCTGGCATTTGTTTTTCCGTAAGGAACAAAGTCGCCGGATTGCCCTCAACGCCATTGGCCCCGTGTGGGACGGCAACGAGGTATGGCTGGTCATTGGCGGCGGCGCACTTTTCGCAGGTTTCCCGCACGTTTACGCTACCCTTTTTTCGGCCATGTACATTCCGTTTATGTTGTTTCTCCTATTTTTGATTCTCCGCGCTATCAGTATCGAATTCCGGAGTAAGGAACCCATGCTGTGGTGGCGAAAAACCTGGGATATTACCTACAGTGTAGCCAGTATTACCTTGGCAATAGCACTAGGGGTTGTATTGGGCAATGTATTGCAAGGGATGCCCATCGGAGCAGACAAAGAATACTCCGGCGACTGGTTGGCCTTTCTCAATCCTTATGCTATTTTAATGGGACTTACTACGCTGGCCTTATTCATGATGCACGGTGCCATCTACCTATTGATGAAAACAGAGGGGCGACTGTACGCCAAACTCACCATATTGCTCAAGCGAGGTATTATTGCCTTCGTTATTTTGTTCAGTATTACCAGTCTCTACACTTTGATTTATATCCCGCATTTATCCGATGATTTCCGTGGGACCCCGGCATTGTTTATCGTTCCTATTCTAGCTTTTTTGAGTATCGCCAACATCCCTCGTTTGGCCAGCAAGCGCAAGTTTCGGCAAGCCTTTTTCTTTTCGGCACTTAGCATCGCTTTTTTGCTCGTCTTGGTAGCCATCGAAGTCTACCCAACCATTCTTCTATCAACTACTGATCCGGCTTATAGCCTGGATGTATACAATGCCGCTTCTTCAGAGAAATCGCTGGGTATCATGTTGCTTTTTGCCGCAATTGGGATACCGCTTGTCAGTGGTTATACTTTTTTCGTTTACAAAACTTTTGCCGGAAAAGTGGAACTAGATGAGACCAGCTATTGATGAGTTTCTTCAATTAACTGCCCCTTGCGTTTTTCTTTTATTAGCGAATCCACTTTAAATTCTATTTCTTCTCGGACATTGTTGAATATTTCTTCATTTAATTCTACCTCAGGATTAATACTCAATTTTATTCCGCTCAAGGCGAAATACCCTCCGATAAACACCAATAATCCTATAAAAACAAGTCGAGCTTTATACCTTTTTTCTTTCTTTAGTGTATGTGCAAACTCCATGTTTGCCATCGTTTCACCTGCTTCTTTCAAAGCTAAAACTCCTTCTATTTGCTCATATCCTTCAGTCGTTAAATAATACGCATCGTCTGTTTTATCAAATTCAACCAGCTCTTTGGTTACTAAAAAATCTAGAAGCAATTGTATTTCTCTTTCCTCCAACTTTTCTTTTACAGAAATCTCACCCCTAGGGAAGCACTGACCCTCTGATGCATAAATTTCCAATAGGATTTTTTCGTATTTGGCTTCTAATTCCATTTATACAAATGATCAATTGCTGTACCTTAATTATCTTCTCGGACTCTTCTGAAGTGATTTTGCACCACCTTATCCAGGAAAATCGTTGATCCTGTACACTCAAATGCCAATGTCGCTGATAAATCTCCAAACAAAGGAGAACCTCCACCTAACAGTACAGGAATGGTGGTGATCACCATCTCATCAATCAGGTCTTCTTTCAAAAAGCTCTGAATCGTCGTCCCTCCATCAATATAAAGGTGATGAAAACCCTGCTCATGAATATGTGCTAAAACCTCTGTCAAAGTACCCTTCACCAGGAAAACTTTACCCTTATAACCCGCAGGTATCTCCGTCAAGGTGCGGCTCAACACAAACACTGGCTTTTTATAAGGCCAGTCGACATCAAAGCCGCAAACTGTTTCAAAGGTAGTTCGTCCCATCACCAGCGCATCTATTTGGCCTGTAAATGCGGCATATCCCATGTCTATTTGATCCGGATTCGGGATAGAAAACAACCAGTCTAACTGACCATTTTTATCAGCGATAAAACCATCTAAACTGGTGGCTATAAATACTTTGTTTTTATTTTTATTTTTCATTTATCTTACTGCTTTATCGCCCGCTTCACGCTCCACAATTGGCCATCCCTGTACAAAGCGACGGTGTATAAACCCGCTGGAAAATCAGTCATATTAATCCTGCTACTCCCTTGCCCTATCGGCCAATCTGCTTTCATCAATGGCCGGCCCAATCCATCTATAATTGCCAAAGTCATCTCCCCACTAGTCGGAAAATTCAATGCCCTTACTTCTAGTTGATCACGGAAAGGATTTGGAGCTAGCACCCAGTTTTTTTCATTCCCTAACAAGTCAACTCCACCTATAAGGCAAGTATTAAAATCATAGAAACTATAGCTCTCACTTTCTGATCCATTACACAGCGTTTTTACACGTAAAGTGTAAGCGGCACAACTATCCAGACCAGAGAGTAACACCTGATTACCTGTCACCATAACTGGCAGCCAATCGACGCCACCCGCCGAGCGGTAATCTGCCTGGTAATCTAGCGCTCCGGGAACTGCCTCCCAAGTGATTTCTACACTATTAGCACCCAGTAGATCCCGTGCAAAACCCACTGGGCTAGCACATTCTTCAGGGGCAATGACCTCTATACAGTAATCCTCAATTTCTCCAAAACTCCCAACAAACGGGCAAGGGCCAGAACTGGCCAAACTAAACTGCATCATGATTCTCATTCTGGTCACGCCAAGGTTGGTATTGGCAGGAATAGTAATAAATTCATTGATCGGGTCAGAAGAAGGATCGCCATCAAAAATGATCTCATTGGTTGTAAAACTTCCATTGTGGTCAAGATCCAACCAAATGCGCCAATCTTCCGAGGCGCTCCCAGTATCAGGAAATCCGGGCGTCAACAAGATCGGATAGGTCACTCCGGCTTCTAATACTGGCGCTACAAGTAACTGCCCAAAATCAGTATAGCCTCCGGATTCTTCACTCGAAGCATTCGTAAAGAAACCTCCTATTTCTACTTGTGCAATATGCTCATATTGCGTAGAGAACACATTCTCCGGCATACAGTAATCCAGATCCAGGCAAGGGCCACAGCCGCCTGTAATGAAAGTAGTCAAAGCAGTCCAGGCTGTTACTTCATCGGCACAAACGGTACGCAGCTGGTAGTCATAAATCGTACAGCGTTCCAGGCCACTAATGGTGTTTTGCGGCAGCGTGCTCGACAATACCGTCCAGGGGCTGGTTCCCTGCACCCGGTAGCGAAGCTCAAAGCTCTGAGCCGCTGTGACGGCATCCCAAACAAAAAACATAATCTCGTCGGCCAGAGGCGTAAGCTCCACATTTTCCGGAGCGGTACAGCAGCCATCAGTAGTAAAAAAGCGGCTGTTGCCAAACGGAATCACATCACTGGCACAATTAGATTGCACCTGGTACTCATAACTCCCACATGCCGTCAGTCCAGAGATTACCAAGGGGCTTTGGGCATCGGTTACCAGGGTCCAGTTCATCTCACCAATAGCCCGCCAGCGCAAATCAACAGACTCCAGGCTGTCATTGGTATTCCAAACGATCGTCGCTGTTGAAACACTAAAGTCGGCCAATTGAACCGAGCTTGCAGGGATACAGCCGTCACATAAACTCAGTAGATACTGGATGCTGTTGGCCACATTCAATCTTCCTCCTGTAGTAGTGATCCCTGCCAGTGAAGTATTAGGGTCCACCCCCGCCAGGATCGCTTCCTTGATGAGCAATGCCGCCGCCGCCGGGTCAGCCGCCGTAAGTGCCGAAAGCGCCGGACAGTCCAAACTGTACAACAGCGCCGCCGTACCTGCTACGTGAGGCGTCGCCCCAGAGGTACCACCAAAACCGCCATAAGCGCCGCCATTAGTAATGTTGTAAGCTCCCGTTCCAGGCGCGCCCAGGTCTATACTAATGGCGCCGTAGCCTGCTTCTACTTCTTTTATATCGTTATGATCCGTATTGGTCACAGCAATGAGGTAATCACTCGGACAGGCCGTAGGTAAATCTCCGAATACTTCAACATCTATATCGTCATTGGCCGTGGCTGCACAATTGATGATTCCAGCTTCACCAAGCACATCGTAAAAACCACACCATATCGGTGCATCAGCCACCTGCCCTTCATCTACTCCCCAAGAAGCATTGGTAGCCACCACAAAAGCACCCTCTGCCCCACCGGAAGCATTGTAACGTTGGCGTTGCTCCAAGGCATAAGAATAAGCCTCAATCACTTTGTCTTCGGAGGAATTGAAATTATTGCGAATATGCATCACCTTTACGTGCCAGTTCACCCCCGTTACGCCCAGTTCGTTATTGCCATCAGCACCAATAATGCCCGAAACGGCCGTTCCGTGCGATCCGCCAGCAATATTGTCGTTATTACTCACGGTACTCCACCCCTCGTAGTCATCCACGTAGCCATTGTTATCATCATCCAACCCGTTGTCCGGAATTTCAGCGTGGTTGTACCAGCGGTTGGCCTGAAAATCAGGATGCGTGACATCGATACCATTATCCAATACCGCCACTACAATGGTATCGCCAGTGAGCGTATTGCCGCCAGTGGTTACATCCCAAGCTTCTACGGCATCAATGTCGGCATCAATAGTACCCCCGCTTTGGCCTGTATTACTATATTGCCATTGGCTATCAAAAAGGGCATCCGTCGGCACGGCACGCAACGTAACACTATGGTTATGCTGAACGGCACGTATACGGCGATCGGAGCGAATAGCCATGATCAGTTCATCGCCAGAAACAGTCATTTCATCAAAACTCACCAACCATATATTCACCGGGCGAGACACTTCTTTCACCAACGTCAACTGCTGCTGATCAGCGTGTGTACGGTTCCAGTCCCGTAACCAGGATGGGAGGCTATATTCCGCTTCCATTTGCACCAACAATTCTCCCGCAACAAAAGCAGAAGATTGGGCACTAAGCGAAACTTGAGTTAACTGAAAAACCAGATAGAGTAGCAGTAAAATGCTGTAACGAGCCATGAGCGTAATTTTATGGGATTAACTTGCTAAACGCGAAGTTAGCCAATAAGGTGCAGGTTAACACCGTAAAATTACACTTTGCAAAGCGTGCTACAGTTCTCATACCTGCCAGTAAGTTGAACCCTCCTTTACACCTTTACACGCTTCCAACTTTTACACCCTATAACTCCCCTTTTACACAAACAGCAAAATCAACGTCAGTACAATACCGCCCAAGGTAAAATACAAGCCCTTCTTGAAAACTTCCGTCTTGGGCATAAACATCCAAAAAGAAGAAATCACAAAAAACAAGAGCGACAAGCCGAAAAAGATGTTGAGAAAAAACAATGGCTCCGATGATTTTGCCTTGTGCAAATGCGTCATTTTTTTCAGAATCGTGGGCAACTCCTTCAAAGTATAGCTGGCTGCTCCAGTAGCACTGTTGTAAGTACCCTCTTTAAAATAGTAAACCCCACCCTCTGTTTTATCTACTTTTAACTTGCGGAGATCAAGCGCCTGCCCCAGGTTTTCAGGGCTAATATTAGCTTCCAGCTGCTTATCAAAGTGGTGTTCTAATTTAAGAAAATCAGTATCCCGAAATATCAGTACAATGCCGCTCATCGAGTAAACAGCCATAATACCTACCAGGAAAAACCCCAGGTACCGGTGAATAACGCGCATAGTCATGGAAGTAGAAGATGGTTTTGCCATAGTGAATTTTCTATTTATTGAGAAGTTGATTACTTATAAATTGAGGCAAAAGTAGGGAGATCACCCCGGTTTAGACCAACGATAAAGAGTTGTTTTTCCACTTCCTAAGATCCTACACAATCCATCAATGTCGTTCAGGTTATGCGTCTTTGAGGCCTCGCCTTGCGCACTATTTTACCGCTCCCCCAAAACAGCAACCTTGTCCTCCTTCGGAGGAGGTGCTCGAAGAGCGGAGGAGGACAATCCTCTGTCCGAGAGGAAATCCGCACCTCGCACCTAAATAAACAATCCCAAAAGCAGTAACTTTAAACCTCACTTCCACCAAACCAGACTTACATTCCACCATGCAGACCATCGACCTCAACTGCGACATGGGCGAACTAAAAGAAGGGCAAATCCGCAACTACGATGCACAGATCATGCCCTTCATCTCCTCCTGCAACATCGCTTGCGGATTCCACAGCGGAACCCCGCAACTCATGACCCAAACGATTCGGGCAGCCATTAAACACCGTGTCAAAATCGGAGCGCACCCTTCGTACAATGACCGGGAAAATTTTGGCAGGAAGTCGCTAAAAGTCGATCCAGAGGTATTGATGGCAGATTTAACTTATCAGACATGCGCCCTCAAAGGCATCGTAGAAAGTTACGGCCAACGCCTCCTTCACGTGAAGCCTCACGGGGCACTTTACAATGATTTATTAGTAAACGATACCTTAGCAGAGCTATTCGTGAGTACCATCAAAACTATCGACCCTGCCCTTAAAATTGTAACTTTAGCTAATGCTAACATCGTTGATTATTGCGCTGCTCAAGGGGTTGGCGTCATCCAAGAAGGCTTCGCTGATCGCCGCTACGAGCAAGCAACCCAGCTTAGAAGTCGGGCTTACCCCGATGCCGTCCTTCGCAATCCAGAGGATGTGTTGGCGCAAATAAAAGGATTTCTAAATAAGGAAGTCCGCCTTGCAGATGGAACGACAGCGAAAATAAAGGTAGACACCATCTGCCTCCACAGCGACACACCTGGAGCCGTAAGTTTGAGCCAAACCATTTATAATTACTTGAGAGAACATGACGTTAAGATCACTGCACCTGCATAATTCGGAATTCAAGGTTCAAAACTTCAACAATGACTTCCTGCTCATTCATGCAAAAGAGGAAGGTACCTTAGCCACGCTAGGTGAGCTCATTTACGAAAAAAAGTTCGATTTCATCGACGAGGTCATTGTCACCGAACGAGAGATCTGCTTAAAATTAAACGGCCTTTTCGACGCCCCCAAAATTGACCTCTTCGCAACCCTCCAACCCTCCAACCAACAAGCCGTTAACACCTACCGCCTGCCTATCTATTTTTCAGATCACGAAGATTGGCAAGACGTAAGCAGGGTTACCGGATTGAGTAAAGAAGAAATTATCCACCAGCTCTTGGCGACAGACTTCACCGTAGCCATGTTTGGCTTCTTACCCGGCTTCATTTATCTAGATGGTTTACCCAAAGCCCTGCACGTTCCCCGCAAGTCGGTACCCGCAAAATACGTAAAGGCCAATTCCGTGGCCATTGGTGGCAAATACCTGGGTTTGTATGCGCTCGACAGTCCCGGAGGCTGGCACGTCATTGGCCAGGTGCCCGTTTCAATCCTGCAAATACCCCAATTGCCTCCCCTTCCGCTGAATTTAGAAGACCGGATTCGATGCACCCAAATCACCTCAGAGGAGTTTGCTCAAATCAATGCTCAACAACTCAACCTCATCGCCTACAATGCCTAGCTTAGAGATCATCAAACCGGGCCTGCTCACCACCATCCAGGATGTGGGCCGCAAGGGCTTGGCCTACTACGCCATCCCTCCGTCGGGTACGATGGACCCTAATGCGGCCAAGATCGCCCTCCTTTTATTGAACCTATCCGAAAATGCGCCTCTGATAGAATGTACTTCCGTAGCACCTACGATAAAATTTCACGATGCTGCTCAGATTGCCATTAGTGGAGCCGATTTTCAATGGAAACTCAACGATACCCCAGTGGGAGTCCATACCGTCGTCGATATCAAACCTGGGGATATCCTCATCGGCAAAATGGCCATAAATGGTTTGCGGGGCTACCTTGCCATCGACGGCACTTTGCAAGTGGATAAAGTCTACAATTCCTACGCCACCTACCTCAACGCCGGCATAGGTGGTTACCAGGGTCGGATGCTAAAAAAAGGCGATATCATCGAATGGAAAAGCAACAAAGAGAATAGCGTCGAAGCAAAACACATCCCCATCCTACCCGGGCCAGAGTTTGCCTTATTAAGCGGTGTAGCCCAGCGCCAGCTTCAAGACATCACCTACACCATCGGCAGCGACAGCAACCGCATGGGCCTCCGCTTACAAGGAGACCGGCTCGAAAGTACAAGCTACCAACTAGAGCACAGCTTGCCCGTCTTGCCTGGGTTCATTCAGTTGCCCCCTAGCGGCTTGCCTATCGTCCTTCTTCAGGATGGCCAGATTTCCGGAGGTTATCCACGCATTGCTTATTTACAGGAGCGGCATTTAACTACTTTGAATCAGATTCCATTGGGGAGAGAGGTGAGGTTTAGGTTGAAAACGAGTACTTGAATTCCTTGGAGCCTCCCCCGCTTTTTGCGGAGGCGCTACGTTGCAGGGCTCGCTACCCGCTCGGCCAGCCTGTTGCTTACTGGCCCTCGGCACAGCAAGCAACAGGCTGTCTAGCACCGCTTTAAGGCGGCGCTACCCTTCCACATCGCTAGGCCTGGTCAACCCTGAACCTCTAGGGGAAATAAAACGATCAGCAAAGTTAAAGCAAGAAGATACTAAGCCGATTTCACTATGAGATAATCGCAAAAGGCGGAGCAGAACGAGGGATGATAATCGCTCCGTAGAGCAGGGTATCTTACCCTGCACTGCACGAAGAAGCGGTGGACAGCCGTATCATAATGGCGTTTACACCCACAACACCATTACCGACACAACCCAAAAGATACCCTATACCAAAACAGGCCACCCCGATTCGCTCGGAGCAGCCTGTCTTTTATTATTCGTATTGTACCTCGTGGATTTCAACTATTGATGAATCCTAGTACAAAGTACCCAGTACCTCCTAACTATTCATCGAAGAGAGGAACTCATCGTTGCTAGAAGTGTGGATCATATTTTTGCGTAAGAAATCGAACGCTTCGTCTGGCTTCATATCCGAAAGGTGATTGCGTAGGATAAACATCCGTTGTAGGGTGTCTTTATCCATAAGCAAGTCTTCGCGACGAGTACTGGAAGAAGTAAGGTCAATCGCTGGGTACATCCGCTTGTTAGCGAGGTTGCGATCCAGTGAAAGCTCCATGTTGCCAGTACCTTTGAATTCTTCGAAGATCACCGTATCCATCTTAGAGCCCGTCTCGGTAAGCGCGGTCGCTAAAATGGTGAGTGAACCACCATGCTCGATATTACGGGCAGCACCAAAGAATTTCTTAGGCTTCTGTAGCGCGTTGGCTTCTACACCACCAGAAAGTACCTTGCCACTGGCAGGTGCTACGGTGTTGTAAGCACGGGCCAAACGAGTGATCGAATCCAACAGGATTACTACATCGTGACCACATTCTACCATCCGCTTTGCCTTTTCGAGTACCACGCCCGCCACACGTACGTGGTTATCAGCAGGCTCATCAAACGTAGAAGCAATTACTTCTGCTTTCACGCTCCGCTTCATGTCTGTTACTTCCTCAGGACGTTCGTCGATGAGTAGGATAATCAGATAAGATTCAGGGTGATTTTTAGAAATAGCATTGGCAATATCCTTCAATAAGAAAGTCTTACCAGATTTTGGCTGCGCTACGATTAAGCCACGCTGTCCTTTACCAAGGGGCGTAAACATATCGATCAGGCGATTACCGAAATCGCGCCCGGTAGGCGAGGTAGTCAGCTTGAACCGCTCCGTTGGGAACAAAGGAGTAAGGTAATCGAAAGGTACGCGCTCACTCACTTCTCTAGGGTCTAGACCATTGATCTTAGACACACGTAGCAAAGCGAAGTACTTCTCTCCTTCTTTCGGAGGGCGAATGGCACCTTGTACCGTATCTCCCGTACGCAGACCAAATAATTTGATCTGAGAAGGAGAAACGTATATATCATCCGGAGAGGTTAGGTAATTATAGTCTGCAGAACGCAGGAAACCGTAGCCATCAGGCATCATTTCCAGGATACCCTCACCTTCGATAATACCATCTAATTCGATATCGAATACATCTTCTGGCTTCTCTTTAGGCTCACGGCGAGGTTTTTCCTCTCTTTGAGGCTTCTTGTCTTCGCGGCGTAGGCGATCATCACGACCTGCACCATTATCTTGGTCTTTGCGATCATTGTTTTGATCATCTTTGCCGTCATTATTACGGCGACGGTCATCATCACGGTTGTCACGACGGTCGCGATTGTCACGGCGATCATCTCGATCATCGCGGTTGTCGCGGCGGTCACGATTGTCGCGGCGATCATCTCCATCACGACGGTCATCACGGTTGTCACGGCGATCGCGATTGTCACGACGGTCATCTCCATCACGGTTATCACGACGGTCGCGATTGTCACGGCGATCATCTCCATCACGACGGTTGTCACGGCGATCGCGATTGTCACGACGGTCATCTCCATCACGGTTGTCACGACGGTCACGACGGTCATCGCTTCCTTCTTCCTTCTTGTCATCGTCTTGACGACCACGCTTACGTACTGCTTTAGCACGGCGGGCAGCGCGATCTTCTTCAGAATCTCGCTGATTATCCGGTGATTCTTTTTCTTCTTTCTTATCGTCAGCTTTCTTGTCATCGGCCTTTTTAGGGGCGGTACGACTACGGCTTGGCTTTGAAGCAGGTGCTTTAGCTTTAGCTGTACTTTTAGGCTTCGCTTCTTTCTTAGGTGCGGGGGTCACACCGCCAGCAGCGCCAACGACGGCCTGGTGGTCCAGAATTTTGAGGATAAGTTCTTGTTTATTGAGGCGCTTGTAGCTGGTCATGCCCATTTTCTCAGCCAGATCCTTCAGCTCGGGGACGAGCATGTCATTCAACTGCAAAATATCAAACATATAGAGTAATGTTACTTTTTCTTGTACGGAAAGTTTAGGAGAGTAGATTATTTTGGGAGGTCCCAAAATTGTAGGGTGCAATAATGCGTAAAGGGCTTTTCTTACTGACTAGTATTCGACATGAAGCTCCTCGCAGCATTCGAGGAATTGAAAAATGACATCATGTCAACCAGGGAAAACTAAGAATTGCTGTAAAGATGCTCACCCAAGGATTGTAGGGACTACAAAGGTGGAAGAGTAGCTTGGCATGTTTGCAGCGCAAAAATAGCGTTATTTTTTTTAATCCAAATACTATCTTTGCAAAAAATACTGCTTTTCGGTAATTTTTTCCTGCTTTCTATTGTATTAACAAGGCAAACAAGCAAAAAGTTAGATGCTCAGAACTTCATTTATCCGCGAAAACCTTGCCCAGCTTAAAGCTGGCCTACTAAAACGCAACTTCAAAGAAGAAGATTTGCAGATTGTTGACCAGACACTAGTCCTCGATGATCAGCGTAAAGCGCTGCAAACAGAACTGGACAGTACACTCGCCACGCGCAATCAGCTCTCCGGTCAGATCGGTGACCTCTTCAAATCTGGTCAAAAAGACAAAGCCACTGAGTTGCGCCAAGAAGTTTCAGAACTTAAAGAAAAAGTAGCTGTACTGGAGCAGGATCTAAAAAACACCGTAGAAGAACTACGCCAAGCGCTCTATACTATTCCCAATATGCCTCACGAATCAGTGCCTGCTGGCAATACTGACGAGGACAATGAAGTATTCAAAGCTTGGGATGGGCCGCTACCTCAACTACCAGAAAACGCTCGTCCACACTGGGAACTCGCCAAAGAGAAAGACCTTTTTGACCTGGAGTTGGGTGTAAAAATCACTGGTTCTGGCTTTCCTTTGTACCGGGGGAAAGGTGCACGCCTTCAGCGTGCTTTAATCAACTTTTTCCTTGATGAAGCTGCTGCTGCCGGCTATGAAGAAATCGTGCCTCCACACCTGGTCAACGAAGAAACAGCCACTGCCACCGGGCAACTCCCTGATAAAGAAGGGCAGATGTATTACGTCAACGAGGATGACCTTTATTTGATTCCTACCGCTGAAGTACCCGTTACCAATGTCTATCGTGATGTCATCCTCAATGAAGAAGACTTCCCGATTAAAATGACGGCCTACACGCCTTGTTTCCGACGGGAAGCAGGTTCCTATGGCGCACATGTGCGTGGTCTGAACCGCGTGCATCAGTTTGACAAAGTCGAAATCGTTCAGCTTCAGCATCCTGACAAATCGTACGAGACCCTTCAGCAAATGCTTAAGCACGTAGAAGGCATTCTGCAAAAGCTCGAACTCCCCTACCGCATCTTGCGTTTATGTGGTGGAGACCTTGGTTTCACCTCTGCACTGACTTTCGATTTCGAGGTGTATTCTGCAGCTCAGGACCGTTGGCTAGAGGTCAGCTCTGTCTCTAACTTTGAAGACTTCCAGGCCAACCGCCTAAAGCTTCGCTACCGCACAGACAAGGGCACCCAACTCGCTCACACCCTAAACGGTAGTGCGTTGGCTTTGGCCCGTATTTATGCTGCTTTATTGGAAAACAACCAGACTAATGATGGTATTGTTTTACCAAAAGTCTTGCATAGCTACACAGGCTTCACGACCATTTAAACGTAACCTTTCGCGAGGTCTTACGTCATAAGATTTTGCTGGGGATTTATTTTGATTGCGTTCCTTTCAAAGCAAAGCCCCAGCATGATCTTAAACTCAAAAAAAACTTGACTAATGGGATATATTGTCATCGTTGGCATCTTTTCTTTTATCGGCATGTTGGTAAGCAATCGACTCAAGTCGAAATTCAGACGTTATTCCAATGTGCCGCTCAGCAATGGAAGATCAGGAGCCGAGGTTGCGCAGACCATGCTAGCGCACTATGGTATCCACGACGTAAAGATCGCGCAAGGACAGGGAATGCTGACCGACCACTACAACCCTGCTACGAAGACCGTAAGCCTCAGCCCCGAGGTCTTTCATGGCCGACACGTAGCAGCTGCAGCTGTTGCGGCACACGAGTGTGGGCATGCTGTACAGCACAACACCGCTTACGCCTGGTTAAAATTTCGTTCGGCTATGGTACCCGCTGTAAGCTTAGCGGCTAAGGCTCAGCAGTACCTCTTATTGTTTGCTTTAGGGATGTTTGGCGTAGCAGGCAGCAACTTTTTGCTGTACCTCACTATTGCCGCTTTTGGGATCACAACCCTCTTTAGTTTGGTGACTCTACCCGTAGAGTTTGACGCCAGCAACCGGGCATTGGCTTGGTTGGAAGAAAGTAACTATACCCGTGGTAGCGAGCACGAGGGTGCTAAAGATGCGCTTTGGTGGGCAGCAACCACTTACGTCGTAGCTGCTTTATCTTCGCTCGTAGTACTATTGTACCTCATTATGAGCTTAGCTGGTCGCGACTAGTTATTGCGCAAAAAATAAGTATTTTGATATTGATGCGCTGCTGTTTATCTTTGGGAGCATTTTATAGGGATACCCCCTTTTTTTACCTTGAATGACTTATTATGCAAGAAGATATTGATGAATACTTTTCCTTAGCTAAAGAAAGCATGGATCATAGTATAGAGCACCTTGAAAAAGAATTATCAAGGATAAGCACCGGCAAAGCTAACCCCAAGCTCGTTGGAGGCTTGCTCGTGGATTACTATGGCTCTCAAACGCCGATGAGCCAAGTGGCCAATATTGCTGTGGCTGATGCCCGCACTATCACGATCCAACCTTGGGAAAAGACTATGATCCCCCCTATTGAAAGATCAATCTTTGAAGCCAACTTGGGGGTTACACCACAAAACGATGGTGAATTGGTTCGCATTTCTATTCCGCCACTTACCGAAGATCGCCGTAGGCAGCTGGTTAAAACCGCCAAAGAAAAAGGGGAGGAAGCCAAAGTAAGTATCCGCAGTGTCCGCAAAGAATTGATGGACGGTATCAAGCAAGCAGTCAAAGACGGCTACCCTGAAGATGCAGGAAAACGCGCGGAAGACGAAGCCCAGAAGCTGGTAAAATCCTACGAAACAAAAGTAGACACCCACATAGAACACAAAGAGGGCGATATTCTCACCATTTAATCACCTGGAGGTTAGGATACTTAGATTATTCCTCTTACCTTTGCGACACTTTTGGAAAAAGCGGCAGTCTTTCGCTGCTAGTAAATATAAAAGCGATGAAAAGAACATTTCAACCTTCCCGCAGACGACGCAGCAATAAGCATGGCTTCCGCTCGCGCATGAGCAGCAAGAACGGGCGCAAGGTACTGGCACGCCGCCGGGCCAAGGGCCGTCATAAACTGACCGTCAGCGATCAGAGACACTCGAAGTAATTTTACTTCTTTTTGTTTCTAACGCAAAAGCGCTTTCAGCCAATGGCTGAAAGCGCTTTTTGTGTTTAACTAAATTAGGATACTTATCATCAATTTAGATTATCCCCTCGCAATGCCCTGAATCGCTTACGTGCCTCCACTGCAAAAGTACTATCCGAATAATCAATAAAGAGGTTTTCGTACAAAGTCATTGCTTTTTCCGTATCACCCAAGAAATTCTCATTCAATGCTGCTAAGGCAAAAAGAGAATTATCAGCCCGGATATCTTCAGGGAATTTCTCAACAATTTGCTCGTACAATTCAGCAGCAGCCTCATATTCTCTTTTTTTACGGAATACACCAGCTTTCAGATACATAATATCATCTTGCAAAGAATGGTCAGGGAATGCAACTAAGAGGCTATCCATTTTAGCGAAGGCTGCATCAAACTGGTTGCGAAAAACCAGTAAGTCGGCATCAGCATACATTTGTAGTGCTTGCGTCGTGGTATCCAACCCAAGGTTGTCCATGATGAAAACCGATAAATCCAGCGCATCGTTAGCGATAAGCTTTGAGGTCGACGCCTTCAAGACATCAAATTGAGCCTGAGCCCATTGAAAGTCACCATTGTAATAGGCCAACCGCGCATTACGAAAACGAGCTTCATGCCCCAGGATATCTTCTTTGAAAGCTTTATCTACCTGTGAATACAATAGCGTCGATTCCCAAATATCACCCTTCATCAGGTAATAATCAGCCAAAGCTAACTTTCCACGTGCCTGTACATTAGGGTCCGTGGCAGGGAAAGTGGTCATATCTTCCAATAACACAATACTGCTATCCAATTTATCCATGTAAATAGCCTGTAATTCCGACAACTCGAGAATAATCGCTGCCGTGGCGCGATTGCNACCAAACTCTTCTAAAAAGAATAGGTATTGCTTTTCCAGTTCCACGAGTTCTTCCTGGGTATAGGCATATCCCTCTACTAACTTTGCCCGGCGAGCACGTAAGGCCTGCCGTTTAGCGTCGAGGTACAATGTAGAAGACTGCCCTTTTTCTTCCACCAGGTAATCAAAAGCCTGGATCGCCGCATCGTAGTCTTTATCCTCTATGGCGATCTCTCCCAGCTCATAAATTCGCAGGCCGTTCTCATTCAATCGCCGATCAAGCGCTTTCACCTGACGTAGGGCATTGCGATAATCTTTGCGTTGAACAAATACCCAAGCTAATAACTCCGGAAAAACAGGGTTTTCATTTCCTCCCTGAATTTTTTCATAAAGTTGTGTTTGTAACTCCTGATAATCAGCTTCCGAAAGGTAGCGTTGAAAAATTATTTTTAGCTGGCTTATCCGATCAGGATTATCATCCATTGCATTGAGATAAGCGCCAATCATCGGTTGGCTTTCCCCCATTCGCCGATAAAGGTCCCCTAAATTGTAGGAAAAAATACGCTCATCACGAAGCAGTACGGCACCTTTTTCATAGGTCTCAATTGCAAAATTATACTTGGTTTGCCGGATAAAGGCATTAGCAAGGCGAGTTACCGAGTATTGATCGGCAGGGATATTCTCAATGGCTGACCGAAACTGTTCTTCTCCTTCCTCATAGCGCCCCAAGCGTTCTAACAAGGTACCATAAGAGACGTTGAGTTGTACATTACCATCATTACGTCGAATCTGGCGCTTAATGACCGTTTCGGCTTCATCGTAATTTTCTAATGCCAGTAAACAATCGAAATAGCGATCAAAGAAAAAATCATTATTACCATTGCTCTGGTAAAGGTCAGCATATAACTCCGCTGCTTTTTCGTATTCTCCATTTTGGAAATACTGCTGCGCCAAGCGAGCGTTTTGGGCACTACCAATGGTTAGGCTTATTAAGCTTACGATCAATATTATCAGGTATCGTGTCATTGTGGTCTAACTTGTATTCTTCTCAGCTACTTTGCGTTCTGCAAGGTAGATATCGCTGTGCATTAATAAAAACGGCACCTAGCCATAAAAGTTGCTTTCTCATTTCCATGACTACAAAAAGACAAATGGCTAAGCTGCCAAAAGCAACTTAGCCATTCTAAAAAACCAGAAGTTCGAAACAAAGTCTCAGAAAAACATAGTGCTTTTCTAGTTTTTTGATTCACTTCTTATTCTTTTACTCAAGCTTAAATTTCACCGGCAGGTTGAACTGTACACGCACCGCGCGACCACGTTGCTTACCCGGTGTCCATTTAAGACCTTGTGCATTCATCAGCTTAACAACTCGTAGTGCTTCGTCGCCACACTGGGCACCAATATCACGTACAACTCGAGCATCTGTTACACTACCGTCTTTCTCGATAACGAAGGTTACTACAGCAGTTCCTTCCACGCCATTTTCCCGTGCGATTGCAGGGTATTTGATGTTTTTGTAGATGAACTTCAATAGTTCCGTCTGAGCACATGCTTTTTTCTCGTCTTCAGACCCTTTGTCTTCACAACCAGGGAAACGTGGCATTTGCTCAACCACCTTGAAAATTTCCTCCACCGCTGGTGGCGGTGGTGGTGGTGGAGGAGGTGGTGGTGGAGGCGGAGGCCCCTTGTCAATATTCGGAGGAGGAGCTTTGTCATCAACCGTTGTACTGTTGTCCGTCTGAGTGTCATCTTCCAAGATGGTATCATCAGGTACTTCCTCGATCACCGGTGGAGGTGGTGGTGGAGGTGGAGGTGGTTCAGCAGTACGGGGAGGCTCTTCCATAATGATGTCGTCCTCCATTTCGAGGGCGCCTTCCGGAATATCAATTTTTTCTTCCAAATTAGACCAGCCGAAAGCCATGACCGAAAGGCCAATAGCTACCACTAATCCCAGGTTGAAAAACGTTCCGCTCATTTTGAAAGCGTCGACCTTCTCGTACTTGGTACGGTTTGCGTAAGGACTTCCGGACGCAGCCAGATTTCCAGTCAATCCTTTCTCCGTCTGCTGACGAAAGTAGGAACGCATCCATATGCCCAAACCGACAAGGGCTACGATCAGTACAACCAGCATCAGCAATAAAGCTGAACTGTTTGCCCAGAAGCCACCATCGAATCCTGCCTGAATATCAAGCAGAAAAACGGGTAATCCCAAACCGCCCTTTGCAAATAATAGCATAGTCATGCGAAAAAGGGTTTATTAATGATAAATAATTTTCAATAGCCATAGTGCTATAAAAGCACCGATAATATTAGCAACAATGTCCCATAATTCAAAATAGCGATCAGGAAAAAAGCTAAATTGTATCAATTCCATTGCTACTCCGTAACCGCTTGCCAATAAAAAAGACCAGCGATAAACAGTTTTGCTGCTTGTATAATAAGACTTTATCGAGAAGAATATTCCCATTGCCAAAATACCGTAAACAGCAACATGTCCAAACTTATCCGGGGTCATTAACCAATCGATTCGAGGTAATTGTGGCCCCGGCATTGTCGATAAATAGAAAATAACCACCGTCCAAACAAGCGTAAAAACGATGTAAATTAAAGAACTACGCCGTGCAAGATGCATTCCCAAATAATTTTGGTGGGTAGGTCAATATTTTTTTCACTTTTTAGCGCTTATTTATTCCGCTACCACCAAAGCTGTGTAGGCCTCTGCGGAAAGTAAATTGTCCAACTCAGCCTTATCACTGATCTTAATCTTCACTATCCAGCCTTCCCCGTAAGGGTCACTATTGATCAACGTAGGGTCATCTCCTTCTGAATCATCAATCTGTTTGTTGAATTCAAGAACTTCACCACCTACCGGCATTAGTAACTCAGAGGTTGTTTTCACCGCCTCTACTGTTCCAAATTCTTCACCAGCGTCCAGTGTCTCTCCTACTGTTTCAACTTCCACATAGACCAACTCGTCCAATTCTTTTTGTGCAAAATCGGTAATGCCGACATAGGCAACATCACCTTCCACCCGAATCCACTCATGGTCTTCGGTATACAGGAGTTCCTTAGGAATATTCATTGATAGATATTATGCTTCGTTTTGTTTTTTTAAAAAATCTTTCACCCATTCGGTAGTGAGTGATTTCGGGCGTTCCAGTGGCATACCCAAAGCACGAGACCAACAACCGGCTGCAAGTACCCCCAGTGCACGAGACACCCCGAAAAGTACCGTATAATAGCTGTACTCTGTCAATCCATAATGAACCAAAATGGCTCCTGAATGGGCATCAACATTAGGCCAAGGGTTTTTCACCTTTCCTAATTCACCCAAAATCCCAGGCACCACTTCGAATACCTTCCAGACTACCTGTACAATATCACTGTCTGCCAGATGTTCTTCTGCATAGCGCTTCTGCGCTGTAAAGCGGGGGTCAGGCTGACGCAATACCGCGTGGCCATAACCAGGAATAACTTTACCTTCTGAAAGCGTTTTATTCACATAATCAGCAATCTGCTCTTTCGTAGGGGTACGTGTCCCCAATTCTTCGAGCATCTCAAAGATCCACTTAATTACCTCCTGGTTGGCTAATCCGTGAAGCGGACCAGCCAAAGAAGTCATCCCTCCGGCAAAAGACAGATAAGGGTCACTAAGTGTAGAACCAACCAAGTGAGCAGTATGAGCTGACGCATTACCGCCCTCATGGTCCGCGTGAATCGTAAGATACAAGCGCATTAGGCTTTGGAACCCTTTGCCAGGAATCCCCAGCATGTGAGCGTAATTAGCAGCCCAGTCCAATTGTGGATCAGGTTCGATATGCTTTCCATCATGGAAAGAACGACGATAAATATATGCAGCTATCCGCGGTAGACGGGCAATCATATTAAGCGTGTCCTCATAGACCGGATCCCAATAATCCGCTTTGGACATGCCTTCGTCATAGCGTTTAGCGAATACGCTGTCCGTCTGCATCGCCGTGATGGCCAGAATAAACTGGGTCATAGGATGAGTATCTACAGGCAAGCTATCCAACATCGTAAAGGTATGAGCCGGCACTTGTGCCCGGTCACGCAATTGGTCAGTCAACCAATCCACCTGCTCTGCTGTAGGGATTTCTCCTATTAGCATCAACCAAAAGAGGCCTTCTGGCTTTGGCTCATTGTCTGGCCCTGTTGGCAGTAGTTCTTTTAATTGCGGAATAGAATACCCCCGGAAGCGAATACCTTCGTGAGCATCTAGCTGGGAGGTTTCCCAAATCATCATTTTGATGCCGCGTGCTCCACCAAAAGCCTGGCTTAGCTTTACTTCATCAATTTTGGTATTACCATGCTCCTTGAGCAGGGCCTTCATTTCTGTGGCAAGGGCTGAGGCCTTTTCGTAAAATCTCTGTTTGAGAGGATCCATTTATAATTCTTAGCGTTATTTAGTTCCTAAATAATAAAGCAGCTTCCGATTTTGTTCAACAACCGCTGCCAGTTTACCCATTTAAGTTATTACGGTTAGCTTCTTTCCAGCAATGCCAACTCAATATCTTCTTTGGACTTCCCATCCTGACGCATTTGCTGAATGAGATTAGAAGTTGCCTGACGGTAAGCTGCCTGCTCCTGATCCAGGATAAAGCGCTGTTCTTTATGCAAGATTTGGCGGATAGTACCTTCACTATTCTTACGCACAGATTGCTTTTTCTCCAAATACAAACGGTAGTTAGATTCGCGCAACACTTCAATTTCCTGTAGATTACGTTCCCGACGCTCTTCAACAACATACATCTGAACAATCTGCTCGGCGCTTAGATTATAGCGGGCTGTCTGTTCTTGTACCGCCTGTTCTACTGCGGCTGAGCGTTCTTGAGCACTAACAATCCCTCCCAACAGGAGAAAAAAGAGCAACATCTTAATTTTCATAGTTTATCAAACTTTACTGTACTATACTAATGGTGGCTAAAGTACGACAATTGTAGGGAACAATGTCCAATTGTTCTGCATATTTGCAGTTGATAAGCAATAATTCCGACAATGATCATCATTCAAGATAAAATAGTCAGTGACGAACTGGTAGAAGAACAATTCCTCTGTAACCTTGACGCCTGCAAAGGTGCTTGCTGCTGGGAAGGAGACGCAGGCGCTCCTCTCGAGGAAGAAGAACTTGCCCTACTCAAAGAGACCTATCCAACCGTCAGCTCGTACCTAAGCCCAGCTGGACGTGCTGCTATTGCCAGTCAAGGCCTCTACCTCATCGACGAAGAAGACGGAGAGTATCGTACACCGTTAATTGACGATGCGCCCTGTGCCTATATGACCCTTGACAATACAGGAAAAGCCCAATGTGGTATAGAACAAGCTTGGCAAGCAGGAGATATTTCTTTTCGTAAACCCATCTCCTGCCACCTCTATCCAATACGGATCACCAAAAATTCATCAACGAATTTTGAAGCCTTAAACTACGATCGTTGGGATATTTGTACAGCAGCCTGCACCAAAGGCAAAGCTGCGAAGTTACCGGTTTATCGCTTTGCGAAAGAAGCGCTCATCCGCAAATATGGCGCTGAATTTTATGACGAACTTGACCAGTACGCCAAGCACACCCTTACCGAAAAAGAATAAAAAACTACCGTTCCCTTGCAAATAATGCACATTTTACCTAGTTTTGCTACCGAACAGCGAAATTAGCTCCCCCCCAAAGTTCTGCTGCGGCAGAATAATTGATCTAATGCTACAGTAGCTTTAAAGACATATTGTTTGCTCTCTTGATGAGAGTTCTAACATAAAGATTCGCGAAATCCCCTTTTGAAGTTGGATTTTTATTAGCAGCCATGGTATATTCTACTATGGCTGTTTTTGTTTTGAACTCATTGGGTCAATAAAAAAATGCTTATTTTTCAACTTGTTTTGGCTTTAACACTCTATAATTCAACTTGAAACTTGAGCGAAACGGATCGACAATGGCAACTACTGCGTACCGGAGACCAAAAAGCACTGGCCTATCTTTTCAAACACTATTACCGTGATTTGTACCAGTATGCTTTTACCATGCTTAGCGATCACGCTGTTGTCCAGGACCAACTCCAGAAATGCTTCCTTAAACTATGGGAAAAACGAGCAACATTGCCGCTTTCCGTTAAGGTAAAGCCCTACCTTTTTCAAACTTTACGCTTTGGCATTATCGATTATTTAAGGCAATCTAAAGCCCATAGCCAACATTTGCTAAACCTGCAAATCGTCCAATCACGCTCTCCAGATGAGTATGAACAAGAAAGAAAAACACAAACAGAAGAAAAATTACAAGCAGCAATCCAACAGTTAAGTCCTGTTCAGAAAGAAATTATTTATCTACGTTTTTATAATAAGGTAGCCTATACTGAAATCGCTGGAATCATGGGAATGAAGTACCAATCGGTTCGTAATTCTGCATATCGCGCTCTAAAAAAGCTACGAATCCAACTCTTACCTGAAAAATAATTATCCCCAGCTGAGTACAAAATAGAAAGCTATCCGTCATTAGGGTATAGCAGGCGTGATGAAAGCTTATAGCACTATGACAGCTCAGCAAGAAACACTTTCCCAAAACCGGGAACAAACATTATGCTAAAACCGGAAGACTTATTGGTAGATGATCGCTTTGTAGCGTGGAGCATGTCGGAAGGCAAGCTACATCAGGCCTACTGGGAAGCGTGGTTGGTCAAATCTGACGAACATCAGGAAATTGCGCATCAAGCACAACTGATGCTCCAAGAGTTACACTTCCAAGACGTGACGCCAGAAATAGCAACTGACGCAGCGTGGCAGAAACTACAGCAGCAACTTACTCAGGAAAAACCAAAGCGAATATACTTACTGGCCCGGCATTGGCAAAAAGCTGCTGCTATTTTACTCATAGGCTTAGCCGCCTGGTTTATGTGGCCTAACAGCTCCGATTTTCGTACTGATTTTGCAGAACAGCAACAACTGACCTTGCCAGACGGCACGACTGTAAACCTTCGTGCTAATTCACACCTCTGGTGGGAAGATGAATGGGCCGCCCAGGGTGTCCGGGAAGTACATCTTGAAGGAGAGGCCTATTTCGACGTAAGCCCAGCCAACACCCAAGCAGGTATGCCCTTCGTCGTGAAAGCAAACACACTTGGCATAAAAGTAATGGGAACGGAGTTCAATGTTGTAAATCGTTCAAATAGACGCCAGGTTACCCTCGTTGAAGGAAGTGTCTCTATTGTGGACCAAGGTCAACCATTCCAGGTACTACGCCCAGCGCAACAATACTATTGGCAGGCCAATGAGCCCTCACAGATTCGAGAAGTTACAACAGCAATTTTCACCGACTGGCGTAATGACCGCTGGCATTTTGACCAAATGCCTCTGTCGGAAATTGCCTTGCGGATTGAAGAACACTACGGCAAAGATGTCATTATAGCAAATGGCGAATTGCAACAGCATAGTTTAAGCGGAACAGCACCAGCAAAAAATCTAAAAATGCTGATCAATGCTATTTCCGTGTCATTGGGCATAAATGCTCAAATAGACGGAGAACGGATTATGTTCTCCGCTAAACAACCTCAATAGATCGCACATAAGTATTGCGCAGAAAATAAACCGCGATTTTCTCTAAGTTTTCCAAATAGTTAAAACACTTAAAATGAAGCGTTTATTCAACTATTATGAAAACAAAATCGCTTTTTATTTTCGTGCTGTTTCTTAAAAGCAACGAAAACAACAATTGCACAACAGATTAATCACTGTTTTGGGCTTATGGTGTAATGCCATAAAGGGAGTATCCTATGCCTAAAACCAATATTCTAAACAATTACCAGCAATGGTAGCTCGAAAAGGTACAAAGCTGCGATGGATATTAATTTACTTACTCCTATCAGGGCTAGGTAATACCGACCTTCTTCGTGCACAGTACGGTAGCCGCACACCATTGCTATTAACTGACGGACTCGAGCTCCTGGAAGAGAAATACCAGTGTGCTTTTCTTTACGAAACACAGCTCGTTCGTGGCCAGTATTTCGATCCCGCTTGGCTCACCTCTTTCAAGCACCTGGAAGATATTCTCGATCAACTGAGTAAAGAAACCTCTCTTACATTTACAGAAATAGATGATGGATTCTGGGCTATTCAAGTTCGTCATCCTTATGGTCAAATACGTGGATACGTATACAATGATCGGGGGGAGCCGTTGACAGGAGCCTCCGTTTTTCACCCTGGTAGTCAGCGCGGAGCCTCTACCGACCCAACTGGTCTTTTTGAATTTTGGATTCCCGCCGGGCAAACCCAATTACAGGTCAGTTATATAGGGTATCAAACAGTAGACACCTTAATTTGGCTGCCTTTTGGGCAAAAACAACAGCTTAATGTCATGCTAGAGAGCAGTGTTGACCTTACCGAGGTAGTAGTACTCGGGGGGGCACCTCACTCATTGGCGTACTTGTCTCCCAATACAGATGCGGAACAGTTGGGGCCAGAAGAGATGGGCAACCTCCCACTTACTGATTTAGGCCAATTACTACAATACGCAGCACCTTCCTTTCATTCGACCTACCAAACCCTCAGTGACGGTACAGATCATATTGACCCTGCAACCCTCAGAGGCCTTGGTTCTGATCAATTGGNTGTATTGATTAATGGGCAACGACGGCACAGTTCCGCCCTCGTCAACGTCAACAACACCATCGGTCGGGGTAGCGTAGCAACAGACCTAAACACCATTCCCTTATCAGCCATTGAACGTGTAGAAATATTACCTGATGGTGCCACTGCTCAGTATGGATCTGATGCCATTGCTGGCGTTATCAATGTTGTCCTTAAAGACAGTATTGCGCCCTCATCTGTACATTTCATGAATGGTATTACCACTGCTGGTGATGGTTTCCAGGCGGGGCTCAATGGTCATTGGCAAATTCGTCAAACACCACGGGATTTCATCCACCTGAGCTGGCGTTTAGATGCACGGAGCTCTGTTAATCGTTCCGGCAACTACAACGGTAACGTTTTTGGTGACAGCCGTGATCAACAGCCAGATTCGTTAGCAGCGTTTTTTTCTCAGACCGGATTTTCAGGGCAGCGTGTTATGGAAGTCGGCAGTGCAGCTATTCGCAACTATGGCTGCTTTGTTCGCCATGAACGAAAAATTGGTACCCATGGGCAGTTCTATCAATTTGGCGGTGCCAATTTCCGTACAGGAACAGCTCGTGGATTCTATCGTTTCCCCTACCAACAACACAAACAATCTGGCCTGTATCCCTGGGGGTTTTCACCAGAAATCCATCCACGCATCATGGATGCTTCCTGGCTCAGCGGCTGGCGACGAAATTTGGGCGCATGGCAGGTGGATATAAATCAAAACGTTGGCCTCAATCAAGTCAATTTCCTTATTAAGAACTCCAACAATGCTTCTTTAGGGCTACAATCACCTACTAGTGCCCGAGCCGGGAGCTTGCTGTATAGTCAGCTGATTACAAAATGTGATGCCAGTAGAACAAGTGCAGACGAGCAATCTGCTTGGCAGGTAGGTCTTCAATGGCGTAACGAATTCTTCCGCCAAGTCGCCGGTGAAGAGTGGAGTTGGAAAAATTACAACACCGACACAGAAGATCAGCAAGAAGGGGGCATCCAGGTTTTTCCTGGTTATCGTCCCGAAAATACGGCCCGCGTCTGGCGTAGCTCTTGGTCGGCCTATCTTCTTTTTCACCAATATATAAACCCACGCTGGCATTATGCATTGGCGCTACGTGGCGAATCCTGGATCGACAACGGTAGTTTTCTGACAGGAAAAGCAGCTCTCACTTATCGTCTGAATAGTGGTCCTAAAATTCGTGCAGCATTAAACACCGGCCTACGCCCTCCTTCGTTGGCACAAGCGTATTTCAGTAGTCAAAGCTTACAATTTGTACCAGAGGGGGACAAGCTCGTAGGTGCAGAAATCGCTCAACTCAACAGTGAACACCCTTTGACCCGTGCACTCGGTGTTGGCCAGTTACGAGCAGAGCGGTCTTACAATTCTTCCTTACAGATTTCCTGGCCTATTCAAGATCGAGGAACAATAAGTCTCACCGGGTATCGAGTAGATATTCAAAATCGAATTGTACTAGGCAGTCAGCTCACCGGGCAAAATCATCCAATGTTAGCAGCCATGCTCGATGCCAATGGACTTGATCGGGTACAATTTTTCTCTAATGCTATTGCTACAACGACTTATGGTTTGGACCTGGGCTTAGTTCGCAACTGGCAGTGGGAAGCTGGCATTTTGAAGGTACGCCTTGCCGCCAGCTTGAACCGAACTCGTCTGACAAAAATAACACTCCCTGAAGGATTAACGGGCTTAGAAACAGTCATTTTTAATCGAGAAGATCGTGCCCGTCTAGAGCAAGCCCAACCCGACAGCAAGATTATTACGCAGGCTAACTGGACCGTTAAAAACTGGCAATTCGCTATACAAAACACCCGCTTTGGTGCGGTTACCTATCATCATCCCAATGACGGATCGCCAGACAACTGGGTTGTCAATAACTATTCTCAACAACCAGCTAGCCGTGATCAGACTTTCCGTGCTAAATGGATCACCGATCTATCGCTGCGCTGGCAAGCTCGGCAAAATATTAGCTGTGGGCTTCACGCCCGGAACATTTTCAACATTTACCCAGACCGACATCAGCACAGTGCAAATACGAACAATGGTGTCTTTCAATACAGCCGCTATGTTCAGCAATTTGGAGTCTGGGGTACACACTGTCTTTTGAGTTGTCAGCTTAGCTGGTGACGCTATTATAATTAGTACAGACTTATTATTCACTAAATTAATTAGTTATGAAACCGTTTTATCTACTTCTCTCACTTATGGCTTTTTCCGTCATAGGTTTTGCCCAACAAGGCACCATTAGCGGTACCATCGTTGATGGAGACGAGCCTTTATATGGTGTTTCGGTCGGAATTGATGGCACTTTAAAAGGTGCAGTTACTGACCTTGATGGCAAATACAGCATTACTGTTGACCCTGGAACTTATAAAGTTGTAGCAAGCTATGTAGGTTACTCTACCCAAACCAGGCAGGTGACTGTTGCGGCTGGAGGAACCGCTACTGCTGATTTCAACCTTGCCGGTGGTGTACTTATCGACGAAGTGGTCGTTACTGGTACCCGGGCATCTAACCGTACCAACCTTGAATCTGCGGTGCCCGTAGATGTGATTAATGTAAGTGAGTTGGCCTCGAAAGCGCCACAGGTGAGTATCAATCAACTATTGAGCCAGACGGCGCCTTCGTTCTCTTCTAACACTCAAACCATTTCAGATGGTACCGACCACATTGACCCAGCCTCTCTACGTGGCTTAGGGCCAGACCAGGTTTTGGTGTTGGTTAATGGAAAAAGACGTCACACGACTTCCCTTGTGAATGTGAATGGTACTTTTGGTCGTGGTAATGTAGGAACAGACCTCAACGCCATCCCGGCTTCTGCTATTGAGAAAATTGAAATTCTTCGTGATGGTGCAGCAGCGCAGTACGGTACAGATGCCATTGCAGGTGTTATCAATGTAAAACTCCGCGAGGATGTCAACCAATTGGCTCTTAGCCTTACTACTGGTGCTAACTTTTCTGATGGTATCGGACCTTTTGGTGGTGAAACCAAAAGTGCAGACGGTGAAGTAATTAATCTGGGGATGAACTACGGCTTACCTTTAGGTACTGAAGGTGGTTTTATCAACTTCAGCGGTGAATTCAACTATCGGGGGAAGACCAGCAGAATGCAGGAATTCTCTGGCCAAATATTTAATGCCTATAATGGTATTGAGCGGGTAGCTGCTGCTGACGGTGCTGACATAAGCAACCTAACACTGGAGCAAGTTCAGACCTATGCACAAGATGTAAGCTACCTTGACGGTGGAACCCTCCAGGCACTAAATGACCTCACCGATATCAGTGGCTTAGCTGGTGTCCTTGATTTTGATGCAACCACTCAAGAGTTGGGCGCAAGAAATCAGGAACGCAGTGACTACAATATGCTAGTCGGTCAGTCGGAAGTACGTGGTGGCAATTTCTTTGCGAACATGGAGCTTCCTGTTGGCGATAACGCCGAGCTTTATAGCTTTGCAGGTGTAGGCTATCGCCGGGGTTGTTCTGGCTGTTTCTATCGTCTTCCTTCTCAAAATCGCACCACTACTTCCATCTACGCTGATGGTACTGTACCTAAGATCAATTCTAACATTATTGACCGTAGTTTCGGTGTAGGCTTGCGGGGAATGGTTGGTGACTGGAATGCAGACTTTAGCACCGTGTATGGTTACAATGAATTTCTTTACAATATAACCGACACTCACAATGCTACGCTGGGGAGTAGCTCTCCAACAGAATTCGATGCTGGTGGTCATAGCTTTTCCCAATCCACCTCTAACTTTGACCTTTCTCAGTATTTTGATGGTGCAGCAGGCAAAGGCATTAACGTTGCTTTTGGAGGAGAGTATCGACTCGAAAACTATAATGTAACTGCTGGTTCTGAGCAATCTTACGGCAACTACGATCAAAATGGTAACCTGGTAACTCCAGCTACACCAGACGAACTATTGGTGCTTGATTATTTTGGTCGTAACCGTCCTTCTGGTGCCCAGTGTTTTGCAGGCTTCCTGCCTACCAATGCGGTGGATGCTAACCGTTCCAGTGCAGCGCTTTACCTGGATACAGAATTTGACCTGAGTGAAGCATTCCTTCTTGGTGGTGCTGTACGTTTTGAGAACTATTCTGACTTTGGTTCTACATTCAATTACAAATTGACAGGGCGCTACAAGGTCAGCGACAACTTTGCCATTCGTGCAGGTACTAGCTCTGGCTTCCGTGCACCTTCCTTACACCAGATTCACTTCAGTCGTACTTCTACTATTTTTAACTTGGTAGATGGTGTTTCTGTCCCTCAGGAAGTAGGTATTTTTGCCAATACTTCTCGTGCAGCCAAGTTGCTTGGAATTCCTGAACTGAAAGAAGAAACCTCCCAGAGTGTAAGCTTTGGCTTCACTGCTAAGGTTCCTGCTGCCAGCCTTCGTTTCACTATTGATGCTTACCAGGTAGGTATCGATGATCGCGTTATCCTCACCGGGCAGTTTGGCCCTGGTGATGATGCTGAACTTCAGTCTATCTTCAATCAAGCTGGTGCTACACAGGCTGCTTTCTTTGCCAATGCAATCAACACTACTTCACAGGGTATTGACATTGTTATTGCTCATTCTGCCAGCCTTGGCACTGGAGGAAAAACATTGCGTAGTGACCTTGCTGCTACTATTTCCAAGACCACTTGGGATCAGGAAGACGGCATCAATGCATCCGACTTATTAAGAGAGAAAGGGTTGGTCGACACCTATTTTGATCAGACCAGTCGGATTTATTTAGAGCAAGCTGTTCCTCGGGTAAAAGTTACCTTAGGCAACACCCTTACACTGAACAAATTGACCGTTTACCTACGTAACACCTACTTCGGAGAAACTACCGAAGCGACCAATGCTGATATCTTTGATGCTGATTTAAATCAGACAGACAAGAGTATTGATCCTTACAATGCAGGCAAAGTCATTACTGATTTGTCATTAGGCTATGAAGTTGCGAACAACCTCAACTTCACTTTTGGAGCCAACAACTTGCTGGATGTTTATCCAGACGAGGCTGATCCTAGTTTCCAGTCGGATGGACGCTTTGTGTACTCTCGTCGCTCGCCCCAATTTAGCTTTGGTGGCCGCTTCTTGTTTGCACGGGTAGCCTTTACATTGAAGTAAAGAAACCTAATGGTCTGTCAAATCAAAGAGGTCGGGCAACCGATTTTTTTGAACTTGACAGACCACTAGCCATGAAGGTGCTTAANATCTTGTTTCAGCACCTTCATGGCTAATATTAACAACTCTAATTTTGGGGAATTTCTAGTTAATCAGCGTTTCGCGTGCAACGCGCATAGGGATACCTATACATTTTTTCTCCATGTAGCTCAGAACTTCATCAAGGAGAGCACGAGAATTATCGTCCATCTGTTCGATATCTTTACGAAAGATCTCATTAACGGCTTTTACGCGTACCGCTTTGATAGCAGAAGGAACTTCACGCATAGCAATTTCCAATTGCCGCTGTTGTAGATTGAGCGGAAAAGCTTCGATGTGTTGCTGCAACCGTTGCTCAGCGATCGCTAACTCTTTTTCCCGAAAGGAACGATTCTCATCAGCCAACTGCCGTAGGCCTTCTATCTCGATGTAAAGGCTCTCGGGGTAAGTCCGAAAAATTTCCGGGTCGGTATTATGAGGAATAGCCAAATCAACGATGACTTTGCCTTTGGCGTCTTCCCCGTTAAGTAGGCTGGTATAAATGACATTATTAAGGATAGGTTCTTTCGCTCCTGTGCAGACGACTAGGCAATCAAAGCCTTCTCGATAATTGATCAATTCAGTCAATGGGAAAGCTTCGCCAGCAAATTTTTTTGCCAGCTTTTCAGCTTTCGCCAGACTTCGATTAAATACCGTTACATTTTTGAAATTGTGCTTGAGCAAAAATTTACTTACCAGCGTGTTCGTCTGGCCGGCACCAATAACAACTATTCTTGAATTTGCCTTCAGGTGGGAACTCAGCATCTTGCGCACAGCTAAAGAAGCAATTGAAACCGGCTTCTCTCCAATACGGGTATTGGAGTAAACATCTTTAGACGCAGCGACCATACGCTGAAACAATAGTCGCAAATAATCTCCTATATGGCCGCGCTTTTTAGCTTGGTCAAAAGCTTCTCTCAGCTGGCCTAATATTTGGCGCTCGCCTACAACCAGAGAGTCAATAGAACAGCCTACTTGCTGAAAATGCTCTACTGCTGGCATTCCTTCAAACCCTCGCACACTTTCTTTGATCGCCTTAGTCTCCAAAGATGGATTTATCGATTGAAAAAAGTACTCAACAAAATGTTCATCAAGGCTTTTTTCTGTGACAAACAGAAACAATACTCGGTTACACGTAGCCACATAAAAAAGCTCATCCAATTGAAATTGCTGTTTGAGCCCTTGCAACAAATCACTTACAGCCCCCTGGTCATCAGCAGGCAATGAAAAATCACCAATACGACTTAGGTTCGTATGGCGATGAGTTACAGTAAGAATTTTGTATTGTAGCAGCATAAAGTAAGGCCTTCAACGACTTGGACAAAGGTAAAAAAGCAAGCCAGATTCCGTGTCACGCATTTGTAACAAAAAGTGAGGAAATCTAATGATCTTTGCCATGACCTTAGTGACAAAAATCACCTTATGGATATTATTTACCTGCATGGTTTTAATAGCGACGGAGAAGGCTGGAAGACTACAGCACTCCGAAAGCATTTCCCGACGGCCAATGTACAAGCGCCGGACCTGCCTGCTCACCCCTTGGAAGTACAGGAGGTTATTGAAGCCTGCATTGCCAATTGCACAGAACCTCCGCTATTGGTGGGCACCTCTTTAGGAGGATTTTATGCCTATTACTACAGCGCTCTTCATCAGCTAAAGGCTTTACTTTTCAACCCTTCTTTAAAACCACACATTACACTTGATGATCGAGGAATTGGTGTTTTTAAAACCTGGACACAAGGTCGTGCATATCACTTCAAGCGAGATTATCTGACAATACTTGGAAAAATGAAATCGGAGGCCGATCATCAGCAAAACCAAAAACTGCTGTACTTTTTTTTGGCCAATGATGACGAAGTACTTGATCACCAACAAATACCCGAACAATTTACCCAATCTCACGTACAATGGTTTCCCGGTGCCGGGCACCGATTTAGCAAATTTGAAAAAGTTTTAAAGCTAATGAAAAAGGAATTCGCAAACAGATAGCCTTCTTTTATTTGCTTTTAGTTATTTTCGCCAGACTAATATTCCAACTACCCTGACAATCCTGTATTTTTATCTAAATTCTAAACTGTGAACATGGAGCCCACTAGATTATTTGATTTTATCCATTATCAAAAAGAACATTTCCCCCAAGCGCAAGCAATAGGTGGTCGTAAAACCAGTGGAGAATGGGCTTACTACAGTACGGATGAAGTCATTGAAAAGGCCAATCAGGTAAGCCGTGGTCTAATCGCACTGGGAGTACAACCCGGCGATAAGATAGCACTGGTTGTTTATAAAAACCGACCAGAATGGACTATCATGGATATTGGTTTGCAGCAAATAGGTGCCATCAATGTACCTGTTTATCCTACCATCAGTCCGGTGGAATACGAATACATCTTCAATGACGCCGGGGTTAAACTTTGCTTTGCTGGCGAAGGCGACCTTTACGATAAAGTAACTTCGGCTAAGCCTAATGTTTCCACCTTGGAGAACATATACACCCTGGACCGGCAAGAAGGGCGCCCTTACTGGGAAGATATTTTTGCAGAAGGAGGGCAGGAAGAAGTCGAACAGCGTAAAGCTGCCATTCAACCCGAAGAAATGGCCACGATTATCTATACCAGTGGCACTACCGGCAACCCGAAGGGGGTTATGCTTTCGCACAACAACATTGTCAGTAATGTAAAGGCCGTTAAAGCATACTTACCGCTCAACACCGGAGAAATTGCTCTGAGTTTCTTACCGCTCTGTCATATTTTTGAACGAACAGCTGCCTACTCTTTTGTCTACAACGGGATCAACATTGTTTTTACCGGCACAGACAACCTGGGTGGCGAAACAGGAGACTTGCAAGCTATCAAACCTCACTTTTTCACGACAGTACCTCGTCTTTTAGAAAAAGTGTATGAAAAAATCTACAACAAAGGGCTAGACCTTACCGGTCTCAAAAAAACACTCTTCTTTTGGGCACTTGGCCTAACTGACACCTACGATTACGATAAACAATTCGGTGGCTTGACGGGAATACAATGGGGTATTGCCGACAAACTCATCTTTAGCAAATGGCGGGAAGCGCTGGGCGGACGAGTAAAAGGTATTCTCACAGGTGCAGCCCCCTGCCCAGTAAAAATCATGCGAGTATTCTCTGCGGCGGGTATTCCAATACGCGAAGCTTATGGCCTCACGGAAACCTCTCCGGGGCTTACTTTTAACCGCTACGAAGCCGACGGAGCCTACATGGGAACAGTGGGTATGCCCTTCCCTGATGTGGAAATCCGCATTGATACTTCAGGAGATTACCGAGAAGGAGAAGGAGAAATCATGGCTAAAGGCCCTAATATAATGATGGGTTACTACAACAAGCCTGATGAAACCGCAAAAGTTATCGAAGAGGTTGACGGAGAGCGCTGGTTCAGGACCGGCGATGTTGGCACTTGGGTGACCAGCGCCAAAGGGAATAAATTTGTTAAAATCACGGATCGTAAAAAAGAACTCCTCAAAACATCCGGAGGGAAATACGTCGCCCCTGCCCCTATAGAAAGTCTCTGCAAAGAAGATTTCCTAATCGAGCAAATGATGGTCGTTGGTGACAAACGGAAATTTGTATCGGCGCTTATTGTCCCGTCTCCGGAAGCTTTAGAAAACTATTGTTCGAACAATGGTATCAAATGGACAACCCTCCAGGATGCGGTGAGTAACAGCAAGGTTATTGCCCACTATCAACAGATCATTGATAGTATGAACCCTCGCTTTAGCAAGATCGAGCAGATCAAGAAATTCACACTCCTTCCAACAACATGGGATGCGACGAAGGAGGATGGTTCTACCGCAGAATTGACGCCTACGATGAAGCTAAAAAGAAGAGTCATCCTGGAGAAATTCGCTAAAGAGATTGAGATGATGTACAATGTATAGACAAGTCAGTCTATTAAAAAGAAATGGGGTCATTGTTGCAGCTGCAACAATGACCCCATTTACATTTCCTGCTAAGAGCAGCTTATTCTAAGCTAATGCTATTAGCTCAAAAACTTAAAGTTGTAATTGTAAATGCTTACCACAAGTACGATAAATAGTAAAAATGCGATAAACATGAACAGGAAGAAATAGCCTTTGCTACCTACGTTTTTTATTTCGTCAGACATGGTCAATCTGTTTAGTGGTTAACTTTGATGCTGCAAAGATGATAAAAAATCTTTTTACAGCCAATACTTAGCTAAGTAACCACTCCTCCAAAGTGATTCTCTGACAATATTTTAAACGTCCTCTCCTTTGGGTAGAGGCGGTGGAGGTGTTTGTTTTGGCAATTCTGTGGAATTCGCATTATCGACAACACCGACCCATTCCTGTGCTTCCGTTTCATCAGCATCGCTCGGGCGTGGTCCAATAAGTTTTTCCAGGTCGCTTTTCAGCAAAACCTCTTTGTCTAATAACTCATGGGCCAACAGTTCGAGCTTATCACGGTGCTCATTAAGTAGATTCTGGGCACGTTCATACTGGGAATCCAGTAGTTTGCGTACTTCATCATCAATAAGGGTAGCCGTATCATCACTGTAAGGGCGCTGATAAGCATCTTTGGACATGCCATAGAAGCTTACTTGACCAACTTTCGGATTCATGCCGTAGATGGTCGTCATATCGTAGGCCATCTTCGTCACTTTGTCCAAATCATTTTGGGCACCAGTGCTAATTTTCTGAAATACTACTTCTTCCGCAGCACGACCACCAAAAGTCATACACATCTGGTCTAGCATCTGCTCCGTACGTGTAATGTAACGCTCTTTAGGCAGGTACTGCGCATAACCCAATGCCGCTACTCCTCGGGGTACGATGGTAACTTTAACCAAAGGCATTGCGTGAGGCAAGTACCATCCACAAAGGGCATGGCCAGCTTCGTGATAGGCGATGATTTTTTTCTCGTCGGGCGGAATTAGTTTGTTCTTCTTCTCTAATCCACCAATAACCTTATCCAAAGCGTAATTGAAATCCTCCAGCTCAACAGCCACCTTCTCGTGTCGAGCGGCAATCAGTGCTGCTTCGTTACAGACATTGGCAATCTCAGCCCCAGCAAAACCAGGCGTCATTTCTGCCAAAACTGCAGGGTTTATCTCCGGAGCAGTTTTTATGGTCTTGAGGTGTACCTTGAAAATAGCCTCTCGGCCTTTGATATCCGGGCGATCAATACCAATCTGGCGATCAAAGCGACCAGGGCGCAACAATGCCGTATCAAGAACATCCGGGCGGTTGGTTGCCGCCATTAGGATAACTCCTTTGTCGGTACTAAAGCCGTCCATTTCCACCAACAGCTGATTCAGGGTATTTTCCCGTTCATCGTTTCCACCTTGCATTCCTCCACGGCCACGAGCACGACCAATCGCATCGATCTCATCAATAAAGACGATACAGGGTGCTTTTTCGCGGGCTTGCTTGAATAGATCACGCACACGGGAAGCACCAACACCTACAAACATTTCTACGAAATCCGATCCGGAAATCGAGAAGAAAGGTACAGCAGCTTCTCCCGCTACAGCTTTAGCCAAAAGGGTTTTACCAGTTCCCGGAGGGCCTACCAGTAATACGCCTTTAGGGATTTTACCTCCCAGAACGGTATATTTTTTCGGGTTCTTTAGGAAATCAACAATTTCCATCACCTCTTCTTTTGCCTCATCCAGGCCAGCAACATCTGCAAAAGTGATATTGACCTTGCTATTCTGATCGAACAGGGTAGCTTTTGATTTTCCAATATTGAAAATCTGAGAGCCTGGACCTGCACCTCCACCGCCTACGCGACGCATGATGAAAATCCAGATCGCAACAATCACTACAATCGGCAATAACCAGCTAAGAATATTCCCAATGTAATCCTGTCTTGTTTCAAAGGTAGGGCGTATCCAATCTTCACGCGGAATACCTTCGGCTTCTTGGATTTCTTTTAAATCATCACTAAACTGATCCGTAGATCCAATGACCATACGGTAGTGAAAGCGATCACGGCTAAAGCTACCTTGCGCAGCATCTTTATAGCGTTCCTCAGTAAGTTTACTTTCCTTAAGGTAAATTTGAGCCTGCTTGAGGTTGGTTACCACAATGATATCCTCTACAGCATTATCTGCTATCATTTCCTCTAGCCGATCATATTGGATAGGCTCACGGCTGCCTTCCGACATCGTGTAAAAATTCAACCCCAGCAGAAATACCGCAATTATTGCGTAAATCCAATAAGAGCTAAACTTCGGCCCACCTTCATTTGGATTGCCTTTATTTTCGTTTTCCATTCTTGGCAAATAGTTTTCTTTGATTTCCTACTCCTTAACTTTAACGCGTAAGTAGGAAAATCGTTAACGTCAATCGACAAAAAGAGCTGTATACCCGTCACAGGGGCTTTTTTGGAAGACTTTAAAGCGTCTCGTACTCCGTAAACTGGGCGTCGCCCCACAAGTCCTCTAACTCATAGAATGCACGGGTCTCTCGATAAAAGACGTGTATCACCGTATTAAAATAATCCAGGCAAACCCAATTGCTGGCTCCCACCCCCTCTACATTAGAAGGAAAAGTCCCCAACTCTTCTTTGAGTCGCATGGATATATTATCCGCAATAGCTTTTACTTGAGTATTGGAATCTCCTTCGCAAATGATAAAGAAATCAGTAGGAGCATCCTCTATACGACGTAAATCCAACTTGACGATATGCTTACCTTTGATATCCTGGATGGCGTCAATTACTATATCATTTAGTTCCTCTTGGGTCCAGCTAGTTTGCTGGTTTAATCGAACGGCTTGACTCAAATTATTGAATAGTTTATTTATTATCGTAATGGTACATTACTTTTACAGTAACAAAAGTATTGCGCAAAAAGTAAATAGTTCTTTTTTTTTAGGTATTTCAAATAGATAACACACTTAAGGTGAATCGTTTTGTCATCTATTTGAAATACAAAAGCCCAATTTATTTTTGTGCTGTTCCAAAGCTAGCAAAAAAAATCCCTTTAGTTGAAATTCAACACCCTTTTCGTCGGAAATGTTGTCCACCACTTTACGGAGGTTCCTTCAACTAATGCCCTTGCATTAGAAAAAGTAGCAAAAACCACACCAAGTGAAGGAACTGTCATATCAGCGGACTATCAGACCGCCGGCAGAGGACAAATTGGCAGTAGTTGGTACGCCAGCCCTGGCAAAAACCTGCTTCTGAGTGTCATTTTCCGACCACGATGGTTAGCTGCGCGACAGCAATTTTCACTCTCCCAGGCGGTGGCATTGGCTGTTGCCGATACCATCAGCCATTTTGCCAGTGCGAAGGCATTTGTCAAATGGCCCAACGATGTTTATCTAGCTGATAAAAAGCTAGCAGGCATCCTTATCCAAAACAGTCTTTCTGGATTATTGCTACAATCCAGTGTTGTAGGTATAGGACTAAATATCAACGAAATGGATTTTCCTAAAGTGCTTCCGCGACCAGGTTCTCTACAACAACACCTTGGCAAAGAGGTAGCTAGGAAAGAAGTTCAACACCTTCTCTTTCAACGATTAGAAGCACGATATTTCCAGCTCAAAAGCAATCCGGCAATCATCCGTGCTGATTATCTTCGAAACCTCTATCGTTACCAGGAATGGCATTCGTTCCAGGAAGTAGATTCTGGAAAAATTTTCACAGGACAAATCATTGGTGTACAGGAAACCGGTAAATTGGCGATCCAAATGCCGGAAACGCATGTTCAGTACTTTGATCTCAAAGAAGTCGCATTCTTATAAACTACCCTTTATGCCTAAAATTACCATTCTCACTATTGGTGATGAGCTTTTGATTGGTCAGGTTATCGACACGAACTCCGCTTTCATGGCCCGCGAGCTCAACTTGCATGGTATGGAAATCTTCCGCAAGTTAACCATTGCGGATACCCTTCCAGAAATCATTGACAATCTCAAACAAGCGCTGGGCCACAGTGATATTGTGCTGATGACCGGGGGACTGGGGCCTACCAAGGACGATGTAACCAAAAAGGCTTTGGCAACTTACTTTGGCGTAGAGATGGCCTTTAGTGAAGTGACCTGGGAGCGGATCGAATACTTTTTTCAACGGCTAGGCCGCAGCACTACACCTGCTCACCGCGAGCAGTGCTACATGCCAGAAAATGCGCTGCTACTCACCAATAAAATGGGTACTGCCCCCGGTATGTGGATGGAGCAAGACGATAAGATCGTTGTCTCCATGCCTGGTGTTCCCTACGAAATGGAATACCTACTTACCCATGAGGTTATTCCCCGTTTGCGTAAGCGGCACAAAATCAGGCCTATTGCCCATCGTACCATCCTGACGATAGGCGAAGGAGAATCGCGCCTGGCTGCCCAAATCGAAGATCTAGAAGACCAACTGCCTGCTCACCTCAGCCTAGCATACCTGCCCAGTTTAGGACAAGTAAGGCTACGCCTGACAGGGCGCGCTGGCGATGCAGAGCAACTGCAAACCGATTTGCAAACTTATGGCGATGCTTTTCTGGAGCGTCTTCAGGGTTTTGTATTCGGTGAGGGTACTACTACTATCGAAGCAGAAGTAGGTCGCTTGCTTTTGGAAAAAAATCTCACTTTAGCCACTGCGGAAAGTTGTACAGGCGGCTATGTGGCCCATCGTATCACCTCCATCTCCGGTGCTTCGGCTTATTTCCAAGGAAGTATCGTCGCCTACGACAATAAGGTAAAAGAAAACCTCTTGGGCGTGAGCCCTACGACCCTCAATGATCATGGCGCGGTAAGTGAACAAACCGTTATAGAAATGGTAGCGGGTGCTTTAAAAGCTTTGAATGTAGACGTAGCGCTTGCGATTTCCGGAATTGCTGGCCCAGGTGGTGGATCGCCCGAAAAGCCCGTTGGCACCATTTGGCTTGCCGTAGGGAATCATAAAAAAACAGAGACCTTCTTATTGCATGGCACTAAAGACAGGGAGAAGAACATTCAGTATGCAAGCAGCAGGGCGCTAGGTTTATTGTGGAATTTTTTAAAAGACCCTAAGATTTAAAATCTTCAAACCACTGAAATTTATCCAGAATAATAGTTTCTTTTTCATCACGCAAGAACTGTAGGAAAGCTGCTCCTGCAGGAGAGAATTTTTTATTCTTTAGCCACACCAAACTCCAGGAAGTAACCATAGGTAACCCTTTGAAAGGAATAACATGAATACTCCCATTTGCAATTTCATTTTTGATCCCGATCAAAGGAAGAACAGAATAACCAAGCCCTGCAATAACGGCTTGTTTTACAGCCTCATTAGAGGTCAATTCCATACGCTTGGTAACCGGAAGTTCGTTTTCTGTAAGGAATTCCTCCATCTGTTGGCGGGTGGCTGAGCCTTCTTCTCTGTAAATCAACAGTGACGTCTTTAAAACCTCTTTGTCTATTTTTTTGAGCTTTCCCACTCTACTGGCACTTCCCACGAGGTAGAGTTTATTGCTCATCAACTCGATACTGTTCAATGCCAAATCTGTAGGCATAACAGAAACCATCGCGAAATCTACTTCGTTCTCCCTCAGGCTTTGGACCACACTTGCTTTATTGGTTACATCCATAACGATATCAATACCCTCATTCCTGCCCAAGAACTCTGGTAAGAAGTAGGGCATCACGTATTTTGCAGTACTTACCACCGAAATCTTCAACTGCCCTGTCAGGAATCCTTTATAAGCCAGGGTTCGATGCTTCAGTGAATAGACTTCATCCAATATGCGATCACAAGCCTCGGCTACTTCTTCTCCAAACTCCGTAATATATATCTGCCTCCCAATGACTTCCGTCAAAGGAATTTCAAATTGATCTTGTAGCTTTTTTAATTGAATAGATACTGCTGGCTGAGACAAGTGTAATGCCTTAGAAGCCTTTGTAACACTGCGTGTTTTGACAATTTCGCGAAAAATGCGCAGCTGATGCAAAGTATAATTCATAATAAAACAAAATAAAAAAGATTAAAAATATAAATAAAAGTAAATAAACTATTTGACTTCACTTTACCTTATCAAATAAAACAAAACTAAAAAAATCAATTTATGTCGCTGAATACGATCATTCAACCCAACTCTGACAAGTTAAAAAACAGCTTACCTGATCGCATTACGATTGCAGAGGGAGATGGCGTAGGAAAAGAAATTATGCAAGCTACCCTTTCTATTTTGGAAGCAGCTGGTGCACAATTGACTTACGACAAAATAGAAATTGGCGAAAAAATGTACCTCAATGGTCACACTTCGGGTATTAGTACCGATGCCTGGGAAAGCCTTCGCCAAAACAAAGCTTTCCTTAAGGGTCCGATTACAACACCACAAGGTGGTGGGTACAAGAGCCTGAACGTAACTATCCGTAAAACTATGGGGCTTTACGCTAACGTGCGCCCATGCCGAGCCTATACGCCTTACGTGCAGAGTCACTTCCCCAACATGGACCTCGTCGTGATCCGAGAGAACGAAGAAGACCTCTACGCTGGTATCGAACACCAACAAACACCTGAAGTAGTACAGTGTCTAAAGCTTGTTTCACGGCCAGGTTGTGAACGCATCGTTCGCTATGCTTTTGAGTATGCCCGCGTCAACGGTCGAAAAAAGGTGACCTGTATGACCAAAGACAACATTATGAAACACACCGATGGTTTGTTTCACGAGGTCTTCCGGGAAGTTGCTAAAGAATATCCTGAGATCACGTCAGAGCATTATATTATTGACATTGGCTCCGCGCACCTTGCCGATAACCCGGAACGCTTTGACGTTATCGTGACCCTGAATCTTTATGGTGATATTATTTCCGATATTACTGCTCAAGTCGCAGGATCCGTTGGCTTGGGAGGTTCTTCTAATATTGGTGATCATATTTCGATGTTTGAAGCGATTCACGGCTCAGCGCCCGACATTGCAGGGAAAGACATTGCCAATCCCTCTGGGCTACTCCACGCCGCCTGCATGATGCTAGAGCATCTGGGGCAGAATGAAACGGCTGCCAAGATCATGAATGCCTTGCTTTGTACCCTTGAAGATGGTATTCACACCGCCGATATTGCCAGTGAAAACTACACCCAGTTACGGGTAGGCACGCAAGACTTTGCCCAAGCTGTAATCAAAAGAATTGGCCAATCTCCTCGTCGTTTCAAGGGAATCACTCCTACAGCCGTTGGTGACCCCATCAGTATTAAATTGAAACCTACGCTACCTGTAAAAAAAGAACTGAAGGGCATAGACATCTTCCTTGACTGGACCGGCACCGAACGCAACCCTGATGTACTTGGTCGTCAACTGGAAGAGCTCGCTGGCGCGGAATTACAACTAAAAATGATCACTAATCGGGGCGTAAAAGTATACCCTAACGGTATGCCCGAAACCTTCTGCACCGATCACTGGCGTTGTCGATTTGTATCTACACAATACCTAGGTAAAACAAAAAACACTTCCGCTACCCCTACTGCACCTGTCACTTACTTGCAATTGGTACAGCTATTGAGCCGGCTCCACCTAGCAGGCCTCAACTTTATCAAAACAGAGAATCTGTACGACATGAATGATAAGCGAGCTTATTCTCTAGGTCAAGGGGAGTAGTTTTTTATGGCACATAGTATTTCGTACTGGGTACTTGGTATAATCGTTTGCCAATAATTAGGGGATCAAATCCAAGTACCTCGTACGAAGCACTTAATACAGTGAGAGTTGCTTTGTCTTAACAGGTTTTCAGCAACTATACAATGGTAGCCCTCACACTAAAAATTAGCTTTCTGTTTCGATTACTCTACCTCCTTGGTTGCAAGCAACCAAGGAGTTTTTATTTTCTGACTTTTTTATCTGAAGTCAGCCCCCCATATCCCGCCAAAAGCTGCTCACGCAAGCCCTCCTTCTCTAATTCCGAAATAAAAGCGTGTCGTATCGCTTCCAGGTTACACTGTAGGAAATGTGCTTTTTCCCAGCCAAAAATTTGCATCAATTGCTCATATTCGTGGGCCAAATCAACATCAACCAATGCACGGCCATCTGTATTGATGCTCAGTGATACCCCTTGCCGATAAAGTTGATCGACAGGGTGGTCTTTTAGCGTATCAACGACACTGGTAACCACATTGCTACTCGGGCAAATTTCGAGATGAACATCTTGGGTAAGCAATGCTTGTATAACTTTCTTGTCCTCAATACTACGTACGCCGTGCCCAATGCGCTGAGGGCGTAATACTTGCAAAGTTTCCCTTACACTTTCTGCCCCACAGGCTTCACCAGCATGAGCAGTGCAAGGGATATTATTTTCTTTAGCAAAAGCAAAAGCTGCCCTGTGGGCGTCGATGGGATAACCGGCTTCGTCGGCGGCAAGATCAAAGCCAACTACACCCTGATTGCGAAAAGCTTCTGCTAACTTAACGGTGGCCATGCTTTCTTCTTCCGAATAATGACGGAGCGTACAGACTATCAAGTTAGCTTTGATTCGGTGGTTTTGATTAGCCTTCGCCAGCTCTTCACAGACCGTTGCTACTACTTCTTCCGGGCTTAATCCCTGTTCCAGATGTTGTAAAGGGGCAAATCTTACTTCGGCATAAATCACTTGATCATCAACCAACTGCATCACTAAATCATTGGTCACCAAAATCAAGCTTTCTTTCGTTTGCATCAGCTTAATGGCACTGATGGCTAATTCGATGTAGGCTTTCAAGTTGGTACATTTCCCACCACTCGTAAACTGTTTTTTGTAGGTGGCAAAATCTATCCCGGGAAGCAACCGCTTTACGACCTCAAAGCTGAGTGAACAGTCCAGATGCACATGAAGCTCAACCTTGGGTAATGTAGCGAAACCCTTCATAACATATTATAAAAAATTGTGTTGGCATCCTTTTTGGTATACAAGAGATGAACAAACATTAAAAGGATGTTGATATGAAAGAAAACCAACTTCTGGGGGACCTCCGTTTCTGGCTTGTCCTCGGCTGCCTGCTGGGTTTGATTAGCATTATGCTAACATGACCAAGCCAAGTGTAAGGGTTGGGTAAGTGTAAAGGTGTAAGAGTTATTAACCTTTACACGCTTACACCCGCCTAACTTTTACACTATTACAAGCTTCTATTCGCGTCAAATGCCTCCAGGTAGTCTCCTACTCTGCGGAGGAAAGAACCTCCTAACATACCGTCTACTATACGGTGATCGTAAGACATAGACAAGAACATCATGTGCCGTACGGCGATGAGGTCGCCAAATTCTGTCTCTACCACTGCCGGACGCTTACGGATAGCTCCTACTGCCATAATCGCTGCCTGCGGCTGGTTGATGATGGGCGTACCCATAACATTGCCGAAAGTACCTACATTGGTCACTGTGAAAGTACCATCCTGAATGTCTTCTGGTTTCAGCTTATTACCCCGTGCTCGATTAGCGAGGTCATTGACCGCTTTGGTGAGCCCGATAAGGCTGAGGTGATCCGCATTTTTGATCACGGGTACGATGAGGTTGCCCGTAGGCAGGGCCGCAGCCATACCAATATTGATGTTCTTTTTGCGGATAATATTCTTTCCGTCCACCGAAACATTGATCATTGGATAATCATGGATTGCCCGTACAATTGCTTCGATAAATAGCGGAGTAAAGGTAATTTTCTCTCCAAATTTCTGCTGGAAAGCATGCTTATTCTTCTCTCGCCAATTAACGATATTGGTTACGTCTGCCTCTACGAACGAGGTTACGTGCGGAGAGGTATGCTTGGAGTTCACCATGTGATCAGCGATCAAACGGCGCATCCGATCCATTTCGATGATCTCTACGTTACCGCTTCCTGAGGCATCGGCCATTGAACTAGCAATCGGTTGATCAATCGCAGGTGAAGCAGGCCGGGCAGTAGCGGGCTGAGGAGTAGCGACAGCTGCCGGAGCGGAAGAGCGGTTCTCCAAATAAGCCAGCATGTCTTTTTTTGTCACCCGTCCTTCTTTCCCGGTACCAGGTAAGGCATCTAATTCTGCTTGTGAAACACCTTCTTCTTTGGCAATATTACGCACCAACGGACTGTAAAAACGATCTCCAGAACTAACGCTTACTGTAGCAGGAGCGGGTTGAGGAGTAGACTCAGGTGCAGGTGCAGCTACCTTAGTACTTGTACTTGCACCATTAGATGATGCAGGAGCACTAGCTGGAGCAGCTTCAGCAACACTAGGGCTGGCTTGCGGTGTAGCGTTCTCGCCTTCTGTTGCAATGATCGCAATCACTTTACCGATCTCTACAACATCATCTACCTGAAACATGATCTTACTGATCGTGCCAGCGACCGGACTAGGGACCTCAGAGTCTACTTTATCCGTAGCAATCTCAAGGATCGTCTCGTCCATCTCTACCTGGTCGCCTTCTTTCTTGACCCAATTGAGGATGGTAGCTTCCATGATGCTCTCCCCCATTTTGGGCATTATCAATTCTACCTGCGCCATAAAACGGTTACTTTGAATTTGGTTACTTGGTTAGTTGAGCCATGCAAGGCCCAACTATTAAACAGTGGTTATAAACCTCAGGTTTTCAAAAACCTGAAATTTGGGCACCACAAAAGTAAGGTTTTTCTCGTTTCAACGATAATAATTAGGCAAAGCATTAATAATCTACCTTTTCCTAGAACTTTGTTTTGCGAACGACAAAAAAGCCTAAAATAATACGGCAATACCTACATTTCCCCGGTGATTGTAACCATGTTATACTATAGCAAGGTTACTGTGATACTTCTGTGATAGCTATACGCTTATTTCGCAGCAAGAAAGAAATGGTTCGGGAAGCTTTTTCAGTTCTGATCCTCTTTCTACACCTGATCTAAATATTTATTGGACATACAAAGAGTCTACGCATACTTACTTCCGTCGAGTATTCGCGAGCCAGACCTATGCTCCGTTCTGTGCAAAATTACACCATTATAATTTCACCAAACCTCAAAATGATGTTTTCAAGACTACTATTCATGGGATTCGCTATGCTCCTTTCATGGAGTGTCCAAGCTCAATTCCCTTGCTTTCCAGGACAAATCAGCGTAGCCCCTGGCTACGAGGCTTCTTTTTGTGATGATGGCAGTGAGCCCATCCTCATTCGTTTCAAAGGCAAACCAGCGGGCTTGCCTCATGCTTTTGTCGTTATCAATGCCGATGATGTTATCGTTCACATTGACTACGCCAATACAATTGACTTCTCGGGGCTGGGCGATGGCCTACGGGTTTACACCTTTAGCCTTATTGGTTCAATCACTGCCGAAGTAGGTGATATACTTGGTCAAACAGAACTGGCTTCTGGCTGCTACTCCCTATCTGCTAACTTTATAGAGATAGACAGTAATGGCGGTCAGGAAGGCGGAATGCTTGCGGGCGGGCCTTTCAACTTCTGTGTAGGCGACGGTGTAGCTGACATGCTAGAACCTGGATCTATTACACTTACCGGAAACGCAGGAACAAACTCTGCTTGGGTCGTAACCGATGATCAAGGTAATATTTTAGGCTTGCCACCAATACCGAGTGCCGTAGATTTTGATGGTGCGGGTGTAGGTACTTGCCTCATCTGGCACCTCAGCTTTGAAGACGGACTTGTAGGTGCAGAGGTGGGGTTGAACGCCGCTGACTTAGAAGGCTGCTTCGATCTATCTAACCCAATTAGCGTAAATCGCAACCAACCGGATGGTGGTACCCTCGAAGGCGGACCATTTACTTTCTGTGTAGGCGACGGTGTAGCTGACATGCTAGAACCTGGATCTATTACCCTTACCGGAAACTCAGGAACCAACTCTGCTTGGGTCGTAACTGATGATCAAGGTAATATTCTAGGCTTACCGCCAATGCCGAGTGCCGTAGACTTTGACGGCGCCGGTGTAGACACTTGCCTCGTATGGCACCTCAGCTTTGAGGACGGACTTGTAGGTGCAGAGGTGGGTTTAAATGCCGCTGACTTAGAAGGCTGCTTCGATCTATCTAACCCAATCAGTGTAAATCGTATCCAACCGAACGGCGGTACACTTGAAGGCGGCGTATACGAATTCTGTGTAGGTGATGGCGTGGCCGACATGCTAGCACCAGGGTCTATTACCCTTACTGGAAATACAGGCACCAACTCCGCTTGGGTCGTAACCGATGACCAAGGGAATATTCTAGGCTTACCGCCAATGCCTAGCGCCGTAGATTTTGATGGCGCTGGCGCAGGTACTTGTCTCGTGTGGCACCTCAGCTTTGAAGACGGACTTGTAGGAGCAGAAGTAGGCTTAAATGCAGCAGACCTAGAAGGTTGCTTCGACCTTTCTAATCCGATTAGCGTAAATCGTAATCAGCCAGACGGTGGCACCCTTGAAGGCGGACCATTTACCTTCTGTGTAGGCGACGGTGTAGCTGATATGCTGGAACCAGGAGCGATTACCCTAACAGGAAACTCAGGAACCAACTCTGCTTGGGTCGTAACCGATGATCAAGGTAACATCTTAGGCTTACCACCTATGCCAAGTGCCGTAGACTTTGACGGCGCTGGCGCAGGTACTTGCCTCGTGTGGCACCTCAGTTTCGAAGACGGACTTGTAGGAGCAGAAGTAGGATTAAATGCAGCGGACTTAGAAGGTTGCTTCGATCTTTCTAATCCTATTAGCGTAGATCGTAATCAGCCAGACGGTGGTACCCTTGAAGGCGGACCATTTACCTTCTGTGTAGGCGATGGTGTGGCTGACATGTTGGAACCAGGGGCGATTACCCTTACCGGTAACTCAGGAACCAACTCTGCTTGGGTCGTAACCGATGATCAAGGTAATATCTTAGGCTTACCACCTATGCCAAGTGCCGTAGACTTTGACGGCGCTGGCGCAGGTACTTGCCTCGTGTGGCACCTCAGCTTCGAAGACGGACTTGTAGGTGCAGAAGTAGGCTTAAATGCAGCAGACCTAGAAGGTTGCTTCGACCTTTCTAACCCGATTAGCGTAAATCGTAATCAGCCAGACGGTGGTACACTCGAAGGGGGCGTATACGAGTTTTGCGTAGGAGATGGTGTAGCAGACATGCTAGAACCAGGATCAATTACCCTAACAGGTAACTCAGGAGCCAACTCTGCATGGGTTGTAACTGATGATCAAGGTAACATCTTAGGCTTACCACCAATGCCGAGTGCCGTAGATTTTGATGATGCAGGCGCTGGCACTTGCCTCGTGTGGCACCTCAGCTTCGAAGACGGACTTGTAGGGGCTGAAGTAGGTTTGAACGCAGCGGACTTAGAAGGCTGTTTCGACCTTTCTAATCCTATTACTATTAACAGAGTAGAAGGAGCAGATTGTGACAACCTTTGTAACAGCAACGGTGGTTTCCTTACCGGTGGACCTTTCACCTTCTGTGTAGGCGACGACATTGTGGACAACCTTCCGGAAGATGCAATTACTCTTACAGGTAATAGTGGTACTAACTCTGCGTGGGTGGTAACCGATGAACAAGGTAATATCCTCGGCCTACCTCCTACCCCTAGCGCTGTAGATTTTGACGGCGCTGGCGCAGGTACTTGTCTCGTGTGGCACCTCAGCTTCGAAGATGGACTTGTAGGGGCTGAAGTGGGATTGAATGCCACAGACTTAGAAGGTTGCTTCGACCTTTCTAATCCTATTAGTGTAAATCGCAATCAGCCAGAGGGCGGAACGCTTGAAGGCGGACCATTTACCTTCTGTGTAGGTGATGGCGTAGCTGATATGTTGGAACCAGGATCAATTACCCTAACAGGCAACTCGGGCACCAACTCTGCATGGGTCGTAACTGATGACCAAGGAAACATTCTGGGCTTACCACCAATGCCGAGTGCGGTAGATTTTGATGGTGCGGGCGCAGGTACTTGCCTCGTGTGGCACTTGAGTTTCGAAGACGGACTTGTAGGGGCAGAAGTAGGCTTGAACGCGGCGGACCTACAAGGTTGCTTCAGCCTTTCTAATCCAATTACCGTGAATCGTAACCAGCCAGATGGTGGCATGCTTGAAGGTGGTCCATTCAGCTTCTGTGTAAGTGATGGCGTAGCAGATATGATCGAAGAAGGAGCTATCACGCTAATAGGTAATAGTGGCGGCAACTCCGCTTGGGTCGTAACCGATGACCAAGGGAATATTCTAGGCTTACCGCCAATGCCCAGTGCCGTAGATTTTGATGGCGCAGGCGAAGGGACGTGCCTGGTTTGGCACTTGAGTTTCGAAGACGGACTTATAGGTGCAGAAGTAGGCTTAAATGCATCGGACCTACAAGGCTGCTTCGATTTATCGAACCCAATTGCAGTAGAAAGAACTGCTGTAAACGGTGGTATGGTAAGCACCATTGATGGCGAAACGAATGTAACCGTAACGGTAGGAGATGGTGAGGCAGATATTATCCAGTTTGTCAACACTGCTGCTGTTGGTGAGAACTTCACTTACGTTATTACAGATGAAAACAACATCATACTAGGTTTACCAAGCGGTGATTCTGCGGATTTCGAAGATGCTCCTGCTGGTATTTGCCGCGTTTGGGGATTGGCTTACACCGGCAATATCATCGCCGTTGTGGGTGATAATGCAGCCGAAGTAGCTTTGAGTGATGGTTGTTTCAACCTATCAGACATTTTTATTACGGTAAACCGTACGGAAGGTTTTGCACCAAATATTCCGCAAAGCAATGCCGTAACGGAAGGTCCAGCAATATTAGAGGTGCAATTATTCCCTAATCCTGCTGTAGATCAATTGCAGGTAGCACTCACTACAAACAGTGTGAGTAATGAGAACATCGAATTAACGATTGTTGACCTCAATGGCCAAGTACTTTATCAGCGCATTATCAGCGCCGATCAGGTGCGCACTACCGTTGATGTTGCTAATTTACCTGCCGGAACTTATTTCCTGCGCAGTAATGATGGCAAGCAAGTGATTACAAAGCGCTTTATCAAGGCGTAACCTATTTGCCTCAGGGCAAATGGTAGAAAGATGATTATTAAAGGGGTAGAGGGATAGCCTAATTTTCAAGGTCTGTTCTTCTACCCTTTTTATTGTTTGACCATTTTGCAACGATACCCGTTACTATGTGATATGGGAAACTTCCATCTGTCCTTTTTAGCTCTGACTGCGTTGAACTCTGAGGACTAGAAGGACGATCAGCGTAGCTAAACCACTTAGTGACGGGCGAGATAAGCCCAAGATCAAATTCATACGAGAAACGTGCTTCCTTGGCCCTACTCATCGGCCTAAAGCAGTGCGCAAGCCGTAGGCTGTAGCACGCCGCACGGAGGAGGAGGAGGAGGAGGAGGACACAAGGATAAAAAGGAGCAGTAGCGACTGGATAGCCTGGTGCCGATCCCGTCCCGACTAGAAAAGTCGGGACGGGAGAAGGCATGGCCCCAAATAATTAGACTTGCCTTCTATTCCCAGGTTATAACCGGAGAAGCATAATAATCGATATCCAATTGCTTTAAGTGTTCCGCATAACGTACTAGTCGGTCTGAAAAATGGTCCCAATTACGAGCCTCAGCTGGTGACCAACTCAACTCTGCATGGGCCAATAAACGTGGAAAGGCCATGTATTCGATCTCATCCATATTGGTGATGGTTTCCGTCCAGAGGGGTGACTCAATGCCAAGGATATTTTCTTTGCCAATACCTGGCACCAGTGTTTCCGGCGACCACAAATAGGCACTATCCAACTCAATATATGCTGCCCAATGCAGGCCTAACTCTGTAGTAGAATCGTACTGCATATCCAGGTATACTTTATGTGCCGGAGAGAGTAAAACCTTGGTTCCTTGCGCTACTCCGCGCAGCGCATTTTCGGCCATCGCCCAGTATTGTACTACGCCATCTTCCCGCAGCTCCGCGTGGGAGATTTCATCCCATCCGATCACCTGCTTGTCGTATTTGGTAACAATATCTTGCACACGTTCGATGAAGGGGATATAATCTTCCAGTGCAGTTACATGTGATTCGTCGCCGCCGATGTGAAAATAAGGGCCGGGTGTCATGGCAGCAATCTCGCGTACTACATCATCTACAAATTGATAGACAATTTCTTTGGAGGTACAAAGGGTACTGAACCCTACTTCCGTACCGGTGTACAACTCGGGAGATACTCCATTGCAATTTAACTCCGGATAAGAGGCTAATGCAGCATTTGTATGGCCCGGCATATCGATTTCCGGTACGATAGTCACGTAGCGGCTTTCCGCATAACGCACTATTTCCTGATAGTCGTTCTGGGTGTAATAGCCGCCCGATCCGCCACCTACCTGGGTACTACCGCCGTGGGTAGTGAGGTTGGGCCACGATTTTATTTCAATGCGCCAGCCTTGATCATCTGCTAAATGCAAATGGAGGTAATTGATTTTACACAAAGCAATGAGGTCAATAAAACGCTTGACATCGTCTACACCAAAGAAATGACGCGATACATCGAGCATGGCCCCGCGATAGTCATACTGCGGCGCATCGGTGATCACCCCTGAGGCAACGACCCAGTGATTGTCCTCCGTGGGTGTAGTAGGCAACAGCTGCAGCAGTGTCTGAAGGCCCCGAAAAAGGCCGGCCTCGGACTTACTGACCAGGTAGATTTTCTTTTTCTTAATATTCAGTTCATAAGATTCTGGCCCCTCGTCATCCATATCATCACCCAGTAATTCCAGATAGATGTGGCTGGGGCCGCTTGTGACATCCCCTTTTTCAACAACAATGTCCAGATTAGTGGCTGCCGCTAGCGTTTCCCCCATAGCTTCCGCAAAGGGAAGAAGGTGCTCCTGCACATGGATCACAGTGCCGTTTTGCAAGCAAAATCGTTCGTGAGTAGGAAAGATTTCTTTAGGAAAAGGGATTAGTGCGGCTTTATTTAAATCGGTAGGGGCAGGATTTTCGCAGGAAAAGGACGCAAGTAATGCAATGATCAGTAAGAAGGGTAGATTTTTCATGGCAGGGCAAATGGTTTTATGTAAAAAAAGTTAGAAGGCACTTTGAAAGTGCCTTCTAACTTTACCCTTCCCTATTCCAAACCGGATTGGCATAAATCCCCAGTAGGTACTTACGGCCATCTTCAATTTGATCGGAAGGAAGCAGCGCAAGCTGTTTTTCGAAGAAAACATTGACCTCCCGCAGCTCTGCTGACGTGTAGTAGGACTTGTACTTTTGACCACCTTGCAACAAATCGCACGCTATATAATTGATAGGATGCAGGCGGTAATTATTGTGAATAGACTTATCCAGGAGGGCCACCAGTTCTTCCAGCTGTTTCTTGGCGTTATCTAGCGCTCGAAGGGGTTGTAAGCGCGAATTTATCGGTTTGCCAAAATGGAAATGAACGTGCCCTTTTTGACCTTTGATTCCAAGTAAGATATGCTGGATATCTTCGGTGAAAGATTTTTTAAATTCAGGATCATTTAGCTTTCGCAGATGACTGAGTGTTTTCACCAAGCCTGTAGGGTCGTATTCATAGGAGATTGATACCGGTACGATGTTCAGTTCTTCAAAATGATCAATCAAATCATCTTGCTTGCTAAGGCTGAGCATTTTTAGCATCCCAATTTGGGTACGGTCATTACCATCTTTGGAGCGGCCCTCCCGTTGGGCGATCCAAATCGAATCCTTTCCTGTGTGGACCATCTCGTGAATATAGGTAGACATCCTCACCGAGTGCTGGTACAACTCTCGAGGGCTACCTGAGCGTACTACTGCAAAACTTTTATTGATCCGAAAAATCAATTCGGCCAAGCGGTGGGTCATCAAATTATCTCCTATGGCAATTTGAGTGGTCGTAAAACCTGCTTCAAAGAGTGCTTTATTGAGATATGCCGAATCCAAGCCAATGTCTCTGTGATTAGAGATGAATAGGTACTTCTGGGATGGGTCAAGTTGTTCGAGGCCGCTATTCGTCAGTTCGGTAATACTCAATTCGCGTACAAATCGCAGAAACACCAACATCATTTTCTCCTGAAAATCAAGGGTACTTTTCACCTCATCTTTAGCCCTAAGCAGCTCTTCATACAGCTCTGTGGGCATGAAGGTCTTCATGCTCGCTAACAGGCTTGCGCTTCCAAAAAGTTCTTGGACAGCAGCTTCCACTTCGTGATCTTCCAACACACTTAGGCGAATAGATGGGGTTTGCTCCATTGTAGTTTTACTTGTTTATCCGCTAAAGGTAGCGATATTGAAATTTAATACAACTTCCGTAACGCCGCCAAGTGACAAAACAATACCACCGGCACCACATAAGTAGGCAACCAACTAAAGGGAAAATACAACACAGCGATATTAGGCTGATCAAAAGCAAGCTGCTGTAAAGGAAAGGGGGCCGCCAGTAGCGCATGAATTACGATATTCAACAAGAGTGCCAGACTGACCACATTCCACCCAATCAACAAGTTTCGTCGAAAGGAGGGCCGCCAACCGACATAGACAATCAATGGTGCGGTGAGCCCTGCAAGAATATCGAAATTCCGACCTGCAAAGGTCATCAACTCGGGAATAGTGCCCGCCAGAAACAAGCCGTATAATACCAGCTCTACGGGTATCCTGATCACATGAAGCATCGTCAGCGACGGCAGCGGCAGGCTGTCTATAAATCGCTTGCCGTTGGGCAGTAAAAACAGGGTAACAATAAGCATCAGCGGCGGAATCAATCCCAAAATCGCAATGCGTGGAGGGAGCGCATCCAGGTGTTCATAATAAGTGCCCTGAAAAGACAAAAACGCTTGTAGCCCCAGCCAAAGGAAGCTCCCTCCTAAAAAAAGGCGGCTCCATTTTGGCTGGTGCTCAGCGTTTTTGCTCACTTTTAAAACCCACCAAAACAAGGCTGTGGTTGTAAAAGTAATTAACACAAAGAATACTGTCAGATAGATAGGAACTTGCAGCATTCTTCTGTTATTTTATCCTTGTATTTTCTCTAACAACTGTCTTCTACCTGGCCCGGTAGACACCATTGTTACTGGTACTTTAAGTCGTTCTTCCATTTCTGTGATGAACCCTTGAGCAGCCTCGGGCAGCATACCATAGGTGGCTACACGCTCCAAATCACCTTCCCATCCTGGGAAAGATTCATAGACCGGCTTGCAGGTATCATCGCAAAGATCAAAAGGCAGTTGATCTGTCTCCTGACCGTCCATTTCGTAAGCAGTAGCTGCTTTAATTTCTGGCAACTTGTTCAGTACGTCAATTTTTGTAACGACTAGCTGGGTCACTCCATTAAGCATGATGGTATACCTCAGCTGAGGCAAATCTACCCAACCACAACGACGTGGCCGGCCGGTTGTAGCGCCAAACTCAGCACCTTCCTTACGCAGAAACTCGCCCATGTCATCAAACAGTTCGGTAGGGAATGGTCCGGAACCGACGCGTGTACAGTAGGCCTTAGTGATACCGATTACTTCGCCAATTTTTTGGGGACTTACCCCTAAGCCAGTACAAACACCAGCCGTAATTGTATTAGAAGAAGTAACAAAAGGATAAGTACCGTAGTCAATATCCAGCATAGAGCCTTGTGCACCTTCCGCAAGAATACGCTTCCCTGATTTGAGGGCATTATTAATATAATACTCGCCATCCACCAGACGCAACTTCCGCAGGCGTTCAATGGCTAAGTGCCATTTTTCTTCTTCTGCTGCCAAGTCGAATTCTACTTCCGGGTAAATTTTTAGCAGCTCCAGGTGTTTGGCCTTCAACACGGCGTAGCGATCCGCAAAATCAGCAGCTTCTAAATCTCCTACACGCAGACCATTCCGGCCGGTTTTATCCATATAGGTAGGTCCGATTCCTTTTAAGGTAGAGCCAATCTTGGCCTTTCCCTTTGCAGCTTCGCTTGCTTTATCGAGGTAGCGATGGGTAGGTAGAATCAGGTGAGCTTTACGCGCCACCAATAGCCGATCGTGGTACTCTACACCTGCCTCCGTCAGCTCGTCAAGTTCCCGGCCCAACGTAATCGGATCAATGACGACGCCATTACCTATAAGATTGAGCTGAGCTTCTCGAAAGATTCCGGAAGGGACGGTATGAAGTACGTGCTTCTTCCCTTCAAAAACCAGCGTATGGCCAGCATTAGGCCCCCCTTGAAAGCGGGCTATGATATCGTAACGCGGCGCCAGGTAATCAACAATTTTGCCTTTCCCTTCATCGCCCCATTGGAGGCCGAGTAGTACATCTACCGTCATGCGGTGCATTCAATTTTGCGGGCGCAAACTAAGAAAAGCACTCCTTTTTGGGGCGTGCTACCTGGCTCATGCCTCATTCAGCAACCGAAGTGCTTCGTCTACTGAATCTGTTAAGTGAAATAAAGGCTGGAGTTTAGTAATCTCCAACAACTGAATTATTTTTTTGGAAACGTTGACGATCACAATGGAACCACCCTGATCTTGACAACGCGACTGAAGGGTAATCAAAAAATTAAGGCCAACACTGTTGGTATAAGGCACCCCTTCTAAATCGACGACAAACCTATTGAAACCATCATCAATACAGCCTTGGGCCGTGCTTAGAATTTCCCGGTTGGCAAATTCACTCAACAGGTTATGTACCCGTAGCACGTTAATGCGGCCTGACTGTCTGAGTTCATAGACTTGGTCCATGCCGCAAAATTAGCGAACTTCTTCCACTTTATTCGTAGTATTTTCCAGTTGGCGGGTCTTTTCACAAGCCCCTTGGCACTCACCGTACAGGTTAAGAGAGTGATGCGTTATATTAAACTGCAATAGATCGCCCATCATGGTTTTAATTTGCTGAATACGTGGGTCACAAAATTCGAGCACTTTTCCACAGTCCACACAAATAAGGTGATCATGCTGTTTGAAGCCGTAAGACTTCTCATACTGCGCCAAATTTTTACCAAACTGGTGCTTGGTCACTAAATCACAATTCACCAACAACTCGAGGGTATTGTAAACGGTCGCCCGGCTTACCCGATAATTTTGGGTCTTCATGTGAATATAGAGCGCTTCCGCATCGAAATGATCGGTGCGCTTATAAATCTCTTCCAGGATCGCGTAGCGTTCCGGGGTTTTACGCAAGCCATTTTTTTCCAGGTGAGAGGAAAAAATGTTCTTTACTGCTTCAATAATATCTCTTCTATCGTTCTCTTTCGTCATAATTCTTTTTATTAGACCTGTTCTGCGGGGATCATTTCGGGGATAAATCGCGCCTTATCTGCCCCAGCAGAACAAGTCTACTCTACTCTAGTAACAGTTGAGATGTTCGACAAGTTTTTCAACGCCCTGGTTGCCTGATTCAGTTGGTCGGTATTCGCAACAATAAGACTTAGCTCTGACTCGAAGAAACCTTCTGTACCCGCAATATTAAGTGAGCGGATATTCAAGCCCATTAGAGAAATCTGATGCGTCAGTCGCTCGATTACTCCGGGGCCATCATCAATACCCGTGATTTTAAGCTTCGTCACAAAATTCGTCTGTGGCATATCACTGGACCAATCTGCTTTCATGATCCGATAACCATAATTGACCATCAGGTTAGTTGCATTCGGGCAATTGATACGGTGAATTTTCAAACCTGCATTGGCTGTAAGATAAGCAAATATCTTATCCCCTTGCACCGGGTTACAGCAGGTTGCCAAGGCGTAATCATACTGATCTCCGGGTTCCCCGTTGATCATAAGCCGCGGATGGCTACCAGTATCTTTACGAGGGCGCTTAATGACGACAACTTCTTTCTTCGGCACTTCTACCGGAGGTAGTTCTACCAGTTTAAGCTTGCCATGATCCGGTTTGAACTTTTTGAAAATTTCGGTAACCGTAATACTATTCATTGCGATGGCGAAGTAAAGATCTACATGACTGTTTAGCTTGTAGTGTTTTACCAGCGTCTCCATCGCATCTTCATAGGACTGTATCCGCAGGTTTTTGAACTTTCGCTCTAATGCTTCCCGGCCAAGTTCACCTTTACGACGGCGCTCTTCCTTCATGGCAGAGCGTATCTTGGCTTTAGCCTTCCCGGTAGTCACCAGCTTGAGCCAGCTCTCTGAAGGTTTCTGATTGTTACTGGTGACAACCTCTATTCGGTCGCCATTTTTCAGCATCCGCCCCATCGGGACAATCTGATTGTCGATTTTGATGGCCGTGCAGTGATAGCCAACATCCGAGTGGATACTAAAAGCAAAGTCTAATGCCGTTGCGCCTTTCGGCAAAACCCGTGGATCTCCTTTAGGCGTGTAAACATATACTTCCTCGTTAAAAAGACTATTCGACTTGAAACTATCCAGAAACTCTACGGGGGTGTCCTCGGGGTCCTCTAGTATTTCCCGTACACTATCCAACCACCGTTCGAATACATCATCCGAATTATTCACGCCCTTGTACTTCCAGTGTGCAGCAAACCCTCGTTCTGCGATTTCGTCCATCCGCTCCGAGCGAATTTGAACTTCTACAAAACGCCCGGCAGGACCCACCACTGTAGTATGCAACGACTCGTAACCATTGGCCTTGGGCGTCGTTATCCAATCTTTCAGGCGCTCCGTAATGGGTTTATGTACATCGGTAACGATACTGTACGTCTGCCAGCAGTATAATTTCTCCTTCTTTGGTGGCACATCCAAAATTATCCTGACCGCAAAAAGGTCATAAATCTCTTCAAAAGCGACATCCTTGTTTTTCAACTTATTCCAAATAGAATAAATTGATTTCGCGCGGCCAAAAATCCGGTATTTGATACCTATTTCGTCAAGTTGTCCTTTGAGCGGAGCTATGAAGGACTCAATGTAGGCCTCCCGGCTACTTTTAGTTTCCTGTAGCTTTTGAGCAATAGAAAAATAGTCTTCCGCATCCGTGATCTTCATACACAGATCAAGAAATTCTGTACGGAAAGCATATAAGCCCAGACGATGAGCCAAGGGCGCGTAGATATAACTGGTTTCGGCAGCAATTTTCAACTGCTTGTGCGGAGGCATAGCCCCCAGGGTACGCATATTGTGCAGGCGATCGGCCATTTTTATGAGCACGATGCGCACATCTTCAACCAGTGTACTAAGTACCTTTTTGAAATTCTCGGCTTGCGGGCTATCGGAGTTATAAGCACCATCTAGTTTGGTGAGGCCGTCTACCATTTTGGTGATCTGCGGACCAAACTGGTCTTGTAAATCCGTCAGTGTGATGTCCGTATCTTCTACTACATCATGAAGTAAAGCCGCTACAATAGCAGTAGGACCCAAGCCGATCTCTTCTGCACAAATCCGTGCTACTGCGATTGGGTGGAGAATATAAGGCTCTCCCGACTTTCGGCGTTGAGCAGCATGTGCTTCTACCGCCAATTCATACGCTCCCCGGATATTCTTCTGGTCCGTCTCGTCCATATCAGACTTGATAGAACGCAGCAAGTGCCGGTACGCATTCTGAATCAGCTTCTTTTCTTCCTCTTCCTCTGTTGTTGTTATTTCTTCTATCATCCGTATCCCGCTAATAGAGCCTATTCATTGCTCTTTTGAATTCACTGTTTAAAAACATAATAGGTTTGGCTCAAGAGAACCAAACCTATTATAACAAATATAAGACTTGAAAAGATTAAAAGCGAGTTTTTCTACTTTTGTCGCTGGTACTTCGTCTGAAAACGGCGATACAGTTGATCCTGCTTGTTATCCAGGTCTACCTTTCGGCCGTCGATAAACGCATGTTCTACGACACTGGTGCGCATGTCCAATACATCACCAGAGGTAATAATTAAGGACGCATCCTTGCCTACTTCTAATGATCCAATACGATCTGCAACACCCAGAATACTAGCGGCATCCAGCGTAAGCGCTTGAATAGCCTTCTCATAAGGCAAACCATAAGCTACGGCTGTTCCTGCCTGAAAAGGAAGGTTGCGCTGCTGCCAGAATCCCTCGTTGCTCAAGCAAAACTGTACGCCTGCTTCATGTAATGCAGCAGGTGTTTTAAAAGGCTGATCTACATCACTATCCAGGGTACCGGGTAAAGCGTGAGTAGGCCCCAGGACAACAGGCACCTTGTATTCCCTCAGTAACTCCGTTACCAGATAGCTTTCTTCACCACCGACGATCACTAGGTCAAGGTCAAATTTCTTGCCTAAAAGAATGGCCTGTTCAATATCCTTTGCCAAGTTGGCGTGGACAAACAAGCGCTGCTTTCCATTAAACAATCCACAAGCTGAAGCTAAACGAAGATTAGGTTCCCGGTCAGCACCAGCGCAATAAGCTTGTGCCTGGCGAAGGAAGTCCTCTACACTTTGAACTTGTTCAGCATAGCGCTCGTTTTTGGTCCAGGTTCCTTGCCGCCAGCTATAGCTACGACGACGAGGCCAGTTTAGGTGATGGCCATCATCTGCCAGTACAGCAGCATCCTCCCAGTTCCAGGCATCCAATTGTACGATACTCGATTGTCCGGAAAGAGCACCTCCCTGAGGGGTAACCTGGGCAAAAAGCACACCACGAGAACGTACTGTTGGTGTAACCTGCGAGTCGGTATTATAGGCTACCAGCGAACGAGCATTGGGATTCAGATATCCCGTTTCTGCGTTATCACGGGTGGCACTTACTGCCGCAATCTCTACAATACCAAGCTGGGTATTGGGAGCAATCAGGCCGGGGTATATGTGTTTTCCCGTACCATCGACTACTTCATGATCACTTAAATCCACTTTAGCAGAAGCACGATCAACTCTGGTAATTTTCCCTTGATCAAAGGTGACCAGGGCGTTCTCAATCACTTCCCCATTGCCTAAATGGGCAGTGCCGCCAACGATGGCGATGGGTTTGGCTTGTACTGCTCCCGGCACGGGGGGCTGGGCCATTAGCAAACTGCTCAGCAGCGTGGCGAACAGTAAGAATATATGTTTTAATTGCATGATTTTTTATTTTTAAACAATGCTGGATAGACGCTGATGTCTTGATTAATGTGGACGTAACACAACGACTATCGTCCCTCGTCGTCTTCCGTATCACAGTGGTAATGGCGTTGTCCACGGCCTTTAGCAGGCTGGGTTTTGGCACCACCTTCTTTTGCATCCAGCATTTTTTGGATCAAGGCATTGCGTTCGTCTTGTAGAGCGGCCCGACGGGTTACGTCTTCGTCCATATCATAGAACTTGATACCATCTACGTAGGTGTGCTTCGCACGGGCATAAACGGATAGTGGATTATCTGTCCAAATTACAATATCAGCGTCTTTACCTACTTTCAGGCTACCCACTTTATCGTCAATATGCAGCAGCTTTGCGGGGTTAAGCGTTACAAACTTCAGGGCTTCTTCTTCAGAAACGCCACCAAAAAGAACAGCTTTTGCTGCTTCCTGATTCAAGCGACGAGCCATTTCTGCATCATCAGAATTGAACGCTACTGTCACGCCTTGCTCGTGCATGATAGCACCGTTGTAGGGGATCGCATCAACGACCTCAAACTTGTATGCCCACCAATCAGAGAAAGAAGAACCACCGGCGCCATGCTCCGCCATCTTGTCGGCCACTTTGTAACCTTCCAGAATGTGTGTAAAGGTATTCACGCGGAAGCCAAAGCGATCCGCTACCTTCAAGAGCATATTGATCTCGCCTTGCTGGTAAGAATGGCAGGTAATAAAGCGCTCGCCATTCAGGATCTCCAAGAGGGTTTCTAATTCCAAATCGCGGCGTACTTTCTCACCCCGATCAATGGCTTCACCATACGCGCGAGCTTCTGTAAAGTAGTTTTCAAAAACCTGCTCTACCCCCATACGGGTTTGCGGATAACGGATGCCATAAGAATTACTCCGGTTAGACTGCTTTACATTTTCCCCCAACGCAAATTTGATAAACCCGGGAGCACCGGCAAATTTCATCTCTTCCGGCGTATAGCCCCAACGCAGCTTAATCAACGCCGACTGGCCGCCAATAGGGTTTGCAGAACCGTGCAATAACTGAGAAGTCGTAACACCGCCAGACAACTGTCGATAAATATCAACATCTGTAGCATCCACTACATCGGCAATGCTTACTTCGGCAGTACTTTCCTGTGAGCTTTCGTTCACACCACGACTGATAGCAATATGGCTGTGTTCGTCAATGATACCAGGTGTAACGTGCATACCTTCACCATCAATTTCAATAGCTCCACGTGGGCCGCGAATACTGCCGCCAACTTGTGCAATCTTGCCGTTTTGCAGCATAATATCTGCCTTCTCCAGGATACCACTTTCTTCGTTGGTCCAAAGCGTTGCATTACGGATAATCACCGTTTCTGCTTGAGGGCGACTGGTCCAGCCAAAGGCACCATAAGGCGCTGTTTGTTGGCTCACCATAGCTGTAGCTGCAGTTTCCTTTCCTTCTTTTTCTTCGGCAGCAGCTTGGCCGCCAGTCTTTTCAGCTTCCCAGTTGATCCAGGCTCCCGTTGGGTCTTGGCCACGGCCGCGCCACATATCTCCGTCTACCAATCCGCTGAGGCGCATCAAACCTGCACCTTTGTCCTGAGGGAAAGACAAGGTAATCAACCCACCGTCCTCGCTGTATTTTACATCGAGCTCGGTTTCTTCATCAATTTTTATTTTGGCTCCTTTTGCACCTACCGTCATGTTGTAAGCGCGGGATCCTGCTTTCAGCGTGTAGTCGCCCGTAAGGTCATGGGCAGGCAGTGCATCCATCACATGGGGCTTACCTTGCACCCAATTGTGGTGAATCTTCGTTCCTTTAGCAAAAAGCGGCGCCGAAGTGATCAGGAAGTTTGCCCACTTTCCTGTAGCCAGCGTACCCGCTTCTTCGGAAATTCCCAATAATGTGGCAGGAGTTTCGGTAAGCGCGCGCAGAGCGTCTGCTTCAGAAAGGCCACTTTCGATGGCTTTGCGCAAAGCGCCGAAGAAATCGCTGCTCTTTTTATGACCGTCAGCGGTAATGGCAAACTTGATGCCTGCTTCCGCCATTTTCGCAGGGTTGGTTGGCGCCATTTCCCAATGCCGAAGCTGAGTAAGGCTCAACTGGTGCGCATCATAAGGATCGGTAACATCGTAAGCATCCGGAAAATCAAGTGGAAGGATGAACGTAGCACCCGACTGTTTCATTTCTGCTATTCGCTGATATTCATCGCCTGATCCTTTGATGATATATTTTTTACCAAATTCTTTGGCAAGTACTTGTGCACGTAATACTTCCTGCCAATCAGAGACTGCAAAAATTTGAGGAAGCGCCTGCACATCATTCCAAGCTTCCAGTGATAGGTTGGTACCTTCTTCATCTGTATCTTGGTACCACGCTGCGTCGATATACGTTTGCCGTAACAAGGCCATGACGCCCATCAGAGAATTGGGGTACGACTGTGTGGAAACTCCTTTACTGAAAGAAAGATAATGAGCACCTTCTGACTTAATGATTACCTCATTTGCCCGTTCTTCACCAAGGCTTACGACCACCGATGATCCTCGACTGATGCCATCTTGCTGAAGTGAAGACACCACTCCGAAGCCAAAGCCACGTAAGTTTTTAGCGGCTTTTCCATCTGGCGTGAAATACTCGTGAGCACGAAACTCTGGCTTCAGTGCTTCGTTCCAACCATAAGCCCCCTCTTTGTTTGATAACATTTGGGGTTGCTGGCGGGGGCGTTCTCCTACCGATTTCGCCTCAGGCAAGCCATATTCGGCATACATATCAATGAGCGAAGGGTAAATGTATTTGCCCTCAGCATCTACCTCTACTGCGCCTTCAGGGACACTACCATTCGGTGTGATACTAACAATACGCCCTTCTTTGATAACAAGGGTAGCATTTTTTATTTCTGATCCCGCTTGGGGAATTACCGTAGCATTTGTAAAAGCGTACCAGCCATCACGCTGATCTTTTACACCATTGTACGGGAAGGTAACTTGTGCCAGCACGGTACCGCAGCACCATAGCAACAAGGCCACCAAAATTGTGGTTTGTTTTTTCATACTAGAACATTAGAATTAGACGTGGATCTTAATTAAGGGTTTGCCGAGGTGTTTTTCTTGCAAAAAAAATACCTCAACAAAAAATTCCGAACAAGCTCTAAGTTAACCTTAGCTCAGGAAAAAAGTTATTATCTTTCGCTATAATTAGTGCAATTATTTAAGTTTTCTCTCTTTCTCTCTAAATTTTTTCGCGCTACCATGACTTTATTCCGCCTAATTTCCTGGGTGTTTTTCACCTTTTTTATTCAGTGTGTTTCGTCGGCTCAATCTTTTGAGTGGCCGTTAATTCCTTATCAGGAATTGGAGATGACGCATTGCCCTCACGATAGTAGTGCTGCCGCTGTTATTCTTTATCAAAAGGATGATATTGATGTCAACTCTTCACGGACAAACAACGACAATTCGATCAACCTTATCCATAAAAGGGTCAAAATTCTAAAGGAAGCTGCGATCCACGACGACACCTACACGAACTACTATCTTTATTATAGTGACAACAACGTCCTTAAACGCATTGGTGGTGTCATTAGAAGCCTCAAAGCTAGGGTCATCGCTCCGGATGGCACTTTCACCGAACTTACAGACAAAGACTTCTTTTTCTCGAAAGAGGACGACGATGTAAAAAAGGNAACCATAGCCTTTCCAAATGTTACCAAGGGGTGCATCATTGAATACATCGCTGACTTACGGTCTTCTAAGGTACTGATGCCTAATTGGCAATTTTTTGAAGAAACCCCAATCATGAGGGCAGACTACCGCTTTAATCACAGCAAAGACTTGGGCTTTGTTAGTTTATTACGTGGAATCGATAACTTCAAGCGGGAACAACTAGGACCAGATACAGATATCTACACCTCCAAAGGGACGACTTTAAGTCGTAATGGCTATAATTTTTCTTTACAAAATGCTCCTGCATTAAAAGACGAACCCTACATAACTACTCCGGAAGATTACAGCCCCTTATTCCAAATACAGCTGACCCAGGTGCAAATCTCAGACAACCGTGCCCGCGAATACTTTGGAGACTGGCCCGATCTGGCAGAATACCTTTTTGAATCCTACGGATTTGGAAAAACCTACTTTCAACGCACCCGTTATAACAAGCTTGCAAAACTTAGCGAAACAGTTGTCAATGCTGACGCTGATGACCTCACTCAAATACAACAAATCTTCACATTCATCACCGAAAACATTCGATGGAACAGCAACTACGGCATCTTTGCCAACGACTTTTCTGACGATGCTATGTATACCAGTACAGCGAACCTTGCAACGGTGCAGTTTTCGGGATTGGCACTATTACGGCATTATGGTATTGAGGCCTACCCCGTTATTTCATCTACTCGCGCTCACGGGCAAATGACACGCACCTTTCCTTTGCTTCGTCAATTCAACTATGTGGTCATATTAGCAATGGTAGACGGTAAGGGAAAACTCATCGATTTTGCTAACCCATTGTTCGCCCCAGGTATAATCAATCCCAAAGCATTAAATCATGAAGGTTTTCTGGTACACGACGAGAAAGAACAATCCCGCTGGATTGACATTCTCTTGCCTACCTCACAATCAATCATAAACATAGAAGCCCAACTCAGTGACGACGGCACCCTCTATGGCGAAGTAAACAGCACTTTCAATGGCTACCAAGCATTAAACTACCGTTTAACATTAAATGAAATCGGTAGTAAAATAGACTTCCAAAATGCCTGGAACAATGATTTTCCAACCACTATTGAACTTACTGATTTTTCCGTAGTAGAACCTCAGAACAGTAATATTGATTTATTAACGAGCACTAAATTCACTGTCGAAGAGGCCGGATTTTTAAACGAAGATTTCCTTTATTTCTCCCCTCTTGTGTACTCTAGTTTTCGAGAAAATCCTTTCAAAAAAGAAGCACGCACTTATCCTGTCGACTTCTCTTACCCTTTTGAGGAACGGTCTATTTATAATATCCAGTTGCCAGAAGGCTATACGGTAGAACAACTCCCAGAACGACTTTTACTAAATCTACCCAATCGTTCAGCCTCTGTTCAGTTTATGGCCGCAGAAAAGGAGGGTGTTTTAAAATTACTTTACAAAATAAAAATTGATCAATTGATTTTCTCTCCAGAGGAGTATCCTGCCTTAAGAGATTTATTTGATCAACTGGCGCAAAAAATGCAGGAACAGATTGTGTTGAGAAAAACAGAATAACTCACAGACATTGCAGTGCAATGGAGTAAAAATAAAACCCATGAGAACCTTACTTATCCTCCTTTTTCTGGCATTCACCCAACTATCGCTACAAGCCCAGTTGGATAACAAAGCGCTTTTGGAACATGCCAACGAAATCATTGAATCCGAGGGCCAGCTGGAAATCATCAACTCGTCAGAGGCTATTTATTCAGAGAAGAAGCGTATCATCATTCTCAACAAAGAAAGTAAAGCCAATGCCTTTGCTGTTTTCTATGATCCGGACAATAAAATCATGAACCTTGATGCCGATATCTATGACCTTAGTGGTACTCCTATCCGAAAAGTCCGTAAATCTGAAATTCGTGATGTTGCAGCTGTAGATGGGGTAAGTATTTATACCGAAAACCGCGTCCAATACATTGAGCTCAATCACTCTGAGTATCCATATATTCTAGAGTTCAGCTACCGCCAAAAGCTGAAAGGCCTAAGCTTCGCAGCAGGCCAAAACTGGTACTTTCAGGATCGGGCTTCTTCTGCGGTTACCTCTTCTACCTATGAAATTATTGTTCCCGACGATTTAGACATCCAGTATCAGTTGTACAACATGGAACTGGAACCTACCATTACGAACAGGGAGTCCGAAAAAGTTTACCGCTGGGAGGCCAAAAACATTCCAGCTATTAAATTTGAGCCTTATGACATCCCGGTACATCGCCAGATTCCCATTTTACGCATCAGTCCCAGTAAATTTGAAATTGATGGTTACAGCGGCAGTATGCAGAGTTGGCAAGATTATGGTGGCTTTTTACAACAACTTTGGGTCGATCGCGATCAATTGCCCACCGAATTAAAAGAACAAATCCGTGAGCTTACCGCTGATACCGAGGATACCAAAGAAAAAATTACCCGCCTCTATCGTCTTATGCAAGAAAACAAGCGATACGTGAGCGTACAACTGGGTATCGGCGGTTGGCAGCCTTTCACCGCCGAATACGTGGAAGAACGTGGTTACGGCGATTGCAAAGCACTGAGTAATTATATGAAAGCCATGCTCCATGAAATTGGAGTGGAAAGTTATCCAGTCATTGTTAAGGCTGGCGGGCATCATCCTTATGAAGTCGAAGACGACTTTGTAGACCCTGCATTCAACCACGCGATCCTTTATGTGCCCAGCGAAGATATGTGGCTGGAATGTACCAGTTCCATCAATCCCCCCGGTTACCTTGGGGAGTTTTGTAATGACCGCAAAGTCCTCCTCGTGACACCCGAGGGCGGCCAACTGGCTCGGACGCCAAAATTAAGTACAGCGGAAAACAATGCTAACGAACAATTCACCGTCGACCTCGCCGCCGACGGAAGTGCAACCCTACAATACGAAGCACTCTTGAGGGGCATCTCACATGAAGATTGGCGCTATTACCAATTCGCCTATTCGCCAAAAGACATTGAAGATAAAATTCGTAATATCGGCAAGTTACCCACACTGAGTCTGAATGATGTAAATATCGCTAATGACCCCAACCTTCCTCAAAACACTCTTTCTTTCAATGCTACAGCCAATCGCTACGCTTCCCGCGCAGGAAAGCGGCTTTTTGTTCCCATGAACCTGATCTGCCCTCGCACTTACGTGCCCGACGCTGTGGAAAATCGCCAGTATCCGGTAATGATTTCCCACGGCTACACCGAAGAAGCAACGATCACCTTTAATCTTCCAAGTGGTTATAAAACCGAAAGCCTACCACAGTCTCAGTTGCTGGAGACGCCTTTCGGAAGATATGAAACGATGGTTAGCGAAGCAGAAGGAACGGTAACGCTACAGCGTAACTATCAAATGTATGACCAAGAGCATTCGGCCGAAGCATACGAAGCTTTTCGCGAATTCCTGATGACTGTTGCCAAGCATGATGCCAGTAAGATGGTCTTGGTTAGTGAATAGATTCTGCTATATTTGCTAAGAGCTTAAATCTACACACAAGGCTAATCTATGATCTACCCATCCCTCCTCGATGCTCGCCGTAAGGGCGAGAAGCAATTAGCCGTGCTAATCGACCCTGATAAAACCGACCGCAAACTGATCACACGGCTGTGTGAACTGGCAGAACGCGGTGGCGTCCACTATTTCCTCTGGGGCGGAAGCCTCGTCAATGAAACGCAAGCCGAATATTACCTTTCGTTTCTGCGAGCACATACCAAACTGCCGATCATCCTGTTCCCTGGAAGTATTTACCAACTGTCGGCACAGGCGGATGCACTCTTATTTTTGTCTATGATTTCGGGCCGTAATCCGGAATTACTCATTGGGCAACACGTGCTGGCTGCTCCGCGAGTCAAACGTCTCAACCTAGAAGTGATCCCTACCGGCTATCTATACATCGACGGTGGTACCACCAGTTCAGTAGGTTACATGAGTAATACCCAGCCTATCCCGGCCAACAAACCAGAAATTGCTCAGGCAACCGCACTAGCAGGTAAGTACCTCGGGCATCGCCTGATTTACCTGGATGCTGGTAGTGGTGCTAAAAATCCGGTCAACGCGACCATGATCAAAGCTGTGCGTAAAGAAATCGACGACCTGCCTCTCATTGTCGGTGGTGGAATTCGTCATCCCGAGCAAGCCGCAATGGCGCTCAGTGCAGGTGCCGATTGTATTGTCGTAGGCAATAGCCTGGAGGAAAGCCCTGATCTTTTGCCCGAATTAGCCGCAGTAGTCAAAGGAATGACCGTACAATCTTAATGAGCACCCCTCCTGAACATTTGCAAAAATGGCGACTCATCCTGGGCGCTAAAGCTGATCCCGACGGAGAGGTAGAAATGGGCGAGAAGCTCCAAGGAATGAGCAATACCCTTGATGCACTTTATGACAGTGAGAAAAAAGGCGGATTGGGAAACTCTGTCCCAAACGTCAACCGATGGCTTGGCGATATTCGTCGCTTCTTCCCCCGGTCGGTCGTACAAATTATGCAAAGAGATGCCCTCGAACGGTTGGGCCTCAACCGAATGCTACTGGAACCGGAGTTACTAGCTGCCGTAGAACCAGATGTCCATTTGGTAGGCACACTGCTTAGTTTAGCAAAAATATTGCCAGATCGAAGCCGGGAAACCGCTCGTCAGCTGGTCCGACAAGTAACAAAGGAGTTGGAAAAGCGACTCCGCCAGCCCTTGCTGCAAGCTATTCGTGGCAGTCTCCATCGTGCCGCTCGCACCCGACGGCCACGGCCCGGAGATATCGACTGGAAACAGACCATCCTGAAGAACCTCAAACATTACCAGCCGAAATACAAGAGTATCATCCCGGCAGAATTACGTGGCTACGCTCGCCGGCAGCAACAACTACGACACCTTATTTTATTGATTGACCAAAGCGGATCGATGGCGGAAAGTGTGGTTCATGCCGGTGTATTGAGCTGTATCATGGCCAGCCTACGCAGCATCAAAACTCAGGTGATCGCCTTTGACACCAATGTTGTTGACCTTACGGAACACCTGACCGACCCCGTAGAGCTACTTTTCGCTACTCAACTAGGAGGAGGTACCGATATTAATCGTGCGCTGACCTACGTAGAACCGCTCGTCAGCCGACCGCGAGACACCATTATAGTATTGCTTAGCGATTTATTTGAAGGCGGGAATGTCAGCGAAATGTTTCGGCGGATTGCACGCCTACAAGCGACCGGACTGCAATTCATCTGCCTACTTGCACTGAGCGACGAAGGGGCTGGAGCCTATGATCATGGCCATGCTCAGCAACTTGGCCAAATGGGCATCCCTACTTTTGCAGCTACGCCCGATCAGTTTCCTGAGATTATGGCGGCGGCTATTCAGCGGGAGTCGTTAAGCCGGTTTAATGTAGCATAAATTCCTTTTCCGCAAGGGCAACGAACTCCTATGTCGGCCCATTACCAATTTCCACGGTAGCTAGTGCCAAACAAAGGTTCCACCGTCCTGTTTACTTGGCGCAATTAATCCATCACTAAAACGCTCCTAGCTATGCGCTCCCGCACCATGATCTCTCTGGGTATTCTTTTGACGTTACTGAGCTGGTTTTCTTCGCACCTATTCGGACAGCAAATTGATCCAGCTACCTTGCCAGCGGTAGAAGACTACGTAGTGGTTAAGTCCAATCCGGATGCCGATACGGTTATCCTGGCCCTCCAGGGTGGTCCAACGCCCGTATTATTACCAACAGAATTCACTTACGTGGAAAGCATTTCTACCTTTTCGGTAATTGAGGTTAAGAAATACGAAATGCTGGAACCCATTCTACAAAATACTGAACTCACTTTTGCGGAGGCGGTTGCGGCTAACGATACTACGGCTGCTCTGATAGAAAAGGCGGTACAGTTCTACCGGGGGCAGGGTAAGTTTGTAGTGTTGTACGGGCATTCCTGGGGCGCAATTATACTCGGGGAATACTTGGATGATTACGGCCTGGCTAGTGTAGACAAGATGGTCATCATGGAGGGGCGTCTGAGCATGCAGCTGGAGTTTGTGGAGTATATGATGGAGGGCTACTTGCCGAATTTCGACCTTGGAGATAGCATTGTTCTGGCCACCCCTATCAACGCTTTTCCACAATCATTACTTACGCTGAGTGCTGCTGCTCTGTCTAATCGTTGGTTAGATTCGTTAGCGGCCTTGAACCTTGAAAAAGTGCTGTATACCTACGGCGAATACGACTTCAATTCAGGCGCTTTACTGCCCGAAGAGGTAGCCTTTTTGGAAAATGGTGGGGCCGAGGTATTATTTATCCCAATGGGAATGCACGGTGATGTTTTTGCGGTAGCGTACCAGGAAGAAGTTGTCCGGTTTATCCGTGAGGATATAAGTACGTCTACGGAGCAGCTACCTGACCGGAATGACCGCTTGAAATTATTTCCTACGCTAGCCGAAAGCTGGGTGCAAATCGAAACACCACAGAACGGTCAACTTTGGATTTACGGTAGTGGCGGGCAACTGGTCTACGAGAAGAATACAACCAGTCCGTCACTTCAATTAGATATTTCTACTTTCCCGAAAGGTCGGTATTATGTGATCTGGCAAAAAGCATCACAGGAGAGGTCGACTGCTGGTTTTATTGTGCAGTAGTTTCCCTTCTGCTCGGCATCCTAAGTGCTTATAAAGCAGCTTTAGTACTTTACGAAAAACCATTGGTAAAGTATGGAAGAACCACGCGCAGCAGCTGGGGCAAATGGGCATTCCTACCTTTGCAGCTACGCCCGACCAATTTCCGGAGATTATGGCGGCGGCTATTCAGCGGGAGAATTTGGGGAGATTTCAAAAATAGAAATTCCGAATACTAACGAATAGTATTCGGAATAACTCAATTCTAAAGATAGGTGAATAAATTTCTCATCACCGCTAACTTACTACCCTGCAATATCTGCTAGGGTGTAAGTGGGTCCTGTTTCTTTGCTACAGATCGGCTGGCTATTTCCTGCAACCACATTGGTAGATATTACCGTACCAATATGGAGGGTATGGTCTCCGTTATTGATGCTTCTTTCAACCTTGCACGTAAAATATCCTAAGGTACCTTCTAAGATAAGAGCATGATCTTTTTTAATAAAAGGAACGCCATTTATCTTACCCTCCGCAATTTGGGAGTTTCCAGAGAATTTTTCAATCCAATCCTCCTGACCCTCTTTCAGTAAATGTACCGTGAAGTGCTCGCTATAATCGATGGTTTCATTCAATTCAGCCTTCAAGCCAATAGCAACGCCAATCATTGGGGGCTCAAAAGAAAGCTGACTGAGCCAGTTGACCGTACCCGCAGCGAGATAATCTTTTTCGCGCGTTTTGAGTTCGTCGCCTGGCTTAAGTGCCGTTACGATATAGTGACCATAGATTAATTTATTGAGAAGAATTTGCATAACTAGGATAGTATAGCTTTGAGGGTGAAGAGATAATTATGGATAGAAAAACGACCATTTTTGCAACTAAACCATCTCTTATCATTCAAATAAAATGAAATTTTTTGGTCGATAGCTTGGGAAGCTTTCCGTAACAGTCGGAACACCTTGATTTTACTCATTGGGATGTTATCAACCGCCCGGAGGTTGCTGAGACGGAGTACCAGATTTTGTTGATCCGTAGTTTCTATTTGGATACTTGCTCCCTCTGATTGTAAGAGGAAAGCTGCCGTAAGATGTACTTTAGCTTTCACTAGCTTGACTTTTCGGCAGTGGTAATGGTGAGTTTACCATTCATTTTCCACTCTGTTTTGCGCTCTGATCCTACTTTTTGGGGCACTTCTAAAGAGAAGTCTTCAAAATTATAAGAGATTTCAGCGTTGCGCTCGGTGAGTCGATCGTAAAGACCAATAGCTAGGTCTGGCCAGGTTTCGATTTTACTAGTTTCGGTTGACATTTTTTTATTAATTAGTTTAATAATGCAACTTTGAAACTCATCTGCAACCGCCTATGTTTGCTACATTTTCATTTTTTATTGAAAACATGAAAAGTTACTACTACACACTCTGCCCCCCATCAATCGGCAAAGCAAGTCCCGTAATAAAACTAGAGGCCGGATCACACAACCAGGTAATGGCGTTGACGATATCTTCTACTTCCCCAAAGCGCCGCAACGGGATGGTTCGCAATAATTTTTGATCAATGCCTTCCACGCTGGCAAAAAGTTTGTCGACCAGTGGTGTTTGCGTGAAGACCGGGCAAATTGCGTTCACCCGGATGCCGTAGCGTGCACCTTCCAGCGCAGCGGTTTTCGACATTCCAATGACGGCGTGTTTACTGGCCGTATATGCTAATTGATTAGGCAAACCACGCATCCCAGCAATAGAACTTACATTGACAATACAGCCACTTTTCTGTGCTTCCATCAAGCGAAACTGCTCTTTCATACAATAGAAAACACCACTTTGATTAACAGCCAAAACCTTGTCCCAGTCGGCGAGTTCCAGCTGGCGAGTACTGGCCATTGGCCCACCAATACCCGCATTATTAAGACCAATATCTATCCGTCCAAAATGTTTTTCTGCCAGAGAAACCGCTTGCTGTACCGAGGCGTAATCCGCAACATTACAGTACGTAAATACGGCATCGGTACCCGCATTACGCAGGGTTTCCGCCAAAGCTTCGCCTTCTTCCGTCTGGATATCTGCCAGTAATAATTTTGCACCTTCTTTGGCAAACGCTTGAGCAGCGGCTTTACCAATACCCGAAGCGGCTCCGGTGATAAATACAACTTGGTCTTGAAAACGCATGTAATGGGGGTTTGATAAAATTAATCGAAACTTCTCCAGAGGGCACCTTTCCTTGAAGTCGTATAGAGACAAGTCGCTTCGCTCCTTTCAGGTAGAGTGTAGAGAGATTAATAATCTGCTGGTCGTCTCCTGAGCAGCATTGCAGACACACGCTGGTCCGGAGACTAGCAGGATATTTCAAGCCGGTTAAAGAATCGTTTCTACTAGCGTATACATCTCTCTACCCTCTACCAAAGGGGCGGTGCAACCGCCACGCATCCCTTCTACAGCTCAGCCACCAGGCGAGCCGCCTGATCAATCGCGAATTTAGCATCCAACTCTTTTGCTTCAAAAGCACCGCCAATCAGGTGAACCTTCAAGCCACCTTGCTCCAGCTGAACTTGTAATTCCCGCAATGGCTCCTGGCCTGCGCAGATAACTACATGATCAACGGGAAGTATTTGGGGCACATCATTAACTAAGATGTGTAAACCTTCATCATCGACTTTCTGGTAAGTGACTTGGGAAACCATTTTAACGGCTTTCATTTTCAAGCTGGCGCGGTGTGCCCAACCGGTAGTTTTACCCAGGTTTTTTCCGTGCTTACCAGTAGATCGCTTCAGTAGGTAAATTTCACGAGGAGAAGGTTCTGGCTGGGCTGGCATCAAGGCACCACCCGTCTTCATTGCCATATCTACACCCCATTCCTCCATGTATTTTTCGGTATCCAGACTTGGCGACTCTCCTTCATGAGAGAGATATTCAGCCATATCAAAACCAATGCCGCCAGCACCAATGATGGCAACTTTTTTGCCTACCTCTTTCTGACGATAGAGTACATCGATGTAACTAAGCACCTTTGGGTGATCTTGCCCAGATAACTCAATATCTCGTGGCGTAACGCCAGTTGCGAGAATAACTTCGTCATAACCTCCGGCCAATAACTGCTCCGCCGTAGCACGCGTATTCAAATGTAGATTGACGCCCGTCAACTCTATCTGGCGACCAAAGTAACGGAGTGTTTCTTCAAATTCTTCCTTTCCAGGAATGCGTTTAGCCATATTAAATTGCCCACCAATCTGGCCTTCACCTTCGAAAAGGTCAACAGTATGGCCTCGCTCAGCAGCAATAGTAGAGGCTGCTAAACCAGCAGGGCCTGCACCAATCACGGCAATTTTTTTCTTATCAACCGCTGGTAAGTAATTAAGTTCCGTTTCGTGACAAGCACGTGGATTAACCAAGCAGGAACAGATTTTCATCTCAAAAGTATGATCCAGACAGGCCTGATTACAACCAATACAAGTGTTGATTTCATCTACCCGGCCTTCCATGGTTTTCTTTACTAATTCGGCATCTGCGAGGAAAGGTCTGGCCATCGAGACCATATCAGCATCTCCTTTCGCAAGAATATCTTCCGCAATACCTGGCATGTTGATCCGATTGACGGCCACCAGGGGTACGTTTACTTCGCCTTTAAGTTTGCCCGTTACCCAGCTGAACCCACCACGGGGTACGCGGGTAGCGATGGTGGGAACGCGTGCTTCATGCCAGCCAATCCCGGTATTGATGATGGTTGCACCGGCAGCTTCAATCGCTTTAGCCAGTTGTACGACTTCCTCCCAGGTGCTTCCGCCCTCCACCAAGTCCAACATAGACAGGCGGTAGATGATGATGAAATTTTCACCAACAGCAGCCCTAACCTTACGGACAATCTCTACTGGAAAACGCATCCGATTCTCATAAGAGCCACCCCAATCATCTTCCCGATGATTGGTACGCTTAACGATAAACTGGTTGATAAGATAGCCTTCAGAACCCATCACTTCTACCCCATGGTACCCGGCCTCTTGGGCCAGCACTGCACACTTGGCGTAGTCGTCAATGGTGCGCTCGATATCTTCACTCGTTAGTTCACGGGGTTTGAAAAAATTGATGGGGGCCTGCAAGGCCGATGGTGCCACAATTTTGGGATGGTAACCATAACGCCCTGAGTGCAAAATCTGCATACAAATAGTACCACCTTCTGCTCGAACAGCATCTGTGATAAGTTTGTGCTTGGCCACTTCTTCGGCATTGGTCAGCATTGCAGAATGTGGGCCAACACAGCCTTCTTCATTAGGGGAAATCCCCCCTGTCACTATCAGACCGACTTGCCCTTTTGCCCGTTCAGCATAAAAAACCGCGGCGCGCGGAAAACCTCCGGGGGCCTCTTCAAGCATCGTATGCATAGACCCCATCAAAACCCGGTTTTTTAATTGTATAAAACCAAGATCGAGAGGGGCAAGAAGGTGAGAATGAGCAGTAGACATAATTTAGTTATTTCTTCCGTTTGAGGATGCGAAAGATAACTCATTTTTGCCGCCCTAGCGAATTTTCGCTTCGATTAATCACTGATCCCACCATGTTTTCAGGTTGGCAAAAACCGTCTTATGTGATTGGTATAAACCAACTTTTACCTCTGAGAACTTGGGGAGTCGCCATTTAGACGAAATAGGGCGTGAAAATGCGAAAGGCTCTTCTGGAACGCCCAGCCAATTGACATCCAGCTCACCATTATTATTGAGGTCATGAAAAAGTGCCACGGCATAATCGCCGTAATCCAGATCATTGAGATAAATGTGCTTGTCTTTGAAATCTTTCACCTCAATAGCCTCAAGATGTGCTTGATCCTTATCTAGAAAAGCTTCTTCTGAGGCATAAATACCAATCCAAAGTGTACCGTAATTGTGTTCGATATCATTAATGGCCAACTCCATACTTCCCGCAGCAGGGCGGTTCATACCCAAAAGTAGCAAAGCACTGGCTAACAGTAATAAGTAGTGTCGCATCTAATTTGATTTTGTCTTCTTTTACAAAGGGTATAGTAAAGACAAAAATCAAGTTTAGGTAGTTGCCAATTTGGTTGTCCGCGGCTTGACAAGAGAGCTTGTTTGCAGACTAAAAGTGTGCCTTTTCCTTCAGTAGCGTCAACTCTTCATCGTTGCGCATAATCTCTACGAGGCCGTTCATTTTAGGCACTTCATAGGTAAAGTAGAAACGCATCGTGTGGAGGATACCTTCAAGATAATCATCCGTAAAGTTACCGGCACCAGTAATACTGAGTTGCTTCGCAGTAACGCCCATTTGCAGCCACTGCCAAGCGACTACCAGGGTACTAAAATACTCCATGAAGATGTTTGCGTCAGCCAGAAAACGTTCGTACTCTCCCTTGGCAGCGAAAGGTAACAGCGAGCCTAAGACCTCTTGGGTTTCTTTGATTTTTCCACCTAAGGCAGCGGCATATTTTTGCAATTCAGGTTGTTCTAGAGCTGCCTCTATGGTCGCTTTCATTTCACCAGCCAGTAGCTCTAGCGCTTTGCCATTATGCATGGTAATTTTCCGGCTCAGCAAGTCTAGTGACTGAATGCCTGTAGTACCTTCGTAGATGGCAAAAATTCGAATATCACGGTAATATTGCTGCAAAACAAAATCACTACAGAAACCGTAACCTCCTAATATCTGCAGCCCATTATCTACCGCTTCCCGGCCTTTTTCTGCGGGGAATGTTTTGGTAATAGGCGTCAGGATATCCAACAACATTTTATATTTCTCCCGGTCTTCTTCTGGCCCATAGAGGGATAAATCCAGGTACTTAGACGATTGCAACACCAAGCTTAAGCCGCCTTCATAGATCGCTTTTTGCAAAAACAACATACGGCGTACATCGGCATGCTCGATGATGAGGGTTGGGCTTTCGTTAGGGTCTTTACGACCGTTATCCAGTATCCGACGTCCTTGTGGGCGCTCCTGCGCATACTGTAAAGAAGCATGGTAAGCAGCACTAGCTATGGCTATACCGCCACGACCAACACCGATCCGGGCACCGTTCATCATCAAGAACATGTATCCCAGCCCCCGGTGAGGTTCGCCTATCAAGTAACCGGTACTATTGTCTTCTTCGCCAAAAGAAAGGTGCGTGGTACAATAGCCGCGCTGTCCCATTTTTTGAAAATCACCTGCTGTAATCACATCGTTGGGAACCAAACCATCATCCGTTGGCCGGAACTTTGGCACTACAAACAAAGAAATCCCCTTCGTGCCTGCCGGCGCTCCTTCGATACGTGCTAACACCAAATGAACAAAGTTTTCACAATGCTCATGATCGCCGCCTGAAATAAAGATTTTCTGCCCTTTGATTTTGTACGTTCCATCCGCTTGTGGGTAAGCAGTAGTCGTGATATCCGACAAAGAGCTACCAGCTTGTGGTTCCGTCAGACACATGGTACCTCCCCATTCACCACTTATCATTTTGGGTACGTAAGTTGCCTTTAGGTCATCACTACCAAAGTGAAGAATCAATTCTGCAGCCCCCATTGTCAGGCCAGTGTAGCCTGGCACATTGTTATTGGCCGCATCCATGATAAAGTAGGTAGCTGTACCTACTGTATTAGGTAACTGTAGCCCGCCATCTTCGTAATCAAAAGTTCCTCCAATAACGCCAAGTTCTGCGGATTGACGTAAAATTTTGCCCAAGCCAGGATGGGTAATGATTTTACCATCAGCATAATGCACTGGCTTTTCGTCCATCTCCCGAAAAACAGGATACAGCTCTTGATCTGAAAAATCCTTAATGGCATCAAGCATAATATTGATACTATCAACATCATGATCAGCAAAGCGCGGTAAGGTCAAAATCTGTTCTAAATCATGCGTATGCTGTAAAAGAAAACGCAGCGTATCCATATTTAAATAAGCAGCCATCGGTTGGAGGGTTTTTGAACACGTTCTAATTGCTTAATAAAACTACAGGGTTTAATTGGTTTTTGCAAATAAATTTGAACACGTTCTAGAAAAAAAGAGTACTTTTATTAATAGAAATGATTTTAGGAACAGCATGAGAATAAGCTGAACCGACGTTTTACTCATTTTTTGCGCAATACTCAGTATGAAACGGGAAGCACACAAGGCGGTAGTCAGGGGCAAAATTATCAGTGTTGCCCGCAAGCTTTTCTTGGCACAGGGTTATCAGAAAACCAAGATGCGCCAGATCAAAGAGGCCGCCAGTGTAGAGATTGGTACGATTTATCATTTCTACCGAAGCAAAGAAGATATTTTTGAAAAAATCGTGCTCGAGGCATTCTTTCGAGTACTGGAACGCACCTCTCATTTTGCAGAAGGTAATAAACTCCTCCATCTGGCTTGTGAACTTTCCTGGCACGTACACACCATGGCACAGCACGCCCCCTCGGCAGAGCTCTACCTGATGTCTTATAACTCTCCTGATATTGCTGCTCAGCTGCTCATCAACCAAATCCAACGGAGTAAGACTATTTTTGGAGATCGGTTCCCAGATAGGACCGATGAAGATTATAAAATCTATGCCATGTGCGCTCGTGGGCTGATGCAAAGCATCTCTCTCCAGGCGGTGAGTGGCACCCTCACTGAGCCTGACCTTATCGTCCGTGAAAGCATTCAACTGGTCTTTAAAATAATGGATACGCCAGCGGAAGAAACCAAGAACGTACTAGAAGCTTTGGCTAAACTAGATATACCTGAGAAAGTAGCTAGGGTACTAACAACAGCACAAAAATAAGTTGTGCGGGGTGTGTTTGGTGCGGGGTGCTTGTGCGCTGAATACTTCCGAGCTCAGATTTCCTAATTCCGACTTTCGAGTGCCTGGTGCCAAAAAAAATCCTCCCGAACTTTACCGTAGTAAAATCCGGGAGGATAATATGATTTAACCAAAGGTTGTATCCCGATATTCATCGGAACAAACACAAGGTTTTCTATAGTTGACTTACACCCTGTACCAGGAGAGAAATCTCGTTGTTCAGTACTTCAATAAAACCACCTTCGATTTGGAAGATCATTTTTTTGCCAGTCTCGTCGCCTGACTGCTTGGCACTTGCTTCAAGATTGAAGAAAGTGTAGCCACCAGCCGCGGTTACGATCTCGACTTTACCTTCCGCCAATGCCGAAACAATGGGGGCGTGGTTATTCAGCACCTGAAATTCACCCTTTACACCCGGCACTTTCACCGAGCTAATGGTACCGTGAAAAATTTCACGTTCTGGTGTTAATACTGCAATATTCATGCTAAATAAGATTTAAGCTTAAGCTTCTACTTCTGCCAACATCTTCTTACCTGTCTCGATAACATCTTCGATGTTACCTTTCAAGTTGAAGGCTGCTTCCGGGTACTCATCCACTTCGCCATCCATGATCATGGTAAATCCTTTGATGGTTTCTTCAATAGATACAAGTACTCCTTTAAGGCCAGTAAACTGCTCGGCTACGTGGAAAGGCTGTGACAAGAAACGCTGAACACGACGCGCGCGGCTTACGATCAGTTTATCTTCGTCAGACAATTCTTCCATACCAAGGATGGCAATGATATCCTGCAATTCGTTGTAACGCTGCAAAATGTTCATTACGCGCTGAGCACAAGCGTAGTGCTCGTCACCAAGGATCGCAGGATCAAGAATCCGGCTAGAAGAATCCAGAGGATCTACCGCAGGGTAGATACCCAAAGAAGCAATCTTACGGCTAAGTACGGTGGTTGCATCCAAGTGAGCAAATGTCGTTGCAGGAGCAGGGTCCGTCAAGTCATCCGCAGGTACATATACCGCCTGTACAGAGGTAATAGAACCACGCTTGGTAGAAGTAATACGTTCCTGCATCAGACCCATCTCGGTAGCCAGCGTTGGCTGGTAACCTACGGCTGAAGGCATACGTCCCAGAAGGGCAGACACCTCAGAACCGGCCTGAGTGAAACGGAAGATATTATCAATAAAGAAGAGGATATCACGGCCACCTGTAGGATCACTTAGATCACCATCACGGTAGTACTCAGCAATCGTCAAACCAGACAATGCTACCCGTGCACGTGCACCAGGAGGCTCGTTCATCTGACCAAATACGAAAGTAGCTTTCGAAGTCTCCAGCGCTTTCATATCTACTTTGCTCAGGTCCCAACCGCCTTCTTCCATGCTGTGCATGAATTTCTCGCCGTAGTTGATGATACCTGCTTCCAACATCTCACGCATGAGGTCATTACCTTCACGAGTACGCTCTCCTACTCCGGCAAATACCGAAATACCGTCGTAACCCTTGGCAATGTTGTTGATCAATTCCTGGATAAGTACCGTCTTACCTACACCAGCACCACCGAAAAGACCAATTTTACCACCTTTAGTATAAGGGGCGATCAAGTCAATTACTTTGATACCTGTGAAGAGAACTTCCTTCTCAGTAGACAGATCCTCGTAAGCAGGAGGCTTACGGTGAATAGGTGCAGAGCTTGCCTTGGATACATCACCGATACCATCGATGGCTTCTCCAATTACGTTAAACAGGCGGCCCTTAATTACATCACCGGTAGGCATTGCAATTGGAGCACCCGTATCGGTTACTTCAGCACCGCGGGTCAAACCGTCGGTAGCATCCATAGCGATTGTACGTACGCTGTCTTCACCAAGGTGCTTCTGGACTTCTAGTACCAGTAGTTCACCATTCTGGCGCTTAATTTCTAATGCATTCAGAATTTCGGGCAGCTTAGCACCTTCCGCGGAGAAACTTACGTCTACAACCGGGCCGATAACTTGCTTTACTTGACCGATATTTGCCATAATCTGTCGTTCTGTAAATTGTCAACAATAGTTTTTTAGATTGCCGCCAAGGCTTATGCATACCGCACTTCTTGACCAGCTCCCTAAAATCGGCAGCAAAAATAGGCTTTTGTCTTGATAATCAAAAGACAAGCTTTACTTTCTTGCACAAGTATTTTACAAAAAAGCGTCTCACCCCCTATTATCCAGATGTTAAAAATAAGGCAGACGCCCCCGTCAAAATGCCAATTATCGGCAGCAATCAAAGGCTGGCAAATTTTATTCTCTATCTTAGTCACCTTGGCTTATTATCCGTGGTAAGCAAAGTGGCGGTAATTTCTTCTTATATCGTACCCAAAATAATTCCTATTCAAGCTGAAGTACCTTGATATAAAAAGAAAAGGCATCACCCTTGGGGGCAAAGCCTCCTTCGAGTCATCTGTAGATAGAAAACCAGTTCTTGCAAGAGCACAAAAGAAATCTATCTCTCGAAAGGAGAGGCCCACTCGTAATTCGAACATCGCTACCAAGCTTTCATCTTTGTAAACCTTTATTGCAAAAATCAACTTATGACAACCAGAACACTTGCCATTACTACCGGAGTTAGTTATCTCGTGATCTTCTTTACCGCTATTTTTGCTAATTTCCTGATGTTGGAATCCTTGCTACAGGCTCCTCTAGAAACCATCCAGCAACAGCCCCAGCTTGTTCGTTGGGGGACGCTCGCTTTTATGGTTACCGTCGTTTTTGACGTGGTCGTGGCCTGGACCTTGTACGAGCTGTACCCTACTCACCTCTTGTCTAAATTGAGCACCCTGTTTCGGATGATGCACGCCGGTATTATGGGTATTGCCATATTTGCGCTGCCCCTGGCATTGAAAGCAACTACAGCAGAAGAGGTATTGCAGCAAGTCGATGTTTTTAATACCATCTGGCTCATTGGCCTGTTCTTTTTTGGTATACACCTCATTCTCTTGGGTCGAATTATCGGCCAGCCTCGAATCATTGCCTTCTTTCTCGTAGTAGCCGGCATCATGTATATGGTCGACACTAGTGCACACTTTTTGATGCCCAACTACGAGACTTATGCCTCTATCCTCCTGGCACTGGTGGCTATTCCCAGTATTATAGGCGAGATGTCTTTTTCTATTTGGTTGTTGGTTCGGGGTGGGAAGGAAAATGAACAAAACTCCTGAGCAAAACCACCCCAAATCCCAATCCTCCCCTTACATTTAAGGAACAGCACGAAAATAAAATGCGATTTTGTTTCCAAAATAGTTAGCTAAACGATTCACTTCAAGCGTGTTAACTATTTGGGGAACCCAGAAAAAATCGCATTTTATTTTCTGCGCAATACTAAGTCTACAACAAAACCACCCCGTGAAAACAGCGGATCAGCAAAATTGGGACGAACTCGTAAGGCGACTACTACTAGGCACCGATCAGCTGCCAGCAGAGGAGCTGCAAACCGAGGACGCCCCTGCTTACGAAGACACCGAAAGCCATCAGCAACTACTGGAAGCGGTGGGGGTCACCCAAATTTTGCGGCAAGGCGCCCGGCAATTGCCCACCTTAAATGAAGCATTGCCCAGCCCGGCACCGAAAGCAGCCCTGGCCCCTTGCTCGTGGCGAAGTGTACAACACCTGCAGGCGATTCTCGACGGCCACCACCAGCCTGCCCTACCAGAGTTTGCACAGCTACTAAAAAAACACCAGAAGCAACTGCCCCACGAGGCCCTGCCCAACCTACTGGAACAATGTCGCGAACAACCCGAATTGTGGCAACTCATTGAGCCAATTCTGGGTACGCGGGGCCGTTGGTTGCTACAGCAGCACCCGCATTGGTCGGCGCTCCTACCAACGACCACCGCGCTGGAAAGCTGGCCGCTGGCTACTGGTAAAGAACAGCTAGCGCTACTCACCGCCTACCGCCGGGAAGACCCCGAAGCTGCCCGCCAAAGTCTCACGGATCATTGGCTGGAACTGGATCATAAGGCCCAAGGCCGCATCTTGCCCTCCCTGGCGGAAGGACTGAGTAGCGATGACGAAACATTTCTCGACCATTGTCGCCTTGCTAAAAGGAAAAACGTGCGTAGCGCGGCGGCTGACTTGCTGGCCAGCTTGCCCGAAAGCAGTCTGCAAGATCGCCTTTGGGAGCACGCGCAATCTTGTCTGGTACTCAAAGCCAACAAGCTGGAATTACACCTACCGGAAGACCTGCCCAAAGCCACCCAGGAAGACGGCATCTACCCTACCGGCAGCAAAACACCCGGTGGCTTGCGCCTCAACTGGGTGCAGCAGTTATTGGAGCGCATTCCCTTCACACATTGGGAGAAACATTGGCAAAAAACGCCTTTGGATATTATTCAAATGGTGGCCAAGGTGAGTTATGGCAACCAACTGCTGCAAGCACTCACCAAAAGTCTACTGCGCCACCCCGACCTGGGAGGTACAGAAGCTATGATTAAATGGTGGCTGCTCACCGACCAGCAAAGCTTGTGGAACAATACGGAAGCCAAGCAACTGTTGCAGCAGGCAACACCGGGGTTCTTCAACGCCAGCTTGCTCACTTGGCTACAGCAATTTGGGCCACTGATACCTAACGAAACCTTGCCCGCCTATTGGTTGCTCCATAGCCCACACGTTTGGCAACCTGCGCTGAGTAAGATGATTGTTCTCGGCTTTCAGGATGTTATCCAGGGGCGAAGTACGGCTAATTGGGATATATGGCATTATCGCCCTCTGCTGGAAAAGGCCGCCTACCATAGTGATCCACAACTTCTGCAGCAGTTCAAAAGCGGCTGGTCGTTTCGCTCAGGTGAATTTGGTCGCTGGCATGCCGATTTGGAAAAGATGCTACAGATTCTCCATTTTCGGNGAGAAATGGCGCGGGAGTTGGGGGGGTGAGGGTTTGATTGTTTGATTGAGGGTAAATACGTGAATGCATTTATACGAATGGCTTATCGCTCGAACTTCTGCATCCCACAACAACAAAAAACGATACTCCTCTCGACCAGCGATACTATAATGATAGAGAAAGAATGTATTGATCAGTGCGCAGGCCAACAGGCCGAAGCTCGGGGCGCGGAGCGACCAAGGATAAGGGATGGGCAGGAGCGACAGCGACCGACAGCCCGGTGGCGTAGTGGTGTTTGCTACGCAACACCACTACCGGCATAGCCCCAAATTTTTCAAAACTGAATACTGATCATCGTACCTCGCTCTACAGCTAGCCATTCGATGGTGCCCGACAGTTGCCGCACTAAGCCATTGACTAAACTCAAGCCCAGCGATTTGGTTCTCTTACCTGCTTCTATTTGTTCGGGGGTAAACCCTATCCCGTCGTCACTGACTTGCAGCAGGTATCGATCTTCCTTTTTCTTAAAATCTACTTTTATCCTGCCTTTTCTTTGGGCGGGAAAAGCGTATTTATAACTATTGGTAAGTAGTTCGTTGAGGATCAAGCCTACGGGGATGGCCGTGTCTATATCCAGGTTTTCGGTATCAACATCAAGGTTAAGTTGAATTTGTTCGGGACTGACCGCCTGGCTTTTCTGAATATTTTGACTCAGTTCCTGCAAGTAGGATTTGATATCGATGCCACTCAGCTGGTCGGATTCGTATAAATTTTGATGAATGAGGGCCATCGACTGTATGCGTTCCTGTCCTTCCTTGACCAATTTCCGCACTGCTACATCTGAGGATTTGCGAGCCTGCTTACCCAACAGGCCAGAGATGATTTGGAGGTTGTTTTTTACGCGGTGGTGAATTTCGCGCAGGAGTACTTCTTTTTCGGCAAGGGATGTTTCGATCTGTTCGTTTTTCTGCTTGATAAGCTGTCTATCTCGCTGAGCACGACGATAAGCCCACAACAAGCCCACTAAAACAATGGCCGCTACCGTTAGTGAACCTAGAAAAAGCCGTGTACGAATAGCCGTAGTTTGTTGCTCAAGCCGTGCTGTTTTTTCGGCAACCTGGCGAGCCAGTTCATTCTCTGTCAAATCCATTTCTACGGCGGCTTGAGCGAGGGCTCGATGCTGATTATTGTCTACTATCGCCATTTTCAGCTGGTAGAACGTATCATAAGTATGCCAAGCTTTTTCAAAACTACCAATGGCTGCTTGAATTTTCGACAATTCTTCTAGCGCAAAAACGACCAACTCCGTAGTATCCGCCTCAAATTTCCGAACATGACGAAGATGATTCAAGGCATATTCCTCTGCTTTTTGGTAATCACCTTTTTGTAAATAATAATCACTGAACGAACTGTAAATATTGCGCTTGACGTGTAACTGTTGATAGGTTTTTCCGTTCTCCAGAATCTCTTTAGCTGCTCTTGCGTATTTTTCCAGGTTATCATTCCCCTGCAAGAGCGCATTACGAAATAAGCCGCCAATGGCAAATCCATAGTAATCATCATTATTAAGCGCAAGAGATCCTTCTCGTAATTGCTCAAAATAGTGCCTTGCACTATCGTAGAGCGCAAGACTTACATAAGTATCAGCAATAATGTATAGCAAATAACATTCAGCATTCTTATTCTGGAGTTCACTAGCAATTGCGCGGCTTGTTTTAGCAATCCGTACGGATTTATCCAGGTCGCCCAGATAATAATACGTAATCGATATGATGGCCAGTATTTCCTGTTCTGTATTTCTATTTCCTAACTCCCGACTGTAGGCCAACCCCTTGTTTAATTGAGCCAAGGCCTCATCATAATCTCCAATTTCATTGAGCGACTCCCCTAGCCTAAGACAAAGCATGGCTTTTTTCTCCTTCCCGAATTCCTTCTCAAAAGCCTGCAAGGGTAAAAGGACATCTACGGCCTCTCCGTGTTTCCCTTGTCTTGTCAAGCAATAGTCCAACCCGCTAGCTGCCTCGTATTTTTCCTCTAAACAGGCGGGCGACGTGCAGTTCTCCAGTTGCTTTAAAGCCCGCCTAGCATAATCCGAAGCCTCCTTTATTTGGCTTCTTTTTATGTAAACAGAGCTTACCATTCGCCATGCTTCTGATGCAGCAGCAGGGTCTGCAAAGCCTTCAGCCATGCGGACCATGCGCTGAACATATCTGGCACTGCTATCTGGCTGCCGTGGGTGGTAGTATTCAGCAAGTGACTGAAAAAGGACTATTTGGTGCGCGGCTTCGGCTTGCAACAATTCAAGGTGGATACTGTCAACCCAATCGTCTTGGGCACGCACACTTAAAGGGGCTGCCAAGACACATACTGCAACCAACACTACTGCCCCAAACTGCCATTGACAATACTTAGTCATCCCTTCAATAGTTATCATTGATTGGAATATTAGATAGCGCTTGTTGGAGAATTTCATTTACCCCCAAAACGCTAAGCTTGACTTTAGCCAAGCTCATTAGAAATAAAACTTCAAGCGACTCAAAACCTCCTCTTTCTGATTGCGGCTGATCGGTATTTTTGCTGTGCCAATTTGCAAAAAATTGGCCCCTACTTCATCAATCTTCTCCATATTCACAACAAAAGAACGGTGCGTCTGCATAAAATACTCGGCAGGTAAAACAGCAAGAAACTCTTTGAGCGTAGAACGAATTACATGACTCCCTTGTGGAAGGTAAAGCTCTAGGTAATTCTTGAAAGCTTCTACGTACAAAATGTCTCTGATCAAGATTTTTTTGTAAGTAAGATCGTCTTTTACAAAAATGCTGTCTCTTATGAGTAGTTCATTCGTAACCTTGGTATGAGACGCTGGTAAATGTAGTTCCTCTACATTTTTGGCGTGAGTAAGCAAGGCCAACTCAATGGATGTGTACAAATCAGCAGAGGTAAAAGGCTTGACTAAATAACTGGAAGGCTTTGTTTCAGCCGCCTTCGCAATCGTATGCTGGTCACTAAAAGCAGAAAGAAAAATAAACGGAATTTTGTATTTATCCCGGATTCGAGCAGCTAGCCAAATCCCAGACTCACTGCCCTTGAGGTGAATATCTAATATGGCAATATCCGTATCGCCACGCTCCAGGATCACCAAAGCTTCATCAGCACGCATGGCATCTCCTGATATTTCGTAACCAATATCTTCCAACTCATCCCTCAATGCATCCAAGGTTATAAACTCATCTTCGACAATCAATACGCGTATTTTCTTTTTCATCGTTTGCACTTTTTCCTCAAAACACAAGGAGGCGTAGTCGTTTTTGTTTCAAAACCACCCCATTCATCCCATCAAACCTACCGTTCATCCCATCAAACCTACCATTATCCAGCTTCTTGCTTTTATTTGTCTAAAGTCGTTTTTCCCTCTTGCCAACACACACAGCTCTGTTCACTAAACCCTAATTGTATGAAACTCTTTTTAGCACCCGTATGCCTACTACTCACGGCACACCTCCTTTACGGACAGCAGACATCTCCTTTTTTACCTCAAAATCATCTTGCTCTTCAGCAGCCTTCCTCTTCTCTACTTGATGGCTATAGTGTTAGAGGCAGCTCGACAAGCCCTATCTCGAAAAAAATCGCCGACCGCCCCCAAGGTATCGATTCATCATTCAACAAGCCAACAACACTCACTTATACTCGTTTTCCCAATAGAAAATCACTCCCTAATCTGTTGGCGACCAAGAATACGATCAAGACTAAGATTGCTATTGTTCGCTCTGTTGACAAATGAGCTACTCAGTATAAGCTAGAGCACTGTCCGTATTTCTAACAGCCTTTGTGCTCATATAGTACCCTATACTTTAATGTATCAGGTCGTCCTGCCACGCATCCGTATTTACATCCTGCCACCACAACCAATCGGAGAGCCATCGGGCAAGCCTGGAGCTGCAGGAACCTTAAATTGTTCTGGCGACCTCCGGAATTGCTGAATTTGTTCCCGCAGATAACGTAAATGTGCCCTGTCAGGGCTATTTGTTGCCGTCGCCGTGAGGCGTTCAGGGATCAGAGCCTCTATATCTATCAAGGTCGAAAGCGCAGCGGCGGCGACTTGTGGTTGGATATCATTTCGGGCAGCGACCGTCATCAAATGGTAAACGAAACGTTGTTCTACCACTCTGGCCAATGCATGCTGGTAATTACCGGCACCACTGGCAACTTCGTCTTGTAATTGCTTACGAGTAGTGGCCATCACTTCAGTAGCCGACAAATAATAAGGCTTACGGGCAGATTGCTCGACCAAGCGTGCCAAACGCTGTGGGTTGAGTAGAAACTTGAAAGTATAATCAGCCGAAGCCTCGGCAGCTGCCAAAGGGTCCAGTGTTATTCCTGTATGAACTTTGAATTGTTCACGCCCACGCTGATAACCATAAGCTTGAGGTGGGATAAGTGCCAAGATATGTTCTGGAATCATTAGAAAATCAGGGTCAAGCGTCTCTAACATGCCTTTGAAAGCGTTGCGTTGCTCTTGATTAGGAATAATCTCTATTGTTTCCACCTTACCTTCTCCGCGTACAGCATAAGAATAATCAACTCCTCCAACTAATTTAGAAACAGCCTCCGTTTGGTAACGATGCATAAAATAGATAGGAACCAGTACATCTTCCAGTGTAGACATCGGTGCGCCGACTGCAATATTCTTCTCGCTGAAATTAATCATTGACCGCTTCCGCAACAAACTCAACCTACGTAGCTCCTCCGTAGCAGACTGTCCATTATCCCAAAGATGTGAATGAGGGTGAGCGCCTGCTACTGGCCGAGCATCCGGATCGGAAATATACTTAAGCCCAAGCTGACGGTTTTCAGACAAGATAGCCTGCAAGCCATCAGCTTCGTTTTGTCCTTCCGGAAAATCCTGGTAACCATACATAATCGTCCGCTTATCCCAAGCGCCAATACCCGTATCATAAGCTTGGTCATAGGCAATGCTACCATCAGCATCAATACGAATATAAGGATGTGGATAGTCCATCACAGATGACCTATCATTGTAGCTGGCAGCAAAGTTGTGCGCCAAGCCCAAAGTGTGGCCAATTTCGTGTGCCGAAAGTTGCCGCAACCTTGCTAGTGCCATCTCTAACAAGCGAGGATCGGCTTCGTCTCCGTTTTCGTAAGCAGCAACCAAGCCTTGAGCAATGAGAAAATCCTGGCGAACCCGCAAACTCCCCAGTAACACATGGCCTTTGATAATCTCGCCCGTACGGGGGTCAACCACAGAACTGCCATAACTCCAGCCACGGGTACTCCGGTGTGTCCAGTTGATAACATTGTAGCGCACATCCATCGGATCAGCATCCGCAGGGAGTACTTCTACCCGAAAGGCATTGCGATAACCTGCTGCTGTAAAAGCCTCGTTCCACCAGCGGCCGCCTTCCAACAAGGCCGACCGAATAGGTTCTGGTGTACCCCGATCCAGGTAGTAGACAATAGGCTCTACCGGATCACTAATAGCCGCAGAAGGATCTTTTTTTGCCAAACGATGTCGGGTAACCAGCCGCTTCACCAACGGTTGGTCAATAGGCGTAGCGTAATCGTAATAGCTAAAAGGAAAATATCCCGAACGAGGGTCATAAACTCGCGGTTCATAACCATCATCTGGTAATTCTACAAAGCTGTGGTGCTGACTCACCGAAACGGCATCCGCATTGGGCGTCACCGACCGGATATCACGCCCCGTAGCATCGCCAACAAAAGTTACCAGCGCATCAAATTCACTGTTCTTCGGGAAGCTCTTACAGCGTTCCAGGTTGATCATGCTCCGAGCAGCATCCGTTTTATAAGTCCCCTGCTTATTGCCCTTTAGGCGGCCAATCACATCATGGGCATCACGTAGCAAAAAAGGGGTTAAATCTACCAGCAATCGGTCACCTTCTATAGCTACCGCTTTGAAACCAAACAGTACCGACTGCGCAAAAGCATCTTTTACAGATTGTTGCTCTTCGATATTGTCACTCACTGCACGGTATTCATAGTTCGGTTGAACCATCAGCACCTTAGGGCCTGAGCGAACAAACTTGACGATCCGGTCGGAACCCAGTTGATTCCGGTCTAAGCCAATATCGTTTGAACCCACACCACCCGTAAGGCTGTTAACGTAGAGAAACTCTTCGTTCCAACGCGTGATTTCCAACAACAGCTTGCCACTACTTTCCTGCCAGTAAAAATTAAAATAGCCAGAATAGGCAGTACAATCTTTGGTATATTCCGTAATTGTTGGCGGAGTTTTGTCCTTGTCCTGACCCAAAAGAGGAAAGGTGAACATCAGTAACAAAAAAACGGGTAGTAAATAGTTCTTCATAATAAGAGTAGACTTGAGGATTCGAAAGATAGGGAATTCTTGCTATCCAATAAGTTTTTCATTCTCCCGTTCCATGAGGAACAAAACAAATGGAGCCTTTGCTTTTTGCGCAATAAGAATTAATGATTAGAAAACTGCTACGCTGCTGGTACCTATTGACAATAGGTCTTTTCTTGGCACTGCCAGGACAAGCCCAGAATGGTAGCTGGAATAATCAACGTTATCAATGGGTAGCCTCCGAAGGTAGTTTTACGCTGGACAGCTTAACCGTCGTTCCCTTTAGCATTCAGGCATTCCGGGCTTCCGGCACCCTTTACGACAGTAGTTTTTACACTTTCGAACAACAGGAGTTTCGTTGGCTCAAACCCGCTTCAGAAGACAGTATTCTACTGCGTTACCGCGTATTGCCCTACCAACTAACCGCTCCTTTTTCGTTGCTCGACACCACTCAACTAGAAGACAACCCCACGGGCCTCATCATTGGCAATTATAATCCCTATGCTCGCGACGGCAGCTTGCTCGATGGGCAACGCCTTAATTATAGTGGCAGTTTTAGTCGTGGCCTTTCCTTCGGTAATCGACAGGATTTGGTCCTCAACTCCAGCTTCAACCTCCAACTCGCAGGAGAAATTGGAGATGGCATCCAAGTCACGGCAGCCATTACAGATGAAAACCTCCCTATTCAGCCGGAAGGCAATACACGACAGCTACGCGACTTCGACCGCATTTTTATTCGTTTAGAAAAAGACCGCACTCAACTGACGGCAGGAGACTATGAACTACGTAGTCCTGATAGTTATTTTTTGCAATATTTTAAAAAATTGGAAGGAGCCACCTTTAGCACAAGTCGGCTAGACGATCAGGGAGGAAGTTGGAGTAACTCAGCGAGCGTGGCCATCGCCCGAGGGCAATTTCGTCGCCAACAGCTGATCACCCAGGAGGGCAACCAAGGACCTTACAAACTACAAGGCGGCAGTGGTGAACGATTTATCATTGTTCTGGCAGGAACGGAAAAAGTAATTCTGGATGGGCAAACCCTTCAACGTGGCCGTGATGCGGATTATACCATTGACTACAACCAGGGAGAAGTTACTTTTACTGCCCGTAGATTGGTCACCAAAGACAGTAGGATAGCGGTCGAATTTGAGTATGCCGACCAGCGATACCTCCGTTCTTTGTACGCAGGCAGCTCTCATTATCAAAGAGACCGTTGGAAAGCTTACGTAAACGTCTATAGTCAACAAGATAGTAAAACAGCTACCGGCGACCTGGAGCTCAGCGACAACGAACGCCAACGCCTCCAAGATGCTGGCGACCAACTCTCAAATGCGTTTATCTCAACAATCAACAACCTGGATGCTCCAGATAGCCAACGTGCTACTTACTCGACGGTAGACACACTCATTTCTTGCAACGGCGTGGACAGCCTTTACCAGTTTTTACGTTTTGACAACGAAGGCCTTCTGGTCGCTAGTTTTGCTTTTGTGGGCGAAGGCCAAGGCAACTATGTGCTCGACCCTGCCCTTACGGCCAATGAGCGAGCCTTCCGCTGGGTTGCCCCTGATCCAAGTGATTGTAGCCCACTAGGTAATTATTCTCCGATTCGCCAGCTCACCGCTCCCAAGTTGCAGCGGCTCATTACAACGGGGGGAAGCTACCAGGTGGGCAAACAAGGAGAAATCCGGGCTGAATTAGGCTACAGCCAGGAAGACCTCAACCGCTTTAGTCGCTTGGATGCCAACAACGACAACGGCATCGCTACCCGGCTGGACTGGGATCAAAAATGGCAATTAGGCACCGATTCTACCGGCTGGCAACTACAGGGAGGCGCTGAATATGAATGGGTGCAGGAAAACTTCAGGGCTATCAACCCTTATCGCTCGCCAGAGTTCTTGCGAGATTGGAGCTTGGCTTCTGTCAACGGCATTGGCAATACAGCTCCGGCTGAAGAACAGCTTGCAGGCGTCAATCTGGCGGTAGGACATCCAGACAAAGGCCAAGTCAGGTATCGCTGGTCTAGTTTTTTACGTGACTCTTTATACGAGGGCCAGCGCCACGCGGCCGAATTGCGCTGGCAAATCAAAGGCTGGGAAATTAACGGAAGTAACAGCTGGCTCAACAGTACAACTCCTGTGCTCAATACCCGCTTTACCCGACCAAACCTACAGCTCCGAAAGAAATTTACCCGCTGGAACAATTGGCAACTCAACCTGAGCGCGCAAGAAGAAAAAAGCGAACGCACTACTAACGGAAGTACTGAACTGGAATTGAGCAGCTTTTACTTCCAACGCTACATCGCCAGTTTGCAAAGCCCCGAACAGGAACAATGGCAATGGGGTGCCAGCTTTAGAGACCGGACGGATTACCAGCCACAAGGGAGCGAATTCCGCACCGCTAGTCGTGCTCAAGAAGGAGAAATCAACGGCCGCTGGCGGCCAAGTAAGTCCTTTAACACCAGTGGCAACCTCACTTACCGTGAACTAAAAATTCTCGACACCGAGCTTACCGATCTGGAGCCCGCAAAAACCTTGCTCGGGCGGATCGATGTAACGGCCAACGCATTAAAAGGAGGAATACGCAGTAACACCACCTACGAGATTGGTTCGGGGCAAGAGCCTAGGGTCGAATTCATCTATCTCTTTGTAGGTGCTGGTCAAGGGCAGTACATTTGGCTAGACAGCCTCTACAACAACGATGGTAAAATCCAACCCAACGAGATGGAAATTGCCCCCTTTCCCGATATCGCTGACCACATCCGTGTAAGTATCTTTACTGACGATTTTATCCGCACCGACAACGTCACGCTTAACCAGAGTCTACAAATTGACCCTAGCCGCTGGTGGGCAAAAACAGAAAAGAGCTGGCAAAAGTTTGCAAACCGTTTTTCCTGGCAATCCAGCTTATCTGTCAACCGCAAGGTACGAGCATTCCCAGGGGTACAAAGCTGGAATCCTTTTCAGTTGTCGCTACCTGATAGTGCCCTCGTTGCGGTGAGTGCTAATCAACGCCACTTGCTGTTCTTCAACCGGCGATCCACTAAGTACGATTTGCAACTGGAATACAACCTCCAGCCCCGCAGGCAGGTCCCCACCACAGGTTTTGAGAGCCGCCTTTTACGCAGTACAGTTATGAGGGCACGTTGGAATTTGAACAATGCGACTACCTTCCGAATGGAAGGTGCCCGCACGGAACGCAGCGCCGATTCGGAGTTTTTCAACAACAAAGACTATCAGCTTTTGGGCTACAGGTTACAGCCAGCACTCAGTTATCAGCCGGGACAAGACTATCGCCTTACGCTGACATACCTTCTACAAGAAGAGGAAAACAACCTGGAGAATACGGATGAACACCTACAACGTCACGAACTGCAACTAGAGGGCAACTATAAGCAGTGGATGCGGGCCAGTGCCCGTTATGTAGAACTCCAACTTGACGGTGATCCACGATCCCCGATTGGCTTTGTGTTGCTCAATGGGTTACAACCTGGCCGCAACTGGATATGGAATGCCAGCCTCACCCGCCAGCTAGGGCGTTACCTACAGATGACGCTCACCTACGAGGGACGACAAACAGGTCAGGCCAATACGGTACACGTAGGGCGAGCACAAGTGACCGCTATTTTTTAAGAAACAGCACAAAAATAGATTGCGATTTGGCTACGCCGCTACTACGTGGTCGCTTCGCGTCTACTACGTGGTTGTTTTTCATAATAGTTAGCTAAGCGATTCAATTCAAGCGTGTTAACTATTTGAAAAACTCAGAAAAATCGTAATCTATTTTCTGCGCAATAAGTGGACATAAAAAAAGCAGAGGCTGGAGCCTCTGCTTGGGATAACTTTTGGGCCTTTTATCAAACAAAGGCGCTCTGGAAAAATGTTCGTGGGATTATGCCTGCGAAAACATTGCATAAAAATTAGCAGGCTTCGTTGTTGGGATATTTGTGTAGTTTCCCTTTTGGGATGTTATTATGCTGTGGAGTTAACCACCTTATTGCCTTGGGTGTTTACTTGCTTTTAAGACGGTGTATTGTTAGAAAGTCACAACTATTATGGAAATTATTTTTTTAGGAACAGGTACATCACAGGGAATACCCGTAATTGGTTGCTCCTGTTCTGTGTGTCAATCAACAGACCCCAGGGACAACCGATTACGAGTAGCCGTTCTATTACGTAAAGAAAACCAGCAAATTGTCATTGATGCGGGACCGGATTTCCGGCAGCAAATGCTACGTGCCGGAGTCACTGACCTCAACGCCGTATTGCTGACGCATGAACACAACGACCATATCATTGGCCTCGATGATGTCCGACCTTTTATTTTTCGGCAACTCACCCCTATGCCTATCTATTGCGACGAAAGAGTTGCCGGAGAACTACAGGAACGTTTTGCCTATGCTTTTGCAGAAGACCCTTATCCGGGCGCTCCTCGGTTTGAGTTGCACCATACTAATCAAAAAGAACTTATCCAGATAGGTGATTTTGATATCGGCATTATTCGCTATTTCCATGGGCGTTTACCCATTCAAGGGTATCGGATAGGCAACTTTGCATACCTCACCGACATTAAGCGGATTACTGATAAAGAATTGGAAAAACTGGATAACTTGCAGATACTCGTCATCAGTGCGTTGCACCATGAAGACCATCATAGCCACCTAAAATTAAAGGAAGCACTCGCTCTTATTGAGCGAATCAACCCACAACAGGCTTACCTGACACACCTCAGCCATAAGATGGGTGCTCACCAGGACGTAGAAAAACTGTTACCGGAAAATGTCTGCATTGCCTATGATCAATTAGTTTTATCCTTGGACAATTAATTAGAGAAACGCAGCACGTTAGAAGTCGTTCATGTGTTAAATTTTTAATAAAAAGTATCCTAAAAACAGAACCTCTGTTATCTTTCTTCGTCTAATTGACCGAAGAAGAGAAGTATAAACGATTATGAAAAGAATTCTGGCCATCCTCCTGTTGAGTATCTTAAGTTGTTCGCCTCGTTTTCAAGGGATGCGGGCACTGCTTGACGATCCCGAAAATATTATTATCTCTTTCGACTCTACCTACCTGGGCTACGTGCCCGTTATGGAACAGTTTAGAGCTCAGGATACCAATCTCGTCGATAGCACTGGCATCATTGTATTCACGGGCAGCTCCAGTATTCGAATGTGGAAAACAATGGTAACGGACCTTGATACGCTTCCTTATCAAATCCTCAATCATGGCTTTGGTGGTTCTACTTTGCCACAAGTCAACTATTTTTTTGATGATTTGATTACCCCGTACCAACCGGAAATCGTGGTGCTCTACTGTGGCGAAAATGATATCACCGATGGCTATAAAGCAAAAGATGTATTGGCCTCTTTTCGCACCTTCCTGCGACTGCTACTGATCAAGTCTCCCTCTAGTAAAGTGCTCTATGTAAGCATGAAACCTTCGCCTGCCCGCTGGGCATTGTGGCCGGAATTTGAAAAGGGAAACCAGATGATAGATCGCTTTATTCGAAGGCTCAACAATCCTGACATTCAATTTTTGGACATTGGCCCCAGTATGCTGGATTCTATTAGTCATTACCCAATAAGTACCATCTTCACCCAGGACAGTCTCCATATGAATGCCGACGGCTATGTGCGTTGGCAAAAGGAAATAATTCCCAAAATCAATGAATTAGACTGTAATCAGTAACATCCTCTGCTTTTCATCGTACAAATAAAGATTAAGCTTATATTTACTTGCTTGATTTGCTTTACTTGCTTTAATTGAACAAACACACTGCTTCACAGCGCAAACACATACAATTGATCCTTCTCAGGGTCAAATGTAGTTGACTTTCTTATGACCCCGGTAAACATCACACACAAGATTACCAAGGCGCTAGAGTACTTATCCCAATTAGGTGAAAACCCAGATTTTTCTTCTTGGGACAACCATAAGACTCGCTACCTAAACCTTCTCCTATTGGTTTCCAACATCAGTGCATGTTGTTTTATCATAGTCAACTTTTTCACAAGTGATTATACAATGATGTTCTGTGGAGGGTCGGTATTATTATTCAACACCTTTCTTTACGTTCTACAGTACTTCCAGCAACCATACCTGGCGAGAAGGCTAACTTACATAGGCTATCCTCTTTTATTTTTCACTATGATTATCCTTAGCAAAGGAGAAGTACGTGGTGAATACGCGTTTTTCCTAATGATCCTCCTCAGTGTGATGTTTTTCCGAACTCGTTTGTGGCAATTATCAATGATGCTCTATGTGCTGATATTATTTGTAGCTGCTCAACTGATCAATTACTATCAGCTTAACATTGGCCTCACTTTTTCTACCATTATCAATGATACCGTTATATTCCTTTCTGTCTGTACCGGTTTGATTTACGTTACAGATAGCTTTATTAGAGAAATAGTTCAAACCAAACGCAAAAACAAGCAGCTTCTAGCAGAATTGTCAACCTCGAATGACGAGCTTCGCCGTCTAAATTATATGGTTTCTCATGATTTACGAACGCCGCTTCGACAAATTGTCTCTTTCTCAGATTTAGCCTTATTGGCCAACAGTGAAAAAGACACTGCTGCGGTACAAGACTACATAGAACAAGTTGGGAACTCCGCAAGAACCTTGCACGCACTTACGGAGGACCTACTCTCTCTCGCACATCTGGATAGTAAACAATTGCCGACCGAAGAACTTTCAGTTGCTGAAATTTTCGCCAAAACGCAGCAACAGTTTGCGAAAGATGACGAAAAGATAATCATTGAAACAGAGGACAAAGGGCACAAATTTATTGGTAACGCTACCTTACTCGGCATGATTCTTCAGAACTTGGTAGAAAACGGCCTCAAGTATAATGAAAGTAAAGTCAAGCACATCCAGCTCCGTGCAAAGAGTCACCCGGAAGGGCTTCAGATTACGGTACAGGATAATGGTATAGGAATCAGTTCTAAATATCAGGATAAAATTTTTGAACCTTTCCACCGGCTACCTACCAAAGAAACCTACCAGGGTACTGGCCTGGGGCTAGCGATTGCTAAAAAGGTAATGGAAATTCATAAAGGAACAATCAGCTTGGAATCCCAAGAGGTAGGAGTCAAGTTCATCCTTACTTTTCCTCATCGAACAGCAGAGAAAAAAGCAGAAGATCAAGAAGTACTAAAAAGTACGTCTTCAAATATCTGGCAAACATTCAAAGAACGCAGGGCAATTTTTTAATAAGGCCACTTTTAAGGTTTCAGCCCTATTACCGCAAGCATTCGCCCGGTTGATCCTCGTTCTGCACGGTGAGAAAAATACCGATCATTATCTTCAACTGTTGAAAATGGGGATAATTCTATTTGGCTGGGGGCAACCCCCAAGTGCAAAAATTGATCACGGTTAGCTTTTTTCAAGTCTACCAAAAATTTCTTCCGTTGAGGATGCCAGCGCTTATCTTCTTCCGAAAAATGATCGGCAACATCTGCGTCTACTTCGAAATCTCTTTCTGCAATACAGGTACCTATATATACCCAGCAGTTTTCCGGACGAGTCCCATAAGCATCACGCATCAACATCATGGTTTTGGCAGCAATCTGGCCTGCTGTGCCCTTCCATCCTGCATGGGCTGCTCCTACGGATTGACTTATCGGATCATAAATCAAAACGGGGGTACAATCCGCAATCGTAATACTTAGCAATATATCTGGCCGGTTGGTGACCAAAGCGTCATACCCTTCCCATTCACCTGGAGTATTCACCCGTAATACCTGATCGCTATGCACCTGAAAAGAGCCTGCCAGCCTGGAGGTATCCCAATTCAGCTCTCTACAGAAGCGTTCGCGGTTTTGCTTTACAAATGCTGTTTTATCATCCGTAAACAAGCCTAAATTCAAGGAGGAAAATGGAGGAAGACTAACGCCTCCCAGACGAGTACTTTCTGCTATCGTCAGTTTAGGAAAGGATGACGCCCACGAAGGTTGGTAGTTTGTTTCAGCAAGCATAAACAGACATTATTAATTCGCCATTTTTGGCGCTGGCAGCTTGCCGGTTGGTTTTTCATAGATCACTTCCCAACCGATACTTTTGGCCATAAAAGTGATTGCATCCAACATAGCATTACCTTCTTCTCGCGCCTTATCCAATAGATCACTCTCCTCTGCTTTGCGGCGCAAAACTTCTTTAGCATTCCGATTAAGCTGGGTATAATCTTCGGGAGTAAAACTATTAAAAAAACTCTCTTCCAGGTTACGGTAGCTGATCTCGTGGTCAATCGCCAAAATGGAGGGCTCAGGCAAATTACTAAGAACAATTTGACCGGCCGTACTATCGACCTTGATGCTCACTTGCTCCATATCGTACCCCACCAACACTCGACCTTTCACTTCTAGCAGAGCCTGCTTGGAAAACTCCCAATAAGTAGGTATAGGTAGATAAAGCGTGACTTCCTTTAAGTTTGTTTCTGTATACAGCTCGGTGAATTGCCCTTCTACAGTTACAAGTTGACATACCTCCCGGACTCGTTCTAAGAGTACCGTCGATTCCACTTGCTGCGATTCACGCGGCCTTGAGTTGAACCACTGGTAGCTCATCCACAATCCTGCCAAAAACACCAGTGCCAATAAAACACCTAAGCCCAATTTTGATCGCATAGTTATTAGTTCACTTTAGCAGTAAAATCGTATTTCAAACCTTTGTAGCTTTTCAAAACAACCTTTACAGAACCTACCGAAACAGGAGATTCAATCAATACAGGAATCTTGTTTTTGTCGCGAGATACAAATACAGACATCTCATCTCCTTCTTTAAACACTTCACCAGCGATGAGTTGCGGGCTAAACTTGTAGGTCTTATAACGGCCCATGCCTTTTACCTTAGTGTTGTCTTCCGCCCCAAGGTATTTGACTTTCAAAGGGTAGGTCTCTCTGTCAAAGAATATTTTAACTGGCACTTCCTGCCCCGTCCGCAAGGACGAAACTTCTACATTACGTAGGTAATACATGATCGAGAGAATATCGTGCATACAACCATCCAGGTTGAAATTTTCTGGAGTAGCTTCAGACCGACTGCGGCCTTTTAACGAAACTGCCGTTTGATTGGCTTGATCAAAAGTCACTTTATCGTAGCGTTCGTAGTTGCCTTCCTTAATATCCCGAATGGATAAACGTGGCAGCAAAGTCTCCTTGCTAATATAGCTGTCGTAATTATCTCTCACCTCAAAAAACCACTCATAAGATGAATAGGTACGCCCACGGGCAGAAAGGTGAAAATCATCCCCATCGTCATAAACCCTAAAAACGACTTCGCCTGCTGATAACCAAACAAAATTCCAATTGTAATAGATTTTGTACACGAGTTCCTCTCCTGCTTCAAAAACATCATTACTCGTATTACAAGGCTCTATTCCCGGTGAAGACCCCTGGTTAACTGTTGGGCTAAAAGCCAGTAAAAGTGGGAGAAAAACTACAAAAATCCAGAGGTTGGCAATTCTATATTTCATTATCAGTCAGGGTTTTGCAAGCTATTAATATTAATTAATCATAATTGAAAAAGTTCAACACATTTACCCTTTACTTTTTTTTGTTCAAAATCAGCAAGGCCCCAAATAAAGCAGGAATAACCAAGTTGATAATATACAAGGTAAAAGTAGCACTTACAATACTTAATGGTGCTAATGTTTCACTCCCCCATACCAGCAATGCCAGTTCACTACGAGTAATAACGCTGAAGCCAGGAGGGAGTGGTATACCTGCTTGTATTAAATAGATGCTAAAAACTCCTTGCATCCCTTGCTCAAAACTTAAAGACAGCTTAAAAAACCATAACAATAATAAATACTGGAAAGAATACACCCAGAAACGTAACAAAGCAAATGCCATCGCCCAAACCACTTGCTGATACTCAAGCGGCTTACCTTCTCCTATTTTTTTTCTAAGCCATCGCCACCACCGATATTTAACAACCTTTGACTTCCACCAGGTTGCCAACCACGGCTGTTTCAATAAGCCTATAAGTAGTATCAAGATCAGAGGCACACTCCAACTCACCCCCAGCTTTAGCCACAGGGGCCATTTGTAATAAGCGCCAAGAATCAACCATAAAGCAGGCCAACCACAAGCCAAAAATACTACCCATTGGCAAAGACTTCCAATCAGGGAGCTAAAAACAACATTAGCAGTTTGAGAGGCAGGAGCTAGTATAGCACGGCCGCCATACTCTCCAATCCGGTTGGGGGTAGCAATAGAAACACTTATTCCTGCAAGTACCGCCTTTAACGAAGATATCCAACCTGGTCGCCAATCTGTAAGTAAGAGTTGCCTCCACTTAGCCGTTTCCAACAACCAATTAAGTGGCATTAAACCCAGTGCCAGAAAAAGATACCCCAGCCGATTACCATCTGCTCTGGCCGACTTAATGTTCTCCACCCAATCTTCCAGTCTTCCTTCCTGTGTAATTTGCCAGAACAATAGCAGCAACAAACCAACCCCCAGCATCCTCCGTAGTTGCCTACGCCGACTTGGTGAGAAAAATTCAATAAGCGTTTTTACCAATTTTTTGGTGGTCAATGTATTTTATTTTCAACATTTTGTTTAACTTGTGCGATTCGTCACACAACGGCTCATTCAGCAGCCTTTAAACTTGTCTTCGAACTACATTATGGCCAAGTCTTCAGCAACCAAATCATCTCCTTACCGCTTACTAGGTGTCGACCCCGGCACAACCGTACTTGGTTTTGCCGTAGTTGAGGTAGATGGCAAAAAACTCAGGGTGCTGGAAATGGGAGTTATTCACCTGAGTAAACTACCTAGCCACGAAGAACGACTACAACGTATTTTCGAACGGCTCAAGCAGGTCATTTTCAACCATAAACCTCGGGAAATGGCGATAGAAGCTCCCTTTTATGGCAAAAATGCCCAATCTATGCTAAAGCTTGGTAGGGCACAAGGGGTAGCTATTGCAGCAGCTATGACCAGCGGACTTACCGTACAGGAGTATGCTCCTCGAAAAATAAAGCAGTCTATTACAGGCAATGGCAACGCCTCTAAAGAGCAAGTAGCAGCAATGCTTGAGCAGGAATTAAAAATAGACCTAAGCAAGCAACTTTTAGATGCTACAGATGCCCTTGGAGCTGCGCTATGCCACTACTACCAAACAAAGAACAGCCTTGGTTCCGGTAAACGTCACCAAGGCTGGGAAGCCTTTCTTAAAGATAATCCAAATAGGGTTAAATCTTAACAGCCGCCGCTATCTTGGCTGCCAATGCCTTGTAATTATCCTCATCAACGACTACCGGAGGACGCTCAAAGTTGATATCCCCTACTTTATTTATTGGCACCAGATGGATATGCGTATGAGGCACTTCCAAGCCAATCACTGCAACACCTATACGTTCACAAGGAACGACAGCCTCTACACCAGCAGCTACCTTTCGGGCAAAATCCCACAATGCGGTATAAGTAGAGGGGGCTAAATCAAAAATATAATCGACTTCTACTTTAGGAATAACCAAGGTATGCCCTTCCGCACGAGGACGAATATCCAAAAAAGCCAGAAAATCCGCTGTCTCTGCTATCTTGTAGCAAGGGATTTCCCCACTAATAATCTTTGTGAAGATACTTGACATTCGAAAGAGGTAATTAGATGGTGATATTTAAAATTTCAAATTCAATACTACCTCGAGGTGTCTCCACGGAAGCAATATCTCCAACTTTCTTTCCTAGTAGCCCTTTACCTATCGGAGAGCTTACTGATATCTTTCCTGTTTTTAAATCAGCTTCACTTTCTGAAACGAGGTGGTAGGTCATCTCTTTTTTCAGCTTGAGGTTCTTGATTGTTACTTTAGAAAGAACCGTTACTTGAGAAGTATCTAATTGGCTACTGTCCAATACGCGGGCGGTGGCCATCACCTTGTCCAGTTCATTGATTTTCATTTCCAGCAGTCCCTGTGCTTCTTTTGCAGCATCGTACTCGGCATTTTCTGACAAATCACCTTTTTCACGTGCTTCTGCTATTGCTGCTGCAACTTCCGAACGGCCTGTGGTTTTTAATTCTTCTAACTCGGCTTTCAACCGCTCATACCCTTCTGGGGTCAGATAACTTACTTTTGACATAAACATCTATTTTTTATCCATGATCATATCAACAGATATTTTCTATTTAAATGATCAGCGTACTTTTTTATAGAGACCAAAGCCTCATATTACCAGTGAAAGAGCATCACTAGCAAGTCGCAGACTTTGTCTTTACGATTAATAGTATCCCTGTCCAACCATTACCCTGCTAAGCTTGCGGGTATGCCTACTTCTTCTTCGGCTCAAAGCTGGAAAGAGGTTTTGATGTCTGTTTCTACAGACAAAAAAACAAGAACGCTTTCACAGACAGGGTGAAAACGTTCTTGTCTTTTACATCGTCAAAGTTACGAAAAAAGGCGTTGCCGCGCAAGAGGTGTATACAGTGACAATAAAAACAGCCTTGAGAATAGCTGTCTACAAATTGATACGGATACCAAAGTTATGTGTACCGTCCCAAACTTTAGTTGTCCGGTAAGCATAGTCAATTGAGAGCGTATTGCTCTTACGTTCTTTGCTTAAAGGCACACTGATACTCGCACCAGCACTAGGGCCAGTGTAAACAGACTCCTGCGTCACATCAGCATCAACTTCTAATTTATAAGCTCCACGCAACATGAAACGCTCTTTCAGCGCATACTCTACTCCGACACCTATCTGGTCCCGAGAGAAAGAGTTCGCTGTAAAATTACCCAGCGCTGTTAGGCGATGAGTACCTTCTGCGATCAAGAAATCGTAACTAGCTCCAATATTCAACATCGAAGGCAGTTCGAAACCAGCAGAACGCTGAGACAAAGTCAAATTGTAAGCATCACCATCAGCCGCCTGTGCGTTAGTTGCCAAACCTTGGCCTGTAAATGACATCCGAGAGCCAACATTACGTAAGGCGATGCCAAACTTGAAGTTGTCATCTTCTCCGGTTACGTATTGTACTCCAGCATCAACTGCGAAACCAAAAGAAGATACATCAGAGGTAGACTCTGAGATCCCCCGAAGGGTAACACCAACCGATACCTTATTCTCGAAAACGTGAGCATAAGAAAGGCCAATGTTGAAGAAGTTGATATTGTAGGTAGGTCCATCAGGATCAGGATCAGGCAATTCAGTGGTTGTCACCAAAATATCTCCGAAATTAACGGACATAAGACTGAAGCCAAAAGCGCTATTCTCACCAACCTTCTGGGTAAGCCCCAGTGCATTGAGTTGAATATCAGCACCCTGTAAATAGTTAGCACTACCGAGTGAAAACTCTGTTTTGTTAACACGGGCCATTCCCGCAGGATTAACCCGAATAGCCTCTACGCCTCTTACGAACGATGTATTCATCGAATGTAGGCCAGCACTGCTCGCCCAAGGGTTGAGTAGTAACTGCACTGCTCCAGCTTCACCCTGGCGATCAGGGTTACCCGCCCAAAGGGAGGCTGTTAGGAAAAGGCAAAGATGAAATAGGTATAATGATCTTTTCATTACCGTAGATTAATGAAGTCCCAAGTAATAAAACCTGGCACTTTGTTTTTGGATGTAGCAATTTCCTCTCTTACGAGGAACGTATTGCTTAATCTTTTAAAACCCTCAAAAAGGGCGATTCCGCTTCTAATTAATCAGTTAGAGGGCGTCTGGCCTACAAAAGCCAGACGCCAACTGATTTCTTATAAACCGGAGGGGTCAAACTGACGATTCACACCAAACCACTTAAGGGTTCGCTCTCCTAGTCCAGGAGCACTAACGTGAATCAAGTAGACACCACTGGCAATCGGAATACTGCGGAAGTTTTTAAGATCCCACTCCAGGTCAGGGTTGACCTGTGCCAACTCAATAGCCCGGTTAGGGCTATCAGGGGTGGCTCCAACCTCATCGCGATCATACTTACGGATAAACTTGCCATCCAGCGAGTAAATCGTAACTGTACATTTGCTCGGAAGGTTAGAAATCTTAACAACATTCTCAAACTGAGAATCCTCATACTGAGAGAATCCGTAGTAAGGGTTAGGAACTACATTGATTGACTGAAGTGCTTCATTCAAACCAATTTCGTCTAGCTCACTAGCTTCTTTACCTTCCAGTTTGAAACGGTAGGTAGGATAACCATTAAACTCACCCGTTCCAGTTTTCACTGCGTAAGAATTATCTACACGTAGCTTAACGATCACATCACTAGGAATCAAACCGTCGGCATAAGAAGTCATCTGAGCACCTCCTGGAGCCCCAACGATCATACCAGCCCAAGTGATCTCCTTCATGACCAGTACCTTACGTAATGGGCTACCATCACCGAGACGCTCTAAAAGCTGAGCACAACGATCATAAGGCTGCTTGGTAACGTAAATAAAGTGCTGTCCACCTACTGCGTAGTTGAATGGAGACACCCCACCACCTGGTGTTGGCACAAAGAAGTTATCATCAGGGTTGAACATCATATCACCACCGTTAGATGGACCGAATCCTAATGATCCGTTGTATACAGAGTTCTCACCAAAGAAAATATTCAGGCGCTCACCTGTTTCTACGTCAATAGCGTAGCCAGGGAACCAGCCCATACCGTTCTCCTCTCCTGCTGGAGCATTGGTATCTACCGCAGGCAGACCATCAGCACCTTCCTCTTTACTTACAGAAGGCTTGTCACGCAAGTCGAACATATTGCGTTCACCTTCTGAGAAAAAGCCAGCATCTTCATATGCAGGGTTCATGGTTTCAACAATAACACAACGGCTCCAAAGTGACTTGTCACTTGTAAAGACGATGTCAATGTTGTTCAACTCTGACAGATCAGTCTGGTTACGAACAATATTGTTGCTATTCGCTGAATTCACCCAAGCTGGTGTCAAGTAAGGGATACCTGCTTCGTTATCGCGCCAGTTCGTAAGAAGGTAAGGCACGATGAATCCATTACCAATATCAGAAAGTGACTGACTAGGGTCAAGATCAAAGTCTTCATCGGTAGAATTAGTCGTGGCCATGAAATCGAAGATTACTGCATCTACTACAGGGTTACCTGTTGTGATAGGCAAGTTGTCTCGGATACCAAAAAGCCATGGACGTGCATCTGGATCTAGGTATTCTTCAGCGTAACCGCGAGCACCATTCGATTCTATATCATAAGGTGCAGAACCAGGTTCAGCAACCTGAGCAATCGTTACAGAGAAGCCAAACTGACGAATGATTTGCTCATTAACGTCTTCTATAGATTTTTCAGCCGTAATTACAGGAGCCGCAGCATCAGTAAGACTACGAAGCGTCCAGAATGCAGGCGAATCTAGTTCGTCATTTGCAAGGTTATCATCCGTAAATGTCAACTCGTATTCGCCATCAATAACCTCTAGTGGATTAAAGATTTGTACATTAATCGGGCCGAAACCTCCTTTGTAGGTAACCTCACCAGAGAAACTTTCGGAATTATCTTCCTGAATCAGTTTTTCTATCTCTGTACGAGTTTCTTCATTGATATCTAGGAAATTAGTACCAGTTCCTTCTCCGTCAATACGAGTAACAACAGGTCCATCTCCGTACTGCGCCTGAAGGTTACGATCCAGAATTTTACGAGGGATTACGGTATAGAAACCATTCTCTGCATCTCCAATATTCCGGTCACCTTCAAGATAAGGCGTCTCCTGACCACGATCTCCCTGACGGGTAGGATCAAATTCCAGGTAGTTATTATAAGCGTATGCAACTGCCGTAAAGTAGTACTTTTTGTGGTTAACTAAACGGCGATCACCTTCCGAAAACTGATCTTCCGTGATTTTGAAGGTGTGACGAATACCTTGGTTTTCGCCATTAACTTTCAATGCAGGAACGAAGTAAACATCTTCTGTTGGTGTCTGATTATCATCTGGGCTAAGTGCTTCCCAGTTGAAAATCTTCTCAATACCATTCTGCTTATCTACCTGGTATACCAAGCGAACTTTTTCCGGATCTTCAACATCAGCTAGTGACACATTAGGGCCAGAGAACTGATACAACTTGTATCCTTCAAAACGGTAAAGGCTATCAAATCCATCGCTAATACCCAAGCCTTGCTCCTGGTATTCTTCAAAGCGGTTGTTTGAGCTAAGCGTATCGTTAGAGAATACCGCAATAATTTCGCGATCAAGCTCTACCCAATCTACATCTGGTGCATCAGGGCCACGCGTGATTTCGAAACAAGCATCAAATAAATCCTGAGCTACATCGTCTGCCTTCTGTAGACGAGAAAGACTAGGACATGGGTAAGCCTGGTCTGGAACCCAAACAACACCGACGATCAATTCATTTACAGCACCTGGAAACAGTGTAAACTGACCAGAAGCCTGAATGGTACGACGGTCACCTACAGGTAAACCTTCTTCACACATTGACCAACCTCCATTTTCGTTAGGAGCGTCGACGAAAGCGTAAGGAATCGCAGGACCACCTTCCTGGTAAGCATCGCCACCAAAAGTGAAAGGGGTACCATCACGCCAGCGGCCTGATAGATAGTTGTAGTATTCCTGCGGTGTATTGGGGTCTGTAGTTCCCGGAGCAGGTGTAGGAACACCCGCACCATTGTTATAATAGGTGAAAGAGGACATACCTAATTCGTTACCCATTTCATCCAATGGCCCGCGGAAATAGTCAATACCTAAAATCGGCACTTCATCACAATAAGTATTGACACCCTGGTCACAAGTACAACCATTGGTACCATCTAATTGGTCAGCATTGTAAACATAAGCCAAACTACGGCCTACATCACAACCTACATAATCATCGGTATAACACCCCAAATCAGGGTCTACCCACATCGCGAAATAAGTACTGTCAATCTGCTCAATTGCACGGTTGATCAGCTTAAAACGCTGGAAGGTCATACTGTTGATATCATCATTCGTTTGGTAAGCAAAGGCTTGCACCTGTACCTCCATCTGAATTTTATTTGGAGAACCAGTTTCCCGGTGATCGTTACCTGCATCATTGTAGATCCAGAAAATCATTTCATCAGGATTAGACTGTGGCTCTTTGTCCAGACAGCCGCGAATCTCGATAATAGGGTAATCACCTTCGTCTGGGTTATACTCACCATCAACTCCAACATCCCAGAAACCAGCTAATCCTTGAAGTGTATTCGGTAGTTGGAACTGGTGAATATCTTCAAAGAAACGGTTACCTTTTGCTGGCCATCCAAGAATATCCTCAGGGATAGTTTCTGGATCAAGAGAAGTTTCGCCCAATGCTTCAGCTTTACGCCATTCACGTACGTGTGCTTCAATATTCGCACCACTGACTACAAAGAACTTATCCCACTGGGCACAGGTATCGCGACCAATCGTACCACGGTTAGGGTCTGCCAAAGGGCCACCTTCGTAGTCATCAGCACCTGGGTTAAGCGGCCCAGGATAGAAATCAAAATCACCACTGCCACGACCATAGGTCTGAGCAGCTATCTTTAGGTTACCACCTGGATCTTTACCACCAAGCCAAACAGCGCCGGCAAAAATGGAAGAAATTTCCGGTACACCCGGAGGAGGTTTAGGAACAATGTAACGTCCATCGTTACCATCCCACCAAACATCGCCACCAGTAGTTAAACGCGCCCGTACATTATTGATCTGCTGATCGATCTGGGTTACTGCATTATCACAGTTGTTCCGGAACGATACCTGATCTGAGGGCGTATTTACTGGACGGCCGTCCCGAGTGGGACCGACATGTGCCTGCAGTGCCAGTGTCATACACAAGCCCAGCAGGGTCATTAGCCATGAGTTAGAAATACGCATAATAAAATTTATTTAGCATTTTATAAGAGCGCCCTTACGGAGCGCACAATGTTCCCGAAAGCAACTATACCTGCGTATACCTGCTTTCGGGAATTTGATTTAGAAGTCCATGATCGCTCCAATGAAGAGACGACGTGGCAAGCTGTAGAAATCAGAGTTCAACAGGCGCCATTGGTAAGAAGCAAGGTATGCTTCAATCTCACGCTGTGATCCTGAAATCGACTCGATCTGATCCTGACCGAAAGAAGAACGAAGGAAACCATCATCTTCTGGGTCACCAGTAACAGAGTAAACATTGATAATGTTACGAGTATCCAATACATTGGAAATACGCAAGTAAACATTCAAACCTAGTTTATCACCAATGTCGAAGTTCTTATCAATACGCAGATTGATCGTTGTATTCCAAGGCTTACGAGAACCATTGATAGCACCAATCGTTCCTACTCCACCTAATTCCTGCGCTACTTGCTTTGCCGTGTAAGGACGACCAGAAACCGCTACGGCCTGGAAGTTAATACCTGCATTAGCCAAGATGTAAGCACCAGCAACACGTGGGCCACTTTCCTGAGGGAAACGGTAATCAGCAACCAAATTGAAACGGTGACGTTCGTCAAAGTTCAATGGGAACAAGGTCCGTAGGTTACCACGGTTGGTCAAACCACGCTGTGATTCCGTATCAGAACCTGTACCATCAGCAAACTGTAAAGTATAGTTAGCGTTCAGTGTCAAGTTACGGGTACGACGTAAGTCATAGCCAAAAGAGAAACCTTTTACGGTACCAAAATCCTGGTTGTCAAAAGTCGTGTACTGACCTACGATAGGCACAGGGAAGAAGGTACGCAGCTGGATCATATCCCGCATCTCCTTGTAGTAAGCAGAAATCTTAATCGCAGAAGACTGCGTTAATGCTTGCTGGAAACCTACTTCGTAATCTACCGTACGTTCTGGACGCAGGCTAGCGTTACTAAAGGTTTGGCTACCGGTACGCTCTACAAAGTAGAAGTAATCAAGTGCCGTAGCAATGGTGCTACTGTTAGGGCGCTGAACCAATACATCATAGTGAGCAAAGAAGTTGGCCTTATCAGAGATAGGGAACGAGAACGCCAAACGTGGCATCACGTTAAACTGTACCTCGTAATCCTTAAAGGAAGACTCAGGGTTGAACTCTTCACTTTTGATATAATTAGACTCATGGGCATTAGGGTCCTGATATTTAGGGAATACAAGACCAGTACGGATGCCTTCAATTTCATTTGCTCCATTTACAGGAGTACCATCTGCTTTGTACCAGTTATCACCATCACGGTAGGCTTGTACCGTTTCACCGTTGTCATTTTCCGTATAAACACGGAAGTCCGAACCAATGTTACCAGGAGCTGAACCACCAAAGTTATTATGGAAATCTTCTGCACCTTGAATAGAGTACAACGAATAAGGATCCTGTAAAACTTTAGTATTCGCATCGTAGCGGTCAATACGTACACCTAAACGGAAGATGATATCCCGGAAAGTAAACTTATCCTGAATATAAGCAGACGTATATAGTGGTCGTGCAGCAGCTACAGGGAAAGTACGAATACCTTCCGCGTCAACTGTTGTAAAGAAGTCTTCGAAAGTACCATCAAATTCATTACCTAAGTAATCATATCCATAGTAGTCAAGAATGAACTGATCGTTCAATTCTTTTGCAGAAAACATAGACAAACTCAACTGGTCTGGTGTAAGTCCGTCGATATTCACATATTCATCCAAGCCAACACCTAATGACTCCCGAATAGCACGGTAAAAACGAGCATCTTCAGGATTCTGAAGTGTCAGGCTAAGGATATTAGCATCAAAAAACGGATCAGGTAAACCTTCTGCATCATACAACTGACTGTACAAACCAAGCGTATCTGCGTTTTCACGGTCGATACCCTGAATGTGAGCATTCGCATTCTGACGGGCAGCCGTCCAAAGACGACGAGGGTCACGTACATCGTAAGAACGATTAACGCGGCCTTCATAAACAATACCCAACTGAATATTGTGACGACCTTTCTCAGAACCACCAGGCACTAAATCAAAAGAAGCACTAGCGTTGAAAATCGTTACATCGTTATCCTGCTGAAGTGCACGATTGTAGATAGAACCTACATTAGAGTGAAAACCCCAAGAGTTATTAAAGATATCATTTACCCGGCCATTGATAGCATACAGGTTATCGATATTAACATTGTTGTTTTCTCCTAAAATTCCCTGTACAACATAGCCAGGCTGTTCCGCATTCAATCCCTCTCCAATAGCCAAACCAAGTGGATTGTTGTAATTGGCTAATACTGGGTTAGAGCTGTTACCTGTATCGTAATTACGTAATACCTCTCGGTAATCCACGTGATTCAAGAACCGATTACCAAGCGTATCGAAATCTTGTTCAAATACTGGAATATAATCTACATCGAAAGTACCAACATGACCATAAGCGAAATAGTCATCGCCATGGCGAGGGTCTTTGATTTCAAAAGTTTCATTCTCGTAGCTACCCTGTAAAGTATACATAGCGTTTTGTACCGTTGACACTTTGCGATCATCTCCTTCTCCACTAACAGCACCACCGAGACGGTGACGGAAGCGGAAGTTAACCCGGTAATCAGTATCAACACGGGTAGGGTTATTATGAGAGTTTAAGGTCCGCCAACTTGCGCCGGTAGAGCTGTTCTCATTTGGCGTCTGCATGTCCTCACCATTAAAGTAAGTACCGCTCAATGTTACGTCGATCGCATCGCTGAAGCGTGCATCCAACTTAGCATTGAAGTTAGCCAATGTTTGCTCCTCAAAAGGACGAACATCCAACCCATCAACATCGTCATTCGTTAAAAAGTCCGCTGCTACAAAAGGAGTACCTCCTTTAATAATCACTGGGTTAGCTTCCAATTCTGCAAGGACATCATCCTTTACCCGGTAAACAGGCACCGCAGATGGGTCATCATCCAAGCGATAAGTATAACGGCCAGCAACCCGGAATCCAAGGACAGAAACGCCCTTTTTATTACGAAGGATAGGGCCAGACAAGTTAATCCCTAACAGACTGTTGTCGTAAGGATCAAGATATTGAGACGTTTCCGCTTCAATACCTCCTGAGAATTTATCAGAAGGACCTTTAGTAGTAATCGAAATGATACCACCAGTCACGTCACCATAACGAGCTTCAACTCCACCGGTAATAACCTGGAGTTGATCGATTTCTGATTCCGGGATCAAGTTACCCTGTACCCGAATACCATCCACGTAATAATTGGTTGCATCGTTACGCGATCCACGCACATTCACAGCATCCCCTTCATCAGCGGTAGACAGACCAGCAGTGGTCGCCGCCAGGGCATTAATGTTACGTGTAGGGAGGCTACGAATCTGGTCGGAGGTAAGCGTACCACCCTGGGTAGTATTATCCTGTTCCACCAGCGGCACCCGATAAGCAGTTACCGTTGCTCCGATATCCAACAAAACGCCTTCTTCAGCGATTTCTCCGTCCAACTTGATTGCCTTTCCGGCAAAAACCTGAACGCCAGTAACCGTGGCGGTTTGATATCCGAGGTAACCAAATCGAACCTCATAAGTTCCGGGATCTAAATTTGCGAAATTGTAGTTCCCGTCGAAGTCCGTTTCAGTTCCGGACTTAAGTACACCATTCTGATAAAGTGATACAGTACCGAATAAAATCGGCTCTTTATTCCCTCTGTCTACCACTTTTCCGCTTAACGAAGCGGATTGGGCAGCGAGGAAGGATACACTAAACAGCAATAGTGTGAAAAACAGTAAAGAACGTTTCATATAATCCTGTTTTTGACATTTGCTAATTCCTAGACGAACCGATAACCGGTCCGAAAAAGTCCACAATGTTAAGAAATTAAGCACGTACAAAAAAGCATTGTTGCCTTAGCAACCATATTTTAGAACTTTCTCTCCTAACATTCTCAAGCAAAAGTAATGCTTAAAAGCATAGAATTGAAGATGTTATTTAACAAAAGTCAGGTTTCTGATTAATCCTCAAAAACGCTTAATTGCTTGTAAAAAGCCCACTTAGCATAGGCAAAAGGGTAACAGTCGCGCTAAGAATAAAAAAAACACTCTTAATTTTAGTAAGAGAAGTGAGAGATTCGTCTCGTGGCTGACAGAGTATCGTACTGTCTGTGTTTATAAAAAGAATTGATTAAATTTTAGACAAACTCAGCTCCTTTACCTGACCGAAAAGGAAAATCAACACTCCTAAAGGAATAAGGAAACTGGCCCCAAATAGGAATTCATAGTAGTAAGGTAAGAATCCGAGCGTAGCCCAGAACATTGTTCCCTGAAGAAACAAAAGTATTTCACTAAAAGTAAAACCTAACACTAGCATAATCATCCCCCAACGCGCATGGTTACTTTGGTTTTGCAACAACTGAAATTTCCCAGCAAATGCAAGTAATGAAAAGGAAATTGCGCCCAACAATACGAGGTGAATGAAGCCAATAACGTAGTTCCGAATAGTGTATGCAGCTTCGGCTACGAAGGGTACAACCACCAATGCCTGTATACAGACTTTCCCTGCAAATGAGACACCGGCAATGATTAACAAACGAAAGGTCACCTTTGAAAAAATTCTCCAAAGCGAGCGATAATGAGGCCGAAGTAAGAGCACTAGTACGACTAAAGCAGATAGCTGTACAACAACTCCTAAACTATTCGCCAGAAAAATAGATGTTTCAGGTGCCGCCCAAGCCAATGCCAAGGCATAAGTCAACAAACTGGACAAAACAAGTAACCCAAAAAAGTAATTTTGTTTTTTGGTGTCAATCATCAAATGCTGATCTTCAAGTACTTTAAACAATAGCGCTAATGCGCCAAATAGAAACCATCCATTGAATTGAAAGTGCAGGTAAAACTGAACAGCCATATAATAGAAAGTAGACCCTTTGAGAGAGGTAGCCATAATCGGCCCCATCGCCCAAATGGCGACCGTAGAAATTACCATAAAAGCAATAGCTGTTTTCAAAAGTAAAACGGCAAAAGATTTCCCTGTGGGAAGATCAGCCCAAAGCCAAGCTACAAAGACGTAGGAACAAATAATATGCAGACAAGAAAAAGCAATAGACACGCTACCATATCCTTGTAAAGGGAAGCTGATCAACATCCCAATCACACTTATTTGGGTAAGCCAAAACAAAGCGTTATAAGCGCGTTGATCTACCTTGGAAGAGGGAACAAAAGCGGTGATTAGCAAAGCAAAAAGGGCCATGTAAACCCAACCTAGCATCGCTACGTGAGAATGGGCGTGCAAAAAGCTTTTAAAATTTAACCAACTGACCTCTTCTACAAATGCAAAACGTAGGAGTGCACCAAGAGACGCGGCTATCAAAAAATTAAGCAATGCAATAATCAACCATCGTTTAGCCATCAAGTCGTAAATTTTTACCTTCTCTTATCGTTTTGTAATCCAACTAAAGCTAAGGAATATAAGAGAATCAATTTTCAAAAACGAGAGCGATAGACAAAACAGGTTACGCGGGCTTCAGCCCGCTTCTAAGAGCGGGGGAAACTCATTGCGGACTAAAGCCGCGCGGAACCTGATTTCAACCAGATCGAATAGCCTACATTTATTCTATAGGTAAATCCTTGTTTTATTCTGTAGTTTCCGCATCGTTGGCGTAAATAAACTCCAGCAAATCCCGTGCATCCCCGATGCTAATATTCTGGTTAGGCATCCTGGTAAGACATTCTTCCAAAAGCTTCTGGGCTGCCGGGTCCTGATCCAACATCACCTCTACATTCGTAATCATGTTCATAATCCACTCTGGTTTACGCTTCTCCGTAATGCCTTTCCATCCTGGGCCTACTACCCGCTGGGCCGATAGTTTATGACAAGCCGCACATTTCATTTCGTAAATTCCACGGCCTCGATCGACCATATCCTGATCCAGGGGATTGTTTAGGGTAACCTCTTTAATTTCGCCAATCCCCTTGCCATCATCAGGCCGGGTAGCATTCGTTGTAAAAGGGGCCTCCTTAGGTTCCTCAGCTCCACCACCACAGGCGAAAACCATACTTGACAGTAATAATAATCCAATGATAAATCTCATGACAAATAGTTTTAGTTTATTAGATTTATAAGTATTTCAATGCGTTAGTATTGCGCAGAAAATAAAACGCGATTTTTCCAAGTTTTTCAAATAGTTAAAACACTTAAAATGAAGCGTTTATTCAACTATTGTGAAAAACAACCACGTAGTAGACGCGGAGCGACCACGAAGTAGCGGCGTAGCCAAATCGCGTTTTATTTTCGTGCTGTTCCTTAATTCTCCTTTATCTCTCGGGCCAAGGCCGGAATTGATCTCATTTGCTCAATGCTCTGCCGAAAGGCCAATGTATGACAATGTAGTGGGCATGGTTTATCCGAAGAACAAACCGGCAACCCTAATGCACACGACGTAAATAAGTCCTCTCCATCAATACACCTAATCACATCTTCTAAACTCACCTCTTGGTTTTCTGGCGCTAAATAAAAACCTCCTCCTGCCCCTTTGCTTGATGAAATTAAATGGTGCCTGGCAAGTTGCTGCAATAGTTTTGCCAAGAAAGACTTGGGCACCTCCAGAGCTTCCGCAATTTCTTTAGCACCAATCTTTTTTTCTCCGCCCGTATGTGCTGCGATATGTAGCACTGCCCGAATCGCATACTTGCAAGATTTTGAGAACATCCAAGTGGTTTTTCAGTTGGGTTGCTTTAGATAAAGTTAAAAATAAGACAAAGATATCCTTTTATCTTAAAAAATCAAATGCCTAAGATTAAATATCGCGATGATTGTTGTCATCAGTTAGTGGGCTCAACAAGGTGAACTTTGTCACTAAATAATGGGGAATAACAAAGGTGTGTATCTACATTCTTTTATCCTTCCCTTGTTTACACCCTTAAGTAAAATGATTGCTTTATGAAGAATCCGTTTAAATTCAAATGGCTTTTATGGTTGATCCCTCTTGTACTAGGGTTAGCCTTCACCAATCAAAGCTGTTCTTCCAGTCCTCAGAAGGCTTCTGCCTTGAGCGGGGATGCAGCTAGCGCCGTCTATGTTGCGCCAGGAGAGTACGACGAATTTTATGCGTTCCTTTCCGGTGGTTTCAGCGGGCAGGTAAGTGTATATGGCCTACCCTCTGGTCGTTTATTGAAAGTCATCCCTGTTTTTTCTCAAGATGCAGAAAAGGGCTATGGCTACAATGAAGAGACCAAGCCAATGCTCAACACTTCCTTTGGCTTTATTCCCTGGGATGATGCCCACCACCCTGAGTTGTCACAAACCAAAGGGGAAACCGATGGCCGATGGCTCTTTATCAATGGTAACAACACGCCTCGTGTAGCTCGTATTGACCTTACCACCTTCGAGACGGCTGAGNTTATTGAGATCCCCAACTCTGGGGGTAACCACTCCTCTCCTTTCACTACTGAAAATACAGAGTATGTAGTGGCAGGTACCCGTTTTGGTGTACCCGTTCCTCAGCAGGATGTGGCCATCAATACTTATGCAGAAAATTTCCGTGGTGCACAAACCTTCATCAAGGTCGATCCTGACAATGGTGAAATGAATATCGAATTCCAGGTGCTACTTCCTGCATTTGATTATGACCTCGCCCACTCGGGCAAAGGCAAATCACATGGTTGGACCTTCTTCACCTCTTACAATACAGAGGAAAAAAGCACCCTTTTGGAAGTAAATGCTTCGCAAAACGATAAGGATTACATCGCAGCCATTAACTGGAAAAAGGCAGAAGAATACATTGCACAGGGTAAGTTTCAGGAAGTTCCTGCCAACTATGCTCATAACGTCCTGAATGAGAAGACGCATTCCGCTACTACTAAGATGCAGGATAAAGTTCGGGTATTAATTCCTTCTGAATGCCCAGGGCTGGTCTACTTCTTACCTACTCCTAAATCACCGCACGGTGTAGATGTTGACCCTACCGGAGAATATATTGTAGGTAATGGTAAATTGTCTGCTGACCTTACTGTTCACTCGTTCACGAAAGTGCTGGAGGCTATTGAAAACGAATCTTTCGAAACAGAAATCGAGGGTATCCCCGTTTTGAAGTACGAAGAAATCGTAGCTGGTATTGTTGAGAAACCAGGACTTGGGCCTTTGCATACAGAGTTTGATGACAAAGGCAATGCTTATACAACCTTCTTCATTTCCTCTGAAGTTGTTAAGTGGAAAGTTGGCACTTGGGAAGTTTTAGACCGTGCTCCTTGTTACTACTCTGTAGGCCACTTGATGATCCCTGGTGGAGATTCTCGCAAGCCTGATGGCAAATACATGGTAGCATTGAATAAGATTACCAAAGATCGCTATCTGCCTACTGGCCCTGAGCTTAACCACTCTGCCCAGCTATACGATATTTCTGGCGACAAGATGAAACTTCTTCTTGATTTCCCAACGATTGGTGAACCCCACTACGCACAAGGGATTCTGGCCTCTAAGATTGTTCCTAATTCCAAGAAATTTTATCCGCTGGAAGAAAACGAACACCCTTATGCTGCCAAAGGCGAGAAATTCACGAAAGTGGAACGTACGAGTAGCAATGAGGTTCACGTATACGCAACCACGATCCGTAGCCACTTTGCTCCTGACAACATAGAAGGTATAAAAGTGGGTGATAAGGTCTACTTCCATGTAACCAATCTGGAACAAGACTGGGATACTCCTCACGGTTTCGCGGTCATGGGAGCTCGGACAGCCGAATTACTCATCATGCCGGGACAAACAGAAACCATGATTTGGGAGCCTCAAAAAGTAGGTGTCTATCCATTCTATTGTACAGACTTCTGTTCGGCACTACATCAGGAAATGCAGGGGTACATTCGCGTATCTCCTCGCTCATCAACTCTACCAATGAAATGGTCATTGGGTGAAGATGAGTTCACTGAGTAAGTAGAACAAGTCTAATTATTAAGTAATAATTCCAAATGACCGGTACAGCAATCCACCGCTGTACCGGTCAACAAAGCCTTACCATGAAACGTCTGCCTCAATTCTTCATGATCTTGGCCGCGCTCAGCCTACTCATGCTTTTCGTTTTCCCGATGTGGAAAATACAATTATTTGCCCCTCAATATCCTGATGGCGTAGAGATGCACATTTCCATTAATAAAATCGGTGGAAAGACCCCAGGCACCTTACAAAACATCAATATCCTCAACCATTATGTGGGGATGAAAGAAATAGATCCGGATGCAATTCCTGAGTTAAAGTACTTTCCGATGGTAATCATCGGTGTTATTGTCCTTGGATTGATTGCGGCATTAATTAATCGTCCTTACGCATTTATAGGGTGGCTCATCTTCTTTGCCATCTTGTGTGCTTTAGGGCTTTATGACTTCTATCTATGGGAGTATGACTACGGTCACAATTTAAGTGATACCGCTCCAATAAAAATCCCCGGAGCATCCTTTCAACCTCCGGTCATTGGTAGAAAAGAAATCATCAATTTCACCGCCGTTTCTCTTCCTCATATTGGGGGCTACTTCGTAGGCTTATCTTTCCTTTTGGGAGGAACAGCATGGTGGTTAAAACGCAAAAACGATCAGCATGAAACAGTTGCTTCTTAGCCTCAGCTTACCGCTAATATTCCTAGCCTGCACCCCTGAGCCACAACCCATTGAATACGGTGCTGACAAATGTGAATTTTGTCGCATGACCATCGTCGACCTACAGCACGCAGCAGAGGTCGTGACCGCCAAAGGACGTGCCTACAAATTTGATGCGATTGAATGTCAAATCCATTATTTACAAGAAAATCAAGACACTGAATTTGCTTTTACATTGGTCAATGATTATTCAAAAACAACAGGCGATTTGCATCCCGCCGAGGAGTGTACTTTTCTAATCAGCCCTAATATTTCCAGCCCAATGGGAGCTAACCTTTCTGCTTTTTTTGATGCTTCTACAGCTCAGGAATTTCAGCAAGCGAAAGACGGGAAGCTATACACCTGGGAAGAAGTCCAAGATCAAATAAAACGATAAATATGCGAATTTTAGTGATCGGATTATGCTGTATGATAAGTGTATTGGCTGTTCAGGCCAAAACCATCACCGTCTGCCCATCCTGCTCAACGCCTACCATCCAAAAGGCAATTGACCAAGCTGTAAGCGGCGATGAGATACTGGTCAAAGCAGGCACCTATCAGGAATCTGGACTGACCATTACCTGCCCGCTTGTACTTCGCGGAGAAGGTATGCCCGTCATCGACGGGCAGCGTAAGGGTGAAATCCTTATTATTGCTGCCGATAGTGTAACCGTTACAGGGCTGGAGTTCCAAAACGCAGGCGTAAGTCACATTTCTGACCTGGCAGCGATTCGCGTCAAACGACACGATTATTTCACGGTCACTAACAACCGGGTCATCAACGCTTTTTTTGGTATTTACATTGAAAATGGCAAGCACGGAACGATCAAAAACAATGTACTATTGGGCCGTGCCAATAATGAAATGGATTCCGGCAATGCCATCCATTGCTGGTATGCCGAAAACCTAACTATTTCTGACAACCTTGTAAGACGCTATCGAGATGGTATTTACCTGGAGTTTGTCAATAAAAGTATCATTGCTGACAACCTCAGTGAATTCAACATTCGCTACGGGCTGCATTTCATGTTCTCAAATGACAACAGCTACACCTGTAATACTTTTTACGACAACGGCGCGGGCGTAGCGGTTATGTTTTCCAAAAACATCAGCATGACGGAAAATCTCTTCGCCCAAAACTGGGGCAGGTCTTCCTATGGGTTATTGCTCAAAGAAATCTACGATGCAGAGATTATAGACAACGTTTTTCAGAAAAACACCATCGGCATCCTACTGGAAGGCTCCACTCGTTTGAATTATCAAAATAATAATTTTGTACGCAATGGCTGGGCTATTCAAATGAGCGGAGGCTGCCTGGACAATCATTTCACTAAGAACAACTTCACCAACAACTCTCTTGATTTGGTTGTCAACAGTCGGGTCAACAACAACACTTTCAATGGTAATTACTGGGGAGAATACACCGGCTACGACTTGGACCATGATGGCCTGGGCGATGTCCCACATCGTCCGATGAAGTTATTCTCGCACGTACTGACAGAGGCGCCAGAGGCTATTATTTTACTCCGCAGCTTCTTTGTTGACCTCATCAACTTTTCAGAAAAAGTTAGCCCGATTTTCACGCCAGAAAATGTCTTGGACGAGGCACCACTAATGCAAATAGTCAAATGATAAAGATTCAAAATCTCCACAAAGCCTTTGGCAAAAACACGGTTCTTAACGGCATTGATCTGCATATCAAAAAGGGCGGGCGGATAACTGCTGTTCTGGGACCAAACGGCTCAGGCAAAACAACCTTAATCAAGTGTATTTTAGGAATGGTGATTCCCAACACTGGCAATATCCAAATCCAGGGAAAAACAATCGCAGGCCAGTGGCAATACCGCAAGGCCATCGACTACCTGCCTCAAATCGCCCAGTTCCCGGAAAACCTGACCGTCAGAGAGCTTATCACCATGATCAAGGATATACGCCAGGCCCCAGCACAAGACGACAAGCTTATTCAACTCTTCGGCCTGGAGAACTACCTGGATGAACGGCTTATAAACCTCTCCGGTGGCACAAAGCAAAAAGTCAACCTCACCCTTGCATTTATGTATGACAGCCCTCTGGTCATTCTTGACGAACCTACTTCCGGACTTGACCCCGTAGCAATGGTGCGTCTACGTGCCCTTATCCGCGAGGAAAAACAGGCTGGTAAAACGATTATGATCACAACACATATCATGAGTTTTGTGGAGGAAATCGCCGATGACATTGTGTTTCTACTGGATGGAAAAATTTATTTTCAAGGCCCGATTCAAGCACTGCAAGAGCAACAACAGGAAACCAACCTGGAACGAGCAATCGCCAGTATCCTGGATCAAAAAACCTCTTCTTTGTCTACCCACGCTTTGACCTCTTAAATCATCTGAAATGAAAAAGATTCTAAAATATACGCTTTTCGATTTACTGCGAAGTCGTTGGAATTATATCTATTTCGGCTTTTACTTGATCTTCACGACTTCCTTACTGATGCTAAGTGGTGATGTTTCAACGGTTATTATCAGCCTGATGAATGTTATTCTGATCCTTTGCCCTCTGATTGCCACCATTTTCGGAGTCATGTACGCGTACAATTCCCGTGAATTCACCGTCTTACTACTGGCACAACCTATCCGCAGAAGTGCTATTTTCTGGGGCCAATATTTCGGCCTCGCACTCTCCTTATCTCTTTGTCTCTTGCTGGGAATCGGCTTGCCCTTTCTCTACTATGGCCTCTCTTCTTCCGGAGCGGCCTGGGAATTTTTGACTCTACTAGGCAATGGGTTGTTACTGACATTTATTTTCTCTGGATTGGCCTTCTTAATTGCACTTCGCAATGACAACAAAATCAGGGGTTTTGGCTTAGCCATTCTGACATGGTTATTCTTTGCGGTTGTTTACGACGGGATCGTCTTGTTGCTCCTCCTGTTTTTCAGGGATTATCCCCTTGAAAATGCGGCTTTAGGGCTAAGTATTCTCAACCCTATTGATTTATCTCGAATACTCATTCTGCTCAAGCTAGACATCTCTGCCTTGATGGGATATACGGGAGCTGTTTTCCAAAAATTCTTCGGCACCCTTTGGGGGACCATCGTGACCTTGCTCTCCTTGGGGCTCTGGGTACTAATTCCGGTTCTCTCTATCAGAATGATTGCGAAACGCAAAGATTTCTAGGAAGAGCACATTGGAATATTGATTCTCTGACATTTTTTGTGTTTTGAGTCAATCGAAAGTAAAAACAACGCTCCTTTATCAGTCACTTAACATTTTCACTTTAGCTTGACCACAAAAATTATCAGAGAAGGGGGATATTTAAAAAGTTCCTTTAAACCCATTCTCTTTTTCCTATCTTTGCCCCCTTAAATCAAGCCCTTACTGGAACTTTTTAAAAAAGAAAGGGCTTGAAAGAGAAAGCGCAATATTAAATACAGGATCATAGACTTTAGGTAAAGATGAACGTATCCCTCAGCTGGCTGCGCCAGTATATAGACACGAAAGACCTCAGCCCTGAAACCATTGGCGATATTTTGACAAGTACCGGCCTCGAAGTGGAAGGTATGGAAGAAGTAGAAACCATCCCCGGTGGTCTACGTGGCCTAGTGGTTGGTGAAGTAAAAGAATGTGGCAAACACCCTGGTGCCGATCGGCTTTCACTTACCAAAGTTGATGTTGGTGGTGATGAATTAATTTCTATTGTTTGTGGAGCACCTAACGTGGCCGCCGGACAAAAAGTGGTCGTAGCTACCGTTGGTGCAGAACTCCACCCCGTCGAAGGAGATCCGTTTACCATTAAAAAAGGTAAAATTCGTGGCGAGGTTTCTGAAGGCATGATTTGCGCCGAAGACGAAATCGGCCTTGGCCATAGTCATGACGGCATCATCGTCCTTCCTGCCGACGCTACCGTTGGCCAACTTGCTCGTGACTATTATGGTGTAGAAACGGACTACGTTTACGAAATAGGGCTTACGCCCAATCGCTCTGATGCAACCAACCATCTAGGAGTAGCTTATGATCTGGCTGCCGCACTGCGCGTCAATCACCAGCATGAAGGTAAAGTGCAACCTCCTAGTGTAGATGCTTTTGCTATAGCGAATACCAATCTACAAATCCCCGTAGAGGTCCGCAACACCAAAGCCTGCCCCCGCTACTCTGGGGTAACCATCAGCAACCTAACGATCAAAGAATCTCCAGACTGGCTGAAGGCTCGCTTGAATGCGGTAGGAGTTCGCCCTATCAACAATGTCGTGGATATCACCAACTTCGTCTTGCACGAACTTGGTCAACCGCTTCATGCTTTTGACCTCGACGAAGTCAAGGGTAAGAAAATCATCGTAGAAACGCTCCCTGCGAAAACCAAATTCCACTCCCTAGACGAGGTCGAACGTGAACTTCACGAAGAAGATCTCATGATTTGTGATGGAGAAGGAAGCCCCATGTGTATCGGCGGGGTATTCGGCGGTATTACATCTGGCGTAAAGGACAGTACAACGGCCATTTTCCTTGAATCTGCCCACTTCGATCCGGAGTTCATTCGCCGGACAAGTATGCGGCACAACCTGCGGACAGATGCCGCCAAGGTTTACGAAAAAGGGAGTGATCCTAACATTACCGTTTTTGCGCTTAAAAGAGCAGTGCTACTCTTGGAAGAACTAGCAGGTGGAGTGGTCGCTTCCGAGATCATTGATATTTACCCGGAAGTCAAAGCACCAGCACGTATTAAGGTTCGCTATCAGCGTGTCAATGAACTCATTGGCGTGGATATCCCCGCAGATAAAGTACATGGCATTCTGGAGGCAATGGGAATGGCGATCCTGGAAAACGACGACAAAGCTTTCACAGTAGAAGTGCCAACCAATAAATCCGATGTCCTTCGAGAAGTAGACATGATTGAGGAGATATTGCGCATCTATGGTTTCAACAATGTGCCTATCCCTTCAAAGGTGACCACCAGTATGGCCATTGCGCCCAGCCCTAGTCCAAGTGAAATCCGCAACAAAATCGGCGACTTGCTAGCAGCTCAAGGCTTCAACGAGATGATGGCATTGAGTTTGTCTGAGTCCCGGTATTACCAGACGGAGGAAACACTGGTTCCTGCCGAAGAATTGGTCTACATCAATAATACTTCCAATGTCCACCTGGACATTATGCGTCCACACATGGTGTACAGCGGACTAGAGGCAATTCTGCGCAACCAGAACCGTCAAGAGAGTGACTTACGTCTCTTTGAGTTCGGTCGTACCTACCGCAAAGAAGACGAAGGTTTCGAAGAAATAAACCGACTTACCTTATTTATGACAGGCCGTCGTCAAGCAGAAAGCTGGCTTGCCGATGACCAAGCTATGGTGAGTTACTACGGGCTAAAAGCCTACGTTGACAGTATCCTGACCCGCCTGGGCGTACAAGGCTTCCAACAAGAGGAAGTTTCAGAAAAAGGGGTAATCGTCTATGGTACACGTTACTTCCGTGGGCCAAAAGAGCTCGTACGCTTTGGTCGCTTACAAGGCAGTCTCCTCAAGGGCATGGACATCAAAGGAGAAGTTTTCTATGCTGACTTCAACTGGGATCATGTCTTCAAGGCACTTCCCAAAAAGCGGGTACAATTTACAGAACTCAACAAGTACCCTAGCATGCGTAGGGACTTGGCAGTAGTCGTTGACCAAGCCGTTAAATTTAGTGACATCGCCGCAATTGCTGGCAAAACCGCTAAAAAATTACTGCGAGAAACCAATCTTTTTGATCTATACATCAACGAAGATCAACTGGGAGCAGGCAAGAAATCTTACGCTGTTAGTTTCATCTTTGAAGACCCTAGCCGTACGCTAAAAGTCAAAGAAATTGATAAAGTAATGGAAAAAATAATTACAACCTGCGAAACGAAACTTGGGGCTCAAATTCGCCGCTAGCCAAATAGATTGCGCGATACACAACTTTCATTGCAAAGAATATTAGAGACAGGGGATTGATCTTACAAGATCAGTCTCCTGTTTTTCACTTAAGAGGAAAGTCAAAAAAATACTGAATCGCACACATTGTTGATAATTCGATGAAATTTAGTGATATTGTGCCCGGTACTGCAAAGGCAGAACAAATGCTTAAAATGCAGAGACATGTCCTTTTAGTATTATTTACACTTGTGCCCTATCAGGTACAACTGGATACAGCGAATTTGCGTTTACTAAGAAGCAAATGAATTGCCCAAGTATGGAATTGAATACGCGACTGCAACAGATTGTCCAAAAACTTGAACGCTTACAGAATAAGCTACAGGCTATGGATGCAGAGAATGACCGACTTCGGGCAGTAAACCAAACATTGAAACAACAGCTAGAAACACAGCAAAAAGCCGTGGAGAAAGCTGGACATAATATTTCGGAGCACGCACCAGTGAGTAAGGAAAAGAAGCAGAAAGAAGTGCGGGCAGCATTAGATCAGGATATTCGTCAACAGATAGATCACTACCTCAAAGAAATCGATAAGTGTATCGAATGGCTGGGGCAGCAATAAGCGATGACGGAGGAGAATATGATAAAAATAACGGTCATTATTGCCGGTCGGCCTTATCCCTTGAGGATCAAAGCAGCCGACGAACCGGCCGTACGTAAAATCGTCAAAGAGGTGAATGATAAAATCACCACTTTTCAGTCGGCTTACCAAGGCCGGGATAAGCAAGATGGCTTATCCATGACCATCCTCACCTACGCTTTTGATCTTTATAAATTACGCCAGGACAAACCGCTCGTGAATGAGCCCGGTATTGATTCTCACCTGGATACTATCGACGAAATACTCGAACAGCTGCTCTAGTACTTTTACCTTTTTACTCCCTTCCTTTTCTACTGACTGCGTAACTCCGGTCTGATGCAGCATGATGCATCAGCTCACATTTTTAAAATCCAAGCCATTATGGAGATAGGTATAGGACTAGGAATTGGTCTCGTGGTGGGTTTAATTGTCGGGTTTATTATTATGATGATGCGCAACAAAAGCGCCATCAATTCAAAACTCGAGGAGATCAACGCACGCTCTGATCAGGAGATCAAGGAGGCACGTCTGAGTGCAAAACGCCTGATCGACGAAGCAGAAACAAAAGCGGAAAAAATTACGGGTACTGCTGATCTGAAAAACGAAAAGATCAAACAGCAAAAAATCCAGGAAGCTAAAGAAAAATTCAACCGCTACCGTTCAGATTTTGACAAATACAAAGCCGAACAAAAGGTTGAACTAAAAGAAGCTCAAATAGAAACCAAGGCCTTAATCAAGGAATTGGAACAAAAGCAGAACACCTTCAAAGACCGAGAGCAAAAACTGGAAGACTTAAGGCTCGACATCGAATCACGCGGCACTGAGATCGACTCTATTCGTGAAAACCTGGAGAAACAGCTAAAGATCGTCGGAAAGAAGAAGGAAGAATTGGAAAATGCGAGTGAACGCCATATTCGCGAACTTGAAAAAGTAGCCAACCTTTCTCAGACAGAAGCCAAAGAACAACTTCTGCAAGCTGTAAAAGCCAAAGCAGAAACGGATGCGATGTCAATTATCAAGAACTCCGTAGAAGAAGCCAAAGCTACCGCTGCAAAAGACGCCAAGAAAATCGTTATTCAANCCATCCAGCGGATGTGTGCGGAATACACCATTGAGAATACCGTTTCTGTATTCAACCTCGAAAGTGATGACCTCAAAGGGCAAATCATTGGTCGCGAAGGACGTAATATCCGGGCACTAGAGGCTGCTACCGGAGCCGAGATCATCGTCGATGACACGCCAGAAGCCATCGTCATTTCCAGTTTCGACCCTATTCGTAGAGAAGTTTGTCGCCTTTCGCTAAAACGCCTTGTTGCTGATGGCCGTATTCACCCTGCACGTATCGAGGAGGTTGTCGCTAAAGTGCGCAAGCAAATTGATGAGCAAATTCAGGAAATTGGCGAACGCACAGTGATTGATTTGGATATCCACGGCCTGCATCCTTACCTCGTAAAAATGGTAGGCCGTATGCGTTTCCGTTCTTCCTACGGGCAGAACCTGCTCAAGCACTCTATTGAAACAGCTAACCTGTGTGCAACCATGGCCGCTGAACTAGGCCTGAGTAGCAAACAAGTAAAACTGGCTAAACGTGCCGGTCTATTACATGACATTGGCAAAGTAGCAGAGGAACAAAGCGAACTTTCGCACGCACTACTCGGCATGGAAATTTGCCAGAAGCACAACGAACACGCTGCCGTTGTAAACGCAGTAGGTGCTCACCACGACGAGATAGAGATGAACAACATCCTCTCTCCTGTCATCCAAGCTTGTGATGCTATTTCCGGTGCTCGCCCCGGTGCCCGCCGCGAGATACTGGAAAGCTACCTCAAGCGTATCACCGAACTCGAAGAACTGGCAATGGGCCACGAAGGTGTACAAAAAGCCTTCGCCATGCAGGCTGGTCGTGAACTTCGCGTAATCGTCGAATCAGAAAAAGTTTCTGATCAGCACGCTGATGATTTGTCTTTCATGATTTCTCAGAAAATCCAAGATGAAATGCAGTATCCTGGTCAAATTAAAGTGACGGTAATCCGGGAAAAACGCGCGGTGAATTACGCAAGGTAAGAATTGGTTGGATGGTTAGAGCGTTGGATTGTTCGATGGTTGGATAGTAGAAGTTACTTCAACCAGCAAACAATCCAACCAACAAAACCATCCAACCTATTTCCCGTCAATCACTCCCATCTGGTGTAAAATAGGGAGTTGCCCGCTGTAGGTTTTGGCAATATTATCTTCTGTAAAGGTATGCTCCGTAGGCCCGTAGGCAATCATGCGCTGATTGAGTAGGACGACTTGATCAAAATAAGTTGTAACAGTAGACAAGTCGTGATGAACAACCAATAGTGTCTTCCCTTCACTAGCCAATCGTTTTAATACTTGTACGATCTTCTCCTCCGTTGTAATATCCACACCTACAAAAGGCTCGTCAAGTAGAAAAATATCCGCTTCTTGGCAAAGGGCACGCGCCAAAAAAACACGCTGCTGCTGCCCACCAGATAATTCTCCAATCTGACGTTTTGCTAACGCCGTTATATCCAATTCCTCCATGGCAGCGTTGGCCTTGGCTCGATCTGCTGAGGAGAGCCGGCTAAAAACCTTTTTATGAGGATAACGGCCCATGAGCACAACGTCTAATACCGTCGCAGGAAAATTCCAATCTACATCTGTTTTTTGAGGAACGTAGACCACTTCTTTGCGTTGTGCCTCAATCGGTAACTTATTAACCTTTATGTCCCCTGCTGACACTTCAATCAAGCCGAGAATAGCTTTAAATAGCGTTGATTTTCCAGCTCCGTTAGGGCCTAGGATGCCATAAACATGCCCTCCTTCTATTCGTAGATATATATTACTGAGTACCCGCTTACGCTCATAAGAAACAGAGAGGTCTTCAATCGTCATTACTGTTGATGTACTCATGCTCCTGTATTTAACTTAACCACCATAAAGAAAAAACTACCAGCCATGATTAACAAAATGAACCCAAAGAGCAGGTAATTCTGCGTTGTATTCTCTTCCTCTTCTTCATGATTAAGCGTTTCCTTATCCAAACTCAACCCTTCTGCTATCGTATGTGCATTATGGCGCAACATGTCTATATAAGTACCTCCAGGACCATCTTTTTCACCTAAAGAATCTGCGAAAAGGCTCCCGCCAATGATGACATTGTTATCCTTGGCCAAAACCTTGAGCAACTTGGGGTTGATTGTACTTTCAATAAACAAGGCAGGCACCTCTGTTTCTTGCAAAACCCTGGTGAGTCGGCGAATATCAGAGGTTTGCACATCCGCATCCGTAGAGGTGCCCAAAACAGCCTCTACTTGTACACCATATCTACGTCCAAAATACCGGAAGGCGTCGTGGGACGTGATCAAAATTCGTTTATGGCGAGGAATGTCCGTAATTATTTTCTCAATTTCCAGATCTAAATCTTCCAGTTGCTGGCGGTAAATCTGATAATTAAAATTAAATTCAGCTTCATATTCTGGTGCCAGGGTAACCAAGGCATCTCGGATATTTTGAATATAAACCAAGCCATTGCGCGTAGACATCCAAGCATGAGGATCGGCAGAATTTTCATGCACATCGCTCTCTATGATATCAATTCCTTTGGTTATTGTCGTGATTTGACCTGTAAATCCGGAGTTAACCACCAATTCATCAATCCAACCCTCAAAAGTAAGTCCATTCCGCAAGACCAGGTCAGCCCGAGCTACTAACTGCACATCCGAAGGCGTGGGTTCATAAATATGTGGATCACCTCCCACCGGGACGATCATCTCTATGTCGATAAGGTTTCCACCAATTACTTCCGCCATATCCGCAAACATAGACGCAGAAGCAACCACAAGTGGTCGATCTTCCGCTTGGGCGTTCAAGGTAAATCCTACGCACAATACAGCAAGAAACTTAACCAGAAGTATTCCTCGAAGCATCTTTCTATTTCTTTTGTACATATAAATTTTGTCCAACTTTTTGAGAAATAAGTAGCTTTTGCTCGTCTGCAACCTCCAACTGAAGGGAGTTGTCATAGGCAAACCGCTCACCTATCACCAGTTCAGCACCTAATAACAATCCTGTCCGTTCCAGATACTGCAAAAAGGGTGTACTGTGATCCTTAACTCCTACAACAACTGCTTTCTGACCTACTGGCAATTGACTGAGCAATACTTGTTGGCGCTCTGTTATTCTTCCGTTTTCATCGGGGATGGGATCGCCATGGGGGTCATACTTTGGGAAATCCAGAAACTCATCTAAACGGTTGATCAATTCCCTCGACTGAATGTGCTCGAGTTGTTCCGCCAATTCATGTACCTCATCCCAAGTAAAGTTGAGTTTTTCAACGAGGAAGGTCTCCCATAAACGGTGTTTACGCACCAAGTGAATAGCCGTAATTTCACCTAGGTCTGTCAATCGTACACCTTTCCTTTTTTGATAATGGATCAAGTCTTTTTGCGAAAGCCTGTTGATCATATCCGTCACCGAAGCAGCAGAGGTATTCATCTCCACTGAGATGGAGTTATTGCTAACGGGGGTACCGCTTTGGCGGCTAATCTTGTAAATGGCTTTGAGATAATTCTCTTCCGCCTGGGATAACTGATCTGGCATAAAACGAATGCATTAATTTAGACGCATCTAAAAAAACAATTAGAGCCAGCAATTTACAAGAATTCTATCAGACAAACAAACTTGGGTGTGAGGGTGTAAACGTGTAAGTGTTTAAAAGTGTAAGAGTCGACTTTTACACCTTTACACCCTCCTAAACTTTACACCTGACTAAGGCTTCACACCAACATCCACCTTAATCCGCTCATCACGATTAGCCAATTCCCAAGCGGTATAAAATACCAACTTACCGATTCTAGCCATTTTTTCAAAGTTGATTTTATCAACAGTATCGGTATCCTGGTGATAATCGGCATGTGTGCCATTGAAGTAAAAAACGGCAGGAATACCCCGCTCAGCAAAATTGTAATGATCAGAGCGATAATAATAGCGATTTGGATCATCCTCTGCATTATAAGTATAATCCAATTCTAGCTGCGTGTACTTTTCGTTAGCCGTTTCGTTGATCTCATGCAAGCTTGTACTCAGACGATCAGAACCGATGACATAAATATAATTAGGATCGGCAGCGTGCTTTTCATCAACCCGGCCTACCATATCTACATTGATGTTGGCAATTGTACTTTCTAAAGGGAATAGTGGGTGATTAACATAAAACTCAGAACCTAAAAGGCCTTTTTCTTCCCCGGAAACCAACATAAACAAGATGCTCCGTCTAGGGCCAACGCCTGCTTCTTTAGCGAGTGTAAATGCTTGAGCTATTTCGAGTACAGTAGAGGTACCCGATCCGTTGTCATCTGCTCCGTTAAAGATGGAGTTACCTCGGCGACCAATATGATCATAGTGAGCTGTTACAATCAATAATTCGTCTTTTAAAACAGGATCAGATCCTTCAACATAAGCGAGCATGTTTTCGCCCAATAATTCTTTAACTTTCTTTTGCTGGGTAAGCGCCAAGTCAACGGAAATGCTTACCGACTTGGGCTTGCCTTTCTTTTCAATACGCTTCCTTGCTTTCACAACCTTACCGTACGAAGCCCCCAGAATGGTTTTAGCCGTTTCCGACGAGATGTAAATACTATTACTGTAATTGTCTGCTGGCTTTTCGCTAAAACCCATGTGCATCCTACTATCCAGAGAAATTTTTCTGGCGCTGCTCAGGTTCCTTTGGAAATTAGGATCAAGAATAAGCACTGTTTCCACACCGTGCCGACGAGCAGCTTTTAGCTTTAGTGAAATATCTTCCGACCATACAGAAACCTCCTCTGTACCCGAGATATAAGAAACGCCATCTCGATCTTTAGGTTCTCCATCCATAATCAGAATGGTTTTACCTTCTAGTTTTTGATTACCATAATCATCGTACTCCTCACTTTCAATACCATAACCAAGAAAGACTACTTCATCAGTCATCACTTTAGCCCGATCAGCATTTTTTGAAGGATAAGCATAGTAATCCCACAAATGGCGTTTGCTACTACCGTTGATAACAAAATCGATTTCTTGCCAACGCTCAGAGATAAAAGAGATGGGCTGTGAATAAGTTTGCTCCGGTCCAACCCCTGGCAAGCCATAGCCTTTGATAATTTCTTCGAGATAACGAGCAGCTTTGTATTGGCCCGGTTGTCCGGTCTCGCGCCCTTCCATTTCATCATCCGCCAAAACGGTAAGGTGACGAGTAAGGTCTTCTACTGTAATCGTATTGGCATAAGTAATAGCCGGATCTTCTGTTGGTCTTTCCTGGGCAAATAAATTCAGGCCCAATAAGGCGAAGAATAACACTAAACTTGTCTTTATCATTTTTTACGCTTTTAGGAACAGCACAAAAATAGATTAAGATTTTATTTTCCATAATAGATAACTAAGCGATCCACTTTAAGCGTGTTGTCTATTTGGAAAATTCCAGAAAACTCTTAATCTATTTTTTACGCAATACTTAGAAGAGTGAATTTAGTAATAATAGCAGAGATCCCTGTGCAATTAACCGTCAGCCAGGAGCATAATGATCTAAATTCAACGGTTTTTGCGATAAAAAACACCCCCTCTCTCTAATCTGCACCAAGACGCTGCTGAATTAAAGGATATTCCCCTAAGGGAAATACATTTTCCACTGGCACTTCTAGTTTTGCAACACCTGATTCCGAGAGCACTGAAAATTGTTGTTTTGCAAAGTTCGTTACGTCCGTGATTTCCAATATCCACTCCTTATTGAATCGTTGCACCCAATCTCCCCGAAGCCCTATTTGAATTGCCCGTCGATCAAGTTTTTGTCCATGAGGATCATGATCTGGGTCCCACTGTAACCTAACATCCGAATTACCCAATGCTGCCTGCCAACTTTCCCGATCCTGATAAATAGCTTCCTGAAAACTTGAATGCACAGCTGCTTCGAGGATAGCTAAAAAACCATCCAGTTTTAAGCGAATAGCCAGAATACGTTCTTGATTAGGCTTCGTTGCCCAACCTGCCCGATACATCATCCACATAAAGCCAGGCTTGATCCAGGTCATCCGGGAAAACGAATAATGGGGCCCGCCAAAGGATTGTTCTCGTATTGCAAAATCTGCAATCCCCGGATGATAAGCCTGGTAAACGATTATATCATCTGATGTGAATTGGGCACAAAGGTGTTGGCCTATAACAGGTAGGCGATTTTGCTGTTCTTGGTAATTTTCTAGTAGTAATGAAGACATAGTTAAAATAAAAAAGCGTGAACAGTAATCTACTGCTCACGCTGGTTGACTGATTCTTCGCGCTGGGATCATTTATTTTGCACTGTTCCCTACGCGTTGTTTTCGTTAATAAGCCTTAGCAAATAAGACTCTCCTGCTGGAGGGTTTGCCGCTGAACACGCATTGCCCCTCTTCTTCGGGAGCATCATTGGGTATACAACGAATCGTAGCCTTGGTTAGTTCCTTGATCTTCTGTTCCGTTTCATTGGTACCATCCCAGTGAGCAGAAATAAAACCAGGAATATCCTCTTTCAAGACCGCTTTGAACTCCTCGAAGGTATCTACAACAGTAGTTTTTTCTTCACGGAATTTCAGCGCACGATTAAACAGGTTATCCTGAATATCTCCCAACAGTTGTTCGATATAACCCACTACCCCATCTAAAGGCTGAGTCGATTTTTCCTTAGTATCCCGGCGTGCAATTTCTACAACACCTTTTTCCAGATCACGCTTGCCAATACCTACTCGCACAGGTACACCACGTAGTTCGTGTTCNGCAAATTTAAACCCAGGCCGCTTCTTGGCGTCGGTGTCATATTGTACACGGATACCTTTGGCTTTCAATTCTTTCATTAGCTTTTCAGCTACCTCATCAATCTCTGCTCCTGGTTTTGGAATAGGAATGATCACCACTTGCACCGGAGCCAACTTAGGAGGTAGTACTAAGCCTTCATTATCAGAATGTGTCATAATCAGGCCACCAATCAAGCGGGTAGATACTCCCCAGGATGTTGCCCAAACATACTCTTCCCTGTTATTTTCATTTGAAAATTTAACATCAAAAGCTTTCGCAAAATTCTGCCCCAAAAAGTGAGAAGTACCTGCCTGTAAAGCTTTACCATCCTGCATCAGTGCTTCGATGGTGTAAGTATCATCCGCACCGGCAAAACGTTCGCTTTCAGACTTGGTTCCACGGACAACAGGCATTGCCATGTATTCTTCCGCAAACTGAGCGTATACATCCTGCATACGCTTTGCTTCTTCAATAGCTTCCTCTTTGGTTGAATGAGCGGTATGCCCTTCCTGCCAAAGAAATTCGGCGGTTCTTAAAAACAGGCGTGTCCGCATTTCCCAACGAACGACATTTGCCCATTGGTTGATCAGCAAAGGTAGATCACGATAAGAATTGATCCAATCACGGTAAGTATTCCAGATGATCGCCTCGCTTGTAGGACGAACGACCAATTCTTCCTCCAACTTTGCCTCAGGGTCTACCATTAATTTCCCTGGCTCATCCGGGTTGTTTTTGAGCCGATAATGGGTTACTACCGCACATTCCTTCGCAAAGCCTTCGGCATTTTTTTCCTCAGCTTCAAATAAGCTCTTAGGTACAAAGAGAGGGAAGTAAGCATTGACGTGACCGGTTTCCTTGAACATTTTGTCCAACTGATCACGCATGTTTTCCCAGAGTGCGTAGCCATAAGGCTTAATTACCATACATCCCCGCACAGCGGAATTGTCAGCAAGGTTTGCTTTTTTTACAATGTCAATGTACCATTGAGAATAATCCTCGTCTCGATTCGCAATTGCTTTAGCCATAATCGTATTGTCCTTTTACTAAGTGTTGGCCAGGCCAACTTCTAAGTGGTATAAGCTGTTATTATATTAAAGACCTCTGAATGTCAAGTCGTTAGAAAGAACATTTTCAGGTGACTAAATTGTTCCCAAACCGTCTTAACAGTAGTTAAATCGCCTTGTTAATACTATTTAACACCCTCAAAAAGGGCTTTTAATAAGGTCTTAACTAAAAATCAGGCACAAAAGTAATAATTTAGTGTTTGATAAGTACAAAATGAGTGTAGCAGTAATTACGCCAAATAAAATGAATATGAAAAATAGAAACCTGACGGCCTGGATGTTACTACCCGCCCTGTTGCTGGTAGCCTCCGCGCTTTCGGCTCAGTACGACGATGTCTACTACGATCCGGCAACCGATTCTGACTACTATAATAACAATAATAGTAGCACCTACTACAACAACTCTTCTGCGAATACGAATTATAATGATGAGTATTATGACGAAGATTATGGCTATGATGATGACGAATATTATGATGATTACGACTACAACTACTCATCACGTATTCGACGTTTTCACCGCCCTTATTATGGCTTCGATTACTTCGACCCTTGCTATATAGATGCTTTCTACTACGATCCCTATGCTTTTGGCGGGACTACGGTATTGATTTACGATTCACCTTGGGGTTATAACCGCTGGAATCGTTTCAACCGTTTTAATCGTTGGAACAGCTGGAACCGCTTTAATTCGTGGAACTTTGGATATAATCCTTATGCTTTTGGCCCAAGTATTGGCGTTGGTTTTGGCTGGAACCGCTGGGGTAACGGTTGGAACAATGGCTGGAATAATGGTTGGAACAACGGCTGGGGCAACCGATGGAACAATGGTTGGGGAGGAGGTTACTCAAACTTCTACTGCCCACCAGCCTGGGGCAACAACTTTGTTTACAACACCACCAATGTTTACAACGACAACAATGTTACTACTGTAGCTTATGGTCCTCGCAGACTTGGCTCTACCGTAGCAGCAAGAACTAATAATCGCACAATTCCTTTACAGTCCGGTGGACCTACAGGTGTGACCAATAATCGCCCTAAAGCTACAGTATCGCTAGCGGAACGGGAACGCACCCGTAACAATAACACTCCTAGGGTCGATACAAACCGCCCTTCGGACAGTGCTGCTGGTCGTACGCGTGACTATACTCAGCCACAGCCATCAACTCGGCCAAGTAGTCCTAGTAATTCAACTTCTACTCGCCAGCCAGCTACGACAACTCGTAGTGCACCAAGTAGTAGTTACAATCCACGGACTGCACCAAGTAGTGAACCACGGGAAATCGCGCCTCCTCGTAGTACGCGACCATCGACAAGTACGTCAACAAGACCTTCTACTAGTCGGACGCAGCCTTCAGCAAGACCATCGAGCCGTACTTACCCAAGCACGCGACCATCAACCAGTACAAGGCCATCGACAAGACCAAGTACTCGGCCATCAACTCGGCCAAGTACAAGACCGTCGACCAGTACGAGACCTTCTACTCGACCAAGTAGTTCACGTAGTGGAGGCAATAGCAGACCAAGTACTTCTACAAGAAGTAGCAGCCGTCCCTCTAGTTCTAGCCGTGGTGGTGGCTCTAGTACCAGTCGTTCATCAAGTCGCCCTTCGAGCAGCGCCAGTCCTAGTCGGAGCAGCAGCTCCAGCAGGCCAAGTACCTCTTCTAGCCGGAGCTCAAGTAGCAGTCGGAGCAGTAGCTCAAGCAGCCGGAGCTCAAGTTCTTCTAGAAGCTCCTCTAGCCGCGGAGGTGGCAGTTCGAGCTCAAGCTCACGTCGTGGCGGATAAACGACCAAAAAATATATGGTTTCTATAAGATGAAATGGGTGGAGGTGGCAGCATTTCCACCCATTTTATTTTCCATCAGAAGAACAAACGCCCTCTACTAACCCGAAAATTTACTTTACAATGAACGTATTCAAACCTCTTGTTTTTTTCCTAACATTTTTATTTGGCAGTTTACTCACCGCTCAAAACTTTGGAGACGCCTTGCGTTATTCTGATTTTGATCCTATAGGAAGTGCTCGTTTCACTGGCGCAGGAGGAGCATTAGGCCCTTTGGGTGCCGACTTTTCCGTCATTAGTACCAACCCTGCTGGCTTAGGATGGATCAGGAAGTCTGAGTTTATGATCAGCCCAGGACTGTATATTAATTCTGCCAATACCCGTTTACTAAACGGTGACAACCAGCTGGATTTTGATGATGCAGCGGTACAATTCAATGTTCCTAATATTGGTATTGTTACCAGCTCACGTGGTGCTAACGGGATGGAGACCTTCAACTTTGCCATCGGCATAAATCGCTTGGCAGATTTCAACCAACAATTCTACTATCAGGGGGCTTCCAAAGGAAGTTTGGTGCAACGATTCGCGGAATTAGCCAATGATCGAGGGCTTGATGATTTTGAAGCTGGAGTAGCTTACGATGCAGAAGCTTTAATTCAAGATGACAATAGTGGTTTCTATTTCAGTGATTTTGACGGTCAAGAGGACGCTGTCATAGAACGTTCAGAGACAGTCATTCGCAGTGGTTCGTTAACGGAATTGTCTTTTGGGTTCGCTGGTAATGTACAGAATAAATTCCTCTGGGGATTAGCTGTTGGTGTTCCTTTTCTAAACTACCAGGAACAGAAAGAATATGCAGAAACCGACCCTACTGATGAAGTTTTTGTATTCAACGATCTCCGTTATACACAAGACCTGACGACCTCTGGAGCAGGTATCAACCTTAAACTGGGTTTCATTTACCGTGCGCATCAGGCCTTGCGGCTAAGCATGGCTATCCACACCCCTACTTTTTACCAGGTAGACGAAACTTTCGAGACAAGCATGGACTATAGTTATACGCTACCCGAGGAACCAGAAAGCAATGGCTTTGCCCAATCTCCGGAAGGACAGTTCAACTATAGCCTCCGCACCCCATGGCGACTTTTGGGAGGTATTGGTACTGTTTTTGGCAAAAGTGGCTTCCTTACCGGCGAAGTAGAATATGTTAACTACAGCAAAAATCGCTTCCTTTTTGATGGTTTCTCTACCGATGAAGCTGAAATCAATAAAGAAACCGAAGCAAACCTCTCTAGTGCTGTAAAAATTCGGACTGGCGCGGAATATGCGATTGGCAACTTTCGACTAAGAGGAGGAGTGGGTCTTCAGCAAGCTCCCATCGTTGGTGACAATACCTTTTATCCAACTGGTAGCTTTGGGTTAGGTTTACGCCAAAAAACGTATTATCTGGACTTTGCTTATCGTCGTGCTGGCCAAAAAACGACTTACACACCCTATCTTACTGCAGATGCAGCACAGCAATTCGTAAATAATGACACGGTCCGAGAAAACTTTGTGTTTACCCTCGGCTTTCGCTGGTAATTATTCGCGTCAAGACAAAGAGTCATAAACTTAGTAGCCCCAGGAAACAACGTTTTCTGGGGCTACTAAGTAAAGCTATTACACGAAGAGAACAACTAGTTGGTAAGCTGAGCCATAGCTTCCTCCCAGGAGAGAAAGTTGAATTGCTCCATTACACTATCTATTTTGCTCTTTATTTGTGGAAGGCAAAGGTTCCCAAGACTGCCTTCATGGGTATGTCCTAATTTTCGTGGAGGATCAAAAGTACCTGCAGCTATTTCTGCACCTATTTTTTGGTACGCATCGCGAAACGGCAATCCTTTGAGTACTGCTGCATTGACCGCTTCCACGCTATAAAGTAAACGGTACTTTTCGTCTTCCAAAAGGTTATTCTTAACCTCTAGATGAGTGATCGCATAGGTCGTTAGATCCAATACTTGCTTCATTTGTGAAATTGCAGGAAAGAGAACCTCCTTGAGTAACTGAAAATCACGATGATAACCTGAAGGTAAATTGCCATTGAGCTGGGCCATTTGCGCAGGCAGGGTAAGTAATTGATTACAGCGTCCACGGAGCAACTCAAAAACATCTGGATTTTTCTTGTGAGGCATGATACTGGACCCGGTGGTCAGATCATCAGGTAGTTTCAGAAAACCAAAATTCTGAGAGTTATACAAACAAACATCCATTGCCATTTTCCCCAGGGTCTGAGCTGTTCCCGCCAAGGCAAAACTAAAATTCAATTCTGTTTTACCCCTCCCCATTTGAGCATGGACTACATTATAGGCCAATTCTCGAAACCCTAGCAACTCCGTCGTTCGCTGACGGTTCAAAGGAAAAGAAGAGCCATATCCGGCCGCTGAACCCAACGGATTCTGGTTGATAATATGGTGGGTAGCGCGCCACAGCTCCAAATCATCTGTCAGGCTTTCGGCATACGCGCTGAACCACAAGCCAAAGCTGGAAACCATCGCCACCTGTAAATGTGTATATCCAGGAAGTAACACCTCTTTATTGGCTTCTGCTTTTTCTAGCAACAGGGAGCTCAAGGCTTCTATCTGACGAACAATGGTCGCCAATTCTGCGCGAAAAAACAATCGCAAATCAACTAAAACCTGATCGTTGCGAGAACGGCCACTATGAATTTTTTTACCAATATCCCCTAAAGCCGAAGTAAGCAACATTTCCACCTGAGAGTGTACATCTTCAACCCCTTCTTCAATAGAGAATTCGCCGTCTATCGCTTTTTGATAAAGCTGACGTAGTTTATCAGCCAGCAATTCATACTCTTCTGGAGGCAACAAGCCTACTTCACTAAGCATTTTTCCGTGAGCCAAGGAACCAGCAATATCAAAAGGAGCTAATTGAAGATCAAGTTCCCGATCACGGCCTACGGTAAAAGCTTCAATCTTGGCATCTAAGCCATACGCTTTCTGCCAAAGTTTGTTTTTAGGGGTATTACTCATTATTATTAGAAAGATTTACTTGGACGTTATATTCAGAAAGTATTTCCAGTGATTCCGCCGTACTGCCATCAAGGGCCCTATATTCTTCACTATGTGCTTTCTTCATTTCCATCCGGCGGATACTTTTAACAAATCGGCGGCGATCGATATCGCTATTCAAAATCAAGCCAGGCACGCTGGTTGTTTTACCTTCTTCATCCTTGGCAACCATAGTGAAGTAAGAAGAATTGCAATGTTTGACAAAGCCACTCTGAATATTCTCAGATTCTACCCGGATACCTACCACCATAGATGAGCGGCCTACATAATTGATAGACGCTTTCATGGTCACCAATTCGCCTATTTCAATCGGGTTGCGGAAGTCGACAGTATCTACAGAAGCAGTCACACAATAAGCACCTGAATACTTGGAAGCGCAAGCAAACGCAATCTGATCCATCAAAGAGAGAATATACCCCCCGTGGATTTTACCCCCAAAATTAGAATGGGATGGCTGCATCAGTACTGAAATGAAGACTTCAGAATCCTTTACACTCTTATAATCCATTATTTATCAAAGTATTGCGCAGAAAACAAATTGCGTTTTATTTTCGTGCTGTTCCAAATTTAAGTTGTCCGAGAACGCTAAGGTAAGTCTTGATACCGGCAATGATTTCTGTTCGGCGGATGAATTCATCTGCCGTATGAGAACGAGCACTGTCTCCAGGGCCCAGTTTAATAGTAGGAAAAGGCATCAGCGCTTGATCACTGAGAGTGGGTGACCCATAAGTAGACAAGCCAAGGATAGCAACAGCTTTCGCCAGCGGATGGTCGGCAGCTATCCCTGATGATTGTAAACGTAATGAACGCGGCGTCAACTTTGATTGGCACACGGCTTGTAGTGCGGCCACGACCTCCTCGTTAGTATAATGCTCGTTCACTCTTACGTCCACCACAAATTGGCAACGGTCAGGTACCACATTATGCTGGCTGCCTGCGGCAATTTGGGTAACTGAAACCTTGACACCTTCTAGCATAGAGGATATTTTCGGAAAAGTGTATTCTCGTAGCTGAGCGATATCATCCAGTGCAATGTACAAAGCATTGGTGCCTTCCTCCCGGGCAGCATGCCCAGAGACGCCTTTTGCCTCACCGTCAATAACGATCAGGCCTCGCTCTGCTATGGCAACATGGCCTAGCGTGGGTTCGCCAACAATTCCTCCGGCTAGTGGCCCTAGCTCTGGCAAAATATGAGCAATCCCTCCGGCGCCACTGATCTCTTCTTCCGCAGTAGCGGCCATGATAAGGTTAAAAGGCAAGTTCTTCTGATCTTTAAGCAATAGAAATGCAGCGATCAGGCTCACTAGGGGGCCACCGGCATCGTTGCTTCCCAAACCAAAAAGTTGATCTCCTTCCCAATTGGCCACAAAAGGGTCACGTTGCCAACTAGCAGCTGGTTTGACCGTATCGTGATGGGAATTCAGCAGAATAACAGGCAAGTCTGTTTGCCAATGAGGGTGCTTTACCCAAACGTTATTTTTGCTTCGATTTACTGCTAGCCCATTGTTTTCAAAAAAAACAGCAATAAGGTCGGCCGTTTCTTTTTCTTCCTTAGAAAAGGAACGAGTACAAATAAGCTGCTCCAGTAACTGGATCACCTGAATACAGACCGGATGTTGAGCATTTACCTCCAAAATCTTCTTTTTTACGAAAGTAAAGACTTCCGCAAAAGACTACCAAGGAATAGTTCAGGATTAAAACGATTTACTACAACCGCTAAGGAATGGTGCAGTAATAAATTTACATTCCTAAAAGCTTTAGAGCCTCAGTTCTTACTTCTGTTTTTTTTTAAAAAAAACACAGAGATCAAATTGCGTATGTTTGTTCTTCAACTAATTACCTGTTATGTCCAAGTTTGCTGTCATCGACTGTGGAACCAATACCTTCCACCTACTTATCGCTCAGCCTAAGCCAGAAGGAGGATTCTCCACGATTTATCGTGAAAGAAGGTTTATTAAATTAGCTGAAGATGGCATTCAACGCATTGGCAAAAATGCATATCAGCGGGCCTTGAGTGCGTTGGAGGCTTATGCTCAAAAGATAAACGAATACCAAGTCGCGGCCACTCGAGTATCTGGTACTGCTGCCTTGCGCACCGCAGAGAATGGCCCACAGTTCGTTGCCGAAGTAAAAGCAAAAACTGGCCTAGAAATCGCCATTATTCCCGGCAAGGAAGAGGCACAACTCATTTACGAAGGTGTCCGCCAGGCGATTGGCCCTCAAGAGGCACCGTGGATGGTTATGGATATTGGAGGTGGCAGTGTAGAATTCATTATTGTTGACCAAACAGGGGTTAAATGGTTTGAGAGTTTCCCTGTGGGAGTAGCTGTTTTGTACAAAAAGCTTCACCAAACGGAGCCCATCAGCAGTATCGAAATAGAGCAGACCCGGCTATTTCTAAAGAGCAAACTGGTCGACCTAGAACTAGCACTTAGTCGCTTCCCTACGCATCACCTCGTAGGTGCCGCAGGTACTTTTGATGTGATTGCCAATATACTAGGGACCGTTAGGCCGACCCCTCATTGCGACGAAGTTGCTCTTGATGGCTTTGAAAATCTCTATCAACGAATTCTCAGTGCTAATCAAGAAGAACGCCATACTATGACAGATATCCCCGATGATAGGGCAGATATGATTGTCGTTGCAATGATTCTCGTAAAGCTTGTTTTAAAAATAGCTAAAGTGGAAAAACTAACCGTTTCTCGTTTCTCTATGAAAGAAGGTATGCTTGCCCAGATGCTAGCCGAACAAGAGAAAAGTTAGTCTACAAGGTTCCTCTCAACTCCTGCTCTCGCTCGATGGCTTCGAAGAGGGCTTTGAAATTACCTTTGCCAAAAGAGCGTGCACCTTTACGTTGAATAATTTCGAAAAACATAGTGGGCCGAGGCTGAATAGGCTTTGTGAAGATTTGTAGTAAATAACCTTCATCATCGCGATCTACCAAGATACCCAGTTCACGTAGCGGTGCAAGATCTTCTTCGATCTCTCCTACTCGGTCCAAGAGGGTATCATAATAAGTACCCGGTACCTGCAGGAACTCTATCCCGCGGCTTTGTAACTCTTTGACCGTTCCAATGATGTCATCTGTAGCTACTGCCAGGTGCTGAACGCCAGCTCCTTCATAAAAATCCAGGTATTCCTCGATCTGTGATTTCCGCAGACCAGCCGCTGGCTCGTTGATAGGAAACTTGATGCGGCCATTGCCGTTGCTCATCACCTTACTCATCAATGCTGTGTACTCGGTCGAGATATCTTTATCATCAAAAGAAACGATCTGGGTAAAGCCCATAACGTCAGCATAGAAATCGACCCATTTATTCATCCCACCAAGCTCTACATTACCTACCATATGGTCGATATACTGAAGACCAATAGGAGCAGGTTGGTAGGTGGAGTTCCAAGGCTGGTAACCTGGAAGGAATACGCCCTGGTAATCTTTGCGTTCTACAAAAATGTGAACCGTCTCGCCGTAAGTGTGAATGCCTGATCGTACTACTTTTCCGTGCTGGTCTTCTTCAGTCACTGGCTCCATATAGGATATTGCACCACGACTAGTAGCCTCCTTGTAAGCGGCAGTCGCATCATCAACCCAAAGCGCAACCACTTTGACACCATCGCCGTGCAGGTCAATATGTTTACCAATAGCAGTGCCACTTTTCAATGGAGACGTGAGTACCAGGCGAATTTTCCCCTGCTCTAACACATAGGACTCCCGATCCTGCAAACCGGTTTGCAATCCGGCGTAAGCCAAAGGCTGAAAACCCATTGCCGTTTGATAAAAATGGGCGGCTTGCTTAGCATTACTTACATACAACTCCACATAGTCAGTACCCAGCAGAGGCATAAAATCGGCAGCTTCCTGGTAAATTTTTTCTGGAGCAGTGGTAGTGCTAGACATAATTGATGATTTTGGTTGGTTAGGACTGAGGCTAAAATTAGTTGCCATGGCAAATATATTAATTTTCAACAAAGCTTCCAATAGTATTCCGCTCAGAAGCATTATTTTATCCCTTAGTCAATCAAATAAGTATCTCACCTTGCGATTGTAGCCCTTCAATAATTGCACATTGTCTATCCCCCTATTTTTGATAAGTTTAAGCACCAAAATCAAAACATGGCCCGGTTATGCTTTATTATTCTGCTACTGCTGCTGCTATCATCCATTGGTTGGGGACAAGAAGGGGTTGTTAGTAATGCTACTACCCGAGAACCATTGTCGGGTGCAACCATTTATGCGATAAATAATAACCAGGGCGCCATTAGCGACGAAAATGGCTATTTTTCTCTCTCTTTAACCACTTTTCCAGACACACTGGTCATTTCTTACCTTGGTTATCAACAGGCATTGGTGCCCTTGGCTAAAAAAGAAAATTTGCTGGACATCAAACTCATCAAAGGGGTTTCTATTTTACCTGATATTGTAGTTAGCGCCTATCAGGAGCCAGAAAAAATCTCTCCAGACCACCGCACCATTATGGATTTCATGATACAGGATCAAAAGATGGTGTTCCTTATCCACTCCGACAAATCTCCTCATTACCGGGTGCAGTTGACTCAGCTCTCTGGAGAAATAATAGATGAGAAAGCACTCGAAAAAACCAGGCCGGAAGGTTTATTCAACAGCTGCATGGGCAATACTTATGTCATTTACGAAAATTCGATTACGGAATTATCTCACAACAGTCAAGAGCTATTCATCGGCGCTCAAAGTAGGATATATGAGTACAATCGTTTTTTACGGCCATGCCTACTCGCCGACGAGGAGTACACCTATACCGGTTATTATCGTCAGCAAAAACAGATTTTCACAATTTTTGCCTCCCCTAGAGAGGGAGAAGCCTTTCAATTGGCCGAAATCTATAGTGAAGACCTTCTTCGCCGCCTCGCTGACGAGGATCGATTTCTGGCCAATAAAGCAAGTACTTTACAGGGGATTGGCAACGAAGAGCAGCGCGTAGCTAACCTATTAAATGACGAACGCATATTTGCCCAACAAATCATTTACCAGCCTGTGAATGCTCAACTATTCACTATAGAGGATGATTTACTGCTGTTTGATTTTGCCAATCATCGCATTACTTTTTTTCGGGCAGGAGACACCTCTTTCCGTAGAGAAGTCCCTTTTGTTTTTCATCAAAAGCGCGCTTTTAGTGCTAAAATATTGCAAGATGCTGTTTCCCAAAAGCTCTACACTTTGACCAATGATCGCAATTATACTTATGTATACGAGGTGAACCCGAGGACTGGCATACTGAGAGAAGCAGCTGTAATACCTGAGGTTTATTTAAAGCAACAGCAAATTCACGACGGTACCCTTTACTATTTACACAAGGGTATTACCTTTGAAGAGCGGTGGCAATATCTGTACCGTGTACAAGTAGACTAACTCCAGTATGCTGGCACCTTTTCTGAGTGAACATCTTATCGAGGCGGGTTGTGATGAAGCCGGACGTGGCTGTCTTGCCGGCCCTGTTTTTGCGGCGGCCGTTATCTTACCCAAAGACTTTACGCATCCGCTGTTGAACGACTCTAAGCAATTAAGCGAAAAGAAGCGCTATGCTGCCCGCGAAATTGTGGAGAAAGAAGCACTTGCTTGGGCGGTAGCCCAGGTAGACCCTGCTGAGATTGATGAAATCAACATCTTGCGTGCTTCTTTTTTGGCCATGCACCGAGCCTTGGACCAGTTGAAGATGCGCCCTGAACAGTTGCTTATCGACGGGAATCGTTTCCACCCCTATCGGGAGATACCTCACCACACCATTATTAAAGGTGACGGTAAATATTTATCCATTGCTGCGGCCAGTATTCTCGCGAAAACCTATCGCGACGACTATATGCTCCGTATCCATGAAGATTTTCCTCACTATCGCTGGGACAGCAACAAGGGTTACCCAGCTAAGGTGCATCGTGCGGCCATTGCTAAACACGGAGCCAGCCCGTATCATCGGATGTCTTTTCGGCTTTTGCCAGATAGCAGTCAGGGGAGTTTGTTTTGAGAGCGTGCTGCTATCACTCGTGCGCAGGCCAGCGGCCGGAGCTCGGGGCACGGAGTGGGCAAGGACGAACTGGTGCAGTGGTAGTGCGACCAAAGGGAGCACTGAGAACGGAACAAGTGGTAGCTAGCGAAGCGCTGCTACGGCCCCAAAAAAAGATTAACCTTGCACTATAATTCCCGGAGGATATGGATGTGTCTGTCTCCCAATCTTCAACGCCACCTGTAAGCCCATGCTTTTTTGCAACTGTTTCTCATAGACTTGATCTTCTGTTTCTGTCTCTAACCAGAGCAAAAAGGTATGTTGTGATGGTTGGCGGGCCAGTTCGTAGGCTTGCGTCCAAAATACGGAATCGTATTGCATGTATTGACTTTTGCGGATGATACGATTCATTAAGCGGTACCACCATTTGCGTTGGTAGTATAAATGGACGGCCCGAATAGCTCTTAAGGTATGTTCATACTTCATGGCAATAGTTGCAGCCAATTCTTCGGGCGATTTAAGCGGAGCCTCATAAACAATGCCTTTCCGAACCCGAGTACGATAATTTTTGACCTCCATCAAGTAAAGGTGTCCAGCCCCCGAAGGGTCTACCAATAAGAAGTCAACGCCTTTTAAGCCAAGGCCACTGATGTTTTTGTAAAAACGGTGGTTATCATACTCCCTTACCCACCAGTGTTCCGGGAAGGTAAACACTAAGTCACTTTCTATAAAGACTCTCTCTGACATGGCGGTTTATTGCGCAAAAAAGAAATTGACCCTCCTTTCTGGTTTTGTGTTGTTCTTACGGGCGGAAAAAGCCGACGCTGCCACCTACCCAAACCTTGCCTTTATTGTAGCGAACCCCTACCATTTCTCCTTTACTGAGGCGCACGAGGTTATTGACCAAATAAGGACGCTCGGCACCCCGCTCCCAGAGCATCATCATCCGCACCTCGGCCTTGGCGGGCACATCTGGTGTAGGTACTACCGGAGCGTATGCGACCTTTCGTTGGAGGATGTAATTTTCGGGATCTTTTATCGCTTCGAGGTCAAAGCGATTGATGTTAATAATTACGCCCTTGCCGGCAAAGGAGTACAGTGGTTTGAGTACATAATTGTGCAAATCATGAGGATACTCGGTCAGTTCACTCAGTAAAAAGGCCTTGGGAGAATAAGGGCTATCAATAAGTGGCAATGTATGCTTGCTGATGCGGAAAAACCAGTTGGGGTGACCTACCCATTCGACGTCGACATCATCGGTGAGGTAAAACTCGCGGGGAAGGTCATCACGTAGGATGAGTTCATCAAAAATAACGCGATTAAAGATGCGCTCGATATGAATCTTGCGACCATCTTTCATATAATAAAGTTTTCTACCTTCTTTAATGACGCTACTGACACAAACGGCTTCGATACCGATCCATTTTTTTGCCACAAAAAAATCGATGGCTGTCACTTGTTTTTCTGGCTCTACTTCAAGGATAATCACATTTTCCGGATCATGATCTCCGACAATAATTTCTCGCAGTTTTTCGCGATATCCTGCCGCATCCAGGCCTCCAAAACGGTGGACAAACTCATCGGAAATCCCAAAGTGCTTACGATAGCGCTCTGCTACTGCCTCCTGAAAGAAATAAAGCGATGGAAACCCCTGGGCTTCGATTAATTGTGGGATGATGGTACCATCTTCGGCTTTGCATAGGCCAAAATCCATCTGCAAAAAGGTCGTATGAGGCGTTTCGTTAGGAACTACCTGTCCGGCCAGCAATGCTGATGCGGATAAATCACGAAAGTTGGGCTGCACAATGACATCTGTGATATCCTCACAAGCCTGAACGAGGTGATTCCGCAATTCACGGTCTAGAAAGATAGGCGTTTCGGCAATACGAAAGGGCGGACGATGGTCAAAGCTATTGGCAATATCGTCCACCAAAGCCTGGTATTTTTCCTGGGTAAAATCGCGATTGTATTGTTCTCTCGTGCTGGGGATCATATCTTTTCTTATTCTGTCTATTCAAGATTGCAATAATTCTTGGATAGTAAGAATAAGAAAAATTAAGCATCTTCGTAGCAGAATCGAAAAAAATTAAATCATTTTCATGGAAGCGTTAGAGGCCAACAGGCAGCTGGCTACACTACTTAGGCAGGATTTTGCCATCGACCAAATAGAGGCATCCTCAGAAGAGGATCTTCTGAGGATGCTCGTTGACCATCTGGATTTTCTCATCGACAAGCGAATGGAGTGGCTGTTAAGCCTGATGTACCGAATGGACATTGATGAAGCAAAGGTACAAGCAGCCTTGCTGCCTACGGCTACCGAACCTGCGAACATTGGACTTGCGCGCTTGATCATTGAACGCCAAAAACGGAGAATCTACACCAAACAACACTACCGTCCTGAAGATTTGGGGAAAGAGTGGGAGTGGTAATACTAGCCTCTTAGAGTTTATTCAAGTACCAATCCTCCCGGTTCGCATTAAAAGGAGAGAGTACCAGCTCATCCATTTGGAGATGCTTTATCAGGAACGCCTGTAGCTCTCCTTCTACAGTATGTAACAGGAGTGTATTGCCCATTAATGACCAACGGCCAGTCCGTAATTCATAGTGATCGTTGGTTACTTCAGTAACAACATAAGTACCATTTGCCTTAAAGGCTAAAAAAGGTTCTTCGCCATAGAATCCTTTCTGCCAGTCGCCGGTCAAAGAACGGGTAAGCTTGGCATCGTATCTCAAGGGTACCATAACGAGTTCTCCGCTGGTAAATTCTTTGAGGATAATGTTTTCCTGGTCACAATGGGGGGTTAGTGCATAATTTTTAACTTCAGGCCCTACGATTACTTGCAGAATAAGTTCTTTTTCCGTGACTTGTAAATCCCAGCCACCTTGCTGAAGCACTTGGCTTGACTGGTCAAACACTAACAAAGTACCATCGTGTGCGAACTCCCATTGCTGACCAGAGGTCACCGACCAGGGGGAGGCTGTCAGCTGTTCTTCGAGGCAACGACCAACGCTTGCCAGTTCAGAAGCATTTGCAAATAAGGAGAATGATGTGATAATCAGGATACAACAGGTGATGTAAGTTTTCATTTCAGTTTTTTTTAGCAACGTCGGATAAATAACTGTCAGATTTCCAAGGAATGATTTTGGCTTTACTCTTCGTTGAAGAACCGCCTCCCTTAGCTATGGCTAAGGTCGGGAACCTTCGCCTCAATTAAAACCAAAATCACTGACCTATCAAACCCGACACTTATTTATCCGGCGTCGCTTGGCGCAAGCTCAGGACAAAAAAAAGGGGGTGATAGTTCCTGCTTGCTGCATTTTGGGTGATATACTAAAGACGAGTTGAAGTAATGCTTAGTTGCAAACTTTGCACTTATTTCGCAGCAAAGATGGGGTTATTCACCGCAATTTTGCCCCTAATCACTAGTGAAATGTTTGTTAACTTTAAGGGCAATTTTGCACCTTCGGCAAACATCAAACAGAAAGCAATGCAGAATAAGAAGTTGCCCTTTTTACCATTGCGAGGGTGGAGTGATTGGCAATATAATTTTGGCTTTTTTTTACTGAGTATTGTACAAAAAACAAAAGATGCTGATAAAAACCCGTGGGATTGTTTTTCGCACCCACAAGTACGGCGAATCCAGTTTGATTGTGGAGCTGTATACCGAACAGAAAGGGTTGCGTAAATATATCATTAGCGGTGTTCGCTCAGCCAAGGCTCGAACACAAGCCAGTTTGTTGCAAGTGATGACTTTGTTAGATATTGTTGCCTATGAGCGGGATGACCGCGACTTGAATCGCCTCAAGGAAATTAGGCCAGCCTACATCTACGATTCCATCCCATTTGATGTTCGCAAAGGAGCAGTGGGCTTATTCATGGTAGAGGTTGCGCGCAAAGCCATTCGGGAACGGGAAGAAAACCAACCATTATTCCGTTTTTTATTCAATCGCTTTGCAGGATTGGATACGGCTCAGGAGGGCGTCGCTAATTATCACCTGGGGTTTCTTTTGGAGTTATCTTCCTATTTAGGTTTTTCTCCGGCTGGCGTGTATTCAGCAGCGACTCCGCTTTTCGATTTGGAGGCCGGGGAGTTTGTTTCCACGCCACCTGCGCATGCGCATTATTTGATGGATGAGGTAGCCCTTGCTTTTTACGAAATGTTACATCATCCTGCGCCAAAAGCCCATGAACTTCGATTGGAGCGTGAAACCCGGCAAAAGTTATTAAACGAACTGATCCGTTACTTCCAACTGCACCTGGAAGGCATGGGGGAAGTGAATGCACACTTGATCTTGCGGGAGGTCTTTTAATCTGCGTTTAAGCTAGCCAGTCTAGAATTCGTTTCCTCACTTGCTCGTGCTGAACACTATGCCCCAAGCCGCTTGTGATCACCAACTCGCTATTCTGCCAATTTTCGGCCATTTGATACGCGCCATGCACCGGAGCAACATCATCCTTTTCGTCATGGATAATGAGGCCAGGTATTCGAAAATTTCGCACAAATTTGGCAATGGAAAAATAGTCGAATGACATGCCAAAGCGTTGCGTAAAGCCCATTTCCATCGCATCGATCACCGCTTTTTTCAGCCCAATCCCTTTCCTAAAACTCTCCATAAAATGATTTAACTCAGCGGGGGTAGATAGTAAAATAAGTTTCTCTGGATGGTGGACTTCCGGGTAGTGTTTTAGATAATAAGCTGCTGCCATTCCTCCTGCCGAATGGCCTATGATCACTTCCGGCCTCAAGGTATCCGCTAATTCTGCTAATACATTGCCATAATAGATCACGGCAAAGCTCCCTCCTACACTTGCACCATGAGCAGGAGCATCCAGGGCATACACATCGTAGCCTGCCATTATCAACTGGCTTGCCAAGGCTTGCCAGCGGCCACTATTGCTATTCCATCCGTGAGCCAGTAATATTTTGGGGCCACTACCTGACCAGTGGTAAGTTTGGATTTGCATAATCCCCACCGGTATAATTTGTTGGTGGGCATCCGCCAGAAAGTCTTTTTCAGCAGGTAATAATATTTTCCGTGGTGGTTTGGCCAATACTCGGTAGCACCATTGCCCTGCCAGGCGTTTTGAAAATCGATACGAGCCATTAAGTGCTAAGCGGATAGCACGCAAATGTAAGGGGTCGGCATCAGTTGCGGAGGGCTTTTTTTTGTTCGGCATTTTTACTTCGTAATAAAAGAATATCCTAGAGAATGCCTTGGCAAAGTCTGGCTTAAATTAAACAGATTACGGATCATTCTGTTTCCTATTTTCAGTTCTATACCATCAAAAACGTATTTAGAGTGCTCATTTTTTCCTTGTTGCTCAAAAAATCCTCATTTTGCATGAATTTTACTTACGGCGGAAAACATAGAGCTTATTCGAAAATTTTATTCAGTTAAAATAGTTGACCAAAACATTTGATTGAAACTTATTTATGCTTCCATATTTTCAAGGATTTATGAACCTGGCTTTGGTATAAAAATCTCACTTAGCCCGCTAAGTTTGATTTTAATCCCTTCACCAGAACCACAAATCGTTAAAAATCAGTTCGCAAAATTCCCGAATAAGCTCTTAGCGTTTTGCCAGTCGTTCTCAAGGACTGTCAATCCCCAAAAAAAACAACGGGGACAAAAGAAATAGCATGACCGATTTTTCATTTATTGCCAATGCTCATCCAAGTTACATTGAAAATTTGTACGAGCAGTACCAGACTGACCCGCTAGCTGTAGAAAACAGCTGGGCAGCTTTTTTCAAAGGATTTGAATTTGCCAAGGAAAGCAACAGTAATGGTGCTGTTCAGACCTCCGGCGGCAGCACTAGCGATGCGCAACTCAACAAGGAACTGCGCCTACTCTCTCTTATTAAAGCCTACCGCGACCGGGGTCACCTACTTTCCACGACCAACCCCATTCGTGATCGTCGCGATCGCCATCCCAATGTTAATCTTGAAGATTTTGGGCTTAGTGACAGTGATTTAGATAATGTTTTTTTCGCGGGTAAAGAGATAGGGCTCGAAAATGCGACTTTACGTCAAATTATCGATCGCCTTCGGGAAGTATACGCCGGTAATATTGGTTTTGAATACCATAGTATTGCAGACCGGATCAAGCGGCGCTGGATACGTACCCGGGTGGAACAAAGTCATCCAGGAAAGTCTTTTGGACTAAATGTTGACAAGAAGCGCCGCATCCTGGAGAAACTCAATGGTGCAGTGATGTTCGAGAAGTTTTTGCATACCAAATACGTCGGACAAAAGCGCTTTTCCCTTGAAGGAGGAGAAAGTGCGATTGTAGCATTGGATGCTATTATCAACGAAGCAGCCCAAGGCAATGCCAAGGAAATCGTTATCGGTATGGCTCACCGTGGACGCCTCAATGTACTGGCTAACATTATGGGGAAAACCTATTCCCAAATTTTCAATGAATTCGAGGGTACAGCAGTGCCTGACCTAAGCTTTGGTGATGGTGACGTTAAGTACCACCTTGGCTTTAGTAGCCAGGTAGAGACCCCCACTGGTGAGAATGTTCATTTAAAACTAGCGCCCAATCCAAGCCACCTGGAAGCGGTAAACCCCGTGGTAGAAGGCTTCGCTCGTGCCAAGGCTGATATTCTTTACAATAGCGAATACGACGCAATTTTGCCTATTCTTATTCATGGTGATGCAGCTGTGGCAGGACAAGGAGTAGTGTTTGAGACCATTCAAATGAGCCAGCTCGAAGGTTACCGCACAGGAGGAAGTATCCACCTTGTGATCAACAACCAGGTGGGTTTCACCACTGATTTCGAGGATGCTCGTTCTTCTGTTTATTCTACCGGAGCAGCAGCCGTTGTTGGAGCCCCGGTCTTCCATGTCAATGGTGATGATCCAGAGGCTGTTTTGTTTGTTGCAGAGATGGCCGTACAGTACCGTCAGGAGTTCAACTCTGATGTTTTCATTGACATGGTATGTTACCGTCGTCATGGGCACAATGAAGGAGATGACCCCGAGTTTACCCAACCGGAAATGTATTCTTTTATCAAGGATCACAAAAACCCGCGGGAGGTATACTCTCAACAATTAATCGACCGTGGTGATGTTGATGCCCAATTGGCCGACGAGCTGGAACAATCTTTCTGGAGCCTTCTTCAGGATCGCCTTGATGAAGTACGTGAAAAACCACTTCCATACATCTATCAAGAACCCGAAGAAGCTTGGCGAAAGCTGCGTAAAACAGCCGACCCAAAAGACTTTATCCAGTCTCCTGAAACGGGCGTTAATAAAGATACGATCCAGCATTTGCTGGACAAACTTACTGACATCCCCAAAGACTTTACGCCATTACGTAAGGTTCAGCGTTTGTTTAAAAACATCAAGAAAGCTCGTTCAACCAATCAGATCGACTGGGGAATGGCTGAATTGATGGCCTACGGTAGCTTATTGCTTGAAGGCCGCAACATCCGCCTAAGTGGGCAGGATGTCAAACGTGGTACTTTCAGTCACCGTCACGCTGTGCTCCGCGACGAAAAGAACTACAACGACTATAATCGTTTAAGTACACTGGGAGAAAAGCAAGGGGTTTTCCGCATCTACAATTCTTTATTATCAGAATTTGCGGTGCTTGGCTTCGAGTACGGTTACTCGTTGGCTACCCCTGACGACTTGGTACTATGGGAAGCTCAATTTGGTGACTTTGCCAATGGCGCACAAACGATGTTTGACCAGTTCATCTCCTCTTCCGAGTCGAAATGGCAACGGATGAGTGGCGTTGTAGCGCTTTTGCCACACGGCTACGAGGGACAGGGGCCAGAACACTCAAGTGCCCGTTTGGAACGCTTCCTCTTATTGTGTGCAGAGTTCAATATGACGGTGGCCAACGTCACCTTACCTGCCAACTTTTTCCACTTACTACGCAGACAGATGGCACGGCCTTTCCGCAAGCCATTGATTGTCATGTCGCCTAAGAGCGGATTGCGTCACCCTCAGGCGGTGAGCGGTGCAGAAGATTTTTATGAAGGCACCCGTTTCCAAGAGACACTGGATGATCCGACAATCAATACTACAAAGGAAGCAAACAAGGTAAAACGCCTTCTTCTTTGCTCAGGAAAAATCTACTTTGACCTTAGCAGCTACAAGGAAGAGCACCAACGCGATGATGTAGCAGTGGTAAGGCTTGAACAACTTTACCCATTCCCTTCCGATCAACTGAACGTATTATTTAAAAAATACGGCAAAGCTGAACATACCCTTTGGGTTCAGGAAGAACCTGCTAACATGGGTGCTTGGCAGTATGTGAATTCAATGAGATACAACGAGGGCGTTGAATTACCAAACAACCTCAATTTTGTAGCGCGTAAGACGAGTGCATCACCCGCTACCGGTTACAAAAAAATACACGATCAAGAACAACAAAGTATTGTCGAACGCGCTTTCGGCGAAAAAAAAGAAACAGCACGAAAATAACATGAGATTTTGTTTCCTAAATAGTAAACTAAACGATTCACTTCAAGTGTGTTTACTATTTGGGAAACCCGAAAAAAATCTCATTTTATTTTCTGCGCAATACAAAATCCATCCAGCTAATTTTTATGGCAGACCACAAGATTATTTTTTCAATGGAGGGCGTTTCCAAGTCCTTCGGTTCCGGAAAGAAAGTACTCAACAATATTTGGCTGAGTTTTTTCTACGGGGCTAAAATTGGTGTTTTGGGCCTCAACGGCTCGGGTAAATCCACTTTGCTCAAGATTATTGCGGGGTTGGATGCCAATTACCAGGGTAACATCGTCTTTGATGGCACCTACAAGATTGGGATGCTACAGCAAGAGCCCGAACTGGACGAAAACAAGACCGTCCGCGAGGTCGTCGAAGAGGGTGTTCAGGATATTGTAGACTTACTAAAAGCCTACGAGGACATCAACAACAAGTTTGCGGAACCCATGAGCGACGATGAGATGAACAAACTCATCGAAAAGCAGGGGGAGTTGACAGAAAAGTTGGATCACCTCAATGCATGGGAGCTGGATAATCGCTTGAATACTGCGTTGGAGAGCCTACGCTGTCCACCGGATGATGCCTCTGTAAAGGTACTCTCCGGAGGAGAACGCCGCCGGGTAGCCCTCGCGCGACTGCTATTGAGCAACCCCGATATTCTTCTCCTTGACGAACCTACCAACCACTTGGACGCCGAATCGGTGCATTGGTTGGAGCAGTACTTGCAGAGCTTCCCAGGGACCGTAATTGCCGTGACGCACGACCGTTACTTCCTGGATAACGTAGCGGGCTGGATTTTGGAACTTGACCGTGGCGAAGGTATTCCCTGGGAAGGGAACTACTCTTCGTGGTTGGAGCAAAAGGCCCAGCGGATGGAGCAGGAAGAGAAGACTGCCAGCAAGCGCCGCAAGACCCTGGAGCGAGAATTGGAATGGATACGCATGGCACCTAAAGCCAAGCAATCCAAAGGTAAAGCTCGTTTGAATGCCTACGATAAACTGGCGGGAGAAGAAGCCAGAGAACGGGAGTCTAAACTGGAGATATACATCCCACCAGGTCAACGCTTGGGTGATGTAGTCATCAACGTAGAGGATGTTAGTAAGAGTTTTGGCGATCGAGTACTTTTTGAGAACCTCAGCTTTAGCATTCCTAAAAACGCTATTGTTGGTATCATTGGCCCTAACGGGGTAGGTAAGAGTACGCTCTTCCGGATGATGATGGAACAAGAGACCCCTGATACAGGAAATATTGTCAAAGGTGATACGGTACAAGTATCGTATGTAGATCAAAGCCACGAAGAACTCCAAAACGGAAACCAAACCGTTTACGATGTTATCTCCGGGGGAAATGATATGATTGAAATCGGTACAACCAGCGTCAATGCTCGGGCTTACCTCAGTCGTTTCAATTTTGGCGGCAGCGACCAACAGAAAAAAGTGGGTGTGCTCTCCGGTGGAGAACGTAACCGTCTTCATCTGGCGATGACGTTGCGGGAAGGCGGCAATGTACTCCTCCTCGATGAGCCGACCAACGATATTGATATCAACACCTTGCGGGCATTAGAGGATGCACTCGACAGCTTTGCAGGATGTGTGCTGGTTATTTCTCACGATCGGTGGTTTATTGACCGCCTTGCGACCCACATTCTTTCTTTTGAAGATGAAGCGGAGGTGGTATTTTTTGAAGGAAACTACTCGCAATACGAGGAAATGAAGAAAGAAAAACTAGGCGATGTGACGCCGAAGCGACCGCGCTTCAAGAACGTCATCAATCGGTAACTTATTCAAAAAGGTTTTTGCTTTTTAAGCAAAAACCTTTTTGAATTTATGGAGGGCTATTCCAGCGATTTTGTTCTCAATTCAACCCCTGCCAGCATTACACATAGCAGGCCATAGCCAATTATCACCAGCAAACAGGGCGTGATCCCCCAGCTCAAGCCCCAAGTGAAAGCGATAGGTGCCGCTGCCGAAGAAAGGACAACAAGTAGCGTCACCGTACTTTTGATACTCCCCAAAAAACGAGGTCCATAACGTTCTGCCCATAACGCTGGAGCCGTCACGGTAATCCCTCCGCCGCTGATGGCCGTCAGGCAGAATAATGCAGGTACTGCCCAACTGGCATCAACCAATATGAAGATTGTCAAACCTGCCAATGCTGGTAGCAAAATGTAGAGCAAAAGTCGTCCGGCACTGTAGCGGTCAATCAAGCTACCTACGGTAAACAACATGATTGCTCGCGTGAAACCATAAATGCTTAAACCCAAAGCCATATTAGCCGGGGTATATCCACGTAATAAGGCCACATCACTTTGGTTGAAAACAATTCCAGTAAATACGAAAGGAATAAAAAGAATGGTTGGCACAATTAACTGAAAACGCCGATCACGCAGTACTTGAGCCCGTGTCCAGGATACCTGATTCGTTTCTTCGGCAGCCGCTGCAACCGTCTCTGCACGTTGAAAAAGATCGTGACGTTGGATTAATAACCAAACTAGTGGAATGAAAATAAAAGCCAGCATAGCCGCAGCCACTAACCACATCTGGCGGTAGCCATTGGCCAAGATAAAGGCTGTTGCGAGTGGCGGCATGATAATTTCAGCTGCACTGATTCCCAAGATAGAAAGAGAAAGAGATTTACCTCGTGCCACTGTAAAAAACCGACCAATAGTGGTAGAAGCCGTCAGCGTTAAAACGCCTTGCCCTCCCAGGCGTACGGCCAATATCCCAATCGCCAGCCACACCCAATGGAAGGTGAATGCCAAGATTAAACATCCCCCTAGCATGATGAGTGCCGTAGCCGTAGAAACATACCGCACACGAAGCCGGTCGATTTGTCGCCCAATCATTGGTAGTAAAAAAGCAGCGCAAAGGGTCACGCCAGAGTAGATCCCTGAGAAGGTTTCAGTGGCCCAACCCCGGTCTTCGCTAATACCTGCTACGAAGAGGCTAATGAAGAACGTCTGTCCGACAAAGCTGAAAAAATAGTGCAAGAAGCCGTACCCCAAATATCGAGGATAAGCTTTCAATAGTTGTAAATAATTCATGGACTGCGCACGGTGTGAAGGATACAGCAGTAAAGGTACCAACATTCTTAGTCTGGCTTACTTTTAGCCACGGAGGTTTATTTTAGCCACTAAAACGCTAAAACACGGAATAGCACGGAGTTTTTTGCCGCGGAGACGCGGAGGTACTGAGGTTTTGAGAGTGTTTAGGTAGTCACCAAGGCTTCTCTTTTGCTTTCATTAAGGATTCCTTCACGATAAGAATGTAATCGATCAAAGTCACCGTAATTGTAGATCCCCTTGAATTCACTAAAGTCCCCTTCCTCTATCAAGTCATAATAAATCTGTACTCTCATAGTTGGTTAATTGTAAACTCAATTCGTATTAACTAACGCCAACCGACGATACCACATCCAGCCACCGAGTAATCCTGAGAATCCTGCAAAAGCAAGGCTCAAAATAGGGAAAAAAGCAGCCACCCAAAGTAGCACGCCCATAGGAATGAACGGCGTAAATATAAGCCCAAGGTAGTTGACCCGCTTAGGATGCTCCTTGATTTTTAAAAGAAGAAACAAAAGAAATAAGGTGATCAACCCTAGCAGATACCAAGTGCCATTTGTAAGACCATAAGCCAGCAAACCACTTGCGCCCACCAACAGCGTGAGCAGGATATAAACGTAGCGATAAAAGTAATTGAACTGAGGGCTACAGTCGAAAGCGCCGGCGGGTGTTTCTTTTGCGACGATCACCCGGCGATTGTAGGAAATAAGCTTATAAAGCCTACGTAAAAACCAGTTAATTGGTGCGAAACGGGCAATTTTTGGCATCCAGGCCCAGCGTTGCCCGAGCAAAAACAAGAGGCTATCAATGCCGTACAAAGTGGGCCCTCCATGATCATCAAGAAGTGGAATTTCGTCTTTGCTGCGTGCCAGATCAAGGCGATTCTCCAAATCTTCCAGTGATGTATTGGTAAATGATTGACGTCCTTCGGGCGTTAATAGACCTGTTTGCACAAAAGCGTCGGTGTACCAGCAACAGAGCGGGCAATTGTCGTCGTAGAGGATGGTTTTTTGAGTAGCCATAACCTGTGATTTTGGTGTCTAATGTAATAACGCTACAGTTGTGTATTTTATTTTCAGAATTTACTGAAAACAAAAATAGAATAACCGGACCCGCAAGTCATTGACAATCCATTCGCAAAATCCCCAAACAAACGCTTATTTTTGAACAACGAAATATTTCTTCATCAACCTTTAATTTATGCCTTACGAAGATGTGTTTGACCTTTTCTGGAAAGAGGTAATAAAAAGTGTGGAAGAAGGCAACTTTGCTAAGTTGACGATGGCAAAGACGATTGGTAAGCCTAACTTGAGAAATATATTTGTTAGGCCAGTCTATTCTGAAGGTGATTTTAAAGTCTTACTTAAATTCCGCTACAGGTCTACAGAGACGGAGGATAAGGAAGACGAGCTTACCTTAGAAGAGGCATTTGTGATCTTGAAATCACATCTCAGAAAGTCTTTTTCATCTGTTCTGTTATTTACCACAGTAAAGGATATTACTTTCAAAATCAATAAAAAGGGTGCTGGTAGTATTACCGAGTCTTTGCCTACGTTTAGTAATGTTTAGGGGTTCTTAGAACGATGTATCAATGGCTTGTTTACTGACCAATTTAAGAATGGGTTCCTCAACCTCGGTAAACAACCATACAAGATGAAATTCATCAGTCATCCCCAATCACCACCCAAAACAGTCCCCCAATCAATGCCACAGGAATTCCAAATAATATTTTCAAAATCAAAGTATCTACTACCCAATAGGTGTCATGCATCTGGATATCTATAGTGTCATTTACATAATAGCCATGTAGGCAGAACAGTATGACGACGCCCCATAAGCCAATAGCAATCCTCCGCGCGATTTTTTGTCTCATCCTTCTTCCGTCATTTTCCACAACACGTCCATCGCTTTTGCTGCACTGTGGTTATCTACAAAAATATGGTCGTGATAGTAACCAGCGATGACGTTGCAACTGATTCCCGCATCGCCTAAAGCAGTGGCGAAAGCCGCCGTCAAGCCTACAGCCTCCAGGGCAGAGTGGACGTTCAGGGTGATCCAGGCCGCAACAAAATCAAACGGCATTCCCAGGCGGATGGCCTCTTCTTTGGGGAGCACAACCGTTGTGCCTTCCTTTTCTTTTATTTCACAAATAGTGATTCCCCTCGGGATAGCCGCTAAGTCCGTTACCGTTGCAAAGATATACTCGCCCTCATTAAGCACGGGTTCCATGTGCTTAATGAGGGTAGCGAGATTGGTGATGCCTTTGGGAGTAGCCACTATTTGTCGGTTCCTTCCTTATAAACCACACCATCTTTCATCACAAAAGAAACCTTGGTCATCACGTTGATGTCTTCCAGTGGATTACCGGAAACAGCTACGATATCAGCCAGTTTTCCTTTTTCGATGGTCCCCAGTTCATCGGCGCGGCCAATGAGTTCCGCGCTTACGATGGTGGCAGCCAGCAGGGTTTCGGCGGCAGGCATCCCTGCTTCTACCATGTAGCCAAATTCTTTGCCGTTCTCTCCGTGGGGGGATACGCCACTGTCCGTGCCGAAGGCTATACGTACGCCGGCCCGGTAGGCCTGCCCAAAAGTTTCTTGCAACTTCGGGCCGATAGAAAGTGCCTTGGGGCGAATGATCGCAGGGAAATAACCATCAATCTTGGCTTTTTCGGCCACAAATTTACCTGCACTGATCGTAGGCACATAGAAAGTGCCTTTCTCCGCCATGAGAGCCATCACTTCTTCATCCATCAGAGTGCCGTGTTCGATGGAGGTAATGCCTGCGTTGACGGCACGCATGATGCCTTCCTTGCCGTGAGCATGTGCTGCGGTATGCATCCCATAATCTTTGGCAGTGGCGACGATAGCTTCCAGTTCTTCATCAACAAATTGGGGTCCGCTGCCATCTTTGGCTACGCTGAGTACGCCGCCGGTAGCGGTGATTTTTATACAATCAGCGCCATTCTTATAGCGCTGTCGGACTGCTTTGCGGGCATCTTCTACGCCATTGATCACACCTTCAGCGGGGCCGGGGTCACCTTTTAGCACGTGGTTTACGCCATTGGTGGGGTCTGCATGACCGCCAGTGGTACCAATTGCTTTTTCGGCCGTAACGATGCGAGGGCCTACAATAAAGCCTTGATTAATCGCATTACGAAGACTCACATTTACACCAGAGCCACCCAAATCCCGTACGGTCGTAAAACCAGCATCCAGTGTCCGCTTAGTGTAGATCGTAGCACGTAAGGCTACATCTTCAGGGTTCATTCTGAACTGTTCCACGTAGCGGGTAGGGCTCGATTGTCCCTCGATGTGTACATGCATATCCATAAGGCCCGGCATGACGGTTTGATCTTTCAGATCAATGATGGTAACCTCTACGCCCTCCTCGGCACTTAAGTAGCCGCGGGTGACATTGGTAATCTGGTTGCCTTCAACTACAACGGTCATCTTGGTTTGTAGCTCTTTGCTAGTGGCATCAAAAAGCTGGCCACAGTGCAGATAAGTCGTTTGTGCCGCAAGCTGGCTTACAATTAGCACAAGAAAAAGGATAAAGAGGTTTTTCATTTTGGTAACTTTAGGGAAAGTTAGTAAAATCATGTCAGCTATGCGATATTCCTTTGCCTTAATTCTCTTGCTCTCCTTTTGCTGCGCTCTCGTTTTATCGGCTCAGCCGGAAACAGAGGTACAAGGTTGCCATTTTACAAAAAAGCAGTTCCCGCTCAGAACACTCACTCCTGAAGACGAGCAATTACTTTTGGCATCACAAGGCCGCAGTGATAGTATTGATCTCCTCAACTATACCATTGACCTGGAAGTAATTGATTTCAGTGGCCGAAAAATTAAAGGTAGCTGCACCATTGATTTTGTACTCCTGGAAGAAAATACTGCCGAGATGGTGCTGGATCTATTGCAACTCACCATTGATTCCATCCAAATCAATGGTGTTACTACAACTTATGATTATGATGGTGATTTGATTACCATTCCTTTCCCGGACGGCTTCGATACAGAAGCAATGCACGCAGTGAGGGTTTATTATCGTGGTACACCTACGGTGGCTAACTCCAACTTTGGGGGTTTGGCTTTCTCAGGAGGTATTGCCTACAACCTGGGCATTGGCCTTGGAGAAAACCCTTACAACTTTGGACGCAGCTGGTTTCCATGTTTTGACAACTTCGTTGAGCGAGCTACTTTTGACTTAAACATTATCTCTGCCAATGGTCGCCAAGCTTTTTGTAGTGGCCATTTTCAAGAGCAGGTTGAGTTGGAAGATGATCAAATCCGTCGTTCCTACCGGATAGACCAGCCCATGACTACTTACTTGGTGGGTATTGCAGTTTCTGATTTCACGACCATCGAATCTTCTCATACTGGTCTTTATGGAGAATACCCTATCCAGTTAGTAGCTAATCCTGGTGACCTGGGAAGCATGGACGATTCCTTTGAATACCTCGGCGATGCAATTGATGCTTTTGAAAGTTGGTACGGTCCTTACATTTGGGGACGGGTAGGCTTTGTACTCACGCCCGTTGGCGCAATGGAGCATGTACACAACATTGCGTTCCCACGTGCTACAGGCATTAGCGGACCTGTATTTGGCATGAACCGATTGATGGCTCACGAGTTGGCTCATCAATGGTGGGGCAACGTCACCACGCTAAGCTCCCCTGCAAACATGTGGATCAAGGAAGGCAATGCAGAATACGGTGCACACCTATTCACCGAGTACGCCTTTGGTCATGACGCCTTTATTGACCAAGTGAAAGACAATCACCTTCTGGTGCTTAAGACTGCCCATCTTGATGATGATGGATTTCAACCGCTTTCAGGCATCCCCTACGAACAGACCTACGGCACACACACCTATAATAAAGGTGCTTCGATGATTCATAATATGCGAACTTACCTGGGAGATAGCCTTTTCCGGGTTGCACAAAGTGCCGTTTTACAGGATTTTGCTTTTTCAGCAGTAGATGCAGAACAATACCGCGATCACCTTAGCCTGGTCAGTGGTGTAGATATGACCTCTTTCTTCCAGGATTGGATTTTCAGCCCTGGGTTTTCTAATTTTGAGCTAGAGACACTAGACATTACGGGGTCAGGTGAAGAATACATTGTAGACCTAGGTGTGCAACAACGATTGCGTGGCGCTACTCAGCTGCATACCAATGTGCCCTTGTCGGTAACTTTCTTTGACGAAAACTGGCAAGAACTCACCCAATACTTCATGGCTTCGGAGGAGTTTAGTACTGCCAGCTTCACGATTCCTTTTGAACCTTTGATGACCGTTATCAACCACGATCACGGATTGAATATGGGTCGATTTAATCGTACCTATCAATTAACGGAAACAGGTAACCTGAATACGGCGGGAACAGAATTTTTCTCTTTGACTGTTGATGCTATTACAGATGCAGCACTCCTCAATATTGTTCATCACTGGACAGCACCCGATGAAGCAGCTGATCCGGAGCTGATCGTTATGTCTAATACACACTACTGGTCGGTACAAGGGATTTTGCCCGATGATCTATCCATGCGAGCAATTATTCGCTACAATGGTGGAGCCAATGACCTCGATTATGATCTGGTACAAGCCGGTAATGAAACCGTCCGCCTCATGTATCGTCCAACGCCGGATACCGAATGGGAAGAGTATCCGTATACAGACCTCAGTCCTTTCGGCTCTGGAGGGTTGGCCCGGTTAGATCCGTTCCTACCTGGTGATTATGCTTTTGCTAACGTCTACGGTGATGTCGCAACCACTAATATTATGGAAGCGGCGGAAGTAACTTTGTCGCCAAACCCTAGCGATCAAATGGCTCGTATTCAGGTAGACTATCCAGATGCTCAGCAAGATTATCAGCTACAGCTTTTCAACATGAACGGACAGTTATTGGAGCAAGCCAATTACCCGACTACTCCTCACTTGACAGTAGATTGGCCAACAGCAGATTTGCCCAATGGTACGTATATACTAAACATCAGCAATGGAAAAGGATTTCGAGCTATAGAGTTGGTCGTACAGCGGTAGTATACCTATAAATTTTGTCCTAAATAAGACGATTGCAATCGCTAATTGTTGGTATCATTGCGTATTGATATAGCTCTAATGGGACAAAAGCGAACTGCAATATTACTTTTTAGTCGTAGCCCTCAAGAAGAGGCTGCTACTAAAAAATTCACCTTCCGGCGTAGTCAGGAGGTGGTTCGGCTTTTATTGCGGCACAGTTTGCGGCAAGCTCGCAAAACACACCTTCCTCTTTTTACCTGTTACAGCCCTCAGCAACGCGGCAACAGCTTTGGTGAGCGCCTCGCTAATGCTTTGGAGGATGTTTTCACCAAAGGTTATGACAATGTACTGGTCATTGGTAATGATAGTCCAGGACTAAGCAGGGCATTGTTATTAAAAGCCAACAAAGCATTACTTGACGGGCAATTGGTCTTGGGGCCAGCACTCGATGGCGGCGTATACCTCATTGGGATCAACAGTGCCACTTATGACCGCCAGCAATTTCTGAACTTACACTGGGAGACACCGAACCTCCAAGCCTCTTGGCAACATTACATCTCCCAAAAGAACATAGCCGTTACTCGCCTTTGTGGATTAACGGATATCGATACAGCAATTGACCTTTGGAAGTTTCTTCGCCATTACCGAACAGGATTTATTGGCCGACAGCTGAGTGCTTGTTTACACAGAAGTACTTCTTTTATTGCCGAATTAAAGGCAAATACGATTCCTTTACTATCGTTAATTACCTTTCCACAATACCGTGGGCCTCCCGTTCTTGACCAGGAACAATGATCTCTATTCATTGATTTTTCTTCTTTTCCTTCCTAACTCCCCGGAGGCAGTATGCGCATTCGTCGTACTGCTATATGGTCGTAGTTTACCAGGAAATTATTCTCTTTAATTACACAATGGGGACTGCCTTGCCAGACAGTATTACTGCTATCCCTTCTATTGTATTCAATATTTTTATATGAAAACCTTTTACACACTAAGCCTGCTGCTCTTCCTGGGCATCGGGTTACAAGCCCAAGGCTTGAAAGTCTACGGAACAATCACTGATCTGGAAACTGGCGAAACACTCACCGGAGTGAGTATACAGGAAAAAGGCGCCGTGCGCGGCACCACCACTGATATTGACGGTAAATACGAACTGACGATTAGTAACCCCGAAGTAGTACTGGTCTTTACCTACGTAGGCTACAAAGCCAGCGAAGTACCCACTATGGGAGTCGGTGAATATTCGGTAAAACTCTCCTCCAGTACGACCTTGCTCAATGAGGTCGTGATAACTGCCCTCGGGTTAGAGCGTTCTTCGCGCGACCTTGGTTACGCGGTTCAGCGCATTGACGGCACCGACATCTCTGATGTAAAATCACCCAATTTTGTAGACAATCTGGCTGCGCAAGTGGCCGGAGTTACCGTCAGCCAGGGCGCTACCGGCGTAGGATCTACTTCTAAGGTTACGATTCGGGGTGAAGCTTCCTTTACCAATAACAATCCGCTCTTCGTAGTCGATGGTATTCCGATCAATAACAATTCGATTGTCAATTTCACGAATGATGCTGCGGCCGGTTTTCAGGAAGTAGACTTTGGCAATGGTGCCATGGAAATCAATGCAGACGACGTAGCTTCTGTATCGGTTCTTAAAGGGCCTAGTGCTGCGGCATTATATGGCACGCGCGCGGCCAATGGCGTCATCATCGTAACCACCAAAAACGGGACAGAGAGCACCGGTTTAGGGATTAGTTTCAATTCTACCACTTTCGTGGAAACGGCTTTCCAGCTACCGGAATTTCAAAACAGTTACGGCCAGGGAAATTCTGGTCAATTTGCCTATGTTGATGGCCTGGGTGGTGGTATTAATGACAACATTAGTTACAGCTGGGGCCCACGGCTCGATGCCGGCGTGCTAACCCCACAGTTTGACAGCCCCGTCACTACCCTTGATGGGCAGGTGGTACGCGGAGGAGATGTAGCCGTACATGGTGGCGCTCCCATTACGCCTACCCTACTTTCCTCTCAACCTGACAACTTGAAAAACTTCTACGAAACCGGAACGACCACCATCAACAATCTGGCAATCGGTGCGGGAAATGAGCGTGGCAATTATCGGTTATCTTTTACGGATATGCGTAGTAATTCGATTATCCCTGGTGTCAACCTGGATCGGCAAACAATCGCTGCTAAGTTGGGTTTTCGCCCTACGGAGCGTTTGCGCATCAACTCTTCGATCAGTTACATCAATTCAAGTAGCGACAACCGCCCAGCAAACGGTTACGGCTCTGAAAATATCAATTATTCGCTGGTCGCCTGGGGGCCGCGTTCGCTTAATATTGATAACCTGAGAGATTATTGGCAACCGGGCTTAGAGGGTATTCAACAGTACAACTTTAATTACACCTTCTTTGACAACCCTTATTTCATTCTCCAGGAAAACCGTAATTCTTTCCAGCGAGATCGCGTATTTGGCAACCTCTCCGCAGCGTATGATTTTGGCGAAAAGTGGGAACTTATCTTCCGCACCGGCATGGATTATTCCAATGAAGACCGTCGCTTTTTGCGAAATTTCAGCTCTAACCGTTTCCGCAACGGGGCTTACGCCGAACACGATGTCTTTTACAGAGAGAACAACACCGATCTTTTGCTCAATTTCAGCGATCAGCTCAACGATTTTTCTATTGATATCTCTGCGGGAGCAAATCGCCTTGATCAAGTGGCTCAAACCTCGCAGTCTCAAGCCCTCAGTTTGGCGCAGCCAGGCATTTTCAAGTTGACCAATGCCGCTTCTCCCATTGAAGTATTCGACTTCAGTTCTCGCAAGCGAATTAACAGTGTTTATGGCATTGCCAAGTTGGGTTATAAGAACTTCCTTTTTGTAGATATTACCGGACGCAACGATTGGTCTAGCGCTTTAGCAACGCCAAGTTCTACCGATAATACTTCGTTTTTCTACCCATCTGTTTCGAGCAGCTTGGTGCTTTCCAACTTGATTAAACTGCCAAAGATGGTTTCTTTTGCCAAGCTGCGTGCAAGTTGGGCACAAGTAGGTAACGATACCGGCCCTTATCAAACGACGGGGGCCTTTGTAGCGCAGACGCCCTTCAATGCGCAACCTACGTTTAGTGCGCAGACACTTATTGCCAACGGCAGCTTATTGCCGGAAGAAACCAGCTCTGTAGAGTTCGGCGCAGATTTACGCTTCAAGGACGACCGCATTCGTCTGGATGTCACGTACTACGATGCTCGCACCAATAACCAGATCATCGCACTACCCGTACCCATTTCGTCAGGCTTTAGCGAGCAAGTTGTGNATGGCGGCGAAGTGCGTTCTCGCGGCCTGGAAGTAATTTTGGGTTTAACCCCCATCTACAAAACAGATTTCCGCTGGGATGCCCAGGTCAACTTTAGTACCAACCGGGCGACGGTAGAGGAACTACCTTCTGGCATTGATCGCCTGACACTGGCTTATTCTCGGGTATACGACAATGTCAACCAAACGGTCTGGTTTCAAGTAGACGAAGGAGGCCGAATCGGCGATATGTACGGTACGGGCTACTTGCGTAATGATAATGGCGACTTTATCATTGATGATAACGGCCGTTATATTGTCGATAACAACCTGCAACTTTTGGGCAATTACAACCCTGATTTTGTTCTTGGCTTCAGCAATCGTTTCACCTATAAAAACTGGAACCTTGGTTTGCTATTAGATTGGCGACAGGGAGGAGTACTTGTTTCCCGCACCCAAGCGCTGGCAGGTGTAGCCGGACAATTACTAGAAACCGAAAATCGTCCTGATGAAGGGATCATCGCCGCTGGTGTTGTGAATACAGGTAGTGAGGAGAACCCCGTTTACAGTCCTAACATGAAGGCGGTAAGCGCAGAAAGTTATTATCGTCAGTTTTATGACCGTAACCACGAAGAGAACAATACTTACGATGCTTCTTATCTCAAAATCCGGGAATTTAGTTTAGGATACACCTTCAAAAACAAGGGAGCTTTTCTGCGGGAAGGGCGCTCACTCAAGCTGTCATTGATTGGTCGTAACCTTTACGCCTTCTCAGCTATCCCACATTTTGACCCCGAGCAGTTGGCCGTGCAAGGTTCACAGTTTGTGAGTGGTGTAGAAGACATGTCTTATGCCACCACTCGCAGTTGGGGACTAAAAATAGGCCTCAATTTTTAGAGACAGGAGCATCAATTACTTAAGACTTTAACATCCATAAGATGAAAAATATAAAATACCTCTTCCTTTTAGGTTTTCTGATCAGCCTGATGGCTTGTACGGAAGGTTTTGAGGAAATCAATACCAATCCAAACGCACCTATCGAGGTGCAACCTAGTTTATTGCTTCGCCAGGTGATTTATGATTACGGAGACGAAATGTCTTACGAAGGCTTTGTGGCCGGCAACTTGCTGGGGCAATACTTCACAGAAATTGACTTCAATTTATTTGATCGTCATAGTCTTACGGAACCACAGGTTGGGGGCAACCCTTGGCCGGTGCTCTACACCAACTTGCGCGACAACGAGTTGATTCTGGAGCAGGTTAAAACCAACGCCGCCCTAGCTGTTTACGAAGGCCCTGCGCTCATCATGAAAGCGTATCTGACGATGGCGCTTACCGATATTTTTGGCGATGTGCCTTATAGCGAAGCGCTAAAAGGAGCAGAAGGAGAAGTAAGCCCAGCTTATGATGCGCAAGAGGCTATCTACACTGCACCGGCAGGTATTTTAGCTAACCTAGAGGCAGGTGTAACTGCATTGGAGAATTATCAAGGGAGCATTCCTCTGGCAGGCGACATTCTCTTTGATGGCGACCTGTCGGGCTGGGTACGTTTTGCTAATTCATTGCAGATCAAAGCCCTGATGCGCATTGCCGACCGGCAGGATGTCGGTGCTGACTTACAGGCCCTCTACGATGCAGGAAACTACCTCAGCACCAACGAGCAAAATGCGACTTTTGACTTCACTGACGGGCAACCCAACAACTTCCGGATGGCTAATTTACGGGCAGGAGATTTCAACCTTTTCATCATGTCTGAAACCATACAGGAAATATTGACGATGTTGGAAGACCCTCGTCAAGCGGTGTGGTTTCGCCCCATCGGCAATGATCCCGGACAGACGCAGTATCAAGGACTCCTCAACGGCCCCGACGCCTCCCAAACGTCGATTTCAGTCGCTGATTACTCGCTTACAGGCACCATCTTCCGGGAAAACACCGGTGATCTTGACGCCAATTTCCTGACGGCCTGGGAGACTCACTTCTTCCTTGCCGAAGCTGCCGAACGCGGCTTGATCAATGCTGATGCACAAGCCTTGTATGAGCTAGGCGTAACACAAGCTTTTGAATATTGGCAAACGGATTTACCTGCGGATTACTTGAGCACAGGCGCAGCAGCTTACGGAAATAACGGTGCCAATAAGATCGAGCAAATCATCACCCAAAAGTGGTTGGCGAACATCATCAACGGCTATGAAGGCTGGATTGAATACCGCCGCACGGGCTTTCCTGCATTGAAGACCATTGCAGCGAGCTTGAATAACGACCTGATCCCCGTACGGATGCCTTACCCCACCGAGGAGGCCGCCCTAAATGCAGCGAATTTCACCACTGCCGCAGCTACTACGAACGACAATAGCATCAATAGTCGGGTATGGTGGGATAAGGATTAATGTGCGGGGTGCGGTAATGTGTGGAGTGCGAGGTGCGGAGTGCGAAGCGTGAATGTATGATCGCGTTGGTACGATTGGGTGCGACGCACACCGTACTACGCACCACCGCACCATAGAATACTATATCACAAAATTTTAAACCATGGAACCCATCCACTGGCAGTGGCTTTTGATTACCGGTTTTGGCCTGGCTTTTTTGTTTGCCGCTCCGCTCTCACGGACAGTGGCCAGCTTTTTTAGTGCAGCGGCTGGTGATGGCCGCCAACCTGGGGTTTTCCTGCTCACCAGCAGCTTGGTGATTTCCTGGATTTTTGCTAAGTCGATTACCAATGCGGCTAACCTTGGACTGTCTTTTGGCATCGTGGGGGGAGTGGCTTATGCGGCCTATTATTTGTCTTTTATTGTCGCGGGAATCGTTATTTATCAACTCCGCGTAAAGGGAGGTTTTGGGAGTATTCACGATTTTTTGGCCAGCCGGTTTGGGCACGCTGCCGTCATTGTCTTTTCGCTGTTGGTGGGATTTCGCTTGTACAACGAGGTCTGGTCCAACACCATGGTCATTGGCAGCTACTTTGGAGAGGCGGGGAGTACCAATTATTACTGGTCAATCCTCGTCTTTACAGCACTCACGCTAGCTTATACCCTCAAGGGAGGGTTGCGCAGTTCGCTCCTCACCGATGCTATTCAGATGGTGTTATTTGGGGTATTGTTGTTCATCGTACTAGGGCTTATTTTGCCCAATACAGAAGGGGGCGTGACCACCTATTTACAATCGGGCGAATGGCGCCTTGCTGACGGTGTAAACCTGCTCTTGGTGGCCTTTATACAAGTATTTAGCTACCCTTTTCACGATTCGGTGATGACGGACCGGGGCTTTATCAGTGACCCTGCTACTACCCGCAAGAGTTTCTTCCTGGCGGCTGTTGTTGGCTTTTTCTGTATACTCCTTTTTAGCTTTGTGGGCATTTACGCACAAACCAAGGGGCTCAATGGACAAGCCGCTGTAGAAGTGAGTAAAATTATGGGTGTAGGTGCCATGCTGGTAATGAATTTTATCATGATCACCTCGGCAGCTTCGACCTTAGATTCGGCTTTTGCTTCTGCCTCTAAGTTGTTTGTGATAGATTTGGGCAAACCCGAAAACCAGACCGTTAGCCGTGGGCGATGGGTGATGGTGCTTTTTGCGGTAGCGGGTACGCTGCCCATCTTTTTCAATCCGGAAATTCTGTCTGCTACGACGGTGAGTGGGACGATGGTGCTGGGCTTGGCACCGGTGTTTATATTTTGGAAACTGCGGGCGGGGCCATGGTCATTCCATTTAGCTGTAGGGGCTGGCATTATCGCAGGACTAGTCCTTGCTTTTGGTCTGTTTCCTAACGAATGGGTCTGGTTTCCTGGAAAATATGGCGACTTGTTGACGGTAAATATACTCGGCACAATAGCTTGTCTTATCTTGTTCTTTGTTCCATTTATTGCGCAAAAAACAAATTGAGCATTCTCTGAGGTTTTTCCAATAGCTAGCACGCTTGAAATGAAGCGCTTAGCTAACTATTGAAAAAACGAATGCTCCATTTGCTTTTGTGCTGTTCTTTTATTGCGCAAAAAACAAATTGAGCGTTCTCTGAGGTTTTTCCAATAGCTAGCACGCTTGAAATGAATTGCTTAGCAAGCTATTGAAAAAACGAACGCTCAATGTATTTTTGTGCTGTTCTCTTATTGCGCAAAAAACAAATTGAGCGTTCGCTTCGCGGCTACTTCGTGGTCTCTGAGGTTTTTCCAATAGATAGCACGCTTTAAGTGAAGCGCTTAGCTAACTATTGAAAAAACGAATGCTCCATTTATTTAAAAAAATAGCGACAGTGCAGATTAAAAATATAGGTGTTTTACGTGGAAAGGTGCTTGTGTTTGGAGGCGTGTATAGCAATTTACAAGCCCTGGAAAAAATGATGGCCATTGCCAACGATCTTGGTATTGCTCCTGGCAATATTATCTGCACAGGTGATATTGTTGGCTACTGTGCGGAACCGGAAGCCGTTGTTCAAAAGATAAAAGCGTGGGGCATTCACTGTATTGCGGGCAACGTAGAGCTCCAATTACGCGATGGCGAAGAAGATTGTGGCTGCGATTTTAATGAAGACAGCCGCTGTGATATATTCTCTCGACAGTGGTATCCGTTTGCACAATCGGTCTTGAGTGCTGATGCTATTCAGTGGATGCACCAACTTCCCCATCATTTGGAATTTCAATACGCGGGGCTAAAGGGCCGAGTGGTACATGGTTCGACGACCGAGGTATCTGGTTATATTTTTGCTTCGACCCCCTGGGCAGAGAAAGCTAAGCACTTAAACCTAGCAGATGCCGATTTTATCTTTGGTGGCCACTGTGGCTTGCCGTTTAGTGAAAAAAATGAAGATAAATATTGGTTGAACCCCGGCGTCATCGGAATGCCCGCCAATGATGGCACTACCCGCGTATGGTATATGCTACTAGACGATGCCAATGGCTTTAATTTTGAGCACCATAGCTTTGAATATGATCATGCCACGGCTGCTGCACAGATGCGAGCACATAAACTGCCTGCCGCCTACGCGCTGACCCTGGAAACAGGGCTTTGGGACAACTGCGAGATTCTTCCGGATGAGGAAACGGCGATCCAGGGGCAACGTATTTCTTTTTAGCGAGGAGCTTCCGTAAAACTTCTGGGCAGCTGGTTACGCCTCTCGGCTTACCACCGCGCTATTCGCTCTCATGCAGTGCTGCGCATTGCATACCGCTGCTATCGCTGCTGCTGCTCATCCCTGCGCTGTGCTTCAGGCTACCGCCTTGCGCACCTGTAGGCGACTTTTGTAAAAATCAGTGAGCGTATTCTGAAGAAGATACCGGGACTGGGGTCGTTGGTGAATATGATTAAGGAAAAATAGGCGTTTATTCTTGCGGTCAGCCTCTGTCGGGTTGGGCTGGCCTCCAGCGGGACAGATTTGGTGCGGCTAGTAGCATAGTTGCCATTATATACTCCGGGCTATAGCAGCTTTGGGCGAATAGGAGTTGTTTTAAATCCTGGGCTTTTTTAGGTTTCGCGGGCTTTAGTCCGCACGGTTGTGTCTTTTTTAATGCGGACTAAAGCCCGCGAAACCTAGTGCGTAGACCATGGGCCGAAGCGCGCAAGGCGGTAGCCTGGAGCACGCCGCACGGAGGAGGAGGACAAAGGTGCTATGTTAAAAACCAAGCTCGAAGCGAAGTTTTTCGTAAGTTTATGTGTAAGAAAGCCGTTTAGCTTGCTAAACGAGCTACTGTAGGCGAGCCATTGTGTTCGCCTACCTCATTTTGGGTACTTTGATGATGCACATTGACATCATACATCTGCCCCGATTGATGAATAGCGAAAACTACCAAGAGTAGTTTGCGCTGTACAGCCATTAGGGCTTTATTTGCATTCTTATGCTTAGCGAAATGACGTTGATAAGCTTCACGGAAAACACCTGCCTGTCTAATCGCACCTAGTGCAGGCATGTA
>NZ_KB903564.1 GCF_000379805.1 Lewinella cohaerens DSM 23179 | reverse complement strand
AACAGACCCCGAAACAAGGCCATTTTCAATAATGGGAAGGGCCGGGGATGGGGCTAGAGGATGGTTGGATCGTTAGCTCGTTCGGTTGTTGGTTGATGGTTGATGGTTGTTGGTCAAGCCTAAACAAGCACGCGCATCAAGCCTCCCTTCCCCTGCGAAACAGACCCCGAAACAAGGCCATCTTCAATAATGGGAAGGGCCGGGGATGGGGCTAAAAAAAAAGCCACAAAAACACTCCATTATCTGGTCTTCAAACCGTCCTTTGGCAATGCTTCTGTGGCTATTTTCCTAGCACTTATTTATGTGCTATTTCCTAACGAAAACACCTGATTATTGCAGGCGAATTTCGTCGTCGTTCACATCAAAAAATTTGAAGGTATTGAAGGCATAATCCTTGTCTTCTGTAATTCTTATCCACCGCTGGTGTTCACGCCACCATTTGAACTGGAAGCTCTTAAAGAAGCCTTTCTTTAGATAAGCCACAATAAAAGGATGCGCCACCAAGGTCAGCTTGGCCTTTGGCCGCGACTGCATGATGAAAGCTAAATCTCTTTCGACTTCGTCTTCCAGTAAAATCGTTGCATTTACTTTACCCGTACCTTTACAGGTAGGGCAAGCCTCGGAGGTACTAATGTTCACCTCGGGGCGAACCCGCTGGCGAGTGATCTGCATCAGACCAAATTTGCTCAACGCAAGAATAGTATGCTGAGCTCGATCTTTCTTCATGTGCTTGCGCATCGCCTGTAGTAGCTCCTTGCGGTGTTCGGCATTACGCATATCGATAAAATCGATGATGATAATCCCTCCAATGTCCCGCAAACGCAGCTGGCGAGCAACTTCTTCGGCCGCCTCCATATTGACTTTCAGTACAGCTTCGGCCTGATTGGAGTTGCGCATCTTATGGCCGCTGTTCACGTCTACAACGTGCATGGCCTCGGTATGCTCAATAACAATATAGGCACCGCTGCCCATAGTAGCGGTCTTACCAAACGAAGATTTTATCTGTTTGGTCACCCCGTACACATCAAAAACTGGCTTGGAATTACGGTGCTGCTGAACGATTTTCACTTTATCGGGAGCGATGCTGCCCAGGAAAGTCTTTACGTTGTTGTAAAGTTGCTTATCGTTGACTACGATCCGATTAAACGAATCGGTTAGCAGGTCTCTCAGTATAGAGGTCGTCTTATCCAGCTCACTCAGTAATTTCACTGGTGGAGCAGCATTTTTTAGCTGCTGTTGAATGTCCTGCCATTTTTCCATGAGCATAGACATTTCCTCGTGAAGATCAGCAACCTTCTTTCCTTCGGCAGCCGTACGTACGATTACACCGAAGTTTTTCGGACGAATACTTTCTACCAGTAAATGAAGACGCTTACGTTCTTCGGCACTACCAATTTTTTTAGATACCGCAATCACCTCCGCAAAGGGAGAAATGACGAGGTAACGGCCGGGAATAGTAACTTCACAACTTAGCCGGGGCCCTTTCGTAGAAATTGGTTCTTTGAGAATCTGGACGAGGATTTCGTCTTTCTTACCCAGGACCTTATCTATCTTCCCTGTCTTTACGATATCGGGAACAAAGGCAAAGTTCTCTAGCCGGTGCGTATTGATCGATCCCTTGATCGATCCGTTGGTGTATTTCTGCAGGGAAGGGAGCTTAGGCCCTAAATCCGTGTAGTGAAGGAATGCGTCTTTTTTGTGTCCAATGTCCACAAAAGCGGCATTCAGTGCAGGCATCAATCGCTTGATGCGCCCGAGGAAAATATCGCCAACGGCGAAATTTTCATTGGTTTTCTGGTTGTGTAATTCTACCAGTTTACCATCTTCCAAGAGCGCTATCTCAACCTCGGTAGGCGAGGAATTGATGATCAGTTCCTTGTTCAATCTTGTTAAATTTAACCCACCTCACAAGCAAGCCGGTTAGCAGAATAAAGGAACGTATCAGGAAACATTGTGCCGAAAATGAGAGGTGGCACAATTACTAGCAAACTGCTTAATTTCTTAGGAGCCTGTTCTGTAAAACTCCATAACATTTGCGTTAGGGCTGGGCTTTTCATAGTCTTTCATCTGTTATTGATCGTTGGATCAGGGTAAGTGAAGACTGGCCAGTTTGCTCGATAGACTGATAATTCCGCTACTGCTTATTGGTCTGTCTCAAAAAAAGCTCAAGTGTTTTAAGAACTTGAATGTCTTTATGGAGGGCGCGCGTAAGGTCAAGACAGCTCAATAGTAATATAAACAGCTTAGCCGACCCCTTACAGGAAAGGGTCGGCAAATATGCTGTAAGTAAAACATCCAAACCGGGGTACATCGTACAAGCTAAAAAGCTGGTGCTGTACCTAACATACCTGGAGGCAGAGAATGTTATTACTTGTTCTTCTTCTTGTGACGGTTCTTGCGCAAGCGTTTTTTCCGCTTGTGAGTCGCAATCTTATGTCTTTTCCGCTTCTTTCCGCAAGGCATAATTTACGTTTTAAGTTAATTAATTAATGTTTATTTTGCATTATTTCGGCAACGGTCGTCGTAGGCTTTCGCCTGAACTTGGTCACCTGCACCTGCATAAGCTTGCGCTAGCAGGCAAATGGCATTCAAATTGTCGCTTTCCAATTCCAGCGCTTGATTCAGGCGTTGAATCGCCCGGTCAAACTGCCCGGTTTGGATGGCCAGACGGGCCAGTGATGTTAGTACAAGGGCACTCTCTGGAAAAGATTGCTCCAACTCTCTTAACATCAGTATCCCCTTCATTGGTTCATTCGGGGGAGGTACTTCGGTGTAAGTTAGTGCCAGATTCACCTGGTTACCAACATTATTGGGATCAAGGGAGATCGCATTTTCAAATGCGCGAATAGCCCGTTGATTACAAAAAGTACGCACTTTATCCGATTCTGCTCGTTGTACACAAATCGCGTAGGTAGTTCCGGCAATAGACCAAGCTTTCTCCGTTTCTTCCAACACTGCAATCTCCTGGGCATAGTGCCCGGCAATCGCAGGATATTCGTTTTCGTACCATCGGCCAGAAATCTGCTTTAGCACCTCTACTTTTAGAGAATCGCTATCTGCCAACGTCAACTCCTGCTGCAAAGCCTGAATTGTACTCATCTGGTCAGCTGGCAGTTTATCGTGAGCATCTCTGATCAGAATATTAACATCGGTAGCTTCCGTTTGCAACATCCGGGTTTGTTCAACCTGCTGCTGCCCTGGGGGCTTAGTTTCACAACCAAAATACAGCACAAGAAAAAGCACCAATGAGCCTCCTATTATTATATACTGCAAGTTAGTCATATTATTCTGAAGCGTTTTTCAACTTTACTAGTCGTTATTCTCCTCGTTAGGAGAACTCGTTACATTTTCTTTTACCTGTTCTACAAAAACCTTAGCAGGTTTGAAAGCAGGAATGAAGTGCTCAGGAATAACAATCGCCTTATTCTCTTTGATATGACGACCAACTTTTTGGGCTCTTTTCTTGATAACAAAAGAACCGAAACCGCGAATATAGACATTTTCTCCGTCAGCAAGTGACCCTTTCACTTCTTTAAAGAATGATTCCAGGGTAACCAGTACATCAACTTTTTGTACACCCGTCTTTTCAGCTATAGCTGCTACTAGATCAGCTTTTCTCATCGTTATTTGCTGGTTTATAATTAGTTATACTAAAAAATGCCTTTTGGCAAAAGAGAGGCAAATTTCGCTAAATTTTACACTTTATGAAAGGATTGACTGATTAATTTTCATTAATAATCAATTAGTTAGCTTCAACGAGCGCTGCCAATCACCCTTCTTGCCGAATTATTTTCCGAAAAACACCAAATAGCCAAGGCTAAACACAAGACCAAGCTCAATGCACCAAATATATCTTTATTGAAAAAAATATTTTCAAAGCTTGTTATAACCTTCCCCGCCCCGAAATAATCCAGTCTTTTAGAGAAGTTTTCCGGAGTAAGCAGCCCTAAAACGAGCTTTAAACCTATATTTGCCCTTTCCTCGAAGCGAAAATGAAACAATATGCTATTATCAATGACGGGCTACGGTCGTGCTACCAATAATTGGGAAGACAAAACCATTCTGGTAGAAGTCCGCTCTCTGAACAGTAAGTACACCGACTTGCGCCTACGATGCTCCCAAAACCTGCGGGAAAAGGAAGCGCAGCTCCGCAAGATGGTCACCGATTTTGCCCACCGGGGAAAATTAGAAATGTCAATAGACATTACCTCTCATTTAGGCGATGACCAATTTGGTTTAAACGTCCCATTGTTCAAAAAATATTTTTCGGCGCTTAGTGAATTGTCAACAGAATTCGATTACGAAGACAAAACCCTCATGAGTGCCATTCTGCGCCTGCCTAATGTAGCCGCCTCTTCTGATGGAGAGATGTCGAAAGAGGAATGGAAAGCGATTACCGACACCATTAGTGCTGCATTGGAGAAATTCCAGGCATTTAGAGAACAAGAAGGTGCAGCCACCGCTAATGACCTGACTGAGCGTGTAAATACTATCAGCGGTTTACTGGAGCAGGTTAGCCCCCACGAACAAGATCGTGTAGAAGCCATCCGTGACCGCCTCTACCGCAGCCTTGATGACAAAATGGGGAAAGACCGGATCGACGAAAGTCGCTACGAGCAAGAGGTTCTTTTCTATCTGGAAAAGATGGACATCAATGAAGAAAAAATGCGCCTGGCACAACATTGCGAATATTTTCTTGAGGTCCTTAATAACAAAACCCAGGCCAAAGGGCGCAAACTCAGCTTTATTAGCCAGGAGATTGGCCGTGAGATCAATACCCTTGGTGCCAAAGCGTACTCTTCCAATATCCAGCGACTGGTAGTTGGTATGAAGGACGAATTGGAGAAAATAAAGGAACAAACGGCTAATATTGTTTAGCTAAGAGATAAAAATACTTAGGTCATGTCTAAGATGCTCATTTTCACTGCTCCCTCAGGGGCTGGCAAAACGACTATTGTTCGTCATTTGTTAAATACCTTTCCGGTTTTATCTTTCTCGGTGTCCGCTACTACCCGCAAGCAACGCCCTCACGAGCAAGATGGCTACGATTATCATTTTATTACTAAAAATGATTTTATAAAACGAATAGATACTGGTGGTTTCGTAGAGTGGGAGGAAGTTTACGAAGGCCTCTATTATGGCACCCTGCATAGCGAAGTCGACCGGTTGTGGACTGCTGGCAAGCATATTATCTTTGACATTGAAGTCAAAGGAGCTACCACCATCAAGAAGGCTTACCCGGAAGAATCCCTGGTCGTTTTTGTAAAACCACCTAGCGAGGAGGTACTGTTTAGCCGCTTGCGGGAGCGCAATACCGAGAGCCCGGATAGCCTCGCCAAACGTATTGCCCGTGCGGCCGAGGAGTTGACTTACGAGAACAGCTTTGATTACGTTTTGCTCAATGATGACCTGGATACTGCACTGGCGGAAGCGGAGCAAGTCACCAGAGATTTTTTAAATTTATAAAGCCATCCTCATTATGGAATCGCTCCTCTCTAATGGTATACAAATCAGCGTATTCTCTCGTTACCAACCGGCGTATTCCAGACCTACCGAAGATCAATATGTTTTCTCGTACCACATTGTCATCAAGAACTGCCGGCAAGATACCGTACAGCTGCTGTATCGCCACTGGGTAATTACCAATGCACTGGGAGAAGTGCAAGAAGTAGAAGGAGACGGTGTAATTGGGCAACAGCCAGTGCTAGAACCAGGGGATGTACATAGCTACGACTCCTGGTGCCCACTGCCCAGCCCGCTCGGGTCAATGGAAGGGCGTTACCTGATGGTGAATACCGAGACCGGAGAAAATTTTTATGCCCAAGTCCCTCGCTTTCAGTTAGAGTCGACGGTGATGATGAATTAAGCCTCCATTATGCTTTCTGAATCTTCACTGATCCCTCTTCTTCATATTCAAACTTTAGTTGCTGGCCTTCAATTTCCAGGCTGTTTAAGAAGGGCAGAATATCCGACTCAAAACCGCCGGTAATACGAATACGATAAATGCGGCTTGGTGTTTTCACCAAGATCATATTGCCTGTACCAAAACGCCGTATGGGGTTGGCCATCCTATTGCTGGCAAAAACGCTCCAAGACCCCAGTGTCACCTTTTTGATATCAGCAGGTTTGCTCGCTTGATTGCTATTTTCGAAAGCAATAATTCCACGGAGTTGGCCATCAGTCAAGTCACTGTTTGTAAAGTGGTCTACAAAAAGATGTTGATAAGGAATCACTGATAAATTCAATGTCGAGGATTCTAGAGACACCAATGCCAAGCCAGCTTTCTCTGATAGATTTTGTGGACCGCTGGATGCACTAACGGATACAATAGAGTCCCGGTTATCAAAATAAAAGGATTGAAACATCTTAGAAAACCGTGGCGACACCTGGGCACCCACTACTGTACGGTGCTCCATCTTCAGTGCAATCTCCGGCCACTCGTAGGTAGCATAATGCCGAACGGTATCAAAATCCGGTGTAATCTTAGTAATTTGAGGTAAGCTCAACAGTTGTGACTTTTGACGCTCTTCGAGCTGACGATCAAGGGAATCAAGGCTGGGTGGTTCGGTAATTTCTGGCGTCCCGTAATAATTTGAGTAAGACAGATTGGACAGCGTAGCATAAGCACGGTAACGGTCAAAAACTGCCCGTCGATCCGCCACTGGCGTTAACGGTTCCGCCGCGTAAGGAATAAGCTGTAAGAGCTTGCCCGAATCGTCTACTTCCGGCTGAAAGCCTAGTCCGTGATAACGTAGAGAAGCAAAAAAATCCACCTCATCAAGCGAGAAGTGAACAGGGTAATAATTGGATATAGTTCGATCAACAATCACTTTCGTTACCGACGTCATCAAAAAACGGTTGCCATCCCGTATTCCTAACATAAACCGTTGGTAGGGAAAAACCGTTCTGGGATCATCGACAACCTCCACAAGGTGGGGAGATTGCCAAACCTCTATATCTCCCACCTGCTGTTTGATTACCTTCTTTTGCTGGCCAGCAAAAAAGGCTTCCCACTCTGCCTCCGACAAGCTGTTCCAATCATAGGTCTTCACACTAAAGTTACCATTCACATCATCTCTGCTCACCCTAAACCCTAGTGGATAATCAATGGGCATCGCATAAAAAAACGAACGTTTAGCGGGGGGGGCAATTTCCACAATGGCTCCTTCCTTATCAAATATCAGCGTAGGACCTTTTTCGTAAGGAACAGGACTCACTTTGGCATATTCCAAATGATCGAACGACAGGCCTAAGGCACTGCTTGTAAAAGTTTCCTTGGTATCGGTGTATTGGGCATGCTGCGGCGTCAAGATGGGAGCACTCTCCGTATGATTTCCATTAGGAAAATGGATCGCGATAAGCTCTTGCCGATCACGAGAAGCATATTCATCCAACAATACTTTAAAATCTGACGGCTTCAGTTTCTGCTCGCCAATACCAATACAAGGGTGCTGGTACTCCAATTGATAAATATCTTTTCGGCCTTGCTTGATCGTGATCACTAATGGCGGCAGATGGCAGTGTGGATAGGCATTATTATTGGTCAGCTTGACAAAACTGAGCAAGCTATCAAGTTCAAACAATTGATTACGAGGCACCTCTACCTCTAGCTTCACCAAGCTGGGGTCGGTACTAAACCGTCCTTTCTCGTCTACGAATTTGCCATTTTTGAGCCGTACAGTATGATCTTTCCGGGCAATGATAGAGAACGTATCTAGTGGGTGAATCAATTCGGCACGAAAATTTAATGGCCCGGAATAGCTTTCCCAGTTTGGGGCTGCAAATTGAATGGTCAGGTTCTTAAAAGGATCTACATTCAGTTGTCCTGGCGGATTTTCCTGGTGTTCTTCAGCAAAATCGGCACCACCGGGGGTATGTTTAAGTAGCTCGCTTTTTACCCGTAGCAGTTCCTGTCCATCGGGGGTAGAGACGTAGCCTTTGAAGTGATAGTGAATCTCTACGCCCGTGAAGTTCATCACTTTAATATGAGCAACTGAAGCTTCCGTTATTTGGCCAGTATGGACCTCTGAAAATTGTATATTCACTTGGCCAGCTACTTCTCGTATGCTGCCAACAAAAACCATTATCAATACTGCAATAAAACGTATCCAAGTCGAGAACTGCCTACTCATAACTCCGTACTTTTTTAATAAACGCTGTAAAGTCGCTACCGCCATAGCGGTTTTGGCCTTCGTAAGCTTTGGCTAATGCCTCTTGGCTTTGGCCATCTAAAAACAAGGCTGTTGCCCAATTCAGAATGGCACGCCCCGGCTTTTTCAAACGGTCTATTGACTTGGCATTAGCTTCAAACAATCGCACAGCATCGTGATAACGGCGTGCCTCCAAGAGTTCCGCTGAGCGTTCCATAAGACTACCACCTTTGCTGTAATACAGCCAGCTAGATTCTATAGGTGTTGGTAAAACATCGGCTAAGAACATATCCATTGACTGCTGCTGTAGCTCTGACGGATTGAAGGTATACAGCGTATCCAGTTTGGTATTGACCGAGGTTTGATCGAGTCCTTCGGCTTCAACAATATCTTCCACCAGGTAGGGTAGTTCGACAATTACTCGCCCCGTACGGACCTCATACAATCGCCACAAGGCACTCAAGGTCATGCTTTTTGTGGCACGTACGGCCCTGATATAGTAATCCTTGCCTTGTTCATCCAACTGATGTTTATCATAGGTTTCATAGGTACGAACTTCTCGTGGAAACAGTTGCTCCAGGCACAACAAGCCTTCACTCTGCCCACCAAAATCGCGCACCTGCGAACTATTTAGGCGAGGTGCCGGAGAGCCTGCATTAGCATCGCGCTGACTTTTGTTGTAAACATTGGCCGCTACGGGAAGCTGGCGGGCGCACCGCTCCAAAAATCGTACATTACCTTGACTATAAAGGTCTCCCGTTTCTAGCCGCGTTCCCAGGTTGGCTTCCCTGGCACGGTCTACCACGGTAAGGCTACGCATCTGTGCTATGGCCGGAACACGTGCTGGCAATACTTGGTCAACAACAGTGTGGTATTTGGCAGAGCAGCCCATTAATAGTAGGAATAGTAGGTAGTAAAGGCGGAATTTCATAATCTTGTTAGTCTGCTCTATTCTTTGATAAACTTTCTCACCCCAATCTTTCCTTCTCTAGAATAGATTTTAAGAAAATACAGGCCTTGCTTTAGGAAAGCCGTTTTCAAAGGTAACGATGGTGCTTCTGCTTGCCAAAGAACTTGGCCACTTACATTCAAAATTTCTATTTCGTGAATCTGATCATCCATCTGGATATTCATTATATCACGAGTAGGATTAGGGGAAATACCAAAATTCAAAGTTTGAATTTCTTTGACGCTATTGGGGCCAGTAGCCAATTGCACCAACCCTACGCTAGTTGCCATCCACAGATCCCCATTAGCAGCAGCCTTCATTTGTCGGATGTTATTGGTAGGCAGATCGGATTCGAATGATAGGTAAGAAGTAAACGTAATTCCGTCGTAAGAGGTAATCCCACCGTAATTAAACCCACCGAACCAGACCACACCTTCAGCATCAACCGTCACTAAGGTGGGGTCATTGTCATTGATATCGGAATTTTCCGTTGTAAACTGCTCAAAGTTGGTACCATCAAAAGATACGAGCCCTTTGTCATCTATGACCATCCATACTTTCCCCGTTGGGTCAATTTCCAAATCATAAATTTCACCACTTGGTATTGCTGAGTTGCTCCAAATGTAGTTCGTAACAGTACCATTTTCTACCTTAAATAAACCTCTTGTAAGGGTTCCTACCCAGAGCGTCTGATTCGCGGCATCATATTCTATTGTTCGAGTATTCGAAATCTCGTCAAAATCTGTCCAATCTTGGCCATCAAAAGCTTGCAGTTCAAAACCGCTGCCCGTACCTACGTAGAGAATATCATTGTCCACGTCTTTTGCCAACGCTAACACAGCATCTACAGTCAGATCAGAATTAGTACTTGTCCAGGTTTCAAAAGTCTGATTCCCCCAATCAATACGAGATAAACCGCCAAAACTAGCCGCTTCAACGATCCCCTCATTAACGATTAAATCTTCCAACCGGCCAGAAAGCAAGCCCAAGGTATTGGCATTGAGTTTTGTCCATTGCCCATCTTCAAAGAAAGCAATAGTTTCGCCAGTTGTGGTGGCATTGGTTCCTACCCATATCCGGTCGTTATCTTCATCAATAGCAATTGCTTGTAAAGAATTATCGCCTGCAGGATCGGTATAAACGGTAAAGGTTTGTGCGAAGGCGCTGAAGGAGAATATACTTAGTAGTAAAGTGAAAATTGATTTCATTTGTGTGTGTGTGTGTGTGTGTGTGTTAGATTAGGGCAAACGCCCCAATATAGAATGGCCATCAAGACTGGTGAATTAAACAGGATAGACCACATATCTTTTTTCTGAATAGGCCGTGGTAATCTTGTTAAATCCGTGTTCTATTAGGTCATATTAGTCGCTCAGAAATTTTGGTACGTTTGCCCTAGTATTAGATAAATACATTTCTTGAAACCGAAGTCAACATTATGATTGGATCACGTTCTTTCGTCCGCTAATTTTGGGTCAATGAAAAGAACGTCTGATTCAACTTTTTCTTTGAGTTTTTCATTCATCAATTCCAATCCACTTTGATACATGTGTTTGATGTATGCTTCCCAGCCCATGTTGACTAACAAGCCACTCATTTCAATGTTATTTTTAAAAATGACTTGGTTGTTGGAAGTTTCTTCTAGCAAAAACTCGTGAAAATAACTGCCCATGAAAAACGATCTTCTTTCCCAGCTTAACTTTTTCTCTTCTTCAAAGTGACTGATCTTTACTTTAAATGTTGATGACTTATTGAGAGAAGTCATTTCCTGGCCCGCAAAATTTGGTGCATCATCTGGCATTTTATTTTCGTTCATTCGCTCATTTAATTGAGACATGGCCGGATAAAGCGTCAGCTTTAGTTTGTTTCCTAAACCCACTTCCCCTCTTATGTCAACAATAAATGGATTCCATAATTCATAGGCATGAAATTGAGTCAAAGCAAGCCATACCTCGTAAAGAGTGGCATTGATTTTAATCTCGGTCTGTATGCTTTTCATTTTCTATTAATTTATTGACGAACTAATCGTTTGCTAACCAGCTGGCCGGTATTGGTAGTGAGTTGCAGGAGATAGATACCACTAGAAAAGCGACTCATATCAATTTGTAGCGTAAAATCACTCGCATTGAGAGCTTGTTGAAGTAAGATTCTCCCATTAACGTCCAATAATACAACCTTTGTAAATTCACCTGCTTCTTCCCATTTCACAGCAGTCGCTCCACCCGTAGGGTTAGGGAATACATTTACATCACTAGTTAATTGCACCAATGAAGTTTCGGTAACAGCTTCACAGAATCGATCACTAAAGCAAACGGAACCATCAGCAGCAATTTCCATTACATCAATACAGATAGGATACTGCCCCGATCCAGCATATTGATGGCTTATCGGTAACACACTAGCATTGACTTGATCTACGTGACCATCACCCCAATCAATACTCAGTTCATCACAATCGGTCAGGCTAGGATTGCTCAAGGTAGTCGTTGCGCCATTGACATTGATCGTGAAATCAGCCACTGCATCATTGAAAGCCATTTCGCTTTCGCAACATTGTAATGGGCGTAGACACACGTCATCCAGAGCAATGTAGACACCTCCGGACACCCCATCCTTACGGGTAAAAAAGAGGTGATTGATCCCCGAAGCGGGGAAACCCGGATCAGCCGAATTAAGTACAAAAGTGAGTGTAACAAACTGTTCGTCACAATTACTCGGAAACGGATAAGTAGCGAACTCAAAGCTGCTCGCTGCGCCATAAAAGCCGTCGTTGGTGGGCATACTGAAGCTGACGGGGCTGGTACCGGTCGCAAGGCCACTAGCATTTACGCCCCAAATACTTAGCTCAGGATCGGCAAAATACCCTCCTAAACAAGCCACTTTGAAGCTAAGTTCATACTGCCCCGTGTTTGGTAAAATAGTACTTGAAAGCTCATTCATCATGCCTTCTCGGAAAACCTGATTACCAACGTAAGCACTCCACATGCCCCCAAAATTACCTTGGCTGGCGGGTAAGGGAGATGTAAGCGAACTTGGAAGTGCCTGACTGGTATTGTAAAAATCGGCCGAACTGAAGCCCGTTGTAGGTTGCCAAATACCTCCCCAAAAACTGGCGTTCGCAATGTCTTCATCCAGTGCCGTTGGCGAACCTTGTTCAAAACTGCCATTCTGAACGAGGTTATCTTCTGTACAGAAAGGTTCGGGTTCGGGTATATCTTGGCAATTGATAGCTAGAAAAGTAGCCTCGGGGGCATCAACGAAGGCTGGGTTCCCCGGTAAGGAAGGAGCATTAGTTTCCGTTAAGCCGACACCAGGATCTCCTCCTGCGGGGTTAAATACATCTAAAAGAAGATTGTTACCCACTTCGCAAAACTCGTAATTATCCGGACTGGAATGGCGAAATTTCCGTACCACTAAGCTCACGTCGTCCCCTGTATTTCCCACATACGAAAGCATTCCGCCACTTTGGGCATCCAGATTGACCAATGCCTGAGGGTAGTACCAAGCACTAATGGCTGCCGGAATAAGTGGATCGTAAGTACCAATACTATTGAGTGCATTGGAGTTGTTGGTTTCCAAGTAATGCACCCCGAACGACTGCGCCGACAAATCATAATTCACTAAAAAACCAATCTGTCCCTGATTAGAACCGCCTGACCATGAATAATCTAGTGCTCGGCCTTGAATCGTAACATGGTCTGCATAAGGTAATTTAACCAAGGTGTGGCCATATTTATCAAGCTCTGAATTACTGGAAAATGCTTCAAATGACTGGACGGCATCCAAAGCCCCTGTCGCTGCATCAAATACACTAATCCCCAGGTGGTGACTAACCGAAATATTGGCCAATACATATACCTTTTGGTTACTCTGATCGTACCATGCACTAGCACCCATGTCAATGGAGTTTCCGGTATAGTAACTTGCATCCCATAATTGGGTGCCAGTGCCATCCAGCATCAAGGCCAAAATCCCCTGCCGTTGCTGACCTATAACAGAGAGGCCATTTTTTCCTCCTGTGATAAAGTAGCCCTGATCGGTGGGCGTCACAAAATTAGCTACATCCCAATCTAAGCTATAAAGGGGGCCCACGTTTGAGTCAAAATACTTTTCCCAGACCACTCCTAAATTCTGATCCAGCTTGACACAAAACGCCTGTTTGTCAGGAGTTCGTAAATCACTCCCATTCAGGGTCTCGTGTACCATACCTACGATGACAAAACCATCATTCAAGGCATCGGGCGTAGCTGCAATATGCAAGCCCATGCCATTGGTCGTAGCGGAAAGCTGTGCTAGCATAGTCTCATGCAGAAGCACTCCGTTCTCATCGAGGGTCAGTACGGTGGTACGATTTACGCCGCCATCATCTACATAGCCCGTGATAGCATAACCGGTACTGCTCCCATTTTGAAAAGCCGTGATGCTCTTGGCCCAGCTATCGCCGGCAGCGGTGTAAACCAGTTCAAAAGTAACACTGGCATCTCCACCGTCGATTTTTAGTACATGAATACGGCGTTCATCGGTGAGTTTATTATGCAAAGTGCCCGCAACAACCATATCTCCCGATCCGTCCGCAGCCGTGGCAATAGAGTAATCGCGAAAATCGTGGTCTGCTTTGGAAAAAGCGCTTTCCCAAATAGATTGAGCGGAAATGGTTGGTAGAAATACCAGTAACAAGAAGGACGTTAAAAGGAAAGAGAATCGCATAAGGGTTTGATTTTACAGTTAAATGGAGCAACTGCGAATTAGCAGTAACTGAGGTTTCACTGATAAATCAATTGGCCCATCAAAATCTTACCCTCTAAGCTTATTTTTTTAAAAAAACCGTCCGTACTGTCCATAAAAAAGGAGACAAAGCTTAATAACTAGCAGCTGAAGCACCCCCTTGCACCCACATCAGGAAGATACAACTTATCATTAAGCCAGATACAAGTATGGAACTCCTTCCTCCTAAAGCGGCTCCGCATCTAATAAAACATAGTTAAACTGTTCCAAACTACTTTCGTACAATTGCAGACGGCCTTTGAAGGCACGTCGCTCATCGGTTTGGTAGCGTTGGATAAACTCGGCTTTGATTCTCAACTCAACCACCGTCTCCGGGCCGGCTGCTCCACAAAAGAAACACGCAGAAAAGGGGTTCTTAGAGAGGGCATAGGTTTCGCCCAAGGCATCCAACGGAATGAGATAGCCCATGATGATCACTTCCTCCCCTTCCATGGCTTTAAGGTCTTCGCCGAAATTGGCCTGGTAATATTTTATCCCAAGGCTATTGGAGAATTTTTCGGAAAACTGCACGTCCGCCAGATCAGGCCAATTAAGCATACTTTGGCCGTGGAGACTACCAATTCCTACAAGGAGCAAGAGTATTAAAGTGAGTTGGAGTAGCCGCTGAGCGGGAGAGATATGCATATTTATTATTGTTTTTTGGGCGAAAGCCAAGTTTGCAAAATCGGGGACTGTACATAAAGACCAGTTAACCAATCTTTTGGTTTAGGAGCAAAAGCCAAGTTTACAAAATCGGGCGCCGTACATAAAGACCAGTTAACCAGTCTTTTGGTTTAGCGCCACCTTTGTTTTCCAAATAAGGTAGAAGTTTTCATCATTTTCACCCTTCCATCACCGGTACTGGTTCTTTATTTTCGTCCACGGCTACCATGGTAAACAATCCCTGAACAGCCAAAACGCGACCTTCCTCGTACATTTCTTCTTTATAAATATTCACCTGCACATCTACACTTGTGCGGCCAACCCTGGTGATAACGCCCTGCACTTCAATGATGGTATCTGCCGGAATAGGCATGGTGAAATCGACCTTACTGCTACTCACCGTCACCATTGTTTTACGGCTGAAGCGGGTAGCAGCTATAAAGGCAACTTCGTCCATCATCTTGAGGGCTTCTCCACCGAAAAGGGTCTTATAGTGATTGGTAGTATTGGGGAATACTACCTTAAAAATACTGGTTTGTGCGGCGGCAATTCGCGCGGCGAGTTTCGTCATCTGGCTTGCTTTGTCAGGCTGCAAGTTACGGTTTTGATTTGTTACTTTTGACGAAAGTAAAAGTACAAACACATGAGACATTTCTTCCTGCTTGCAGCCATAGCACTAGCCTTTATCTTACAACCGACAGCTCTTCAGGCACAGGATTTGCAATTAGACAGTACCCTTCTCACCGCTACCGACGTAGCCACTGGCCTACAGGTGCCCTGGGAGGTAAAGTATGGTCCTGATGATCATTTGTGGGTAACCGAACGTCGCGGAAATATTCTTCGGATCAATCCCGAAAATGGGAATACCGTCACCATCCTCAATCACCAAGCTGCCGTTACTGGAGGCAACAGCGAATACGGAATGCTCGGAATGGCGCTGCACCCTGACTTCTTGAATACGCCCATACTCTATGTCGTTTATTGTTATGAACAAGGAGGGATTCAGGAGCGCCTCTCCAGCTTTGAATGGAATGGCAGCGAGCTGGTCAACGAGACCATCTTGTTCGATGAAATCCAGGGAGCAGGCATCCATGATGGTTCCCGCTTATTGATCACCACCGATAATAAAATCCTGATGACGACTGGTGATAGGGGCAACAGTAGCTTATCGCAAAACATGAACAGTACCAATGGCAAAATTTTGCGCCTAAACCTGGACGGCAGCATCCCTGCTGACAATCCTGATCCCACCAGTTATATCTATTCCTTCGGTCACCGCAACCCACAGGGGCTTACCTACGGGCCTAATGGTCAGGTTTATAGCTCAGAGCACGGTGCACAACAATCTGATGAATTCAACCTCATCGGGCCTAACACCAATTACGGATGGCCAAATGTACAAGGTGCCTGTAATACGACTGCAGAGCAAGCTTTCTGTGCAGCAAATGCTGTCAGGGAACCCCTGATTGAGTTCAGCCCTTGTGCTGCCGTCAATGATATCATTTACTACGANCATCCAGCGATCCCCGAGTGGGAAGGTAAGATGCTCATGGCTGTCCTCGGCGGCTTTGCCCTTAGTGATTCTCGCCTGAGTGTGATGACTTTTAATGAAGATGGCACTGCTATAACCAACGAAGACCAATACCTCGATAACCTCGGTCGCCTGCGTGATGTGGCCATCAACCCTCACACCGGCTCGGTATACATCGCTACCAATGGTCCATTCTACCCCGGCAGCGGCCCCAACCGCATCATCGAATACCGCAACGAGGCCTACGTGCCCAACAGCGTAAGTACACCAAACACCAAAAATCAGTTTATCCGCATTTTTCCCAACCCTGTGATCAATCAACTACAGCTACAATTGTCGCCCAACTTTACAGGACAGCAACTGGAAGTCATCAGCTTCAACGGCCAAGTCATCCAGCAGCTTACCATCAAAGGCGAGCAACTCCAACTGGATGTCAAAACCTGGACGCCAGGTATGTACTTCCTGAGAGCCACCAATGAAGCAGGAACGATTACACGGACGTTTGCGAAGCAGTAGAGCAAAGTGTGAGGGTGTAAGGGTTCGGAACATACGCGGAGCTAAATTTTTATGCAAAAAAATATTTTGCTTATTTTTCACGAGATTTTCTCTACTGATCAGGTACAGAGAAGATATTAGCTTACCCCAACGCTTACACCCTTACACCTACCTAACTTTTACACCCTTACACTACACAAATGGAATCCTCTATCCTCACCACGGTTATTCTTCCGGCTTCGCTTTTCATTATCATGATTGGGATGGGGCTTTCCTTGACGTTGGAAGACTTTCGTCGGGTGGTACGATTTCCGGGGGCGGTGACACTCGGGCTTTTCAACCAACTTATTCTGCTGCCGCTCATCGGTTTTGGCCTGTGCTATGTGTTTGCTCTTTCTCCGTTTCTAGCGGTGGGTTTATTGCTATTGGCCGCCTGCCCTGGTGGTGCTACCTCCAACCTCATTAGCTATGTAGCAAAGGGAGATATTGCATTATCGGTCACACTCACGGCGATCAGTAGTACGGTTACCATTTTCACCATTCCCTTGATCGTCCATTGGGGATTGGCTCATTTTTTAGGCGAAAGCCGCCCCGTAGAGCTCCCCATACTCGAAACAATGGGGCAGATTTTTGGCATCACAGCACTTCCTGTTAGTATCGGAATGCTGGTGCGCTCTCGCAACCTCCCTTTTGCTCAACGCATGGAGCGCCCCATGCGAATCGCCTCTACAGTTATCTTTGTTCTCATTCTGGCAGGAATCGTAGTAGCCAACTGGCAAATCCTACTGGATGCACTGCCCGTACTGGGCCCGGCGACTTTTGCACTCAATCTGATCACGATGGGATTGGGCTGGGGAGTTGCCCGTATCTTTGGATTAAATTTGGCGCAATCTATCACCATTGCGATTGAATCGGGTATCCAAAACGGCACTTTGGCCATTGTTGTGGCTTCTTCCATCCTGTTCTTACCCGAGGTCAGCCTCCCTGCTGCTATTTACAGTATCGCCATGTTTCTTAGTGGTGGTGTCCTGATGTGGTGGTTTGGACGCCGAGAGATAGAAGTTGATTAATGTCTTTTGTTGTTCAAAAAAATCACCGCATTGATGCCTTTTTCTGCTAATTTTGAGAGTACCTTTTCGAAAGAAAGAGGCTTCTTACAAGACAAGAACTTGAACCATATAAGGGATTATAAGAACATATAAGCCTCTTTTCTTACCCCTTAAATGACCTTATAATCCCTTATATGGTTCAATATTTCCGTTTACAACCAAGAAGGATATGAATCGACTGCTACTACTTTTACCATTGCTCATCTTTTCGTTTGGCCTTACGGCCCAAGATCTTTTTCCTGGCAGGGGTGCCGCCTTTGAAGATGATATTGTCCCCAGGGTAGATATTTCCATTGCTGCCGCCGACATCGATGCTATTCTGGCTCCCGGAAATGAAGAAAGTGATGTCGAATATCCAGCAACGTTTATGTTTACCGACGAGGATGGGGTTGATACCGTTCAGCAAATTGGCTTTCGCTTACGCGGCAACACTTCGCGCTACAGCGCAAAAAAATCCTTCAAAGTTTCCTTCAACTCTTTTACCACCCAAAAGTGGAAAGGGCTTGAAAAGATCAACCTCAACGGGGAACACAACGACCCTACGATTAGCAGAGCGAAAATATGCTGGGATTTACTCAAAGATATGCGCGTTCCTGGTGCAAGGGCCAATCACGTAGAACTGTATATCAACGGTGACTACTTCGGTCTCTATGCCAATATCGAGCACATCGACGAAGAGTTTGTCGATCTCCGTTTTGGCAACAAAGACGGCAACCTCTACAAGTGCCTCTACCCAGCAGACCTTGCCTACCTCGGCGATGATCCCGACTTGTATAAATTCACCAGTAATGGGCGTCGTGCTTACGATTTACAAAACAGTGATACCGACGACTACAGTGATCTCGCCAACTTTATCGGCGTCATTAATCAGACTTCTATCAGTGATTTACCTTGCGAATTAGAGGCCATTTTCAATGTAGACACCTACCTGCGCACGATGGCTTTTGATGTTCTGGTAGGCAACTGGGATGGATACGCGTTTAACCAAAATAACTTCTACCTCTACCACAACACAGCTACCGACCGCTTCGAGTACATCCCCTTCGACCTGGACAACACCCTCGGTATCGACTGGCTCAACCGCGACTGGGCAGAACGCGACATTTACAATTGGCCCAGCGGATCTACGGATCGCCCCTTGTTTGAGCGTATTTTGGAGGTGCCTGACTATCGCGCGCGGTACTCTTATTACATCGAAACTTTTCTGGAGGAGGATTTCAAACCCCTCAATCTTTTTCCTGATTTTGATGCCTTACAGGCCAAGCTGCTTCCTTTTGTGACCGAAGACGATTATTATCCGTTGGATTATGGATTTAGCCTGACGGATTTCCACAATGCTTTTGATGATGAAACCGATTATTCCCAGACGGATTACGGCCTAAAATCTTACGTCTTAGCTCGTCGGGAAAATGCATCGGCACAATTGGAAGACCTCAATCCGGCGCCCTACCTTTTTGGCGAACGTGCAAGTACCGCATCAGTCGGACAACAACTTTCCTTTCAGGTAAATGTGCAAGAAGATGAAAGTGTGAATGAAGTTCAATTGTGCTACCAACTTCCTGGTCAATCTTTCAATTGTGTGAATATGGAAGACTTTGGTAATACCGGAGATGGTCTGCCTGATGATGGTGAGTACGGTATCTTCCTCTCTCCTTTATCGAGTGCTGGCAACATCGAGTATTACTTTACTGCTACGGATAACCAGGGCGCCATGAAGCGCCACCCAATCTGCGATAACTTTACGCTGGCTGTCAGCAATGGAGGCTTGCAGTTGGCTATCAACGAATTTATGGCCAGCAACGGCATCACAATCGCCGACGAAGAAGATGAATTTGATGACTGGGTAGAAATCCATAATTATAGCGATCAGAGTATCGACCTTACCGGGCGTTACCTTTCCGACAATCCTGACAACCCTACCAAGTGGGCTTTTCCTGATATGAGTATCAGTGCTGGTGCCTTCCTCCTCGTGTGGGTGGATGATGACGAAGAGCAAGGGCCTTTGCACACGGATTTCAAACTATCGGCAGATGGGGAATTCATCGGTGTTTTTGATACTGACGCGGCCGGTAATGAACTGATTGACGGAACGGATTTCGGGCCGCAGGAGACCGACGTAGCCGTGGGGCGTTTACCGAATGGAACGGGTGCTTTCCAGGCTGTCAACCCAACTCCTGCCGCTAGTAACGAGCCCTTAGGTACCGGCCAAGGGATTGCCATCAAACCTTTTGAAGTGTACCCCAATCCCGCAAATGACTGGCTTACGATTGAAGCTCCAGAAGGCGGCCAATACGAAGCGCAATTGTTCAACCTTGCGGGGCAAATGATGCAGCAATACCGCTGGAACGGCCAAGCCACACAATGGGACCTACAGGTGCCCGCTGGCATGTACATCTTGCTTATCAACGAAAATGGTCAGGCAATTTTTTCCACGAAAGTGGTGAAGGAATAGGAGTGCTCTTCCGATAAATCGGAATCGCGGCTTGTGTTCTCCCAATAAATTGGGTTCACGGTTGTACTCGCTTTGCTCGTGAGTACGACCTACTCAATTGGCACCCCATTCTCATCAGTAGTCAGTACATCACTCATGAAATCAAAGAAAGGACGCATCTGATGAAAGACATTTGCTGCTTGAGCTGCAAAGTCCGGGGCCATCACTTCTTCATCGGTGAAACTATGACTGACCAGGAATTGCTTGTAACGAAGGAGGTCAATATTGGGATGATCTTTGGGGTATCCCTGTGGGGCTGTTTTGAGCTGATCGCCTTTGAGCTCTCCGAAAACAGCCACAAACTCGGCAGAATTGATGATTTCTCGTAATGGTTCCGCCGCCGTCGCTAACTCTGTACGGATGCGTTTCAGGTCATCACGTTCGGGGCCCCAAAATCCGCCGCCAACGAAGGAGTTTCCTGGCTCCAGGTGAAAATAATAACCGCCGCGCTTCCACTTGGTGGCCCGCACAAAGCTGCCACTAAAGTGGGAATTATACGGTGTCTTGTCTTTTGAAAAGCGGACATCGCGGTAGATACGGTGGAGCTTCATTCTTTCAATCTCATCATGCAAGGTCATGTGATCATGTAAACTACCAGCAAAAGCCTTAAAGTTATCCAGCGCAGCTTGGTAGTCTCCTTTGTGCTCCTTAAACCAGTCACGGTCATTATTGACAGTGATGGCTTTTAAAAAGGCAAACACGGAAGGCTGGATGATAGAAGACATAGGTAACGTTTGATTGAATAAATAAAATATACTTAGCGTCTGTGAAGGTTGAACGCCAAATATAGCTGGCAAGTTGAAAAGCAGTTCGCAAAAGTTGCCGGCAAGCACCTGTTTTTTTCTCAACTTTCCTATCTTGTGCAAGCCCATACAACCTGCACACACATGAGAATCCTGTACTGCCTTTTGCTTCCTCTGACCATTCTATGCCTCAGCCCGAGTAGTGCTGACCTGGATAAATCTCGACCGGGAGCCGTGAGTAAATACCTCACTCAATATCGCTATCTTTCAAAACAACTGAGCCAAAGCACTAGTATTCCTGAGCCTGTCATTCTGGCTATTGCCGGCCTGGAAAGTAACTGGGGGAAAAGCGAATTGGCAGTTAACGCCAACAACCATTTTGGCATCAAATCCAAGCCAGATCGGCCAGGGCTCTCCTATTGCAAACAGACGCTGGAGTATGAGGGATGGTTTGTGTATGCAACCGTAGCCTGCTTTCGGCGCTATCCACTGATCAGTGAAAGTTACACGGACTTTGGTGACTTTATCCTTACCAGAGACAATTATTCCCAAATTCGAGACCTGCCCTCGTGGAATTACCGCGCGTGGGTAGAAGGTCTTCGCGAAGGTGGCTATGCGACTGATCCTGGCTATACGGATAAGGTGCTACGAATTATTTGGCGGTATCATTTGTACGAGTTACCGGAGTAGTTTCTTAAACCACTAAAGGGCACCCAAGGTTTTCTTAAACCATCTAAGAGAATAGATGGGATTATAAGAAGCAGGGCGATAGGTTATTCAACTGGTTATAGCGGCCGACGTGGGTATAATCTAAACCGAACGTTTTTTGAACCACCAATCACACCGAAGGCGAGGAGATATGATTATCTTGCTTTCATGAATATTATCAAACAAGCCCGTAACTGCACCACTTGTGCTCCTTTCCTAAAAGACGGGGTACGGCCAGTTTTTACCGTACACCCGGCCGCACGGATCAATATTATCGGGCAGGCACCCGGCCGGAAAGTTCATGAGAGTGGTATTGCATGGGACGATGCCAGCGGCAAGCGGCTACGCAAATGGCTGGGTGTAAATAGCGAGACCTTCTACACCCCTGAATTATTTGCCATCATGCCAATGGGCTTTTGTTTTCCGGGAACGGGAAAGTCCGGCGATCTCCCACCTCGCCCGGAATGCGCACCGCAATGGCACCAGCCTCTCCTACGCATGATGCCCAACATTCAGCTTACTTTACTCTTTGGCCTGTATGCCCAGAAAGAATACCTGGGTAAAACCCGCGAGAAAAACCTTACAGAAACCGTCCGCAACTGGCACACCTACCTTCCTGATTTTTTGCCGCTCCCCCACCCTTCCCCTCGCAACCAGATCTGGCTACGCAAGCACCCTTGGTTTGAGGAAGATGTGGTGCCTATGCTACAGGAGCGTGTGCAGGAAATTCTAGGCAAGTAGTCAGGGAGTCAGGGAGTCAGCGAGGTATTACCTGTTAGTTTCGAAACGAATAGGAGTGGTAGCCCCCCTCAACAGTACAAGTTGTTCCCTCCGATTTTTACAAAAAACAGCTACTTTTTTGCTCGTAGATTGTTAGTAGCATATCAGCAAATAAACCAACTAGCAAATGCCCTCATCCAAATCCCCTATCGTCATTGGCTATCTCATGAAAATCATAGCCTTGGTGGCCGTGATTGCCATTATGTTACTAGCCATTGGCGTGGAGTATTTTGCAATCACTCAAATTGCAAAAAATTTGACGGCCATTATTACGGGTACCTCGAAAGAGGATATTGTTGTAAAAGACGTTCTTAAGTCACTAGACATCGTACTACTTGGCGTCATTTTCTTCACTATGGCCGCCTCTCTTTTTGAGTTATTTATCCAAAAAATAGACTCTCTTCCCGATTGGCTGAGTATTACCAACCTCGATCAACTAAAAGCTATGATGATCAAGATGATTATCGTGGTAATGGCTATCTCCTTTACTGGAAAAATCATCACTTGGAATGGTGAAACGGAGATTGCTTACTACGGCGTTGGCCTAGCTGCGGTCATTGGTGCGCTTAGTTATTTCCTGCTGGTGAAACAAGAAGAAAAGTAGATCCGTTTCTATTCGAATAGCTCTTTTAAATCCGCGACCGTTTCCAAGGTGAGCTCACGCCCACCATGCAAAATCAGAGAGGAGCATTTCCTTGTACGCATAGCCTACACGTTCAGGGTCACTAAAAAAGCGAGACTGCTGTTTCACCAATTGAATTCGCTTTGGGTCACCATTGTACACAGAGCAGATCACACTAAAAACTGCCCCCCCAAACGCTTACTCCTCCCCCTTTGAAAAAGTTTTTTTCAAAAAACTTAGGGATCGACAAAATATTATAACTAAAAAAATAGTTAATCAACTAAACTTTTTTACTTAAGTTTGCATCTATAGTTATAACTGATTTCAAAAAAACGGTTTACGATGAAGAAATTAACGAAGGCAGAGGAGGAGATTATGCAAGTTTTGTGGGACCTGGGCGAAGGCGCTGTCGGTGACATCCGTAACAAGCTCGCCGAAAAAGCGGGTGGAAAAATGCCGGCACACAGTACCATTTCGACGATGATGAAAATACTGAGCGAGAAAGGTTTTGTGGTCTACAAATCCTACGGGCGCACCTTTGTATACCGTGCAAAATTGAGCAAAGACGACTATAGCCAGCAAAGCTTACACACCCTCATGAAGGACTATTTTGGTGGTTCTGCCAATAGATTGGTTTCATTTTTGGTAAAGGGAAAAGACCTCAGTGTGGATGAACTCAACGATCTGGTTGAACGGCTAGAGGATCCTAAAAACAAGTAATTATGAATACTTATCTCATTGAACTCAGCCTCTACTGGTTGGCTTTTTGGGGCTTATACGCCTTATTGCTGAGACAGGAAAAATTCTTCCGACTCAACCGCCTATACCTCTTGGGTACCTTTGTGTTAGGCTTGGTACTGCCTCTTATAAAATGGTCTACCCTATGGGCAGCTCCCGAATGGTTGGGCATGCCGGTGGTGTGGTTGCAAACCGTGACGGTAGCGCCAGAAAACGCCAATATTGTCAGTGCAGCTCCGGCAGCAAATTGGTCGTGGATGAGTTTCTTTTGGCGAGTTTATCTCCTAGGGACCTTGTTTGCCGCTATCCGCTTTCTCTTCGGCCTCACAAAGCTCTTTCAGTACTACCGCACAGGCCGTAAACGCTGGGAAGACGGCATCTGCTGGATCGAAAACGAGCAGGCTCACGCGCCTTTTTCCTGGCTGCACTTCCTTTTCTGGAGCAACCAGGCCAATACTACCGAAGCCGAACGAGCAGCTATCGTTGCCCATGAAAAAGCTCACATTCAGCAAAAACACAGTTGGGATATTCTACTGCTCGAGGTCGTTGGCATCTTCTGTTGGTGGCATCCGCTATGGTATGCTTACCGGCACGAGCTAGAGAATATTCACGAATACCTGGCAGACGCAACGGTCTTGCAAGCTACGCCCACCCGCGAGTACGGCAAGCTATTGCTCCGCCAATGTTTACAACAACCCGACCTGCCACTAGTGCAGACTTTTCATACTTCACAACTTAAAAAACGTATTATTATGATGACGAAATCACCTTCTTCTACCCTCGCATTGGGTAAGTATCTGTTGTTCCTCCCCCTCACTTTGATGCTCTTGATGGCTTGCGAAGATGCCGAAGCGCAAGAGGAAATGGACAAAGTGGTAAACGATCTTTCCGACGAGGCAAAATTCTTCGAACGAGTTGATACTGTTATCACCTTCGATCCGGCTACCCTTACTGAGGATGTCGCGATTGTAAAGACTAAAATTTACGAAAAAGCAGATCAGATGCCCATTTTTGGTAATTGCGAAGGCTATACCGGGCAAGAGCTGGAGGACTGCTCCGGCAAGAATCTGCTCACTTTTATCTACGAGAATGTCAAATACCCCAAAGAGGCTTTTGAGGCTAAGCAAGAAGGCCTGGCACTGACCAAATTCGTTGTAGACACGCAAGGCAGGGTAACGGACATTCAATTGATTACCGAAAAAACCACTGAACACACCGCACTGAATGAAGCTGCGCTAGCAACCCTACGGCAGTTACCTGATTTCACCCCTGGTCAGCACAATGGCAAACCAGTGAGTGTGCAAATGGTAATGCCAATTAAGTTTAAGCTTAATTAAGCCTGATTAAGATTGAAACCACCTGACTGAAACTTAATACGGAATAGATTTACTGCTGATCTATTCCGTTTTTTTTATTTTTGAAATATTAGACTTGTTCTGCTGGGATCATATCGGGTGTAAATTGCGCCTTATTTTCCCACACTGTGCCTTTTTTGTGTCACTTAGCTACGGCTAAACTCCACAAAAAAGCCTTCGCGTGGTCAATAATGCATCAATTTCCCCACCAATCTGCCCCAGCAGAACAAGTCTATTATTTCTCTCTAACTTTAAAAACAACATCATGAAACAATTATTCGTGCTCTTGCTTATTCTCTCCACTTTTACCTTGACCGCGCAGACTTTTGCGGAGTTTATCCAAATTGGTGATCAACAATACAGCGAAGGTAACTTCGAAGCCTCGGCGCAATCTTACGAACAGGCATTCGCGTTGGAAGAAGGTAATGCTTCGCAATATTACAACGCAGCTTGCTCTTGGGCGCTGGCAGGCGACACCGACAAAGCGACCATCAACCTGATTCTTTCGGTAGACAAGGGGTGGCTCAACTTGGCCCATTTGGAACGCGACGCTGATCTGGAAAGCCTCCATGACCTACCCACTTGGGCACCTATCCTAGCAACGGTAGCCGAAAAGAAAGCGGAATACGAGAAAGATTTCGACCACCCGCTTAAAGAACAGCTGGAAGAAATCTCCATGAAAGACCAAACGCTGCGTGGCATTTATGAAGAAATCACCAAGAAATATGGCTTCGATTCTCCTGAAAAGGAATATTTCAATACACTCTGGGCCCAGGAAGACAGTCTCTTATTACTGGAATGTATTGACATCATAGAGGAACACGGCTGGGTAGGCCGAAGTAAGGTGGGCCGCAAAGCAAATACAGCCTTATTTTTGGTAATTCAACATGCCCCACTAGAAGCGCAAGAGAAGTATATCCCACTTTTGCAAGCCTCTGTAGACGCCGGTGAGTCTAGCGGATCGCACTTGGCTTTGATGCAGGATCGCATCCTGATGCGCAAAGATCAACCTCAGATTTATGGTTCTCAAGTGAGCTACAATCCAGAAACTGGTGAAGGCAGTGTGTTCGAAATCCAAGATCCCGAATACGTCAACCAGCGCCGCAAAGCCATCGGCCTGGGCCCTATTGAGGATTACCTGAAGAACTGGGATATTGAGTGGACAGTGCCACAGAAGGAGAGGTAGGGGCTTTCTCCCAAAAAAAATGAATCACATCAGGGCAAATTCATGAATTTGCCCTGATGTGATTCATTTTTTCCATTGAAAAACCTCAATAGAAGGACGAGGCCCATCATCAGAATAATATCGTATTTTTACAAACACACTTTTTCACACCAATAACAACAACCATATTCAATGACATCTGACCAAAATCCAACTATCCCAACAGGATGGGTCGGCGGCTTTGCTGCTTCACAACCTGAGTTTGCCTATCCTCACCCTGACCTTTCGTGTCTGGAGATTTGTGACAACCTCGATAATATTGATCTCCTCCAACGCCAGCAAAAAGTGATCTGGCCCGAGTTTAGCTGGGCAACCAGGCAAGAAAAACCCGACGAAAAGCGGTGTTACCAAATGTTTGCGCCCGATATTTCCAGAATCGGCTACACCGATACGGGCAAAGTATACTCCATTATTTGCCCACAGCAGGGGATGACGTCGCCTGCACTAGGCTCCATGAATGTGGAGGTAACGGTGACGGGAACACGCGGCTGGGTCGACGAAACCAATAAAACCTTAGCAGCCGACATGTCCGTGGAGGGTAAAATATGGTTTAGCCCGAGTGCAATGCAAAAACCCAAGGTGAAGAAGCTCTGGGATCGCTTTGCCAATAGCAAGCTGCCTTTTCCATCTGACAAAGCCAGTGCCATCAGGGTAAGAACACACCTTCCAGGCGACCGAAACCAAGTGTTATTCCCCTTAAAAACAGGCGAAAGTGATTCCTTCCCCATTCCCGATTTTGCCCGACACCCCGAAGCCTGGACGGTAGGTAACCTCAGCGTACAGATTGGCGAAATCTTCCCTACCGGGAACATTATTGTCGACAAATTCAATCAATTGATCCTGGGAATTTTCAACACGGCATCGGGCAATATGCTCAAGTTCGGCAACATCCTCACTTGGAATGTCTGGTTTACGCCACCCGAACTGGTCGACACCCAAGAATGGAAAGACCACGCCGAAGTCTGGCGAAAATCCATCAACGCCGATCATGGTAGCCCCGAAGGCGAAGGCTCTGACCCGAGGTACTATGACGGCACCGTATTTAAACCGGCAAAAGATTTGTTTGATCGTATCCGAGGAAGAGGCCTCGATGAGGAGTTCGTCAGCGATGAGGAAATGCTCGAACAGGAGGAGCTTGCTGAACTTGATAAATTCTTAAACGAAAATGAGATTTAGAACTTTATGAAAAATTTATTCGCACTCTCTCTGTTTTTACTCCTGATTAGTACTTGTCGTAACGAAGATGATGGTATTCCTAGTTGTCCGGGGGAATATCCCGAAACAGAGATAAGTTATTCGCTTTATTCCAGCTACTTGAGTTTAAACGACTTCACAGGTTGGTTCTTTGTATCAGATGCAGAAGGCAATGTGCTCCGAGATTATGAAAATACTCCAGGAAATACCAAAAGGATAACCTTAGACAACCATTGCTCTGAACAACTGGACGCCCACGTGGTAGAGGTTCTAAAATATGACGAAGGCGACCATGAGAGGGTACATGTAGGTATCGAAACCATTCATCAATTTGCTCCCTACCAGGACTTATCGAAACGCTCAAATGACTTTAGTTCCAAGAGTCATTTCTCCTATGGTTTTGAAATAGTGATTAATAACATCCCGGATGACCTTGAATACATTCAATTGGTCAGGGCCAACAATGAGCCGCTCTCTTTTGATATTGATCTAGCTAATCATCAGGCCATCCTAAACTCTTCCTCCTCGTTAATCGCCTCCAGACATATTTATTTAGTAGCCAAAAGAGCTGGCGAAAATCATCAGAGAGCATTATTACACAATCCATATTCTCACACAGGCAATCAAATCACCCACGACTATGAGGATTTTTCGATGCCTACAGCTCCGGCAGAAATTATTTTCCCCCAAGATGGTAGTACTTGGAGATACAATATCCTTGGCATCAGAAATGATGATGAGAATAGTACGTTTTTAATCGCCAACAACTATTACGAACCTGCCGCATCGGGACAAGCAACCATACAGGTACCAATTGATGATGATCTCATCAAAAACTACCTGATTATCCTTTATTCTGGTGCGAATGAATGGAGGATGATCGTCGATGAGTTCCCTGTGAGTATTGGAGAGGCACTTCCCCAGATAGAAGGGAGTTACACCCAAGATTTTTGCGAATTTTATCAAGCAGAAAACTTCGATATAGTCAACTTAACCTGGTGGTTTAGTTATGAACAAGACAACAAGGAAGTCTATTTATCTTGGTCTGTATACCTCGATCCTAAAAGCGTTAACCAATATCAGCTTCCTCAATTGCCCAATGCATTCCTGAATAGATTCCCATTTCTTTCCGACTGGGGAATGTCTCCTAATCTTAACATTACTGGTATTAAATTCACAAGCCCCAAGCCCTTCCACAGTGTCGTTTACAAATACTTCAATTACAATGTCGGCCCATTGTGGGAAGAAGAAATTGGCTACCAGCAAGTTTCAAAGACCCTGTAACGAACAGTAACTATTGCAAGCAAAACTTATGGGCAGCTGGCTGCCTATGTTGGCTCGCCATCCTGCTATTCGTTATTTTGGCACTGATTTACCGTAGCTTGGGCTTCAGCCCGAGTGTAAAGATGACGCTCGGGCTGAAGCCCAAGCTACGGTTTTAGCACAGACATAGTGTCTACTCCACCACAACCGCTTTGGTCAATTGTCCTTCTCTGCTGATGTACTGCACATAGTACAATCCTGCTGGCAGAGAAGAGGTGGCTACTTCCAAGCGGTTTTGTGTGTACGAGAGCCACTGTTGTACCACTTGCCCCTGGGCATTGTGTAAACGCACAGTGGCGCTGGCGGTGTTGTCTCGCTGGATGATTAAGTAATCCGTAGCGGGGTTGGGATAAAGCTGCAAGGCGCTGGCAGGCAGTAGCCCTTCTCTTGTGCTTACTGATCCCTCTACCAGTCCGGCGCGTTCGTTATCCAGTACGCTCCGCATGATTTCTATTTGCCCGAAGGTGAAGCTGTTTTGGCAATCTTCCTGCGCGTAATCCATGAAGTTCTCCCACATATCAGGCAAGTCGTCGCTGGCTTCTTCACAGGTATTATTGGCCGGATCGCAGCTAAATTGGCTGTTCAAACCTTGGTTGGGCGTATCTTCTACACCATCATCTGCACTACAATCCGGGATACCAAAAATTGAAAGGAGACCATCACCCCAAATATGGCGTAGCCCCAGGTAATGCCCAACTTCGTGGGTGATGGTACGGCCACGTACAGGAACAGTTATATTCTCTAAGCCAAACAAGCCACTGGTAGTAAAGGTGCCGGTACGCCGAAAAACTTCGTAATGAATAACCACGCCATCCAGTTCTAGACTCGGTGCTGAAGCATCTTCAGGCCAATGGCTCAGATCCGCTGGTGGGTAGGCATACCCCAAGAGTGCTCCTCCCTCGATGTTGCACACCCAGATATTGAGGTGATGTTCAGTGTCCCAGGCATCGGAGCCACCGGTAACCGTCGTTTTTACATTATCAGGCAAGGTGCCTCCCAATATGTCCAGTTCAAAAGTAGCTGTAGTGGAGACGCGCTCTACTCCCGCTAATTCAAATTGAATAAAAGGATCATCCACCACTGGTAAAAAATCTTCGCGCACCTGGCCAGCATCGGCATTCAGACGACGGTAATCTTCATTGAGTACATCCAAGACCGCCTCGATGAGGCTATCAGGCAAATTTTGTTCTTCATTTTGGTATACCAAATGCACCACCACCGGAATAGTAACCAGTGTAAAGTCGCGGGCCTGCCCCTGGCCACGAACCCGGTCATACACCTGCCGGGTAGCTGCTTCAAAGCCGGGGTGAGTAGCCTCTAAATGATTGAGGTAATGTGCTGCGGCACAAGGTTCCTGCATTTGTGCGCTGGCGATTTGCACACTGCTCAGTACTAACGATAAGCCTAAGAAAAATCTCCACATAAAATGATTGGTTTAAACAAGGTGAAATTATGGCTGACTCAGTGAAATCACTGTGTAACCGGCAAAAGTGCATTCCTCCTTTCTGGCAATGGAAACAAATAGACGTTGCAACTCAAAGGTAAAAAGAAGTTTAGAAAAACAGTAACAGGCGCAGCCAACTGCCCGAATTCTTAAAAAAACGCCTTTTGAAAATAGCAACCTTCTCTCATCGTTCTAGAAAAAAGCCAAATCATGTTCCATAAACTCGCTACTCTCTTTTTATGCTTGTTTGCGTCCTTATTCCTTTGGGGTCAGGACAGAAATTACCCGCCTCGCCATGAAATAGGCTTTGACCTTTTGCCGATTATCGTCACTGGCAGTACCAATAATAATGTGGGACTGGGCATGGAACTGTTCTTTACCCAACAAATAAAAGAGGGGAAACTGCGCCTGCGCTACCTCACCAACCGGAGGGGAGCCAACTACCGAGACAACGGGGTTTTGCGCCGCTATGAGAAGATGCTCTCCAACAACGCCCTACGCACGGTAGAAAATCGCTACTGGCAACGCCAAAACCACGGGCTGCGGATTGGCTACGAGCAAGTATTCCGTACCAAAGTAATCGAATACTATTGGAGTTTCGACCTTTTTGGCCAATACAACCGCGCCCAAATCGCTTCGCTCGCATTACTAGACAACCCCAACTTGCCGGATAGCGAACCCGAAGAAGAATTCAGTGCTGTCAATGACTTCAACAGCTATGAATTTGGCATTATCCCTACCTTGGGCCTAGGCTTTTATATCGACGAAAAAATTCAAATCAGGGTAGAAATCGGCCCTAAGCTGAGTGTCCTCCACGAGGATCTACCGTTGCTGGATGAAAACAACGAGCTCTTTTACAACAGCTATACCATCAGTAGCTCGGAGCTTTTTTTGTTGAATGATATTTTGATAACTTATAAGTTCTAGGGGAGCTTTATAAATATCAATTGAATCATAGAAGTGATTATAAGGTCATAGAAGAGAATTTATTTTTTTCTAAAACAGCTTAAATCACTCAAAAAAACTAATGCCTCAAAAACTTAATGATCTCAATAACTTCTCCGCTCCGGCCCATTAATTGCACCCAATAGACGCCAGCCGGCAAACCATTAATATCATAATACTGATTGGGTATTACCTCAAATTGCCGGACTTGCTGGCCCAAAAGGTCATAAACTCTGAGTTGCTGAATTGCAGCTGTTTCCGTTAACTGAAAGAAATCAGTCGATGGGTTGGGGTATATTTTAAAAACTTCATCGTCAATTTCTGAAGTGCTGGTAATACAATTGACACTTCCTGTCACAGTAAAATGATAGGTGGCCAGCAAAGTATCTGCAGCATCATTAAGGTTGGTAATTTTGAGCACCACCTCTGCTTCTCCGGCGGTAGGACCATCTCCTTGTGGATCAACAAAGGTCAAAACATCGATATGCTCCGTACGATTGGGAAGCAACTCGAACTCCAATGAATTAACCGTTGGTATAGCTTGAATCCAAACCCCAAATACGGATGTCACCCAGCATTCGGGCTTATCATTTAAAATCCGATCCCATTTCATAAAGAGCGTATCAGCAGTATTATTAGTAATGATTGATTCCGCTAATATCCCCCCCGGGAAACCAAGTGTCTCAAGGTCTGCTTCAACAGCAATGGGGTTGGGGCTCAGCGTAAAATTTTGTGATTGCGCAGTAAACGTCCGACCAATTACAGGTCCTTCCCCTGCGATTCCCACACCGCCGACGGTAGTAGCAGCGGTAGTTCCGACATTTTCGTCTCCGCGATGCGGTTCAGCGTATCGGTCAGCCACTCGTAGGGGTTGATGTTTTGTTCCTTGCACGAAGCTACAAAGCTGTATATCATGGCTGCTCGCTGGGCGGCTTGGTGACTGCCGGCGAAAAGGTAATTCTTGCGCCCCAGGGCCAGGGGGCGAATCTTGTTTTCGATATGATTATTGTCGATTAGTAGGCGGCCGTCGGCGAAGATGG
>NZ_KB903563.1 GCF_000379805.1 Lewinella cohaerens DSM 23179 | reverse complement strand
CCAGCGGTGATTTCCTCGTCGTTGGTCAAGCCGTCGCCGTCTTGATCACAAAGACCAGCAGACATGTCAGGATCACATGGGTCCGCAGCGTCGCTTGTACCAGTTGCTACCGCAGGGGTACCCAGGTCGTCGATGCCCGTAACTTCTTCGCCGTCGTTGTAGCCGTCGCCGTCGCTATCAGGATTGGTAGGATCGGTACCAGCGGTGACTTCTTCGTCGTTGGTCAAGCCATCATTGTCTTGGTCACAGCCGCCGAAGTTGACGTCAGGGTTACAGGGATCAGCATCGTCGGGATCAAGACCCAGACCGGAACCATCCGTGAAGTAACCATCACCATCTGCATCCGTGCCAGGGGCCAAATAAGGGTCTGTACCGTCAATCACTTCCTGACCATTGGCAACTCCATCACCATCACAGTCTGCGGTTGCCCAGATAATATTCATTGGGTTATACCCAGTATATCCAGTCGTTTGCATAGGAATACAAGGATCCGTAGGGTCGGTATCACCGCCATTGTCGGCCACACCATCACCATCGGCATCCAAGAAACTGTTCGGGTCGTAAGGATCAGAACCATCGGTATCCTCTTGGCCATTGCTTACACCATCACCATCACAGTCAGCAGCAGCCCAGATCGCATTGCCCGCATCATAGCCGGTATAGCCAGGAGCTTGTACTGGATCACATGGATCGTTTTCGTCTGTTGTATTCGTGATTTCATCCGCATCACCGATGCCATCACCATCCGTATCGGTATCAAAGAAATTATCACGATAATCTACTTCTGCGTCATTGTCTGCATTTGGCAATGTATTTGGATCATTCAAATCTCCATTTGCGTCAGCATAATCGTCGATACTTTCAAGGTTATTATCTAAACCGTTACTACCAACGGTACCACTGAGTATTAAACCAGCTTCAGCGGTATCGCTTCCGCCTTCGTTATCGCTATCGATATCTCTATAGTCAGGGGTATCGGTACCATCTGTATTCGTTGGAGTGAGACATCCGCCGTAGTTATCAGGTATGCCATTACCATCTACAGTAGCTGACGGAGGCATATAGCCTGCGGTCGTTTGTGCTTCTATATTATCAGGAATACCATCGCCGTCAGCATCCAAATCAAGACGATTAACGATACCATCACCATCTAAATCAGCAGGAATACTCAAGATAACCCGCTGGAACCAATCACCGCCAACCATGTTGTCTTTTTGACTAGCATAGGTTTGCCCGGCTAAGGGTCCGTTGACAAAAGTGGTACCGCTCTGAATATTATTGTAGTTACCCGAGAACCAATTGTACTCATGGATTCTACCCGTACTGCTACTGAAGACGTTTAATACATTTCCGGGTCCTCCGGCCACAATATTGTCTAAGTTAGCAGCAATTGCTTGGCCCGCGAAAGGTCCACCATTGAAGGTAGATGACGCACCATCCCCTGTTCTCAACAAGCCCGTATCCCAAGAGTATTCGAATACTCTATTGGTTGCCGTATTGAAACAAGTCAAACCAAAGGCTCCAAAACAATCAATAATTTCATTGCGTCGTGCCAAATAAGATTGACCAGCCCAAGGGCCATTGACAAAAGTACTAGTAGCAGAAGTTGCCTTTAACGCGCCAGTAATGAAGTCGTACTCTGAGATAGCCCCCGTGGTAGGGTTCATCAAATTGACCGCATTCGGTTCGAAGGCGCCAATGATATTATCCAGGTTCTCTCCTAATGTTTGTCCGTTGTAAGGACCTCCGCTCAAGACCAAGTCTCCGGGGCCAGGCCCTGCATCCACTTGTCCAGTGCTGAAGTTATATTCAATGAACTGGGTGCCAATATTTTCTTCGGCATCACAGATTCCATCGTTGTCATCATCATCGTCATCAATATCTGCATAACCATCACCATCGGTATCGGCAGCAAATACATCTCTGTAATCTACTTCTGCATCGCCATCTTCATTAGGGAGTGTGGTTGGATCGTCGAGCGTTCCGTTCACATCTGCATAGGTTGGATTAGATACAATATTACCAGACTCCGTGGCGTCATCAGCACCGTGGTTATCACTATTGGTGTCTATAAAGTCAGGGAAATCTGTACCGTCGGTATTAACCGGCGTAAGACAACCACCATAGTTATCAGGTACACCATTGGCGTCAACTGTTGCAGAAGGTGCTATGTACCCCGCTGTGGTCTGGGCCTCAACGTTATCAGGTATTCCATCTCCGTCGGAGTCAAGGTCGAGGCTGTTTATGATGCCATCACCATCCGTGTCGGCGGGTAGCATTATTATGATTCGTTGGAACCAATCACCACCAACCATATTTCCTATCTGGCTGGAGATGGTTTCTCCGGCCAACGGTCCATTTGCAAATGTCGTTGGACTTTGGTAGTTGTTGTAATTGCCCGAGAACCAATTGTACTCATACAATCTTCCCGAAACAGCATCATGCAGAATAACTACATTCAGCGGACCAGCGCCTAGTATATTAGCTAGATTACTGGCAATCGTCTGTCCATCAAAAGGTCCTCCTGAGAAAGACGCAGCACCATCAGCAACTCTGTGTAAACCAGTATCCCAAGAGTATTCAAATACTCTATCTGTAGCGGTATTATAACAGGTTAAGCCAAACAGGCCAAAGCAATCAATGATATCGTCTTTATGAGACAAGTAAGTTTCTCCTGCCCAAGGGCCGTTGACAAATGAAGTAACCCCTGAAGTCAATTTCATAGCACCGGTAACGAAATCGTATTCCGTAATGGCACCCGTAGTAGGGTTCATCAGATTGATGGCATTCGGTTCGAATGCACCTACAACATTTTCGAGGTTTGCTCCGAGCGTCTGTCCGTTGAAGTCGCCGCCACTAAGTACCAGTGTCATAGACCCAGGGCCCGCATCAACTTGTCCCGTCAGGTAGTTGTATTCTACGAAACGGACCGTTGCATTTTCTTCGTCATCACAGATGCCATCGTTATCATCATCCTGATCATCAACATCCGCAACCAAATCACCGTCGGTATCTAGTATCCCAACACAAGCTAAGCTAGCAGGATCTGGATTACAAGGATCAGCATCGTCGGGATCAAGCCCAAGGCCAGAACCATCTGTGAAGTAACCATCACCATCAGCATCTGTGCCACAACTCGTTATCGTAACTGCAACTGATGGAGGAGTATCATCTGTCAAACAACCATTAGCTGAATAATAAGCATAATAGTCTCCAGCAGTGCCGACCATTGTAGGATCTGCTACGGTAGTGCTTAAGCCATCACTGGCATCATTATCTGTACTCCATACCAAGGTAGAACCTAATGGCGTGGTACTGGTTACTAAGCTGTTCAGATCAACTGTTACAGCAGGACATACACTAGCAAGTGTAGCCGCAGAAAGTGTAGGAACAGCCTCTGGCTCTTCTCCAATAGCCACTACAATCGTTACTAATTCGTCTCCACAAGGGGCCGTTCCAGTCAAGCTATAGGTAAAGTGGTAGAGCCCATCCGCTAATCCGTTGACATCAACTGCCGTAGGATCTGCTAGGCTTACGCCGGAAGCGTCCTCATCGCTCCAAGTACCCCCTGGCTGATGGTTTATCACAAAGTTTTCCAGGTTAATCACGGGGTCGGCTCCTGGCCCAGCTGGGCAGTAGTGCACGATGGCGCCATCCATAGCTGTTAGTGGGTTAGCCACCATCGTGACTACAACAGGTACGGCATCACTCAAGCAACCGTTGTCTTCGTATTCTACCCAAATGGTCTCTGGGCTAGTGGCAGAAGTCGTTGTTGGATGATACGTAAAGCCAGAAGCCAACAAGGTGGCTGGCCCAGCCCCGGGGTCGGCATCATAGAAGTTGTATGTTGGTAGTGCTGGGGTGATCGTGATGTTCATAGCGCCGATCGCAAAATGCTCGATCGGACCGTCGACACCGCCAACACCAGACATGCCATCTCCGTTTTTGACGCAGACCTTGAGGGCTATGGTTGTACCTGTAATGCCCGTTTTCTGGAAAGTTTGGGTAGCAGAACTGATCTGCCCCGCATACTCCGCTTCCAAGGTTTCTATTCCATCAATAATACTGTATACACGAATGTAATCATCGGCCTCCATATAGCCACCTGAGCGGCGTAGGTCTACCGAGATCGTTGCTTCATCTCCTGAGGCAATAGCACTCACTGGAGTTTCCAGACAGAATTCACTATTGACATCGTGGAAACGAATCTCGCCGTTCACTCTGCGGATGTAATCCGAAGAACGTTTTAGCGTCGAGAAGTCGCCAGAAATGGTCAGCCCTTCTGTCGTTATTATAGATTCATTGTTTGTTGGGCAAGTGCCAATTGCAGCGCCGGAGCATTCTCCTTGTGCTACGTAAGTATTTGCACCCGCAAAAGTGGTATTAAAGAGTACCTGCTGACCTTCCGTTGGTAAGGGGAAGGTAATTGCTGGCGCTTGGCCATCGCAAGAACTGATATCTTCTACCATCGGATCATCGGCTACATCGCCAATCGATACGATAATGGTAACCGGTTCTCCTATACAAGGTGCTGTACCAGCAACCACGTATGTAAAGTGATAGAGGCCATCGGCAATTCCAGTAAAATCTACAGCTCCCGGATCACTAAGGTCGACGCCTGATACATCCTCATCGGTCCAAGTTCCTCCTGGTTGGTAGTTAATAACCTGATTTTCTAAATTAATTACAGGATCGGCCCCTGCTCCTCCTGGACAATAGTCCGCAATTGTGCCGTCCATGGGCATAACACTATTAGGTGCTACGGTAATCACGACCGGTACAGCCTCACTTTCGCAACCATTGGCGAAGTACTTCACCCAAATGGTTTCCGGGCTGGTAACGGGGGTCGTCATGGGGTCGTAAGTAAACCCGGTAGCGAGTTCGGTAGCCGGACCAGCATCAGGATCGGCATCATAGAAGCGATATTCCGGTAAGGCGGGGGTAATAACCACGCTCATTTCGCCAATAGCGTAATGTTCCAGCGGCCCGTCAACTCCTCCAATTCCTGAGATGCCATCACCGTTTTTAACACAAACTTTCAGGGCTACCGAACTACCGGTAATTCCTGTTTTCTGGAACGTTTGACTTACCCAACTGATTTGTCCGGCATATTCCTGTTCCAAGGTTTCCACACCATCAATGATACTGTAGACTCGAATATAATCGTCGGCCTCCATGTAGCCACCTGAGCGTCTGAGTTGAACCGAAATAGTAGCCTCGTCTCCTGGACTTATTCCAGCAGTAAGGGTTTCTAAACAAAACTCACTGTTTAGATCATGGAAGCGCAATTCACCACCAATCCGGCGGATATAATCGGAAGTACGACGAAGGGTAGAGAAATCACCGGACAACGTCAAGCCTTCGCTGGTGATTATAGATTCGTCGTTGTTGGAGCACGTTCCGATATCACTTCCCGAACATTCTCCTTGAGCCACATAAGTAGCGGAACCATCAAAGGTAGCAAGGGTTGCGACCTGTGCACCATTGAGTGGAATAGGAAGAACGATAGCGGTAGAAGAACCTTCGCAGACGTCAATATCTTCGATGATCGGATCATCGGCTGCCTGGCCTATGGATATCATCACTAAAACAGATTCTCCATCACAAGGTGCGGAGCCATCCAGTTGATATTCAAAACCATAGACACCATCTGCAATACCCGTAAAATCAACAGCAGATGGATCACTGAGATCGACACCTACAGCATCAATATCTTCCCAAACCCCTCCGGCCTGAAAATTAATGACGTGATTTTCTAAATTAATAACAGGATCAACGCCTGCTCCGCCGGGACAGTAATAAGCTATAGAGCCATCCATCATAGCCTGCGTAGCTTCTGATACCGTAATTACTACTGGCTCTGCTTCACTTTCGCAACCATTAACGGTGCAGGTCACCCATACCGTTTCTGGGCTCTCACCAGGGGTTGTTTCTGCATCATAACTAGACCCGGTTCCTAATACGTTTGCTGCCCCAGCTGGGTCCGCATCGTAGAAAGTATAAGTAGGCAATTGGGGGGTAATGACAATTTTCATGTCTTCAATGGAGAAACGTTCCAGTGGGCCGTCATAGCCACCAATTCCGTACTCGCCGTCTCCGCTTTTCACACAGACCTTAATAGCCACTGTACCACCGGTAACTCCGGTCATACGAAATGTCTGTGCATAAGCGCTAATTTGTCCTGCATATTCTTGTTCCAGGGTTTCGACGCCGTCAATAATACTATAGACCCGGATATAGTCGTCCGGCTCCATATAACCGTAAGAACGGCGTAAGTCAACAGAAAGCGTAGCTAAATCACCCGGAGCAACAGAGATCGTCGGTGTTTCCACGCAAAACTCACTGTTGACATCCATGAAATGTAGGCCACCTGCATACCTTAATATATAGTCAGAAGCTCGCTTTAATGAAGTAAAGTCACCGGTGAGGGTCAGGCCTTCTGCGGTTACTATAGCCTCATTGTTTGTGGGACAGGTGCCTATCGTCCCCCCTGTACATTGGCCACGCGCTACATAGGTCAGCGGACCATCAAAAGCAGCATGGAAAGCTTCTTCTTGTGGAATATCAAATAAGGGCACGTGGATCGTCACGTCAGCACCTTCACATACCAGGATATCGTCTAGTGCCGGAGCTGGTATTGTTGATAATTTCTTAACGTTTACGTAGTAACATTCAGGACCAGCGGTCTGGTATTTAAAGACGTAATCGCCGTCAGGGATCGCAGAAAAATCGACACTAGCAGGGTCTGAAATATCAGCACCACTTGCTGTATTTTCTGTCCACGTGCCACCTGCGGGGTAAGACAAAATATGGCTTGTCAGATCTACCGGGTCGCCCGCTGAACAGGCATAGGTCGTACTGACAATACATGATACTTGTGCAAAGGTGAAGTAATCACCGTCGTCAAAGTCATAGGTAGTTAAACCACCATCTAATTCTATCGTGGTAAGCGTACCTGTATTAAAATCGCCATCACCATCGGTATCGACCACCAAGTATTCGGCAGAAGGATCTGGACGAACAGTAACTGTTTCAACAACACCCGTTTCCTGTACTCGCCATTGGCGAGCCATCATATCTAAAACGCCAACATTTTCGGTATAGGTAGTTGCTGCTCCATTATTACCCCAGAGCATAAAGCTTTCATTGTCATTAAAGATAGCGGTATTAGCCGCGTTATCAGTAGGCACACCAGCCGTTTGATCACCGATATACATAGCTACAACACTGCCAGCATTAACAGATTTTGATTGTTTTTGAAGGAGATCTTGGCAATCATCTTGACCAATACCTGCGATATTATTGTTGTAACCTGTATTTGTTGTTGTATCCCAAATTACAATACCACCACCTGACAAATAATCATGCGCAAGGGTAATACCATATTTAATGGCCAAATAGGTTTCTACTTGTTCTTTTTGAGCAGTAGTTAAATGCTCTTCGTAAATAATGACCTCAGACATAGAGCCGTTAATACCTTCCGCTCCTGTAAAATAACCTCCAATACCCAAATTGCTGGTATACCCAATGGATACCATGTCTAAAGTATTGTCAAGAAATGAATTTCCATCCAACGTCATTTCTACACCAGCATTGGTACCGGAAGTCCATAAGTAACCAGAAACCTGATTTTGGCTTTGGATAATGTCCAAGGTTGTTGCTCGGACAAAAACAGGCGAAGACCCATTGTTCCAAATAACAGGGTCATTTGTACCGGCATAACGCCCTAGGTGGGGGTCATCTGCCTGGAAATCGACCGGACTGTCCCAACCTGCAAGGTTATCGTAGGTTGCGACAAAAAATACGGAGCCATCACTGCTCGCACTTTGTAATACCTGCGCATCAGTTGTAAAAGCATCTCCGCCATCAAACTCGATGAAAGGATGAAAATTATGTGCCTCATCGGCAGTAGCATTGAAGGTGGCTTCTCTACCGTTTACCGTTTGTGCGACGTGTAAACCATTTCCTGATTTATCATCCCATTGGATACCACTAGTGATAGCAGTTAAACCTTCATCTGCTTTTAGCCATAATCTCAAACCATTATTCACACAACCGGGTGCTTTTGATTCCTGCCCGAAGGTGAAGAACTCACCATCCGCTAGATCAACGATAGCTACCAGGTTGCCATTACCATCGTCTGTAAGTAGTATTTCTGTTGGAGTTCCGGTAGAAAAGTCAGCGGATGTATGTACCAATAAATGATTAGCACTAGCGGGTGCGTGAACAGTTACGGTACTGACATCTCCGGTTTCTGCAATTTGCCAGATTCTGTTCATTGCAAAATACCCACCTACCGGTGTATAACTATTAGGTACATAGGCGGTGCCATATTTTGCATCCAGGCCATTATGCCCCCAAAGCACAAATGCTTTATCCGTTCCGAAAGCAGATGCGTTGGCGGCATTATTAACAGGCAAGCCACCGCTTTGATCACCATTATAGATAGCGACAACACTACCTGGGTTAATCGATTTTGATTGTCGCTGATTGAGTGCCTGACAATCATCACGACCGATACCTGCAATGTCGCTATCGTACCCACCACCTAAAGCTCGAACGGTAGAACCATCACCAGCTAAATAATCATGACTAAGGGTGACGCCGTATTTGATAGCCATGTAGGTATTTACACGCTGCTTTTCAGCTGCAGTTAAATCTCTATTAAAGCCTACTACTTCGTAGACATTACCATTCCAGGATTGGTTACCGATTAACTGGCCGCCAATGGTAACATCTTCATTAGCACCTACATCAAGAGAAATACTAGTAATTACGGTGTTTTCCGTGGTACCATCTAAATAGAGGGTATATCCTCCACTATTATAACTAAGACCGGCTATGTGGTTTTGGTTGAGTGTATACTTAACCGTGGTAGCCACATCAGCGTCTGGCCCACTAGGTGTATATTCATCCCATACGTACATATTTCCGGCTCCGCCTTGTGTTCCGTAGCCAAAATCATCATTGTTAATATTGACAATACTTTGATAGCCTGTGAAGCCACTATTGGCAACAGCTGAAACAACAGTGCCTTCCGTATTTTCAAAAATGAAGTTATCCGGCGTAACCAACTCATCCTGGCTACCTCTGGTAAAGGTAAGGGTCGGATTAAAATTCGTAGCGGCATCACCAGCACTAAATGCCGGCTGTTGCCCTGCTGCGGCTTGGCTAAAATTAACCCCTGTAGCCTGGTCCTGCCAAGCACTTACATTTCCGCCAGCTTCTGTCACATTAACACCAGCATCCAACCAAAGAGCAAGACTGGATACACAACCCGGTGCGATAATGTCTCGTCCGAAAGTAAAAAAGTCTCCGTTGGCGAAATCATATATAGCAACGAGGTTACCGTTGCCATCATCTGTCACCGGTAATTCTGTAGGTGTTCCCGTATTAAAATCGGCACTGTTGTGTACCAATATATGATCGGTATTGGCAGGGGCGTGAATGGTTACAGTTGATACCGGCCCTGTCTCCTGAATTTTCCATACGCGAGTCATATGGTAATAAGTTCCAACCGGCATGAAGGTATTAGGTGTATAAGCCGTCTGGAACTGAGCGCCACTTCCATTATGCCCCCAAATCATGAAGGTCTTATCTCCTGTGAAGGAAGAAGTATTCATACTGTTAGCAGTAGGTAGGCTACCGCTTTGGTCACCATTATAAATAGCGACTACGCTACCTGAGCTAACAGATTTAGCTTGTTTTTGAAGTAGCCCTGAAACATCATCTTGCCCGATACCAGCAATACCATTATGATAGCCCTGGTAAGCCGCATCAGTTGTGCCGCCCCAGATGGTTGTTCCATCAGAATCAACATAATCATAATTGATGGTAGAACTAGCAGGGTCGTTATCCAATGTTGTTCCCCACTTCAGGGAGAAATAGGTATTAACTTTTTGACTTTCAGCAGCCGTTAGGTTACGACTATAAACTGCTACCTCTCCAATGGGGCCATCCCATACTTCAACCGCTTCATAAGACCCGATTTGGAATTGATTAGCAGCGGGGGCGCCATTAGCAAAACTGCTTTCGCGTAATTCCATCGTTGGGGCCGTATTGACCTGACCGTCAAAAATTACATCTAAACCAGTGTTGCTAGATATATTAGAAGGTTCATTGGCCATATCCCATTCCCAACTCCAGATGTGAAACTGGCCGGCTACTGGGTCAGTGGGGTGGTCATTGCGAATAGGAGAAGAGCCATTACAGTACCCTAACGGTTTTCCGCTTGACGCTGCTATTCCCAGGTGAGGGTTATCTACTCCAAATACCACCAAATTATCGAAACCAGTACCTGGCGAATTATTGGCAGCTGCTCCAAAAACGGAACCTCCAGGTTCCACTCCTGTCATAAAAGGAGCAATTTCCATTCCATCATTAGCGCCATCAAAATCTACGGTAGGGTTAAAATTGGAGGTAACGGCAGGATCCGTGTAGAATGGATCTCTGTTTGCTGCGGCAACGACCATATTATTGCTATTACCACTTTGGTCACTCCAGGTGCTTACCGCAGCACCGTTCGTGGTGGAACTGGTTCCTATATCGGCCTTCACCCATAATTGGAGGTCGGCCGTCACACCACCCGGTGCACAAAGCGGCCCGGCCGTCCACAACGAGAAATGCTCGATACCACTGAGGTGGATCGAGTTATTTTCGGTATCAACGATGCTATTGGGGTGTGCTTTCCACGTTTCTCCATCATCCTGCGAGGAATAGAGGACGAGAAGGTCTTCCGTAAGCCCGTTCAGCTCACTCTCGTGGTATTGAAAGGTTAGGGTCGCATCCAACTGGGTATTGTTTTCCGGGTGAATTCCCACCACTTTGGTAATGCTCTTTTGTTGCGCGAACATTACGGAATGATCGAATAATTCGATCTCGGTATTCCCCATGTTTTGTTGTGCACTGAGTTGTATGCCTACTTCAGGCATATCCACTACTTCATTCACGGCATCCAAGACGAGCTGAAATTGTCGTTTCGGGGTGTTTTCATCTTGTTGAGAAGTAAATAAAAACATACTTATCCCTATCAGGAATAAGCCGCAAACACCAAGGCTTAGCCTTGTATTTATTTTTTGTAGAGAAGTCTTCATAGACGTATTTTTCACGAGATATAGAAATAAATAAGTTAAAATTTACCTGGCAGGGGACATACTTATGACTGCTCTACGATAGGTTGTTAGCGTAGAGAAATTGCAGTATTCGCCCCCTGCACAGGAAATAAAATCGACCAAAAAATGTAAAACCAGACAGAAAAAATAACAAATTGTTTTAAAATCTAGACGAGTTTAAAACAATTACTTCCTCCATTAAATATCAGCTATGAAGTATCTTTAATGAGGAAAAATTCAAAAACAGATAACTCGCTACCCAAATGTTTAACCTGCTTTGATAAAGCATGACTTTGCCTAAGATTTTTCTTATAAAAAAAGTTAAATATATTCATGATGTAAAAATTTAATGTGATACAATTCATTCCGTCTCTAGTCAGTACGCACTCTTAGCAATTACCAAAGAAGAATTATGCTTTTATAAAAAGAGACGGGGTAATTTCTTACTCAAAAATACTCCCCGCCTTCCCATAATCAGATAAAAAAAATCCCTTTGAAGCACCTTTTAAATAGCAACTTGATCTTCTTTAAAAACCACAAAAGCATGACTATCAACAAATTGCAGTTTTCTCAAGTCAAAAAAAGTGTCAAAAAACTAAATTCTTCTAAATAAATTCTGAAACCGAACATAATGATAGAGGTAATGTCCATCTCGGTGAATTAGGTATTCTCCTGGAGACAGTACCGCTTTTTCGGTAAGCCCTAAGGGTATCGTAACCTTTAAGGGTAGTGACAAATCAGCTCGAAGAAGCATTTTAGTATCTGTAAAGCACTCTTTCTTCTGTTGGGAGGAAAGTTGCCTTTGATCAAAAATAACTTGCAAGTGCCGACCATCTACTAAGTTTAAAAAACCATTAATGCGGGTCCCTTGGCAACCAGGACGATTTACTTGCCCTGCTGCCATAATTTGGCATATCCCCGACCCAGAACAATTTCTTCGTGGGTCGCCAAATGTCACTCCAACACTTACCCATTTCTTACTAGGAATGATTTCTTCCGCTTGAGAAATGAGTGTAAAAGAAGGTTTTGTAGTTGTTGTCCATACTGGTAATTTCATTTTTTTTAAAGTTGGATTTTTAAGAATCAGGGTATGACATTTGTTTCACAGAACTAAGGAATAAACGTGTCTCCGATAATTACCCTAGCTGCGAATTTCGTTGTTGAATACGGTGTAAAATTTTTCATGGTTATGATCTTTTCTGTGATATTGAATACTTCAAAATTCGTCAGTTATTAGCCTGACACAAAGACAGCAAAGCAATGACGAGCACCTTAAATAAGCCAATATCGACTTACTTTAAGAATCACTAATCACTGACAGTCAAGAGGTTAATACTTTGTCAGATAAAAAACAAAGCACATTAATAGGTAAGAAAAGAAGGCCTTAACAGACCAATGCTGGTTGTTGACAGGTACTCCTAGGAAGAAGTTTTAAGGCCCAGAATGAGGATATTTTATTCGCTCTTTTGGCGACGAACTTTTATGATCGTCTGACCGAGCATACCAAGGGTGGTCTCCCAGAGTAGTTCGTAGGGGATAATTTCAATTTTATGAAATTGCTGAGAGAATTCGCTACTAACGTTTCTCAATTTATCCAGATATTTCTTCGTGTGGCGTTCCACCGCTGTGCGATGGAAACCTACTTGTGGAATAACTAATAATAGTTTTATAAAATAATAAGAGCGGATAGTTTCGGGCGTCATTAAATAACGAGAACAGTATTTTTCGATGGTCTCGATACGATCAATACTAAGATCATATTTTCCTTTCTGTAGATAGAACAGAATTTGAACTACGAGGATCGCAATGTTCATGCCCTGCTTATCTTTTGAATAAAGCGGAATGCTATTGAGGAAGCGTTGAATACGAAAAGGAGTAAAATTCCTATCCTCTTCATTCGCCTCTACTTTTCCTAAATCAATCATCAAATGGAGGTATGCCTGGTAAATTTCCCACATCTCTTGTACATACTCAGGTAAAAAAGAAAATCGCTTATGATCGATTGCAGTGGAGAATAGCTGGTAAGCCTCTTGGAACCTCCCCGTATGCATCGCTAATAGAAATAAATACTCGAGGTTATTGAACCAGTTAAAGGTCCCATCCTGGGTAAGCTGCTGACTTAGTTCTGCAACCTGGCGGGCATTGTCATAATCTTCCAACTGGATATATGCGACCAACTGATGATGATAACAGAGTTGGATAGGGGTATTAGCTGCAAAGGGTTTATCTTTAAAAAAGCCAATGACCTCTTCGCAAATGGGTAAAGTGGCAGGGTAATCATTGGTGCAGGTATACTGGAAGAGACGAATCAGTGCAGTAAAAAGGTGAAATTTATAGGAGGTACATTTTTCAAGCTCGGGAATAAGCTCTTCACAAAAAAGTGCGGCCTGCTTTGCAAGGTGTGGTTTAGGAGATTTTTTGTTGACGAATTTCAGGATAATCTGAGCATAGCATTTCTCCGCCTTTCCCTCTAAGCCAGTAATAACTTCATAAGCAGTTCTCTTCTTATCATAATAGTTATAGCGTTTTTCATCACCAATTCGCGTGCTATAGTGCAAGCACAGTGCTCTGGTGATCATCAGACTGAGTTCACTAAATTCAAAATATTCACATTTCTTAAGTAATTTCTTTAACAGTCCTATCGCTGATTTTTGAGCATTTTTAGCAAGTAGTATTTGCGCAGCAGCATAATCTTTATGAGCTTCAAAGAAGGAAACCTGCCGATCAGAGTGATTGGCCTGATACGGATCAATGAAAAACAAGGTATTCAGAAGCTTTTCCTTCAGTTTTGACTTCAGGTTATTAAACGCGCTTTTGGAACCTGAATCTGGATACAGTAAATGGAAGGCTTCCTCGTCAGTATTAACATCTCCTTTGCTGATGGCAGAAAAGAGTTTATTTACTTTCGACTTACTGTGTTTTTTTGTGTTTAATAACTCAATGTGACTCATTCTGTTCTGGTTTATGACATAAACCAGTTCGCGTAAATTTTCCATGTGATTATTTTTAAAGTAGGTCGTATAAAAAAACAGTAATCAAGTCGTCACTGGGACAACTATCAATTCTTAAAAAATCGGTAAAATTTACGGGATGGATTTATTCGACAAACAGCGAGTACATAACAATCCCCAATAAGAGATTAGCAATATATTCACCTAACAACAGCAACAAACCCCAACAATACGTTGCTAGCAAAGAACACTATTTTAAAGCACCCATTTCGGCAAAAAGGGCACTCAAAAAGGAAAACCTACTAAACAAATAGGAAATAAAAAGAATGGACACCGCTTCCTAATCCAATATCGCTTTCTGACAATATTGAAGCAATTCTGTTGACATCATGTTGGACACTTTTCCATCAACAAAAGGCAAAAAAATAGCCAGACCCCAATGGTCTGGCTGGAAAAATCATTAATTGTATGAAATTTTTAAAACAAAGGGTAACATCTACGGACCTGAGGGGATAAGCCAGCAAATGCCAAACATCATCAATCGGATGACCTACTACACGAGAAGAATTTCAGTCTACAAATTAACAGAAATAGGCAGAACCAATTCGGCAAAAAAAGCACGCTTTTCGGCAAGTTCTTATTTCAACATCTCTGATGGCGACTTACCGTAGATCAACTTGAAAGATTTAGAAAAATAAGCCTTACTCTGAAAACCAATGGCGTAAACCAATTCGGCAATGGTTGAATAGCGTTTTTCTTCTAACAACCGATAAGCCAATTGTAGCCGTGCCTGAAGAATATATTGGCTTGGCTTAAGTCCTGTACAATCTTTTAGCTTATCTCGGAAGCTACGTTCAGACATCGCCATCTCACGTGCCAAGTCCCCTACTTTCAGTTGGGGGTTTCTAATTTTTTGGGCTAGCAATGCCTCTAAATCTATCAACCATAGTTCATCAAAGCTGAGCCCTGGTAGCGGTGGAGCCTTCTCAGAAGAAGCACCGACCTCCTCTTTTTCTGGAATAACTGCAGCTTCAAAAGCAGCTTTGCGTTTTTGTTGATTGCTCAATAAATTGTGAATCCTGGCGATTAACTCATTCTCCTCAAAAGGTTTGGAAAGGTAAGTATCCACGCCTAGACGCAAACCATAAAGCTGGTCGGCTTGCTCAGAGCGGGCTGTAAGTAGAATAAACGGCAGCCCCCACTGCTGAGGCTGGCTACGCACTGCTTTTAATAATTCAAAACCATCCATTCGGGGCATCATTACATCAGATACTACTAAATCCACTTCTTGCTGGTTCAATACATCCAACGCTTCTAAACCATCACTAGCTTGAACCAGACGATAATAAGGCCTAAGAATTTCCAGCAGATAAGCTCTAAAATCGTCATTATCCTCGGCTATCAGCACCATCGGCTGCTCTGCTGCATTCGCGGGTGGAGGCAAGGTAAGCAATCTGGTTTTCGTTAAAATATCCTGCTCACTCGTAGTCTTAAGCTCGGGCAATGCTTCGTCTGCAACTAAAACGGGTAGTTTTATAGAAAAGACAGAGCCTTTCCCCAACTCGCTTTCTACCTCTAGGTCGCCTCCTAAAAAAACGGCAAGCTCCTTAGACATGGCTAGCCCTATTCCTAAACCACCGTTCTCCAATATTCCCTGGTGCCGCGCCTGATAATAACGATCAAAAATTCTTGCAAGATCCGTTTCGTTTATTCCCACCCCTGTATCTTCAACGGCCATCATGATTGCTGTTGAATCAACCACCACTTTCACCATAACCTGCCCGCCTCTACCCGTAAATTTAAGGGCATTGGAGATCAGGTTATTCAGTATGCGTTCTACCTTTTGAGTATCGAGCATTAATCGTAAATCAACTGGTGCATCTAACACCAACTTATAATTAATATTCCTAGATACTGCTAATGAATGAAAAGCATTAAAGACCCTTTTTATGAAGGGCGAAAAAACGACAACTTCTTCTCTCAATTCAAGCTTACCTGCTTCCAGGCGAGCGAGATCCAGAATCTCTTCGATCATCTGCCGAAGCTGCTTTGTGCTCCGTTTTATTCGTTGCAACTGGGACATATGCTCAGTTGAAAATTGCTCTTTACTAAGGGCTATTACAGGGCCCAAAATCATACTAAGTGGGGTACGTAATTCGTGGCTGATATTGATAAAAAAACGAGATTTCATTTCATCAAGCTGGCGTAATTCCTTTGCCTGTAGATCAATGGTTTCGAGCTTTTCCTGTAGTTCCAGTGTGCGATCATTCACCTCTTGTTCAAGCTCCTCATTATGGAGCTTTAACTGTAATTGTCGCAACCTAAAATAGCCATAAAAACCACCCCCAACTGTCAATGCCAATAAGGCAAAAAACCACCATCTTAAGTAGATAGGTTTTAGTACCTTAAGTTGGAGGCTTAGAATTTTACTTTGCAATTTTTTATTACCGACAGGGTACGCGCGAAACTCTACAGGGTAGGTACCATAATTAGGGTTAATTAGCGACAAAATAGCCCCTGAAAAAACCTTCCATTGCTCGCTTTCCCACGGGAAGCGCCATTCGTAAACAACCTCACTATCAATAAAATAATGGGGCACCAAACTTATTTCTAAACGATTTTGAGAAGGCCTTATTTCTACTAGCCCTCTTTCTATACCCTGCCTTGTTTTGTTAATAACCGCTTCTGTTTTGCGGTCATATACCACGACTTTTGCCATTTGTAAATGGAGCTTAGCTTGCGCTTGCGCCCCAATACTATCTGGATAAAAAGAAACTATTCCATTTACCCCTCCCAAAAAAAGTAGCCCGTCTTCTCTCTGAAAATAAGCTAAAAAATTAAACTCATTACTTGGTAAACCATCTTTTTCTAAATAGGTCGTGACATAACCATCAGACTTTCGAAAACGCATCAGACCATAATTACTAGGTAACCACAGGTGCCCATAGCTATCTTCGTAAATTGCATGAATTTTATTATCAGAAAGACCATCCTCTACTGTATACTTTCGATAAGTTTCATCTTCTTGATTCCAACAGACCAAGCCTTGATTCGTTCCTAACCAAAAGACCCCATCTTCATCTTCATGAATAAAGTAGACCCTCAATTCCGTTTTATCATCTTCAAGGACTGGGAAATGTTTCTTTCGCTGTCCCTCTTCATTAAATAAGAACAAACCGTATTGACATCCTAACCAGAGGCCTTGATTATTTGTATGCCAAAAATATGCACTCGTATCTTGCATAAGTTGAGGCTGAATAGACCCTGATTTTTCATTGAATGCTAAAACTCCTAAATGACTCGCAATCCATAAGGCAGTGTCATTTAATCGATGTAAACTATAACCATTATACTCTCCATTATAAAACCGAAAAGGGTACGTTTTGTAATTTCTGTCTATAAGATTGTAAAGCATAAGGTCATCAGATGATTTACTCACCCATACCTGATTCTCCTCTTTAAGTAACCCCATATTATTATACCCATTTGCAATGGGTAAAGAAGAAAAGTATTTTTCATGTAAATCTACCTGAAACATCCCTGCGTACGTGTTGACCATTAGCAGGCTATCACCAATACCAACCATCCCTCGTACGCTCGTAATGATATCATCCTGATGGGTATAGGTCGTGAATAAACTCTTCTTTACTCTCATCCGAAAAAGCCCTTCCGGAGAATTAAACCAGAAAGATTCATTATCAATCAAAACGATAATCTCATTAATTCTAGCCTGAAAATCTTTAGCCAATAAACTGCCCAAGTTTTCAAACAAGATTTCATCTTCCTTAAAAAAGAAGCTAGTGGCATTGTTAGCTGCAAAACCAAAGCCATCTTTATTAATTTTCAAAAATCTACTATGGTTATGGTAGGCCGAATTCCCCCATGATATACTAGGATAACTACCGTAAGGATAGGTGCGAATGCTATTGTCTCCAAAAGAAAACAACGTATCTAAATCACCAAGGTATTGGGGTTGAGACCAATAATAGAGATTCAGATCTTCATCCACTGTGGAAAACCGGCTAATATTGTGGCCAAAATTAAGGTTAGATAACTCTTTGCCATTACGATCAATAACATACAGGCCCAGCTTCCCTTCTTTGGTCTTCCAAACCCAAAACAAGCCATCTTTACGAGGATAGTAATATGGAAAATCTTCCGTTTTCCCCATTATCCCCAATACTCTAGATGTAGAGGTATCATTCAAGAGCCACTCCCATTCACCCTGATAGCGGCCGCCTTTACCACTTACAGGATCCAATAGCCATATCGTATCTTGCTGTCGAAAAAAACCATAGTGACTGTAAGAGGACAAGGGCAGCTCTTCGTTGATATAGGACTGCAAAGGAATAGCAGATTCTTCTATAGGATCAAACACATCAAAAACCCGATCGTCTCCCTGTGAACAAAAAAGCCATATATTACCATTGACATCTTCTGCTATTCGCCCTATTCTATTACTAGACAGGCCATGTTCCTCTCCATTGTAAGTAGTAAACGAGTTTCCGTCGAAACGAACAAGCCCTACATTGGTTGCTAACCAAAGGACCCCTTTTTTGTCTTCAATGATATCGAAAATATGCCACGAAGGCAAACCATCCTCCTTGGTCCAAAGACTTATTTCCAAAATGTAATCTCCGTCAACATATCGACGCTCAACCGACTGACCATCCATAGAAAGGCAACAGAAGAAAACGAGAAGACAAGCCATTACAACAGGCTTGATCCGAGGCAAATAAGACATAGGTTTGATAACAGACTATTTAATCGATTGTGTAAATCTACGATACGGTTTCACACAAATTCCCCAATGTATTAAAAATACAAGGAAGAAGTATATCAAACCATCTTTATAATATTTTCAAACAACTTCAATGCCTCAAATCTCCCCCATTTGACTTCCTTGAAACGAATTCTATAATTTTATTTGTCCTCTTCCTACAAATAATGAGATGCACATTGCCTTAGCGCAAAAAACTTCTAAGCTTTTTCTCGCCCCAAAAACGTATTACTACAAGAAAAAAACCCGGCAGATTAAAAATCTACCGGGTTTAAAATAACATGGAATTGTGATGGTAAGCATGGTATTACTGCCCTTCCATTAAATTCCCCCTTGTATTGCTCTGGTAAGTCGTTGTTTGATAAACAAATAAAGGCTAAAATCCTCAATTCTAGCAATAACAAGCTCCTACAAACCTCCTACAGCCGGAGGCAAGTAGCTTCTACAAATCTTATACTTACTTATAATTAATAATTCTATTCTAACTACAAATCATTGATATACTGATAGATATCATCGTCCTTTCCTAATTGCAGTTTCTTTTTCAAACGATACCTCGCCATCTGTACACTGGTAGGACTAATATTCATCAGGCGGGCAATTTCTTTGGTCGATAAACCCATTTTCAGATAGCTGCAATGCCTTTCGTCCTGCGGAGAAAGCTTGTCAATTTGGGTACGTAGTCGATCAAAAAAACCAGGATGGACTCCCTCAAAGTGGGTTTTAAAATCTGACCAATCTTCGTCCAGGCTTTGGTGAGTCTGGATCATTTTCTTAAGGTTGACCATCTCTTTTTGAAAACCGGGGTCGTTCTTTTTTATATTCTTCAAACTTTCCTCCAGCTGCTGAAGCAAGTCATTTTTTTGTACCATTTGTAAGGTCAACGAAGCCAGCTCTCGTTGTTTATGGTTTACTTTTTCTTCCAGACGTTGCTTTTCCAAAGCGTTTCTTTTCTCACCTTCCTCGTCCAAACTTTGCTGCAATTGGTAACGGTTATAAAACAAGAGTACGACGACAAGACCAAGAAAGAGAATAAACAATAGCGTATTGCGCTGTCGTTTTTGTAATAAATTTTTGGCATTTAAAGACGTATTCAACTCTTTTTGAATGGCCAATTGCTCTTCTTTCTTTTCAATGTCGTAACGAACCTTCAATTTTTCTGATTCATATAGCCGCTCTTGTTGTGCATATTCATCCTTTGTTGACAACAAACTATCGACGTAGTTTTCTATCATCTCCAGGTTCCCTTGCTCCATATAGTATTCCATCAATAGTTGGAAAGCATCTAGCACAAAATAGGACGCGTTGATTCTTCTGGCAATGGACAGCCCCTCCAAAGCCAGTCTTTTCGACTCTTCCCACTCCCCTAACTTCCCATAAAGGTTACTCTTCACTAAAAGAGAAGAAGCGTAGAGTTGGTCGTAGTTTGTGGCCTGAAGAATAACAAGCGCATCATCCAGGTTCTTTTTAGCTAATTCATATTGCTTTTGTTCGACATAGACATAACCTAAATTTGAATAACAAACCCCCAATCCTCTTTGGTCATTAAGTTTTTTCATGATGGGAATACTTCTTTTCAGATAGTGTTCCGCTTGTTCAAAGTTCTCATTTTCCTGATAATGAATCCCCAGGTCTTTTAGTGCATAAGCCAAGGCCCAATCGTCTTGATCTTCTCCCGCGTTCTTGATGACCTCTTCGATGATGTCGTAAAAATCCTGGCGCTGTCCATGCATGTCATGTACCGCTGCAATATTGAGCAATGCCCAATACTTGGACTTACTCCCAAAGCCATGCTGTTCTCCTTGTTCCTGCGCTAAATAAAAGTGATCCAGCGCGCGATCAAATTGCCCCCAATCCCGGTACACCAACCCGGCGGAAATATGCCCTTCAACGACACATTCCTTATTCTCCCCGCTGTAGTTTATCAACCATTTGCTTGCTGCCAGCGACTGTTGGGGTTGGCTGTAAAGAAATTTCCGTGCAAAACCTTTGAGTACTTCCGCTTCTTCTTTAGATAAGGTACCTGGCGAAACAAAATCAGCTCCACCATGAAAAACAATCCAGGTCAAGCCTATCGGAAACTGGCCCTCTCTGCAAGTTATTAATGCTTGCGTAAAGTAATTCTCAGCCTGATCATTCTCTCCTGACAAATCAAAACAGCTTGCCAGGCCCGCCAACAATTTCACCTTTATTGCAGCCTCTCCGTCCAATTTCAAGCCGGCGGTATATGCTTCTTTCGCTTCTTCCACCAAACCCTCCTGTAGTAACAACTGACCTTCTTTCTGACGCAATACAGCCACAGGTGAATTTGCTGAACCCTCTTCAAAATCAGCCATTGCTCCCGCAATCGCTTCTGCTTTTGGTACAGCCTTTTCCAAGAAAATATTTCCTGGCAATTCTACCCCTTCCATATCGGTGGGTTGTTGGCTCGCCATCGCCCTTACCTTTTGAGGATTGGTTAGCGTAACTAGCGTAAAAAATAGAAGTAGGATACAAGTTCTCAATAGCGTGATTATTGGTTCGGGGTTTACATTTTCTAATATATGCAATTTTTATAAAAAAAAACGACCGTTACAAGACAACAAGTATCCTGTAACGGCCAATTTAGAACTCATTATTTACCCTTAAAACTCCAGTCTATAATTCAAAACGGGAATCAGCCCCAGCTGGGTTTCTTCTACGATTTTATCACTGCCCGCCGAGTAGTAACGACCGTAGATGTTCTCCCGGTTGGTCACGTTTTGAATATCAAGCGAAATGATAGAAGAGGTCTTTGCACGGTTTTTCCGGTAGGAGATACGCACGTCACTACGGAAGTAAGGCGCTACTTGATCTTCCCAGGCTCTACTGTAATCACTAACGGTATACCCGGCAGCCCGAGACGCTTCCAAGTCAATAGGCGTAGAACGGTTTCCTCCGGCTACATTTGTCCGAATATTGGCTCCTAAGAGGTTCGTTTTATTCTTGCCCACACTCCATTCTTTACCAATCAGCATATTACCTACGTAGCCACTAGCGTAGCGGGTATTTCGCTCCACACCATCGCGGGCTGTGTACAGCGATTCGTAGAGGGAGATCGTCGCCAGCGCGTACCAACCATTCGTAAAGAATTTCTCTATCGTAGTTTCCAAACCAAAATTACGACCAGTACCATCCGCAAAAAGTGAGTCGGTCACGTACCCACTATCAAAATTGATCGCAGAAGCCACTCTTCCATACGCCCCCTGTTCATGGGGACTGGCGATGGCTACATCGTACAAATCCTGGTAATAAACCTCCGTCTGCACGCGCCATTGTGGGTGAAAACGCCATTCGTAACCCAGTACACCATGCAGTGCTTTAGGTAAAGCCAATTCCTTATTGGGTTGAGAATAAGTATCGGCTCCGGTTTGCACCTGAGCAAAATAAACAGGCAGTGGGTCGCGGCGAGAATGCAAGCCAGCTCCCGCACTCAATACGTGCCCTGGGCGTAGGTTCCAGCGCATGCCAACTCGCGGCTCAATAGCCATTTGCCCACCAAGACCCAAATAGGTTGCATGAAGGCCAGCGTTTAGGTGCAAGGTCGTACCTGCACGGTGTTTTACTTGAGCGTAAGCTTGTACATTGGCCGTAGCACCCTCTTCATTAATGAGCGTCACACGGGGGCTATTAAACTCTTCCCATTCCGCAAAAGTGTACGACAGGCGGCTCCCTATCGCTCCCATCCGGAAAGTACTCCGCGCGTTGATTTTACGATTATAAAGCATACTCACTCGCAACGCATGGGTGGTAAATTCTTCGGTTCCAACAAAGTTATCAACGACATAAACTTCCTCATCAGAAACCCGATCAACGGAATAGCTGACAATAGTTTCTAAATAATCGTTCTTCGCCAAATAACGCCGATTATTGACACCAATCACCCCACGGTCCGAGTGATAATCATACTGCTCCAGGCTATCCTTGAAGGTGCTGTTACTCAGTCCGCCTAAGCCCCATACCGACCAGTAACCACCCTTTGTAGTAGGTATTTGTACCTTGAAAGAAGCATCCTGAAAAATAGACTCTTCTCCCCCCAAATCAAGAATCCCCAGTTGCCCCAGAACGCCTAAGGTTGAGTAACGATAATTGCCCAGATAGCTTGCACCGCCTTCTTCACCTATTGGGCCTTCGCCTGAGATATCCAGGCCAAGCACACCCGCCTGGAAGGCATATTCTCGCTTTTCATTGTTACCGGTGCGCAGCTTTAGGTCAAAGACCCCAGACATCGCATTGCCATATTCGGCAGGGAAAGCACTGACCAGAAAATCGGAATTGGCCAGCATATTTACACTTAGTGCACTGATACCTCCGCCGGAAGCTCCCTGATCGGAAAAGTGATTAGGCGTTGGAATTTCTACTCCTTCCATTCGCCACAGTAGACCTCGGGGACTGTTGCCACGGATTACAATCTCATTTCCACCATCATCATTGGTGTTTACGCCCGCAAAGGAAAGTGCCATCCGGGCCGGGTCATTAACGGCTGCGGCGTAGCGCTTGGTTTGCTCCACACTGAACGAACGTGAACTTACGCTAGCCATCTCGTTATTAGGGGTGCCGTTGAGGCGTTCGGCTTTTACAACTACTTCGTCCATTGTCACAAGGGATTCCGTTAGCTTCAGCGTAAGCACAACTTCTTTACCTGACCCTACTTCCAACTCATGGATGTAAGCATCTTCATATCCAAGGCAACTGATGCGAATACTATGGCGGCCAACGGGCACATCATCCAGACGAAAAGTGCCATCAAATTCGGTCGCCGCTCCCAGCAAAGGTTCAACATTAAGGATGAGTATATTGGCAGCGATAACCGGTTCTTCTGAAGCCTGATCAAGAACAGTTCCTTTGATGGTCTGTGTTAGGCCATTCGTTTGAGACCAAAGTATTAGTGTGAAAAAGTTGAGTACCAGCAATAGGAATCCTGTCCGCCACTGGGGGCAGTTACTTAGGGTGCGTAACATAGATAGTAATGGTTTTTGTTTCTAATGTTCTCTAAAAGCATGATGTAGACATCTGCTTCAGCCCCCTATTGTTATTTTATATTTGGTACAAAGTAATTTCGATATTCGTCAATCAGAATGGCATATTTCTACAAGTATTCACATGGGTAAGAATGTGTTATGTTAACCAACACATATCTTTAAAATGTTATTATTTTCAGGCATACAGCGTATTTCGTTAAATTCCCCTTATTTTTAGGCGTTCGCTTCCCCCCTCTCATTATCAGCTGATTCTTTAATAATGTCAATAATAACGAAAGTTGTTTTGCTTTCCTTTCTTATCTGTATTGCATCACCTGCTGCAACACAGACCTTGGTACCACAGGAGGATGGAGGGAGAATTATTCCCATTGATGAACAATTACCCTTCCCTGAAAATTATCACCTGGCCTTACAGTTCATGAAAGAGCAACAGGCTATCAATCAGCAGGTTGCAGCCTATTACTACGGCCAACAAGCGCTCCATTTTGCTAGAAAGAATAAAGAGGAAACCCTCATTATTGAGGCTATTCAGGCAATTGCCAGGTTCCATCAAATCCAGGGTCAATATGAGCGAGCTGATAGTCTTTACTTACAAGGCTTAGCATACGTTACACAGCCACTACACAAGGCCAGCCTCTATTTAGACAGAGTCAGTATCGGAGCACGTACCCGCAACTGGCAAGAAGCACCCGCTTTACTTCAAAAAGCCCGAGAATTGATTGGAGAAGATACGCTTAGCCCTACGATGGCTAATTATCATTTTCGTGCAGGCGTGTACGCATTTGAGGCGAAGCAAGACATGATGGAGGCACTCATTCACTATCAGCAAGCAAAAAAAATAGACGGTATTACGACCAGAGCCCGTACCAGCATAAATAACAACCTGGGGATCATCTATGGTGCCATCAATGATTTTGAAAAAGCTTATAGCCTCAATGTAGAAAATCTAAAAATAGCCCTTGAGGAAGAAGACCCTATGGGCGAACTATTCTCTTACTATGGGTTAGCATTTAGTGCAGGAATGCTAGATGACGACACTAGCCTAATGTACTATTGCAAAAAGGCTATTGCCCTGCATAATGCCACAGGTATTTCTACTGCCTTTGGTTATATTTATTCCTTGATGGGCGAATATTACATGAATCAAAACCAGTTGGATTCTGCCAACTTCTACCTGCAAAAAGGCATTGCAATTAGTAAAGAGCAAGGTGAGAACAAAGAACTCGTGGACTGCTACCAAGGGATGATGAATCTTCACTCCTTGAAAAATGAAAATGTCATTGCTATTGAATACGGAGAGTTGGGCCTCAAACTAGGAACCAGGGTTGATCACGAAATAGAAGAGCCCCTGGCCGCTCTTTATCAAAAACAAGGGGACTATCAAAGAGCCTATGAACTGCTGCGAAAAAGTTGGACAAAACAAGCTGAACTAGACCAAAGTAAAACCAATATTTCACTAATGGCTAAGCTCCTGGAAGGTCGCTTTGAGCAAGAACGTACCCAACAGGCACTTGAACACGAACAAACCTTAACAAAACAGCGATTCACACTTGTCACCTCTGCGCTGGCTCTCCTTATATTTCTAACCTTATTAATGCTATTCTTACAGGCCCGCAGTAGGAGAAAATTACAAAAACTGAATAAATCTCTAACGGAAAGCAATGATGCCCTGATGCAGTTTGCCTACATCACCTCACATGACCTTAAAGAGCCTGTCCGCAATATTACCAGCTTTTCAGGATTATTAAAACGGCGAATAGCCAAGCGAGAATCAACCGAAGAAGAAAACGATTTCCTCAACTTCATCACCAGCAATGCTGCGGTATTAAAAGAAATCGTAGACTCTTTACAAGTTTTCACAAAAATCTCTTTTGGTGAACTTGAACACGAAGCCGTTGCATTGAAAGAGGTTTTTCAAACCGTAGAAAGTAACCTTCAGCAAGTTATCCTCGAAACCAACGGTCAGCTGACCTTCCATAACCCTCAACAAATAGACAAGGTATTCTTCACCCGCCCAATGCTCATCCTGGTGCTACAAAACCTGGTTCAAAATGGTTTTAAGTACAACGAATCCGATCACCCCGAGGTCACTGTACACGTTGCGACTGGCACCAAAGGGAAAACCTTCTTCCAGGTAAATGACAATGGCATTGGTATCGAAGAAGAGTACTTCGAACGTATTTTCACGCCGTTCAAAACCCTCAAAAACAAATCTATCACCCAATCTTCCGGCCTTGGTCTATCGATTTGCAAGACGATCGTCGAGCGCTATGGCGGTAGTATTCACGTCGCTTCAGATGGTAAGAATGGGAGTACTTTTTCTTTTTCTGTTTAGGAACAAAATACCCGTATCTACCTCCCACTTTCTCCAACAATCAATATTTTGGCTTGCTGACCTTTTTGGGGGTGAGTTACCCGAATGAGGTAAGTTCCTGCGGGCAACTGCTGCTGCAATTCAATGGATTCCGTATGTGCTTCCGTAGCCAAATAGCTTTCGCTTAATATTAGACGACCACTGATATCAAACAACTCCATTGTAAGCGAACTTGACGCAGCTATACCGCTGGTTTTAACATTAAAATGTCGCCCCGTATTAGGGTTAGGGTAGAGTTGAAAGCCCCAATCTTGATGGCCTTTATAATTTACTTCCACCAACTGTGAAAGGCTAATTTGACCATCAAAATCAGTCGTTTGCAAACGGTAGTACGATTTCCCTTCGTAGGGCTGTAAGTCCTTGAGTTCATAATGTAATTGTTCCTCCGGCAAGCTGTTGCCAGCGGCAAGGGTCTCCCCTACCCAATCAAAGGTTCGGCCATCGCGGGTTTTCTCAATGGTAAAGAAATCGGTATTGCTTTCGTTTTCTGTCACCCAGCGAAGCAAAACATAAGTCTCTTCAGGAAATGCCGCAAAACTGATCAGCGTCAACGGCAAAGGGACCACGCCTTCAAAGCGAGTAGTCGCTATTCCATCGCCTGCGCCACCACCGTAGAGCAGGTGCAGATTGGTACCGTTCAGGGTTTCATTTGCCCCACCATCGTTGTAGCCATCACCGGCACCACCGCCGTAAAGCATCAGCATAGCGCCCAACGAGCCATTGGTAGTCGCTTTATCGTAACCATCGCCACTGCCACCACCATAGAGTACTTGCGTTGTTGTTCCCCCCAGTGAGAGGGAGCTAGCAAAATGATCGAAGCCATCGCCAGTTCCTCCACCATAAATGGCTGCGCCAGAAAAGCCATCCAAACTCACCGTAGCAGGCTGGTAGCTATAGCCATCGCCATCGCCACCAGCAAACAATACCGTCAGTGATTGGCCCGACAAGCTACTGCTGCCAGTACCTAGTGCATAACCATCGCCGGAGCTACCGCTATAAAGAGCTGTAGCTTCAACTTGGCCAAAACTGCCAAAGCCTCCAGCTACCGCAAACCCATCGGCCTCACCACCAGCGTACAATCCACGAATACCGCCAGGAATGCCCCCCAGGTCAAGCTGAATTACCATAGATGCATCCGTACCATCACCGGGGCCACCCGTGAACTGAGCATTCATCGCGGCAGGAAAAAACAGCGACAGCAATAGAATTATTCTGTTCATGATTACAGGCATTACTGTTCTGTTCTTACTCCCCGGAAACCAATCCGGCTATTGGAACCAGAAAAACTATTGGCCGCGTCATTGCGGTCGGAAACCAAAATGAATTGTGACCCATTAATGTAGCTACCTCCCCGGTAGCCAATCCCTACATTAGAAGCTACTGGCCAATTGGTGACATTGGCAGCTCCAGCGCCGGTAATACTTCCATTCCCGTGCAAGCCTGAAAAGGCGCGACCTTCCGGATTACCTACCGTAATTGCTCTCTCGTATACATTGCCCGACAATTCCATGATGCCATAGTAGCTGCCCCCTGTTTCTTCACGATTATTGAGCAGCGCACTGGCTGCAAAGACGCCACAACGTTTTGGGCCACTAGTACTTCCATTGGTTGTAACATAGTTAGCATTCCCTACTCCGCTTCCTGGGTTACTAACCTGCTCAGCTGGTGTTCCTTCATTGATCAATGTATAAGGCAGTCCATGTATGTTACTGTTTCCCCAAGCAAATTCATCTCCCACAGGAGTCTGAGTCCCCCGGCAAGATTTCTCATATTCCATTTCGGTCATAGGCCGTAGTGCCGCCCAATCAAGATAGGCCAGCATAAAACCATTTGGTAAATAGTTCATTGCCACATTGGGCAAAGTCGTGGTAGCGTTCCCCACATCTGGCCAGGCAACCGCATTACGGGTTGCAATTTCATCTGTATTTTTACCAGAAGTCCCTGTAATGTCCAGGGCAGTCTTTTGGCCTTGGGTTAGCGTATTGAAAAAGCCAATCCATTGGTCCTGTGAAACCTCATATTTCATGCAGTAATAAGCAGCAAAACCTTTGGGAAAAGCAGCAGGAATGGGACCTAGTTGATCCCCTCCATTCACCGTATTGTCATAATACAAGTTACCAGCCGAACTATTAATGGTAATGGCAGATTCGGAAGTTACGGTATAAGAACTTCTGATGGAAAAGTTGCCGAAAGGAGTCAAACTATAAAACTCGTCGATCTCCGTCCCACTAAAACCTGTACCTAATCGGTATTCGCCAGTGGGCACATACACCATTTCGATGGCAAAGACCTGCACATCTACCAAGGCATTATCATCTACGCCGTCGTCACTGTAATTCCAGCGCAATTGTACGTCCGACCAATCTACATCGCCCGTGCCATCTGCGGAACGGTAGAGGAATGCGCCCGTTTGGTCCGGCACCACTTCAAGGGTGGCACCACCGGGGCTTGTTCCTCCCGCAGCATTGAGTGTCGCATGTCGCCAGTTGTTGCCATTCACACGGTATTTCACAAACACCCATGCAGCATCCCAATTGGCTGGGCCTACACTGATCCTCCAGGAGTTCTCCCAGTTGATATCAAACTGTACTTGGGTATAGCCCTCCGCTGTATTTTGGCCGGTAAGGCTGACATTGTCAACTTCAATATTATTAGCAAAAGCAGTACTTAACAGTAAGCATAAGCTTACATTCAGGAACAAACATTTCATCGTTTCAGGGTATTTAAGTGTACCCCTTTATGCCGGGTAAAAAGATAGCGTTACGGAATGCAACAAAAAAATGGTGAATTCATTTAGACCACTAGAGGCCATATTCGGTGCCTGAGTTTGAGTAGTGCGCAAGGCGTAAGCCTGAAGCTCGGCGGATCCCGATTCATCGGGAGAGCAGGACAAGGGATGGCAACGCAGTGCACAGCCCGGTGCCGAGGAACGACGGCATGGCCCCAGAATAACCTAATTATAAGTCGTTTAAAACAACCTCACCAGCTGATAAAGCCCCAGTATCAAAAAAATCAACGATAGAAACTTATTGGTATACTGCACCAGTTTTTCCATACGACAGACAATGAGGTGGCCCAGCCTGGCGTATAAAAAAAACATCATAAGTGCCCCTAATGCCGAAGCTAAAGCAAACGTTATCAGCTCGCCTTGCGTTTGAAATTCATAACCATAAGTATGCAAGAAAAGGGTTATAAACGCCCAAAAAGGCATCACCAGTAAATTGATAGACGCTGTAAAAAAGCCGCGCCGGAAACTGATAAATTTATCTTTCTGCGAACTCACCGCATCCAATACGGGGTCCTCTGCTTTTTGAATAAAATAATAAACCGAAAGGCCAAAGAAAACGATAACACCTACCAGCTGAATATGATGCCCAATGGTTTCGTCATTGGCAATAGCTAAATAACCATACACCGCAATATAAGTGTACACAAACTCGGGGATAATGGTACCTAAGGCAGCAAAAAATCCGGCCTGCCGTCCCGCTGCAATAGCACGCTTCATGACCATTAGGTTGATGAGGCCCGGAGGAGCACTACCAATGGCACTAATAATAAAAACAAGGACAAACAACAAGACGATATTCATGACTACTTATGGGCTTTCTTTGTGAAGTTACCGTGTGTACTTTTTGATACATCAAAAGCTGGTGACTTCGGCTGCAAATAAATAAGAAGTAGGTCGGGAATCGCAATTTTTTCGACGAAAAAGCAAAATCACTTTATCGCGACAATCCACAGGAACCAATCTACATTTCATGCAATCTCATTGAGCAGCAATGACAAGGCATGGATGGCCCCTCTTGAAATTTGCCAACAAGCGCTTATCTTAGCTTTTGTAAATTCAAGTAATTGATAATATGGCAGACATCCGCACCTCTTCCTTTTGGACCAACCTTTTACAGAAGATCATCAAAATTATCCTCAAAAACATGGGGGTGCGCACAAGTAAACCTACCCACAATCAACACGTGGTGCCACACGAAGAAGGCTGGGCCGTCAAAGGGGCAGGCAATGAACGCTACACCGGCGTTTATGATTACCAGCGTGATGCTATTGACCGGGCCAAGGAAATTGCTAAAAATTACGGCTCCACCGTCATCATTCACGGTGAAGATGGTAAAGTACGAGACAGCATCAGCTACCGGAAAGATTAAGCTGGGCGTTCTAAAACAGGGCCCTTTATTTGAACCACCAAGGCCACCTAAGGATTGTTTTTTTGAACCATATGAGGGATTATAAGGGAATTTAAGAGGATCTTTTTTAAACAAACTGAGGCTTTTTGAACCACCAAGGCCACCTAAGGATTGTTTTTTTTGAACCATATGAGGGATTATAAGGGAATTTAAGAGGATCTTTTTTAAACAAGCTGAGGCTTTTTGAATCACCAAGGCCACCTAAGAGCTTGTCTCCACCTGAACACTTCTGTTCTTTTCTACTTCAGAAAATGGTTAATGCGAACCCACGGGATTAATTTGCTGTTTCGTCCGCATTAAATACTCCCATGAAGACATCCTCCACGATTTTCCGTTCCTTCCTTTTTGGTGGCGCGCTGCTGCTGAGCTTGGGCATCTTTTCACCATCAAGCCTATGTGCTCAGGCTGACAGCTCTAAAACAGAGCGTTTTATCCTGCCACTGGTCTACTATACCCCCGAAACGACTTGGTCATTTGGGGCCGCCGGAGTGATAACTTTTCCGTTGGACAGTATTAGCCCACGATCGCAAGTGCAGCTGGGTGCGGCATACACGCTAAATAATCAATTGCTTTTCTACCTACCCTTTCAGCTATATACCAAGGGCGATCAACTACGTTTCACTGGCGAATTGGGATACTACCGTTACAATTACTTCTTTTACGGGGTTGGTAACGAATTTGAGGATTACGAAGGGGAAACCTACGGCGTCAACTATCCCAGGGTACGGCTCAACATCCTCCAACGAATAGGAAAATACCAACTGGCTGGTGTCCGATACGCCTGGGATCAGTGGGAGGTTTACGACCAGCAGGAAGGAGGCCTTTTGTTGCAGGAAGGTGTCATCGGTAACGAAGCCTCCACCTATAGTGCTATTGGCCCCATCTGGCAATGGGACAGCCGCGATCACCTTTTCTTTCCTACCAAAGGCTGGTGGGCAGAAGCCGCGCTACTCACTAATAACGAATTTCTTGGCGCAACCCAAAACTTCGTCAAATGGACGATTGATGTTCGTAAATACTGGAGTCATAAAGAAAATCATGTATGGGCGAGTCAACTCTATTTGGAAGGAAACAGCAGCACGCCCTCTTTCAACCAACTGGCACTACTGGGCGGAACACGCCTCTTACGCGGCTACTACGAAGGTCGTTACCGCGATCGCCAGCTAGCCGCCACTCAACTGGAATACCGCTTCCCTATCAAGGGGCGCTTCGGAGCGGTAGCCTTCGGCGGTATCGGCTCCGTCATCGATGAATGGCAAAATTGGGAGGCCGATTATTTACGTTATGCGCTGGGGGCTGGCATTCGCTTCACGCTACTGCCCAAGGACAAAATTCGCCTTCGGCTCGATTATGGTATCGGCCCCAACACCAGCGCTTTCTACCTGACGGTGGGAGAGGCTTTTTAGTTTTTTTGAACCACCAAAGGGTACCAAGGAATATTTTTCACCCACCCAAATGCATCATTTTTTTTGAACCATATGAGGGATTATAAGATATTATAAGTTTTTTTTTAAAAAAAACAAGGTTTTAATGTCACGAATAGCTAGTTATCAAGCTTATAGTACTAAGTATTGTTAACGTTTAAATAGAACTTAATTATGTTGACTAAATCGTATCTAAAAAACTTAGTATATCAAGTAAATGGAGCAGCTATTGAAGTTCACAAGGCATTAGGCCCTGGCTTGTTAGAAAGCAGCTATCAAAAATGTTTAGAACATGAGCTCAAATTGCGCAAGATTCCCTTCGTTTCTCAAAAGCCAATAAGTGTTGATTATAAAGGAGAAACCCTTGAACTGGATTTTCGCTGTGACCTACTGGTTGCTGATTGTTTAGTCATTGAATTAAAAGCAATCGAAAAGATTCTTCCTATTCACAAGGCTCAATTGATGACCTACTTACGACTTTTAGAGCTCCCCGAAGGGTTAATGCTAAATTTCTACGTAACTCACCTCTACAAAGAAGGTCAGAAAACTTATGTCACCCAATCCTACAGAAATCTACCTGACTAAAAGGTACTTCTCCCTCCCTTAAAAAACATCCTTATATGCCCTTATAATTCCTCATATGGTTCAAAAACCCGTCCCTTTGATGGTTTAAGTAAAAATTACATCAACACCCCATTCACTGGTGCAATGGCAGGAGGAAGGTCCGTCTCCCCTAGCATTTCGCGCATATCAATCTCGATGACGCGGCACAGCGAAAGCATAGGAATATCGTTGCCCAAGCCTTCGAATGGGTTCTCCGAATAATCGCCTACCAGTTCCATCATGACGAACACCCAGCCAACGATTACCGAAAAAGGAATCGACAGCTATGCACCAAAATCGCCCAACTTATGGAACTCTGCAACCATACCCAGGGGCAGCAAGAAAATAAAAATCCCTACGAAGATGAAGCTCATGTTGGCGTACTGCCTTGGCAATGGAAACTTCTTGATACGCTCGGCCTTGCCTTGGTGAACGTAAAAATCGGAGAGGATTTTCTGAAGTTCCATGTGTCGAAAATCATCCAATAACCCTTGTTCCCTGAGCGTCTTCAGTTCTTGTGATTGTTGATCGATGATTTGGGTAGCTGTATTCACATAATTCATGAGCCGCTCGTGTTCTTCCTTGCCAAGAAAGCGGTCAAGTTCAGCCATTGTCACATCGTCTTTGAGTAGGCCTACGCCGTAGGTTTCCATCCGGCGTTCGTTGAGTTTCCCGATATGATTGTTCTGGCTTCTATGCTCCCAACTCGTAGGGATGAGCAACTGGCTACGTAGCGCATATAACCAAGCGATGTGGCGATAAAAGAGGTTTTTATGAAGTAAATGGAGTTCTTCCTTCCCCACTTCTCGTTCTGCAAACTGGTCCGTCACAAAGCCTTTAACAGCACTGCCCCAGGAACGGCTGCTATTAACGATAGCTCCCCAAATCTTGCGCGCCTCCCATAAGCGATCGTAAGCCTGGTTATTTTTAAAACCAATATAAAAGGCCACGGCTGTACCAATAACGGACAAAGGTAACCACGGAATGTGTAACCATTCCCAATGGGTGTATTCAANCAATACCGCCACCAAAGTCGACCAAGCCGTAATCCAAATGAGATGTATTCCCGAAAAATTCCAGATGTTACTAAACGCAAAATTCTTATTTACAAACATGGAAGCCTTTTTCTTTCAAAAGTATTGAATTATAGGCGGATGAAAGTTTTTTTTAAAAAAAACGCCCTTACTACTTACCTCTACCTCTACTCAGGACATACACGAGTAAATAAACCTTAACCACCATGTTCTACACCAGTTGTTTGTGCGTGCTCTTATTGGCACATGCCTTTATTCGCCAGATAATCATGGGCAGCCTGGAAAAAAATGAGGGGTAAAAACACCACAACCCGTATTCAGCCCGGAGGAAGCCGAAAATCCGTAAAAGAGTAGGCGTTTTTTCATTTCAGGGATGAGTAAGAGCTTGTTGGGAAATTTAATTTGGTGAAAAGGGAATAGTTAAAGTATTCGACGGAAATAGGTTGGTGCGTCCTGATTTTCAAGGATTCGCTTCGCGGCGACTTCGTGGTTTCGAACCTGCCGTCGAACTAAAAATCTCACTTAGCCCGCTAAGCTCGATTTTGACTTCTTAGACAGAACCGTAAATCGTTGAACTCCGAGGAGGAACGACGATCAGCGAAGCTAAAATCAGTTCGCAAATT
>NZ_KB903562.1 GCF_000379805.1 Lewinella cohaerens DSM 23179 | reverse complement strand
CATGTTGACAAGCGTAGCTCTTGCATCCTTGCAAGCTTAGGCTACTAAAAGCTTTGAAGTTAATACTTCAATCTTTTGTTAGTCTACTCGCTGATCACTTGTTATCAATTGATCGCTTGTCAACATGATTCGGTTTCACGAACCCCTAAGCAAGCAATTTCTCCTCCAAATTAATTCCTTTTACAACTAGAGTCGGGCGGCTTTATCAAAGCTTCCATTTTTGTTGGTATGGCACACAACTCACATTACCCGCATTGCACTTAATCCCCCTATGTGCGTCGCTTCTGTTGTGTATAGTGTACCCCCTGTGTGGGTAAAATACGCATATTTTGGTTGCGGCTAAGCAATCCTCAAAAATAAATTATTGCGCATAAGTAACAAACTGCGCATTGAAGATAAGTAGCAAATTGCGCAGTGAAATTACTCTTTCTTGTCCTCGGGTGGGCCAAGAATTGCATCTAGGGGGCTTACGATCTTATCGGTAGCACTACTGGTGATGTGGGTGTAAATCTCTGTCGTCTTACTAGAGGCATGACCAAGCAAATCTTGAATGTAACGAAGGTCCACGCCTTGTTCCAAAAGGTGGGTCGCAAAACTATGGCGTAACGTGTGAACAGTGGTGCGTGGATTGATACCCGATGCTACAACTGCTCGCCGCAGTATAGCTTGTACACTACGATTACTGTATTGGCCTCCGTCCTGCCCTTCAAATAGCCAAAGTTTGGGTTGGTATTTCTTTAGGTAGGTCTGCAATGCCTGGAGGCAATTTTCGGAAAGGAGGGTGTAACGGTCTCTTTTGCCTTTTCCTGAATCAATAAATACTTGGCGACGATCATAATTGATGTCTTTCAACTGAAGGTTGGTCAACTCACTTAAACGGAGCCCCCCGGAATAGATCAACATGAGAATACAACGGTGCTTAAGGTTGGAAACGGCCTCTAGCAGGCGGATGACTTCTCCCTGACTCAATACCGTCGGTAGCTTTCGGCCTTTTCTTGGCTGGATGATATCCCAATCGTAGGCTAACTCTAATACAGTTGTGTAATAAAACTTGAATGCACAAATCGCCTGTTGTTGAGTGGCTGGCTGCCAGTTCTTTTTTTGAATTCTATCCAATAAATAAGTACTAATCTCTTTAATGGATAAGCTAGAAGGGGGCATAGAAGGAAAAAATAAAAAGAGCATTCTCAACTGACTTAAATAACTTTTGATGGTACGCCAACTAAAATGTCGAAGGCGTAATTGTTGTTCCGCTGCTAATAGTGCCTCATAGACCAATGCCTGATGACCTGTTTTGGGAGGCACCATCATTTTTGCTACGGTGCTTACCTGCTCTTTGATTTGTTTGTCTTGCGGTGAGTTCCTTTCGGGGAGTAGGGTGAGACAGTAAGTCGATAGGTGGCTGTTTTTTATTTTAAGCCAATTGTCTTTACTTGCTGTTACCATCCATATTCTCATTTTTGGGTGCCATTCTCTGCCCTCTAACTGAATGAGTAGCTGATACAAGGCTTTATTATAGGGGATTTTGATGATCAGCCGAGTAACCTTCAGGTTTAAAAGAGGATGGTCACGTACCTCCGTAAGTATGTTCACTAGATATTGGCGTCCCTCTTCGGTATTGGGGATAAGGTAGCCTCCGCCGTATTGGGCTGGACTACTATTCGGTATGATAGATAATCGTTCAAGTAATAAAGGGTCAGAAGGGCATTCGACAAGGAGTTGGTGGCCATTCGTGAGGCGTTTTAAAGAGAAGCGCATAGTACTTTTGGCACAATAGTAAGGCCAAGACCTGCAACAAGTCGTATGATAAACGTATACTTCTGTTTGTAAACGTTTGTAAACGGATAGGTTTTGAATTTATACCCGCAAAGTGAGCGCTACAAGTGGAGTGCGTAGAGCCTGAGGGAGTACGCTAGTAACCAGACAGCCTAGTGCAGAGAAACGCTAGCATAGCCCCAGATAATCTAGACCCTGTTCCTATCGTCCCCAGCTATAAATGCCTTAATATTTAGCACCACCTCCTGCATCAATCGCTGGCGTGCAGCCTGTGTGGCCCACGCGATATGTGGTGTGACGATGCAATTGGGTATACCAATTAAGGGATGGTCTGCCGGAGGGGGTTCTTGTTGCAGTACGTCTAGCCCGGCAGCAGTGATGATGTTTTCTTTTAGGCAAGCAGCTAATTCCTGCTCGTTGATCAAGCCTCCTCGGCCAGTGTTGATGAGGTAAGACGGGCTGGGCATGGTGCTGAGGAGTTGGCGGCCAACAATCTCCTCATTGTCTTGATTGAGCGGCGCATGGAGGCTCACGATGTTGCTTCTTTTAAATAACTCAGGAAGGCTTACGAATGTCACCCCTTCCATGGCATCACGCTTTGGGTGTTTGTGGTGGGCCAATACTTGCATACCGTGAGCTAGCCCCACCTTAGCTACCGCCTGACCGATGCGACCCAGGCCATATATGCCCAGGGTGAGGGTGCTCAACTCGGGGATGACGCCCAGGGTATAGGCAAAATCGGGGCTTTTGCTCCAGTCGCCAGCTTGTACAGACTGATTGTGGGCACCTATACGGCTCGTCATTGCCAAGATGAGCGCAAATACATGCTGGGTCACTGCGGGCGTGCTGTAACCTGCAACATTGGCTACGGGAATCTCTCTTTGGTTTGCTGCTGCAATGTCCACGTTGTTATAACCTGTGGCAGAGACGGCTACAAAACGGAGTTTAGGTAGGTTGGCGAGGGTCTTCGCATCCAAAATCTGTTTGTTGACCACAAGCACCTCTGCTTCACCAGCTCTTTCTAGTAATAATTCAGGAGCAGTTCTTGGGTAAATCTGAACGTCTCCCAACGCTTCTAAAGCTGACCAGCTTATATCTCCCGGATTAAGAGTATGGCCATCGAGTACAACTATTTTTAGCATGGTTTGTGTTGTTTGATTTTCTAAAATACTTAGCTGAACTTTCGGCATTTTCCCGAAAGTCGTAAAGGGATGCGCGGACGATGGCATCGCCACTTTGAGTAGAGCGTAGAGGGACTTTACCTTCGGTGATCGTCCCTGCGGTCCTCGGAGTTGCTAAAGCTAGTAGAAATGGTTAATAAATCTCCCAACATCGTCTTTTATAATAGAAGCTAGGAATTAATGCTTAATGGTTTGCTATCCTTCTACTCTTTACCCTGAGGGCGCGAAGCAGCCCGCATCTTTCTACGGACTTTTGCCGAACGTCCAGCTTACATCTCCAGCAAACTTGGTTGCTTGACAATACGCTTTAAATACGCAAACAATTGGCCTCCGTGCGAAGCATCGAGCATCCTGTGATCCATGGCTATCGCAACTTTCATGATGGTGCGTATTTTGATTTCGTCATCTACGACCCAGGGTTTTTTCTGGCTTCCGCCCAAAATGAGGACAAATGGTACATTGGCAACCGGGAAGAGGGCAGGGTAGCCGACATCAAGCCCTAGGCTGCCTATATTGGAAACCACAAAAGAACCAAAACGGTGGGTAGATAAACCCGGTAAAGAGATACCCCAGCGGATGGTTAGTAGATAGATCAAACGATAAACCCACGTTCTAAATGGCCAAGGGATGTTACCTAAACCATTTTTTAGCTTTTCACTTTCGTCCTGCTGCTGGCGAGCCGTTTTTATTTTTGTTCTTAGCTGCTCCACCGCAGCTTCAAGGCTGAGTTCGTCTACTTTTTCTAACTTGACCGACCCCATTTGGCCCTTGGGGAGCAAAACGCTGACCATCGCATCGATCTGAGGGTGCAACTCCACTTTTCCCCGCCGGATAAAACTATTCATTTCAGGGATCTTTTCGGCGATGGCGCGGGCCGTTGCTACCGTAAAAATATGGGTAGGCGTAAGCTTTAGTCCATCACGACGCTTTTGCTGAATAAAGGCATGAAGGTCTGTTACATCAAATTCTACTGATCCGACAATCTTGGAATCAGTAGGTTTTTGATAGATGGTAGACGCTGTTCTCCGCCAGGCGGTATCTAAGGAGCTGTTTTCCATTGTTATGGTTTAAACCAGCTTTTCGTGGTTATGGGTTAATACCAATTTTAGTTCTTCTAGCTGCTTGGTTTTGAAAAGGAGCTGTTCAACGACTGTCAGTTCTACCAGAAAAGTCGCGGGGTCGAAAGCCTGGGTATAAGCATCGTTGAAGTAAAATCGAAAGTCATCGAAGTTCGAGCAACGCAGTAATTTGAACGCCTGATCACGAACATCAAAAACAAGGAAGTAGCGAAACTGTGGGGTAGGGTAGAGGGGCTCAATGTTGAGGAAAACCGGAAAGTCCAGATAAGTAGCTTGGAGCATCCCAAACAAATTGGCTTCAAATAGTGGGTAGTAGTAAAGTTGAGATGCAACATTAGCTTTTGCCAAGCTTGCCTGCGCCTCCTTCAACTGGTGTTCCATTTGTAATAAAGGAATCTCTTCCGTCTGGAACTTAAGGTAAGGTTCCCAGCTGCTAGTCGATAGTCGAAGGTATTCAACTTCTCCGACGCGAAGTTTGTAGTCAAAGCGCTCGTAGCCAGGGACTACATAGCCGGGATAATAGTATTTGATACTGTGCTGTCGGCAATAGTCCATTTCCAATAGCATGGTATAATAGCCAATACTGTACTCGGAATAAGCGGGATCGTAGATACCAAGGATGCTCGCTACACTGTCTTTCCCAAGATCAAAATAGCTTAGACCGATGAGCTGGTCACCATCGTAAATTTGGCTCTCAATGGTCTGGTAAGTATTGTACTCTTCTCCGTCTAGAAGGCTTTCTTGCAAAGAACGAGCAATGTAGCCAGGGAAGTGTTGCTTATACTTCTGGTATAAATTCTCTTTTTCTTGCGTAAGCTTAAAAGGTGCATATTTTATCTGAAAACGCTCTGCGTTCTTCCGCATCAGTTTCCGCTGCCCTTTGCGGAATTGATGCTGTTGCATATTCAATCTGATCCAAATAGCGGAATAGAGCTGCTCTCCGAAACAAAGAAAATGAGTCGTAAAGATAGATTGTCCCATACGATACCACCCTCTGGCAAGGTATTCATCCAAGGAACTTCCCAGGACAGCTTCAGGGTAATGCTTCTCCGCAAAAAAACTCATAAGGACAGATGTGTGACAGGCAAAGAAACAGGTTTTTGTTGAGATAGGTTCCTCAGATTTGTAAAGATAATATACCTCACGGGAATTAATATTCGCGTGGGGAAAGGTTTTGCTGATTGGGAGAAATAAGCCCTCTTGTTTTCAAGAGAAACTCCGTCACCGTTTCGGTACGGAATAACAATTTTCGCTGTTCCAGGACATAGCGAAAAAGCTTGTACCCTTGTGGAATTTGCTCAAAAAAAGTAATCATTCGGTTAAAATCGCAAACCCAGCATTCGTAGACGGCTAAGTCAATATTGTAGACCGCTACCCAGCACTTTTGTGGGGATGGGCAGTGCAGTAGGAGTAAGAAAGGTTGCTCTAAAAGTTTATAAATCCCTTTCTGCATCATCTGCATTTCAAAGAATACATATTGATACATAGGTACACGATAATCCAAAACCTCTAACTCTTTCTGCAGTTCCTCTGTATGATCGAGAATCAAGGTTAAAGGGCCGTGCTTGGTATTGTCAAAGGATGTAAAGGGTAACCATTTTCTAAATTGAAGGCTCCAGAATTCAACCTCACCAATCTTTGTTTTGTAATCAAATAAAGGAATGTCTGGTGATATGTAACCAGGATAGTAGTATTGCAGGCCGTTTTCTTTACACCACTCTATTTCTAATAGCATAGTGTAGGTCCCCAAGCTATAACCTTTATAGGCGGGGTGGTAGATGCCCGCTTTGCTGTAAGCGCTGGTTTCACCGACGTCAAAAAAGCTGAAAGCAACCAGTTCTTCCCCCTTGTAAACGGCGCATTCCAGGGTGTTGAAGATTTTTCTACCATCAAATTCTGTATGAATTTGTAATTCTTCAACGCTTTTGGTGGGGTTTTCGAGTAGGTATTGTTCGTTCACCCTAAGTTTCTCTTGGGTAATCTCGGCACTGCGAATTTTTACTCGGAAAATTTGATTGTTCTTACGTAAGAGCTTACGCTGACGCTTGCTCCACAAATGCGAAGTCAAGGGCAGTCGGGTAGGGACGACACTAAAGATTTCTCCTAACTCTAGTTGAATGAAATCAGCGGTATAAATTCTTTGCCCCAATGGTCGCCATCCCCGGGCGAGGTATTCGTCAAGTTCGGTGGCACTTAAGCTGGTGGGCGCTAATATCGATGAAGGCATATATCAATTTTCCTCAGGGACGCTTACGTTGAACGCTCCTTCTATTCATCTCCTTTTCTCAGGCTGTAAAGATAATAGATGTTGGAGGATTTATGCTCACTTTGTTTGTGGTTTGTGCTCTTCCGACTAAAAGTCGAAATCACGGGAGTGAAACAAGCACCTCCGTGATTCCGGTTCACCGGAAGAGCACTGCCACGAGCATAGCGAGCCCCCCTAGCGCACAATCGAAATTTCCCCCTGGACCTGACTGGTCGTGCCATTGATCCATTCCAGTTCAGCAGCGTAGATGTATAAGCCTGAAGGGAGTAGGTCTCCATTGTAGCGCCCGTTCCAGGCACGGTCGGAGCTGTTTGGAGCCAAGTCTTTGACTTCATAAACCAAAGCGCCCCAGCGGTCAAAAATGCGCATGGTCGTAATATTGGCGATGGAGCCTTTGTCATAGATTACAAACCGATCATTGGTGCCGTCTTCATTTGGGGAAATCGCATTAGGGATGTAAACGGCACCCTCTGGGCGAACGGTCACAAGTAAAGATGCTTCTGCTTCACAACCATTTAAGTCACGAATCAGGAGGGTATAATTGGTCGTTGATTCTGGCTGAACAGCCCACTGCTTATTGCTTATTTGTAAGCTGTCAGGTAGGGGAGGGAACCAGATCAAAGTATCCAAAAGTTCCAGTGGAGGGTTGCTTATCACAGATATCGTTACGGATTCCCCCAAGCTGATAACTTCTCCCTGATTTGATTGAAGCTCTAGCATAGGGTTACTAGGCTCAGAGAGATTTGCATCTTCCATTTCTTCACAACCACCAGCATCTTGTAGTTGTACGGTATAATTGCCTGGTGCGAGTGCAGAAAATTGGTCGACAGCTACGAAATTTTCACCATCTATGCTTGCTAAGAAAGGAGGTGTTCCTCCCATGATGTTTTCAATTAAGATGGTACCATTGTCAGGATCAAGACAAGGGGCAGGAACTGTTGTCAGAGAAAAACTAAGGTCTCCGCTTAAATCGTCAACCTCGGTAATGGCTTCGGCGAAGCAGTTCGTGTTTTCATCGCGGACAATAAGGCGGTAAGTGCCAGGCTCATCGACGTCAAGACTAATATCAAATTGGCTGACGAACGGAATGTTATTCTGTGACCATTGATAAACAATGTTGTTACCAGTGCTTGTATTTGCTCCTACTAGCGTAATATCTCTGATAATACAATCAAGCGTTGCCGTTGCAGGTAGATCCGCAATAGGGTTGAGGTTGATATCAAAAGATTGATAAGTCGTGTCACTAGGGCATACACCACCGCCATCTACCGTGTAAATGAAGGTATAGCTCCCTGCTGTACTGGTGGACAACTGTGTTGCATTACCATTAACAAGTAGCGTGCCTGTATTTGGGCCACTAAAATATTCCCACTGGCCGCCAAGGTCTTCGTTGGTAACCAGCGTGCTCAATTCTACGACTGCAAAGTCTCCCGGATTAATACAAGTGGTAAATATTCCTGGAGAACCTGCATCTGGAGGACTTGCTAATGTAAATTGACCGTCCGACGACGAGGAACAACTATTGGTCGATACGGTGTATTCCAGTGTATGAACGCCATTGGCCAAAGTTGCTGGATCAAAGGTGTTAATCGCACTTCCGTCCAATGTCCAGGTGCCACCTGTATCAGCGTTGGCGGATAGGTAGTTATTAGGGTCAATCGTGCTAGCTGCGCCACAAATTTGGTTAGGAATAACGACATCTGAAACCAACTCGGTAACATTGATAGCAACACTGGCTGTAGTTGTACAGTAAGCCTGGAAGCTAATGTCATCCAGGGCGAAATCATTCCCGGCAGGGGTAAAGTTGGTGTTTACTACACAGATTTCTACTGCTGTTGTTGTACCAGAAGACCACTCTGCGGAGAACTGCTGCCAGTTGCAGGTGTTGGCGCTCGCGTTAAAAGGAGAGCCCAATTGAACGCCGTTGACCGAAAATTGTAATTGTGCAGGGTTCTGTGAAGTGACGGATGTCACCCAAGCGCTGAAGAAATAATCGGTATCTGTATCTACCGTAATATTTTGACACCATATATTACTGGCATCACCACTGGCGTTTACGACCATCATGTTGCCGCCGCCAGTGTGATCGTTACAATTGGCAAATTGATTGTGAGTGCTTCCGGCATTGGTAGCAATGGCATATTGTCCTTCATTACTCAATAAGCCTACGCCACCACCAGTACCATAGATATAATCACTGGTAAAGCCCGTATCACCGGCACTAAAATCGCCATTAGAGATCAAGTTATCATCCGAAAGGCTAATAACACTCAGGGTGTAGACCGTTGAATCCGTAACATTGGCAGTCGTAATGAGTTGATTAGGGTCATCAAGGCCGGAAATGGGGCTCCAGGTGAAAGATTCATAATCACCAGAGATAACAGGAAGCAATACACTTGAACCTGGGCCACAGAGGTTGACTTCGGGGTTGAGGNCAATCGTGACATTACAATTTTGGCTCCAGCCAATGCTGAAGAGTGCTAAAAAAAATACCGTAAAAAATGATTTCATGTAGACGATGGATTTAAAGGCTATAATTTAGCCTTACCAAAAATTAATTGGTTGCGATTCAGATAGTGAAACGCATAAATTCATCCTTAAGACATACTTAGTGTGCAAATATACAGAAAAAGTAGAGGTTGTTACTCAAAGTCTTCCTCGTCGCCAAGATTTAGTCGGGCACCTGCCAATTCACTAAGTGCGTGTTGATCACCAATTTTTCTCGCGACTTTCATCCCTTCTGAATAGGTATCCCATGCTGCTTTTTCTTGCTGCAAAACTTCATGTAATTTCCCGAGATGATAATAGAGACCTACGTAGTTGGCATCCTTTTCTTTGAGTTCTAGATAGTGCTGGAGTGCTGTTTCTAGCTGGCCAAGACCTTCGTATTCCTTGGCAAGTGCAAAGAGAATAAAAGGATCATTAGGAGAATCTTTATAAAAGGTAAGCAATTGTATTAAACGAGCTGAACTCATAGCCGGGAAATGTGTTTTAATTCAAGTTAGCGAAAATTCGCTAACTCTCTTTAGATTAGCGTCCAATTTAACTATATTTGCGGTGCTTCAATAAAACCACATAAGAAATGAAATTACTGGTTTGCGTCAGTAAAACGCCAGAGACCACCACAAAGATTACTTTTAATGGTGATCAGACCGCTCTCGATACCAGCGGAGTCCAATATATTATGAACCCCTACGACGAATGGTACGCATTGGTTCGTGCGCTAGAGCTCAAGGAAGCTTTAGGAGCAGGAACCGTTACGATTATCAACGTAGGCCCTGCAGCGAATGATCCTGTTATTCGTAAAGGCTTGGCCATTGGTGCCGACGAAGCCGTACGGATCGATAAGGATGGCGGTAGCAGTTTGGATGTTGCTCAGCAAATTGCAGCCTACGCCAAAGAGAACAGCTTTGATATGGTATTCTTTGGTAAAGAAACGATTGATTACAACGGTTCGGAAGTAGGAGCGATGACTGCGGAATTGTTGGATGTACCCTTTGTCTCCTTCGCTACCAAATTGGAAGTAGAAGGAAATACTGCCACGATTACTCGTGATATCGAGGGTGGCGAGGAAACGTTGGAAGTAGCAACTCCATTTGCACTTAGTGCTGCGAAAGGCCTTGCTGAACAACGTATACCCAACATGCGAGGTATTATGATGGCTAAACGCAAGCCGCTTAATGTTGTCGCTGCTGTAGAAACCACTAACCATACTCAAGTACTTAGCTACGACCTTCCGGCAGAGAAATCAGCCGTAAAATTGGTTGATCCTGAGGACATGGATGAACTGGTACGCTTGTTGAGCGAAGAGGCTAAGGTTATCTAAGCTTCTTAGTTGTTGGGTTAACACATTTAAAGAATATTCCTTCGGGAAAGAAAATATAAAATCATGGTTCTAGTATTTGCCGAAAGTGTAAACGGAACATTCAAAAAAGCTGCTTTCGAAGCAGTTACCTACGGTTACCAGACTGCTGAAGTATTAGGCGTAGCCTGTGAGGCAATTGTTTTGGGCAAGGCCGAAGATGCCGGTGTTTTAGGAAAGTACGGTGCTGCAAAAGTTCACCAGGTAGCTGATGATAGCCTCAACCAATTAGACGGACAGGTTTACGCAGCAGTAATAGCTGCGGCAGTAGAGCAATTAGGCGCTAAGGTGGTGATCCTGAGTCATACCTCTACAGGCAAGTCTATCTTAGGCCGCTTGGCAGCCAGATTAAACGCTGGTTCTGTACCGGCTGCTAATGCTGTTCCTACCAACGAAGGTGGTGTTTTTGCAGTTCGCAAGCCTGTATATTCGGGTAAGGCATTTGCCAATATTGCCATTTCTTCTGATATCAAGCTGGTCTCTGTTACAGGTAATTCTATCCCTCCTGTGGAAGTAGCTGGAGAGGTGGCTGTCAGTGCATTGGATATTGCGGTACCTGCAAGCCGTATCACAGTGAAAGAAGTTTCGCGGATGGAAGGCGTAACGCCACTACCTGAAGCAGAGCTGGTTGTTTCTGCTGGTCGCGGAATGAAAGGCCCAGAAAACTGGGGCATCATCGAAGCGTTGGCGGAAGAACTAGGCGCTACCACTGCCTGCTCTCGTCCGGTATCGGATGTGGGTTGGCGCCCTCACCACGAACACGTTGGACAAACGGGTATTGCTATTCGTCCTAACCTGTACATTGCCGCGGGTATTTCTGGTGCTATTCAGCACTTGGCCGGTGTCAACAGTTCAAAAACCATCGTTGTGATCAACAAAGACCCAGAAGCACCTTTCTTCAAAGCTGCTGATTACGGGGTTGTAGGCGATCTTTTTGATGTAGTACCTCGCTTGACCGAAGCTATTCGCAAGCATAAGCAAGGATAGGAAAAAGTCAGAAATAAGCGCCTGACGCATAAAAAAGTGGCATTTACCGATTGGTAGATGCCACTTTTTTTTTAAAAAAAACTACTCGTATTCAAAAAAGAAGACCCCTTCTACATTTTCTAAAAAGAACGTAGAGTATATCCAGTAACGATTTTGCAACACGGCATCAAAAGCGACTTTGACTTTAAACCCTCTTGCAGGTAAGTAGCTTACATTGTCTTCATAGGGTTCTATCTCGAGAATTCGGAAAGCGCTATTTTCATTGTCCGCATCTGCAGAAGTACCTTCAATGCGCCAGTAATTCCAAGGCACTAAATCCTGATCTTCCTGACTTCTGAACCTTTCGGAATACCCGACTTCGACTTCTCCTGGGGCTGTTCCAAAATCATATTCTCTACCTATCTTTAAGAGCTCTTCCAATTCTTCTTTGGTAAATTTCCGATCTATTTCACTAGCAGGTCGGTCTGAGCTTATTTTAACGTAAATACCAACACTACTATTCAATCGGTTAATAGGAGAGAGGTTTCCTACTCGAAAAGCGCTTGCATCAGCAAGAATACCAGATGCAATATATTTCTTGTCGTTTTCTTCTCTGACCATCGAAGTAGATCCCCAAGTTGCATCGGAGAAACTATTGACCGATTCCCCACCTTTGAAATCAATGAGATAAGAATGATCATCCTGATAAAAAATTTCTCCTTCTACAAAGAAATCAGATTCTGATGGAGGAGGAATAAGCTCCGATTCGTATTCATAGTCTTTCTTACAAGAAAAAGTACTGATGAGAAGAAGAAAACTAAGGATATATAAGCATTGATATTTCATAATAGTTGGCTTTTGAAGGTTCTTTTTTTTGCTGATGGCTTAGAAATAGTGCTGTACAGCAAGTTGTACATCTGAATTCAGGTGCGTTTTGGTATCGTTATACAAGTTATCAGGCGTGATATCTCTCAGCCCTTGTGCATACCTAATACTCAAGAACCAACGGCCGCCGAAAGCGTGTTCCGCTCCCATTATGAGGCCAATATCACTATTCCAAAACCCTTTCTGTGGAACACGTAGAGACAAGGATTCACTATAGCGGTCATAACCCGAAGAACTATATGCTATATCGTGTGGTGTAATAAAACTGTAGCGAACACCGAAAGATAACCCGGTACGATTGGTAACTGCGTATTTCACCATTACAGGAAGCTCTAGCGCAATGTATCCTTGGTAGCTCCGCTCTACGACTGCTGTGCCCAGAAAACCTAAAGAACTATACACGTCCTCTTCGTAGTGTTGGGTTACGTTGTAATTGGTAACAGGCTTTAACTGTGCCTCGACTTGAAGTTCCCACTTGGGATTAATGGTTTTTCTGGCAAAAATCCCGATAAACGGAAGAGAAGACATTGTTTTACGTTCATAATCAGTAACAGTAGTACTCATGCCGAGTGTTACGCCAAGGCGCCATTTGTCAGGAGTGTTAGGATCAGAAAAGGGCATCTCCTCCGTAGTGTTTTCTCCTTCTGAAGCAGGTGTCATTCCCAGTGTAGGTATAGGTAGGACTGATGAGTTGTTGGATATCTCCTTCTCCTTTTCGACGGCTTGAATATTTTCAGGTTCTTGACTTGCAAGCAGCGCGGCAGGAGCTGCACTTTCAAGTGTTTTTCCAGTTGCTGTTTCGATCAAATCAGCACTTGCTTTCTTTGCTGAAAGGCTTTTTTCTTTTTGAAGAATAAGGTCCTCTGTTCGATCTGCATTTTCAGGTTCTGTTGCTGTATAAAAGGAACTTTTTTTACCTGAATCAGCTAAGGCTTCTTCTTGTACTTGCTTTTGTTCATTGATCTCCACCTCGCTTGTTTCTAGCGTAGCTTGCGAGGCATTTTCAATGTCTATTGTTGTACTTGTTTTTGCGGCTTCTATGTCTATTACAGCACTTGTTTTTGCCGTAGTCTGGTGCTGGTTTACACCTAGATACTCCCTCGAAACTAAGGCCAATGATGTACCTAAGATCAAAAACAAGAGGAGTTTTGGGAAGGATTTGTCATTAAAAAAGCCAGGTGGTTTTAACCCCGCCTCTAGTATTGTTTCCATTTCACCCCAATCTGCTGGTGTATATTCATCTGGTTCATAGTCTTTAACCAGTGATTTAATCTTTAGCCAGCTATTATCTTGATTATTTTCCATTTCAATTCGCTTAAACATAATTAGAGAAGATTTGCATTCACTTTATTCTTAGCGCTGGTAGTCTTTCAAGAGAACCTGCAATTCTTTTTTTGCAGAAGAAAGGTACCATCGAGAGGTGCCTTCACTTATTCCCAGTTTCTCCGCTATTTCATGATGTTTATAACCATCAATATTATGCATGCTGAATACTAATCTACTCGTTGGTTTTAGTTGTTGAATGCAGGCGACAATGTCTTTTGCCGCTATTTTACTGAGCGTACCCTCTTTCATGGCAACATCAGGAGCGGTAGACAAGCTTGTGAAATGTGTCTTGTACCGGCTCTGTTTACGGCAATGGTCGATGCATTCATTGATTGCAATCCGTGTTAACCAAGCCCCCAAAGCACCTTTGCGGCTGTATTGTTGGAGAGCACCAAACGCTTTGAGAAAAACGGAATTTACCAAGCCTTTGGCTTCCATTCGGTCCTTGGTGTAGCGTAGGCAAGTGCCGAAGATTTGGTTGTAGAACTTCTGGTACATTTGCTTTTGAGCTTGCCGTTGGCCTTTCAAGCACCCAGTAATGATGTTGTCTAAATCTGACATGTTTTCTTTCGCGGGTTCTCTCTTTAAGACTCCAAACCAGTCTAATTTTACATCTATATCGTAAATAGCCATGAAGTAAGTTGTTTCTATTCACTTAGCTGTTATTGAAGTTGTCTAAAGCCTTCACGCTCACTTACAGCAGAAAACCTTAGACAGCTTCATTGCTAAAATCGTAGACCAGACGTAGCTGAAGGGGAAAACGTTGGAGCTTTTTTATTTTTTTTAAAATTTCTTCTAAAAACCTACTTCTGGAACCAGAAGAATGGCGAAAAGATAGACTGTTTTGTGAAAAGTGGGAAGTGTTTTCCGCACCCGTACTAAAAATGTGTAAAGGTTGGAATGGTGCAAGTGTGAAAACGTTGGCACAAAGCATCTGGAACTAAAGTCGGAAGTCGGAAATATTTACCGCACCCCGCACTAAAAAACTACTTATACCCATATTTCCCTTTCCACCAAGCAGCTAATTGCTGCCAGATCTTTCTTTCTGCAGGGTTGTTTTGAGGTTTGTAAAACACTTTGCCCTTTATTTCTTCAGGTAAAAACTCTTGTTCTACAAAGTTGCCGGGGAAATCGTGGGAGTATTTGTAACCCACACCGTAATCGAGATCTTTCATCAATCGGGTAGGGGCGTTGCGTATAGGGAGGGGTACGCCCAAAGTACCCGTTTCTTTAACGGTCTTCTGAGCTTGGTTGATAGCCAGATAACTGGCGTTACTTTTTGGTGAAGTAGCGAGATATACGGCTGCTTGGGAAAGAATAATACGAGACTCCGGAAAGCCTACCGCCTGAGCAGCCTGGAATGCCGTCGTGGCCATCAGTAAAGCATTGGGATTGGCCAAACCAATATCTTCAGAAGCAGAAATAATCAGCCGGCGAGCGATGAACTTGACATCTTCCCCTCCTTCAATTAAGCGTGCCAACCAATAGACTGCTGCATTGGGGTCGCTGCCACGAATACTTTTGATCAATGCACTGGCAATATCATAATGCTGCTCCCCGCCTTTGTCAAAACGGGTCATATTTTCCTGCACGCGCTGGCGTACAAGATCATTATCAATGATAAGCTGTTCACCAGGTTCTACTTCGCTACAAACCAACTCAAGGATGTTGTAAAGCCTTCTCCCGTCTCCTCCACACAAGTGTAAGATAGCCTCATAGTCTTTTACTTCAATGGCTTGTTTACTCAGGTATTCATCTTCCTTAAGCGCTTTGTCTACCATGGTCTTCAAAGCCTCGGCGTCGAGTTCTTTTAGCACATAAACCTGTGCCCGCGAAAGTAAAGCTGCGTTGACTTCAAAACTGGGGTTTTCAGTGGTGGCGCCTATCAGCGTAACAATTCCTTTTTCGACAGCCCCCAATAAACTATCTTGTTGTGACTTACTGAAGCGATGAATCTCATCAATAAAAAGTACCGGATTAGGCTGGTCAAAAAACTGAGTGCGGCGTGCTTTCTCAATGGTTTCCCGAATATCTTTCACACCAGAATTAATGGCACTGAGGGTGTAAAAGGGGATGTCCAGTTCGTTGGCGATAATCTTCGCCAAGGTCGTTTTCCCTACTCCAGGAGGGCCCCATAGAATAAAGGAAGGCAGACGCCCCGACCGAATCGCGCGTTCTAAAACAGCTCCGGGAGCCACCAGGTGGTCTTGCCCTACGTAGTCCTCCAGTTGTCGGGGACGCATGCGCTCAGCTAATGGCTTCATAGAGAAAGAGGATTAAATAGTTTGATACGCGAAAGTATGGAATTTATAAAAACTAATACAATTTGTAGTGAGTTCATGATTCGCTTTCAAGAAAAAAGCGGAACTTGTGGGAAAGAGGAAGTATTATGAGGTTGCCGAACGTTTTCTATACAAGAGAAAACCATTGTTACCTTTTCAAGATAAAGTCAATAAATTAACGAATAAGTATTTTCGTGCTGTTCCTAATAAAAATATACATCAAAAAAAACACGCTGTTCTCATGAGTTACTATTTTTCGATACCTGCGCCCAAGGTTGTTAGTTTCGGATCTCTTACCAAACAATTGGCTCAACCGGATGCCAAGTATGTAAATGCAGAAGTTACGGATGATAAAGAAATAAACAATACCCGTTTATACGTCAGAGATAAATCTACCCGGGGGGTAAGTCTTCGGTATCAAGACGATGCTTATTCTGTGGGGTTGAATATTATCGCCAGCGAAACAGATTTTCGATTAGGGATTGCTACAGCGGCAGCTATTGCTGAATTAACCAATAGTACCGTGCATCCTGAAGATGAGGAAGGGCCGATGTCACCAGCTGCCTTCATGGCCAAGTTTAACGAGGAGTGGATAGACACTATGAAACTATTGGGCGTTTCGATGTTCCGAGAAAAAATAGGAGGAGAGCAACACGTACTCACCATGAATGGCTGTTTCATGAACTACAGTGTTGGACCAAAAGTTTATGAGCATCTAGATCCAACTACAGATGAGAGCTTGTACCGCTCTTTGGTGGATCATATTGCTAGTACGCAGTTCTTTGATTTTAACAAATATGCTATCCCCGGCCATATTGTGGTGACAGATAAGGAAACGAAAAAGGAAAAACGCGTGTTGGTTTTTTACCCTTTTGGCAGCCAATTTCTTGCGCAGTCAGATGTTGTGAGTTTCCGGCATGGTGAAGAAAACTTTGAGCTGGCTTATAGTGAAATGTATAAAATCGCTACGGATAAATTCACACTTATTGATGAGTTACAGCACGTCGTTGATCCGCTAACAGAAGAAGATTATGCACAAGTGATCGCTAATGTAAAAGCCATTTCCTTTAAAAAAGAAAAAGAACAGGTAATGCCTTTGCGGGAAGACAAAATGTTGTCGAAGGACAATCCCTACATTGAATTTACGCTGCAAGACCTGGACAATGAGTTTTATCGTTTGGCGTCAATTCCAAATGCCCGTGCCAATATTGATGCACTGACAAAAATGACTTTCCTTATTGAGATGTACGACCAGTATAGCACGGATGTACCTACTAGAAGGAACCAACCGCCTAAGGTGGCACCCAAACCTAGTGCGCCAACAGCTAAACCTACGACTGAACGAAAAATAGCGAGTCCAGCTAAAAAGTGGTGGGAATTTTGGAAGTAAACAGACTATAAACAACATGGTGGATATGAATATTGATGCATTTTGTCAGTATTTACTTGAACGTCTTCAGGCGGCGGCTGATGCTGATCGTGCGGAGCAAATGACGGCCTATATGCGCAATCAGTTCACCTTTTTAGGGGTGAAAGCACCTATCAGGAAAAATATTGTTCGCGAGATGTTGAAAGAATTTGGCCGGCCGGCAGTAGAAGATTGGGAGCATCTCGCCAAATTCTGTTTTGCTGCAAACACTCCACGAGAACTCCAGTATATGTTGGGAGACATCTTGATTCCCGTCAAAAAGAAGCTGCCGGAAACGATGTTGCCGCTTATTGAAACCTTGATTCTTACTACTTCCTGGTGGGATACCGTTGATTGGCTGGCTCCTCATCTGGCAGCGGCCATCATGCGTGATAAGGAACAGCTTACGCGGGAGTACACTGAGCGCTGGATCAACGCTGACAATATCTGGCTACAACGCTCTGCTATCATTTTTCAGCTTCATGCCAAAGAGAAGACCAATGAGAAGCTATTGTTTGATTATATTCTTAGTCGGGCAGATAGCAAGGAGTTTTTTGTACAGAAAGGTGCCGGCTGGGCATTGCGGCAGTATTCGAAAACAGCACCGCGGACAGTGGGGGAGTTTATCGATCAACACGTTTTGCCTCCGCTTACCGTGAGGGAAGGCTTGAAGATTTTGAATAAGAATGATGGATAGCGGCAATTGGGCCTGTCTCTAATCAGTCGCGACCGGTTGTGTAAATGCGTGAATGTATTTATACAAATGGGTAAGATCACTGTATGTCAAATAACAATTGCGCTTGCCCTTTCCTAGGTTCAACTAAGTCCTCAAATAAGAAGCTCCGTTGATATCCAGAATGCAGCCCGTCGTAAATGCGGCTTCAGGGCTTGCCAGATAGAGGATTGCTTGAGCGACATCCATCACGCTGGCGACTCTGTTTAACGGACTTTGTCGTTTAACGGCTTCGCCTGCTTCTCCTTGTAAATGTGGCCTCGCCATGGCGGTCTCTACAAAGCCAGGGGCTACATTGTGTACCGTAATACCATGAGGGCCTAAGGCTTGCGCCAAACTTTGTCCCATTGCATGTAAAGCCGCTTTGCTGGCTCCATAACCAGGTTGGCCGGCCTCGCCTCGAAAAGCCCCTCGGCTGCCTACGTTGATAATCTTACCTGCCCCTTGTACCTTCATGAATTCTGCAGCCGTATAGGCTGCTACTGCGGCACCGGTAAGGTTGGTATTAATCGTACGTTGCCAGGTGTCCAGCCATTCTTCGTAAGGTGTAGACTCAAAAGGGTGGGGGAGGAAGACCCCTGCGTTATTGACGAGGATGTCCAAGCCATTTAACTGGGTATGTGCTGCTTTCACTAAACTTCGAACGGAAGATGCTACTGCCAAATCAGCTTGTAATACGTGGTGCCCTTCCCCTGCGAGAGAAGACAATGCCTCTTGGGCAGCTGCCTCGTTTTGATGGTAATGAATAACCACATGAGCGCCTGCCTTGGCAAATAATTGAGCCGTTGCTCTACCGATTCCTCGGGAACTGCCGGTAATTAGTACTTTCTTACCCTGGTAATTATGCGTCATTCTTTGTTGTTAAGGGAAAGACTAAAGATCAATTGGCCCGGCTCCTTCTCTGATTAGTTCTGGTGGACTAGTGGTGCAATCAATCACCGTTGACCCTTCATTGCCCCCTGCACCGCCATCGATAATAATATCAACTAGCTTGCCGAAGCGCTCTTCAATATCGTAGGTGTCGGTGAGGTATTCGAGAACATCTTCTTCTGCATCTGTTTTCAGGGATGCCGTGATGATGGGCCTGCCAAGCATGCGGACGATCTCCAATGGGATATTGTTATCAGGAACCCTAACCCCAATACTTGCACGACGGCCTTGAATGATTTTCGGCACCTGGTGGCTGGCTTTCAGGATGAAAGTATAAGGGCCAGGCAAGAGCTGCTTCATGAGACGAAACACCTCGTTGTCAATTTGTGCCGCGTATTCCGCAAGCTGACTGAAGTTTTCGCAAATGAAAGAAAATCGTGCTTTACTAGGATTGACTCCTCTGATGCGCGCAATTTTCTCCAAGCCTTTTTTACTAAAAAGGTCACAGCCCAAGGCGTAAACGGTATCCGTAGGATAAATTATGACCCCGTCTTTTTCTAATACGTCGACAACCTGCCGTATTTTGCGTTCTGAGGGATTGTCTGGATGAATTTCAAGCAACATAACATGAAGAGGTTTAAAGTAGGAGTGGTGCAAAGTACGCCCGTTTTTTTTGATTTAGAAGCGACACTCGAAAAAACTGAAGCAATAGTAGCAGAAGAGGCTGCTGAGGGGGTCAGCCTCTTACTTTTTCCGGAGTCTTATCTCCCCGGTTATCCTCGTGGGTTTGATTTTGGGGCTGTGATAGGGCGTCGGACTCAAGAAGGGAGGAAGACTTGGCAAGCCTATTGGGATAATAGCGTAGCAGTTAACGATGGTCATTGTGAGCGATTGGCTGCTATGGCAAAAAAGTACGAGATGTTTATCGTTATGGGCGTAACCGAGCGTGATGAGCAAGCCAGTGCCCTTTACTGTAGTTTGCTTTACTTTTCGCCTGCGGATGGTTTTGTGGGCTGCCACCGAAAGCTGAAGCCAACCGGCAGCGAGCGCTTGATTTGGGGAGAAGGCAGTGCTAGTGACCTCAAGGTTTATCCTACCGCTTTGGGCAAAATAGGAGGTTTGATCTGTTGGGAGAACCTGATGCCTTTGGCAAGAATGGCACTCTATCAGCAGGGAATTCAAATTTATCTGGCACCTACGGCCGATGCGCGAACTACCTGGTTGCCAATTTTGCAGCATATTGCTCAAGAAAGCCGCTGCTTTGTACTGGGCGCCAATCAGTATTTTAGGAAATCTGACTATCCAAATGAGTGGCGGGAATTGGCGCAGGTAGAAGAAGATTGTTGCCTTGGTGGGAGTGTTATTGTATCGCCTTTAGGTGAGGTGATAACAGGCCCGCTTTGGAACAAAGAAGGCGTTTTGACGACTACTGTTGATCTGGATGAAGTCATCCAAAGCAGGTACGATTTCAGCGCGGCAGGGCATTATCATCGACCTGATGTGTTTGATTTTAAAGTCAGATCAATGCGCTAAGGAATAGCACGAAAATAAAAAGCGATTCGGAGTTTGTTTTCTGCGCAATACTAAGGTGCGTAGCGAATAGCGTAGCACGGCGGATCCCGATTCATCGGGAGAGCAGCGGCAGCGATAGCAGCGGTTCCGCATTCCCCGCCCAAGCGGGGTGCGGAAAGAGCGGATAGCGTGATGGCGAGCCGACAGGCGCAGGCAGCTGCCCAGAATTCTAAAATATTCTTTGGTAAGAGAGTAATGGCAATAATGGAAAATCTGTATCAGGTATAGCCAAAACGCCGAACTCCAAAACACTTTTCCGTCGCCTGTTGGAGAAATTAAAGGAAGGTAGCATAAGGTTGTCATACGTTTGGAAAACTGCTGCACCTTCCACAAAGAAGCGCCAATCTTGCGCAAACGCAAAAGATCCACCGAGGGTAACCATCGGGTAATGATCGCTGGATCGGAAGCCATAACGATCAATCCAATAGCCCATTGTAAAGTTAAGATAGCGATCTCGTTGCCCTACCGTGACCATTGCGTAAGGATGAGTAGCCGACTGTTCATCCCAGAGAATTACGTATTGCTGTACTGCCAGCCCAATGTGCAGCATGTCGGAAGCCGAAGCATGAGCCTGCAAACGCCCCATGAGTAAGGCAGGGACAAGTGCCCCGCCGCTAAAGCTAAAGTTCTTGCTGATTTTGGAATCCACCTGATTGACTAAAATCATGGTATTGCGATAGGTGCCTTTACTGGCGTAGGGAATAGCTGTAGCCGAATAAAGGAGCTGATTGAGCGGCATTGGATATTTTTCTCTTATCCATTCTTCATCCTCGGGCTCGACGGGCGTTGGTTCCTCTACGGTGCTAAAAGATGCTGTTGCCAGGCCAAGAAAACTGATATTAGACAGCAAAAAGGTCTTTGTTGTTGAAAGATTGCGAATTTGAAAACCCACGGTATCATCATGGATATATTGAGTAAGGCCAAAAAACTGGTGCCCATCCGCAGTAAACAGAGCATGTAGCTGAGTGGAGTCAGCAACGCGTAGTTGGTGGCTAATGATGGCCTGTGCATTCATGCCGTAAAAGGAGAGGAAAGCAAAAAGAGACAAAAGCGCATTTTTTATAGACATCAGAGCAAATTTAAGGCTAAGCACATTTCGCTAAGGAGGTGCTTAACTGAACTAATGTGGAAAAATACTATTTTACACGAGGTTGACCACAAAAAATAATAGAGAATCAAAATAATATGTCAATGACGACTGAAAACGAAGGCACTTCTAAGGGGGATATCGCTTATGCTAATGTAGGAGCCCATCGCCCGACCTTACTTTTCATTATTCTTGCAGGTTTTTTTGTGGCCAACACCTTGGTTGCAGAATTTATCGGTGTTAAAATATTCGCGCTTGAAGACACTTTTGGTTGGGAGCCTTTCAACTTTAACCTTTTTGGTCAGGAAGGTGCGCTACAGTTCTCAGCGGGTGTTCTTCTCTGGCCAGTGGTTTTTATTATGACAGATATCATCAACGAATATTACGGAAAGAGAGGTATTCGGCTGTTGACCATACTCACGGCGGGGCTTATTACCTATGCTTTTCTTATGATTTTTGCAGCGATATGGCTTGCTCCCGCTGATTGGTGGCAAACCCAATACCAGAGTGCTGGCGTGCCGGATATGCAAAAGGCATTTGGGGCGGTATTTGGGCAAGGCTTGTTGATTATTGTCGCTTCACTTTCCGCTTTTTTATTGGCACAGTTGACAGATGTAGTGAGTTTTCACCGTATTAAAAAAGCTACCGGAGAGCAGAAAATATGGTTGCGTGCAACAGGTTCGACCGTTATTTCTCAGCTGGTAGATACGTTTGTGGTATTAATCATTGCCTTTAAATGGGGCCCTGCTATCACCGGGCAATTTGAGCCTTGGAGCTGGGGGCAGCTGCTCGCTGTAGCCACCGTGCAGTACACCTACAAGTTTATGATGGCCGTTGTTTTGACACCTGCATTGTATTGGGCTCATGCTATAATTGACAGATATTTAGGACCCGAACTTGCTGCAAAAATGAAACTTCAGGCAACAAGCTGGAACTAATCGCATCAATTCAGAACCTTTGTACAGCATCTTGCGGGATAGCTAAACCAAATAGTGGTATAGTGTGTCTTTTAATTGTACTTTTGAAACAATTGTTTAACCAAGTTATATACACAATGAATGTGATTTCTCGACTAGGGGCACTACTTTTAGTTGCTCTGGTTTGTAATCTGTTTACCACCCTGCATGCTCAGGATGGTGCAATGCCTGACGGTGTTACGAAATTAGCCTCTGTTGAAGGCATTACCGAATACCAAATTGAGGCGAACGGACTACGAATTCTGCTCTTTCCTGACAATTCAAAACCAACAGTTACCGTAAACGTAACTTACCTGGTAGGATCTCGCCACGAAGCTTATGGTGAGACCGGCATGGCTCACTTACTGGAGCATTTGGTGTTTAAAGGCACACCTGACCACGAAGACATCCCCAAGGAACTCAACGAACGTGGTGCTCGTTTTAACGGAACGACCTGGTACGATCGTACCAACTACTTCGAAACAGTGAGCGCTAATGATGAAAATCTTCGCTGGGCTTTAGAAATGGAATCAGACCGTATGGTAAACTCTTACATTTCTGGCGAAGATCTGAAAAGTGAGATGACCGTTGTTCGTAACGAATTTGAGATGGGTGAAAATAGCCCAACTGGAATTTTGATGGAGCGCGTTTTGTCTACCTCTTACCTCTGGCACAATTATGGTAAATCAACGATCGGTGCTCGTGCTGACCTTGAGAATGTACCCATCGAACGCCTGCAAGGGTTTTACCGCAAGTACTACCAGCCAGACAATGCTTACCTGATTGTTGCAGGTAAATTTGATCCGGCAAAAACCATGACAATGATCATGGAGACTTTCGGGGAAATTCCTTCGCCTGATAGAGAGCTTATTCCTACTTACACCCGTGAGCCGATCCAGGATGGTGAGCGTTATGCTGACTTGAAGCGGGTAGGGGACATTCAGGCGGTAAGTGCAGCCTACCACATTCCTCCGGGTAGCCACCAGGATTACCCTGCAGTAGATGTATTGGTAGAACTGTTGACCAGTGAGCCGAGTGGCCGTTTATACAAAGCATTGGTTGAAAGCGGCAAGGCTTCAAGCCAATGGGGCTGGGCTGCTGAATTGGCAGAACCTGGTTTTGCCTATTTCAATGCCGATGTATTAAAGGACAAGGACCTGGACGAAGCCAAAATGGCCATGCTTTCTACCCTTGATGCGGTAAAAGACAATCCTCCGTCAGCAGAGGAAGTTGAACGCGCTAAAAACAAACTGCTTAAAGACTTCAACTTGCGGATGCGTGAAAGCGCACGCGTAGGTACTTTGATCAGTGAATACATTGCGCAAGGTGACTGGCGCCTTGGGTTCATTTATCGTGATCGTCTGGAACAAGTAGACGTTGACCAAGTTGCAGCAGCAGCAGGTAAGTACTTTTTGCCGAGCAACCGCACCGTAGGTCGTTTTATCCCTACGGAAAAGCCAGAACGAGCAGACATTCCTGATGTTCCTAATATCAGTGCAATGGTTGATGGTTACGAAGGTCGTGCATTGGCTTCAGAAGGTGAAGTTTTTGAAGCTACCTACGAAAACATCGATTCCAGAACAAAAACAGGTGAGTTTAAGAATTCACTGGAATACGCTTTCTTATCGAAGGAAACGCGTGCAGATGCTGTAAGAGCTCGGTTGTCCTTGCGTTACGGTACAATGAAAAGCTTGGAGAACAAGCAAATGGCCGCTTCTTTTGCCGGCATGATGTTGAACAAGGGCACCTCGTCTATGACTCGCCAGGAGCTGGAAGACAAGTTGGTAGAATTGAAGGCATCGGTGAGAATTGGTGGTGGAGCAGAAGGTGCTTACGCTATCATCGAAACAGAGCGTGACCAGCTTCCTGCTGTGATTGACCTGGTAAGTGAAATGCTACAAGAACCTACCTTCCCTGCGGAAGAATTCGAGACCATCAAGCAAGAAGAATTGGCCTCTTTGGAACAGAATCGTTCTGAACCACAGGCTATTGCAATTACGGAATTGAATCGCAGAATGTCTAACCATAGCAAATCTGATCCACGCTATACGATGACTTTTGACGAAGAAGTAGCGGCCATCAATGCGCTTACCCTTGACGAAGTGAAGGCTTTCTACAAAGACTTCTACGGTGCTTCTGATGCAACGATCGCTGTTGTAGGTGATTTCGATGAAGCCGCTGTTACACAAGCCCTCGAAGAAAACTTTGCCAATTGGGAAAGCCCAAGTAACTACGAGCGTCTGAAAGATGAGTTCTACCAGCCAGAAAAGCAGAATGTAGAATTTGAAACACCAGACAAAGCCAATGCTTGGTTCCTTGCTGGACAATCAATGCCTATCAGCACTTCTCACCCTGATTACCCTGCGGTACTCATGGGTAACTATATGCTTGGTGGTGGTGCCTTGAAGTCTCGCCTGGCAGACCGTATCCGTCAACAGGATGGTCTTAGCTACGGTGTAGGTTCTTTCTTCAATGCCGATGAACAGGACGAATCAGCTACTTTAGGTGGTTATGCGTTCTTTGCTCCTGAAAATGTAGCTGCTGTAGAAAAAGCTTTCTTCGAAGAAATCGAAAAAGTATTAGCGGATGGTTACAACGACGAAGAGCTGGTCGCAGCTAAAAGTGGTTGGATGCAAAAGCAGCAAGTAACTCGTGCCCAGGATGGTTCCCTGGCTGGTGCCTTGAACGAAAACCTTTTCCTTAAGCGCAACATGGAATGGGACGCTGAGTTGGAAGCAAAGGTTATGGCCCTAAGCATCGAGGAGATCAATGCAGCGATGCAGAAGTACCTCGATCCTGAAAAGATGGTCGTAATCAAGGCTGGTGACTTTGCTAAGTCGCGTGAGGTTAAGCCTTAAGTTTTAGGTACTGGGTACTTAGTATAAGGTATAGGGTGTTTTGATTACCCTGTACTCAACATTGTACCAGTTTTTCTAAAAAAAACCTGTAATCAATCACTTGATTACAGGTTTTTTTATTGTAGACAAAAAAGCTAAATCTCACATTACTTATTCAACTCCCAAACCCATTTTCCTTCGCTATCGAAGTAGCCAATTTTGTCGCCTTGCTCTACTCGGAAGAGGCCTTCGCCGGCGTAGGAGATAAACTCGTAGTTGGGTTGTACTATCAAATCGCCGTTTAGATTGCTGAGGCCGTTGTAGCCTTCAATTTTCACCTTGGCGTAACCACCCTCGAAGGAATCAATGTGGTCGTATTTAGGAGGAATGATCTCGATTCCTTTCTGGTTGATGATGCCCCATTTGCCATCAATCTGTACAACAGCTACACCGTGCCGGAAAGCGCTGGCTCGTTCGTAGTAGCCATCGTAGAGGTTGGTCTGTTCGGTAATATAGTAGAAGCGGTATTTTTCGTCGCGCATCAAGCCGCGGCCTTCCTGGAATTCGAGGAGGCGATCGAGGCTAGGAGCCACAATTAATTGGCCATCAAGATCAACGATACCTGCGTTCTTGATCCCTTGGTAAACAACCGCACGGCCTCCGCTAAAGTCCTGACAGCGTGAATAAGCACAAGGAATCACAAGGGCGCCAGTCTGGTCGATATAACCACACTTGTTGTTGCGTTGTACCATAGCTCGGCCTTCGTGAAAATCACCAACCTTGCTGTATTCAGGAGAAATTACAACTCGGCCGGTTGTATCAATAAAACCATAGCCCTGGCGAGTTCTAACCCTGGCTAAAGACTCCCTGAAAGGATGAATTATTTTATAATCCGCATTGGTAATCACCTGCCCTTCGGTGTTGATTAAACCGTAATGAGCCTGGTCTTTTCCGTGCTTCATGATGGCCAGCCCGTGATCGTCATAAGCACTGATTTCGGCAAACCGTGGGCGTACCAAAAAACGACCTGTTTGATCAATTAAGCCATACTTTTGATCAATGATTACCCTTGCAACTCCCTGTTGGAAATCGAAAGCCTGATCATAGCCTGGGGCGATTACAAAAGCTTCTGTTTCATCAATGAAACCTACTTGCTTATCTTTCTTTACCCAGGCGAGCCCTGTTCTGAAATTCCCCGCTTCATGGTATTGAAAAGGAATGACGGTATCTCCGTCTATGTCGATAAAACCCCAGGTGTTGCCAATTCTTACAGCGGCTTTTCCTTCACTAAAATCTTGGACTTCCTGAAAGCGGCAGGGGATCACTTCTCGCCCGTTGCGGTCGACAAAACCCCAGCGGTTGTCTTTTTTTACAGCTAATCGGCCATCGGAAAAAGAGCCGATTTCTTCATAAATAGCACTCACCGTAAGTTGCCCAAGGGTATCGATCAATCCATATTTGGGTTGTTCTAAATAAACCCTGACCATGGTATTGCCGGTACTTTTCAGGAATTCTATTTTGTCGTACTGGCAAGCAATCAATTCCTGGCCTTCGGTATTGACCATGCCCCATTTTCCTTCACAATTGACAAGACCAGCACCGTTGAGCATTTTTTCGACATAACTATATGCGGGTTTGATTTTTACCTGCCCAAGCGTGTCGATATAGCCCCATTCACAGCCTTCACAAGTGAGGGAGGCATTTTGCTGAAACAATTGGTCATATTGCGTATAGTCAAGCATGTAATTAGGCGACAGAATACCATTGAGGTAGGTTCTCAATTGGCCGAGAGAATGCACTGGTGTGCGGCTACCGGTAAGCTTGCCTGTAAAACTTACGCGAGCAAGGCCATCTTCAAATTCACCAATATAGGTGATGTCTTTTCTGATGATTCTACCAATTTGGTCTATTAATCCGTGGCGACCGTTAGAAAAAACAACCCGTGCGGTAGGGTAGCCTTCGCGAAAATCTTCTAATCGCAAATCAAGGAAATCTACTTCTGTCACCAAAATCCCCAGGTCATTGAGGACTAGGCCAAAGATCATATCAAACCTAAAGCTGCTGCGCTCAAATTCGTAATCATTTGACTTCCATATTCCAACAATCGTATAGCCGAGTTCCTTGTCGACTTTGATAAAGTCAAAAGTAGGTTCTACTTGTACTTCTCCAGTGAAAATGTTTCTTAGGCCCCAGCGATCTGTTGTAGGCTCATAAAACCACTCAAAGGTTTTTAGTTGATAATCGGCCGTGTCTTCTCCTTTAGCGGTGACAGTTTCTTCTGCGCCGGTTATTTTTATTCGGACATGTTGATTGAACTGATCGTTCTCAAGTAACTTTCCATCTTTACTGAACGAAAAAAAGGACAACTCTTCCTGGTCATTTGCCGTATTGCGGTAGGCTTTTGCTTCTTGAGGGGAGAGTTCAATACGGTTAAAAGCAATGGGTACTAAGGTGTCGCCATGAACATTGAGCACCCCAAACAATTGCTGTTGTTTGACGATGCAAACGTTCTCCTGCATGGGAGATATATACTGATAAGCCAGAGGGATAATAGCCTGGTTGTATTCGTTGACAACTCCCCAGCTTCCGTCGAAATTTACGCGAAAGAGACCAGGGCCATAAGCTTGTATTTCCTGATACAGTGGTGGCAACACCTGGTGGCCGCAAGCATTTAGTAATCCGAGTCGCTGCCCTTGTTTGGCAACTACAAAATCAGCAGAAAAAGCATAGAAGTCATTGTACTTGTTAGGCTTGACCAATGCGGCACAGGTCCGTGAGTAAAAGTGTTTTTGTGCTCCGGCGAAAAGCTTAATGAAATCCTCACTAAGGACTTGGTAGGATTCATAAACGGCGGGTATTTCGTCGGTGCCTGCCTCGCTGACAGCCCCCCAAAAACGCCCCTTTCGGTAAAAGATCAAGCCTGTTTCACTGACTTTAATATCAGTGGCTATATCGTGAATTAAGATCGTTCCTCGCTTATTGACCAAGCCTAGCTGATCGGCTTTTTGCGTAAGAAAATAGTGTTCGTCCTGTAGCTCTATCTTGTCGTATTCTGGGGCAATGACCTGATCACCATTGTCTTTTATCAAGCCCCATTTTCCTTTTGTCTGGTATTTTAAAAAGCCAGGGGTCAAGATTTGAACCCTCTGATAGCCCTTGTCGAGTACTGTTTTACCAAGGTGGTTGATCACACGCCATTCGCTGTTTTCCATGACAGCTACCAGCCGGTTGTCTAGTACTTTAATATCATCGTATTGAGCAGGTAAGCTCTCTTTCCCATTGGGGCCTAGTAAGCCGACGAGGCCGTTTTTTTGCATAACTGCATAGCCAAAGTGCTTGAATTCTCCGATAGCATCATAAATGGCAGGCTGAACCAACTGCCCCGAAGTATTGATCAATCCCCATTGTTTATTGAGCTTAACAGGAAAAAAATGCTGCGCCAGTAGGGGAGACCAACTGAGCAGGGTACAAAGCAAGAATAAGGATAATCTATTAAGCGGCATAAGAGGATTTAGCAGTCTGTAAAACGTAAAACGGGCGGCCTAAATTATCTAAATTTTAGCGTACTACTGTTAAATAGGAGGGCTGATTTACGGAAGGGGCGTTTTTGTGGGTAATTGTAACGGATTCTTGATTTTTGCTTAACGGAAGCATCGTTGATGATGTCATCAGATTCCTAATATCCGTAAAACGCTAATTGCCAATTTATATCAAATTTTTCTTTTGCCCTCTCTGGATGATTAGGAGGAGGCATTGTAATATTTTGATAAATTGCAGGTGATTCATCTTTTATCTGCTGTCGGAAATTAGTATCGAGTGCACTCTTGTATAAAATAGCAACTTCAAATATGGTGGAATCTGACTTTGCTTTAAGGACGTGTAGCTCTATGAGATAAATATCATTAAGCCTGGAGTCCAAGTAGTTTGAAACCTCTGTAATACTTCTCCTTCTCTTGGTTAATAATAGGTTCCTGATAATTACCCGAAGTAGTCTATTCTTAACATAAGAATCTGGATTTATTGTGGTAATGACATAATAGCTCTTATCAGTAGCCAATTCATTCCAGCAGACTTCTCTGGCAAGTTCAATTAGATATTCTCTCGCATTCCTAATTTTAGTTTGCAATATCTTCGCCTTTTTAATCCCGATCAAAGGTCAAGCGCTGGCCCCACTGCGTTTCATCAAACTTGCCTTCGTGATAGGCCAGGTGGCCGCTTACAATGGTTGTATTTACCTTGCCTTTAAAGGTGTAGTCCTCGAATGGTGACCAGCCGCATTTGTAGAGGATATTGTCAGGCTTTACAGTCCAACTGGCCTGCTCATCAACCAGGGCGATATCTGCCCATTGGCCTTCTTCCAGGTAGCCACGATCTTGGAGTTCGTAGCAAACGGCAGGGGCGTGACACATTTTTTCTACGATTCTTTCAATGCTTATTTGGCCTTTATGGTAAAAATCGAGCATAACATTTAGTGCATGCTGCACGAGAGGGCCTCCTGATGGACAATTAAAGTAACTATTGGCTTTTTCACTCGGTAGGTGAGGGGCATGGTCAGTTGCAATCACATCGAGTTTATTGCTAAGTAAAGCAGGAAACAAGGCCTCTTGATGAACGCGACCTTTAATGGCAGGGTTCCACTTGATATTTACCCCTTTGGTGGCGTAATCTTCGCTATTGAAAAAGAGGTGGTGCACACATACTTCTGCAGTAATACGTTTCTCTTCGAGTGGAATATCGTTGCGGAACAAAGCCAATTCATCCTTTGTAGAAATATGCAGGATATGCAGACGAGTATTATGCTTTTTAGCTAAAGAAACCGCCATGCTGGAAGATTTGTAGCAACCCTCTACAGAACGGATAATCGGATGTAATTCCATGGGGACATCCTCTCCATAAGCTGCTTTTACTTTGGCAATATTGGCACGAATGGTCGCTTCGTCTTCACAGTGCGTAGCAATGAGCATAGGTACTTTGGAAAACAAATTGTCAAGGGTCTTTCTGTTGTCAACCAGCATATTGCCGGTACTGGAACCCATGAATATTTTTACGCCACAAACGTTTTTGGGGTTGGTTTTGAGGACTTCTTCGATGTTGTCATTGGAAGCGCCCATGTAGAACGAGTAATTCGCCAAGGAGCATTGTGCTGCACGTTGGTATTTGGCTTCCAGCAATTCTTGGGTGAGGGTAGCGGGCTTAACATTAGGCATCTCCATGAAGCTGGTTGTCCCTCCGGCGACGGCGGCCTTGGCTTCGGTGTAGATTTCCCCTTTATGGGTCAATCCGGGTTCGCGAAAATGTACTTGATCGTCAATAATACCAGGAATGGCAAGCTGACCTTTGGCATCAATTACTTTTGCTTCGGGAGCTGAGATATCACGACCTACTTTTATAATTCTCCCGTCCTTAATGAGGATATCTCCTTCAGTAATGGTGCCCCGGTTAACAATACGGGCTTGCTTGATCAACATCATGGTGTACTATTTTTGCTTCTCTTTTAAAGACCGTATTTTTCGATCTTACGATAGAGGGTTCTTTCTGAAATACCCAAATCCAGCGCTGCTTCCCGGCGATGACCTTGGTGCTTTTCGAGGGCTTTATTAATGAGTTGCCGTTCATTGTCCTCCAAGCTGAGGTTCTCTTCTACGATTTCACTCTCGTCATACTGCCGCCGCTGATTATTGCTCAGGATGATCGGCTCATAGTCTTCATCGTCTTCGGGGAAATTCCTGGGAGGGTAGCTCGGCTGCGGTGAAGGAGTGTGGCTTTCAGGAAACTCTTCTTCCATGCGCTGTATAACACTAGCAGTGCTGCTACCTTCGGGAAGGCGGAGATTCTTCATCTGCTGTGCATCGGGCATTTCCAGGTTGTTGGTCGATATGAGTTCAAACACCAATGATTTAAGATCATTGAGGTCTTTTTTCATGTCAAATAAGACCTTGTAAAGAATCTCTCTTTCCTGGAGGCCGTCAGCACCACTTGGCCCTGCTATTGAGGGGAGGTGACGCTGGTTTAATTGCGGCATCTTTCGCTGAAGGGCAACACTATCAATATTACGTTCTTCAGAGAGAATACTTAACTGGTCGGCAACATTTTTGAGTTCACGAATATTACCTGGCCAACTGTAGTTCTCCAGCAACCGTCGTGCATCCTGTGTCAGCTCCAGGGGCTCCAATCGGTATTTTTCTGCAAAATCAAGGGCAAACCTGCGGAATAAGAGGTAGATATCTTCGCGCCGCTCTCGCAGTGGCGGCAGCTGAATAGGCACTGTGTTTAACCGAAAATAAAGGTCTTCTCTAAACTTGCCTTTCTGGACATTTTCCCGCAGGTTGACATTGGTGGCTGCTATAATGCGTAAGCTGGTTCTTTGAACTTTATTGCTACCGACCCGCACAAACTCTCCAGACTCTAGTATCCGCAATAGAAAGGTTTGCGTATTGAGTGGCATTTCCCCGATTTCATCCAGAAAAATGGTACCACCATCATAGGTCTCAAAGTAACCTTTGCGCTCTCCGGCTGCTCCTGTAAATGCTCCTTTTTCGTGGCCAAACAGCTCGGAGTTGATGGTTCCTTCCGGTATAGCACCACAGTTGATAGCGATAAAGCCTTCGTGTTTACGAGGACTATTGTCGTGAATAATCCGAGAAAATATTTCTTTACCAACCCCACTCTCACCTGTAATGAGCACACTCAAATCGGTACTGGCAACTCGCAGCGCAGTATCAAGTGCACGATCAAGGGCCTCTGTGCGACCAATGATTCCATACCTCTGTTTAATCCGCTGAATTTGATCAGCCATATTGCTCTTTATATTGCGCCAAAAAATAATTGGAACTTTAGCTCCGCTTCTGCCGTGTTGAACGCGCTCTAACTTCAGGCATCAGGCCCGGCAACCATTTCGCCGATCAAGGTAGCACTGGTTGCTTTGTTAATTTTTACGTAAACGTAGTCACCTGCTGAGTGGACGCCCTTTTTGGCAAAAACGACCATCTTGTTCTGAGAATTCCTCCCTTTCCAGTCGGCATCAGAACGCTTGGATTCTCCTTCAATTAAAACCTTAAACGTCTTGCCAATATCTTTCTGATTGTGGCGGTAACTCATAGGAGTCTGCAGGTCGATAATTTCCTGTAAACGACGTTTCTTGACTTCGAGTGGAATATCATCCTCATACTTACGTGCTGCTACTGTTCCTGGCCGTTCAGAATAAAAGAACATGTAGGACATGCTGTAGTTGGCAAACTCCATCACACTTAATGTTTCCTGATGTTCTTCTTCCGTTTCGGTACAAAATCCGGAGATCACATCAGAACTAATAGCACAGTCAGGCATGATTTCGTAAATCCGACGCACTTTATCCATGTACCATTCGCGGGTATAGGTGCGATTCATCAACTCTAGTACGCGGCTGCTGCCAGACTGTACAGGAAGGTGGATGTATTTACAAATATTCTCGTACTTGGCCATCGTGTAAAGTACATCATCGGTGATGTCTTTAGGGTGGCTGGTACTAAAACGAATTCTCAGATCAGGGTGAACATGCGCGACCATTTTGAGTAAATCCGCAAAATTGACGTTGGTACTCGTCTCTGGGTTTTCCCATTTGTAGCTGTCTACATTCTGCCCCAAGAGGGTTACCTCGCGAAAACCGCGATTGAACAGATCGGTCGCTTCCGCAATAATACTGAAAGCACTACGGCTACGTTCGCGGCCACGTGTGAAGGGTACAACGCAAAATGAGCACATATTGTCACATCCCCGCATAATAGAGATGAAAGCGGTGATGCCGTTGCTGTTGAGGCGCAGCGGACTAATATCAGCATAGGTTTCCTCACGACTCAAGAATACATTAACGCCTTTGTCGCCTTCTTCTGCTCCTGCAACCAAGTTTGGTAGATCGCGATAAGCATCTGGCCCTACCACAAGGTCTACCAACTGCTCTTCTTCGAGGAATTTGCTTTTGAGGCGTTCTGCCATACAGCCAAGAACACCGACCATTGTACCAGGACGCTGGCGCTTTACTTTATCGAAAATACGCAAGCGTTTGCGCACGGTATCCTCTGCCTTTTCCCGGATGGAACAAGTGTTGATCAAGATGAGGTCGGCGATTTCCATATTGCGGGTTGGCTGATAGCCAGCGTCCCCCAGAATAGAGGCCACAATCTCGCTGTCGCTGAAATTCATCTGGCAGCCATAGCTTTCAATATAGAAATGCTTGTCGCCTGTGTTTCCTTCTGTGAAAAATACTTCTCCCTGCTTGGTTTCATCCACATGCTTGGTGATGCCCTCTAGGGTAGGATTGTCATTATACATACTTCCTCATTTTGCGGCGACAAAGGTAAGGGTTTTACCTGACAATTTGTCATTAGGGAGGAGGGAATTGGGAGAGATACTGGAAGAAGTTGGTATTCAGGGTTTCTGGATGAGGATATGGCCGCTAAGAGATACTAATTTGATGATACATTTTACTCAGTTAAAATTTTCTTGCCAAACCTTTCTAAAGAAAAAGAGCTGCAATTATTCTCAATAAAAAACCCTTCTACGACGATCTCAAATAGGGGATAGGAAGCTATTGATTATAAGGTCAATAGGAGAAATGAGCTAACTGGCAAATGAATTTGATGAATTGATTTGTATTCAACAGATCAACAACAACCGATGCTCTCCGTTTTTCTCCTTTGGCGCACGGTGAAGACAAGGAGGAACTTTACTTTCAGGATGATCAATTGCCAACCTCCATAAATGACCAAGGCCCAAGTTGACAGGGGTTGCAGTAGGCTTAGCTTGGTAATGTAAATCAAAGAAATATTCACTTAAGAACGATTCAAAATCTTCATCTGCTCCATCGTGTAGCTCTTTGAGTTTATCTCGTATTTCAGGAATGAGTACTTTCTGCGTGGCTTGTGCGTTTGGCAATATGTCACTCGACTCGCCATGATAAGTGCATAAAAAGGTATCGGTTGGTACAGGAGAGCGATCTACATGAAAAGAATAAACATCGGTTGGCAAAAACGGGAAGCTATCATCTCTCTCGTAACACTTGATGATATTAAGGGTTGGAGCTGCGCCATACGCTTCCAGTATATTCAAGTCATTTAGAAGAATTTCGCGAGCGAGCTGCCCTTGTTCACTCAACTCAAGTTCACGAAGTTTCTCTGGATCAAGTGTTACTATATTTTCGTTTAATTCTACTTTTTTAACAATCTCAGCAAAATCACCTATCAGTTTGCGGCTCCAACAAATCGCATTCATTTTTCCATAAAAAGGCGTGGAAACGAGGTCTTGAAAGTTCGTGACACAGTGAATTTGATCCTCAGCATGAGATAAATCTATCATAAGCAGAATGTAAGTCGCACCCTTGTAGACATTGACTAATTGTGGGGACAAATATAAATAATTAAGCTAGAGGCTTAGCGTCTATTATCTCTGCAATTTAGATTGATACTCTTTCGGCGAAAGCTGCTCTTTCCTTTTAAACATTCGGATAAAGTAGGATAAACTATTAAAGCCACATGCTGAATAAACGTCTTTGATCTTGTTATTAGGGTCTTGCAATAGGCTTGTCGCTAATTTGATCCGTTCATTATTGATGAAGTCAATAGGAGAGATGTTTAACTCATTTTTAAAAACCCTATGAAAATTCGACTCACTCATAAACACCTTGTCGCTTAACTCCTTAATGGTTAAGTTTTTGCTTAGGTTTTTTCTAATGTATTCAATAATATAAGCCAAGCGATGAGTGCTGCTTAGCTGCATCGTCTTTTCTGTGTATATTTTTTTTGCTTCGGTTTGTAATATTCGGATAATCAGCTCGCGCAGCATGAAATCTGCAAAAACATCTTTGGAGAGATGATCTTCTGTAAACAAAAATAAGAGGCGGTGTATAATCTGCTGAATAGCAATATCATTGGTGAAGTGGAAATTGTAATCTGTAAACTGCCACTCATCATCTACTTTCGCTCGACTTTCATTTAAAAAATTGACGGTCTCTCTGATCTTATCTTCTGCAATGGTCATTGCAAGACACTTCGTCGGGTTATCCATTTGAGCTTCCGGAAAATCAATACACATCACTTCGTTGGAGGGTAAGACCAAGGATTCTCCGGGCAAGAAATCAAACGCAGTCATGTTCTCGAGGTGCATCACCTTTTTGCCAACCAACATACTCGCCAGTACGGGCTCATTAAACTTAAGTAGAATTTGCTCTGCTTCTTGATGGGTTTCAAATACGTGCATGGCTGCACTTTCAACAGCATAAGAAGTCTGATTTTCTACCAGGGTTTCCAACCGACGATTTTTCAAAAACTTATTTGGCAACAGCATTCAGTACTAATTTCTGATATCTATCAAATTACCCAATAAAGATCAATAAAACGATGTGGTATTCAAAATTTTCATAGGCAAAAGGGAAAAATGTAGCCACTTTGCAAGGATTGTTCACATGATTGATAGGATTCGACAACATAAAGTAGGTTGGCGAATATAATTTTACATCAACGGAGGATATCGGGTTTTAATTTCCTCTGTGAAAGAAAAATGACATAAAAATTATTAATCAAAAAACACTAAAGACATGAGTGATGTAGCAACAATTGAGCGTATTGCGGTAGATAAGCCAACGTTCAAAAATCAATATGATAATTATATCGGAGGTAAATGGGTTGCTCCTGTAAAAGGACAGTACTTCGAAAACATTTCCCCTGTAGATGGTAAAGCATTTACAAAAATAGCACGATCTACAGCGGAAGACATTGACTTGGCACTTGATGCCGCGTGGGCTGCTGCTCCCAAGTGGAATACTTCTTCGGTTACCGAACGAAGTAATATGCTGCTGAAGATTGCAGATGTGATGGAAGCAAACTTAGAGGTTTTGGCTCGTGCAGAAACCTGGGACAACGGCAAAGCACTTAGAGAAACAACCGCTGCCGATATGCCTTTGGCGATTGACCATTTCCGGTATTTCGCAGGTGTTATCCGAGCAGAGGAAGGGTCGGTGAGTGAATTGGACGCTTCAACCATTTCTATGAATGTTCTTGAGCCATTAGGTGTTGTTGGCCAGATCATCCCCTGGAATTTCCCAATTCTGATGGCAACCTGGAAAATTGCACCAGCTTTGGCTGCGGGTAATTGTGTGGTGTTAAAGCCAGCAGAACAAACACCTGTAGGGATCATGATCTTAGCAGAATTGATTCAAGGAATTTTGCCAGACGGTGTATTGAATATCGTAAATGGATTTGGCCTTGAAGCAGGAAAACCACTGGCCTCTAGTCCTCGGATCAATAAAATTGCATTCACAGGTGAGACGACTACCGGGCAGTTGATTATGCAGTATGCTTCTAAAAATATTATTCCGGTAACACTAGAATTGGGTGGGAAATCACCAAATATTTTCTTCGAAAGTGTAATGGATGCCGACGATGCATTTTTCGATAAGTGTCTAGAAGGAGCAGTAATGTTTGCCCTCAACCAAGGAGAAGTTTGTACTTGCCCTTCTCGTATCCTGGTGCAGGAGAGTATTTTCGACGCTTTCATTGAGCGTGTAGTGGAACGCACTAATGCTATAAAACTAGGCCACCCACTTGATCCGAATACCATGATGGGAGCGCAAGCTTCTAATGACCAATACGAGAAGATTTTAAATTATATCAAGATCGGAAAAGAAGAGGGTTGTGAGGTTTTAACCGGTGGTGCTGCGGCAGTAAATGACGGTTTGGAAGGCGGCTACTATATTCAGCCAACTATCCTGAAAGGCAACAACAAAATGCGGGTTTTCCAGGAAGAAATTTTTGGCCCTGTGGTTTGTGTTACGACGTTCAAAGATGAAGCGGAAGCCATCGAAATTGCAAATGATACGCTTTATGGCTTAGGGGCAGGTGTCTGGACCAGAGATATGCACCAAGCTTATCAGATATCAAGAGCTGTACAAGCTGGCCGAGTTTGGGTGAATTGCTACCATGCTTATCCTGCTCATGCGCCGTTTGGTGGTTACAAAAAATCAGGTATCGGTCGTGAAACTCACAAGATGATGCTCAACCACTATCGTCAGACCAAGAACATGCTGATTTCTTATGATAAGAATGCTTTAGGCTTCTTTTAGAAAGTAGACCATAGACAGTTTCACGGTATCGGGTTCCTTTTAGGGGTCCGATACCTATATATATTATAAAATGATAGAACGAGTATTGATAACAGTGAAAGCTGAAAAGGTAGTTGATCAATTGCGAGAAGAGCATGGTGAGTTAATCTTTCACCAAAGTGGCGGCTGCTGTGACGGTTCCTCGCCTATGTGTTTTCCTAAAGGAGATCTGATGATTAACGAAATTGACATTTGGCTTGGAAAAGTACACCACTGTGATTTCTATATGTCAAAAGACCAATTTGAATACTGGAAACACACGCAACTAACAGTCGATGTTGTAGAAGGAAGAGGCGCAAGTTTCTCTTTAGAGATACCAATGGGCATCCGTTTTGTGATAAAGTCTCGCTTGTATACTGCTGAAGAGGAAGCTTCATTGACGCCTGTCCGCCAAGGTGTTTATGGAGAGTGAGGGCGCCCTTAATAAGGCTATCCACTTTTTTACCTCTACGGGTAACGGGATTTTACTCTTAATAGGAATTGCGGTGATTCCCGTTTCTTTTTCTATGCTTTCAACCAAGTCAGACAAGGCTATCGTTTGATTCATATGATGCTTAAATAGATCGTAACCTAATTGTTTTTTTAGCTGTTTGATATTTTTCGGTTCTAGTTGAAATAGCGTCCTGAAGTCCAAGACAACGGATTTTTTCTTTGTGTGACACTTTATATAATCTACTAAGTTGTCACTATCAATCAAGTTAACCCTCTCTCCACAACTACATGACACCGCTCCTACAAAGCCATATCTTGATGATTTGTGGTGATATAACTCTTCAAAATAGTTGTTACATTTAGGACAGATGATGGGAAATACGGTAGCATTTAACTGGATTCCCCTTTGCTCACTTATTACGGATAGTTCTATTTTTTGTTCTTGCATGTATGGTCGGTGTAATTAATACTTCATGTCTCGCCTTTCAAAGTACCAAACAATGTAATCATCTACTAAAATTTTCATTTTAGCTTGTTGGGGGGACTGCTTAGTCGCGAGGTCATGAATACAAGGGGGTAATTACGATAATTTCAACGGCATTTCGATAAAAAAAGCGCCTTATCACACAATTCGCCCAACTCATCACATTGCCTTATCTAATTTATTTATTGTCAACTGTAATAAACTACCTTTAAAGACACTGGTTTGATTGGAATCTTGTTACTATTAATACATCGTCGAGTTACACTTTGGTTTTTAATTTAGTCTGAGAGCATGTTTGAGACTTGTTCCTGCTGCGAATTAAGGTTTTACGGACCTGACTTCGCTGCGAAATATTCGTTTAGCCCGCTAAACGCGAATTTTGCAGCTTCGTCAGAACCCTAATTCCTTGATTCTCGCTACGAACCGTCCAAAACAAGCTCTGAACGCTCTAAGCGTCACCGTCAAGTTTTAAAGTTAACATAAATGAATAGAAAATAGAGGTGAATACTTCTGCTGCTATTTTTCCAGCCAAACCACTCATTTATTTACTTTATTAAATCGTATAGCATGAAATTTAAATTTTTCACCTTGGTTGTACTGGCAACCATGTTGACATTCAGCGGTTTTAGCCAAACAGAATCAAGAAAACCTATTGATCTTGTAGCTCAATCAAAATACAGGACACCCCATTTTCAAGAAGTAGATATTTTTAATATAGATCTAGTAACCTCCAGAAGCCTTGATCAAGTCGATAGGCAGGTTGAAGAGTATGATCTTTTTGATATTGATGATGAAGCATTGGCGGTATTGATTCGTGATATGCCTTCTGCAATGACACTTTCTATTCCCATTAATTTCAGGGAAAGTATGGAACTAGAACTTGTAGCAGTGGACATTTTTAGTTCGGACTTTACCGTAATGCAGCGTTCTGATAATTCGGTTGTTGATGTCAACACCGGGCTCCACTACCGAGGCATTATCAAAGGTGACAACAACTCAATAGCTGCTATCAGTATTTACAAGGATGAAGTGAAAGGACTTATAAGTTCCGATGAGGGGAACCTTGTTATCGGAAAGCTCCAGAACAGAACTTCTGATCAAAAGCATATCATTTATGACGATGCAAATGTCTTATCAGATTTAGGTATCGAATGTGGTACTGAGTATGATGGGGGCGTATACCGCGACGAACAACTTGAATTTGATGAAAGCACCAGAGACGTGGGTGATTGCGTTCGATTTTACGTTGAAGTGGACAAAGATATTCACGATGAAAAGGGAGGCACAGCAGGTGCTACTAACTATGTTACTGGTTTAATGAATCAGGTAAGTACCTTGTACGCTAATGAACAAATTGCAACAGTGGTTTCTCAAATAGTAGTCTGGGATGTAGCCAGCCCCTTTGTTGCTAACACCAGTGTCACTATGCTAAATTCTTTCGCTGCCAATACCAACAATATCAATGGTGACCTTGGAATTCTGCTTTCTTACAGGACCAGTGGTGGTGTAGCCAATTACTATGCTGGACTTTGTAATGCCAATGTAGATTTAAGTCTTTGTTTTGCGGCCATTAACAATACTTACAGTGCTGTTCCTACCTATTCTTGGTCTGTGGGGGTAATAACCCATGAGTTTGGTCACTTATTTGGTTCTTATCATACACATGCCTGTGTATGGAACGGGAATAATACTGCTATTGACGGGTGCTATACCGTAGAAGGAAGTTGTGGGTCTCCTGGTAATCCTGCCGGCGGTGGTTCTATAATGTCTTATTGCCATCTTGCGGGTGGTCCAGGAATCAGCTTCAATGTAGGTTTTGGCCCTCAGCCAGGAAATGTTATTCGCAATAGTGTAGCCAATGCAAATTGCTTATCATCGGGATGCGCTGGCGGCGGCGGCGGCGGTGGTGGTGCTACGTGTAATGACGGCATCCAGAATGGAAATGAGACCGGTGTTGACTGCGGTGGCTCTTGTGCGCCATGTGGCGGTGGCTGTAATGCTCCTACTGCAAATGAAGTAGGTTCAAGTAATATAGCTAACACAACTGCTACTTTGAACTACAATGGAAGTGCAACTTTTGCAGATTATCAGTATAGAGCAAGTGGTTCTGGCACATGGATAGGTACAAACTATTCTTCCAATGGATA
>NZ_KB903561.1 GCF_000379805.1 Lewinella cohaerens DSM 23179 | reverse complement strand
TTTGGTTATGTCTCTGTATTTCAGTTTGCTCATCATCTGTGTCATCGTGTAATCTGTGTAATCTCGTAATCCGTATAATCCGTGATTCAGACAACGGATTTCTTGGGGGCGTCACAACACTAACCTTTTGAAGGTTAGTGATTTACTACCGAAATTAATAAGGAGTCCTACACTCAATTTATATGCTTTTAAATAATTTAGCGCTTGAGCCAGGTGGACATCATCTAATTGAATGATGGCTTTAATTTCTACCAAAACTTTGTTTTCTACAACAAAATCTGCCCTTCTGGTACCAATGGGTTTAGGTAAATTTCTGTAATAAATTTCCTGCTCTATTTCCCTGGCAAATGATAAGTCCCGCTGTGTCATTTCCCATGCTAAAGCACGCTGATAGATAACTTCCTGAAACCCATTGCCCAAGAAGGAATGTACGTCAAAAGAAGCGCCTATTATTTTTTCAGTTATATCACTGTACTTCAGTTCACCCATAATCGGTATAGTTTTTAATCATGGCAATCAAACAATCCTAAAAATCATGGTTAAGGGACAGCACGAAAATAAAAAGCGATTTTGGTTTTCATAATAGTTGAATAAGCGCTACATTTTAAGCGTTTTAACTATTTGAAAAACTTAGAAAAAATCGCAGTTTATTTTCTGCGCAATACTAAGACTAAAATGGTGTATCTATCCCCAGTTGCTTGCAGTAATCGGCAATGGTAGCATCGGTGGTGGCCATGTCTGCATCTATGGCTTTCAGGTCGTTGGAGACGGCTGCCAGGTCTACGGGTTCTTCTTCCTCGAAGGTGTCTACGTAGCGGGGGATGTTTAGGTTGTAGTCGTTTTCGGCCACTTCGCTCAATGGGGCGACGTAGCTGTATTTGTCTACCTGGGCTTCGGCCAATGCTCCGCTGGTGTAGGTTTTATAAGTGGCGACTATTTGCTGAATGTCTTCTTCGCGAAGGATGTTTTGGGTTTTTACCTTCTCAAAATGCTGGCTGGCATCTATAAATAAGATGTTGTCTTGATTGGCTCGGTTTTTCTTCATGACCAAGATACAGGTAGGTATGCTGGTGCCGTAAAAGATGTTGGCAGGTAGGCCGATGACGGCATCGAGGTAATTGCGGTCTGCGATCAGGTACTTGCGGATGTGCCCTTCGGCAGCGCCACGAAACAGTACGCCATGGGGTAGCACGCAGGCCATGGTACCATTATCGGCCAACTGGTGTACCATGTGTTGCACAAAGGTAAAATCGGCTTTGGATTTTGGGGCCAGTTTACCGTAGGCCGAGAAGCGGTCGTCGCTCATAAACAAAGGGCTGGCGCTCCACTTTGCCGAGAAGGGCGGGTTGGCGACAACGGCCTCAAAGCGCATCTCTTCGTGCTGCGGTTTTTCGAGGGTATTCTCGTTTTTTATATCAAAACGCTTGTAATGCACATCGTGCATAATCATGTTCATTCGGCACAAGTTGTAGGTGGTGGGGTTCATTTCCTGCCCGTAAAACGCACTTACTTCTTTTACTTGTTTGGCCACCCGCAACAGCAAGGAGCCCGAGCCGCAGGTGGGGTCGTACACCGACTTTAGCCTGTCTTTGCCCAGCGTTACGATTTGTGCCAACACGTTGGAGACCTGCTGTGGCGTATAAAACTCGCCAGCCTTTTTTCCTGCACCGCTGGCAAACTGCCCAATGAGGTATTCGTAGGCATCGCCCAGCATATCGCTTTCGGTATTGGCGATATCAAAGTCGATTTCCTCTAAATGCGAGAGTACCTTTACGATAAGTTCGTTTTTATCGTTTTCGGATCTGCCGAGTTTAGAGCTGGTAAGGTCTAAATCTTCAAAGAGGTTGCCAAAATCTTCTTCGCTTTCCGAGCCCATAGTGCTTTGCTCGATGTGTGCGAGCACCTTGGTTAAATCGCCTAAAATGAATTTGTGCTTTCCACCTGAATTGCCGCGTTTTGCCAGTTCTGAAAATAGCTCTGATGGCAATAAAAAATACCCCAGTTTATCCAAGGCGGCATCTTTTACGGCCTCCAAATAAGCTTCTTCCTGTGCATGGTCTTCCAAATCCCGGAATTTCAGCTGGTCTGGTTCCAGGATTTCGTTGGCATAGAGTTCCATTTTTGTACTCAGGTACTTATAAAAAATGAATCCCAGGATATAATCCCGGAAATCGTCGGCATCCATCTTCCCACGCAGGGTATTGGCAATGTTCCAGAGTTGTGTTTGCAGTTGTTGCGTTTGTTCGGTCATGCTGTATTTTCTTGTCGCCAGGTCGTCGATTTTTCAGAGCTAAGCGCATATTTAATTCATCCACCAAAGTAGGAATTACATTTCAAAACGCTATTTATTTAATCGCCATTTCTCCGAAATAAGGAAAGAACGCCTTGCGACCCTTTATTCACAACAAAGCACATTAGCAATATTACGATGCCAATGATGATGGGTAATACTCCCCTGCTTCTGATTACCTTTACACCATCCAAGCAATGAAGCTATAGTCCTCCAAGTCAGGATTGGAGGCTCTAGTTGAAAGGCATCTGCAAAATTTCTTCCAACCCTTATCTGCTAACACCACATTTTACCTACGTATGCGAACTGCCGTTTCCTGGTTTTCTTTTGCCCTCCTTGGCCTGCTACTGCTGGCTATGCAAGCTGGCTTTGGGCAGAACAGCCCACAGACCCGGCAGGCGGAAGATTTGTATGATCAGATCATGTCTGCGGATGGGTTCAACGAGGCCTTGGGCTATGAGATTTTGGGAAATATCTATCCGGAATATCAGGTATTGCAGCAGGCCGACCGCGTGTATGAGCAGGCGATGGCCAGTGATAATCCCGAAGAAATTACGCAGCTTGCCAGCCAACTGGCGACGGTGCAGCATCGGCCGCTACGACAGATGCAGGCGCTGATTCAGCGGCTGCGGAGCTTTCCACCTTCGGATACCATCAACCGGATGTTGGCCGCTGTTTTGATGGACTACAATTACCTACAGGAAGGCGACGAGCCTTTGAGTCGCGAGGTTTTTCAGCTCTTGGGTGCCCCCGACAGCCTACAGTTGGCTGATCCCCTTGACTGGACAGACCCTGGCTTGGCGCTCGAAGCATTGCTGGGTGCTTATCGCAGCCCTTTGCCAGCGCAAGCCGATGCTGCTACTTTGGAAAAACGCCTTACCGGGCTGCGGCACTGCCTGGAATTGCTGCACTTTCTCCGACGGGCGCGTACTGCCGAGGCCGACCGCCTGGCGCTGGCTGCTACCATTCCGGCATTGGCGCACCGAGCTATGGCCATCTGTTTACTGCTGCATCAGCAGGCTCCCCAAGCCGGGTGGTGGGAGGAAGCTTTTTTGCTGGCTGAGCAAGCCAAATCCACCTTGCTTTCTGATCAACTCCAAGGTTATGTTGCCGATCGCGATGATCTGGATTGGCCGCCATTGGGCAAACAACTGCGGTTGGCCCGACAATTAGCCACCCAATCTGGCAGTTTTTTTGAGCAACCCCAACGCTTGCGCGAGCTTGTAGATCAGCAGCTACCCCAGCTCAGCCATTGGCCACCTGCGCCATCCGCGCAGCTTTCACTAGCAGCGGTACAGGCCCAACTGCGCGAACAACAGACCTTACTCATTAGCTACTTCTTGCTGGGCGACGAAGGTATCGTCTTCCACCTTGATGGCCAACAAGTACAGATTGATCACTTTTATTGGAACAAGGAAACGCAAACGGCCTTGCAAAATTTTCAGTCAGAAATGACCGGACAGGATTTCCTCAAGGAACCTACTGCCGCTTACCAGCGCTACACCAAGGCCGCTTTTTGGTTGTATGAAAACGTGTTGCTCCGCCCCGCACTTCGCCATCACAGGCAGTCAGCCCCAAAAAAGTTGCTTATCCTGCCCGATGGTGCACTTTGGAACTTGCCCTTCAGCGCTCTGCTCAGCAGCCAAGCACCGGAGGGTGAGCCGTCTTACAGTCCCCAACAGCTGGATTATTTAGTCAAAACCTACGAATTAACAACGGCTCCTTCGGCACTTGCATGGCTAGATGATGGAGACCCTAACCTACCGCTCAAAGTGGGTGCGTTGGCCCCCGAATTTAACGGCGATGCCATGGCCAGCCGTACTGCTTGTGTGAGTCCATTACCGGCCTTAAACCATAGTATGGAAGAGGCCGAAGCGATCATCAGCCGCGTAAAAGGGCAAGTTTTTCTTGGCTCGGAAGCTCGCCTTCAGGCCCTCACCGCCAGCAGGGAGGAGTTTACGGTTTGGCATATAGCTACCCACGCTTGCCGCGATCAGGAAGACCCAAGTCAATCAGCCTTATTTCTGCAAGACGGTAGCCTCACCGCCAGCCAAATTGCCAGTCTGCCACTCCAATTGCAGTTGGTGGTACTGAGCGCTTGTGAAACACAGTCAGGCCCCTACCGCGCCGGCGAAGGGGTACTCAGCATAGGCAGGGCCTTTTTGCAAGGAGGCGCACGGGCCTTGATTGGCAGCCTTTGGCCAGTATCCGATGCCGCCACGGCGGAACTCATGCCCTTGTTTTATGATGCACTGGCAGGAGGGCAATCCACCAGCGGCGCGCTACAGCAAGCCCAGCTCAATTATCTCGCTCAACAGGATCGACTGAGTGCCCACCCTCACTACTGGGCGAGCTTTGTACTCGTTGGCCAAGACCAAATTTTCGCTACGGCTGGATGGAAAACGTATGGCTGGTATGTATTGGGTGCTATCTTTTTGGTTTTTGTTATCTTTGGTGCTCGTTCCTCGCGGTAGTGAGCAATCAATTTTAAATAAACACTTTCTCACCTTGTCCTCTTTTTTCTCTGGCCAGCGATTCGTGCTGGTAATCTTTCTTATTCTCGGGTGCCAACAACTGGCGATATCTCAATCACGGATTGCTGTTCTCAACTTTCGCTGTGGAGGGGGGCAGCCTACTTTCAGAGACTACTTGCTTGGGCCGACAGGTGCCAACGCTTCTGATTGCAAGACGCTCCAAGAAGCAGTAATGTCTGCCCTTTATGCTGATGCGAGGGTGCAATTGATCGCCCATTCCGAGCAAGAAGCTGTAGCTGCCGAGCGGGATTTACAACGTGACGAAGACTTCATGGAGGGCTATGTCGTAGATCAGTGGGCGGTACAAGGGGTCGAGTACTTCCTTACCGGTTACATATCCATCGGTGAGCAAAAACTCAACCTTACCTTTCTCCGCGCTACGGATCATCGTCCCGTTATACAAGAGGAACTGTCTTTTAATGCCGGCATGTGGAGTAATGCCAACGAACGCAAAGCGCTGGTTCTTACCGGCCTACAACATATGCTCACCCAATTATTCCCCGCTGAAGTACAGCTCGTAAAAGTACTTAAAGGTTCTAAGAGCAAAGCCCGGACCATCCTCATTGCAGGAGGCACCAAACAAGGTTTTCGTCGCCATCAGGAACTAGCGGTAAGAACCACAATTGTAGAAAACAACCAGGGCGAGATTCGTTCTCGTTCCGTTCGTATAGCCAGTATTGTCGTAGAAGAAGTGGAAAGCGAGCATTTTAGTCGTTGTGTCATCATGTCTGGCGGTCGAGAGATTCAAGAGGCACTGGATAATGGGCAAGAGGTTTTTATCGAGATTTTGTAGGGGGGGTGACAAACCTGACCAACGTAAAGGGGACTAACGCTAGTTACTGGTCAAGAGACCAGCGGAACATAACATATTAGTTAGGAAACTAACATGGGCGGTAGGGATAGTATTCCACCTAATATTTGTTTACAAAAAAAACAGGCATGTGCTTGTGCGACCTCATCCGAGGTCGAAATAGGTTATTAAAGACGGGTTAAAGCTACCAATAGGGCACCTCTACCAAACACAAAAAACTATGATAAAAAAGATTGGATTATCATTGCTATTCCTTTGCTGCTGCCTGATGGCAAATTATGCAATTGGGCAAGAAAATCAATTGCTGGATACCTTTAGCAGGGATAAGATTCCTGTATTGGTAGAGCCGATGCAGTTTCCTGTTGACGTGCCACCAGGTGTAGTAGAAAGGGTGCAGCAAATTGCTTTTCTTTCCTTAGAACGGCACTGGCATTTCCAGGTGATCAACCATTCTACCGAGGAAAATAAAGGGGAAGTTGACCCAGAGTATATTTTCCAATTAAACATGGAACCGCTAATCGATGATTTAAGTCAGAGTGATGCCCTTGACACGCTGGGGATGCTTACACGCACCAACTATTCCCTTGCTGGTGGCTTTAGCTTCAACTTGCGCGTGACCAATATTGTCACTGGCGAACTCAAGTACAGCAGGGAGGTCAAGTGTATTACGCGTGCCTATGGCCGCAAGAATTTCCTGGCCCGGAATTTTGTCTTTGATTATGGGCGAAACCCTGATTGGAAATTCGTCAAAATGTACCCCTTCCCTGGCTCCCCGCAGGAGGAAGCTGCAATCATTCAGGAGCAGAAAAACAAGCTCCTCCTTGATGCTTTAGATGCCTTTCCTGCTGTTTGGAACAAAGAACTTTCGGCGCTCTTTCCGTGCCCCATACATTTAGTTAAGGTGGTGGGTGGTAAAACGAAAAAACCTTCCCGGGTAATCATTGATGCAGGAGCAGACAATGGCATCAGTATAGGAGATCCCTTGGAACTTTTCACCTACGATGTCTATCAAGCTATGGGCCAAACTTTTATAAGGGAAGAAAAACTAGCCACGTTTTATCCCACCGAAATTGAGGAGAACCAGACCAGGGGCGCTATTTATGGTGGCCGAAAAGAGGTAGGCCAAGCGCTTGAGCGGGGGGAGACTGTCTTTTTGAAGTTCAAATTCCGATAAAAAAGGTCGCCCCGCACAACGCGAGGCGACATCCTATTCACCATATGCCATTTCATGGCAAAACATACTTCTTTAGTTACCGTCCCACCAAACTTTTGAGGTGAGCGTAATATTTGCGGGAACATTTGCCGCATTGTTATTTACCTCGGTGTCCGTGTAGATCATGCGGGTAGGAATTTGATTGTAGTCCGCATTCAGCGCAGGTTGGATATCATCAGGAAATCCTGTTCGACGGAAGTCGTTGTAAGCTTCAAAAGCTCCTAAAAGGAAACTGGCGATGTACTTCTGCTCGATCAGATCGCCTAATCCTTCCAATGGATTAGCCGCCAGATATGCATCTATATCACTGCTCGAAATTACTGTTTCAAACTCGCCATTGCCCGACAACTGCTCCATGTGGGTACGAATAGCTGTTTCATAGGTAGCTGTAGCCTCGGTTGTCTGCCCGGTTCGCCATTGGGCTTCCGCCTTGATGAAAAGTTGTTCGACGTAAGTCATCATCGGGATGTCCAGGTCGGGATCCAGGTAATAGGCTCCGATATTTGAAATTTCCGCCAGCGTCTGGGTCGGTGCCCCTCCGTTGGGATGACCAAGGTAGATCGCATCGACACCATTAACGTCCGACATAATGGGCAAGCGAGGGTCATTAAGGCCCTGAAGTTTGCTCACAAAGAAATTACTCATCTGCATCGTATTGGCAAATTTCACTACCCACTGGTTCCAGGGAGATTCTTGCCCTGGGTCGCTATTGTACTCAAAGCGGGCTTCATCGCCAGCGCTAGTCATCGCCTTTTCGAGGGAGGCAAGCGCCAGGTTCGACAAATCTTGGTCATCGGCCCCAGGAGCATCAGTCAAACGAAGATAGTAGCGGGCCTTGAGGGCATACGCAAAACGAATCCAGGCTGCGGGATCCCCCCCCAGCAACAGGTCACCGCCGCCAATAGAAATCGGACTTTCCTTGCCCAATGCAGCAATTCCTTCATCCAGCATCAGCTGAATACCATCGTATACCGTTGCTTGGTCATCAAATAAAGGCTTACCGTTGTTCTCCCGCTGAAGTGCATCCGTAAACGGGATATCGCTCCACCAGTCGGCCAACAATGCATAATTGTGTGCCATTAAAATTTTAGCAACACCTACATGGTGCTCCTGACCAGCTTCTTCTCCCAGTTCAATCATTTTTTTGGCGTTAATCAAAACACCAGCGTAGGAATAAAAAGCCCATTCGTTATTACAATCCGACGTATTAATTCGGTAAGTATCATTGCTGGGAGCAGTTGTATTATTTGCAATTTGCTGCATCCACTGCGCGCCATAGCGGCTCCAGTTACCTCCTCCTACAAGGTTGTAGGCAGTGGTAGCGGTCATCTCCGCGAGTAATAAATCCAGATCGCCGGGGCTTTCCGGCTGATTAGGATCTGTATTGATATCGAGATAATCATCACAAGCTACCAGGGATAAGCCCAAAGCCAGGATAAAGAGAAATTTTATATGTTTCATTATCATTATTTTTATTGAACACGATGTACTTTTCTAGAAAGTTACATTCAATGCTACGTTGTAGCCCACTGTTCCGGGGGTGATGAAATTGTAGAAACCTTGTCCGTTGGCAGAGCCATAAAGGCTTGATTCGGGGTCAGCACCTGTGAAATTCGGTGCATTGAGGTAGAGGTTACGCCCCGTGAAGGAGATATTCAACTCCTCCATGAAGGTTCTGCTCAATGCAGACTTGGGTAGACTGTAGCCAAAGGTTACTTCACGTAAACGAACGAAGCTGCCATCTTCCACTAGGTCTTCCATTGCGCGGCCAAAGTTGATCCGCCAGTAATTTTCATCGTAAGGAACTTCAATGTTATTCGGTGAACCATCGGCAAGGACACCATTCGGATAGACGAACGTGTTTTCGCCCGTGCGATCTTCGCTTTGCTTGGTGGTACCGTAGCCGTTGAGATAGAAATTGTCCAGGTTAAGAATGTCTCCTCCCTGGCGGATATCCAACAAGCCGAAGAGGGTAAATTCGCCGGTCTTTTCGTTACCGAAACGGAAGGTAGAACGGATGCCTGCAAACCAGTCGGGCTGGGTATTGCCAATTACTCCCAAGCTGGCGGCAGCCCTCAGGGGTAATCCGTAGGTACCAGAATTAGGATCACTATCAATAAGCACCTGCCCGTCGTCATTACGTGCATATTGAGAACCCCAGATAACACCGTATCCCTGATCACGTACAATGTAGATTCCAGGGTTGGTGAACCCTCCCAGACGAATGTTATCTACACCATCTGTCAATGAAATTACACGGCTGGTATTCTTGGTAAATGTTCCGCCAATATCCCACTGGAAGAAGCTCGTTTTCACCGGGGTTACCTCTAATAAAAACTCTACACCTTCATTTTGCATCGAACCGGCATTCACCAAACGAGATACTGCACCAGAAGAACCTGCGACTGGTGCCTGGAAAATTTGATCGTTCGTTTTACGGTCGTAATAAGTACCTTCCAAATGGATGCGACTATTGAAGAAGTAGGCTTCTACGCCGAACTCAATTTCTTCCGTTCGTTCAGGCTTCAGCGCTGGATTTCCAATCACATTGCTAATGGTAAAACCATTGGTACCGTTATACGGGAAAAGGATATTTCCCCGTTGGCCATCTCCTACGCTTGACTGCGCGTACAGGTCGGTCTGGGTGGCGTAGACTGGCGCATCATTGCCTACCTGGGCATAACCCGCGCGAACTTTCAGAAACGAAAGCACCTTACTACTCTGCAAACTTGCGAAAGCATCGGTCAGTACAAAGCTTCCCGAAACACTGGGATAGAAATAACTCCGATTGTCTTTCGGCAGTGTACTCGACCAGTCGTTACGGCCCGTTACGGTTAGGTACAAAAAGCTTTTGTAGCCCACTGTCGCCGAAGCATAAGCCCCGATCAAACGCTGCTGGCTATTACTCTGGCTGGTTGTAATCGTCGCCGCATTTGACAAGTCAAAAAAGTCAGGAACGGCCAGGTTTACTCCCTGCGTGAAGATCCGATCAGTGGCCCGGTCATTGATTTGGTTACCGACCAAAACATCAAGATTAAAGTCATTGATCTGACGGTTGTAGTTCAGTGTAATGTCGTTGTTAAACTGGCGATTGGTGATATTGTCCTCATAAACACGCCCCGTCGGGAACGTTCCAATCGTACCGATGACCTCGCGGTAAAGTCGGCGGTCAAAATAAACATCGGCTCCAAAACGGTTGGTCAGGCGCAAGCCATCCATTATTTCGTAGCTAATGTTGAAGTTGGGTAAGAAGCGATTAACATTACTGACCAATCGATTCTGATCGACGGTAAAATAAGGGTTATTTCGACTGGTACGATACAAGCGCTGTGTACCATCATCATTGAGGTAATCCTGTGGATTATCCCCCTGTAGATCATAGGTGACTGGTGCTCCGTAAACCGTCCACATATAAGATTGTCTTCCGTTGCCTTCTGTTACGGTCGTAATATCTGTATTGGTGTAGGTAATTCCTGCTCCAATCCTCAGGCGATCACTCAACTGGGTGTTGAATTTTGCCAAGAGGCTATGGCGATCCATATCATTGTTACGAACAATACCCTCTTCGATACGATTAGCGTAAGAAAGATAGTAGTCGCTAGTAGCTGTTCCCCCCGAAATAGACAAGGCATTATCCAGATTTGACCCTTGGCGGAAAAAATCTTTCGCATTATCATGAACGGAAACCGGGCTGCCGTTCGGGTCGTAATTCCCATCACCGTCTACCCTGAGGGTATCAATGAGTGCCCCCCAGCTGGTAGAAATCCGTTGAGCTGGATCGCTCCCGTTGAAATAGGTGCCATTTAGCCCTTGTGAGTACTTGGTTTGTAGTTCTGGCAAGCGTGCGTTACTAAAGCCATAATTACTGCTAAACGTAATTTTTGGCTTGCTGCCCTGGTTACCACTTTTCGTGGTAATGAGTACGACCCCATTGGCTGCACGTGATCCATAAAGTGCTGTAGCTGCTGCCCCTTTGAGGACGGTCATCGTTTCTACATTATTGGGATCAATATCTACTGCACGGTTGGTGGTACCGCCAAAGAAAAGTGGAGAATCACCGTTGCCTCCACCATTGGCTCCATTTTGGCCACCGCCAAAAATCTGGGAATTATCAACGGGGATACCATCAATAACAAAGAGCGGCTGGTTATTCCCCAGGAACGAAGAATTACCACGAATAATGATCCGTGCAGATGATCCGGCCTGCCCACCAGAGGAAGTGGTTTGTACCCCAGACACCCGGCCACCAATAGCATTAATAATATTGGTTTCCCGATTCTGAGCCAAGGCATCGCCCCCTACTTCTTCCACCGCGTAAGTGAGTGCTTTACGCTCTCGTTCGATACCAAGTGCCGTGACCACCGCTGTTTCCAGGGTAACACCTTCTGACAAGACGATATCCATCACGGAACTTGCCCCGAGGGGTACTTCTTTAGGGTCAAACCCTGTGTAGCTGTAAATAAGCACTTCGGCACCAGCAGGCACCCCAATTTGATAGGCACCATTCAGGTCCGTTACCGTTCCGGTACTGGTTCCTTTTACTAGAACACTGGCCCCGATCATGGGGGTGCCATCGGCTTCCGTCACTGTTCCCGTGACGGTGCGTTGGGCCTGGAGTACCAAAACGGAACTGCAAAACAGGCCAAAAAGTAATAAAATACGTTTCATAACAGTGAGTTTTATTAAAAAGTCGCATAAAGAATCCTGCCAAAGGATCGTAACCGACCCAGAGGTATTAATTATTCGACAGTAAAAAACAGCTTACCTTTTCTCTCCTGACGTTTTCACGTAGGGAGGCTCAGATGACCAAAAGGATCATCCCAAAAGGTTGATGAAAATTTATTGTTGTGAAGCGTTTGCGTTTTTTGGCTAATTCTGAGAGGTCAAAAAGTTGCCGGACCCGAGGGTCCGGCAGCCAACTACTAGTATGAAAAAACGCTCAATAGTTCCAAAATTATTAGCTCGGTATTACAGTGAGTCATCCTCCCTGCTGGCCGAGCTCGTAGGCGCGAGCAACCGCTTCATGGCGGGATTTCACGTCTAATTTTTTATAAATATTTTTCAGATGAAAACGCACCGTATTCTGGCTTACAAATAAGCTTTCTGCGATCTCTCGGTAATTTTTGCCCTGGCACAGTAGATGATAAACTTCCTGCTCTCTTTCCGAAAGGTTATCGCTACGCCGTTGGGCCCGAAAGGAGTCCATTATGCGCTTTGTAGCATCCTTACTCAGGGGTGTTTCCCCCTTTGCTAGCTGTCGTATTGCAGCCTGTACTATCGCCGGAAAACTATTAGAGGAAATAAAACCCGCTGCTCCAGAACGAAGCACAGCAAAGAATTGCGAATCAGAAAGATCCGTTGCTAAAATCAATATTTCAGCATCAGCCTGAGCAGACTGCGCTTTGGTAAATAAACGGAGACCATCGTCCTTAGGCATTATGCCCAAGAGTATTACTTCAATAGGTGGACCATCAACTTCTTGCGGTATGGCATTGGCCGTAGCAAAAGCACCTACGCATCGAGCGTCGGGCATTTTGTCCACAACTGCTTGCCAAGCCGTTCGCAAAGAGCGACTGGCCGTAACAATCGCTACGGATATCATTTAAACAGTTTGTCGGGTGACGTAGTACTACCGCTCATGGAGGTACTACTCAAAATTAGTCAAAAAAAACCTAGTGTTGACTAATATAAGCGTGGATAGTGTTGGAGTTCCAAAGGCCATTCCGTACTGGTCAAGAATTAACTTTCTTTTCTCCTTCCCTTTCCCTAATAATGACAAATCATGTGGTCTTTAAGTTGCAGGTTTGGATACTTGCTTTTGGATACATTCGTCTTGTCATTCAATGCAGGATACCTAAAATAGGTACCCAATAAAAACCCACATCATTCATCTTGGCTCCAAGGTAAACGGATTTATGCGCCTAAACAACCACACACCTGGGTAGCTTTGGTGAATGGGGCATGAGTTGCAGTGAATGAATTGGAACTGGTAAGGTGGATGACAAAAGATGGTTAGATGGTTAGATGGTTAGATGGTTGTTGGTTGTTGGTGATGGTGATGGTGATGGTGATGAAAAAGTTATTTGGGTATCTTGCGTGAAGCAAATTGACAGGTACATGAGAGCATTGATTTACGAGCAATTCCAGGGAGTGTTAACCATTCAGAACGTTGCTGACCCTGGTCCGTCACCTAAAGGGATTGTGGTGAAGGTGCTGGCTACTGGCTTGTGTCGTAGCGACTGGCACGGATGGATGGGACATGATCCTGATATCAAACTCCCCCATGTGCCGGGGCATGAATTGGCAGGTAAAGTAGTCGCTACAGGGAAGGATGTCAAAGAGATAAAAGTTGGAGATCGGGTGACGGTTCCTTTTGTGGCGGGCTGTGGGCATTGCGGGCAATGTATTTCTGGCAATCATCAGGTTTGTGACCACCAATTTCAGCCAGGTTTTACGCACTGGGGCTCATTTGCCGAATATGTAGCGCTGGATTACGCTGATATCAATGTCGTAAAATTGCCCAAAGAGATTGCCGATACAACAGCAGCTACGCTCGGGTGTCGGTTTATAACGGCCTTCCGTGCCATTGTTGACCAAGGGAAGGTAGCTGGCGGACAACAGGTAGCCATCCATGGTTGCGGCGGTGTGGGCTTATCCGCCATCATGATCGCGACTGCGCTGGGTGCCCAAGTAACAGCTATAGATATAGACCCGGCGACATTGGTACTGGCTCAAGAACTGGGAGCGACAACAGTCATAAATGCCTTACAAAATGACCAGGTCGTTGATGCTGTAAAAGCGGCGACAGGTGGAGGTGCCCATGTTTCGCTGGATGCGTTGGGTAGTGCGATCACCTGCTTTAACTCCATCGCTTGCCTGCGCAAGCGTGGCAAACACATTCAGGTAGGCTTGATGACAGGCGACCATCAACACCCCAAAGTACCTATGGACAGGGTTTTGGCCGATGAATTGGAGATCATTGGCAGCCACGGGATGCAGGCCTTCCGTTACACGGATATGCTGGCGATGATCAAACAAGATCGCTTGCAGCCCGAAAGGCTCATTGAAAAAACAATTTCTTTAACGGACACTATTGAAGCATTGCCTGCCATGAATAATTTTAAAAACAAGGGTGTACTCGTAATTGATACGTTTTAATTGATTTATCTTTAAGCATCCAAAACCGAAGCTCGTCGATTCTTCTACCAAAGCCATCCGCACCGCCATTCTTAGTTTGGTTTCCAATTTACTACTCGCCGTCGTAAAGGGAATTACGGGTGTGTTGGGAAATTCCTTTGCCCTTATTGCAGATGCTATCGAATCTACCACGGATGTTGTTTCATCTGCGCTGGTATTGCTTGGTTTGAAATATTCGACCAAGCCGCCTGATGAAAACCACCCTTACGGGCATGGAAAGATAGAACCTGTAGTGACGTTCATTGTTGTGGGTTTTCTCATTGTTTCTGCGACGATCATTGTCATTCAGGCTATTCATAATATACAGGAGCCTCACGATGTACCCAAGCCTTTTACTTTGATCGTATTAGGAGTAATTATTTTGGTCAAAGAGCTGTCCTATCGTTATGTTCGCCGCAAGGGGCAAGAAGTACAGAGCACCTCTCTACAGGCAGATGCCTGGCACCATCGCAGTGATGCCATCACTTCCTTTATTGCTTTTTGTGGAATCAGTTGGGCACTTTGGATGGGGCCAGGCTACGAATACGCCGATGATTGGGCGGCCATCATTGCCGCGGGCTTCATTGTCTTTAACGCTTACCTGATCTTGCGCCCGGCGCTGGGGGAAATCATGGATGAGCAATTCTACGATGACATGATTGAGCAAATCCATGAAATTGCCTCCAAAGTAGAGGGAGCCATCGAAATCGAGAAGTGCTTTATCCGCAAATCAGGGATGACCTATCACGCCGACATCCACCTGGTTGTAAACGGCGACATCAGTGTACGAACCGGCCATAATATCGCTCATGATCTGAAAGACCAAATTCGAGCAGCCATGCCGGAGATGGTGGATGTGTTGGTGCATGTGGAGCCTTGGGAGATGGGGTAGGTGGTTTGGTGGTTTGGTGGTTTGATGGTTTGATGGTTGATGGTTGATGGTTGATGGTTGGATGGTTGGATGGTTGGATGGTTGGATGGTTGGATGGTTGGATGGTTGGATGGAAAATAATGAAATCTGGACCTTGTGGACCTCGGATGAGGTCAAATATCGGTAGAAAAACAAGGATAATGCATCAAATCAACCTCGGGTGAGGTTGTACATCAGGAGGCTTTCGCTGGATTGGGAAATCGAAAAGACAGGTGCTTCGCGCGCCTCAAATAGCTGAGTCTAAAATCAGTGCGGAGGCCGGTAGGCCGTAGCTCGCCGGACGGAGGAGGAGGACAAGCGATGGGAACAGATACATGGTAGAGCCGCGATGCATCGCGGCTCTACCATGTATTCGTGGACAGCGCGGTGCCGTAGTGGCGTTTGCACAGCAACGGCACTACCGGCATGGCCCCAAAACGATCTATTCCACCGTTTGAGGGTAATATTTCCGCCGCAACCAAAAGGCTACATTGACCAAAGCGATCAGGGCAGGTACCTCGACCAAGGGGCCGATAACGCCGGTGAAGGCTTCTCCTGAATTGAGGCCAAAAACGGCGATGGCGACGGCAATGGCCAACTCAAAATTGTTGCCGGTTGCCGTGAATGCAATGGCCGTATTGCGAGGATAATCGGCGCCCAGGGCTTTGCCGATGAAGAAGCTGATGAGGAAAATGAGGCCAAAGTAAATGAGCAAAGGAATGGCGATTCTTACCACATCGAGCGGAATCGTTACGATCAGCTCGCCTTTGAGGCTGAACATGACGACGATGGTAAAAAGCAAGGCCACCAAGGTGATGGGAGAGATGGCGGGGATAAACTTTTGCTGGTACCACTCCTCCCCTTTCGCGCGAACCAGGAGCACCCGACTGAGGAACCCCGCCAGGAAAGGGATGCCTAAATAAATGGCCACACTCTCGGCGACGGTGCCGATAGATATATCGACGATGGCGCCCTCGAAACCAAAATATGGAGGAAGGACGGTGATGAATAGCCAGGCATAAAAACTGTAAAAGAATACCTGGAAGATACTGTTGAGTGCAATCAAACCAGCACCATATTCTCTGCTGCCTTCGGCGAGGTCGTTCCATACGACCACCATTGCGATACAACGCGCTAAGCCGATCAAGATGAGGCCCGTCATGTATTCGGGGTAATCCCGCAAGAAGATGATGGCCAGCACAAACATCAAAACAGGGCCGATGATCCAGTTGAGCACCAGCGATAATCCCAGGATTTTGACGTTACGGAAAACCTTTGGAAGCATTTTATAATTCACCTTTGCCAGCGGCGGGTACATCATAAGAATGAGACCGATAGCGATGGGGATATTGGTGGTGCCCACCGAAAACTTATTGACAAAATCGGCCGTTTCGGGCAGAAAATATCCCAAAGCTACACCAATGGCCATGGCGAGGAAGATCCATAGGGTGAGATAGCGGTCGAGGAAGGATAGGCGTTTTTTTGTCATGGTTGGTTGGTTGGTTAGATGGTATAAGGGTGTAAGGGTGTAAGGGTGTAAAACATAAGTAATTGGTTTTCAATTAATTGAATTCATTCTTCAATATTCCTAAAAAAACATTACACCTTTACACTTACCCAACTTTTACACCATAAAATTCAGTCTCCGACTTTGAGACGGGTTTGTTGGAAAGCGTAGAGTATTTCTCGGCCGATTTGGCGGAGGCGTTCCTCGTAGCGGGCGGCTTCTTCGGGGGTGTCGTCGGCTATTTTGGGGTCTTCATAGGTGAGGGGGAGGCGGAGTTCGGCCCCTGGAATAAAGGGGCAATTTTCGTCGGCATCGGAGCAGGTCATGATGGCGGCGAATTGTTTTTCTGGGTTAACTGGATCGTCGAAAGTCTTTGAAAAACAAACCAAGGGAGGCGCTTCTGAAGCGTAATGTACTTGATAATGCGGGTTATCTCCTCCAGGGTTTTCGATTTGGAAACCCACCTGCTTTAGGGCCGCGACCGCGCGGGGGTTGAAGGCGGTGCTTTCTGTGCCGCCGGAATAGGTAGCAACGTTTGGCAAGCCAAAATAAGCGGCAGCAGTAGCCGCCCAGATTTGGCCCAGGTGACTGCGGCGGGAGTTGTGGGTGCAGATAAAATTGAGGAGAATGGGCTCATTGGCGGCCAATTTCTGCACCAAATAACTGGTTAACCGGTTTAATAGTTCTTTTCTGGCCTCAGGGATGAGGGTGCGCTCGGCGAGTAGTTCCTCTGCTAATTGGCGAATGCCATCTAATAAGGGTAAGCCCTCTGGAGGTTGTTTTGAGTCGTGTTGCACAAGCATTATTTGTTAGTTAACAATTACAGTCTTGATCAGATACGTAAGTATCAAAAAGACCGTTCAGCTGGTTTTGAACTTCTCGCCAGCGGGTAGCATCAATGCAATAATTGACACTGGTGCCTGAGATACTGCCTTTGATGATGCCCACTGCTTTGAGTTCCTGCAAATGGCGCGAAATCGTCGGTTGAGCGAGTGGTATTTCAGCCACCAAGTCGCCACAAATACAGGCATCTACCCTAAGTAAATGTTGTAAAATCGCTACTCTGGCCGGATGGCCAATCGCCTTGGCGATGGTTGCTAATTCGTTTTGCTGGTCGGTAAAATTTTCGGTTTTGGTTAGGCCCATGGTTTCACTGTATTAGTATATTGCAATATTACGATAAATAATTTTAACCATCTCCAACTTTCCTCCAAATTCTTAGGTTAAATTTGTGCTACTTTTGACAAACAAACCCTATACCAACGATGATTTTCACGAAACCCAGGTAGTGAGATTGGGATATAACTATAAGTTTTAATCTTCCTCCTCGCCATCTTCCTGGTTGAGCATGTGCAAAAAGCGGTGAACGATAGGAGAGAGTAAGACCGCGATGATACTAAAAAAGGCAGTGCCACTAAATAGGGCATAAAAGGAAGAGAAAATTTTGGCCCCATCATCAGGCATAGGCGCAATCGGCCCTACACCTGCCAGGATCATGCAAGCATTAAAAAAGGCATCGATCCAACCCAATTTACCATAAAAATGGTATCCCAGCGTACCTATACCTACCGAAAAAATGACCAATACCAATGCATAGAACATGTACCGCAACGTGCGCCACAAAAACGAATGGCGAGGCAGTAATGGTTTTTTCTTGTGTTCAAATTTTAAGAAAGCCATAGTTAGTCCTTTTTTGTGCCGTACTCATGGTTGTTATTAATCAAATTAAAGGTACCAAAATCCCGTTGATCCTGATTTTTTGGCGCTAAATCCAAAGAGAACATTACTTCTACAAGGTTTCTCCAATTTTTCTTCGTCTCTTTGTACTCAATTTTTAAGGGACAGTATGGAACTAGCACTAAAAAACAAAGGAATACTCATTGCCTTTATTGGCTTGTATTTGGTTCGGCTACTACTTACGCAAAGCATGGGTTTGATGCCTCAGGATGCCTATTATTACTATTATTCCGAGCATTTGGCCTTGTCGTATTTCGACCACCCTCCGATGGTCGCTTACATGCTACACTTTTTTTCTTTGCTGTTTGGCAAAAGCGTTGTCGCTATTAAGCTCACTGATTTTCTCGTGACTTTGGGTACGTTATTTAGCTTTTTTCACCTGAGCAAATGTTTTTTAGAAAAACAGCAGGCTTTAAATGCCGCCCTTCTTTTCGGTAGCACATTGTTTGTCACCATTCTGTCCATCAACACGACACCTGATGTGCCGCTCATGTTTTTTTGGACACTCACTTTGCTAGTGTTCTACAAAGCTGTTTTTGAGCAAAAAGAAGCTTACTGGGCAATTGCTGGCCTCTTGATAGGGCTTTCTTTTGATAGTAAGTACACCGCTTTATTCCTCCTGTTTGGCGTCTTCTTCTTTCTGGTACTTTCGTCCAAACACCGCCACTTATTGCTGTCTAGGTCAATGCTTTGGCTGTTATTGTCTTTTGTGGTGGGTTGTACGCCTGTACTGGTGTGGAATGCCCAAAACGAATGGGTGTCGTTGCTGTTTCAATCCTCTGATCGAGCAACCACGATTATGAAACTATCTTTTCGGCCCAAATACCTTTTCGGTAACCTGGGTACCCAAATTCTGATCTTGCTCCCTCCGCTTTTCATCGGTTTATTGATCACGCTTACAAAAGTAGGACGAGAGATGATAAGCAAATGGCGTTTGCCCGACGGCAAGCGGCTCTTCCTCCTGGCGTTCTCTGTACCGCTGCTGGGCTTTTTCTTTGCCGTTTCTTTTTTCTACTGGGTAAAACTCAACTGGATGATGCCGGGCTACATTGCGGCCATCATTTTAGCGGGCCACTACTTGGGTAACCGCACCTTAAATTACCAGCTCGGATTTGCGCTGGTCTTGCACTTTGTTGCCCTCTACCAGGTCATCAACTACCCGATTATCCTGAAATCCGACGATACCTGGTATGGTTGGGAGGAGTTGGTAACAGAAGTAGAAACATTACAAGCAGGGCACCCCGACCATTTTTTCTTTTCCAATGACGGGTATAAAACGACAGCGGTATTGAATTTTTATCTTGATAAGCCGGTCTACGCCGGAAACGTCATCGGGGAACCCGGATTTCAGTTTGAAGTAATCAATCCGCAATTGAATTTCCTCAAAGGCCAGGATGCCTTTTATCTGGATTCCGACAAGCGGATGAAATCACCAGATTCATTGGATTTCATCCCTCCATTACTTATAGAACATTTTGATACGGTCATTCAGTTAGCACCCATTCTAATTGAGGCTGACAATGGCGAAATTCAGCGCAAATTTTGGGTTTTTGAATGCCAAAACTATCAAGGGAAGTAGCGCTACAAGGTTTCTACAACATCAATTCCGATATTTATAGTAAATTATCAATCACAGATAATTTCTGGCGCTAGATGAAATCGTTTGGTTGGAAAAGCGTAGGCTGGACTTCAGCCCGGCCACAATCGCAATATCTTCCCGCTCGGACTGAAGTCCAAGCCACGTCTTAAGTATTCAACCCCAAACGATTTCATCTAGCAGATAATTACTTACACAGATTTGGATACTATGGGTTACAGAAAATTTTACGTTTTATCGATTTGTATTTGTTTGCAAGTGACGGGTTTGACCGCACAAGTTCAAGACGGGCCGTATTACCTTTCCCTGAAACGGGAGGTGCTTTATACAGGTAGTGGTTTTGTGGGAACAGTTGGTGCTTTTTTTCTACATAAACGTTTACCGACGCTGACTGCGGGTGAATTGGAACTTCCTAAGTTATCTCGTTTTGACCAAATGGGTCTGGGAAATTATTCCCAGAAAGCGCGGGATTTCAGTAACCAGACGCTATTCACGACACTGGGCTTGCCCGTACTTTTTCTGGCGGGTAAAAAGAGTCGTCGAGATATCAGTACCATTGGCTTCCTGTATATCGAAACGATGCTGATTAACCAGGGGATTACAGATTTGGTCAAAGTAGGAGCGTTACGCCCGAGGCCTTATCTTTTTGAAGAGGGTTTCCCTGGCACGACGGTCCTCAGCGGCAATGATCGGTCTTCGTTTTTCTCCGGACACACCAGTAGCGCAGCTACAGCGAGCTTTTTCACGGCCCGCGTCTTTGCAGATTACTATCCAGATAGCAAACTAAAGCCCTATGTATGGGGAATGGCCGCGGCCTTACCAGCTCTAACGGGTTACTTACGAATCAGAGCCGGCAGGCACTACCCCAGCGATGTGCTGGCGGGCTACCTGGTAGGCGGTGCGGTGGGGTACCTTATTCCGACCCTGCACAAAAAGAAACCTAAAGGAAAAAAATTAGCTATCGCTCCTAGTATGGGAGGGGTATACTTGAATTATCGTTTTTAATACCTATACCTTCTACGGAGTGGTCTGGGTAGGCGATAAAATAGCACTTCACTCAACATAAGTCATCCCGAATTTTGGCTAAGGCCAAAATCCAGCCCGACTTTAACTTAGAAAGAATTCGTAAATAGCTAAAAAGAGTGATTTATCCGACTATTTATAGAAAACCCCATGATTTCACTAATAGAAATCATGGGGCTTCGTCTTTAACGATAGGTTTTGCCGTTGGTCAGCACGGATTTTGATGACAATCAAAATTCGGGATGACTCATGTTATTCCTAATAAAAGGCTTTCCAAGGAAAGTTAATCTGAGCCAGACTAAGAAGAGCCGAATCTTGCTAATTCTTAATGCCGTGGCTTGTGCACCGTAAATACCCGACTCACATTGAAACCAAAATGAATTCCCCCGTCAAGCCAGTCGCCGCTGGTTTCGGTAACGAAGCCTTTTTCGATCATGGAGGTACTGTTCGTAAAATGGAGTTGAAAGACGTGGCCACCTGTTTCGATGTCGAAGCCGATGCTGAGGCTGTTCCGGTAGCCGGGGACGAGCTGATCCGGAAGCACATAAACGTATTCGGCATTGATCGCCATCCGCTTGGTCAGCTTGATGCGGGTAGCCATTGCGGCAGCGTAAACGTCGTTGGCTTCTATGCTAAACTTGACCAGATTGCGGTGTACTACCGTGGGTGAAAACTGGAGGCTGAAATTGTCGCTGAATTTGCGGCCAAAAATCAACTGGTAAGTATAAGTAAGCCGAGAGGAGAAATAATTCTCCCGATCAGGATTGGCCCAACGTAAACCTTGTACCGCAGTGCTTGCAAATAAAGCGGCAGTAATAGGCATTACTTTTTTGCCAGAACTTTGTCGGAGAAATTTGTACTTCACAAATCCGTCCAAGGTTTTTTCATAACTGCTGCGACCAAAACCCACCGTCAGGCGGTTGGTAATACCATAATCAGCACCGATACGAATGGTAGCATTGTCCAGCCCAAAAAGATCATAAGCCCCTCTGTTCAGCATACCAAAGCGGTGAGATATTTTGATATCCAGCACACCTGCAGCAGTACTCTCCAAGCTATGGAGGTTGATCACCCGATTGGTTTTAAAGGCCGCTGTGGCGTAGTCCGTTGTTTCTTCCTCACCCAGCAAACCCAGCAAATCATCCTGGCTGTATGCAGACCATCCGAAACAGCAGAAAATAAGGAGTATTATCCAGTTCTTCATGATATAAAATTAAAATAGGAGCTACCGAGAATAATCATTCTGGTAGCTCCTGGTACGACATTACTTGTTCAGTTGAGCAAGTTGAACATCGACAGCGATCGTTACTTCCTTAGCGATATTTTCGGCTACCACTGAAGGAATTTCAATACCATAGTCTGCTACTGCTACGGTGAAAGTAGACTGAGCAGCGATGGAGCCCTCTTTGATGGTAATGGTACCTGGGGCGGTTAGTTTTTGGGTTACTCCATGGATCGTCATATCTCCGCTAACGGTAACAGGGTAGCTGCCGTCTTTACCCCAATTCACAGCAGTGGCATCGTCGATTTGTCCTTTGAAAGTGGCCTTGGGATAAGTGCTACTTTCCATGTAATTTTCGTTGAAATGTTCCTGCATCAAAGCTTTTTCAAACTGAAAAGCTTTAATAAGAATAGCGAATTCCATACGGCTGCTCTCTGTATCCAGGATGGCCGTTGCAGATTGGTTAACAGCTTCAATTTTTTCCACCGGGGCCTCCGAAGTAAAGGTGACTTTACCTGCGCGGGTGAAATATTTCTGGGCATTTACCGTACCTCCAACCAGGAGGATTACCGCTAAAAGAAAAAAGAATTTTTGCATTGGTTTAATAAATTTGATCTCCGTCCGAGACGAAGATATGATTGGGGAAATTTTATTTTACTTCGACACAACGTACCAGGACAACATCCATGAGCATTCCGGTACATTTTCCTTTAAGCATTACGGATTCTCCTGGCTGAAACTCCGTACGCTGATGCTCGCTGAGTTCGTCGAGCTGGCAGATAACACCGAACATCTCGTCGCCGCTGTCAAGCGTCACTTTCACGAGTCCTTCGGGGGATTTGCTCACTTCTCGCACCTTACCAGTAACTGCGATTACTTTATCCAGGTAGATTTCGTTGGCCTGCGCTTCATTTTCGGCGAAAGCCGTAAACAGTTCACCTGCGGAGATTTGAACATCCGTCTTGGCACGATCCATATTCTCGTGGGGCTTATTCCAGAGGTAAACGCCTATACCAGCACCAATAACAGCCAATAAAAGGCCGTATTTAATTATATTCTTCATAGCTAAGTTGAATTAATTATTCGGGGCACCAGCGGCGACCCAGGCTTCGATTTTTGCAATATCGCAAGCAACCAATTGTGGTTGATTTTTCGGCATCGGAGAAACCCCTGATTCGTGGCGGATGACTTTGAGAAGTTGTCCGTTGTCTACCCGCGTTTTCAGGGCAGCATATCCTTCCAGTGTGACGTTGCCAAAATTAGAGGCAGCGTTATGGCAACTGTAGCAATTGGTACTGATGATAGAAAGTATTTCCTCGCTGTAATTGACATTATCCGTCAAACATTCTAGTGTGGGATATAATTCTTCCTCCACATCATAGTAACAAGCGGTTACCAATAAGGCCAGGCCCGATAGTAACAGTAATGATGATGACTTTAGCATTTTTTCTAATTATTAGGAGCACCGGCATCTACCCAGGCACGAATCTGATCAATTTTACAATCGGAAAGTTTTTGTCCACCTTGTGGCATTGGCGAATAAGCCGAATTATGACTAACGGCTCCTACTAGTCGGCCGTTGAGTGCTACGGTTTGGACACCAGCGTGAGTGGATAAATTAATTCCTCCTGATGGAGCACTTCCACTATGGCAGCCCAAGCAAGTATTCTGGAGAATGGGGACAATGGTTGCAGCATAGCTTACATTGTCTGTGTTACAGCCACCAGCGTCGGGGTCACATTCCAGGTTTTCAGCACCTTGTAAGATCCAGGCAGCGATCAAGTTAACCTGGGCACTGGTAAGGCCAGCACGCGGCGGCGGCGGCATTCTTTTATCGGGATCATTATCGGTGATGACTTCGTACAAGTCACTACCATCCAAATCAAAAGCCCGCACATCAGCAGTTTGCATGACCCGCTCGTAGCTCGTAAGCACCACGCCATCTTGCGCGGAAGCGGCATCGTGGCAATCACTGAATGCACAGTTGGAGATGAGGATCGGCTGAATTTCTAATTCGAAATACACTTTATCCGGATCACAGGGCTCTCCCATCTCTGTCGTATCAATTGGATTGCCCGTCGTGTCAATGGGCATCATATCATCCTCCGTGATGAAAGGGTCGTGCTTACAGGAATTGAACTGAATGATTACCATTAGCAGGATTACCACTCCCAAACTCGTCTGAATAATTTTCGCCATTTCTTAGTGTCGCTATTTGCAACAAACATAAGGGCAGAATAGCGCTCTTGAAAATCCTTTCTACTGAACGGGAACAATTGCTGCCTGAGCGGGAAAAACAGAAAAACCTAATAAGCATTCAGCCATTTTTTGAAAACAGGAGAGCGCTCCGTGCTCACGATGGTATCCTGTTCGGCAGCGGGTTGGAGCGTTAATTTCACCCGCCCTTTTGAATAAGTGACCATTTCTTCAATAGCAGATAGCCCCACAATAAACTGTCTGTTGATCCGAAAAAAGCGATCTTCGGGAAGGAGTTCTTCCAGCTTTTCCAACGAGTAATCTACGGGATAACGTCGACCATTATTGGTCATAAAAAAGGTGATACGATCTTCAGTATAAGCGTAGGCAATATCTTTTACATCTAATAGCTTTATTTGCTGCCCCAGGCGAATTAAAAAGCGTGCCTCGCTACGAATCTCCAATTGCTGAGCCAGTTTCTGATAGTCTATAGATGGGGCAACTTGCTGACCTTTAAACTTATTGATAGCCTTGGCTAATGCTTCTCTTTTAATGGGTTTTAATAAATAATCAATCGCGTTCACTTGAAAGGCATCTATCGCATATTGATCATAAGCAGTAGTGAAAATAACTGGTATTTTCACGGTAACGTGTTGAAAAATTTCGAAGCTGGCGCCATCAGCTAGGTGGATATCCAAGAGGATCAGATCAGGAGCGGGTTGCTGATCGAGAAAAGCAACACTTTCGGCAATACTTTCCAGTACTGGCAATAATTCTACCTCTGGCAGAATCTCTATCACCAATTTCTTTAGTCGGCGAGCAGCCGCAGGTTCATCTTCTATAATTAATACTTTCATTGGCTTAATTTATCAACAACAAGGGGGATACTTATCCGAAAAAACTTCTCATCCTGTTCTAGTTTAACAGGCAAGGTACTCAGCAGGGCATAACGGTTACGAATATTCTGCAACCCGAAACCTGTCGAAGGCTGCTTGGTGAGTTTAGGTTGAATAGCATTTTCTACTACCAAATAATTGGCTTCCGTGTATATAGAAATCTTAAGCGGATGATGCCTGCTTATGACATTATGTTTAACGGCATTCTCTATCAACATTTGCACCACTAAAGGAGGTACTCTCTTCCCCTGTGGCAGCGCAGCAATATCCAACTGCAAATGATCCTGATACCGTTGCGTGAGAAGAAAATGATAATCTTTTACCACTTGAATTTCTTCACTCAAATTCACTGCATCTTGCTCCCTATACTGTAAAATCGAGCGATAAAAATCAGCCAATTTTTCTACGTACGTTACTGCACCTTTGGGGTTTTCCTCAATGAGTGCAACCAGCGTATTAAAGGAGTTGAACAAAAAGTGGGGGTTGATTTGACTTTTCAGGGTTTCATACTGGCTTTCCACTTTATCCTTTAACAAAAGGGCTTCTTTTTGCAGCCGTCCTTCTCTTTTTTGTAAAAAATACCTTCCCAGTAATACTACCAACAAAATGGAGGCTCCAATAAACCAGCCCTGCAAATAGAGCGGTGGGCGAATTCTAAAAGCATAGCTTACTCGCTGCTCCGAAGAAGAAAATTGATTATTTTGGGAAGCAGTAACGACAAATTCATACCGTCCTGGTGGTAAATTAGAATATACCGCCTGGTGATCGCGAGTAGCAATCCAATCCTGGTCAAAGCCTTTCAATTGATAGCGAAAACGCACTTCCTCGGGATCACTGAGCCAAACACCCTGATAACTAAAAATAAGATTATTCTCATTCGCCTTCAACACTGTTTTGTTTTCAAAATCCAAAGGATCCAAGTACACGGAAATTTGCTCAAGATGCAAGCGCGGCTGCTGCCGATATTTACCATAAAAAGGAGTGTAACAAAGCAACTGCCTTATTCCTCCAAGCCATACTTTGCCTTCCTTATCTGTTGCTACAGCATTTAATGCCGGAGAAAAACCAGCCTCTTGGTAAAAATGATGGTAATCAATCGTCTCTTCGGTAGCCACATCGTACACCATCAAACCTCGCTGGTGCGTAATAAGAATATTGCCAAAATGATCACTACCGATGCCAATCACCTCGTTCCGGCCAAAGGCCATGGGTTTCTTTGGTTTTTGGAAGCTTCCTTCTTCTAAATAGTAGAGCTGTTGATCATTCGTGCTGATCCAAATCCGTCCGCGGCCATCTTCCGTAATAGCGTAAACAGCATTAATTGAAGTGCCATCCTTACTTGTCCGAAAGGTCTTAAGAGTACCGTCTTTTTGTACATAACTCACGCCATGACCATCGGTACCAAACCAAACATTACCTGCATGGTCAATATGATTACAATATAGAAAATCCGTCCCAATCGACTGGGTTGCTTCGGGCCTGCTAAAGCGAGGTAATCCTCCGGCGCTAGGCGATGGCGAATAATAGACGCCCCCCAAGGTAGCCAGCCAGATACCATTAGCATCCCCACTGATTGAAAGAATACTTCCATTGCCTAAACCGTGAGCTGCCCCAATCTCTTGTAAATCTAATTTTTCAGCATCCAATATAAACAAGCCTTCCCCAAAAGTTCCCAGCCATAATCGGTTGTGATGATCGACATGCAAACTGATAATATTCAAATCTTCCGCCAATTTATAAGGAACTAACGCACCTCCGGAAGCTGGCCGATAATAAAGCCCTTTCTGGCTACCTACCCAGATCTGGTTCTGCTGATCTATGGCAATTGCCTGGGTGGCAACGGGAAGGTTATCCCAGTTGAGCAAACGGGCTTGTACCCTGCAAAGCCCCTGATCATGTGAGAGTATCCACAACAAGCCTTCCTGATCAAAGAGTAATTTGACGATACGCTGCGGAGGATGTTCCAGCTGGGTCTCCTGGCGGATAACCTTTTGTTCTTTAAGCATAAATACATGCAGTCCCTGCTCCTGGGTGCCCACCCAAAGCTGGCCCTGGTCTACCTTAGCAATACTACTCACGACCCCACCAGGCCAAATGTCCGGCAAGCTTACTTTTAGTTGGTTATTTTTCACTTGGCAATAGGCAATACCTGCGTCGTAGGTACCTAGCCAAACGCCACTATCAGGGTCAGCAAAAAGATGGGTAACAATATTATCGGGCAAACCATCGGTTGTAGAAAAGCTACGTACCTCTTTCTCACCTTCTTGCCAGCTTAGCAAACAAATACCTGCATCATTAGCAGCCCAAACCAATCCAGCCTGATCAATAACAAGGTCATAAATATCTTCACTGACGAGGCCCTCCTCTTTACCAAACTGATAAAGCCTTCCTTTACGATAGCAATAAACGCCCTCTCCATAAGTAGCAATCCATAGTTGTCCCAGGCTATCTTTCTGCATCGCTGTAATCCTGGCTTGAGGCCAACCCTCTTCTATTTCCCAAGGGAGAAACTGCCCCAACTCATCTTCATACGCGACCTGACCAGTGCTATAACCCATCCACTTTTTGCCCTCCGCATCTTCATAGACAGCACTAATATCCAAGGTATTGAAAACACCGTTGAGAGGGACTGGCAAGGTATTTTCGCCATCATATTTCCAGCACCCGGCACTGGCTCCTACCCATAAGCTACCATCGAAAGATTGTAACAAGGTACTATAGTTTCCCTCTATCAAATCGCTCTCTTCCGAAATACAATCATAAGACAGGTATTGCGCGTTTACTACCGAAACAACACCTGCCCATAACAAAATGCTCCATATACCAATTAGCTGCTTCAAGGGTTGCTCCTTTTTATTAATACTGCTGCAACCTCTACTTGTATAACCTCCGCAATTTTTTGATTGACAATTCTGGGAATAGTAATATTATGTTCATCCAGGCGAACGGAAAAGTTACTTGTAATACTAATACTATTTCCTTTTACAACCAGTGTACTTTTAATAATCCGTTCCTGTTCCACTCCGTGTACATTTAAAATCCCCTTGGCACGGATGACATACTCCCCATCGTTGCTAAAATCCACTTGCTCAATGATGCGGCCTTTGAAGCTTGTCTGTGGGAAAAGGGTGCTCTCTAGGTAGTTTTCGTTGAAATGCTGTCGCTGCAAGGGGCTGTTAAAACCGTCAAAAGAACTGATGCTTACCGCAAAAGCAAAGGTGTTTTCTTCGACATCCAGTACCCCTCGTAATTCGTTAGAGCTTGCCGCGATCATCTCTAAAGGGGCATCCGAAAGGAAATTCACTTTGCCTTCACGCGTTTGCCAGGTTTCACGCTGACTTTGTGCGGGTATTAAAAAAACAATTGTCAGAAACAGGAAAAATAATATTCGCATAGTATTAACTTAAGGAACAGCATAAAATAAATTGAGTATTCGTTTTTTGCTCAATACACTGGACAGAAAATTAGTCAATTTCATTGATTGATAAAGGAAAAGGTTGTCTGAACAAGGACTTATTCTAGCTGAACGAGAAAAATTGATGGCCCATTACTTTTCCATCGACCTTAATTGGAAACGTATTTAAGAAGATGTCAATTCTTTCGTTGATCTCCTCTTTCTTTTCGCTTGATCCCGTATCTTGCAGTCAAAATAAAGCAGTTTTGATTCCATCTCCTACGTCTTCTTATCTCGATCAGTTAAACGATGTTCAGCGCCAGGCAGTTATCAACACCGATGGGCCTGTGCTCGTTGTGGCGGGGCCGGGTTCTGGTAAAACCAGGGTACTGACCTACCGCATCGCCTACCTCATTGAGCAGGGCGTTGCGCCTTGGGAAATTCTTGCGCTGACCTTTACCAACAAGGCCGCACGGGAGATGAAGGAACGTATCGAAAAAGTGGTAGGTCACCGTGCCAGCCGGGTGTGGGCAGGTACTTTTCACTCTTTATTTGCCCGTATTCTGCGGGTGGAAGCCGAGCACATTGGCTACCCCAGCAACTTTACGATCTACGATTCTGATGATAGCAAAAGCCTGATCAAGCTGCTGATCAAGGAAAACAACCTTAATACCGACACTTATAATGTAAATAGTGTTCGTCAACGTATTTCTTCCGCCAAGAGCAACCTCATTACCCCTAAGCTTTACCAGCAGAATGAGGAACTGATGACCCAGGATCGCAAGTCGCGGATGCCTGCCATGTACAAACTCTATGCTGCTTATACTGCACGTTGTAAGAAAGCAGGAGCCATGGATTTTGACGACCTGCTTTACCGTCTTTATGAATTGCTCCAAAGCAAGGAAGAGATTTTGAAAAAATACCGCGAGAAGTTTCGCTACGTGCTCGTGGATGAGTTTCAGGATACCAACCATCTTCAGTATGCCATCGTCCGTAAGCTTGTTCAGTACGACGGCAGCCCCCGCAACATTAGTGTTGTAGGTGATGATGCACAGTCTATCTATGCTTTCCGTGGGGCGACGATCCAGAATATTTTGGATTTTGAAAAGGACTTTCAGAAACACAATATCCAGGTCTTCAAATTAGAGCAAAATTACCGCTCTACGGAGCACATTGTACAGGCCGCCAACGAGGTTATTACCAATAACAAGCGGCAGATTCAGAAAAAAATCTGGTCTGACAAGGGAACTGGCCAAAAGATTACGGTCATAAAAGCCACCACCGATAACGAAGAAGGAAAACGTATTGTAGACACTATTCTGGAGCAAAAAACGCGCAACCACCTGACCAATAAAGAAATGGCCATCCTGTATCGGACCAATTCTCAGAGCCGGGTTTTTGAAGAATACCTGCGACGTTACAATATTGCTTATCGCGTTTTTGGAGGTCAGTCGTTCTACCAACGTAAAGAGGTCAAAGACCTTATCGGTTATCTCCGTGCGGTCGTCAACCCCAAAGATGAGGAAGCACTGCGCCGCGTCATTAATTTCCCCAAAAGGGCCATTGGGAAAACGACTGTAGACAAAATAATGGACCTGGCTAACCACCAGAACATCAGTTTATGGGATGCTATCAAGCAGTTTCCTGCTACTGGTCGTACCCGCAGTAACCTCAATGAGTTTATTGACATCATAGAAAGCGCCCGCAAAAAACTGGACAAAGTAGATGCTTTTGAGGTCGCGACGATGATATCCAAGCGTTCAAAACTAGAGGACTTTTATAAAAAGGACAACTCTATCGAGGGCATGAGCCGCCAGGAGAACTATCAATCGTTGCTGAATGGTATCCAGGCCTTCGTCGCAGAAGAAAAAACCGCTGGCGAGACGGAAGATACTCAGGACAAAGGCTTGGCCAGCTATTTACAAAACATCGCCCTCTTGACGGATGCCGACGATAAGGACCCCGAAAATGCGGATAATGTGACGCTGATGTCTGTCCATGCGGCCAAAGGCCTGGAGTTTCGTTCCGTTTTTGTGTCTGGCTTGGAAGAAAAACTCTTCCCCAGCTTCATGAGCATGGACACGCCGGAAGGGCTTGATGAAGAGCGTCGTCTCTTTTATGTTGCCATCACGCGGGCAGAAGAATTTTTGACCTTGAGCTTTGCCAATGCCCGCTACCGTTTTGGTAAAATGAGCTATAACGAGCCTAGCCGTTTCCTAACAGAAATACCTGCTCATCATGTCACCAATACCGCCAACCTCAGCAGTGTGAGCAGTGATGCGCGTACGCCTATGGGCCCTCCTGCAGCTAGGGTGACGGGGCATTTCAAGCGCAACCAAGCTGGCCCACTCAAACCAGTCATTGATCCTAAAGATTTCAAACCCAGCCCCAACGATCAGATTCGTGCAGGCATGATTGTCCTCCACCTTAAGTTTGGCAAAGGCAAGGTCATCCACATCGACAACGGGATCGCCCAAATTCATTTCAAAGGCATTACCAATCCTGAGAAGAAAATCATGCTGAAGTTTGCCAAGTTGCAGATTTTGGAATAAAAACGGTTGGATGGTTTGTTGGTTGGATTGTTTGTTGGTTCGAGGGTTTGGGAGTCTCGCTTCGCGGCTACTTCGTGGTGTTGATTGTTGATGGAAATTTGGGTACGCTAAATATACTTCCTACTTCCGAACTCCGACTTTTCACAATGCCTCCCCTCCCTTGTGAAACGCAACCCGAAACGAGGCCATTTTCAATAATGGGAAGGGCCGGGGATGGGGCTAATGGTCAGTTGGGTGGTGATTTTATTGAATGACAAACCGCTGTTGGTACAGCTTCCTCTCAATTTCATATTGCAATAGGTACATGCCTGCGGGTAGCATCCCCACTTCTAGCTGCTCGCTATTCCCGCGAAACGCCCCCGACAGTACCCACTTCCCATCATAAGTGAATACCTGGTAATTGATCACTTTCGTTGCCAACGAAGGAGACATATCTACCCGCAGCCAACCATTAGCAGGGTTGGGATAAAGCGTGAGCGTAGGTGATTCCGGCAGATCGTCAGTAGAGGTTGGGCCGCCACTTACGCGGTAGCGAACCAAAGCAAAGTTCGCATAACCAAATACGTATCCGTCATCTTTGGCTCGAAGAACGACAGGATAAGGTTGGGCACGGACGTGCTCCTCGCGGACAATCCACTCAAAATCTGCGACGGCCAAGTCGATATTGATCGAAGCTGGTTCTGCATAATAATCGAAGAGTCCGCTGGTAGCACGCACGGCGGGTATGGTGGTGTTATCGTCTTGGGCAATCGCCTGAAAACGAACGGTATCACCAACGCTTACTTGCTGGATCACCGTGAGGGGCGTATTCAGCTGAAACGATGGTCGATCATTTTCTCCGTCTGTATCTTCTACGAAAAATTTCATGTCCCGAACGACCCTGTCCATGAGCATCCCATTTCGGTAGCTGGAAACCTGGATAGCAAAAGTGTAAGTTCCTGCTTGGTCAATCAAGGCATAGAAAGTTCCTGTTTCGGAATCAATTGTTGCCAGTGACCCGATGCCAAAATAGTTGGGTACGGGGTCGTTTGGCCCCTGTTTAGGCACGACCAATTCGTACACCAAGCTGTCATCATCAATATCAAAAGCGTTGGGTAAGTGAAGGTACTGTTGTCCAATAAAAGCATAATTGGTAGGTGTTTCTAAGAATACAGGCAAGTGATTATGCTCATAATCTTCCGTTAAGGTAATTTCCGATTCAGTATACAGGTTGATACTTATTGAATTAGGAAAGTTAACGTTTATGATACCATTACCTCGATTGGGATTCTCCACCGATAATAAATATCTATCCATCGTAGCGTAGGTATGAGCCCCTGAATAGATGTACTTGATAAAATTCTCATCTACCGGTGTACCATCAGGAAAACCATCTCCATTGATATCGGCGTTGTTCGAGATTGCTACGCGGCTTATCGTACCATCTCCCCAAGACAAGCTAAGCGAATCGCGAAAACCATCCGTTTGTACTGCCGCGCCTTTGATATATACAACAATCGAGGCATCAATGGACAAAAGCCCTGTTTGCTGGGCCTGAATTTCAATGCCCCAAATATCAAAAGCAGAGATCTGGCTAATATGAGAAAAGAAAAAGCATAGCGGTAAAAGTGACAGACGTACTAGTTGTTTCATCGTTCAGAGAAATTGGATGAGGAAGGAATTCGGTTACTGTAATTTACGAAATAAGCGCTTAGTGTGCAATGTCTTCAAAGAAGAAGGCTCAAAAACGGTGCGCAAAGCAGGGCTTGAAGCACGGCGGATACCGATTCATAGGGAGAGCAGGACAATGGATGGCAGCGGTTCCGCTCCTTAGGGTCGGGTTTAAAACCCGACCCTAAGGAGCGGAAAGAGCGAACAGCCAGGTGCCTTCTCCCGTCCCGACTAGAAAAGTCGGGACGGGAGAAGGCATGGCCCCTAATGAAGTTAAAAACAAGTTTGAAAGTAGAAGATTACTATTCGTTGTCTCTCCCTAAACATTACCTTCATTTTATGACCTTAGTATTGGGCAGAAAACAAGACGCTTGTTATGATAGGAATCTTCGCGTTTTAACTGACGATTGGGACGTGATTCGGGATTTTTTTGCTTGATTTTGCCTCGCCTTGCCACACGCCCGCCAGGGCGGGAACCCACCCATTCTATGGAGTAGATTCCATCCGGTTCACCACACACCGCCTGCTTTTACAAACAGGGGCACGCTTCTATACCTCCACTCTCAACGGAGTAGAGCCAGCATTGCGTAAAAAAACCTCTGATATTCCTCACTGACCATATGAGGGGTAGAACCGATGAGTAGAAAAGAATGGGTCTATTCCTTTCTGCATTGCAAATATAAGTCGCCATACACTAAAACACAAATTATTTATTAAACAAATTTTAAAAACAAAACCACCTCAACAAAACTTTACTGATTGTCTATTACCTTAGCGTACTTAAAAAAATCAATCAGCTAGAGGATGAGAGAATTGATGACCGTTGTGCTTTTAATACTTGGCTTTCATGTATGCGCACAAGTCAACCACTGGGAAACCGTTGTTTTCGAAACGGATGAATGGCACTACCTCCTCCCTTCTTCTCCTGTTGACGCCGACTGGGTGAACTTGAACTTTGATGATACCGCCTGGCTCACTGGCAACGGGGGTATTGGCTATGGCGACGATGATGATCAAACCACCATTACGCCTACTTTATCTTGCTTTATGCGCCTCCGGTTTGAGATCACCGACCTCGATGTCGTAAAACAAGCTTTACTTCAGTTTGACTACGATGATGGCATCGTCATTTATCTCAACGGCCAGGAAGTTGCTCGCCGAAATGTAGCCGGCAGTGGCATCCCCGCTTTCAATCAAACTGCCATCGATGATCGAGAGGCGCTCCTTTATCAAGGCGGTGAACCGGAACATGTATTAATAGGAGGCCAAAGATTGACAACTATCCTCAACGAAGGGGATAACGTACTCGCGGTGCAGGTTCACAACAAAGATGAAACGTCCAGCGACCTCAGTGCCAGAGTCTGGCTGCATGCTGGTATTAGCAACAATCGGCGCGACTATCGCCCTACAACAGGCATTTTTTCGCCGCCAGCCTTTAGCAGTACCAACCTTCCTCTTGTGGTCATCAATACCAACGAAGAAATACCTGATGAGCCTAAGGTATTGGGTAATATGCAGATCATTCACAACGGCTCCGACCAGCGGAATTACCTTGGTGATTCGGGCAATGAGTACAATGGATTCATCGGTATTGAAATCAGGGGGTCTTCCTCAGCGATTTTCCCCAAAAAGTCGTACGGGCTGGAAACGCGCGATGCGCAAGGGGAAAACAACAATGTTTCTCTTTTTGGAATGCCTTCCGAAAATGATTGGATACTAAACGGCCCTTTTAGTGACAAAAGCCTATTGAGAAATGTACTCACCTTCGAGATGGGCCGCCGCACCGGTCACTGGGTGCCACGCACACAACTTTGTGAGGTTTTCATCAATGGCGACTATCGAGGGGTCTACGTCTTCATGGAAAAGATCAAACGTGATAATGGCAGGGTAGACATTGCCAAACTAACAGAGGAGGACAACGCTGGTGACGAACTCACCGGCGGCTATATTGTCAAGCTTGATAAAGAAACTGGCGGAGACGCCATTGCCTGGACCTCGCCCTTCGCGCCCCTCAGTGGTGGTTTTCAGAGCACCAATTACCTGCTTCACTATCCGGAGCTGCCAGATATTACCGACCAACAGCTCGAATACATCAGCAGTTATATTACTGATTTTGAATCTGCTATTTATAGCGAAAACCTTGATGATCCTGCTACGGGCTACAAAAACTATATCGACGTCAATTCTTTCGTAGATTACATTCTTACTACCGAGTTGTGTAAAAATATAGATAGCTACCGCATCAGTACTTTCCTTTACAAAAAGAAAGACAGCAACGGGGGAAAACTCTACGCCGGGCCGCTATGGGATTACAATCTCGCCTGGGGCAACGTCGATTATTGTGAAGCTAATCTAACTTCGGGATGGGAGCTTGATTTCAACACAGTCTGCTCGGGTGACGCTTGGCTCAATCCTCCGTTCTGGGCTAGAATGATTACTGCAGACACCGCTTTTGCAAATGCCATGAACTGCCGCTGGCGAGAACTGCGCTCAGGCCCCTGGCATACGGATTCCATCATGGGTTTTATTGATGAGCAAGTAAGCTTTTTGGAGGAAGCGCAGCCCCGCAACTTCTCCCGCTGGCCTATTCTTGGCGAATATGTTTGGCCCAATAATTTTGTCGGTAGCACCTATAGTGAAGAAATTGATTATCTAAAAACATGGACACTTCAACGCCTCGATTTCATGGACCGTTTTATGTTTGGTAGTTGTAGTACGGGTACGCTGGATGATGATGAAATCTACATTCAGGCATTTCCAAATCCCGCCAGTGAAATACTCAATTTTGATATCTTTGGCGTTGGTGAAGGACAACAGTTGTATCTCTTCAATAGCCTCGGCCAATTGATCCATCAGCAAACGATCCTGACTCCTCGCATCACGTTAGAGGTACAAACCCTACCTGCTGGAATGTATTTCTATGTCGTGGGAGATACCGACAACCGCATAGCGGAAGGGAAAATCATTATTCATTAATCTAAAAATATGCCCTCCTTCAAACGTATCGTAAAAATGACGTTTCGCCCTGAAGAAATAGATAACTTCCTTGAGGTCTTTCGCCAGAGCAGTGCCCATATCCGTGCCTTTCCTGGCTGTCTGCACCTGGAACTGTGGCGTGGTAAAAGGCAAGAAAATGTATTGTTTACTTTCAGTAAATGGGAGAGTGAAGAAGCCCTGGAAAACTACCGCCACTCCGACCTCTTCCGCAACACCTGGGCCAAAACTAAACCTCTATTTGCCGAAAAAGCCGCTGCCTGGAGTGTGGATACGCTGGCGGAGCTTATTGAATAAAAAACTTCCTGAGCACAAAACCGAAGTAATGGCCCAGGAAGCGTCACTTAGCCCACTCTAGCGTGGATAAGAATGAATCACACCCAGTTATTATTTTTTCCGCCTATTGATCCTCGCAGTAGATGCTGCCATCAGCATGGAAGATGACTTCTGCATCGTTGTCATTAGATTCCAGCTCAACCGCATACATCAGCGATCCGTCAGGACGTTCTAGCTGCTCCACCTTGTCCTCATCAATTTCATAGCCTGCATAATTGGTATTGATTGCATCCGTAACTGCCGCAGGAAGTTGATTCACAGAAATTTCAATTTCACTAAATTGGAATACCCAGTCTAAGTTGAAATACAAATCCATATCAGGCCCTGGGCCGTCCTCTAATTCTACTTCGTACATGGGTACATCGTCACAAATATCTTCTTGTTCTGAACTGGTAATGATGTAGCCTGAATATTGATCTTGAATAAAATTGCGAACCTCGTCTGGAATATTTACACCGGTGCCGTTGCCATTACCGTTGTCATCGTTGTGATCAGCTTCAAAACAAAGCAATTCTCCATTGGGGTTAAAAACGGCGTCGTCTTCGTCACCAGTGATGTTATGTATCAATTCTACCTCGTATTCGATAGCACCATCTGGATAATCATGCCGTTCAATGTTTTGCTCATTGATCGAGTAATCTGCAAAGTTGTTGCTGATAGCATTGCGTACAGCCTCGGGCAAATCTATCAGACTGATATCCGTCTCTGTAAACAAGAAGGTTCCATCAAGGGAAAAATAGAGATCTACATCAGGCCCTGGGCCATCCTCCAGCTCTACTTCTAACACCAGTGTACTATCGCACAGGTCTTCTGTATCGGTGCTGCTAATAAAATGACTGGGATAGTTCTCCGCTATAAAATCTTCCGCTACAGGAGGTAACACCACTGGATTGGGTTCCAATGTATCATCGTCGTGATTGAGAAAATTACATCCAGAAAAAAGTGTTACCGAGTATCCGAGCAGCAATAAATAAATTAGATTTTTCATATTAAAACGATTTTTAGGTTAAGAAATGTCCAGGTACTGTCAAGGCAGTACGGTACAATTCGTATCAGTAAATTCAACTATTAGTTTCTCTGAGATTTTTTGTGATCAGGCTACACCTTGGGCAAACCAACCCACCGTGCCACTTCGCATCAATCCGGTGCAATCACCAGCTTTCTGCTGAGCATACCCGCTGTTGTTCTTATTTTCAACCAGTAGACCCCTGGTTGGCGATCCCCAACATCATAGCGGTAGTTGCCTTTGGGAACCGCGCTATCCAAGACCACTTCTGCCCTTCCCAATTGATCTACCAAGACCATCTGTTCGATACCTACGGAGGTGCTTATTTGCAAAAAGTGAGTAGCAGGATTCGGATAAATCACCACGCTGGCCGCTCCGTTTTGGGCCCACGGAAGGTGGCTGGCCGACGTTAGTTTTGAAGTGTCTTTAGCAATGATAATTTGCGTCGTATCAGGAATGATTGGTGTCATGATAAAATGTTCGTCGATCAGCAGTACGCTATCAATACGCAGGGTGAAAGTATCCACCTCTAATCCAACTATGATATCTTCCACAATAATGGAAAATGTTCCTATATCACCGCTACCTACGGCTACTGCCTGCTGATTGGTTCGGGTAAGGGCTAACTCGGCTGTTCCTAAGCCGTTGTTATCTACAAACATTTCCTGTACGTAGGATCCATCTACCTCCACCCAGCTGTTTTCCGTTAAATCAAAATCCGGGCCGTCGTCTCCTGCCAGTAAGTTCGTTGTATAACTCAGCTTAATGGCTAAACCATAGAAATCAGAGATAGGCTGATCAGCATCCTCGATACTAAACCCAATATTAACCATCGCTCCTTCCTCCACGAGGGTCGCACTGGGCGTCAAGCGCAAGCGTGGTGCGTTGCCAGACCCATTGGAGTAACCATTTGCCGTAACGGGAGGATGCTCTAAGCCGAAGTTGTCGTCTATTGCGCCTGAAAAATCATCCTCATCTACGATACCATCTCCATTACAATCGGCGTAGGCAAAGTTGAGGCCGTTAGGAAAATTGCTTGGCCATAAAGTCGGTAGGGGTTGTGCCGACCAATCAGTGGTTTCGTCAATACGGGCAGGTCCTTCCGCTCCGTAAGCCAAACCCCAAAACAACAGGTCTACTCCGTCTGCTTTACCGTTGTTATTAACGTCCCCAGGCCAAACCTCCTGTGTTCTTCCTGCTGTCAGCATCAGGCAAAGCAACAATGTCACGGATAATATCTTTCGCATAATCTTCTGCTTTTTTCTCTTTGCCTAACAAAGGTGATCGTTATCCGTAGCATTGGCAACCACATTTTTATTAAATTGCCAAAAAAATAATCAACAATAAAAACATTAAAAACCTATTTTACACAAATAAAAAACTTATAATCAATTATTTACTTGATAAATATTTGAATTAAATTAAATATGTTTTGCTTGTTTACCGAAATACGATTTTGCTAAATTTTAATTATTTATGAAAAAATCAAAGGTCATTCCTCTACTTAGTTCATTAAAAGATAAGGAATGGAACGATCTGGAAGATTTCCTGGCTTCTCCTTTTTACAATAAGGATCCTGAATTATTATCTTTATTAGGGATACTAAAAACGTGGCTAAGCTCAGACAGTATGGGCTTAAAGAGTCGCAAAGAACTGGCCAAAACGATCTGGCCCAACCAGGATTACAATGCCAAGACCTTGACGTATGCCTTAAGTAGATTAAATAAACTCGCCACTCATTTTCTAAGCCTACAAAAGATAACAAATACCCCTTTAGCCCTAGAATTAGGAGCTCTGGAGGTTTTTTCAGAACGAAATCTGGAAAAACATTACGACTCAGCAAAGCGATCCATCAGCCAGCAGCTTACAACACCCACGGGTAATAGCTTTGATTTTTTTCGCAATAAAGCACGCTATGCCGAAACGCTGGACCAACACTATGTACGGCAAAAAAACAGGGTCTTTGATCTTGCCATTCAACAAGCCGCTCATGACCTTGACACTTACTATTACTTGCGCCGATTGAACCTCGCTTGCTCTATGCTGGATCGCCAGCAAATTCTTAAGTCAGTTTACGAAATCAACATTTCAGAACCCTGGATTGTCCACCTTAAAGCCAGCCCTGTAGGCCACGAACCCATCATTAGACTCTATCTTGATATTTACCAAATGCTCAGTGAAGAATCGGAAGAAGCTCATTTTATCAACCTTAAGGGCAACTTGAAGCGGTATACCGATCAAATTTCTCACCACGACCTTACGGAGATTTATCAATTTGCGATCAATTATTGCGCGCGAAAAATCCGTAAAGGTCGCGAACCTTACGTACAAGAAGCCCTGCAGCTTTACCTGACGGGGATTGAATCACGGTTCCTCATCATAGATGGGCAGCTTTCTCCCTGGACCTACGCCAATGTCATCAAGCTTTTCCTCCGCAAAAAGGAATACGAAGCAGCCCAAGTTTTTATCGAAAAGTTTTTGCCCTATTTACCCGAAGCTTTTCAGCAAAATGCCTACCATTATAACTTAGCAGAGCTCTTCTATTACACCAAGGAACAGGACAAAGCCCAGTCGCACCTCGTCAGGGTAGCGTATACCGACCTCAACTATTATCTGGGCGCAAGAGTGTTGCTCGCCAAAATTTATTTCGAGACCGGGGAAGAAGATGCCCTCTCCTCTCTCTTGGCTGCTTTCATGATGTTTCTCCAACGCAACAAAGAACTTTCTCACGACCTGAAACAGACCTACCTCAACTTTTGCAAAATATTTGCTCGTATCCTCCGTACCCCCCCAACGCGACGAGCAGCTATTCGTCAGACAATTGCAAACACTCAATTGCTTACCGATCGGGACTGGCTACTAGATATTTGTAATGCTTTTTCTTAAAATAGCCCCGTTCTAAGAAACAGCACGAAAACAAAATCGCGTTTTATTTTCTGCGCAATACTAATGATTATCTTAGCGCCAAGCTACTGCAAACTTTAGTTTTAAAATTTCTCCCCCATGCCTGTTCTACAACTCGACTGCTACGACATTAACATCTCCCCCATCAGCGCTGCCCACCTAAGTTGGCTGGCTGCCCAGGATTTTGCGGGCATCGCCGTCCTCACTGATGACAATACGGCCCAGCATTGCCTACCACTTATCAAGGAACAATTAGCGTCTTTCCAACCCCATCACATTACCGTTCCAGCGGGGGAAAAGCATAAAACATTGGAAACATGCCAGCACATTTGGGAACAACTTTTCCAGGCAGGTGCTGGCCGCAACTGGTGCTTGCTCAATCTGGGTGGTGGCGTTATCGGCGATATGGGGGGCTTCTGCGCAGGTACCTTCAAGCGTGGGATGGACTTTATACAAATCCCCACTACCCTACTCTCTCAGGTAGACGCATCGGTAGGTGGCAAACTCGGCATCGATTTTTATGGTGTAAAAAACAGCATTGGCCTCTTTCGTGATCCACGCGCTGTATGGGCTGATGCCCGCTTTTTTCAAACGCTTTCTGCGCGTGAACTCCGCTCTGGCTTCGCCGAAATCATCAAACACGCCCTCATCGCTGATGTACAACAATGGCAGGAACTGCAACAAATCACCCATCTCGAAAACATTGATTGGAGCAAATGGGTAGCCCGCTCCGTAGCTATAAAACAACAGATTGTCCAGGAGGATCCTCATGAAAAAGGTATCCGCAAGGCCCTCAATTTTGGCCATACTATCGGTCACGCCATCGAAAGTTATTTCCTGGAAACAGCGACGCCTCTACTCCACGGGGAAGCCATCGCCGCCGGGATGATCTGCGAAGCTTGGCTATCCGCAAAACAGCTCAGCCTCAGCAAGCCCGAACTTACCGCCATCACGGATTACTTCCTAGCTATTTATGGCCATCAAGCCATTCCCGAAGGTATCGACGAACTCCTCCTCTCTACCATGCGCCAGGATAAGAAAAATGAAGATACACGCATCAATTTCAGCCTGATTCCCACAGCGGGAAAGGTAGCCGTCAACCAAACAGCTACTGAGGAAGAGATTGTGGAGAGTTTAGCTTATTATCGACAGTTGAGGTAAGCGATAGAATCAAAAAGAAACACCTCAGTGGAAGTCAATACCTTTTAATTAGGGAGGTTTAAAACTCCTTTCATTACCTGAATCATTCCTAAATATGTCCCAAGCGTAGGGCTTTGGCATAGCCACGCGCAACCTGCTTCAATATCAGTTTGATCAGCCTATGCCTGCAATATTATACCAAGTACCCCGTACCAAATACCTAGCACCCTAAAAGCCCTACTCACTCCGCAACGACTTCAACGGATGCGCAAGCGCCGCCTTAATGCTTTGATACCCTACCGTCACAAAAGCAATGGCCAGCGCCAGGATGCCCGCTAAGACAAAAACACCGCCATTTAGCGTTATCCGATAGGCAAAATCCTCCAGCCATTGGTTCATCACCCACCAAGCCAAGGGACAAGCCAACACGTAGGCCACTGCTACCAGTTTTATAAAGTCCTTCGACAAAAGCTGCACCAAACTCGCAACCGAAGCCCCCAGTACTTTACGTACACCAATTTCTTTGGTACGCTGCTCCGTGGCAAAAACAGTTAGCCCAAACAGCCCCAGGCAAGCTACAAATATGGTCAGGCTAGCAAAAACGGCTAGCAAGATTCCCACTCTTCTTTCCGCTTTGTAGGTTTCGTAAATTCTTTCATCCAAAAACAAAGCATCAAAGGGCAGCTCAGTGGTCAGGGCCGTCCAACTCTTTTTGAGGTCGGCTAGCAAGGTTGCCACATCACCCGTTTGTACTTTCAAGATGGCAGAACCACTCCTGCTCCCCAGCACCATTACTAAAGGTGAAATCTGCTCGTGCAACGATTTGAAATGAAAATCTTCTACAACCCCAAGCACCTGATAGGTCGTCCCCAGTCCTTCGTTATTAACGTACACCAGCTGTTGCCCCAAGGCTTCTTCCTCCTGCCAGCCAAAGGCACGCACACTGGCTTCGTTGAGAATAATCCCACTGGAGTCGGTTGCCATTTCGGAAGAAAAATTGCGGCCCGTTACCAGTTTCATATTCAGCGTAGGCAGATAGTGTTCGTCGACATCGTAGCGCAGCGTTTTCACCATCTTGGTCTTGTCCTGGCCCGGTATCAAAAAGAAATTGTTGCTGTAAGAAGATCCTGCTGGCAAATAACCCGAATAGCTGGCGCTTACCACGCGAGTATCCTGGGCCAACTGCTGGCGAAAAACCTCCTCGTTTTTACCCAATGCCCACAATTCTGGCACCACCAATACAGAGGAGGTATCATAGCCCAATTTAGCATCCTGGATAAATTGTAGTTGCCGAAAAACGACACCTGTACAAATCATCAGGGCTATCGTAAGAAAAAACTGGAAAACCACCAGCCCTTGCCGCAAACTCACGCTTTTATTCCCAATACCTAAACCTCCTTTCAATATTACCGAAGGACGAAAAGACGAGAGGAAAAACGCCGGATAACTCCCCGCCAGTGTACCCACCAATAGCCCAAACAACAACAGTCCCGGTACCAGCCACTGAATAGGCAGTGAATTTAAGCTCAATTGCTTATCCGCAACTTCGTTAAACAAAGGCAATGCCAGGGAAACCAAAACAATCGCCATCGCCAAACTAAGCATCGCAAGCAGGATAGATTCCAGCAAAAACTGCCAAACCAAATCCCGCTTCCTCGATCCCATCACCTTACGAACGCCCACCTCTTTGGCTCGCTTAGAGGCCCCAGCGGTAGAAATGTTCATAAAATTGATACAAGCAATAAACAGCATAAACAACGCAATGGCACCAAAAATATAGAGGTAACGGATATCTCCATGCGGAGACAAATCAAACGCAAAATCAGAATAGAGATGTATCTCCGTCAAGGGCTGCAAAAACAAGCCCAAATCATTACCTGCCGCCCGAAATTCTGCTATCCCCATGCCCATCGCTTGCTTCATTTGTGGGCCAGCGTATTTATCAAAAACCGACGGTAGCTTCGTTTCCAACTTCTTATAATCATAGCCCTCCGGTAGCACCAGATAGGTATAAAACTCCGAGACCATCCACGAAGGCTGGCGAGCTTCTGCCAAGCCAGACATGGCAATAAAAATATCAAATTGAAAATGCGAATTTTCCGGTATCTCTTCCATCACACCGGTTACTTTGTGGGGCTCGCCTCCGTTCTTAAAATCAAGGGTTTTCCCCAACGGATTCTCTCCACCAAAGAACTTTTCAGCTACGGCTTCAGAAATTATAATTGAATTGGGCTCCACCAAAGCCGTTGCGGCATCGCCACTTACCAGCGGTAAGGTAAACACCGAAAAGAAATTAGCATCTACAAATGCAGCTTCGTGTGTTTTATAAGTTTCCTCTCCGCGAATAATCGTAGGCCTACCTGCTACTCTCAACCGGGTAGCTTCTTCCACCTCCGGAAATTCATCCTTCAGCGCTTCTGCTACCGGGGGCATCACAGTGGATTCATTCAACTTTTCTCCCTGCACCATCCCCTTGAAGACCACCCGCACTATCTGATCAGCTTTCTCATGGTAGCGGTCAAAACTCCATTCATACTGCACAAACAGTAGAATAAGCAGGCAGGTAGCAATACCAATCGCCAAACCGGAGATATTGATAAACGACATTACTTTACTGCGTCTCAGGTTACGCAGCGCTATTTTTAGGTAGTTCTTTATCATTGCTTTTGGCTTTTTTCGGTGTTAATGGTTCCCCGTCATTTATGGCGGGTACGATCCATTCGCCTAAAGGGCGAAGAACCTTCATTTAACGATACTCACAATAGTTTCAATTATCATTCCACTATAAAAAAACAACTGATAATCAATAACTTAAACAAAACCTACCATTACAAAACACCACGCTAGTGTTCAAAAACGGACAATCCTTGCATAAAAATGAACAGTCTCTGCATGCGCTCCAGTATACCTAGTACCCCGTACATTTTACCCAGTACCTTATACCTTAGGGCGCTCCCCTGCGGGTCAGGCTGTGCGCAGCTCCCTTTGGTCGGCCCGGTCTGCTGCGCCAGCCCGGTCTCCCCTTGGCAGGGGCCTGCTACCATCCTTAGCGCAAAAAATTAAGAAAACTTTAAGATATTCGCAGGAAAATCGGCATGTTACTTTAGTCTAATGCCAGAGTCCAAAGGACAGAAACGCTCTAAAGTATTCTGCTGTAAGTGAGCAATAATACATTAGACAACTTCAAAAAAATATTCACGTCAAAAAAATATTCAATAATGAAAATGACCAAATTCGCAATCTTCAGTCTAGCCATTCTTTTCACCTTCAGCTTGCAAGCGCAAGACAAAGGCAATACCAGCACAGCTCCCGCTACTATGGATAAAATGGAAGCGCCACTCCGCAAGGGCCCAAGTCCTGAGCAGCGTGCTGCAAAAATGGAAGAACGTCACCAGGCAATGGTAGAAAAACTTGGCCTTTCAGAAGAGCAGGCTACCGCCTTTAAAGATATCAACGAAAAATACCGCAACCAACAGAAAGAAGCCCGCGCCAACGCCGGAGAAGATCGTAGAGCCAACGGCCAACAACTGAAAGCCATTCGCGATGCTAAAAAAGCAGAACTTCAGGCCCTTCTTACACCAGAACAATTTGAGATGCTGGAAGCAGAGCAGGCAGCAGCTAAAAGCGAACGCCGTGGCCAGCCTCGTCAGAAGCGAGCATCACAAGATGGTGGCAACAACTAAACGCTTGTAAAATCTTTATTTAGCCAATAAAGAACAGCGCAATATCATATTGCCAACACAACCCTTCTTTATTTCACTTTAGTAACGGTCGAATAATTAATTCCCGACTTTCGGTTTTTAGTGAAGATATAAACGACCCCGTACTAAAAGTCAGGATGAGTTTATTCAAGCTAAAAGCCGAAATTGAAAGAGGGAACTTAATTTCTGACCAATACTTAACTGAAATGGAGAAGGTTTTTTTATTAGGGTTCTATCAACTGGTTTTGTACATTAACGCAAGCATCTACTAAAGCGTTATTTTCACCAAAAATCACGAGCTATGAGAACCTACCTAATACTTGGTCTTTTTGTTTGGGGCTTTATGGCCTGCCAAACAGATACGGCATCCTCCGATACTTCAGAAGCAGAACAAACTGCAACCACAAACAATACCAACCTTACCGATAGTATTGTCCAAAGCTACCAACAGCAACTTACAGCAAGAGAAGAGGTTTTCCCTTTGGAATGCAACCCCGAAGCTGGCAAGGTCAACCCTGCTGATGGCGCTCCCAAAGACACCCTCTTTTTTCTTTTCCGCGAACAACTCAAAACCATTGTTGCCAATAAGGATATTTTTGCGCTCTTGCCCTTCGTCAGTGAAAATATCAAAACGGGCTTTGGTGCGGAAGGTGGCCTACAGGATTTTATCCGTATGTGGGAATTAGACAGCCCGGATAAAATCCCCAACTCTACCCTTTGGCCTACGCTCGAAAGCTTGCTTGCCTTAGGCGGGCAATTCCACAACTACGATAAAGCCCCTTACTTCGAGGCTCCCTACCTTGGCCCTTGTTGGCCACACACGGCCGAACCTTACGAGTTTGGTGCCGTCATTGGTGCTGGCGTTCGCCTACGTTCCAGCCCCGGCCTGAGTACCAAAATCATAAAAACGCTTTCCTATGACCTCGTGGAATACCTCGAAACAACACCCACCCAGGAAACCATCGGTGGAGAAACACACCCCTGGATCAAAGTTCGCTTAGCCGATGGTATGGAAGGGTTCCTCTATGGGAAATTCTACCGCTCACCATTGGATTTCCGTGCTGGTTTCCAAAAGAATGAAGCTGGGCAGTGGCAGATGGTGCTGCTAGTAGCGGGGGATTGAGTTGGTTTGATGGTTCGATTGTTGGATGCCTATCACTCCGCACTCCGAACCCCGCACTTCCGACTTTGAGGATGGTTGATGGTTTGGTGTCAGAATAAGCATTGCGCAAATTTTCCTATTTTGGCAACAATTCTCACATTACAAAAAATGCCGTGCCACTGAGGCTCAGTAGCGCGGCATTTTTTGTAATCAATTCATCTACCCATCCTTAATTATGAAGCCATTTTTTACCAATGATGCTATTGTTTTCGGTATCCTGATGCTGGCCCTGGCATTTGTATTCACTACCGCTAGTAGCGACAAAAAAGCCTGGAAACGATTTTATACTTTCGTTCCAGCTATTTTGCTGTGTTATTTTATACCAGCCATTCTGCATTGGCCGCTTAATCTCATTGCCTACGACTGGTTTGAGCCTGGCATCTACGACCTGGCCAAAGAGCTAGGCGTAAATCTACCGGCTAAAGCTTCGGTAGCTGAAATCGAAAAACTATTTGGCCAAGCAGGCATTGATGAAGCCGTTTACAAAGAATACAAGGGAGGTTCCCGACTCTATTTTGTCGCCAGTCGCTACCTCTTACCTGCCAGTTTGATCTGGCTTTGCCTGAGCATCGACCTCAAAGGTATTATGCGCTTGGGTTCCAAGGCCATTATTATGTTCCTCACAGCTACACTGGGAATTGTTATCGGCGGCCCCATTGCACTTATTATCCTCACCTATTTATTCCCTAATCTGGTAGGATTTTCTCCCGACGAGCTATGGCGTGGCCTCAGTACTATCGCTGGTAGCTGGATTGGAGGTGGAGCCAACCAGACGGCCATGAAGGAAATTTTCGAGGTCAAAGGAAGTGTCTTCGCTTCTATGGTAGTCGTTGATATTGTGGTAGCCAATATATGGATGGGCTTCCTGCTTTACGGCGCAAAAATCTCCGACCGTATCGATACTCGCCTCAAAGCAGACAATACCGCTATCAAAGACCTGGAAAAGAAAGTTGCGGAATACCAGGATAAAATCAAGAAAATCCCTACTGCTACCGATCTATATGTTTTGTTGGCCGTAGGCTTCGGAGGGGTGGCCCTTTCTCATTGGGGATCAGAACTCATCACTGGTTGGTTAGCACCATTTGCAGATGGCCTAAAAGCAGCTGGCCTCAACTCTTTATTAAGTGGGTTCTTCTGGCTGGTCGTCATTTCCACAACCATTGGTTTAGTACTCTCCTTTACAAAACTCCGTGAGCTAGAAGGTATCGGAGCTTCCCGATGGGGCAGTATCTTCATTTACATCCTCGTCGCCACCATCGGTATGCACATGGCCCTTGGGGATATTGTCAACAACCTGGGTCTTTTTGCTATTGGTGCAATCTGGATGCTCGTTCATGTCATCTTACTACTCTTTGTTGCGTGGCTCATCAAAGCCCCCTTCTTCTTTGTTGCCGTAGGCTCGCAGGCCAATGTCGGCGGCGCAGCCTCTGCACCGATTGTTGCCTCTGCTTTTAGCCCGGCTTTAGCACCTGTAGGTGTATTGATGGCCGTACTAGGATACGCACTGGGTACTTATGGTGCCCTTATCTGTGCTTATTTAATGCAAGCAGCAGTTAGTTAGCCCTAAGAAATCAAGCAAAATAAAGGCTCATATAGTGCCCATTAAGAGATCAGTAATTCAACCGCAATTACTGATCTCTATTTTTTTAAAATATCAATAAAAACGCCAAAAAAGTATCAATTTTATAAAAATTAATTTTATTTATTAAAATATTTGCAATAAATCAGCACTTGCTTTAAATTTGTCACATCATCAGTAAAAAGATACTGATTTCAAAGTAGGTACATAAGTACCAACAATATTGTGAGGTGATGAAACTGGCAGCCATGCCCTCTTGTCTCGAGGGTGGGGAAACAGGAATAAACAGGGTAAAACTCTGAACAAGTTGCGTACTT
>NZ_KB903560.1 GCF_000379805.1 Lewinella cohaerens DSM 23179 | reverse complement strand
TGAAATCACGGATACAAGCGAGATTTTTTCAGTTGATATTGAGACCATTGAAGACATAGGCCAAATAAGTTTCTTGCCCTTACAAACTGCTTTAAGCTACCCTGTATTCTACGAGGAACGCGAAGATTCTTACCATTTTAGAGGCGGTATCGTATTTAATCAGGAAGGACTTTTCTTTGTAAGNTTAAACACCCAGCCGCTCCTATACGAAAGCTACGAACATCCCGCTATGTATCAATGCGAGAATAAACGGAGAAGGTCGGTAAGGGTCTGTTACGCTAATGCCAGTACGAATGTAGAGAATTATGAAAATATTTTTCTACAGACCAATGTTGATTATTTGCTTGAACTAATGAATTATGAGCGGTATGCGAGTATTGGCTCTTTTGCCTTGCGTGTAGAGCCGTAATGCTACTCCTGATTAACAATTTATTCAAAGCAGGTATTATTTTAATGAACCTGGGCGTTACTACATTAGCTTTGATACAGCGCCGGAACACTATAGGTTTTACGAACACCCCAGTGTCTATTTATGTAAAGACACCAAGAGAAATGACATGGGTGTAGGTTATCGGAATACCAGTACCAAGCTAGAAGCGTATGAAGCAACTGCACTAATGGAGACGCACACGCATGTTCTAGCCCTCTCCTTCCGCAACCAACTCTGGCGTATGCAATAGCGGTAGCTCTACACTGAACCATCCGTCTTCCGTGCTTACTTCCACCTGAGCCGTGGTGTAAAAAGCGTAGCGGCGGCGAATATTATCCAGGCCCACTTTCGTGGAAACCTGAACCTGCTGTTTGGGCTGAAGCTGGTTGCGGATCAATAGTGTACCACTAGAAGTACCAACAACAACCTCTATAGTCAGTGGCTGTTGGGTGCTGACGATATTGTGTTTGATGGCGTTTTCTAGCAGCATTTGCATAGATAACGGAATCATATGCAGCTGCTTGACAGCAGGGTCTACTTGTAGCTGCAACTGTAGGTTTTCACCAAAACGTTCTTTGAGTAAAAACTGATAGGCATCCAGAAAATCGAGTTCCTCGGCTACTGTGATTAAAGACCGGTCACGAATTTCCAAAATGTAGCGATACACCTTGGAAAGCTGCTGTACAAAACGCACGGCCCGGTCCTCGTCTTCAGGGATCAGGTAAGTGAGGGTATTCAAACTATTGAATAAAAAATGCGGATTGACCTGGCTTTTTAGTGCATCTAACTGGGAGCTGATATTTTCCTGTCGTAAACGTTCTGTTTCGATGAGGCTCAGTCGCCAGCGATGATAGAAATAAATGCCTTCATAAAGAGAAATGATAAAAAAGACTACCATAAAGGTACTCTTGGCGTAATCAAACTTACTCATATCCCTGTGGTAGCCTTCAGGCAGAAGTACATCATGGATATCGTAGCAAAAGTTATTCAGCAACAAGACCATCGCTATAGTCGTGAGCACCATAAAGGATAACCGCTTTATGGTATCCTTATACTCCGGCCAACGAGAGCGAAAGAAAAGCACTGCCTGGCGCATTACCATCCAGTAAAAAATGGTAAAAAAGAGCGAAACCTTCCACTTTGGCCAAAAGGCCCAAAAGCCGTTTTCCAGCGTACCGTTAAAAAACAACAAGGGCATCACAAAAGCCACCAGCGGCACTCCCACCAAGGCAATGGGAAGGTCATTGAAGCCTAAGAGGGCCCGGTTTCGTGCTAGTCTTTGCATAGTTTTCGTCATCTCTCCAAAGCTATCTATTTTTCTCTTAACTCGCTACACTTAGTCATCAGATGGCCTAACAACGAACCTGAATAGCCATATTCAGGCATTGAATTACCTGGCTACAACATTTTAGTGCGGCCACCATCCACTGTAATATTCGTGCCTGTAATGTAAGCCGCAGCCGGGCTAGCGAGAAAAGCAATGACGCCACCAATCTCCCGTGGCTGGCCAAAGCGCCCCAGGGGAATGCTCTGCTTCATTTGGTCGGCCATAGCATCGGTGCTGATGTTTTTCTGGGTTGACCAGGTATCCAACAGGCCGTGCAGGCGCTCTGTTTCTGTTGCTCCGGGAAGGAGATTATTGACCGTTATACCGTCTGGGCCCACTTCATTAGCCAGTGTTTTGGCCCAATTAGCAACAGCAGCACGGGTCGTATTAGAGACCCCAAGGTTATTGATCGGTGACTTCACCGAGGTAGAGATCACGTTGATAATACGGCCGTAATCAGCTTTTTTCATCCCCGGTACTACCGCCTGTGCCAGTACATGGTTGCACAACAAATGATTGTTGAGCGCCTGCGTAAAGGCCGACAAATCAGCAGCTAAGATCGGGCCTCCTGGAGGGCCTCCGGTATTATTAACAAGAATATGGATCGTCTTTTTCTCCGTCAGTGCTGTTGCCTTGGCTTGTAAATCAGTAACGTCTGTATAATCAACAGTGATAAAATCGTGCTGTTGCCCCTTTGAAGTGTCAAGGTCTTTTATTACTTCTTGCAGCAATGCGGCCGATCGAGCCATCAGGGTAACGTTGGCTCCTAGTTCTGCCAGTTCCTGCGCCGTGGCTTTACCTATTCCTTTGCTGCTGCCGCCAACGAGGGCATTTTTATTACGTAAATCGAGGTTCATTATTTCTTGGTTAGGTCAGAACAAAGATAGGAAAATGGATCTGTATGATGGAAGAGAAGCTCATACGAGCTAAGTCAAATGCATCAAAGAGTTGTTAACGCTTAATTGTCTTTCGGGTGCTTTAGAATTGTTTTTCATGCTTGGGGTTTGTTCATTTTTGTCATTCGCAACAAAAACGAACCCAAAAATGCTCGTCCCGCTAAACTCCTTCCAGTCAAACAGTAGCGGGACATCCCTCCCAACCGTAGATCGCACTGGTACGATCAGCCCATTTTACCAATATCATACTTGTTTCGTAATTTCGCACTACTAATTGCGCAAAAACAAATTGAGCCTTCTTTTGGGTAAAACATATTTTGCTTCGGATTTTCACCTTGGTGTCGACGGTCGGCTGAGCAGCGCTGAACGTGAACGGCAGCTCGTTCGTTGGTTGGAGACCATCCGCCATGATGCTGAGACCATCTACTTGGTAGGAGATATTTTTGACTTCTGGTTTGAGTACAAAACGGCTGTCCCTCGTGGATATGTGCGCCTGCTCGGCAAACTCGCTGAACTACGGGATGCTGGTATCAAGCTTCACCTCTTCACTGGCAACCACGACATGTGGATGTTCGACTACCTGGAAAAAGAACTTGATACTCCTATTTACCGCGAACCTGTCATTCACGAAATTAACGGAAAGACGTTTTTCATTGGTCACGGTGATGGTCTCGGGCCAGGAGACCACGGATACAAATTGCTAAAAAAGGTATTTGCTAATCGCGTTTGCCAGTGGTTATTTGCTCGCCTGCACCCCAACTTTGGCATAGGGCTGGCCAACTTTTTTTCTGGTAAAAGTCGGGAAGCTAACCACAATGAAGATGTCTTTCTTGGGCCTGACAACGAGTGGCTGCTGCAGTACAGCACGCGTAAATCGGAACAGTTGCCCGAAGTTGACTACTTTGTTTTTGGACATCGTCACCTTCCTATTGACTACTTACTCGCCAATAATCACACCCGTTACATCAATCTTGGTGAGTGGGTTTATTTCAACTCTTACGCCGTTTTTGATGGCCAAGACCTAACACTGGCGTTTTTTGAACATCCGGAAGGGAAAGCGGTGAAGAGCCCAAATTAGAATTTGCCCACCTACACCATTCTCCATTTCCAAACGTTCACTTATTGTGAATAATCATCAGCTTCATAATAACCGCCCGCTCTTTCTTCTTGCACTCCTGTTACTGGGGTGCCTGCCTATCAAGGTGGGCGCTCAGGTAGCAACCGATAGCTTACGCCAAATCATCTTCCAAAAAGACAGCATTGTCAATTTTGCTATTGATCCTCTTCAGCAACTTCTAACGGTCGATTACAAAGGCGTACTGACCCAATATTCGCCGCAAGGCAAAGCCCTTTTTCAATATTACAATACGACACTTGGAGAAGACTTCACCATCGACGCTACCGACCCTTTCAATATTCTGCTTTTCTATCAAGAGCAGCAAACCATTGTTTTACTCGACCGCACGCTGAGCGAACGTGCCACCCTGGATTTGCGAGACACCCCCATTCAGTACGCTACTGCTGTTGCTCGCAGCCATGACAACAACCTCTGGGTTTATGATGAACTGGCCGGGCGACTATACCGCCTAAATGCTCGTGGCGAAGTGCTATTCACCTCTAATGACTTTCGGTTAAGTGAAAATTTGACAGAAGGGCCAACCCAAATTTTACGCTGGGGAGATCGGCTAGCCCTCAATTTTTCACAGAGAGGAATTGCTTTATTCTCCATCCTGGGCCAGTTAGAGGAGTGGTGGAAGATTACGGAAGTGGAAGATTGCTTCTTCCAAAAACAAGTCTTTTATTTTCGCATGAACGGCAATTATTACCGCTACTTCCCACAGCAGCAATTGCAACAAACACTGGAATGGCCTGACGCTGTCAACAAGCCCGTTTTGTTCCGAGCACAGATTGATCGTCGCTACCTACTTTTTGCGGAAGGAAAACTTGTTGTCGAAGGATATTAGTTAGACTTTGCCATAGGACGCTAAGTGCAGAACAGGGCTATGCTTTACCCACCTCCGTTCTTTGGACACCTCCGCCCAAGCGGAGGACAGGAGATTCCTTTGGTTGAGCGCGTAAGGCGTAGCCTGAAGCTCGGCGGACGGAGGAGCAGGACAAGAGACAGCAGTGGTACCAAAGGTAAGAACGGATGGCACGGTGCCGATCCCGTCCCGACTAGAAAAGTCGGGACGGGAGAAGGCATGGCCCATGAAACAAACACCTGGAAGCAATATAAAACGTGTGAGGAATACTGGTGATCAAATTCACCGCCCTTAATTCGTACACTTCCCTCAAGCAGTTTAACTTTGTGCGCAAACCAGCGCCGTAGATGTAACCTACGACGAACAATAGCACAAAAACAACTTGTGCAAGACAGGGACTCAACCTTCCGGTCAATTTCCTGTTAATCTTTTTGAAAAATTAATGCCTACGCATGAGTGATACTAAGTTTTACCCGCTAACAATAAGTAAGGTAAAAACCGAGACCCAAGATACTGTTAGTCTTTATTTTCAGGTTCCTGCTGAACTGGCGGATACTTTCGCCTACAAGCAGGGACAATACCTGACACTTCGCTTTACTGTTAACGGCAGTGAAGAAAGACGGGCTTACTCTATGAGTTCTTCTCCACTTGAGTCAGAACTGGCCGTCTCTGTAAAAAGAGTGGATGGTGGAAAGGTGTCCAACTATATTCATGACTCCGTAAAAGCGGGCGACACTGTTGATGTAATGCCTCCTCAAGGGCGTTTCTATACTGCCTTAGATCCCGATCAGCGGAAGAGCTACTACCTTTTTGGTGCGGGTTCAGGAATCACACCATTGATGTCGATTCTAAAAACTACGCTTGAAGAAGAGCCACAAAGTAGTGTCTACCTCCTATACGGTAGCCGCGAGGATGACCAAATTATTTTCTACGATGAGCTACAGGAGCTTAGCAAGCGCTATGCTGGGCAACTAAAGGTAGAATATATCGTCAGCCAACCTAAGAAGGAAAAGGGAGGCTGGTTTAAAAAATCGACGACCAACTGGGAAGGCCTTACGGGACGGATCAGTCCTTTGGTTATCGATACTTTCCTGAGAGAGTGTCCGGTGCAAGGTAAAGGTGCCGAGTATTTCATTTGTGGCCCTGGTGCTATGATTGATGCCGTAGAAACCTGCTTGATGGAACAAGGCATCGACAAGAAGAGTATCCATTCTGAACGCTTTGTCAATGCCGCAGAAGTAGCCGCCGGCAAGGTGATGACTGCCGGAGGAGCTGGCACGGTGAAAGTGCAGCTACGTGGCGAAAGCATTACCATTAAAGTCCCAGAAAAAAAGACCATCCTCGAAGCTTTGCTAGACGCCAAGCACGATGCGCCTTATTCTTGTATGGCCGGAGCTTGCTCTACCTGCATGGCTAAAGTCAAAAGTGGTTCTGTGAAGATGGATGTTTGCTATGCTCTCGATGATGATGAGGTAGCTGATGGCTACGTGCTGGCATGCCAGGCGCATCCTGATGGCAAGGATGTGGAGATCAGTTTTGATGTGTAGCAGGTCAGGCTTGATTGGGAAGGAATAGCTAGTGGATTAATTGAAAAACTTGTGCCTTCTGCGCTAGGTAAAAGGCAAGCAGCTTTGCGTAGACGCAGGTTTCGCGGGCTTCAGTCCGCACTGTATCCTCTCCTCTTTGTGCGGACTAAAGCCCGCGAAACCTAATCGGAAGTAACTTTTTCAACACCCCTTACCCCGCATCTATCTCCCATTTCAGGCAGGACTATAACAAGAAAAGCCCAATTCGCATCGCTGCGAATTGGGCTTTTTCTTTACCGGGAAGTTGTGAGATTTACTCAGAAACTACTTCGAATTTCACTTCCGGCTGTACCTCTTTGTGCAAGTTCAGTACCAAAGTGTAGGTACCCAAATCTTTCACATTATCAGGCAATTGTACTTTACGGCGTTCAATATCAAGATCGAATTGCTCTTTAAGAGCATTGATGATCTGAATATTGGTAACGCTACCAAAGATCTTACCACTCGTACCAGCTTTAGCACCAATACGTAGTACCTGGCCATCCAACTTCTTGGCAATATCCTGGTATTCGCCCAGGCGTTTGGCTTCAGTAGCATCTTCACGACGCTGTAATTCTTTTAGACGAGCCCGGTTAGCGCTGTTAGCGATCAACGCAAGTCCCTGAGGAATCAGGTAGTTGCGACCGTAACCATTCTTAACGGTCACCAGCTCGTGCTTATATCCGACGTGTTCAACGTCTTGCAACAGAATGATATCCATGTCAAATCGTTTTTAAAATTAGTAATTTAAAATACCAGACTCCGCTATTTCAGCAAGTCAGTTACGTAAGGCAGCAACGACAGGTGACGAGCACGCTTGATCGCAGCAGAAACTTTACGCTGGTACTTTAGAGAATTACCGGTAATACGGCGTGGTAAAATTTTACCCTGCTCGTTAACGAAAGACAGCAGGAAATCGGCATCCTTGTAGTCGATATACTTGATACCGTACTTGCGAAAACGACAGTACTTCTGACGCTTGCCACCAATCTTAGGATTGCTTAAAAACTTAATATCATCGCGATTAGCCATAGCTTATCAAGATTTAATAGTGGAAAATAGGGATTACTCTTCCTCCTGCTTAGCAGCTGGAGCGGGTGCTGGAGCAGCCTTAGCAGCTGGCTCAGCTTTAGGTGCTGGCTTAGCTTCAGCTTTAGCTGGCTTAGCAGCAGCCTCCGATTTAGGAGCTGGTTTCGAACCACGACGATCGCGGTCATTGCGATCACGGCCTTCCTTCTTCTCTTTAGACTTAGGACGCTTGGCTTTCCCGATCAAGCCATTACGCTTGTCTTCGTTATACTTGATGCCAAACTTGTCTAGTTTGTAAGTAAGGAAACGCATGATGCGCTCATCTCGGCGTAAAGCCAGTTCCAAATCGTCGATGAGATCGACCGTTTCCATTTGGAATTCAATACAGTAGTAAACCCCGCTATTGCGTTTGTTGATCGGGTAAGCCAAGGTGCGCAGTCCCATCTCGTCGATGTGCACAATATTGGCTTTAGCCGTTTTCAACATATCGCTATAGGTCTGAGCCGTCGTTTTAATTTCTTCCCCCGACAGCACTGGGTCTACGATGAATGTTACTTCGTAATTTCGCATAGATCAGACTCTAATTCGTGAATAAATTCTTTAAAAGCGGGTGCAAAGATAGGATTTTAGTTTTAAAAAAAGTAAAAACTTTAAAGTAATTCTCTGATTCATCCGTCTCCATAGAAAAACACTTATTTTGTTAACCGCTAATATGGCAGCATCCAGAGACAATAGCATTACAGTAACCATCCGCAACTACGGTGATCGCTTGTTCCGTTTTATTCGCGGACGGGTAACTTCGGATGCCGATGCAGAGGATGTTTTGCAAGATGTTTGGTACCAGCTCAGCCGAATTGTCGACCTGGGCAGCATCGAAAATATCAACGCTTGGTTGCATCGCGTAGCCCGTAATCGCCTGACTGATCGCTACCGCAAGAAGGAACCCTCAGCTCTGGAAGACCTTCGCAATGGTGAAGACAGTGATTTTTTTCTGGAAGATTGGCTTCCCGCCTCAGACGATGGTCCTGAAGAAGCTTATTTTCGCCAGCTGGTTTGGGAAACACTCTACGATGCGTTGGACGAATTGCCAGCCAATCAAAGAGATGTTTTTGTGTGGAACGAATTAGAAGATGAAACCTTTCAATCTATCGCCGACCGAACCGGCATCAACATAAAAACACTCATTTCCCGCAAGGGATACGCCGTCAAACACCTGCGCCAAAGACTGGCCGACCTTTACGACGAACTCCTTAATTACTAACATTGCAAGAATATGCACCGTCAACATAAATATCGCAAACGCTGGTCACCTTTTATATTCGTTCCTTTGATCCTGGCCGTGGTCGCCCTCCTCGCTGGTGTGGTGATGCTGCTTTGGAATGCTACGATCAGTCCCCTTTTCGACTTGCCGGAAATCAAATTTTGGCAAGCACTGGCCCTTTTCGCATTATGTCGTTTGCTCTTCGGTCGTTTGGGCCCACCGCCTGCCTATCGCCAAACCCCCAAAAGGCGAGCTGCCTGGAAAGAAAAATGGGGCAACATGAGTGAAGAGGAGCGGGCCTCTTTTAAAGCACGCTGGAAAGAACGGTGTAAAAAAAGGGAGGATTCTTGAGGTATCCGTAAATTTAAAAACACACCTCCTGCTTAGAGGACTACATCTATTCTGGGCAGCTGGCCGCGCCTGAGGGCTGGCCATCGCGCTATTCGCTCTTTCCGCACCCCGCTTGAGCGGGGAATGCGGAACCGCTGCTATCACTGCTGCTGCTCCTCCGTCCGCCGGGCTTCGCTATTCGCTACGCACCTTTGTGCACCAACTAAAACAAACCTTGATGAGCATCAAGGTCTACCATTTTAATGCCCTCTCCATTTTTTTTTAAAAAAACTTACATTTCCTTAAAGTAATTCTGCTACTCATCCGTCTACCTATATGAAAGCGCTACGGTAATACCCTGTGGCCTAACCTTCTTAACCCCAACGAACGACCACTTACAACTGGTCTTCTAAAATTAAATCATCATGCGTATCCTATTCGGAGCCTTGTCGTTCGCGGCAGGGGTGGTCTTGTTTTTTCTTTTTGCAAAGCTTTTGATCGCTGGTCTTCTTTTTGCCCTCGGTCTGGCAGCCTTTGCTTTTTTCGTACACAAGTTGCGACTAGCGCGCTACGGTTACGCTAAGTCAGACCATTTCGGTGGCTTTTCTGACCACCGCCAAGCCTACCGCTACCCCGCTGTGCACACTCAAGCCGGATGGCAGGATAACGGGTCATTCCGTTTCCAGACCATCACGGTTCAGTAATATTCGGTACGGGGTACTGGGTACTGGGATGGGGGTTTTAGCTAAAGCAAGCTCACTCACTTTACTCAAACTCACTCGTACAGGCGGCAGGGTTGATTTAATTGTCAATCGTTTGCCGTTACATTCAATCAAAATCAAACAACAATAATTATGTGTAAAGGAATGAAATATCACCATGGCCAACGTGGCCGTCATCATCACGGTCGCGGACGCGGCCCTATGCACCGCCAAGGTGCGCCGGTCAACATTCAGGAAATGGACGACCGCTACGAAATCTATTTAATTGCGGCTGGCCGCAAGCGGGAAGACTTCCGGACGGAGGTCGCCGACGACTTACTCACTGTCCATGTAACTGCTCCCGCTAATGAAACCGAAGGGCAATGGCAACGGCGTGAATTCCGCTTCCGCGCGTTTGAGCGCAGCTTCCAACTGAGTGATAAGATCAACCAGGAGGATATCCGCGCAGCTTATGAAGGCGGCGTGCTCACCATCACGCTCCCCAAGCATCCTGATCGGGTGACGCAGCGGCGTGAGGTGGAGGTAGAATAAGTAGGAAGGTTGTCTAGGGTGAATTCAAAAATTTAACCCGTGTAAAGGTTTTTAACCACCAAAGGCACCAAAGTTTTTTTTGAACCATATAAGGAATATGAGGTCATTTAAGTGTTTTTTTAAAGCGCTTATATGCTCTTATAATCACTTATATGGTTTATTTTTCATATAAGAGTCCTTCCTTTCTCGCATCAGAGATGCCAGAAAACAAAATCAGTCTTTTGTCAACTAGAGCAGCGCCACTGTTGTTGAAGCTCTATAAATTACAATATACCAAATGACCAATAAGCAACTTATTCTACGCGAACGCCCAGTGGGCATGCCTACCGAAGATACTTGGAGCCTGGACGAAACGGCCATCCCCGAACCTGCCGAAGGCCAACTGGTTGTGCGCCATCATTACATCTCATTGGACCCAGCGATGCGCGGCTGGATGAACGACACTCGCTCTTACATTCCACCAGTACAACTGGGCGAAGTAATGCGAGCGGGTTCTATTGGCGAAGTGGTAGCTAGCAAGCACGAAAAATTTGCAGTAGGAGACATCATCACAGGCTGGGGCGGCGTACAAGAATATTGCCTGACCAATGGTGACAACTGGTATAAGGTAGACACCCGCCTAGCGCCAATGCCCGTATACATTGGCACACTGGGAATGCCTGGTATGACGGCTTACTTTGGTATCCTGGAAGTGGGTAAGATCAAAGAAGGAGACATTGTTCTTGTTTCTGGCGCTGCTGGTGCCGTGGGCAGTATAGTGGGGCAGATCGCCAAAATTAAAGGCTGCACAGTGGTAGGTATTGCCGGTGGCCCCGAAAAATGTAAATACCTGACCGAGACCCTCGGTTTTGATGCAGCACTCGACTATAAGGCCGAAGGTTTTCCACGGGCACTGAAGGAAGCCTGCCCTAAAGGAATTGATGTTTATTTTGATAATGTGGGTGGAGAAATTCTAGATCTCGCGCTTGCTCGCTTGCGCCGTAATGCCCGGATTGTAATTTGTGGTGCTATTTCACAATACAATAACAAAGAAGCTGTAAAAGGACCTAGCAACTACCTTTCGTTACTCGTCAACCGAGCTACCATGCAGGGAATGGTGGTAATGGATTACGCCCAAGACTACGGCAAAGCCGCTCAGGAGATGGGGCAATGGATGGCTGCAGGAAAGCTTCGCTCTCGCGAAGATATTTACGAAGGAATTGAGAATTTCTTCCCTACTTTCCAACGCTTATTTACCGGAGAGAAAATGGGCAAGTTGGTACTAAAGGTGATTTAGGGGTCAAGTTCGCACGGAAACGTATTAAAGTCGATTGATTTTGCATGCGAACCTGACGGTACGAGGTACTTAGTACAAGGTAGAAACACCAAATAGTAGGTCGAGTTTCTATCTACAACTGTTTACGCGTTAGCTTGCGCTGCTACGTATTCAGCCAATACGTCACCTTTGCCACAATAGACCGGTTTTTTACAAGCCAATCCAGTGAGTTATAATTATCGGTATATACCAGGAAGAAATCGGATACGGGTGCAAAGCGCCACTGCAAGCGCGCATTAACGTTGAAGTTATCAATCTGACTATTATACTGAAAGAAAGTCGTCAGGAAAATACTCTTACTAAACGTAAGATCAATTCTTGGTCCGATAAGGAATAAGCTGGCACTGGCGTAAGGGTCGGGAAGATCAATGTAGCTATAATTCGTGGTAAGCGAAATCTGCCCCAAGGGCTGATAACGCCAGGTAATATTGGTTCGTAAACCATAGCGATAACCATTAAAAAACTGCCCAACTATTGGTTCCACTCGGTAGGAAAAAGTCTTGCGACGATCAGAGTTATACTCTATAGAAAAGCGGGTATAGGTATAACCGGTAGCACTAGGCAAAGGCGTAGCATCTGTTCGAGTGGGGTCAAACTCGTCTAGTAAATAAACATATTCATTCGATACATTGAATTGGAGTTGGCTGGTATTCAGGAAGCTGATATCCCATGCAAAAAACATTAACCGATCAGTACTTCCTTCTTCTGGCGTCCACAAAAAGCGCGAACGAAAACGCGGGCCATGCCTATTGATGCTTCCCTTTTTGGGATAGAAAAAAAGGTCCGCACGAGGATTGATCTGCCAATAATTTTTCCGTGGTACAAATCCTACTTCAGCATCATATTCTTCTCCGACGTAACGTTGTTCCATTCCGAAAGCAAAACGTCGTTCGCGATAATTGATACGGGCACCATGTGTAAAAGGGTTCTTTCCTTGAGTTGGTGAGAAAGAGTGATGAAGATAAAACTTACCGTTCCATTTGTTATCAGCCGATGCCAAATTGTAGTCTAGTCCAGCTACTCGGTTATAAGCATTATTGAGGGTATCACCAGCGAGGTCCGCAAAGGTTTGTTTATTCACAAATAAGAACCCGAGGTTAGACCTGGAAAACATTTTTCGTTGCAATGCCGTAACCGTATAATTGTAGCTAGGCAAACCATTTTCATCATCGCTCGCGGTTTGCATATTCATAAGCCCTACCCTCCAATTATTGTCCAGCTTCCCGCTCAGACGAGCACCATAATAAATCGGATTAGAAATAGCTGCCCCCGTACTCGTGTCTTGGGAAACACCAATTCGGCGAGAGAAGAAAGGATTCACTTGATCATCCCCGAAGGTGCCAAAAAGGTCAGAATTTTCCAGAAAGAACTGCCGCCGTTCCGGAAAGAAAACCTCAAACCTACTCAGGTTAATGACTTGTCGATCAACTTCTACCTGACTAAAATCTGGGTTTGCTGTTAAATCGAGGTTGAGGCCAGAAGTAACTGCAATTTTGGCGTCTCCTCCTACCCCAAAGGTATTCTCTGTTGGCAAGCCTTCTTCATAATCGGTTTGGACTGCTCCACTGAGGTAGGGGATCAGTGAAATGCTTTTCTTACCTGCTTTTGGTGCTTCCTCCCAGTGCATATTGCCCATATACGCCAAACTCATGATCATTTGGTTCTGTGGGATTGGTTGCCAAGTAGAGCGGGTATTACTCTGTGTATCAAAACGGTAACTATTGAAATACCAATCTGTCTGTCCTTCCGGGAATCGGATGGTACTAAAAGGGATCGCAATTTCGCACGACCAATAGTCATCAAAAACAGCCGATTCTCCGCGCCATTTATTATCCCATTCGCCCAGCCAGTCACCGCCATTGTTTCCTCCATTGGAGATGAGTGCCTCCCGCATTACACCGAAAGGGTTCATCCCGAAAACGAAAGCATTGGTACGATCGCGAAAGGGATCAAGTAGAAATGTAATATTATCACTACCTCCAGCCCGGTAATCCCTGCGCAAGCTGGGCACCACATAGTCTTTACCCGGCGCATAACACTTGGCGCCGATGTAAAGGTTGTCTTCATCAAAGGTCATGTAAATTTCCGTTTTCCAATTGCAGCGAGAGGAGTCGGAAGGGAAGTTCTCCCAAAAATCGGCCGCTGGGCGACCGGTAAACCAAGCAGTTTCATCGAGCTGGCCGTCGATCGTTATTTTGTCCTCCGATTTACGAAGATAAAGCCCTTCTTCTTCAGATAGTTTCTCTGAAAAGGCCATTTGAGAGAAACCAGGGGTGAGGATACCGACAAGCAGTAGTATTAACAATAGTTGCTTTAACATGATATAAGCGTTTTCATACTAGCGTACTGCCCTTCACAACGATCAGCGTAGCCAAGGGTTCATTCAAAGGTACATTAGTACGAAGTACTTAGTAAAGATCACGCCCAAAAGCAGTGAAAGGCCTATTTACTGCGGTCAAAATCAATTATCGCTCCTTTCCACTACCTTCATAATTGAGCGAAAAGCAACGTATTTTTCCTGATAACGTTCATGGTGCTTCCGTTGCATCTCTGCTGCATGCTCTTCCTGATATTCCTGATAAGCTGTAAAATCGTGAGCCAAGTACTGTATACTATAGGTAAATCCTTCTGTTTCATCAGTACCCAATAAGCGTGATATCGTGTATTCCGCAAATTTACCGGTTTGCATCATTTCTGGTAGATGAACGACTTTCATCCATGCCAACCACTCCTTGTGACTAGCATGGTCGATTTGTATAGTAACATTATATAAAATCATAACTACTTTTGTATTGCGCAAAATACAGTTGAGCTGCTTTTGTGCTATTCCTTATTCCTCTAATCGGGTAATTTTAGCTCCCAACGCCGCGAGGCGCTCATCAATACGTTCGTAACCACGGTCAATCTGATGGATATTTCGAATCGTACTTTTCCCTTTTGCTGACAAAGCTGCAATAAGCAGTGCAACACCAGCCCGAATATCAGGGGATGTCATCTCTATACCTTTTAACTGAAACCGGCGATTGAGGCCAATTACCGTGGCGCGATGAGGGTCGCAAAGGATGATTTGCGCGCCCATATCAATGAGTTTATCTACAAAAAACAGGCGGCTTTCAAACATTTTTTGATGTACTAAAACACTACCATTGGCTTGGGTTGCCATCACTAGAATGACGCTCATCAAGTCGGGTGTAAACCCAGGCCAAGGAGCATCATATACGGTAAGGATAGAGCCATCAATAAAACTCTGTATTTCATATTCCTCCTGAGCAGGAATATGCAAGTCGTCTCCAATAACATCAATTTGCACCCCTAATCGTCGAAAAACATGAGGAATAATCCCTAGTTGATCAACCCTACAATCTTTAATGGTAATCTCCGACTTCGTCATGGCCGCCAAACCAATAAAGCTACCTATTTCAATCATATCAGGCAACAAACGATGCTCGGTACCCTTCAACTGATCTACCCCTTCAATATGCAGGCGATTAGATCCAACACCTTGAATTTTAGCGCCCATTGCCTGCAGCATTCGGCACAATTGCTGAACATAAGGCTCACATGCTGCATTATAGATCGTTGTTTCTCCTTCAGCCAATACAGCGGCCATCACAACATTGGCTGTACCTGTCACAGAGATTTCCTCCATGTGCAAATAGCATCCTTTCAGACGACCTTCTGATTTGAAAGCATAGAGGCTTCGTTCATTATCAAAAGAAAAATGTCCACCTAACTGCTCCAACCCTAGCAAGTGGGTATCCAGACGGCGGCGGCCAATCTTGTCACCTCCTGGCTTGGGCAACGAAGCTTGTCCATAACGCGCCAAAAGTGGCCCTATCAACATTACCGAACCACGAATACGACTGGCATCCCGAATAAAATCCTGCGTCAAGACATAGTCAAGATTTACTTCGGAGGCAACAAAACGATAGGTATGATCATCAAGCTGAGTGACTTCTACCCCCAGGCCTTTGAGTAATTCGATCGACTTTCCAACATCTCTAATTGCTGGCAAATTGCTGATAACGACAGGCTCACTGGTGAGTAAAACGGCACAAAGCACTTGTAGTGCTTCATTTTTAGCTCCCTGTGGAATAATCTCCCCTTGTAAAACGTGACCACCTTCTACCACAAAGGTTCCGGATGCGTGCATAAATCGATAACTTATTGATGATCAAATAAAACCTCAAACATGAGTCATCCCGAATTTTGATTGCCATCAAAACCCGTGCTGACCAACCGAAAACCTATAACTAGAGACGAAACCCCATAATTTCTATTCGTGAAATCATGGGGTTTCGTACAAATAGTCAGATAAACCACTCTTTTCAAATGCTTAGTAAAGTAAAGTACCTTTTATTTCCGGTACCCGCGACGGCCTCCTCCACTGTTCTTACGGCGGCCTCCTCCACTGTTTCTGTTACTATAACCAGAAGAGCGCTTACCTCCTTTACCTCCACTATTATTTGAAGGTCGGCGGCGTTGAGTTGTTTTGTTAACCAGGTTATCTAGCGACTGCTCTTCAGGAATCTCTAATAAGCCTTTTGACAAGGATTTGAGATCAGCCTTGATAACTTCATCACTAACGTAGTGCTCGCGATTCCATGTTTTATAGGCCAGTTTCATATAGGCAGCAATGGCTGCTACATATCCATCTTTTTTAGGCCCTTCCTCCATACCTATGGCCTTCTTAATCATTGTCTGGACATTGTGCCCATAATGACGGTACTGTGCTTCTGACTCAGGGTAGGGTACCATATCAGGAGACAACCGACCACTAACATCTTCAGGCATTTCCACGCCTTCTGGCGGGCTCACGCGCAAGTCATTCTCTGCAATACGGAATAAATGGCGCCATAATTTGCCTTTATAATCTTCAATATTGCGGTTCTGAGGAACCATTTGCATCATCAACTTGATGATCCGCTCGGCGAATCGTTGACGTAATGCATCATCTTCGAGCGTCCGAGCATGGTCTACCAATAGCTGTACGTGTCTTCCGTATTCCGGAATCGTCAGGTTATCTTTGGCAGAATTATAAGTCATATTCCAATCTATCATACTTCTTTTTTTACTCTACAGTTACTGATTTCGCCAGATTACGTGGCTGATCTACATTACAGCCGCGCATGAGGGCTATATGGTAAGACAATAATTGTAGTGGGATAACCGACAATAAAGGGGTAAATGGTTCCTCTGTATTGGGGATTTCAATAACGTGATCGGCCATTTTGCTAATGACCGTATCTCCTTCGTTTACAATTGCAATAACGAGGCCTTTGCGTGCTTTGACTTCCTGAATATTGCTCACAATTTTATCATAAGCACTTCGGTTTGTTGTAGTAACAATCACCGGCATATTCTCGTCTATCAAAGCAATCGGCCCGTGTTTCATCTCAGCTGCCGGATACCCTTCAGCGTGGATGTAGGAAATTTCTTTTAATTTCAATGCACCTTCCAGTGCAACGGGAAAATTATAACCCCGCCCTAGATAAAGAGCGTTAGAGTGGTCTTTGATTTCACCCGCAATATAGCGTATTTGCTCGTCCTTTTCCAGCACCTGCCGAATCTTATCCGGAATATTTGCCAATTCACTTACCAGTTGGCGAAAATAGGAGTTAGAGATCGTTCCACGTTTGTGCGCCAAACTCAAAGCCATCATCGTCAATAAGCTTACCTGCCCCGTAAAGGCTTTCGTAGAAGCAACGCCAATTTCCGGGCCAGCGTGAATATAAGACCCTGCATCCGTAATCCGAGCAATAGAAGAACCTACAGCATTCACAATACCAAAAAGCATTGCGCCTTTTTGTTTCGCCATTTCCAGCGCCGCCAAGGTATCCGCCGTTTCCCCTGACTGAGAGATCGCAATAACCAAGTCCTTCTCCCGGATGATAGGGTTACGATACCGTAATTCTGAGGCATATTCTACTTCTACAGGAATCCGGGCCAAGTCTTCAAACAGGTATTCAGCAATTAATCCAGCATGCCAGGAAGTACCACAGGCAGCAATAATAAACCGATCAGCTTGTAACACCCTGTTTGCAAACTCTTCGAGCCCACCTAGGCGAATCCACCCTTCTTCGGCATTCAAGCGCCCACGCATACAGTCTGCTACTGTTTGTGGCTGTTCGTGTATTTCTTTAAGCATGAAATGATCATAGCCTCCTTTTTCAAGTGCTTCGATTTTCATGTCAAGCTCATGTACAAAAGGGGTTTGTTCTTCATTCCCAATCGAACGCAGTTGTAGGCCATCCTCTAGGCTAACTACTGCAATTTGTTCGTCATCGAGGTACACCACTCGATTTGTATACTCAATGATAGGGGTTGCATCAGAAGCCAGAAAGAATTCGTTCTTCCCCAGACCAACGACCAAAGGGCTTGCTTTACGTGCTGCAACAATTTTGCCTGGATCGTCTTTATCAAGAACCACAATCGCATACGCACCAATTACTCTGGTAAGTGCTACCCGTACAGCCTCTTCTAAAGGCAGGTTGTCCCGCTCCTGAATGGCTTCAATCAAATGGGTAAGTACTTCTGTATCGGTTTCGCTTTTAAAAACATGGCCATCTTTTTCTAAAGCCGTCTTTAGCAGTGCATAGTTTTCGATAATCCCATTATGGACCAAAGCTATACGCCCATTCCCTGATTGATGTGGATGCGCATTGATATGATCTGGCACCCCGTGAGTTGCCCAGCGCGTATGGCCAATACCTATTGAGCCAGAAAGGTCTTTATCAACAGCAAAATCTAGTAAATCCTGAACTTTACCTTTTCTTTTATAAATGTGGAGATCTCCATTCAGTAATGCAACTCCCGAACTATCGTATCCTCGATATTCCAGCCGTTGAAGGCCTTTAATGAGTACAGGGTACGCTTGGCGAGGGCCTAAGTAGGCTACAATTCCACACATGTCGTTTGTTTTTGGTCCAGGATAAAAGCACTGTCAATAGCTGCGCTGGCACAAGAGGTAAGCCCCAAATGTATCAACGCGAAAAGAATGTCCTGATTAGATCAGGACATTCTCTAAGCTAATGTCGCAATGCTGTTATTTGTTCTATAAATCCGTAAAAGACACCTTAAGAACAGGAGGGTTAACTACTGCTCCCGGGCCTTTAAATATCACTTGACTAGCATTTCCTGCTTTAGGAAATACTGCTAAATATATTGTTTGTGGCTCAGAACCATCAATAACATACTGGGTATGTATTGACATATTCAATTTGTATAACACCTCTCCACCAGATTGTTCCTCTGGCTGCCCGCCAAAGTAAACACCTAGATCGTTGGGGAGCACGGAAACGTCGCTGATCACAATAAGTTCGCCTTCGTCCGTCTTCTTCAATGCAACAATCTGCTCTGATACTGGATTAAAAATAAGGTCATAATCGGCGGGCATCGCTACCGTCAATTCCAACTCCGCTTTATTGATTACTTTTTGATCGAAGTTTTCAAGCCCCGGAATCTCAAAAGCAACTTCCAGCCCCTGCATACCTTGCAGAAACATCAAGCTATCCTGCGTATCAGGATTTTCGATAAAATCTCCTGCTACATAGCCCTCATAATCATGCGTATAAGTACTGATCCGACGCCCAATGCTTCCGGCTTCCAAGCTATATGTAAGCGTATCAGTGCCAGCACGGTAGTAAAAATAAACACCAGACCAACTCCGATTGACATTAAAGTTGAGTAAGCCAGGAGAAACACCGGTAGGCTTCACGTACAAACCCTTGAAAAATTCAAGCAAGGTACTATCGTTAGCAAATACAGTGGTATCTTGCTGAAAGAAGGTCTGTCCGAAAGCCTCATCCAGGCGAACCCGTACATGTGGCGCTTTCAAATCAACCGTATCCAGGGTAGAAAAACTAATGTCTTTTTTCACGAATATACTGTCGTCATAATTAGGACGAAACATCGCCGATGCCAACGGCATAGGGTCTACATCGTAAAAGATATTGCTAAAGAAAGAGACATTGCCGTCATCATCAAACGCTACCGGATCAAGTGCTTCGTTTACTCTATATACCTCCAAGCCGAACTGCCCGTTCACATCACCATAAATGCCTGAGGAATCCAGGGGAAGTACCAGTACAACTGAATCCAAGATCACCGTATTCGGATTAAACGTAGAGAGGAAATCAATAGGATTACCACCTAGATCACGGGAAAGTAATGGTTCAATGTAGAAGCCTGCTTCGGTAATTCCAAAGTAGGGGTTTTCGGTTCGCCCGAAAAGAAAAGTAGAAATCGCACCAACACCCGGGGAGAAAGCGCTCACCGAGTCAGCAATTTCCGTTCTTACTTTTAGTTTAAGGGTATCTGTAAACCCAACCTTGGCACGGTCCTCATCAAGTAAATTTGCTCCTACTTCAAGGGGGTCAGTACAGTTGGTAAGTACAAGGGAAAGTGCGCAACAAACGACCAGAAGTTTGGTCCAGAAACTATTCTTCATAAAAGTATTGATACTTTTCGTCCATCACTCCCTTCAACGTTAAATAACGAGACAGAAAGAGTGATGGACGATACAAAGAGGTACAACGAGAGGTTTTCAACAGTAGAATTTTACAAGGTCAAAAACCTGCTACTGGAAAACCTAACTTTCAACCTCCTCTGTCAAAAGTGATTGATAAAATTCAATAAGATTGGCTCGGTAATTCTCTTCATCATAAGCCAGTACAGGTTTATCCGTATTAGCTAATGCTTCTGTAGCTTCTTCAGTAAGCTCCTCTGAACCGCGAACGATAGCGTCAGCGTAGTGAATAGCTCCTGATTCTAACTGCACCTGATCACCATTTTGGTAATTGTGCAAGTCTTCTTCTGACAGATTATTGATCGACGCTTTAGTAGCGAAGTTTTCATTAAAATGTGCAGAAAAATTATCAGATGCATAAGAAGAGTAAACAATTTTAGCCGGCTCGAAAAGTGGCTCATTCTTATAAGCTGTTTTTAGATACAGCGGGATAAGACTGGTCATCCAACCATGACAGTGGATGATATCAGGAGCCCAACCAAACTTCTTTACCGTTTCCAAAACCCCTTTACAGAAAAAGACCGTACGGTCTGCATTATCTTCAAAAGGCTGGTCTTTCTCATCCTTGAAGATTTGCTTACGCTTGAAGAAATCTTCATTGTCGAGGAAGTAAACCTGCATACGGGCTTCTGGTAAAGAAGCCACTTTGATAATCAAAGGATAATCATCGTCATCGACGATGATGTTCATGCCCGAAAGCCGTACTACCTCATGTAGACGGTGCCGACGTTCGTTAATGGTGCCAAACCTAGGCATCAGTACCCGGATCTCCATGTTGTTCTCTTGCACATATGGAGCCAGTTGACGAACCATCTCGGAAACTTGCGAGAGGGAAGTATAAGGCTCCATTTCCTGGGTAACTATCAATACCTTCTTTTTGCTCATACGCCTGCTATCTCAATTTTCTAAAAAGAATCAAAGATCGTTTATATATGAATTGTATGGTCTAAGAGGACAAATATCCTTTCCTGCCTTCAATTCAAGCTGCAAAGATAGTAAAAATCAAGCATTTGTCTCTGAAACAGGTTGCTTAAAAAGGTCTCTTTCTGAAAAACGGCTATATTTGCTCCCCGCTTTCGGGAAGAAAATTCATTATTCCATGCAATTGTTTAAACGCGTTGATCAGCTACAGTCTTTTCTGAATGCTGAACGGGTCAATAATCGCTCCGTTGGTTTCATCCCAACGATGGGTGCTTTGCATGCCGGGCACCTGTCACTGGTAAAACGGTCGTTGTCCGAAAATCAAATTACCGTTGCCAGTATTTTTGTCAACCCTACCCAGTTCAATGAAACCAGTGATCTGGATCGGTATCCCCGAACACCTGGTAAAGACCTACAAAAGTTAGCAAAGGTTGGCTGCAATGTCGCTTTTTTACCTGAGGTAGAAGATATGTACCCTCCGGGCCACAATACGGAGTTGAAAATCGACTTATCAGGATTGGATGCCCGCATGGAGGGCGCACAACGCCCTGGGCATTTTGATGGCGTTGCACAAGTCGTTAAGCGCTTTCTGGATATCGTCCAGCCAGAAAACCTCTATATGGGGCAAAAAGATTACCAGCAGCAATTGATTGTTAAACAAATGATTCGTGTACTCGACCTGCCCTATCGAGTTGTCACTGTCCAAACAGCGCGAGAAGAGGACGGCCTCGCTATGAGCTCCAGAAACGTCTTATTAGATACAGAGGCTCGTCAGAAAGCTGCTATTCTTTACCAAACACTTCAAGAAGCAAAAAAACGCCTCATCAAAGGTGAACTTCCTAAAGACATTGAAACCTGGGCAATGAAAGCAATGACCCAGCCAGGGTTTCGTCCCGAATATTTTTCTATTGTGGATGGCTACAGCTTACAGCCTCTTCCTGACCAAGAAGAACTGGCAGAACTTGTTGTTGCTTGTACCGCTGTCTGGGCGGGAGAGGTTCGCTTGATCGACAATCTCCCCCTGAGAGGAAATATGTAACTTTCTTCTTGCTTCTACGTCAAAAAAACAAAGAATAAAATAAACCTAACCTAATTTTGTTTTGTTTACGACTAACAAACGAACTTTTCTTAAAAGGAAGGAGAGTTGTATCCAATGTTTAGCAAATTTTATACTTTTGCGATCCTTAGTCATTTAGTAGCCTGACAGAAATAGAATTGAGCGTTTTTTCTTAATAACTTTTCTGTCTCTTAGCGAAAACAAGCTTATGCTAATTCAACGCTTTAAATCTAAAATTCACCGTGCCGTAGTCACCGAGGCCAACCTCAACTACGTCGGTAGTATCACCATTGACGAAGATTTACTGGATGCCGCTAATCTCCAGGAAGGAGAACGCGTGCAAATAGTAAACAACAACAATGGGGAACGCTTTGAGACCTACACCATCAAAGGTGAACGAGGCTCAGGAATGATCTGTCTGAACGGTGCCGCAGCGCGTCGGGTACAAGTCGGAGATATTGTAATCATCATCGCTTACGGATGGATGACGCCCGAAGAAGCGAAAACCTATCAACCGGATGTGGTATTTCCTGGAGAAGGAAACAAGCTGATCTAAGAAGCCTACAAATTGGCCTTCTTGATCCGGTCCAAATCCCGTTTCAGGTCTTTCTGCTTGATGGAATCACGTTTGTCGTAGGTCTTTTTACCTTGGGCCAGCGCAATCTCTACTTTGGCAAATCCCCGCTCATTGATATAGAGTTTGTGGGGAACTATTGTAAAACCTTTTTCTTTTACCTTTTTCTCCAGCTTTTTGAGCTCTGCTCGCTTGAGTAGTAATTTGCGAACGCGGCGTTCTTCGTGATTGAACTGATTACCGTGAGAATAAGGTGCTATAAACATGCTATAGATCAGCAGTTCTCCGTTTTTGAACAAGCAGTAAGCGTCACGGAGGTTGACATTTCCGGCCCTCACTGACTTAATTTCCGTTCCTAGTAGTAAGATCCCCGCTTCGACAACGTCGATAAACTGGAATTCAAAGGTCGCACGCCGATTGACGATCTCGACGGATGGTTTTTTCTTTTTCGTAGCCATTTTTGCTTGTTCTGTTCTGGGGGTGCTGCACAAAGTNACAATACCAAAAGTCAAAAGTTCCCTTGTCTTTAGCTGGACTTTCCGCATTTTGCCGAAAGTCCAGCTAAGATTTCACCTTCTCTAACATTTTTTTGTGGTCAAGCTAAAGCAAAAATATTAAGCGACTGACAAGAAGCGTAATTTTTGTTTTCGATTGACTTCAAACACAAGAAATGTCAGAGAATCAGATTTCATTGAATTCAAACTAGTTTCGGCTATTCTTTTGTACCGGCTCAGCACGCAATAACCCCGTAGGACGATCAGCTCCTGCGCGTGGGCGTACTTTCAATTTTTCATTTAAGAACTTGGTCATCTTGGTATAAAGGTGCAAGCGAGTGGGGCCACCATAAATACCATGATTCCTATTGGGGTAGAAATAGGTATCAAACTGCTTATTGGCCATAATCAGCGCGTTTGCCATCTCTGCGGTATGCTGGAAATGAACATTATCATCTCCCATACCGTGCACCAACAGGTATTCACCTTTGAGTTGATCAGCAAAATAAACGGGTGAGTTTTGCTGATAGCCTTCTTCGTTTTCTTCTACTGTCCTCATGTAGCGTTCTGTATAGATGCTGTCGTACCATTTCCAGTTGGTAACTGGTGCAACGGCAATAGCGGCTCTAAAGACATCATTACTTTTCAAGATACACGAGCTCGCCATATAACCGCCGTAGCTCCAACCAAAGATACCTATCCGTTTTGCGTCAATGTAAGGGAGCCCCCCAAGATAGCGAGCGGCTTCCGTCTGGTCGATGGTTTCGTAGTAACCTAAACGCTGGTAGGTCATTTTCTTAAACTGTTCGCCACGTGCGCCAGTACCGCGATTGTCGACACTTACCACAATGTAGCCTTGTGATGCCAGCATCTGAAACCACCAGTAGTTTTGTCCACCCCAGCTATCGGTTGCCGTTTGGCTACCAGGGCCACCGTAAACGTACATCAAGACAGGGTACAATCGCTTTTCACTGAAATTAGGCGGCTTGATCATATAGCCGTTGAGGCTCACATCATCCGCCGTATTAAACTGAAAAAACTCAACATCCGTAACACCGTAAGTCTGCTGTAAGCCCTGGAGACGTGCATTATCTTCGATAACCCTTACCTGCTTACCCGCACGATTCATCACCGTATAAGAAGCGGGCATATTTTGGGAAGAGTAAGTAAGTACAAAGTAATCAAACGTACTACTGAATTGTGCGCTATTAGTGCCAGCTACCCCAGCTAACAAAGTTGTATTTCCCTTGCCTTTGATGAGTTGTCCATACACCTCACGCTGCATTGGGTTGCGCTTCGCTGCTTGATAGTAAATCATTCCATTGGCCTCATCAAGGCCGTAGAACCGGGTAACCTCCCAGCTTCCCATCGTAAGTTGCTGTGCAAGGGTTCCGTCCATATTATACAGATAGACATGATTCCAACCATCTTTCTCACTCGTCCAGACAAACTGGTCGCTATCCTTAAGAAAAGCAAGGTTATCGTGGATATCAATGTAATAATCGCTTCTCTCTTTCAATAAAGTCTTACTGTTTCCAGCGAAATCCAACAGGCGTAGTTCCAGGTTGCTCTGGTGACGATTCATAAAGAACACACACAACTCACCGGCTTTGCGCGTCCATTTGATTCGAGGAAAGTATTCCCATTCGGCACCTGTTTTCGCAACTTCTTTGGTATTTCCTGATTTCAGGTCGTAGATATGGATACTTACATCACTGTTTTTTGCCCCTACTTTAGGATATTTAAACGTGACATACTCTGGATAGAGTCCGTCTTCGTAGTTGGTAAGGGTAAATTCTTGTACAGCTGATTCATCAAAACGATAGAAGCCAATTTGCTGACCATCAGGTGACCAGAAGAAACCGTTATCATCTCCAAATTCTTCCTCATAAACCCAATCGGTAGCACCATTGATGATTTTGTTAATCGCTCCATCGGTAGTGACTTGGGTTACGTTTTTACTGACCACGTCTTGTACATAAAGGTTGTTTTCGTATACAAAGGCAACCTTATCTCCCTGTGGATTCAGTGCTGCTAAACGCACTTGTTTGCCTTCTTCAAAAACCCGCTCTATACTTTTCGCAGACCGATTGTAGATATAGAAATCAGCCGCATAAGAATGACGATAAATCGACTTATGATTATTACTGAGAATAATCCGAGCCTCATCTTCCGTAAACTGATAGCTGCTAATATTATCAACCTGAGCAAGGTCTCCTACATTCAGTAAGGTTGCTACCTGTTTGCCAGTACGCAAATCATACTGCTCAATCTTATTGTTTTCCAGGCGCGTGTAATGCTGCCCGTCGTTCATAAAAGTAAAGCCAGGTACACGCTTAGGTGTAAAAAGATAATCGTCCCAAATTCTTTCTAGGGAGATTTTTTGCTGGCTGAATCCTACGACCTGTAGGCCTAGGCTCAAGGCTAAAAGGAGAATAAGTCTATTCATAATGTCATATTGCGCAGAAAAACAAGTGCGATTTATTTTCGTGCTGTTCCTTAATTTCATTTACAGTCGACAAAAATACAGAAAAGCGCCTAAATGTTATTTTTGATAATATAATGCAACTCTTCCCTGAGCACGGAACTAAAAATAGCGCCTCGGTGCCCTTTTCCATCTAAGCTTATCAATTGTGCTGTTTGCGGTAGCAATTTTTGTAAAAAGAGCGAGTGTTCGAAAGGAATCAACTCATCCTGCGTTCCGTGAAAAAGGGTGACAGGAACTTTTACATTGCCCAAGCGTAAATCATTACGCAGTGGGTATTTAACCAAGAAGGAGGGAACAACTGGGAGAATAAGGTTTTTCATCTCTACCATAGAACGGTAAGGCGCTACCAGACACAAATGCTGAGGATGATTGGTTGTTCCTAAATACGTAGCGACACCGCTGCCCAACGAGTAACCCAATACTACGATTTGATCCTCACGGTAATGTTGCTTAAGCCAATCGTATACCGTTTGGGCATCTGCAAACAGCTGTTTTTCTGAGGAAATATGCCCATCGCTCTTTCCGTAGCCTCGGTAATCAGGCATAAATACATCATATCCTAAACCAGCGAGATTTTCTGCTTGGCGCAAACAACGGCGATTAGAACCTCGGTTGCCGTGCCAGTAGAGTACTACACCGCGCGTACTTGGCTGTTTTAGCCACAAAGCATGCAGGTCAATATCCTCCTCTACTGGCACGTAAACCTCTTCTCCTTCCCAAAACTGGAAGGAGTCCTCCAGGACTGTTGGATTAAAGATTATTCTCTCTTGTTGAAAATAAAGCACTACGCACACCAGTGCGTAAAGAATGCCAAAAAAATAAGCTAATCGTTTAATCCACTTCATAAGTCAATACTATTCCAGCCAAAGAATTTTGCCAGTATAAGCTTTGGCTTGGGATGTTTGTAGCTGATACCAGTACATTCCTGCCGGCCATACCCCGCGTTCCACAAGGAAACGGGTACCACTAACGGATTGTTGCCAAACTTGTCTCCCCGTAGCGTCAAAAAGCACGAAGGTACCATCCTGTATATAATCCGGGCTTTGTACTTGCACCCAATCACTGGCAGGAGAAGGGCTAACCTTGAGAACATCATGCGCTGTTATAATCTCTTCTGTAGGAACTACCTGCACGCCCGTTGAATCTTCGGTATACATCGCAACCATCACCATCATTTCGTCGTCGCTGGTGGGGCCAAAATTCACGGAAGTAGGGCCGTCATTTACCCACTTTGCTTCATGTATCAAGCCATTGGCAAAATTCATAGTTACAGGCTCCAATGGTTCAAAATAACGGAAAGGAATATGACGATAATCGAAATAAGGCGACACACACCCCGGCTCACCCCGTGGGCAGGCCGCATCGTAGAGCATCTCGGTAGCTTGCAAGCCTTCCCGGCGCCAAGCTTTGTAACTGGTTCCATACTTGTGAGTATGCCCCATAAGCCCCCACAGGTAGACTTCTCCCCAGTTGGGGTTTACCACCTGGGTGTGGGTGGTTGTACTTTCGTTATTAGGAATTGGAATATTACCTTTTACGAGCAGCTCTGTAAACATTTCTTGAGCAGCTGTGCCCGTCGTTTGGGTATATACATTGACGTATACTTCGGCTTGATACACCAATGTCGCCGAGTAATTGATATAATGAGAATTGAGGTCTGCGATCAACCCCTCATCCCAACGGAAAGCGGTATTTTCGGGTAGGTTAAGATCAGTCGGTTCCTGGATCGCTGCAACTAATTTAACGTTATTATGAAAAGGGTTGGTCCGAAAGCCTTCAGCAATACCGGCATCGCCACCGGGGCCAAAATTATACATGATAAAATGGTGAGAATAGGTGCCAATTTTCATATCCAGTCGATTGACTTCTATTTCTTCGGGTAGCTCCAGTTCGTATTTCTGAAAATACTCCAGTTCATCCCCTGGTGCGAGGTAGAATGGGCCCATTTTTATCTGAAAACCCTCTTCTGGTGCTGGAGCAGGAGGTGGTCCATCAGGAAAAGAAGCTTGCGCCATGCCACTGTAATAACTTTCTAAAATAGCTCGATCTACTACCGTTCCGGCAGCTGGTGCTCCGTAAAGAATCCATTGCCGAATCAGTTCTTTCTCTACATTGGTGAGTACTGGTTCCCCGTAAGGAGGCATACTTTGCCCTTCATCACCGCTAGCTTCCAGGTGAACGGTAGGTTCAAGACCGCTATTCATTTTCCGAAAGAGAAAACTACGATCTGCACGGCCTGGATAAATATAAGCATCCCCTTTGGCCGCAGCAGTAGCATTGGCAGGAGTTTGATTATAAAGGGTGGTATAAACATCTTGCATACGAGCGTTCAGTGTCGCTCCCGAGCCTTGCAGGTCCAGTCCTGCCGGTGCGTCAACACCACTATGGCAAGTTGCACATTTTGCTTGGAGAATATTATAAACCTCAAGGCTTGTCGCTTCTTGGGCATAAAGGCCCGTCAGTAGTAGACAAAAAGAGAACAATAGGGTAAAATGGCGCATAGATTGTTTTTTTTGATAACAGATACTATAGTGATGCGAGGTGTAAACAGTACCCCCTAACAGGGTGCCCTCGTAAGTCTACGAAATGAACGCAACCACTAATAATCAAGTGATTAAAGATCGTTAAAGATAGGCGAAAGTTGCCTACATCACACACCTTTACATCTTTAGGTAAAACTATTTATCTATTTGAATACCCTCTACCACTGAGTTGTCTACTACTTTTTCCCATTGCAGTGCAGGGTCCAATAAAAACTGAGGAAACTGAAATTCTAAAAATTGGCGATACAATTCGGCTGCTGGAGAATTACCATCTTTTGCCGAATGAAAAAACGCGAGATTTTCCTCCAAGGTAGACAGGTGGACTTTTTCGAGGGAAGATTGAAAATAAGTCCGCAAGCTATCAATCAAATCTGCCTTAATCTTACTGGGGATAATTGTAGGCAAAGGCTCGATAATGGCTTCGATAAGCACACCCAATGCGCCGATTTTATACAGCTCATCCTGGTTAAACTTATCAATTTCGGAAAACCAGCCCTTGAAAAGCATGATGAGTTCGTCTTTATTTAGATTGACAAACTCTTCGGTAGCAACGACTACATCGGTGATAAGATTGGGGTAATCTCCGGTATGTGCGATAACCTGTGTACCGGGCACTTCTACCAGACAGGACTCCACATAGGGACTCCAAAGCACAACGGCATCAATGGTTTCATCGTGAGTAAAATTAGTACTGATCACATCCAAGTCAACATCCTTTTGAGGTTGATGGACGATATCGAAAGTATCCATTCCTGCCTCCTGCAAAACGTACTTCAAAAAAGTAAACGCCGGAGAATCGTAGGGGTAAATTACTTTTTTCCCTTTTAAGTCTTCCAATGTTTTGATACCATTACGGGCGATGATAGCGTCTGCACCGTTTGACCAACTCACCTGTGCTATCACTCTAGGATTTTTATCCTTCAGTTTAAACAACACGGAAGGCAGGCGATCCAAGGTTGCCCAGATCAGGTCTGCTTCTCCTGCCTTCATCAGACGGCAGGTTTCTTCTACATTATCACTCAGTTCGTACCGAACACTTCGTTTAAACGACTTGTACAAAGGCGTTTGCCGCGAACGCACAAAACCATTGTTGTACATGATCCCTCCCATAAAACCTACCCAAGTAGGAATTACAAAATTGATACTACGGACATTAATTTCTTTGATGTACTGATTGAGCGTTTCGGTGATTTCCCGATAGATAGCTTCTCTGTTTTCAGGGTTCTCGATAATTCGGTCGAAAAACTTCAGCTTTTCGATATCAAAAGCATCATCGTATTGATCACGCCACATGAAATCTTGCACAATAACAGGCATGACATAACGCCCTTTCCCGGCATGTGCTGCATAGTTCGACAACAGAATACGTGTTTCTTCATCGAAGATATTCTCAATGGCAAAATCTGCGCTCAATAACAACAGTGTAATATCAGCCTGGCTAAGCTCCCGGCGAATCTCTTGCTTAACCTCGGACCCTAAATCAATGTCCTTTACTGTCCAAATTCTAACATTGCTGTGCATCTTGGCTAGCAAGCCCAGGTGGCGCTCCATCTCATCCCAATACTTTAAGTCAGCATCAGCATACAAGGCCGCGATCGTAATATTTTTTGCCCCTTTTGTCTTGTTGGATTTCATCTTGGGTCGTTGGGTTTATCCTGCAATATAATTGAAGTTAGCGACCTGGAACCATACGTGTTGCGCAAAAAATAAGTTGGGCCGTTCCTAACTATATTGAACTGTTTCTGTCTTTTATACGGAGATCATTAGAATTGTTACGCTGAGTTAACGAGAAAAGAAATAATTTTAGTGCAGCTTTTAAACCACGAGCTTTTATGAACTTCAGCAACAGTAAACTCCCTATAGGCACCCTCATCAACATGGGAACCGTGACTATCGGTAGTTTGATCGGTCTTTATCTACAGGGGATTTTCCCCGAAAACATCCAGTCGATTATCTTCCAGGCGATTGGGCTAGGTACACTGGTACTAGGCGTCATGATGAGCCTCAAGGTTCCTGAAGGTTATCTGCTCAACTTTATTTTCAGCTTGATTTTAGGAGGTGTCGTAGGCGAACTCCTGGGCGTACAGGCTGGGCTACAAGGGTTGGGAGACACAATAAAAGAAGTATTAGGCATTACCGAAGGTGCATTTACAGAAGGGCTCATTACTGCCTTCCTTTTGTTTTGTATCGGCAGTATGACCTTCGTTGGTGCCATTGAAGAAGGCCTCGAAGGCAAGCGTGACCTGCTAATGGTCAAGTCTACCCTCGATGGTATCTCCTCTATCGCTTTTGCTTCTACTTATGGTATTGGCGTATTGTTTTCTATCGTTCCTATGCTGATTTTTCAAGGTGGTATTACATTGATGGCACGCCAGCTACAGCAATTTTTCACGCCTACGATGATCGCCCAACTCAGTGCCGTAGGTGGCGCATTGATCATCGGAATTGGCATTAACATCCTTGATTTAGGAGCTATCAATGTAGAAAACCTACTGCCCGCTCTTTTGGTCACGCTTCCTTTGACGTGGCTTCAGCAGCGGGTGCAAGCCACCAAGTAGGCAAGTACAAAATATCCTCTTCCATCACATCGGGGTTTCGCTTGAGGATACTGCAACCGATGGCGCAATCCAGGCAACGCTTTTCATTACAGTAGCTATTTTTCAACTGTAGTAAGGCCTGACTTTGGCTCGCTTGCTTAATATTTACACCTAATGCTTTCCACTCTGCCAGGATATGATTGCGTTCTGCGGGTACAGCTTCCATCAATCGGAGGGCACGTTCCTGGTAAATATCGGCTCCCCGTTTTTTTCCATACAGAAAGATAAAAGGCGCAATGATGTTGATGACTAACAGGTGAATCCGGGCTTTCCCCAGCGTTTTCGTGCTTTTTTTACTGGCTTTATCAAAGCGAAAATGTGTTTGCCAATAATTAGACAATTCTACAACGAAAGCATTCTCCATTTCACGTAGGTTTTGTGCTACCAGCATTTTGCTAAACAGCTGGCCGGTACGAAAAAGCAACGTCGCCCACTGGGCGATGCGCACCGAAGGGAAATTTGCCGGGCGCATGCGCATAAACTTCCAGTGATTGGCGGACATGGGCTGTAGCTGGTATTTTTGTTTTAAGAATCGGTACTCCTGCTGTAGCTGACGTGGGTAATTATCCGTAAAGTCTTCTTCCAGGAGGCCTGCTTGGCCAAAAAGTAGCGCCTCGATCTGGGGCAAGCTATTCTTGTGTCGCAGTAATGTCTTTATCGACAACGATTCGGCCAACATCAGGAAAGGGTCAGCATTGACTTTAAGGCCAAAACCCCAGGCGAGACTTTGGTAGAAAGTCTCCTCCCAGTCGCCACCGTTACGATCTAGGCGTTCTGCAAGTGCTTCGGTTCTTTCTTCCAGTCGCTCGACCAGCAGGCGATCCAACCAGAGATTGAACGTTATTTCGGGCACGGTATACAACTGTTGCTGACAAGGAATCCACTGCTCACTATTCAGCAGGCGGAGGTACTGCTTGGCCAAGCCTACGGGCAGGTAGTTGCGCAAATCCAGGCAGGGAATACGCTCTCCGTCAGCATGGCGAATGATGACGTCTTCTTCCAACACAACGTGCAAAATGACATTATTATAATTTGGATCATCCTGGTGTTTATGGGCATGCCATTCCGAGCTACGCAGGTGCATCTCTATATTTCCGGCCCAGAGTGTACCATCGATACGGATACGCGCATCTAAAAAGTCAGGCCCTGCATGATGGTTGTGCTGACCAGGGTGAACAATCTCGATTACTTGCCCCGTAGTCGTTTTTAATTCCGTTAACCGAAAGCGACGGAGGCGCCAGACAAAGTGTAGAAAATCTTCTCGCATGATAAAGGTCTTTATATATAGGAGTCGAAAGCGAGAAAAATTCCACGATGGGGAGGGGATTGTTTTTAAATAACGCACCTAAACACCTGGTAATCAACAAGAAAAAAACGTGCGCGTTTACAGTATACAACGACGTAAATACAATCTACAACGAACTAGGATAACCGGCCTAGCGATGTGCAGTAGCTGCCCCGGCAGGGGCAGGCCCGTGAGGGCCGAGCGAATAGCGAGCTACGCAACGTAGCGCCCGAAGGGAGGCCCCGCAAGAAAAGACAGTGCATGATTAATTGTACTATCTTTTGATCGCCTAGTTGTTTATAACCCTGCCGACAAGGAGAATAAACACCCCTATCGGTAACGGGTGATATATCCACCAAGCTGTTTGATGAATAGCCATTTACATTGCTTCTTTATCGCTATTCCAGGTTGTTGTTTCGAGTGTGGCTCTTAATCCCTATTTTTAAGATTAATTACTGAATCTAAGTTAGTTAAAATGTTCACACCCTTAATGGCAAGCCAGAGGGGGAGAGCATTATGGAAATATTACTTGCAAAAACAGTGACCGATCAGCTAGAATTTGGTCTTAATGCACAAGAGGCCCATGATTAAGGCACGAGAAAATTTGTATTTCAAACCCATAAAACAGTTATTACATGAGTGAATTTCAACAAGTTGTCAAGGAAGGAGCAGAAACAGTAGGGCGCAAAATAAAGCGCTTTTTTCTGATCTTGATAGGAGTAGCTTTAATCGTAGGATTGCTATTTGTGTGGGTAGCAGGCTGGACTTTTAGCGACGGCACCCGGGCCGGAGAACTTATTAAAGTTTCAAAAAAAGGCGTGGTTTTCAAAACCTATGAAGGTCAAATCAATCTTGGTGGTTTTCAGGGAGATAGCGGTTCTGGAATAACAGGAAATATCTGGGAGTTTAGTACTACAGATAAAGAAGTGTATCAGAAACTCCAAGAGATGGAAGGCAAAAAAGTAAAATTACACTACCAACAGCGCTATAAGACGATGCCTTGGCAAGGGAAAACGGAATATTTTGTAGACGAGGTGAATGTTATTGAGTAATTATACCAACTGCAGAGCTTCTAGTGTTCCTTCAGCTGCTCTTCGACCACTACGCATAGCTGCATCAAGTGAGCCAAAGAGTAGTTGATCGCCTGCTAAGAAAATATTTTCCGTCAACCGGGATTCGGTAGCAGTAAAGTCATAACTCAGGTGGTCCAAACTGGGGAGCGCCTGAGGGATATCATACTGCTTTAGCGGTTTCAGATTCCAATTGGGTTGGGCACAGATTTTGCGAATTTCATCGGCAACAGCTTCTTCAGCATTAGCCATGGTCGGAATGTCTTTAAGCGTTACGGATAGCAGTTGCTGTCCTTGTGGTGCATAGTTCGCTGTTACCTGATTTACCAAGCAAAAATTATTAATTATTGATGCTTTATCAGCAACCAAGCCAATCAGACGGCTGGGTAACTGTACTCCTGTACTGGCGTAATAAAGTGTACTAGTAGCATGATAAGGAGCAGGTGGGCCGGCAAGGCGCGGTAGCAGTTGTTTAGGGTCGGTAGCGATGATTAACCTGTCGTAGGGGATTTCTTCATTGGTAGTGGTAGTGATTTTATTTTCCTTGATCTCTAACACGGTGCTATTGAACCGAAAAGTAGTATTAGTGAGTTGCGCTTTTAGTTGCCTGGGAATCGCTTCCATCCCTGTTGCCGGTAAAGCGGCATGACCACTGGCAAACATTTTAAACACAAAGCGGAGCATGGGCGCCGGCGTTTTTAAGTCGTTTTCAAGAAAAATACCTCCAAAGAAAGGAATGAAGAAAGCTTCAATAAAAGCCCCAGAGAAGCCGTAGTTCTGTAAAAACACAAGACTACTTAGCTGATTTTTAGCTTGGAAGAGTACCTCGGGAGAAGTCGTTCTGAGTTCGCGTTGCAGCTTCCAAACGAGTAGTTTGTCCTTGATACTTCCTACGGAAGAAAACGCTGCCCGAAAAATTTCTGAAGGTTCGCGAAAGGGATCAACGACAGGTGCCGCCGTATTGTTGCGGTAGACAACAGCGCCAGGTCTGAAATTGGCGAGTTGTAATGCCTTATAATCCAAATAGTGTTTAGCTTCGCGGTATTCCGTCAATAAAACCTGAAAACCATGATCAAGTAGGAAGCCATTGACTTCGTCTGTTTTTACGCGTCCACCTACCCGATCTGTAGATTCAATAACGAATGGGCGGATACCCGCTTTTTCCAAATGGCAGGCTGCTACCAAACCAGCTACGCCTGCTCCAATAATCACTACACGTGGTGCTTCCATTTTGAGAGTTGTCATTTAGCATTGGCAACAAAGGAGGCTGATGAATGTTCAAGGACAAAATACTTGGTTAGGAAGGCGCTGCTGCTTAACTTTGCGCAAAATTACCGCCATGAGTACAACAAGTAGCGACAACGAAAGCAACCGGATGGATTGGATCCTGTTCCTAGTATCTACCGCAATCATGATCTTTATGTTGATTTTTGTCAACGAATGGTTTTGGTTAGCACTTCCCTTCTCCCTCACTTATTTGGTGAAGGCTTTACGGGTAATGTAATCTTAAAGTACGAGGTACAAAGATTTGATTCCCACAACGGGGACGAGAATTATATTAGCGAAAGCACTTTGGCTACGGCATCCTTAATGGGCGTAATCAAAGTGCTTTCGTAGGTATACCTATCAACTAATACATCGCCGCTTCATCAAGAAACCAGTGTAATTCTCCTGTAATAGGCTGGACGTGCGCGGCAGGATAGACATGATAGCCTTCCTGCTGCTGAAGAATAGCGCTTACTTTTTCCTCCTTATTCGCTCCGGTAACCAAAAACGCGACGCGTTGCGCGTGGTTGATAACGGGTCCGGTGATACTTACTCTTTTTTGCCCACTGGTCGGATGCGTAGCTACTGCGCAAAAACGTTCTTCTTTCAACAACTCCATTTCGTGAGGGAAGATAGAGGCCGTATGACCATCATCCCCCATTCCCAGGATCACTAGGTCAAAAGACGGAAAGCCATTGAATTGCTCGGTATTGTCTGCAATTTCAGCAGCATAACGGCGAGCTTCTTCCTCTGGTTCGTCTTCACCACGCACCCGATGAATGTTTTCAGCAGGTAAGTTTATTTTGTCAAACAAAAGGGCTTTCGTCATCCCGAAATTGCTTTCGTCATCATCGGGTTGTACGCAGCGCTCGTCACCCCAAAAAAAATGGATAGCAGACCAGTCAATCGCGTCCTGATACTCGGTAGCCCACAAGCGAAATAGGAGTTTTGGTGTACTACCACCGGAAAGCGCAATCGTAAAATGTTTTTTACCCTGTAACTGCTCTAGCAGATAGCGAGTAAAATCCCTGGCAACGCCATTCGGATCAGCACTAAGGTGGATTTGAGTAGGCATAGAAGCTCTTTATCTATTCTTCGGTAGCCGGTGCAGCAGCATCAGCCTCTGTAGGTACTTCGCTATCCATCTGACCATCCATAGGGATAGTGTTCAGGCGTTTAGCAACTTCAGGCGTTATATCATTCTTGTCACTAACCATCAAAACACCGGTACCATTGCCATAGCTGAGGATGTAATCATAGTTAAATTCGCCTTGAATCTCTTCAAGCACTTTCATTAAGTTTTCTTCAAATTCGGCGCTGAGTTTCATCTGCTCCATCTGTAGTTCCTGGCGGAGCCGTTCGGCTTCCTGCATCAATGCTTGCTCGCGTCCTGCCAAGCGCTCTTGCTCATTACCCATGTCTTTAGGAGACATCTGGCCACTGTTGGCGCGGCGCTGGTAGTTTTGAACATCGCGCTGAAAAGCAGTTACGCGTTCATTCTGGCCTTTATCAGCTTCGATAGCACGCGCTTCCAGTGCTTTCGTTTTCTCGCTAAGAGAAGCATACTGATTAGTCAGGCTGTCCAAACGAATGAATACGATGTTGCCGACACTGCTGCTAGCGGTAGTAGTTCCTTCTTCGGTAGTAGCCGCTTGAGGCTGACAGCTTAAAAGCGTTCCTAGTGCAACGATACACGTAAGGTATCCAAAAAGACGAATATTCATGATTGTTAAATTTTGCCCGCAAAGTTAGAGAAATTTCGCCAACTTAAAGCTTCCGGGTAGCGTTCGTTTCAGAGGCTTCTTCTACCTTTGCACACTCAAAGTTTTATGCTTCGTCTAATTACGAATAAATGTCTGAACGCTGGTTGATTATTGCAGCTTTTGCCGCAGTATATATTATCTGGGGATCTACCTATTTGTTCAACTATTGGGCAATAGCAACCATCCCTCCTTTCTTAATGTCGGGCACGCGATTCCTCGCGGCAGGCGCTATCCTGTATTTATGGGGTAGTTGGCGCCGCGAGCCACTTCCTACAGCACGACAATGGAGGAATACTTCTATTATTGGGGTACTTTTTCTAACCATCGGCACTGGCGCTGTAGTATGGGCACTGCAATGGATTGATACAGGTATGGCTGCTTTGATTGTGGCCATTGACCCCTTGTTGATTATGCTACTATTATGGTGGATTTTTGGCCAACGGTTGCGCTGGCAAGCAATCGTGGGAGCATTTATTGGTATTGCCGGAATGATCATTCTGATAGGTCAGCCACAGTTTGCAAATACACCAGAAAGCAGATGGGGACTTGCAGCAATAGGGTTGGCCCTGGTTTCTTGGGCGTTTGCAAGTATCTATGTGTCACGTATAGACATGCCAGACTCTCGCTTGCGGCGTTCTGCGATGCAGATGCTCGCTGGTGGGGCAGGATTAATGCTGTTTAGCCTTGTGGTCGGTGAAGCAACGTCTTTTCGCTGGGAAATGATCAGTTTAAGCTCTGGCTTGTCGTGGCTCTATCTTGTAGTCCTGGGGTCGATTGTCGCCTTTTCCAGCTTCAATTATTTGCTGGCAAAAGTGTCTCCCGAAAAGGTGGCTACCTCTACTTATGTCAATCCTGTAGTAGCCTTGCTTTTGGGCTGGGCACTAAATGGGGAATCGCTGACAGGACAGTCAATACTGGCCGGACTGGTGATGCTTACCGGCGTCTTTTTTATTAATAGTGATAAAGGACAGAAAAAAGCAGTGCCCGAAAAAAGACAAAGGAGATAGTGAATGATTCACTACCTCCTTTGCATCTGGAAAATCGACATTGATTTTCTACGCAATTAAAGGTCTTTCAGCTTCCGCTTCGTCGCTTCAATCAATTCTTGTTGTGCTTTGATTTCGGCTTCTTTGTCACTTTGGCTTTGGTCATTCGTTTTTATTTCTTCTTCTGCGCGTGCAATAGCTTCTTGTGCTTTTACTATATCACGCTCAAGACGCTCCTTATCGTTCCCTAGCTTCTTCAGGTCATCTTCCAAGTCATCAAGGGCTTTTTCTTGAGCTTTGATTTGCATGCGTACATTTTCCTTCGCGACTTCGAGGCCAAAGCGAATCAGCATCTTTTCTGCTTCCAGGTAGCGATCTGCGTGGGTGTTGGCCGCAAGGTAGGCACCGCCCAAGTCAATCCACATGGAAAGTTCCGATCCCTGGTCTTTGCCTTTATCCTCAATACTGGTATAGATATCAATGGTGTTACCTTTTCCAATGGCAGCAATTTCGGCATCATCGCTAAAGTATTCCTTGTTTCTACGATCATACTTGGCACGTGTCCCGTAAAAATCTTTGGAGAAATCCTCCCACAAATCACCAACTGTTTTTGCGTCAAGGTCAGGGATTTCCAGAACAATAGATTCGTAAACGCCTTGGCTCATGGTTTTACGTTCGTTCCGGGTTTGGGCCTGTAAGCTGATGGAAAGAAGAAGTAATAAGGTAGAAAAGTAAATGGATATGGTTTTCATGCTTTTGCGTTTTTGTAATTATAATTGTTTAACACCTCAAAAGGTTGAGCCGCTAAAACATTTATTAGACGTAAGCTAAGTCATAAGTCACGACTAATGATTGCAACTGCTGTTAATTTACTAAAAAGACAGGAAAAGAGAGACAGACAACCTTGTAACTACTTCTACTGTTCTTGTGGGAGCTTGTTTCAATATCATAGAAAAAACCATTAGATGGATGTAAGGAGGTTGGTTTTCCCGGGTATAGTTTTATTGTATTTGATAACGCTCTGGTTCTTGAATCAGCAAAATCTTTATGAAGCATTCCCCAAAGGGATATCAAGGGATATTGCTTATGTTTTTTACCAAATAAGCTTGTATTACATTCCGGGGGTAATCGTTTATCTCTTGTTTTTTCGTCGTAAGGTCACGCCTTTCTCTAATCTAATCGTAGGCATGATGGTGGTGGTGTTTGCCACGCAATTATTGCTAGGGTTGTATTTTTTACTGGTTCATCTGGGGTGGAATATCCAGCAAGCGTTTTTCTTCCTTCAAAATCAACAGCCACCACGCTGGTCGGCAGAGCGATTGATATTAATAAAACAGATCGGTCTCGCACTTACCACTATTCCCTTTTGCTATTTTATTTATGGCATAACCAAGGGAAAATACAATTACCAAGTCAATCATATCCCGCTGGTTTTTCCTGATCTGCCTGAAATATTTCACGGTTTTCGGCTACTACAAATTTCGGATATCCACTCGGGGAGCTTTGATAGTATGAAAGGTGTGAAGAAGGGAATTCGCAAAATTGCTGAGCAAGAGGCCGATCTGGTCGTTTTTACCGGCGATCTTGTAAATGGCCGAGCAGATGAAATTTTACCTTTTGCCCCCCATTTTGCATCCCTGAGTGCGCCTTTTGGCAAATATGCGGTCACAGGAAACCACGACTATAGTTATGGAGGAGCCTTCGGCGATAAGGAAGCATGGCAGGCGAACATCCGGGCCGTACAAGATAACTATGGAAAATGCGGCTTTGAGTTGCTTAACAACCGTACAGTCGCACTCACCAAAGGAGACGAAACCATCTACCTCACTGGGGTGGAGAACTGGGGCAAGCCGCCGTTTCCACAATATGGTGATTTGAATTTAGCACTCCGTGATGTGCCTGATGATGGATTTAAGGTACTCCTTTCTCATGACCCCTCTCACTGGGATGAGAAAGTACTGCCGCACCAAAGCAAGGTTCACCTAACGCTTTCTGGGCATACCCACGGTATGCAGTTCGGCCTCAATTTCAAGTACCTCAAATGGAGCCCTATTCAATTTGTCTATCCCCGCTGGGCAGGTTTGTACGAAGAGGCTCGGCAATTTCTTTATGTCAATCGGGGCTTTGGCTGGTTGGCTTTCCCTGGCCGCATTGGCATGTACCCGGAAATCAGCGTTTTTGAATTGCGCACAGGAGGAAAATAGCAGTCTTAATCCTTGATCCCGTTCCAAATGTCGAGATAGATTTTCCAGTCGCCGTCAACTCTTTTCCAAATGATAACGTACTTACCTCGCCAGGAAATTTCTTTCCCATCTGCGAGTAGGGTCTTACCTTCATAGTAGCCGTAGTCGTAGGCTTCTTTGCCAATGATTTTTATTTCACTGGGAATGATTTTATGGTAGCTAACACTAGCTTCACCTGACGGTTTCCAGTAATTGGTAATCTTCGCTCGCCCGGCAATAATGTCTGTATTGTTGGGGAATATTTTTGCATCATCGGTATAAGCTGCACCAATATTTTCGCTGTCTCCCGCCATGACGTATTCGGAAAATTGGGCGATGTTCTCCAGGATACGGTCAATATGTTTTTGCTTGCCCTCGTAGGTTTGGCTAAAGCCAGTATTGAGTAAGAGAAAAGCAAAACAGGTGGCTAATAGGTATTTCATAAGCGCAATTTACTTTAGTGAAAGTTAATGTGTGTCAGAAGAATTTTTGCAGTCTTCTCATTGACAAGGTCGTGATTCCCAGGGGTATCAACGATTTTGATATTATTGTTTTTTGAAAAATACGCTGTAATGGCTTTGTTAGGTACAAAGCGGTCTTGTTCCGCCAGAACCAAAAGCGTAGGAATGGTAGTTCCCTCCCAAAATAATCTCCGGTCAGAACGAGAGGTGCGCAAATACCGAAGAGAGTTATAGGTGCGAAACAGGAGATTCCGCTTATCAGAAGGATACAATTGGACCTCTGCGTAGCGCCGATGAAAATTACTTACAAGGTTCAGTCTAGCCCCTAGGTTAACAAAAAAGCGTAACCAAGCAGGCCAATTCAGCGCCTTTTCGGCAATTTGTTGCATCCAAAGTGGTGGCACCCGATCAAAGCTTCCGATTCCCGCAGGAGCGAGCAAAATGAATTGTTCAACTTTTTCGGTCCAGGTATTCCCGGTGCAAACAATAAGGCGTGCGCCCAGGCTGTGGCCGGCTAAATGAAAGGTGGCGTGCCCTTCGTGTTGGGCAATGGCAGCAATCGCTTCTTCAATGTCCTTTGGGTGAAATTCTGAACCCTTCCAGCTAGTTTGTCCATGAAAAGGGAGGTCCGGCGCGCAAATGGTGTATTGATCTCCCAAGACCGTTGCCCACGAAGCAAAAACACTCGCATCGTAGTCATAACCATGCAACGCAATCATTAATTGAGGACCACTTCCGTAGGAACATACATGAACCTGGCGATCTGATAGATCGAGGAAATAATCACGCTCGCTGGGCTGGTCCGGTTGCGGACACATAAATTGTATTTTGCTTGAAAAGTAAACGTGAAGACCTTGAATGTCGTTCAAAGATAAATCAAACACCGTATGAATTTCAACAAATCGATTTTCCCGCTTGTATTGCTAATGATCCTCAGTGCACTGCTTTGGCAAAGCTGCGCTGCACCCAGCATCAAATCTACTGCTCAGCCGGTGAGCCACACAATCTGGGACAGCCTCCTTCGCAAGCACGTAGACGATAACGGCTTGGTGGATTATAAAGGCATGGCCGCTGACAGCAACCAGTTGAACGAATACTTGGAGCTATTAAGCCTCAATGCTCCCAATAAAAAGAACTGGTCTGATAACGAAGAAATGGCCTATTGGATCAATGCTTACAATGCCTTTACCGTAGACTTGATACTTGATTACTACCCGGTTAAAAGTATCAAGGATATCAAAAATGGTATCCCTTTCGTGAGTACGGTCTGGGATATTAAATTCTTCAAAATCGCTGGCGAAGCGTTTGACCTCAATAATATAGAGCACGGAATTTTACGAAAAGACTTCGATGATCCAAGGGTACATTTTGCGCTAGTTTGCGCCAGTATGTCTTGTCCAAAACTTCAAAATTCGGCCTTCGTAGCAGATAAGTTGGAGGACCAATTGAATCAGGCTGCCCGTGAATTTATCAATGAACCTTTCCGCAATGAGATTTCTGAAAGCCCTGTGAAACTATCCAAGCTTCTTGATTGGTATTGGGGAGATTTTAAAGACAAGTACGATAGCCGCTTCGAGTTGGTGAAAGCCTATAGTGATCAAAAAATTGATACGAGTAAGGAGGTTCAGTTTCTGGAATACAATTGGGAGCTTAATGAGCAAACACCAGAGAAGACGAAACTTTTGAACTAGTGGTTTGCTTAAAAGATTTAAGTGCTTTAGCTTTTGTTTCTAAGCTTTGGGGGGCGGCGAATACCCCCCATTTCAGGCTAGCGATTTTGGTGCAGCGCACCGTGCTATATTTCCCAACCTTTAATAAAACCATTGAAGGGAGATCATCCTGCTGAATATAGTACGGTGCGCTGCACCTCGCCATGAGAACCAAAAAGTTGCTATAGAGACTAGCGGTACGCTGTACCTTTCATCGGGACAAGCGTAGCGAGCACTCCCGCGAGGAACGAGCACTAAAAAATCCCTAACTTTGCGCAATACTTAGACCATAACTTCTCCCCTTGGACAAATCCAATGACAACTCCGTTAGCCTCAACAAGTACATCAGTAGTACTGGTATCTGTTCACGCCGTGAGGCTGATCGTTTTATCGAAGAAGGCTTGGTGAAAATCAATGGCACTGTCGCTCAGAAAGGAAACCGGGTGTTCCCGGGAGATCAGGTGCTGCTCAAAGGCCGCCCCCTGAAAGCTAAGCCGCCGGCCCTGTATCTGGCATTCAATAAGCCGGTAGGGATTGTTTGTACGACGGATTCTCGGGAGCCTAAAAATATCATTAGTTTTATCAACCACCCGCAAAGGCTCTTTCCTATTGGCAGATTGGACAAACCCTCTCAAGGACTTATCTTTTTAACCAATGACGGGGATATTGTCAATAAAATCCTTCGCGCCGGAAATCAGCACGAAAAAGAGTATATCGTAACGGTAGACAAGCCAATTAATGGCCGGTTTTTACAACGCATGAGCCAAGGCATTCCCATATTAGGTACCGTCACCCAGCCTTGTGTTGTTGATCAAATAGACAAGGCTACTTTTCGAATAATCTTGACCCAGGGGCTGAATCGGCAGATTCGGCGCATGTGTGAATACTTGGGGTACGAGGTCATCAAACTGAGGCGGATACGAATCATGAATGTTGACATGTCTGGACTCAAAGTAGGCCAGTGGCGGGAATTAACGGCTCAGGAAATCAAAGGCATCAATGCAATGGTGCGTACTTCATCTAAGACAGAAGAGGCTTCGGTGACAAGAGGAAAAAGAAAAGACAAAAGGAAAGGAAAAAGAAGGTGATTTTTTTTGCAAAAAAAGCTTACTACGTCCTAGGCTATTTTAAGATCCTATTTATTGCTATTTTCACCAAAGGCCCCATCACCTCATAGCCAGCCTTATTGGGATGCACGCCATCATAAGTCAAGGCCGCTTGTAGGCCGTTTTCAGTATCAACCATCGCAGAAAAATAATCAACGTAGATTAAATCATTAGCAGTACAGTAGTTCTTGATCATTTGGTTGAGTGCCAAGACTTCAGGGACCGGATCAACCTTTGGCTGCCAAGGAAAGGCCGCTGCTGGCAAGACAGAACAGAGTACCACCTCAATGTCATTGGCTTGCGCAAGTTCCGCCATTGAAATGATATTATCAATGATCATCTCTACGGTAGCGGGGCCTGTATTACCAGCAATATCGTTGATGCCAGCCAGGATAACGACAGCCGCAGGCTGCAGATCAATCACATCCTGCCGAAAACGCACCAGCATTTGAGGAGTCGTTTGTCCGCTGATCCCCCGATTGATATAGGCTGGGTTTTGGAAAAAAACAGGTTCGTGCCCTGGCCATCCTTCGGTGATAGAGTTTCCCATAAAGACCACTTTGGGGGTATCAATTTGAGATTTAAGCAAGGCTTTATTGTCCATTTGATAGCGACTAAGGTTGGCCCAATCTTGCCCGGAACAAGCCACCGAAAAGACGGATAAGATAATACTCAATAAAGTGATTTGCAGGTGCTTTTTCATAATAGATAAGATGTGCCAATTGGGTATGAATACGCTCTTATGATTCATTGACAAATAATGTGGTTAAGCGAAAGCAAAAAAACTGAACCACCGCTTTCCACTAATCCTCCTTATCAAAGGAAGGCGGTGCTTGCTTGATCCACAAGTCACGCTGAGGAAACGGAATGCTTACATCAGCTTCCCGGAATGCTTTATCGATAGCAAAACGCAAGTCACTTTTAACATCCTCGATCCTAAGTAAATCGCGTGTCCAGAAAAGAATTTCAAAATCAAGGGAAGAGTCTCCGAAGTTAACAAACCTCACAAAAGGTTTCGGATGGCGAACGATCCGATTATGCTTTTCTGCTGCTTCCTGCAAAATATTTTTCACGAGGGTCGTATCTGAACCATAAGCTACTCCTACGCCTACCTTAAATCGGGCTTTTGAGTCGAAGTGGCTCCAATTAATGACATTGTCTGCTACGAGCTTGGAGTTGGGCACAATAACAGAGACATTGTCCCTCGTTTCGACCAATGAAGTACGGATGCCAATCTTTTTTACCGTCCCCACAAGGTCGTTCATATCCACAATGTCCCCTACTTCTACGGTACGCTCAAACAAGAGGATAATACCGCAAATCAGGTCATTGAAAGTTTGTTGTAAACCTAGTCCAATACCTACCAGTAAAGCAGCAGCGCCACCCATCAAGACGGTAAGGTTGATACCAACGTATTGGAGTGTTCCGACAACGGCAATGAGTAAGACGAAGTAGGTCAGCAGCCGGTTGATAGCGTACTGACTCCCGACGTTAATTTCCTTTTGCTTGTAGTAAGGGTAAAGTACAATCTCTGTGAGTACCCATAAAATGAGGCGGGTCACCAGCAGGATTAAAATAGCACTAAGAATACGATTTATGGTAATTAATCCCGCGTTTTCAGGGCTTGTCCACGGCAAGAAATCGGAAATGGAGGTATCCAAACCTAATTGTTGAATAATAAACGTGAGGGCCAGCAAATAGACGATTGGTTGTACAATGTGGCTCACGCGCACCTGAGAACTCCCTCCTTGTAATTGATATAGACCTCCCTCCTTAAGCTGTTGCTCTCTTCGTTGCTGGTAGCGATGGGTGAGCACATTGGAGAGTAGTTCGTCTACCAGTCGAGCAATGAAATAAATAAGGAAAGCCTGAATAAAGGTAGATAACTTAATCCTAGCGAGAGGGCTTCCATCAAGAGAGCTGAATGCGAAATCGGCTTGTAGCCCCAATAACACAACCAATGCTGCTATGAGTATTAGACAAATCGTGGTCAGTCGCCTAACCCGTTTTTTTTGTTTATCAGTAGTGTCCTCGTAGAGAAAAAAGCGATCGAGCCAGGAACGCAGCAACATAAACCCCAGAATGTAAAGAAAAACCACCCCTACAGTGACGAATATCAACCGTCCTAGTTTTATGGTTATTTCACCAATGGTAAACACTTCCTGGTTGAAAAAAGCAGTAAAATCCATAGATAGGGTTACTTCATTTTGGTCTTGTAGAGGGAGGTATACCTTCTCTTTATTTAATGTGGTAAATTAAGCATATTCCATTGAAGATAGATGAAGGGGGCCGTTTTTTTAGGCTTACATTATTAATGCCTTATCTTTGCCGGCCAAGAATCACAGAATAAATATGTTGAGAAGTCTGGCCATGGGCCTATCGGTCGTTTTCCATCCTTTGCTGATCCCGACCTACATGCTATTGTTACTGCTTTTGATCAATCCTTACCTCTTTGGGGTGAGTAGCCCACAGGATGAGGCTGCAAAGATGCTATTGCTATTGGTCTTTCTTTATACGTTTTTCATTCCGGCAGTTTCTTTTGTCGTAATGTATTTTCTGGGAATGATCCAGGATATTCACGTAAAAGACAAGCAGGAACGAATAGGGCCTTATCTCATCACTGGGATGCTTTACCTTTGGGTATACTATAATTTTTCTCAAACGGGACAGTTGCCTCCAGCTTATGTTTCCTTCATGCTAGGTGCTGTGATTGCACTTTTCCTGGCTTTTATTATCAACATTTTTTCCAAAATCAGTGCCCACGCTGTAGGTATGGGCGGACTGGTAGGCATGGTTGTGATCAGTATGCTGTGGTTCAGTTATGGTTCCTTTACCTTAGATCTCAGTAGTGGCCCCATTGAAATCAGTATGCTTCATTTGTTAATTGTAGCTATTCTGGCAGCTGGTGGGGTAGGTACTGCTCGGTTGTTCCTCAAAGCTCATGAGCCATCCGATGTTTTTGGAGGCTACTTTATTGGCTTTGTCACTCAGTTTTTTGCGTTTGCTTTTGTTTTTTAATTCGTTCCAAAATATCCTCGGCAAACCGTCGATGATTGGCTAGTTTAGGAACTTTAGCTTGCCCACCGACCTTGCCACGGTCGCGTAGCCAGTGCTGGAAAAAACCTGAGGGCAGCGGGATAATTTCAAGGATAGTAATGGCAAAATCATTGGTCCGCTTTTGGGCGTAATTCGAGTTGCAGTTTTGCATAGCCTCATCCAATGCTTTTGCAAAAGCATCAAGTGGCGGCACTTCTCCTTCAAACTCTATGAACCATTGATGCCTCCCTTTCTGATCTACTTTGATATAAAAAGGAGCAATGCTGTAATCCTTGATTTTTATATCAAAGTCTGAACAGGTGGTCAATAGTGCCTGCTGTACATTTTGCAATAACAAATCTTCCCCAAAAGCATTGATAAACTCCTGGGTACGGCCTTCAATTTTTATCCGATAAGGATGAACACTGGTGAACCGAACAACATCTCCGAGCAGATAGCGGTACAGGCCGCTAATATTGGTAATGACCATCGCATACAAAGTGTTGGTCTGCACTTGTTCGAGAGGAATCGCACTGCGGTCGCCACTATTTAGTTGTTCGAAAGGAATGAATTCATAGTAAATACCATTGTTGAGAATCAGGATGATATCGTCTTTGTCCAGCTGATCCTGAACAGCAAAATACCCCTCAGAGGCATTGTATATCTCGTGGTAAAGAAAGTCACTACTGGGGATCAGCGCTTCGTAGTGTTTTCTGTAAGGAGCAAAACTTACTCCGCCGTGAACATACGCTTGAAGGTTAGGCCACACTTCCAGCAGGTTTTGGGCATTCTTTTCAGCCAACACTTGCCGATAGAGTGCCAGGTTCCAGGTGGGTACGCCGCCAAGCATAGTGAGGCTAGGTTCGTTGGCGGCTATCTTAGCGATTTTGCGTATTTTTTCTTCGTAATTGGGCAAGGTAGCGGTGTAAATATCCGGCAAATAGAAGGTGCGCAACATCAGCGGAATACTCTGAATCATCAGGGCCGAAATATCTGCTACCTGCATATTACTGCCAGGGTAATTGCCGTAGGATCCACCACCAATTAACATGTTTTTACGTGCAAAAATTTGCATATCTTCTCTATGCAAATGAAGGCTGGTTAAGGTAAACCAACTTCCTTTTTGACAACTGAGGATGTGTTCCCTGGTAACGGGGAGATATTTGCTCGTTTTTTGGGTAGTCGCCGCAGTCTTGGCAAGTGCTCTGACCCTTTGCCGGGTCAATACTTGGCTTTCGCCAGCGAGGATGCGTTCGATATAAGGAAGGGTCTCCTCATAGGTGCGTACGGGCATACGTTCGGCGTAAGCCGCCGCAGAAATTCCAGGACGAAGATTGTGTTCTCGAAATATAGCTGTACCGGCATTCTCCCGCAGGATTTGTTGCAGGGTGTCGGCCTGCAATTTCTCTGGATGAGAATAGTGCTCAGCGAGTTCGGCTTCGTATTTTTTTATGTGGATCTTGAACAAGTTGTTGATCCAGTTGATTACACCCATAGATAGCAAAAGATTAGTGCCTCAATATTATAAACTTTTTTCAGCTACTTCAAGTTTGAAGACCGCTCAAAAAACGAAACCCTAACAAAAATACGTGACAGAGATATTTGCTTTCCTTGCTACAGCACTGCATATAGATCAATTACTTCAATGGGTGCTGGCAACAATCATGCTGAGTGTAGGTCTATCCCTACAGTTGGAGGATTTTACTTACGTTTTGCGAAATCGGCGGTTGTTGGGCCTGGGCCTGATGCTGAAAATATTGGTGATCCCATTTATTTCATTGGGTTTTCTGGCAATTAGTGGCTTGCCCCCTCTTTGGCAATTTGGCATTATGCTCCTGCTCTTTTGTCCAGGCGGCACAACGTCTAATGTGATTACCTACTGGGCGGGAGGGACCAGCGCACTTACCATTTTCCTGACGGTACTTTCTGGTTTCATTACCTTACTGACGCTCCCTTTGTTTGTCAAGGCGATCACGCCGTTTTATTTTGCCGCGGGGACTTCGTTCAGTTTACCTTTTCTGGATGTCGTTTCAAAGATCTTTTTGATTATTATTTTTCCGGCTTTTCTTGGTTTATGGCTACGCAGAGGCTATCCTACGTTTGCCCAATGGCTCGAAAAAAACCTAAAGACGGTAGCGACAATCTTACTTGGTGCTGTTTTCCTGGTCAAATTTTTCGCGCCCCCCATTGACGGAGGCAACGCCATTTCCTTTGCTGACATCAGCGTTTTAATCATTCCTTTGTTGGTGATCAATATTGGAGGAATGTTACTTGCTTATTTTTATGCTCTCCGGCAAAAGGTAACAGCCAAAGACGCGATGACTATAGGTATTGAAATGGGCCTACAAAATGCAGGCCTGGCTATTCTGATCGGTGATGTACTATTAGGCAATCATGAAATTAGTAAACCCGCCCTACTCTACGCGATGTTTTCTTTTTGGACGACCGCGGCTTTTGCCTGGTGGGCGAATCATAAAAGGAGTGTTTAACATAATAGACAACTAGTCACGCATACTTATCAGTCGTAATCAGAATAGTTTTACTTTTAACACAAACTTGGTGGTTACTCACCAAATACCATTTCGAATGGAAATATTTTCTCTTGTTGATGTCAATTTATTGCTAAAAATCGTCTTGGCGATCATCATGTACAGTGTAGGCTTGTCCTTGCGGGTGCAGGATTTCAGGTATGTTGTGGATAATAAACAGCTGCTGTTGCTCGGTTTAGCACTTAAGGTGATCCTTATGCCTTTTCTTGGCTTTGTGCTTTTATCTTTGACGACATTGGATAGTGTCTATAAATTTGGCATTATGATTTTGCTCTTTTCTGCTGGGGGCACCACCTCCAATGTAATCACCTATTGGTATAAAGGAACTAGTGCGCTTACGGTTTTTCTTACTACTATATCTAGTTTGTTAGCAGTGTTTTTAATTCCATTGTTAGTAAATTTTATGAGTATCGTTTATTTCGGGTCGGGCACTGATTTTAGCCTGCCGGTATTCGAGACGGTAATAAGTGTCGTCTTGATTATCATATTACCTGCGTTGTTGGGATTATGGGTCAATGAGCAATTTCCTGTTTTTGCTAAGCGTATTGAAAAAATCATTAAACCTTTATCGGTAAGCTTATTGGCAGTCGTTTTTTTGATCAAATTTTTGGCACCCGCCGCTGCTGGAGGCACGGAATTGAGCTGGCCAGATTTGCTGCTACTCACACCAGTTTTAGTCTTGATCAATGTACTGCTCATGTCTGCGGCCTATGGTATTTGCCGTTGGCGCCGACTCAGTTACCAAGACAGTATGACCATTGGTATTGAAATGGGCTTGCAAAATGCTGGGCTAGCGATTTTGGTAGGAGGCGTTTTTATAGGAAACGAAGAATTGGTAAAACCTTCGCTTATTTATGCGATGTTCTCTTTTTGGACGGCAATGCTTTTTGCCTACTTAATTAAAAACCGATACTATGAAAAAAGCTGGACTTAGTATTTTAGTCTTATTGTCGGCAGTGATTTTAGTATCCTTACTTGTTACTCGACGCAGTGAGCAGCAAGTTGAAAAAATACGGACGCATATTGATTATAGCCAGTATCAGTGCCCTCCGATAGATTTTGTAGCGGGTGAAAATCAGGATCTAATTGAGCAAGGAAAAGCGTTGTTTCCTAATATAGAGGGCTTACCGAAACAGTTTGAGGATGTGTTTTACCTCGCGCTCTACCATTACCCTGAATTATCGGGCAGTTCTATTGAAGTCGTTTTTAAGCCGATAGGTACGACTTTGCAGGTTCAACCAGCGGCAGGTTTTATCTTCAAGAGGAAATCTACTCGAAGCTATCGCATTTTTATCAACTCTAATCTCGACTTCGAAGGTATCCTTTTTAAGGATGTGCCCTACAATGCACAAGTGGGTTTGGTTGCTCATGAACTTGCGCATATCTTGGATTATAAATACAAAAACTCCTTCCAGATCATAGGAACTGGCCTAAAGTTTTTGAATAAGAACAGTAGGAGCAGGTACGAAAAAAGCATTGATCTACTTACGGTATACAAAGGCTTAGGATGGCAACTCCTCGACTGGGCACAATATGCCATGTTTGATTCTAAAGCAACGGACGATTATAAAGCTTTTAAAAAAAGTAATTATTTGAACCCGGAAGAGATCACAATAAGCATAAGCAGTCATCCAGAAATATGTAGACCTTTTCGTTAAATTTAATCGACCTCTTCGGTCGCTACTTTGGCCTTTCGGAAGTAATTGTTGTAATGAATAATGAGATATAAAGCATATCCGAAGATGATCAAACAAATCAGCGTCAACAGTAGTACTACCCATTCATTTTGCGAATAACACCTTGCCCAAATCACTGAAAGGAACCAAATAATCACGACCCAGTGAGAAAATCGCTCTAACCAAATCCCTAGTTTTCGCAGGGTGCCCACCGGAGTCGTTTCTTCATTTGCTGTTGCGTTAACTTGTTCAGTTAATGCTAGTTCCTCCTCCGTTTCTAAATCTTTTTGCCCAATTCTAGACAAAACTTTCAGGATGTGGCCGGGTGATTTCTGAGGGTAGGTGAATAGGTGGAAATTAGCTTTGAATATTTGAGTATGAAACCGCTCGTAGATACGGCGATGCATATAGCGATGTTGACTCCTGTAAATTAGGTTGGCGATCATCAAAAAATAAGTGTAAGCGAAAACGAGAGGAACAACACACAGGACCAAGTCATTAAGGGAGGATAACTGAAGCAACAGGAACGAATCTTCTGTGATTTCTCCACCTAAACCAGGTACATTGTTGATTTTAAATAAATTACGAGACACCAGATAGAAGATAACAATAAGGCCTAAAAGGCGCATGCGTAATTTCATGAGCCGCTCCTGAGCCGCTGCATGGTTGCCATAAGTTTGTCCTAGAAAGCCTTTTGCTTCTTCCAGGTTCATCGAGGCTAGAAGTTTATTGAACTTTTCTTTGAAGTCTTTTTTCATGTTGGTGTTTAGTTTCTTTTCAAATATAGCAATCTCTAATGAGTTAAGCTCCCCTACTACTGCACAATCAGTTTTTGACTCATATACCCATCCGGTAAAAACACCCGCAAATAATAAAAGCCCGGGGGCAAATCCCTCACATCAATGCGCTCAGTTGGCCCGGAAAAGTTTTTCAGTAATCGCCCTCTGGAATCCCAAAGCTGAACTTGCTTTATGGGCTGGTCCGAACTCGTGATGTAGATATAATCACTCGCCGGGTTGGGGTATACCTGAATGGTAGCAGCCTCCTCAGCGAGATCATTGACCTCCACCGGAGGAGGCCCGTTGACGCCCAGGGTATCACAGGGGCTTCCCTCTACATCCCAGGTTTGAAAGTAGGGGTAATTGGGAGGTGCAAAAGCATGCAGGGTGGCCAGGTCCAAACCGTGTTGCTCCACATTGCAGGCCAGTCCTGGCTGGTTGGGGTTATGGATCACATGAAGTACATTAGAAGAGCCCCGTGCCGTGCCGTATATTTTTCCGTCTGCCGCCAGGCGCATATTGTGAAATGCAGCAGGCAAAGACGGGTAGCCCAAGACCAGATAACCATCGTATTCGGCAATCCGTATGCGGCTGGCAGCCACGTCTTCTGCCGCTAAATCATACTGGTACATGTACCTGCCTACCGAGGTATACAAGTATTGATTATTCGGAGAAATGGCCGCGCCGCCGTAGGAGACGGTGTCTCCCATNAAATCCAGCATACGATAATTAGAAAAGGTGCCCGCACAACGGTCAAAGTCGA
>NZ_KB903559.1 GCF_000379805.1 Lewinella cohaerens DSM 23179 | reverse complement strand
TTAATCATGCTCATAACCCATCAAATTAATTAGTGAAAGTAGCGAAGAACTTCCGTCGTCTTTCCTCGTAAGCTTATCGTCTCTGATAGCATAGAAGCTACCGAGTTAAGTGCTATCGTGACTCGAAAAGCCTTCTAGCCTGAGTGTTCAACCTTCGTCAGTAGCTGATATCCTCTCGAATACCGCTTTAGGATGGTACGAACTACATCAAGCTAGAAGTAAGATCACTGTTTTAGGCCGCTAAACCTAAAAAAGGAATGATCATGTCACAAACATACGAGGATGGTAGCCGCTCTACTCCTTAGGGTCGGGTTTTAAACCCGCCCCTAAGGAGCGGAAAGAGCGAACAGCCTGGTGGCGTATTAGCGTTTGCATTGCAACGCTAATAAAGGCACGGCCCCTAAATCAGAAAAGAGGTATAACGCAAAAAGCCTGTCCTCAAAAGAGAACAGGCTTTTAAACAAGTGGGCCCAGTAGGGCTTGAACCTACGACCTACGGATTATGAGTCCGTTGCTCTAACCAGCTGAGCTATAGGCCCTTGCTATTAAGCGCGCCAAAGATACGGATACCCGCGCCTTTGCGCAAAGAAAAATGCTTAGAAACGTAAAAAAGTTCCTTTAAATAATAATTGAAAAACGAAAAGTCGGAAGTAATATGGTTGTTACTTCCGACTTTTTACCTCCTGTTTTGCCGAAGGCATCCCTTAGGCTGATTTTATTTGTCCATATGTACATCCATTTGTGGGAATGGAATGCTTACGCCACCGGCATCGAATCCTTTCTTCACGTGTTCCTGCATGTAGAAGAAGGTGTCCCAGTAGTGTTCGCTATTACAGAACGGGCGAGTGTTGAGGTTGACAGAGCTGCCAGCCAGTTCACCAACGACAACCCCTTGTGCAGGATCATCCAAGATCCAAGGACATTCTTTACCCACGGCCAGAATGATTTCCCGGGCTTTGTCGATACTGTCTCCGTAGCCAATACCAAAGGTGAGTTCTACCCCAATAATTCCCTGTCCGGAAATGTTGGTGATCACATTGCTGGTCACTACACCGTTGGGTACTATGATGTGCTTGTTGTCAAGTGTCACTAAAACAGTATTGAAAATCTGAATACCTTTCACAGTACCTGTTTCGCCGCCACCAATGGTCACCAAGTCTCCTACTTTGTAAGGACGGAAAGTGAGCAGTAGTACCCCACTGGCAAAATGCCCAAGGCTGCCCTGTAGTGCTAGGCCTACAGCGAAGGCTAATGCACTAAAGATAGCAATGAAGGAGGTGGTCTCTATACCAAACATGCTCGCCGCAGCTAACAATAGCATTACTTTGAGGCCAACACTTACTAGCGAAGAGAGGAAAGGACGGATGGTTTCATCAATACCTTTTTTCATCATACCTTTGTCCATTGCAGAGGTAATCCGACCAACAATCCAGAATCCAATAATCAGGGTGAGTACCGCGCCTATTACTTTTGTACCGTAGGCGGTTACTAATTCTGATAATTTTTCTAAGTCAAAAAAGTCCATAATTATTTTCGGTTTTTATATAAATGGGTGTAATTACAATTCATCTTCCTATAGCAACAATAGTGTAGCTGTTCGGCGGTAGCCAGAACTAATTAATAGCTGTTAAGAACAGTACAAAAATAATTTGAGCCTTCGGTTTTCAAAAAGATGGCCAAGCGGTTCAATTTAAGCGTGTCGCCTTTTTGAAAAACCATAGAGAAGGCTTAACTTATTTTTTGCGCAATGTTTATTGTATCTGATGGGACGAGTATAAGACGCACAAAAATAAACAAGTAACAGTACGCTCCTCCAAAAGTAGCAAAAGTTTATGCAGAAAAAGTACCTCACCAAGGCCCAGGCTTTAAAAAAACTCCAGCGCTATTGTGCTTATCAGGATCGTTGCCATTCGGAGGTGCGCAGTAAATTGATCGAATTGGGGGTATATGGCGATACCTTGGAAGAAGTGATGGCCGAACTGATTATTGATCGTTTTCTGGATGAGGAACGTTTTGCTCGCTCCTATGTTGGGGGCAAATTTCGTGTCAAGAAATGGGGGCGTATCCGCATCAAACAGGAATTGCGGCGGCGTAAAATCTCGGCTTACTGTACCAAAAAAGGATTGGAAGAAATCGAAGAGGAAGATTACCTCGCCTGCTTGCGGACCATCCTCGAGAAAAAAATCAAAGAATATTCACGTAAGGACAATGATTTTATCTCTCACCAGAAGGCTGCCGTCTACGCCAATGGGCGAGGCTACGAATATCCCCTGATCTGGGAGATACTTAGGGAGATAAGGGTTGATAGTTGATGGTTGTAGGTTGAAAGTTACCATCAACCATCAACCATCAACTATCTAACAACATCTAGCGTCTCAACAACAACACCTGCCCCTGCGTCCAGGTACCGTCTTGGGCTTCGTGGCGTAGCCAATAAGTGCCGGCAGGGTACTTGCCCAAATCCATTTCCAACTGGTCCTGAGCATTTTGTTGCAATAGTAGTTTTCCTTGCGCATCCGCCAAATAGAGGGTGCCAGGAGTATCTGTAAAGTTTAAGCTGATCGGCCCGCTGGTAGGGTTGGGGTAGTAGGTCCATCCCCGGTCGGCAGGTTCGTTGGTGGGAGTCTCTGCTACTGGGGTAGCACAAGTGCTGAGCCTGCTACGATCAATGCTCAAGCGAGCTAATACGTCATTGAGGTATTCTACTTCGTAGCTATCGGTAGAAGGCTCAATATGGCCATTGCCAATGCCGCTGTGGTCGGTAATAAAGGTATAGGTGCCATTGGTGGCCAGCGCCATACTTCGCAGCAAGAATTCGGTGTTTTTATCAACGCCACTACAGCTTACCGGAATGATCTGAATGCCGCGCTGGGCCGCCTTGGTAATAGCTACTTGTAGTCGCTTTATATTTTCTTCTTCCTGATGAGGTGGAGCATCCAATACCAGGAATAACAAACGCGTACTGGCTTGATCACGCCATTGCAGCGAATCCAGCGCACTTTCCAGGGCTGCTTCTACGGCTTCCGGATAATCACCACCGCCTTGTGCTTGCTGCTGCTCTACAAAAGATACCGCCGTGCTCGACTCCTTGGTGAAAGCCTGCACCCGTGTTAGGTATTCCTCATTTTTATCGCGATAGAATACGCTGCCCATTTGCAAGTCTACGCCCGGCAGGCCTTCTCGTACCCGGCGAATAACATCCAGTAATTCGGCTTGTAGATAGTTGATTTCATCTCCCATCGACCCCGTGGCGTCTACCACAAAGGCGATGTCTACCATGGCGTCTTCGCGGCAGTCTGTGCGGATGGTCTCAAAGTTGATGCCTTCATTAAATGGCTTGGCATTGCCAATGCGCTTTTTCTGTCCTTCGTAGTTGATCAAGATGGTTAGGCCATTGTCAGGGGTAGCGACATCCCGAAAGTAGTGCGCCCATAGTTCGGCCCGCCCCTGCGCATCCGTACGTGCTTGCCACAAGGCATTCCCTTGGCTATCTTCCAGGGTAGCGATCGCATTCACTACAGCAGCGCCATTTTGTGTGGTTAGTTGCACCGTGTAGCGGTGGTCGGCAAATTGCTGCCACTGGCTGCGGTATTGCCCCAGGTCTTCCTGACTGATGTCGGCCCACATATCCCATTTGCTAAAGTCATTGATTTCTCCTGCGGTAAGTTGGCCTGCCGAGGGGAGGTCAGCACCTTTGGTCACGACATCTTTACCACCACCTCTTGCGTCGTCTGAAGGCACCATTTTGTCAGCTTCGTATACTTCTGATCGAGAAATAGGCATTTCTTCAAACACCGCTGCTGGTGGCGGAGGCGCTGGAGAGGTTGGCACTGACATTGCCACTTCGCTATCGGCAAAAGTACGAGTAGTCATTGCTGAATGCTTTCTTTTTTCTCCTCTCCGGCGTCCCATACCGGTTACCACTACCTCGTCAAGGCTTGTCGCCCCTTTCAACGTAAAGGTGTGGTCTTTTCCTGTACAAACTTCTTTTATTTCCAGCGTCTCGTAACCGGTATAGTGAACGGTAAGGTCTACACATGGAGAAGAAGCCATCAAGGTAAAATTGCCATCAAAATCAACTACTGTTCCCAGGGTTGTGCCTTTTACCAATACGGTTGCTCCGATCAGGGCCTCTTTGTCTTCATCCTGCACTTTGCCTTTTATTTCGTGGTCGCCCCGGCTTTCGGTAGGGTGTATGGTGCTACCACTGGGGGTATAAACCGCAGGCAAATGTTTGATGATCGGCAGCGTATAAGTCGTCGCTTTAGCCGCTGTTGCATCAATGGTGATCACTTCATAACCTGGAAAGTGAAGGGTCAACGAACCAGAGATATCTTCTCCTTCCATTACAAAACAACCATTGACATCCGTTTGTGTCAGCACTTTGCCACTTTCGTCTTTCACGTCTACATAAAGCATGGCTTGCCCGGCTTCATTGACTACACACCCACTAATAGCATTGGCCTTACGAGCAGAGAATGCACTCCAACTCAAGCTACAAGTCATCAGAAATACTAAAAGGATAATATTCGTTTTCATATTTTTTTTAATTTTTATGCTTTCATGGGCCCTGCCTGCTCCCGTCCCGACTTTTCTAGTCGGGACGGGATCGGCACCAGGCTGTCTGTCCCTGTGGTCCGCCCATCCTTGGTCCTCCTCCTTCCGATGGAAGATCGGAATGCGGCGCGCTCCGGGCCCTGCCCTCCGCGACTGGTTGGTGTACTTGTATCCTGTTTTGTCCTGTCGTAGCGACGCACCGCAGCAGCGAAACTATCCAACGAACAAACCATTAACCGATCCTTGGCCCCATCCCCGGCCCTTCCCATTGTCAAAAATGGCGTCGTTTCGGGATGTGTATTGCAGGGGAAGGGAGGCTTGGCGCGCGTGGTTGTTTGGGTAGGTCCACCCATTCTTTAGGGATTTATCCGAAGGCATTCCATTGGGTGTTTCAGATTTAAAATGTAAAATTTCAGATGTCAGATTTTTCCATCAACCATCAACCATCTAACCTACAACGATTTCGCCTTCCCAATCAATCCAATCATCTCTTTCCTGTACCCAAACGGGTCGCGACCAGCGGATTGGCGGGCCATCATCTCACAGTGTTCATAGTTGGCAGTGCCTTTGTGTTCGCTGTTTCGTAGTAGCATCGCAAATTCTGCAACGCTGGCTGCCCAGCGCAAATTGCCGCTACTTTGTCCGAACATACTGCTGCGGGCGTCTACATTGTAGGCCAACTCCGAGGCGGTACTGGCGGTAGGTTGCTTGTAGCGTAGGCGTACAATGGCTGCTGCATCTGTCGCTGCTGCCGTTAGGCTAGGTGTTATTTCGTAGAGGGCGGTGATGGTGTGTCCTGCGCCTAGTTCACCGGCGTCTTTGGCATCGTTACGGAAATCTTCGTTGGCCATCAGTCTGTTTTCATACCCAATCAATCGGTACGAAGCGACGTAGTTGGGGTTAAATTCTACTTGTATTTTTACGTCTTTGGCAACAGTAAAGAGGGTGCCGCCAAATTCGTTGACTAGTACTTTTTGTGCTTCACTCAGTTGGTCAATGTAGGCGTGGTTGCCGTTGCCCTTGTCGGCAAGGAGCTGCATCTTATCGTCTTGCAAGTTGCCACGACCAAAGCCGAGGACGGAAAGGAAGATGCCGCTTTCGCGTTCTTTTTCAATGAGGGTTTCCAGGCTACTGTTATCGCTGATGCCTACGTTGAAGTCGCCATCGGTAGCTAGAATGACGCGGTTGTTGCCGTCTTGGATAAAGTTTTCTCGTGCTATCTGATAGGCCTGCTGAATACCGGCTGCTCCGGCGGTAGAGCCACCAGCCCTCAGTTGTGTAAGTGCCTCTTTGATCTTGGTTTTGTTATCACCCGGGGTTGATTCCAGTACCAAGCCCGAAGCTCCGGCGTAAACTACAATCGCTACCCGGTCTTCGGGGCGTAGGTTGTCGGTGAGTATTTTCATACTTTCTACCAAGAGCGGGAGGGCATCCGGCCGGTTCATGCTTCCGGATACATCTAGGAGGAATACAAAATTGGTGGCTGGCAGGTCCTCTTTGGCGATCTCTTCTGCGCGCATCCCTACCAGCAACAGTTGATTATTATTGTTCCAAGGGCAGCTGGCCAGTTCGGTACTGATTGCGAAAGGGTGCTCTCCTTTTACGGGTGGTGGATAATTGTACTGAAAGTAGTTGATCATCTCCTCGCTGCGTACAGCATCCGGAGGTGGTAGCTGACCTTCATTCAAAAAACGACGGACATTACTGTAGCTGGCCGCATCGACATCAATGGCAAAGGTGGAGATGTTCTCGGTGGCGGTAGGAATGAAACCGTTTTCGTTGATGGTGGCGTAGTTGTCGCCACTAGCGGGTTCTGGAAAAGGAGCATAACCTCCTGCCATGGTGGGTGATGGCGGGGCCATCATACTTACTGGTGCGCGAGCATATTCAGCAGACACTTTGCGATCAGCTCTACCTCTCAACTCTCTTTTTTGTTCAACACTAGAACCTATTACCACCACTTCGTCTAAAGCTACTCCTGTTTTTAAACCTACCTTGATAGGGAGGTTATAACAGGCTTCTACTTCGGTAGTTTGAAATCCGGTGTACGAGATCACCAGTGTATGGCAGGAGTCTGTTCCTGCTAAAGAAAAAATACCGTCAATGTCGGTGACGGTTCCACGGCTAGTGCCTTTAATAAGGATAGAGGCTCCAATAAGGGGTTCGCCGCTATCGGCAGCTGTAACGGTTCCTTTAAAGGTATAATCCTTTTCGCTTGAAATAGCGAAAAGGCAAATAGCGAATAGAGAGATTAACCAGGTTTTCATAGGCTTTTTTTTGAGTCCGGTAGCTAGATGCAAAGGGGGCACCTTTTGCACAAAGAGGAATGATTTTTTCTAAGATCGGCCTATCTTTGGATCGAATAAAACTAACATTATGCCTTTTTTGGAGACGTCGATTGCTGATCTTTTTCTTTTTGAGCCCCAGGTGTGGGAGGATGAACGCGGCTATTTTTTTGAAAGCTACAATCAGGCAACTTTTGCAAAACATGGCCTCGACTACACCTTTATTCAAGACAATGAAGCAAAATCGTCCAAAGGTGTACTGAGGGGATTGCATTTTCAGAAGGGTGCTGCCGCCCAAGCTAAGTTGGTGCGGGTTACCCAAGGAGAGGTATTCGACGTCGCCGTAGATTTGCGCGCAGGGTCACCTACTTATCTACAGTGGTTTGGAACCTACTTGTCGGCAGATAATAAACGACAATTGCTAGTGCCTCGTGGTTTTGGGCATGGCTACCTGGTCACGAGTGAGACTGCTGTATTCAACTATAAATGCGATAATCTTTATAATAAGGAAGCCGAAGGCGGTGTGTTGTATAATGATCCCGCTATCGGAGTGGATTGGCCCGAGCTTGATGTCCCTTATCAGCTTTCGGAAAAAGACGCGGTTTGGGGAAGGCTGGTCTAAAGACGGTTTATAAGGTGTAAGGGTTGGAATTGTGTAAAGGTTTAGGTCACTAAATGAAGGAATCACACACACACACACATCAATTCCGACTTCGAACTTCCTCTCCCAACCCTGTCAAATACCCCTCCTCTTCATCGGGCTTGCGGTACTTTGCGACGGCGTTGTGCTTGCGGAGTTCGTAATAAAGGTCGCTTTGTTCTTTCTCGTTGCGGCAAAAGGTAAGTTGCTCATAAATGGGGGCAGTAAGTTGCTTGCCATTTTGATCGAGTAGCGCATACAAGCGATTTTCTTCTGCTTGTGCCTCCAGGTAGCCAAAGATGGTCATTCTGATATTGCGGAAGCCGGGGAGTGCTGCGAGTTGATTTCCATCGGCATCAAGGATAACGTATTGGCTTTGTTCGGAGGCAAGATAACGGTTTGCGCTCAAGGCTTTGATCGTATAATAAGCCCCTTCTTCGGTGATTGGATTAAAGCCTCGATCTGTCAATAACCAGGATCGGTCTTTTCGGACGATCATGCGCTTATCATTAAAGCCCATGATATCGTCTTTTTCATAAGGTAAGAAGTCGCCTTTCTCTAGGTCGTAATAGTAACGTTTTCCATTTTTTCGAGTACCGAGAATAGTGGGGCCGATTTTAAATTCAAACCAGATGCGATCATAGACAGGGGGCAATATTTCTCCTCCATATTGATCGACTAAACCTGTTTTCCCATCTTTCTTGACGAGGTATTTATCTGTGCCGGCTAGTGTAACGTATTCATAAGCAAAAGGAAAAAGAACTGTGCCCGTCCCGTCAACGATACCGCATAAGCTGTCGAGGAAAACCCGGAAAACATTCGGAGCAGCGGGGTAAGCATTGTCAAAAGCAGCTTTTATATCAGCGGGTACGGCATCATCTCTTCGTTTACCGGGGCTTTCCCATAAACTGGCTTCCCAGATGGTGTGTGCTTGTGCGGTTCTGATCCACTCAGGAGTTGGCTTTATTTGTTCTGCCATAAAATCAAAGTGGTGATCCTTGTCGTACATGATCAATCGCCCGTCGCGGAGTTCTACTGTCAGGCCTTGGTTGGAACGGAAGGGGCGTCGGCTGCCAAAATGGTCTTGGTGACGAACTTTGAATTGGTAACGTCCCCAACCCAGGCTGCTCCAATTGCCGTGTAAAACATCTCTTTCCTTGGTGTCAATCAGGTCAAAAGTACCATCGTCATTTACTTCTAATACTAAGTCATTAATGGTACAATTCCAATGGCCTGTTGGCTGTTCCGGGCTGGTGGGTACTTGGTCTCGGTAAACAATGTTACGTGTCGTTAGGGTGTAATTACCAGTAGCTTGGTTGTGCTCCAGCCTGTTGATCCAATTACCATGGTCGTCGTATCGGTACGTGAAAATGGACACGCCATTGCCTTTGGTGGTGGCAGTGAAAGTGCTCTCGGTTTTAGTAATCAGACCTTCCTTGTTATAGCTAAAGACCTCGCGGGAAACAAGGGTGTTGCTGGTATCGTACACCTCTCGTTGTTGGGGGAGACCATCTTCATATTCGGTGAGGACTTGTATGTTATTGCGGTTCACGACGAGCCTTTCGGATAGCTGAGAGCGCCTTTTTGTAGTAAAGGCCATTTCGGTATGCGGTGCGCCATTGTTGGTACAAATGATGGTGCTGGTCCTGCCTCGTGCATCGAAACCATAGTTGAGTTGGAAAGTGATGCCGAACATTTGGTTCTTTTCTTCAATCTGCTTGAGCTGCCCATTTTCTTGGTAGCTGAATTTTATAAAAGAAAAAACGTCGTCATCTTCCATGAAAAGGATAATCTCCTGGTAGTTGCCTTCCTCGTTGAGGATGTTTACGCTGGCGCGTTCTCTTTTGCTAAGGCGGAAATTCCACTCTCCCATTTGATCTTGGACTTGATGGATAGTTTCGTAGAAGAATGCTGCATCGCCTTTTAGTGGCGCAGAGATGAGGCTGCTTTGTGCCGGTTGTAGGCGGAATACCGATTGAGCATTGATAAGAGATGCCCCAAGGAGAGTCAGAATCAAGAGTAAAAGAAGGCGTAAATAGGGAGACATATTGTAAAAATAAAGTGAAATTGTAGATGGTTCTCAGTAGTCTATTGCTTTCAGGGTAGTAAAAGTAAGCAGCAGCATGCTACTTTTGCTCACCTTTTTAGTCTTAATGTAATAGAGTAATAACAGATTACATTAACCTTATCAGCGCATCAAACTATTCAAGACAAAGATGAGAAAGTTTATCCTGTTTGCCTTTTTTATAGGAACGATTACAAGCCTGCCTGCTCAAAAGACAATCTTTGATTTATGGGGTTTGGCCCCAGAAGGCTGTTCACTGGATAAGCAAGGAGAAGTACCTAGTCGCAATGGAAACGAAGCTGTTGAAATGGATGATTGGGCGCCGCCACCGCCACCTATCCCACCTGGGTTTACTTCGCTGGAGGAAGTTGCAACGCTCTTAGGAGAGCGAATCCTCTACCAACAAGAACAAGATGCCGATTTTTTGAGCTGCCGGATCAACTGGACGGAAGACCGTTATTTCTTTCGGGAGAATGGTAAATGGGGATTGAAGGTAGGAGAAGATGTGGCCATTACTCCACGCTTTGATCATGTGGTAGCGAATAAAGACTGGTCGGGTTTTGTGGGCTACACCAAGGAGCAATGTAATTACTACGACACCACCGGGCAGGCTAAGTTTTCTACCTCTTATTTGCATATTGAACCTACGGCTTGGCCTATGTTTATCATTCGTAGTGCGAAAGGCTACGGACTTCTCGATGAGCAGGGGACAGAAGTATTATTGCCAAGCTATGACCTTATTCGTATTGTGGCCGATGGTAAGCTGCCCTATGCCCATGTTTACATTGATAATAAGCAATCTTTTATCTATCATATCAAAACGGGGCTGAAAACTTTTTACGCGGCAGACAGGTATCAGTGGTCGTTTTTGAATGAACGTTATGCCCAGGCGGGAGACGGCGCCTTGATTGATTTGCAAGAAAATCGATTGGTGTTTTGTGAACCAGGCTTGCGAATTAGCCCCATTGATAATGAGTGGACCTTGTTTAAGATCGCCCGGAATGATGCTCCGGAAGAGTACCACTTGATTGATATAGCAGGCAACTTGATCAGTGAGGAGAAATTTTCTGCTTTGGGGCCAAAGTTACCTAACGGGATGATAGTTGCTGCTCAGCCGCAACCTTACGAACCAGGAAGCCAGAAAAAGATGAACTATGGTATCCTTGATGAAGACGGAGCGTGGGTGGTAGCCCCCCGGTACCAGAGTCCGATCAATGATTTGTTAGATGGGAAATATATTAGGATTTATAAATCCTATTACGAGATCAGTTTGGTGAATTTTGAGGGAGATACCCTTTTGCCTTTTCGGGCGTACCGGGATTTTGAATTTACCAACAACGGTAAACAATTGAAGTGTGTTTACGAAGAAGACAAGGTTAAAAAAGCCATCTTATTGAACCTGAAATCAGGCAATATAACTACTATGGAAGACCCCGGTTATTGGGGCAAAAAACCTTTTGGGACCTGTGGCGCCGATACGATTTACCTCGCCTACAGCAATGCTGGTGAAATGCTGCTTACTGCCAAGGGGAAACCCATTCTTGAAAAACCTGCTGGGCGAATTTTTAAAGGGCCCAAATCCGAAACGTATTATACCCTTTCTACGAGTAATGTAGATGGAAAACAGGTGCGTAAGCGGCAATGGATCAATTGTGAGGGAGAGGTGCATACTTTTGAAGTAAACGGTAATCCGGTGTCGACTTTTAATGATTTTTTCCTGATTGATGAAGATTTTTATTTTGTCCGAGAGGATTGGGAAAATGGTCATTTTTTGCTGACGAATGGTGATGCCATTGCTGACGCCAATGGTTGGGCAAGAAATTCTGGCCGTTTTGGCGAAGACTATGCGTTGACGGATGGCGCTTATAAATATGGATTGATTGGTAAGGATGGAGTTGTTCTTATCCCCCCTGTTTTCGAAACCCTTTACATCGATAGGAGTGTGGGGCTTGTACGGTATTCATTTGAAGAGAATAAGACTCGATACCTTAAACCTGATGGCAGCCACTTGTTTGATAGCGCATACGAAGACATAAGCAATACGAAAATGGGCTCTTTTCGAGTGAAGAAGAACGGTAAATGGGGCCTTGTATCCCTGGATGGTGAGGTTTTGTTGGCGCCTGAATACAGTTATTTATACGTAAATGATGGTGTGATAAAAGGGGCTAAACCAGGTTCCAGGACGACCTTGTTCTTTGACTTATTGGGCCAAGCTCTTTCAAATTAAGGCACTATCTGGAATTTACAGCAACCCCTTGGCCTAGCGATGTGAAGCAGCTACCCGGAACGGGTAGGCCCCTTAGGGCTGAGTGAATAACGAACTGCGTAACGTAGCGCCCGAAGGGAGGCTCCAAAGCACTAAAATTAGAACAATGAAAATCGAAACCTGGAAGATATCTCTTAAGTTTTTACCGTTGCCCTTGTTGGGCGGTTTTCTCCTTTTTGCAATGGAGTTGCCCGCACAGGCTACCATCTTTGAGGTCTTTGACCTGGACCCCAACGGATGTACGCTGGCAGCAGCGCAAACTTTGTCGGGAGAGGAAGAGTGGCTCATGGAAGAAGTGCCCGATGAATGGGTGTTTGAAGCGGAAGAAGAAGCGGAGGCTCCTGTAGAATACCCTCAAGCAGCAGCGGCCATAGCAATGTTGAGTACTTATGTGGAGAATGCTGATGAAGGTTTTCTGGAAGGGCGTTTGGAATGGCGGGATGGGCTTGTTTTTTTTCTTGAAAATGGTAAATGGGGACTACGAAAAAGCAATGGCAAGCAGGCCATTAAGCCTCGGTTTGATGCGATTATTGCCGATCCTGAACACCAGGGGTTTGTAGGGTACGAAGACGGGCGTTGTAATTACTATTTTGAAAAAGGCAAAGCTTATTTGAAAGAAGATTACCTACACATTCAGCCATTGGCGCAGGATGCTTTCATTGTTTTGACCCCAAAAGGTTTCGGTCTTTTAGGAGAGCAAGGGGAGGTGCTGGTGCCTCCGGTGCAAATGAGAATTTCCACGCTCAAGGGGGATGCTCCTTTTCTTAAAGTTACTTATGAGGATGAAAAATACTACTGGCTTAACTTGCTCAATGGTCAGAAGACCTATTTTCAGAATAATTACTTTGGGTTAAACTTCTTTGGAGACCGTTATGTGATCATCGATGGACAGCACCTTGTGGATTTGCAAGAGGGTAAAAGTGTGTTTTGCGGCGATAAGCTGACGGTGAAATTACTAGATGCCGAGCGAGGTTACTTGTCGGTATCTCGTGCTAGTGATCCGTTGGTCAACTACATCGTAAACCCGGAAGGCCAACTGATCAGCGAAATGGCTTTTGCGAAAGTAGATGGTTACCTGCCGACGGGGCATTTTGTAGTAGGCTACGTAGAAGATTACGATCCGGATATTACGCAACGCATCCTCTCGGGCGTGATCAACGAAGCAGGAGAATGGACGGTACCTGCCCGCTACAATTTGCTGGAGCAAAAATTATACGCCGGGAAATACCTGCAACTGACCCAAAGTTATAAGGAATTTGGCTTGGTAAGTTTGACAGGGGAAGAACCGATTCCCCATCGTCAATATTTCCATTTTGGGTTGGAACCGGATGGCGAGCATCTGAAGGTATTGTGGAAAGAAGGACAGGATAAATATGGGGAGTTGTTGAATATTCACACCGGAGAGATTACGCCGCTGGAAGAACTGGGCTATTGGAAAAGGTCGCCTGTGGGGAATTGCGGTATAGATACCATTTATAAAGCACTAAATGTCGACGGTCATATGTTGATTAACGGCAATGATGAACCTTTGCTGAACGAACCTGCTGGTTTTGTAATGGAAAATGCAGGTGGAAAGACCTTTACGGTTAAAAGAAAAAGAGTACAAGACGGGAGAACCTTTAGTGAAGATGAGGTTGTTGATTGCCAGGGTAATCGATTGTACAAAGCTGTCGGGCAACACCAGGAAATTGTACTTGATGACAATTTTATCTTCCAGCATAAAGCAAATGGTGAACGCGTATTTCAGTTGCCAAGCGGAGAGGCGGTACCTGCTACGGAAAAATGGTCTCTGCATGGCTGGTCTTTTGGAGAGGGCCACTATGTCATGTTCAATGATAAAGACCGAAAGGGGGTGATCAATGATAAGGCAGAGGTGATCATTCCTCCGATTTTTGAAAATTTATTCTTTCATCCCGAATTGGGCTTGATTTCCTTTGAGTACGAAGGGCAGAAACAATATCTGGATGCGGAGGGTGAGCTACTGTTTGGCGGTGAATACGAGCGAGTAGAATATGCCCGCGATGGACTTTTTCGCATTTATAAAAATCGCCAATGGGGTATTGGTCGCCGTGATGGTACGATAGTCGTGCCTGCTGTTTACGAGAATGCTTATCTGGATAGAGGGTTTATCATAAGCTCGGACCGGCAGGGTGTATACACGGCCTATGATTATGCGGGTAAGGTATTACCGATGGAGTGAGGTTGGGTGCGGTGTGCGAGGTTTTTATCACATAGGCACATAGTTTTTTGACACATAGTCACATAGGAGGGTGCGGTTTGCGAACCTTTACACCTTTACACTTTTCCAACCTTTACACCTTTTTGGTGCGAGGTTTTTATCACATGAGGCACATAGTTTTTTGACACATAGTCACATAGGTGTGCGAGGTGCGAACGTTTACACTTTTCCAACCCTTACACCATAAACAAAGGCAATCTTTACCTTACGATATCCGCGCCCAGCCTTTCAGATGCTTGTAATGCTGTTCTAGATGTGCGCCTAGCGGACGATGATGCTCCTTTTCCAGTTTGGGGTCATCATCGAGGATGCGGTGGGCAATTTCGCGGGCGGTTTGGAGGATGCGACCATCTTGAGCGAGGTCGGCGATGCGTAGGTTGAGGATGCCGCTTTGCTGGGTGCCTTCTATGTTGCCAGGGCCGCGGAGCTTGAGGTCGGCTTCGGCAATTTCGAAACCGTTATTGGTACGTACCATGGTCGCAATGCGTTCTTTGCCTTCTTTACTGAGTTTGAAGCTCGATAAGAGCAAGCAGTAAGATTGATCCGCTCCACGACCTACTCGGCCTCTAAGTTGATGCAACTGCGAAAGGCCGAAGCGTTCAGTGTTTTCGATGACCATTACGCTGGCGTTGGGGATATTTACGCCTACTTCAATCACGGTGGTAGCGACCATGATTTGGGTGATACCTTCCTTGAAGCGTTGCATCTCAAAGTCCTTTTCTTCAGATTTCATGCGGCCGTGAACGACGCTGATCTGAAACTCCGGCATAGGGAAGTCAAGGAGCAGTTGTTCGTAGCCTGCTTCCAGGGCTTGGAGGTCTAATTTTTCGTTTTCTTCAATCAAGGGGTAAACCACGTAAACCTGTCGGCCCAGCGCGATTTGTTCTTTCATGAAGCCGATGACGCGGCGGCGTTGGTATTCGTTTTTGTGTTCTGTTGTCACGGGTTTCCGTCCTGGCGGTAGTTCGTCGATGACAGAAACATCGAGGTCACCGTAGAGGGTCATGGCCAGGGTGCGTGGGATGGGCGTGGCGGTCATCACGAGCACGTGAGGCGGGTAGGGAGTGTTTTTCTTCCACAATTTGGCCCTTTGCTTTACGCCAAAGCGGTGCTGCTCATCAGTGATGGCTAGCCCTAGGTTTTTGAAGATTACCGGAGGCTCCAGAATGGCGTGTGTACCCACAAGGATGTGAATTTCTCCGGCGGCGAGTTCTTCCAGGAGTGCTTTGCGCTTTTTGCCACGAATACTGCCCGTGAGGTAGCCGACTTTCAGTCCCAGACCTTCCACGTATTCCTGAATGCCGTCATAATGTTGCTGGGCCAGGATTTCCGTCGGGGCGAGCATGCAGGCTTGGTAACCATTGTCGATGGCCATCAGCATACTCATCAGGCCTACCATGGTTTTTCCGCTACCGACATCTCCCTGCAAGAGCCTGTTCATCTGGATGGGGCGGCCCATATCCTGGCGAATTTCCCGGAGTACCCGCTTTTGGGCACCGGTAAGTTCAAAGGGGAGTTTTTCTTTGAAAAAGGTATTAAAATAGTCGCCAATGGTTGTGAATGCGTATCCTTTTACGGCCCCTTTACGGCGTTTTTTGAGTTGTATTAACCGCAACTGCAAGAGGAAAAGTTCTTCGAATTTCAGGCGATTGCGTGCCGCTTTTAGTTCTTCCGCATTGGTGGGGAAGTGAATGGCTTTCAGGGCATCAAAACGAGAAAGCAAGCGCAGTTTTTTGACGACATACTCTGGCAGAATCTCTGGTACATCTGCCGGACTGAGCTTCTCAAAGAGTACCTGCATCATCCGGCCGCGTACTTTGCTGTCGAGCCCTTTGGTGTTGAGCTTTTCCGTACTCGGGTAGACGGGCGCAAAGGAGACGGCTTCTTTTTCGTTTTGCGCATCAGCGGCTTCCATCTCCGGGTGCGACATATTGAGTGTGCCCCGAAAATCGGTGACCTTGCCGTAAATGATGTACTCTTTGCCTNCCACCAGGTTTTTCTGCAACCAATGGACACCTTTGAACCAGACGAGGTCAATTTTGCCACTTTCATCACGAAGCACGCCTTGGAGCCTGCTTTTGCGGCCTTCACCCGCCGTGGTGAGGCGTCTGAGGATGCCTTTCAATTGTACAGTGCCACTATCGGGCATCAGTTCCCCGATACGGTGAAACTGGGTTTTATCAACATAACGAAAAGGAAACTGAAACAACAGGTCACCCAGCGTATGGATCGCCAATTCTTTGCGGAGGAGCTCGCCCCGGGCAGGGCCTACGCCCTTCAGGTATTCAATGGCTTGCTGTAGCAGTTGACTTTTACCGGGTTGCATGAAATATTAACAATGGGTAGTTGGCAAAGTTATCAATAAATTGGTTGGTTTTTAAAAGAAAACCGAATGAATGTTTTAATTTGAGGTCGAATAATACCGCAAAATAATGTCTATACCAACTATCATCCTTGTCGCGCTCATTGCGCTGTTTCACCTCTATATCCTCTACTTCGAGATGTTTGCCTGGGAGACTAAGGGACGCAAAGTTTTTAGCCAATTTCCGAAGGAACTCTTTCCTCAAACCAAGGTGATGGCTGCTAACCAAGGCTTGTACAATGGCTTTCTAGCCGCCGGGCTCATTTGGTCTTTATTGATCAAAGATGAAATTTGGCAGTCGAACGTAGCCTTGTTTTTTCTGGGGTGCGTGGCTATTGCTGGTATCTATGGAGCGATGACGGCGTCCAAGAAGATTCTCTACGTGCAGGCTATTCCGGCTTTGGTAGGGATTGTGTTGATATTGGTGTAAAACTCCGAACTAAAAGGAAGTGAGAAAAACCTACGGAAATACCTGGTGGGGCCAGCAATGGCTCAATGCGCTTGCCAATATTGATTACTCCAACCGATTGCCGCGCGGGCGAACTTATGCGAACAAGGGACTGGCTCGTGATATTGTTATCAACGGCAATAAAATCACGGCCCAGGTACAGGGCTCTCGCCCGCGACCATACAAGGTTAGTTATACTGTTCCTGCCTTTTCTGCTAAAGAAAAACAAGGACTGATTGATCTGGTTACAGACAATCCGTTACACCTTTCTCGACTCCTCAATCGGGTGTTGCCGCCAGAATTGAAGACACTTTGCGACCAAAAAAATATCCAACTTTTTCCAGCTACTTGGCAAGACTTGAAAGGCAGTTGTTCTTGTCCCGATTGGGCTGTGCCCTGTAAGCACATGGCTGCCGTTCTTTATCTCATCGCAAATGAGATTGACAAGAATCCGTTCCTTGTTTTTCAACTCCATAATTTTGACCTCTTCCAAAGCCTCGCGGAGGTAGGTTACACTGCCGAAGGGCAGCAGGAAATCACTATCGTGTCGACAACGAGTCTGGAGCAGCCTTTCAATACCGACTATCAAGCTACGGAATGGCTCGATGAAGTGTATCAGCAACTGGACTTTTCCAGCATTCCAGACCTAAAAGAGGACTTGCTCACTATTCTTTCTGAAAATCCGGTTTTCTATCCCAGAGGAGATTTTAGGAGTATCATGAAGATGGCCTATACGGCGGTCGCAAAAAACATCAATAAACCACTTCAAGATGTTGATGACGAGGTAGCAGTGGCCTTGATGGACAGGATTGAGCATATTGAAATCCTGCTCGGTGAATCGCGTGATTTCCTAACGGCATCTATGGGCGATAGCGATGGAGAAACGGTATTGGTTTTCGATGAACAAACTGCCTTGGTGACTTGGCTATGGCAGTTGCCAGCGAGTGCTTTGACCAATTGCGCTCCGGTATTGAAAAGCCTGGTGCTTCTGTACCAGTTTGCGCATAAGTTGGTGCGGCAATCGGCCTACGTACCGCAGTTGCTGCAGGTAGCGGATACCGAGCAGTATCAGATTCGGTGGTTGCCGGCTTTGCTCAATCCTGTGGTGCAAAGTCTCTTCTCAGGGGTGCGCTCTATTGTAGACAAAGACCTTTTGTTTTACCGTAAGGGAAAAGCGATTTACGAACCTATTGCGGCCGATAATACACAGGCTTTGCTCGGTTTTTTTATCGGGGCTTTGGTCAAGGAAAACCATCGTTTGGAGCGCCGTTTTGCGGAACACGAGATTGGACATCTTTTTTTTAACGGCGCGGTGCTGGGCTTCTCCACTTACGAAGACCGGGAGTATCCTGTGGCTATCCAGCTGTGGCTGAATAAGTTTTTTCTGGTAGAGAAAGATTTTATCCCCGTCATTCAAATTGATGAGGAAGAAGGGGAAGGTTTTCTGGTAAATATTGCCATCCAGAAGCAGTCTGCCCGCCTGAGTGCACCGATTCCGCTACCGAAAATACTGGCCCAAAAGCAATACCAGGTTTTGCGAATGGAGGTACTGCGCGATTTGGCTATGCTCGCCGATTATTTTCCGCAAATCAATACACTGGTAGCTAACCGTGGGGAAGAACCTCTGTTTTTTGATGCGGAAGCTTTTGTGGAGGTGCTCTTCAAAGTACTGCCCACGATCCGTTTGTTTGGCATCAAGGTGTTATTACCCAAGGCGCTGCGCAAACTATTTCGGCCGCAGATGTCGATGATTGTTACCTCGGAAGAGGAATCGGGAGTAGTGGCGAAAAGTACCTTGTTGAATATAGAGGAAATGCTGTCCTTTCAATGGCAAATTGCACTTGGCGATCAGCAGGTAAGTATAGCGGAATTTAAAAAGCTGGTCAAGCAACTTTCAGGTATCGTTAAACTCAACGACCAGTATGTTTTCTTTGATGAAAATGAGATCAAATCGTTGATCAATAAGTTGGAAAACCCACCCGTATTGAACAGCAATCAGTTGTTGCAAATAGCACTCACGGAAGATTATGAAGGCGCCAAAGTAGCTTTGGATCAGAAGACCCAGCAGTTGATGAAACGCCTGCTGGAAGGGGAAGAGGTAGATGTGCCCAAAGGCCTACAGGCCCAATTGCGCCCTTATCAACTCAGTGGCTACGAGTGGATGTACAAAAATACTCGGATCGGATTTGGTAGCCTGATCGCAGATGATATGGGGCTAGGGAAAACCCTGCAAGTCATTGCTGTTTTATTGCGCTTGAAAGAGGACGGAGAACTGGCGAAGCAAAAGGCGTTGGTCATTGTACCGACTACCTTGTTGACCAATTGGGAAAAAGAAATTGCCCGATTTGCACCGAGTTTAAATACCCATATTTATCACGGCAGTAATCGGAGTTTGGAGCCGTTGGAACAGGCGGACGTATTGATTACCACTTACGGCGTAGCTCGTAGTGAAACCGCCGTTTTGCAAAAGAAAAAGTGGTTGATACTGGTCATCGACGAAGCGCAGAACATCAAAAATCCGACTACCTCGCAGACCAAGGCCATCAAAAAAATCAAAGCACCCGTAAAGATCGCGATGAGTGGTACACCGGTAGAAAACCGACTGAGTGAATACTGGAGTATTTTCGATTTCTCGAATAAAGGCTATTTGAATAGTTTAAAAAATTTCAAAGCAGAATTTGCCAAACCCATCGAAGTTGATCGGGACCGTGAGAAGCTGGAGAAGTTTCGCAAAGTCACCGCGCCTTTTATTTTGAGGCGACTGAAATCGGATCGCTCCATCATCAAGGACCTGCCGGAGAAAGTAGAGAAAGACCAATTTTGCCAGCTTAGTCCTGTACAAACGGCGCTCTACAAAAATGTGGTGGACACTACGATGAAAACCATTGAAACCAGTGATGGCATCGAACGCAAAGGCTTGGTTTTGAAATTAATTACCGCACTAAAGCAAGTGTGTAACCATCCGCGGCAGTTTCTGAAAAAAGGTGATTCGTCTCCTGCGGATTCCGGCAAGGCCCTGATGTTGTTTAACCTCCTGCACGAAATCCAGCAAAATGGAGAGAAGACGCTCATCTTTACCCAATACCAGGAAATGGGGAACCTGCTGGTAGAAATGCTGGAAGCGGAATTTAACCTCACCATTCCCTTTCTGCACGGCGGCGTTTCCCGTAAAGGGCGTGATGAGATGGTAGACCGGTTCCAAAACGACCGCGCGACCCGCATCATGATCCTGTCGCTCAAAGCGGGCGGTACGGGGCTCAACCTTACGGCGGCCAGCAATGTCATTCACTACGATCTTTGGTGGAACCCCGCCGTAGAGGCGCAAGCTACCGACCGTGCTTACCGCATTGGCCAAAAGCGAAATGTGATGGTACACCGCTTCATTACGGAGCATACTTTTGAAGAAAAGATCAATATGCTTTTGCAAGAAAAGAAAGAACTCGCCAATCTGACGGTCTCCACGGGCGAGAAGTGGATTGGAGAGTATTCTAATGACGAATTGCGGGATTTGGTGAAATTGGATTAAAAATAGCAAGTACTAGTCTATTGAACCATATAAGGAATTTAAGGTCATTTAAGTGTTTTAAAACAGGTGCTTATATGTTCTTAAATTAGCTTATATGGTTCGAGTCGAAATTTCATAAAAGCACTCCTTTGTTTACTGCCGCAAGTGAAAATAGCTGCTCCACCTTCGGCAGAACAGCTATTCAAAAATGGTACTAAATTTATCTTAGCACCTTGATGTACTAAAGGTCGTTTGTATTTTGGGCTAATGCGCTTTAGAAATCGTGTATATCGAAAATGGCGACGTATTGTTAGCGTCATTGTAAAGGACTTGTTGGCTATTCAGCTCCAGGCAAATAGCTACTTTACGGCTCGAGTCGTATAGATGAATGGCATCCTCCTCTTTTTTAATTTCCTCGTAGGTGAACTTGGTTTCACCCTCCGTATCTGTTTCTATCCAATTGTTGGTACCATCTTCTAGGTCCAAAAAGTAGCCCACTAGGGTTCCGTTATTATCGACACATTCTACGACTGTGATACGGTTGTTAGTGGAATCATCATACCCTGCCTCTACTCGAACGTCGCTTGTAATGGTGGAAACAGGGGGCGCTGAGGTGGTGTAAAAGAAACCTTGATTTCCTCCGGTAGCACCAATGTTAGGACCTTTTCTAAAGTTGGATTGATCCTGCTGAACAGGCACTGCAAATCGCCCGTCTGCCATCCTTCCGTAAGCCCAAACGTTAAGCGCTTTTTGCTGAAAAGCAGCTTCCACCTCTGAGCTGGATGCTAGTTCCCAGCCGTTCTGCTTAGCCATGGCCTGAGCCTCCGCCAGGGATAAGCTATTCTGAGCATGGAATAACACTTCTTTGACAGCTGTCGCATCGCTTGTATTGGAATTGTTGCTTGTTGTTTCTCCACTACTTTGCGCAACTGATGCTACATGGGGGCAATCGGGGTCACCGGCCAGATAGTTGGTTTCAACCGTAAAGTCATAAAAGTCTTCTACGGTCAGCTTGCTTTCAACTATTTCTCTTTTAGGCTTTCCATCAAATAGTACCGGCACTAATTTGCCGTCGGCAGTGATAGAATCTATCTTAATGTATGTTTTTGTTAGCTTGTAGAATTTGGTTTGGGGTATGGCAAACACTTGCATTTCGACAGTACAATGAGCAGGCCTATCTACGGAGTTTGTTGTCTTAAACGCATTCTCAACATTTTCTGTAACCGTCTTCCCTGTTGTTATTGTACTTTCTATCATTGCAGATATCTCAAGTAAATATTTCACATCAGTAGCAAAAATCTTTTGTGTTGTTTCAAAAGAATTCTTGATGGTAAGACCAACGGTACTACTACTGCTTTGGCTTTCGGTAACGGATCGGTTATAGGATGTGCTGACCTCTAATGCAGTGTTAGTAGGAACTGGACCGGAACTTGTTACTTTTGCTCCAACTGCTTGCCGTTTTGTCGTTTCACTTGTGCTTTTCCCCATCGATTCAATTTCATCGATCACTATTTCCTCCAAAGCCCATTGGGTTTCCAACACCTTAACCGAGCTGATATTCTTTCCAAATCCGTAATCGTTCAGGTTCCAAATGGTACCGCGGCCTTCATTTTTGTCATAAAATACCGTTCCATTGTCGAAGTTGTTCTTGCCGCTAAAGCCAGGCCCATCCCATACATAAACAAGGATATCCCCTTTGACAAACAGGTAGTTATAAGAGTCCGCAGCGCTTAGCTCTTGGGTGGAGGAGTACTCTCCATACCTCAAGCCTTCATACGATTGATAAACAGATTCTTTGTTATCCTTAGAACCGTAGAAGTAGGCGCAGTTCTCCAGCCCCTTGTCTGGATTGTAATTAGGCATCGGAATGATTTTTATGGAAGATGCCATGTCCTTGGCGTGCCACAGGTTAACGTAAAGCCCTTCGGTAAATACATATTTCTTGCCTTGATATCCTTTCGACTGATATAGCTCTACGTAATAGCCCTTGGGGACGTACATTGCGTGCGCTTTATCCCCCATAGCTGGATTCAGGTTATTAAGGTTGGGAATCTCTTTCTTAGCACCAGGTGCTAACTCGATATAGGCCATAGGATAATCATTGTGGCCATACCAGTCCCAGAGGATAAGCGTGTTCGGGTAATCATTATCTAAGCCTTCCTTGGCGGCGGGCCAGATATCTTCGAAAGCATAGGCTTCTTGAGCGGTAAGATTTAGGTTGCCTAGGAAAAATAGTGGGAGCAGCACCATGAGCTGGGTCAGCGCAGAATAGGGGGCGTGATTGATGTTCGTTTGCATAGTACCTTGATTTTGTAATTTTCAATTAAATGAACGCTACAAAACTAAGGGGCGCCACCAGTGGTTACCCAGGCTAGCCTCTAAGCGGTGGGCTATACTTTCTGAGTGGTGAGTTTTGGCGCCTAAGCGGCGTAAACTATCCGTTGCCTCACTAAAAAAGCCGAAATCGCCTTAGTAATTCCGCCTTGAAACGACGACTGACGGGGATGTGCTTGTTGCTGCCCATGCTGAGTGTTTCCTGATTATCGTCTAGTGCTTCAATTTTATGGAGATTCACCACGTAAGAACGATGAGTGCGCATAAAAGTATTACCTGGCAGACTGGCCTCCAGGGTTTTTAGTGGTACCGTTAAGATGTATTCTTTATCTGGCGTCGTGATTAAACAGTAACTACCATCCGCTTTTACAAATAAAATATCTTCAATCACCACTTTAACCATCCGATCCTTATAACGCACAAAGATCCGATCGCTGAGAATATAAGAGGGGTCTGTACTTTTTTCTGTTTTTGTTTGACTTTTCTCGGTATTCAGTCGACTCACTACCAACTCCAATGCTCTTTGTAAATCTAGTTTTTTATAGGGCTTGGTCAGAAAGGCATAAGGCAGGGTGTCTTTTGCTCGATTGAAGGTAGCTTCATCAGCATTGGCGGTAAGGAATATAATGGGGATGCTTGCCTCTTCATTCAGGAGATGTGCCAGCTCCACCCCATCCATTTCTCCCTTGAGGTTGATATCCAAAAGTACGATATCAGGAGGCGTTTGTTGGCAATGGATAAGTGCTTGTTCTGCTCTGCTTACCATGCCCGTCACTTCGTAGCCCAGTTCGTCGAGTTCTACCGAAATCCTGGCGGCAATCACCATTTCGTCTTCAACGATCAACACTTTAATCGGACTTTCCATTAGTTTAGATTTGCTTTCTCCAAATAGAAGGACCATTGTGTGCCATGCTGATAGTCACTTTTTGCGGTTCCCTGTAATTGGCTGGTCAGCAATTCAACCAACTGCGTACCAAACCCTGTGCCCCTCGGCGCAGTGTTTTGGGGTTTACCAATGCCATTGTCAGCAACGACGAGTTGTAACTGCTTGTTGTCGATTTCTTTCAAGCTCAAAGTTATGATCCCTTTATCTCCTTCCGGGAAGGCATATTTTAGCGAATTGGTTAGTAACTCATTAACGATCAGTCCAATGGGGACGGCGGTGTCTATGTCCAGCTCTACAGGGTTCATGTTGTAAATAATTTCTACCTCCTCATTTAGCCCAAAGGCATCTAAGCTATTTTCGCCAAGGTTTTTAAAGTAGTCCAACATTTCAATAGCAGCCAGGTTTTTGCCTTGATACAATTTCTGATGGATAATCCCCATCGACTGAACCCTGCTTTGACTGGCCAACATCACATCTTTAGCAGCATCATTATTGGTCTTGACCGACTGAAGTTTTAAAAGGCTGGAAACCATTTCAAGGTTGTTCTTTACCCGGTGATGGACTTCTTTCAGTAAAAGTTCGTTTTCCTGGTTCTTTATGCTGAGTTCGGTATTTGTTTGCTGATTTTTTCTAAAAAAATAGAATAAGGTCAATAGTAGCATTGCCATTACACTGGTTCCAACAATCGTCAGCTTTTGGGTATATGCTTTTTGCGCCAAATCCGCTTCCTGAGAAGCAAGGAGCTGATCTTTTTTTCCTGTCTCATATTTGGCAAACGTTTCTTTTTCCAGGGTAGCTACCTTTTCGGCGTAGACTTTATCTTTCAGGGCCATTGCTTTTTCCTGGTATGCCAATGCTTCTTTATGATTACCTAATGCCTTATAGCATATTGCAATTTCCTGGTAATAATCAATAATGTTTGCACTCTGCTGATCCAATGATTCTATTAATTGAGTCGCGGCGAGCAGATGTTCCAGGGCTTCCTCGTATCTTCCTAAATACCGACAGGCGATACCCATTTCGCCCCGCCAACCGGCTGATATATCCTCGCCGTAGTCCTCTACGCTCATTTTCCAAGTTTTGGTGTAATCTTCCAAAGCAAGTTCATAATGCTGTGTCGCAATAGATAGGTTGCCACGAAAAGAGTAAGCTCTGCCGGCTATATCTCTTCCTGAAAAACCGCGCTCCAAAGCATCAGCGGGGACTTTGGTTTCGCACAGTTCAATACATGCGGTTGCTGCTTGGTAGGCCTTGTCGTATTGCTCAAGTAGGGTATAACTTTTTATGTATCTCAAATAAGTCATTGCCATGGCAATATAATCGTCTGCCTTTTTGAATAAAGCCATAGCTTGGTCTGCATATTGAATGGATCGTTCCGGTTCTTGCATATAAAGAGAAAAAAGAGAAAGACTTTGATAAGCCCTCGCTATTCCCGCTTCGTCTCCCAACGTTTCGAAAATAGCTAGTGCGCGGAACAAGGCCTCTTCTCCCTTTTTGAATTCACTCCTACCTAAATAATCCATAGCCAAAGTATTATTTAGCTGGGCTACTGCTTCCAGGTCATTGATTTTAGTATAATACTCAATTGCTTTTAGGTCGTGATAGATAATAGAGTCAAACGTGAAAACTTTAGTAGCATCATGCCAGTCTCTAAGCAGCCGATGCGCCTTCGCGATGGTAGCATCATCGTTCGTAAGGTAAGATCTACTAATAGCTTGTAAGCAGACCTCATGAGCCTTGAGATTATAGGTCTTGCTGTCTTGATATTGATAGTTTTCAATCCAGGCAAAAGAAGAGTCTAGCGGAGAATCCTGGAACGATTTTATACTTAGGACGTCGATGAATTCTTCCTGAGCAAAAAGCGGAAGTAACGGTAGGTGAAGCAATAGACAGCAAACAATCTGCAAGATTTTGTTTTTTTGTCTAGGTAGGGTAAGCTGGATAAAAAAGGCTTGCAAAAAAAACTTGTCATCAGAAGCCATACTTAATAAGATTGGGTTTTGGTATTTGCTCCAGAAATGGGAACGAGTACTGCGCAATACTTAAGGAGGGAACCTCTTGCGGTTCTGTCTCTAAAAATATGTAAGAAATTGGTAGCAGCTATCTTAATGAGGCAATTAAGTACAATAAACCTATTGCCTTAACAACCCCCACTCCCCACACACCTCCCCATCTCGTACCGTCAGGATGCGGCCAAATTGGAGGAAGACAAACTCACTTTGCCAAGGCCGGAGGAACACAAAGTCATCCACCTCTAGCAGGTATCGCCCCGAGGCATTGAGCATACTCTGATTGGTCGATGCACCAAATAAGGGGTTAATACGTATATCCGGGGGATAGCAATAATCGGCCTTCCAGTAGCCGCCGTAGATGAAATACGATTCCCCTAGAACGGGAAAGACAACCTTTAACCAATGGGGGAGTTGCCCGATGCCCGGCAGCTTCGTTCCTTGCATTTTTTTCAAGACGGGCGTAGCTATCCAGCAAGCAGCTTGAAAATCGGCGAGCGTAGGAATATCAAATGTGGTAGGTTTGACGAAAGCGGAACCAATAGCTAGATCATTTAAAGGAGAATCGTCGTTTTGGTGCAAACCAAAGGTGGGGCTGCCTGCACCGTTGAACGTCAAATCATCCCGCCAAAGTGCGGGGAATTCTTCCTTGATAATCCTGATGAACGCTCGGTATATTTGGTTAGCCTTGGCCAATGCTTTCGCTGGTGAGCTTAGCCAGCGTGGGAGTTTTACGACTTGTGGGTCATAGCCCATGAGGCCACTCAGTACCAGCGAACTTTGCTGCTGGACGAGTATTTGTAGGGCTGCTCTTAGGTCGACAGGAGTGGCAAGACCACCCCGGTGTAAACCCACGTCTATTTCCAGGTTGATACGTAGCTTTTGGCCCAACTCTGCGGACAGTAGTGCGTATTCCTGCAAACGTTTGGGCGTGTCGGCGAGCCATTGGATTTGCTGATAAGGATCAAATTGGGCGTTTGTTGGGAAATGCTGGTAGAAATAGCGAACTGTACGCTGCGGCATGGGCTTTCCTAAAAGAACATCTACCGATTCATCAAAATATTGGACCAAATCGCTGAGAAAAGGCTCGTGAAATACCATCAACTTACGGGAACCCGTACGCTCCATCACGTAATGCAATAAATCGGGCGAAGGCAGCGACTTGACCACCAGTCGGAGGTCGGCCCCGGTTTTAAGTTGTTGCTGGACAAGGGCAATGTTGTGATCTAGTTTGTCCAAATCAATCAACAAAGAAGGGATAGCTCTTTCTTGAGCACGGAGGCCTTGGTTTAGCTTTGTGAAATAAGTGAAGGAAATGGTGTTGTCCATTGCGGAGGTGGTGAAAAATGATTGTAAAGCAAGCCAAATTAGCGATTTCTATTAAGCAAGACTGCCTTTTTTGTAGTTTTATAGGGAAACATCAAATAGTATCGATTGGATGGCCCGCTTGCGATTTCGACTACTACTTATGAGCAGGTGGTTTCGGGACAAAGACTTATCTTAAACCTTGGAAAACTGCCTGCTGGTGGTGAAGGGGTAGGCTTAAACTAGCCACAGAGACACGGAGGTACAAAATTACACGGAAGTCTTTTTTGTGAATTTTAGTGCTTTGGTGTTTTCGTGTCTAAGAATACGCTACTAGCAAGTTTTCCCTGAAAGAGGGGGGGCAGCCGTTTCTCTTTTGGCCTAGCGATGTGGAGTAGTGGCCTGACGAAGGAAGGGCAGACCTGGCCTTAGCCAGGGCCGAACGAATAGTGAGCTGCGTAACGTAGCGCCCGAAGGGAGGCCCCAAAAGCTTGGAGAAAGCACTCTGGTATTAAAGAAAACGCAAAATCAAACATCATGCAAAGAAGGAAATTTTTAGAAAAAATTGCACTCTCAACTGCGGCTATCGCGGCGGGAACTCAATTGGAAGGACGTACAGGAATCGCTTCTGATCGCTTGGCGGACGCTCAATATATGGGCGGTTATGCGGCGGAGCCTTTGGCGATGATTAGGGCGGCGTTTATAGGTGTGGGGGCTCGTGGGGGTGACCATCTTACGTTTTTTGCTTCGCTGGAAGGGACGGAAGTGGTGGCCATCAGTGATTTGTATGAAGATAATGTGCAAAAATGGCAAAAAGTGGCCAATGAGATAGGTGCGGGGGAGCGGCATAAAGCCGTGGCTGGCTACCATGGTGATGAGGAGCGCTGGAGGGTGATGCTGGAGGAGGTGAAGCCGGATGTGGTGTTTATTGCGACCAACTGGCACAACCATGCGCCGATGGCGATAGCAGCGATGGAGCAGGGCGCGCACGCCTTTGTGGAGGTACCGATAGCGGTGACCTTGGAAGAGATGTGGGCGATTGTGGACACGTCGGAGCGTACTCGCAAGCATTGTATGATGATGGAAAACGTGAATTATAGCCGGGATGAGTTGATGTTTTTGAATATGTGTCGGCAGGGCGTAGTGGGGCAATTGTTGCATGCGGAAGCGGCCTACATCCACGAATTGCGTTGGCAAATGGAGGAGCAAGAACGCGGGACGGGCTCGTGGCGGACACTGCACTACGCGAAGCGCAACGGTAATCTGTACCCTACGCATGGGCTGGGGCCGGTAGCGCAGTATATGAATCTGGCGCGGCAGGAAGACAACTTCAAGCGGCTGGTATCCTTCTCGACGCCTGCGCTGGGCAGGCAGGCTTACGCCGAAAAAAACTACCCCGCTGACCACAAGTGGAATCAGCTGGATTACCAAGGAGGTGACCTGAATACCACGATTATAAAGACCGAACTGGGCCGTACCGTGATGGTGCAGTGGGACGAGACGAGTCCGCGGCCTTATTCGCGGCATAACCTGATACAGGGCACGAAAGGCACCTTGGCGGGCTTCCCGACGAGGGTAGCGCTGGAAGGCGGGATAGAGGGCTTGACTGACAACCACCACGGCTGGGCGCAGGGCGAGCAGCTGGAAATGCTGTATGAAAAATATGATCACCCACTGTACAAACGCCTGAACCATGCCACCAAAGACAGTGGCCACGGCGGCATGGATGGTATGATGATGTACCGCATCGTAGAGTGCCTGCAAAAAGGATTGCCGCTGGACCAAAACGTTTACGAAGGTTGCTACTGGAGCGCGGTAGCACCACTAAGTGAGCTATCGGTAGCCCAGGATGGGATGCCACAGGCTTTTCCTGATTTTACGCGTGGGAATTGGAAGGAGACGGTGCCGTTGGGGATTGTGGAGTGATGTTAAATTCACCTTTTTGTATCCCTAAAGGTGGAGGAGAGCTAGGTGAATTTCACAGTACTAGGTACTTCGTATAGGGTATAGGGGGGGGCAACCTCAAATTGGTGTTATATCAAAGTGCCATTTACTTTTTGTTTAGGGTTGCCGAAGTATAGAAGGGGGCTCTGCACCAAAATTGCTAGCCTGAAATAGGGAACTTATTATTCGCCGGATCCCCAGTGCAGTGATATTTGGAAGGACAGTTTGCGAATGAAAAGTCGTAATTTGCTCTACCTGGCTGTGTCGGGCCCGTCTGGTCACCGGAGAGGTAGACAGGCTCGCGACTACCGCGTGGTTGTCCCACCCACCTGACCCAGCAGAGTAAGCCTGATGATTACTTTTATGCTGTAGTGCTATAGGGGATTACTTGAAGGTAAGGCATCCTTTTTCAAAGACAGATTAACCGTTGAGAAGAAAAACAAGAAACATTATGCCATCACTTTTTAAGTCAGCAGCAGGAAAAGAGGAAATCCTTAGTCTTTATAATGAGAAGCTCAGTGAATTGAATATTGATTATGAGTATCAAGTCATTGATTCCAGTTTCGGAAAGACGAATATTATCGTAACAGGTTCGCCTTCGAATCCACCTTTGATGATTGTACATGGGTCGAATGGTTGTGCACCAATTAGCCTGGAAACATATCCACAGTTAGCGACTAAATTTCAGGTGTTTGCCATTGATGTTCTTGCGCAGCCTAATAAAAGTGCGGAGACAAGGTTAAGTATGAAAGACGATTCGTATGGCAAGTGGCTGAATGAAATCATAGGCTCGCTAGGATTAGAGAACGTGACGCTAGTAGGGTTTTCCTTTGGCGGGTTAGTGATTTTGAAGACACTCATCAACAAGGAAGATAAAATCAAGGAAGTGTATTTAGCCGCGCCTGCCTACATCGTAAATGGCAACCCACTGAAGGCATTGTTTAAGGTGTTTATACCAATGAAAAGGTATATGAAAACAGGGAAGCTGAAATTTGTAGAAAAATTTCTATCGGAGGTGTTTACCGATAGAGATGAATTTGCGATAAAGTATCTGTCGAAGGTTTTTCTCCATTTTGATATGGATTTCACGCCGGTGCCGGTGATCACGAAGGCCGAGGCGAAGGGAATAAAAACGCCCATCACCTTGATCGCGGCCAAGAAGGACATTATGTTTCCTGGTGAGAAAATGCTTCGGCGAGCTTCGAAGTTATTTTCGTCGCTAAAGGAAACGGTACTGCTTGAGGACTCCAAGCATGTTCAGAATAGGGGAGATAATAGCAGGATTGAAGCGATGATTACGGAGGATGGTACCTTTGTCTAAGATACGGATCACCTCAAATAGATAAAGAAGAGACACTTCGCTCTATGCACATGTTGAAATTTGACTCGTATGTCGAGTCGTTTAATGGGTATGATGTGGAAGCGTTGCAGTTAGGTGAGGTTGGAGAGGTATCATTTTCGTCTCAGGCGTTTAAATATATGGAAGAAGAGGTTGAATTAGCCTACGATTTGAGAATCGTCCAATTGGGAAATGATTTTTATGCCTTTTATAGCTTTGATAGGGCGGACAGGTTGGATCAAATGAAGCATACGATTGATGATATTATAGGAAGCCTTTCGGCGGAAAATTTTGAAGGAAAATAAAGGTTGTTGATGCTTATTCCTACTCAATAACCTCAAACAACGTCCCGAGATAAGCTTTTTGCAGCATGGCTATCAATCCAGAAATTCTCACTTCAACATGAAAGCTTGAATCACCGTGTGTACATGAGGCTATTCCATGCCGAAAAAACCGCCAAGAACCTTAGTAAGGTTAAAAAAAAACATAATTGGAGGTAGGTCTTTTTCTTCTAAGGTTGTCTTAGAAAAGTAGACAATGGCCGAAGGAAATTGTCAAGACAACGTGTCTAAAAGAAAAGGCATGATTTTTTCCTTAACAAAAAATATAAAATGGAATATTTAAAAGTCTCAATTTTACTTCTGTTAGGAGTAGTTTTTTCTATTTCTTCCTGTAAAGATGATGAAGAAACTTGTATTGAAACGGTTTGGTATGAAGATGCAGATGATGATGGATTAGGTAATCCAGATGTCAGCCAGTTCTCATGTGAACAACCGGATGGCTACGTGACAGATAATTCTGATACCAACGATGCAGGTGGTAGCGGTACACCTTTGTCTGCGTTCGACGATTTTAATCCTGAAGCAGTAACATTTTCCTTTGATGGAAATGAGGTGACAATAGAATCTAATGGACTTCCAAATCACACATCACCCTATTGGGAAGATACACATCCTTTGCATATCGAGCAGGTGGTAGGTGACCATCTGACTCCTGGTCGAATTAACAGTGGGAGCTTCACTGTTACTCTTCCGCTTGATCCACAATTAGCGACCTCTAGTTCAGCTACGGGGTTGGGTGCCATTGGAATTTCTGTAACTGGTGCACCTATTTTCAATGACGAAGAAGGGCCAAATCGACCTTTGGATGAAGCTACAGCTTTAGGATTTGATTATGCAGGGGGGCATAATGGTCCATCTGGATACCATTATCACATTGAGTCTTCTGATGTACCTGAAAACACAATATTATCCTTTGATGATGAGCAATTGGTGGGTATTATGGCCGATGGTTTTTTAATTTACGGCAGAAAATGTAATGCTATTGGTGACCATCCCGCTGATTTAGATGAGTCAGGAGGACACACTTCCTCAACTCAGCATAGTGATGGAGAAGAGTTCTATCACTATCACATTATCAATGAGTTTTATATCAATTCTTATATTCTACTGTTTGGAGGAGATTTGCAAGGGACGCCAAACACCATTTTTTAATTAAAAATAGACCTCACACACCGGGAAGTGCTATGAATCACGTTCATGCGCATACACCATCTTTATGTATGAGGTCTATTCAATTTGATTCTCTGACAATTTTTCAGATTGCAATAAATTACTGAGTATTATAATTTCTTGATTTGGTGTAATCTCTTTTTACAAAATCCACAAGATGAAGTACATTATTTTTGCACTATTTTCATTAGGTGTATTTTTTACAAGTTGTACTGAGAAGAGAGACGTAAAACGCTCGGATACGCTTGTTTTTACTAAGGCTTTGCTAGAAATACCGAATATAATTATTGATAATTCAGAACTTCATTATGATAATAATAAGTCACTTTGGAGTTTGAACGACCAGCTATATTCAGGCTATGCTGTGAGTTATTACCAAGATGGCAATCTAAAGGAGAAAATTGGCATCTTAGGTGGGAAAAAGCAAAACCAAGCTATTCAATGGTATCCTGATGGCCATTATAAACAAACGGCAAATTATCATAAAGGAAGATTAGATGGAGAGAAGAAGGTGTGGTCTTCCGAACCGGCTCATGTGCTAATTGCTCAACTGAATTATAATGCTGGGAAAGCACATGGCGAACAAAAAAAATGGTACCCAACTGGGGAGCTTTTCAAGAAATTAAATCTCAACATGGGGAGAGAAGAGGGCATTCAACAAGCATTTAGAAAAAATGGGGCTTTGTTTGCTAACTATGAAGCGAAGGAGGGTAGGATTTTTGGATTAAAAAAAGCAGCACTTTGTTTTGGTTTGGAAAATGAAAATATTCAATATGAAAAATAAGATAATTCTTTTTTTATCACTGGCTAGCTTGGTTGGATGTAATGAATCACAGCAAAACAAAAGCAGCGTTGAAACGCTCCCTTTTTATGATGAAGCTACCTTTACACCCCATTGGATTTCTCCTAATGACGGTATATTGGATACGTTTCACCAGATCTCGCCTTTTAAGCTTACGAACCAGGAAGGAGACATTATCACAGAAAAAACCTTTGAAGGCAAAATATATGTAGTAGATTTTTTCTTTACTATTTGTCCTGGAATTTGCCCTAAGATGACTGATAATATGATAGAATTGCAGGATGAGTTTTTAAACGATGATGATGTTTTGTTATTATCGCATTCTGTTACTCCTGAAAGAGATTCCGTCTCCGTTCTGAAAAAATATGCAGAAGATAAAGGTATTATGTCTCATAAGTGGCATTTAGCTACTGGAACGCAACAAGAAATTTATAAACTAGGAAGGAAGGATTATTTTGTTGAAGAAGATTTAGGTTTAAATAAAGAAGAGGGCGAATTCTTGCACACCGAAAATTTTGTATTAATTGATGAAAACAGGCATATTAGAGGAATTTACAATGGTTTGAAAAAGGCCTCAATCAACCAATTAATTGTTGATATAAAAGCATTGAAACAGGAAAGATAACGGTAAGTATGATAAAAGTTGTTCCTTTTGAAGAGGATATGCAAGAAGAAATTGATTCTCTGGTCAAGGAGATTGGAAATGAGTATAAGGAACCAATTTTTTCATCGGCTGCGGTGGCAAAAAAAAGGATTGCTGACAAATATTGGGTGGCTACTCATAATAGTAAAGTAATTGGAACAGTAGCAATAATCGTACTCGAAAATAGAAGTGGCGTCTTGAAAATGATGTTTGTAAGTAAGGCCTATCGAGGGAAACATTATGGCGTTTCTCAATTGCTTTTTCAAACAGCTCGGAATTGGTGTAGGGAAGAAAAGATCACCTCTATTTTTCTGGGGACAATGAACCAATTTAAAGCGGCGCATAGATTTTACGAGAAAAATAATTTCACAAGAATTGAGAGGGCTAATTTGCCTTTAGACTTTCCCTATAATCCGTTGGACGATATTTTTTATAAGAGTCAAAAGTTAGAGTGATCTTACTTTAGCATCAAACAACGTAAAACTCCCTGGATTCAGCAGTGAGCGCGTAAGCGCAAAACGGGGCATTGATGCTTATCTGCCCTATAAGTGCAATCTCCCTAGATCGGCCTTATACAACTTCTTTATAAGCCTCGCGCTTGTATTGGGAGGTGGGTAGAGGAAATAACCTTGCAGCTAATATCATGCTTCGCTTTTGCTTCATTCCTACCATACGGACAGACGAGTTGGTCAATAGCACTCCCTCTTTGCCCGTTTTTTCGACTAAGTCAACAAATAAATGAAGTTTTTCCTGGCTTTTCTGATCAACAGAAATCAACTCTTTAGATCGTCACCTTAATTGAAACGAATGATTAAAGTGGATTCGTTGTTGTAATATTTTTTTGTCAATATTATTATTTATTTGTCAATTACATAAATATATTGTAGCTTTATGACAATGTAATGAATTAGATCAATTAATAGAATCATGATGAGAACTAACAAATTTTCCATTTTCGCTTTTATGTTATCGCTACTTTTTGCCGGAGCATGTCAATTTGCTCCAAGCGAGAAAGATATTTTTATGAAAAATATTTCGGCCTTCGGAGATGGAATAGAGATAGGCTGTGGATCGTATTCTTCAGCTGAGGTAGAAGCAAGAGATACAGAGTATCTAAGGATCATCAGTGATTATGCAACGGTATACGAAGAGCTATCTAGTGCTGAAATCAAGAAAGTAAAAGAGGTTCGAGCGAGTTACCTTATTTGTCGAAGTACATCGAAGGTAAAAAATTGGTTTTCTGAAACATGGGATTCTTTAACTGAGGGGCCTTAGGTGATCTAATTTGAAGCCTATGATAGTATTTGACAATGTTTGAAAAAATTAATGAAAATGAAAGAGCTAATCAGGTATTCAATAGTAGTGGTCTTGAGTTTTTCAGTAGGGGCCGCTGGAATCATAATTTACAATATGAGCAAAAAGATGGACGCTTTAAATGCTCAAAACGATAGGCTAAGTATACAGAACACCAATATGGAATTTTCACTTGATTCGCTTGGTGGAGTTGCTAAGGAAATTTTATCAGAAAATGATTACTATCAAAAAAATGATAGCCTGCATCGCTCTAAAAAAAAGGAGCAAGATGCGTATATAAGTTTACTAAAAGATCGTGTCAATATTTTAACAGCCGAAATAGATGAGCTAGAAGGTATTATTTCCGAAGAGCCGGATCGAACGAAGTTGGCGGTTGCCAAATCAGTAAAAAGTATTGAAGCGACTTGGGAAGAGAAGTTTACCAATTTTCACGTTGAATTATCTTCTGACGGTAAGGCGTTTGCAAACCTAGAGGACAATCATATTGTACCCAATGAAAGTCAGGCATCCATTGTCTCGATAAGTAAAATTCAGCAGCAAGTTGCCAAAACGCCAGTTGTTTTTCGTATTGCCTTTGCGATATTGATACTTGTTGCTTCTGCTTGGTTTTTTAGCCAACAAAAAAAACGCTAAGACTATGAAACCAGTTGACTATTTTGACGATAGCTTGAAGGGGCCCGAATGGCTTTTATTTGGGGTGCCGATTCTGCTCTTGCTTATTCCTGGTGTTGAGTGGGTACACCTATTGTTTATCTACGTGGCTGTTGTTGTAGGGCTGTTTACTTATGTTTATCCGGTGACGGTAAATGCATGGGTACTAAATGCGGTTCATTATTCAAAAAGCGAAGATGATTCTGTGTGTACTCGTCTCACTATTGAAGATTGGGAGAAGCGAGTTGTTGGTCAAGTTAAAGAAGTTACGGGGTATATGACAGAAATCCCACTTTTATGTAAAAGAATAGAAAAAAACAGAAGAAAGTTGACTAACCTCTATGGGGAAATAGCGTTCCCTAATAGGGTTATTACCCAAAAACATTTCACTCAAATAAGTAATCTCGAAGGTCAAAGGAAGCAATTAGCAGATTGGTTATCCGTTTTAGATAAGTACCTCTCTGAATTGGAAAGGCAGCTGAGTGTTTACCATTATTTAGCACAAAGTAAATATAGAATAGACCCTTGCGAGTTAGATAAATTATTTGTAGAATTTTCTTTAGTTATTAATAAGGGCGACGTTTATTTTCGTAACCTTTCAGAGGTTATCGCCAATGAAGATGATTGGTGTAATTAATTATTTTGAAAATTGTCAAAATAATTACCTATTTTACTTTCCAGAGAATATAATGGCCTTAAAGTCAAACATATACTGGGCAATAGCGTTGACTAATAAGAGTAATGTTTTTTGTCAAAAAAATAACATATTTCTTTGTCATTAATATCTCTTGTCCTACCTTTGTGGAACTTTTTAAGTATCTAGTACGTAGGAATAGAAACCCAAACTATGTATTTTTCTGAAGGACAACCTTTCTAAATTGTCGTTGTTTTTTTGAATTTGAAAAGAAAGTCTGACTTCAACAACTAATCCTATTATGAACTCCTATATAAATCGAAGTACGGTTGTTTATCTAAAACTCAGTAGTTTAGGTAGCGATAAAGATTTTAAAGAACTAGAACAATTTTTCTCAAAGGGAATTCATATATCTAAAGAAAATACTTTTGAAATTACTCAGAGTATAGCTAATTTTAATTTTTATAAAAAGAACTTTACAGAACAATTAAATTTGGCCATTGCGTTAGCAAAAAAAAGAAACAAACCTTTATTTATTTCTCATTTTACGCCTTTCACTGAAGTAGAAAGTATTCCGTGGTTACAAAATTTAATTGATAGCAATCTAAAAGTTAGATTTTTAGACTCTCCCTCTGTTTCAGAACAAGCATTTCCTCATTTTATTTTTATCCATAGCAAAACAAAGGCTAGGCCTAAGGAAAGAAAAGTTAAAGCAAGTAAGCAAGGATTACATCTTCGGGATAAAGACCATCAGGCACTGAAGGTTCGAAAACGTATTCAGAAAACTTATTTTAAGGCTAATAATATTACTGCTATTGAATTTTTATTAAAAGAATCAAAGGATAATGATTATACGTTATCAGAGCTGGCAGAAAAAATGACAAGTCAAAAAATAAAAACATCTTTAGGGAACAAGCACACCCCCAAAAGTGTCAGTAGGCTATTTGATAAAATTGAAATACTAGAAGATATATTTACGAAAGACCTTTCTATTAAAAATATTGATAAGAAATTAAGTGAGTTGAAAGATCGCTTTGCTATGTCCGGAGTTATGGAAAGGCAGGTGGCGTCTACATTGGAGGTAGCAGTTAGTGGTGCTAGGAATCTATTAAGCAGAACCGGAGAGTTACCTGTGAGGGTAATAGAACAACAATATGAAAAATATTTTAGTAAAATAAATAATAATAACAAGGCTGAAGAAAAACTAGATACTGTGCCTTTGTTATGGGAGGCAGAGCCATTTAAAGTATTAGATTTTTCTGAGTTTATATGTTTAAAGTTTTCTTTAAATTTAAGAAAAGTAAGAATTCGAATATTTCCAGCACTTCATCATCAAGAAAGGCAAGAGCTTGATGAATATGACAGTGGTGATAAATATATGAATATAGAGAAAGGATTGAAGGAAATAAAAATAGACATCGTCGAAGAAACGACTTTACTTCCCGGGCGATACTATTTATCAGTAGAAGCAGAAGGCTTTCAGCCTGCATGGCAAGTATTCACGATTTTAGGAGATATTAATCCATTAAATTATAGCAGGGAAGAAATAGATCCGATATCTCTTTTTGATGAACTCACAGGATAATTATTCTTCCTCTTCTCGGGTAGGTTGAATTTTCAACTGAGCATTACCAAAAAATACGCTTGCTCCCCAATAAGTAGGATGGCTAAAAATACCCTTTTCGATCATTTTACGCTTGACCAAATGTAATGCTTCTCCCATTGTGTGTCCTTTAATTAGCTTCCGCAAAAAATCGATTGAAATATTCTCGGCAGTAGCACCATCAATACGATAAATATTTGATAATATATTTTTGCTGCCATTTTTTATAAAAGCATTCAATAGAGAGGAAATACTTCCTGTTCTTTCCATGCGACCCCATTTTGCTCGGCACGCATTAAGAACGAGTAATAGTTGAGTATTAGACTGCAAGTGCTCGAGAATGTGTTCTTGTGTTAAAAGATTTTCTTCTTCAATTTTACTGTTGTTAATAATTAGACCCAGCAAATGTTCATTGTCTTCGAAATCCTGTTTTCTGGAGTGTACGTGAAGATAAGCCATTTCAGCATTCTCATAGGCTTGGTAAAAATCCTCTCTTTTATAGGGTTGAGTACTATCAAAAGTAGTATGTTGATTGGGAGCTAGTTTTGCAATTGTATTATACGTTTTTACAAAAATATCAGACTCTGCCGTTCGTTCAAATTTTTGTTGATTATTTACCCTTCCTGTTACTACCATGCTCAATGCTCCATTTATTGGCATAGGAGCTACGGCAGTCTCGTGAACATGATTGCTGTAAAGGCTCTCGGATGAAATGGCATAACTTACTTCTATCCTACGGTCTAAGAATGCTAAGTCACTAAATTTAAAAGTGCCAAAATCATTATCATCTTCACCATCGCTAGGAAACAGCTTTTTGCTTTCAATTATATCAGGTGTTAGGAGTCCGAAGTTTAAAAAATTAAGCTCCCCATCTGGAATGACATAAATTCTCTTATCCTCACTTAAATTTAAAGGGGCAATTAGAAGGCTGTTAAGTTTAATTAAGTGGTGGTACAATTCAACATTCAGGTCATTAGTGTTGAGCGTGTTGATTTCAGGTTCAAGATCTGCATACTGTTTGTTGGCAGGCCTGTTTATGCTAAGTCTACCTGTTTCCCATATTGTGTTATTGATGATCTCCTCAACTCTATGAGTACTGCTTTTGATTTCATCAATGGCCTGTTTGGGGTTGGGGTGTTCGGTTAGCAGGTTTTTAAAATCAAAGGCATTATCTTTATTACTTATGATCATTACAAACAAGCTATCCTCTCCTAAAACATAGGAGAGAATTTTACCCTCTCTTGTTTTTTCAAAATGGCTGTGAATAGAACTTAAGTTAAAGTTATCAGTTTTGCTTTTCCCGCCTTCTTCCGAAGACTCTTGTGTCCTCAATGAGGCAACAAACTCTGACCTGATTTTAATCTGTTTTTTTAACTTTATCTGTTCATTGTGAACATATTGAATAGTGTCTAAAATAATACGTTCTCTCTGAGCCTTATTTGTTTGCTCTTTACCAGTGAGCCCCTCGAGCATATCAACGATGCTTTTTTCTGTCTTATTGAACAAGCTATTGGTATCGTCTTCGTTATTAGCCATCCCCCGTTCATTAACCGAAGACAGGAATATGTTCCTTTGGGTACGGAAACTCTGAAAAATTTTATCGTTTAATTCATCGCTATCTCCGTTGCTTCGATCGTGGCACTGGTATTGCCTATAGAGAAATTTTAATCTCAATTCAATGATCAAACTGGCCTGTCGTGAATAAAGCATTCTTACAATGCCTGGATCTTTGACTTTTAAGGGGGAATTACCATTATTTAAAACATTGTTATAGATATCAAGACAAAGGCGACTTACATTCATACCTTGGTCATAAAGAGACTGCTGGGAAGGGGTTAGCACTTGACAGTCTTTACTCAATGACACTGAAAACTCCGCCCATAGTATTTTTAGGTGAACCTCCAGGGCTTTGAATAGTGTAATCCAGGAGATGTCTTCCATTCTCCTCCCTTCGCTGTTCTTCGGAAGAGCCCACTGGTCTTGCCCTAATTCAGGAGCAAGAACCTTTATTGCTGATAGAGAAGACGCTTTGGCTTTTTCTAATAAATTGGAAAGTAGATAGACCTTAGCAAGGTTTATATGGGCATTTGCCTTACTGCTATGGTATTTGTTGGCCCTGTCGAAACATTTTTCACGATGCTCTATTTCATCTTTGAAATTAGCTACGACCTTGTCAAATTCCGTGGTTTTGGGAGGAGAAAAATGGATTTCAGGTTCGGTCAGACGGTAAAAACAATACCAATCCCTCATGGCTATATTGCAAAGGTTATTTGCCTTGTAACGATGGAATGGAGCATCCTTAAATGTCTCACTGAGGTAGTACTTAGCGTCATAAAGCCTATCCCTGGCTTCTGAAAAGAGGCCTTCTGCTTTCGCGGAATCTAGCTCTACTTTCCCCTTTCTTGCAAGTATTCTGCCTAATACATTATTTGCGATGCCTACATATAAGTGATTGTCAACTAATTGAGAACGCTTCTCCATAATGTTGAGGCTACTCTTTAGGAAATCTTCTGCGAGATCAAGGCTGTTTAAATCAAGGTATACTTCTCCCAGGAGGCAAAAACAACGGCCTACCATATACCCTTCTTCGTCATTGTTATAGGTGTTTGCAATGATCAAATACTCGATTGATCTCAAAAAGGAAAGGATCGCATCATAAAAATTTCCTAGTTTCCAGTATGCTTTCCCCATCACGACACTAGTTCTAGCCAATGGCCTAGCGTTGCGGGCATCACTTTTGATATTGAGGACCTCTTGTTTTAATTTTTGGCTAAGTTCGGCAAGGTCTAAGGATTTCGCATATTTACCAAAGTAGAAGTAGAAATTAGAAAGGTGGATAACGGACTCGGTGATTTCAATTGCCAGTCTCTCATTTAGGTTTTTTAACCAAGCCCAGTTTTTATGGCTGTTCTTCTCCAGGTCTTCAACAAAACGTTTGAGGGCCTGGAACCCCGAGTTTTCTTCACCTAAATACAAGCAGGCTTCACTCCATCGGTTAAAAGCGTTCAATTTTTCCTCCGTTAGTTGTCCTACCTCCTTGAAGCCCGTAGGAGGGGCACCAAAGCGAGAGCGGAAATCATCCCTTGCTTCCCTAAACCTGTTTTCTCTAAAGTATTCGTTGAACGCCTTCATACTGTAGCTTACTCCATTTCGTGAATTAGACAGTGTCTAACCCAGATGCTCACACAAATAATAAATTTCAGCTTGAAAAGAAAATTAGCCTTTCTTCTAAAGTAGGGGACGATGTACGCAATCAAAAAACTATGTTTTTAAATGTTTTATGTTGGTTGTAGTAAATTGCGTTATTCGCAAAGAAACGATATATACACATAAAAACTGAACGAATAGTCAAATAATTTATCGAAAAAAGCGCTTATGGTAGTACTTATTTTTTCTTNTTGAAGAGAACAATAATTAATAATATAACTGTTTGCAAGACCCTATATTTGAAGTGATATACAAATGACTTCGTATAGAGTATATACACAAAACTACCTATGAAAAACGGGAAAGCATTCATCTATAGCGGAGCGGTACTCCTTTGGTTTTTACTTGCCACGGTCCTCACCACCTGCAACAAAGAAGACCTACCGCCTTCCGGTATCACCGATAAAATGCTCAAAATAAGGGTTCGATTTGACCCCGATCAAGCGCGGCTGGATAGCTTTGGTAATCCCTCGGTTGTGCCAGCGGCCAATGCTACACAGACGCCCAGCTTCAATACGATGAGTGCTCATTTTATTGAATTGGTGGGCGATGAGTTTACGCCTTACCAGCAAGGGGCATTTCTCTATAAAGGCGAAGAAGTATCGGCAAATAACACAAACACTTATGGCTTTACCACGGCCATTGATTTTGATAAAGCATTGGTGACTGCCGAAGAGGAAGTGTTTCTAGAGATTCCTTTGTCAGCTATTGATACCGGTATTTATCATCATATTCGAGTGTCGGTTGCTTATCAAAATTATGAGGTGCTGTATAATTTGAACAACGTTCCTGTCATCAACTCCTTGCCCCAACAATCCGGAACAATAGCTTCGTTTGTGGGGTACAATACGTACATCAATAGTTTGCAGGTGGATGAACTAGAGGTCGCTGTTAATGCACCCAAACTTCAGGGGTTTTGGGGCTTTGAGACCAAGTTGTCGGAGCCGTACAGCAGTTATAACCAAATTGTTACGGGGCAAGCACCTGCCGATGCTACCACGGTCGTCAATCCTTTTGCGAATGCTCCTATCCCCAGAGGTTCTTGCGTGGTAGCGGGGAGTTTTGATATTCCGTTGAAGGTATCATGGGAAGAGCAGGAAGATGTGTACATGACCTTGTCGTTTTCCACCAATGGCAGCTTTGAGTGGATCGATACCAACGGCAATGATGAATGGGATATTGATGCCTCGAATAGTAGCCAAAGTGAAAAGGTCGTGGATATGGGACTAAGAGGATTACGCGCCCTTTGGGAATAAGAAAATACTATTATTAATTAGCTATTGTTGTCTTGGATGATTGTACATTTGAGACAGCTTAATTAACCAAACACCAATTAGTTATGGCAAAGAGTAAGGATTCAAAGAAAGCAGTGAAAAAAGAACCTGTTAAAACACCTAAAGAAAAGAAGGCAGAAAAGAGATCGAAGAAGCCTAAGTATGACTAGGGCAATAATTTTGCCAGATAGTCATTAAGAAAAACCTCTTCCGGATCTTGCTCTTTCCGGTGGCGTAAGAAATTATTAAAGTAAGGATAAGCCTCCGTAGCCTGTTCACTGGTAAAGGTATTCATCTTGCCCCAGTGCGGTCGCCCTTCGTATGCCTGGAAGATTTCTTCTAGTGCAGAAAAATAGGGCAGTGGGTCTTTTTTCGCATAAGCATGGCAGGCGATATAGGCCGAATCACGGCCTTGTGCCGGACTGAGATAAATATCGTCTTGCTTGACTACCCTGTTTTCGATCGGGAAATGAATCGGAAACCGCTTGCGCGCAAAGAGCCTACGAATGTCATGAAGTACCTCGCGCTGCGCAGCAATGGGAACGCTGTATTCCATCTCGTTGAACTTCACCAGCCGCTGCGTGGCGTAAACCTTATGGCTGGCAAAAACCTTACGCACCGGCGCAATGGCCGCCGCAGAGAGCTTGGCCACATTTTCGTTCAGTTTAGGAAAGTGATACGCCGCTTCACACAAAACCTTAAACGCATAGTTCTCCAAAACATACTCCGTAAAATGATTGAGCCAGGATACCTTGTCCGCCTGGTCGGTAACAATATTTGAGGTCTTCGTCCAGGCGGAATCAGTGTAAGGAAACCAGTAGAATTCAAAATTTCGTTCCTGCCGATAGCGGTCTTCTAATTCTTGCAATACGGTGTCTAGTGGCTCTTTGAGGTTTTGCAACGCCAGCCGGTAGGCGGGTACACATTGCAGCGTGATCTCCGTGATAATGCCCAGCGCACCCAGCGATACNTGCGCAGCTTTAAAGAGCGAGGCATTCCGGGTAGGAGAACATTCTATGACCTCGCCAAGGCCATTTACCATACGCAATTTTACGACCTGCGTACTGATGGAGCCAAATTGCAAACCGGTCCCGTGCGTCCCTGTCCCGATGGTGCCCCCAAGGGATTGTCGGTCGATATCTCCTAGGTTTTCCATGGCCAAGCCGTGGGCAAATAGCGCATCTCCGAGGGTGTAGAGTTTGGTGCCTGACCGTACGGTAGCCTGCTGTAACCCATGGTCAATGGATACGATGCCCTGGTATTGATCCAGGTTGATCAGTGTTTGCTTGGTGGTCCAAAGTGGCATAAAAGAGTGCGCACTGCCGATAATACGGACCTTCTTACCTTGCTCGCAGGCTTGGCGAACAAGCTGCTGTATTTCTTCTTCGCTGCGAGGGGTGGCGATTTCCGCAGGTGTCCATTGATGGTAGTTTGACCAGTTCTTCATAATCCCTAAAATTACTATATTCAGTCTGATTACAAACATTCTCATCTTATGAATAATGCTCTTTTCGGTGTTCCTAACATGGATGTTTACCTGATAATGGGGATACTCGTCTTTTTTATTGTACTGGAAGTCATTGGTGGCTATTGGCAAAAAACGCAACGTACAAACAGTGATTGGATACAGGAGTTTGGTGCTTTTATGGTACTATCATTGCTCACGAAGCCAGCGCTGGTGTTATTGGTGTTGTTTTTGGGGAGTCAGTTTTTTCCTGATCAACAGGCACTTTTAGCGGAATTGCCGCTGTGGAGGAGTTTGTTGATATTTCTGTTTGTTGATGACTTTCTGCAATATTGGTACCACCGTTTTGCTCATGAATATGAGTTTCTGTGGAAGCTCCACCGCCCTCATCATCAGGCAGAAGAAATGGGCTTTTTTGTGTCTTATCGCAATGCGGCCATTTACTACCTGTTTATGCCAAATATCTGGTGGATTGGCCTCTTTACTTTTCTGGGAGGAGCAAAAGCGGTGGCTTTGGGCTTGGTGCTGAAACAGCTTGTGATCATCAGTTCACACAGCACTATTCCTTACGATAAAGTGCTTTACCGTAACAAGTTTTTGCAGCCCTTGGCGAGTGTTTGGGAGCGCATTTTTATTACCCCGGCCTTTCATCACGCACATCATGGCAAAAGCCGCCGCGATGGGATCAGCGACCCCAATGGCAATTTTGGTAATATGTTTTCTATCTGGGATCAATTGTTCGGAACAGCTCATTATAGTCGTGAATTTCCAACCTTGTACGGCCTCGAAAATGACCCCAAGGAACCTTGGACAGCAGCTTACCTTTATCCGTTGGTAGCGTCAGATGACCCTCGCTCGGAAATATCCCGAGGGTTTACAAAAAAAGATACTCGAACGAATGAGCCTGCCATGATGAATCTAAAGGAAGGAGAACGCTACCTGTTTTGCCAATGCGGCAGGAGTCAAAATCAACCTTTTTGTGACGGCTCGCATCATGGAACGAAGTCGAAGCCCTTACTTTTTACTGCCCAGCGGAGCGGCCCGGTCCGACTTTGTAATTGCAAGCGTACCAGTGCAGCTCCTTTTTGTGATGATTCCCATTTGAAGAACAGCTAAACGCCGGCTTGGTAAGTCTTTTTTAGTGGTAGTGAAAAACAGTATCTTTATTTCAAATAACACCCCTATTAATGAATTTTAAAAGCTCCATCATCTGCCTGTCGATACTCTTGATAGGCTTTAGCCTTAATGCTCAGCGCGTCAACAACGAATCGGTAAGGATTACTTATCGTGGGTTGCCGGAACAGCCTTTTCCTTTAACCTCCAATACATATTCAGTATCTGTGAACGTGCTTGGTGATCAGGATTTGAGTAAGTTAAAACCAGAAACTTCTCCGCAGTTGCTAATTGAAAAATATTTGCAGCTTGAATCTTTTCGGCAATTGATTGCAGGCGGGCATTTTCATATTAATGTTCAGATCGGTGAACTGAACATTACTCAACTGACGAATGAAGAACGCAAAACCACTACGACCAAAGACAGCGTCAAGACGACAACCATCAGTTATTACAAAAAAGTGGTCTACCGATATCCTATCACCCTTCAGGTACTAGCCCCTTCAGGGGAAGTGTTACTGCGAAAAGTTGAAAACAATGGTTCCAACGGGATGGTGTACGAATTCAAAAAAAACAAAGCCAGCTATTTTCCCACGATCAAAGAGCTAGACGCCAGTTGGGAAAAGAAAAAGGAAGACGTCCTGAATGGATTTCGTGAACACTTGATCCCCCGAACTTTTGGAAAGTATCAGGAATTATTGATAGCAAACTTTGATACCCGCGTTGCCACAGAAAAAATAGACCTCCAGTGGCCCAAGGGCAAGAAGATACCAAATGGCGACGAGCATGATGCTAATATTGCTACGGCTGCGAGTATCCTGAGTAAAATGACAGCCGACGGCGCATTGGCGCCTTTGCAAGAGGAAATGGCACCCGTGAAGGCTTTTTGGGAAGCACAACTTCCTTTACTGCCTACTGATAACAAACGCTTAAGAAAAGTACACTACGCTTGTTTGTACAATCTGGCCTTGGTAAGCACTCATCTGGAACAGTTTGACGAAGCGCGTACCTATCTGGCCGCTTGTGAAGCATTAGGAGAGAACAATAGAATGACCAATCAGCTAACCGGTACTTTAGACGATATCGAAGCCAGTTTAGTGGAAAACGAACGACCATCACGGCATTTTGTGATTGATTTGAGCGATGCCGTCGGCCCTGAGGGAGTTGATTATACACAGTATATTAAGATCAATGGCCGCCGGGATCGTGCCGTTCAATATGAAGGTTATATCATTACCAATAGTGGTGATTCACTTACGGGGAATTTTGTTTTTTCAGACGGCGAATTCCGCGAGCCAAGTTTTTATGAATCGGGAAATACGATCTTTGTTTACGAACAAGATGGAAAGACCCAAAGCCTGTTTTTTGACCCTGACAAAACCACGAAAGCAGGATTTCAAGGGCGTACTTTTATTGTCATTGATTATTCTCCCCTGCTTGCTTTGGGGACAAAAAAGAATATCATGGAAGTGCTGGAAGGAGGAGCAAAGTTAAGCCTCTACCGTTACTACCCCTTTCGTGTAAATGAAAACAAAGAAAACGAGCCGGACGCTGTTCTTGTTATTCATAAAACAGGCGAAAAGCCAGAACCACTGAGTTTATTCAACCTGTCGTTTACGAACTGGCGTAAATCCTTTGCTGCTTACTTTCCCGACTGTGAAGCATTACAAGAGCAAATCAGGGCAGGGGAGTATAAACGGAATGAACGGCGGATGAAAGATGCTATCCGTTTGTACAATAGCAATGATTGCGAATAAGCGAACTTTTTTCAGTTCCTTTGTGTATTAGTAGGCGGCTGAAAGTACTTTTAGGCGTCTATAGTCTTCCAAGGCAGGGTTTGTAAATTCTGACTTAGCAGACTATACCTATATCTTTATAAAAATAACAAAGAATGGAAACGAAGCGCCAACGGCAAGTTGCCGAACTCGTGAAGCGGAATTTTAGCATAGTGTTGCAGGAAATTGGCGTCTATATCTACGGTAGCCAGCCTTTGGTTACGGTTACGGAAGTGAAAATGTCTTCAGATTTGGGCTTGGCCAAAATCTACCTCAGTATCTGGAATACGGATAACAAGCAGGCAGTGTTACTCCAGTTGGAAGAAGAAGCCCCTCGACTGCGTACAGCCTTGGCGAATCGCCTCAAGCGACACGTACGCCGTATACCGAATATAGGCATCTATGAAGATGAAACCATCGACGAAATGTATCGCGTAGAAACGCTGTTTAACCGCCTCCACGAAGAAGATCAAATGGGGAAAGCAGAGGATGAGAATAAAGAGGAGGAAGAGAGCTGATCTACTCGCAAAAAAATCAGAAGCTTAGCTTCTGATTTTTTTTTGCCTAATGATTAAGGATGAGGTGTAAATCACCAAACTCGTGCCAGTAGTACCCCTGCTGAATGGCTGCCTCGTAGGCTTTACGCAGATGCTTTTTGCTAGCTAAAGCCTGAAGCATATACAAATGAGAGGCCTCTGGCTCATGAAAACCGGTGAGGAGTCCGTCGATAATTTTCATTTGATAGCCCGGCTGGATATATAGCTCGCTTTGACTGTTAAAGGCGGTCACTAGACCTTGAGCGTTTGTGGCGGTTTCTATAGCTCTGACGGCTGTGGTGCCTACCGCAATAATGTGTTTCCCCTTCGCTTTCGCCAGGTTGATCCGCGCCGCATTTAAGGGCGAAACGATAACAGATTCAGGGTAGGGCATTTCTCCGGTTTCCAGGCTTGATACACCGGTGTGTAAGGTGATGGGTATGATTTGCACCCCTTTTTGTAGGAGTCCTTCGATTATCCCCGGTGTAAATCCTCTTGCGGCGGAAGGCATTTCAGCACTACCAGGAACGCTGCTGAAAAAGGTCTGGTAGTAATTTAGCGGATAGCCCTGATCCAGATTTTGGTACTTTATGGGTGAGCCGTACTGGTGCAAATATTCCTGCCAGGGCAAAGGCAATTTTAAGCTGATTTTCCATAGGTGCAGTTGTTGAGCATTTTGATAGAACGGGGTGATTAAAGTTGCCAAGCCGCCTTCTGGTAGATTGAAAGCCTGCCCAGCAGTACCATTCCGCCAGCGTTCACTTTGGTTGCTATGAACGGCTCTGATTTCGGCGAGCCAGTGAAGATCATCCAATTGGGTGCTTAGATGGAGGCGGGCTGCTTGGCCACTCTCTAAGATGATGGGTAGCGCAGCCGCCACGGTGGCCGAGTTGTTGACCACCAAGACATCACCTTTCGTCAAATAATCCGTCAGGGCCTTGAATTTTCGATGCTGAATATCCTCACCATTATGGTTACTTACGAGTAGGCGCACTTCGTCGCGTGCAACGCCTCTTTCTTCTGTCGGTAATGGGCAGGAGAGTTGTTGTGGTAGCTCAAAATGAATGGGGGAGGTTGTCATTGTCATAATAAATAGGTTTGTGTTTAGAGCTACCCTCCCTCGATCCTGAGGATCGGTCCCTCCAAAGGGACACATTTTGATGGTGCTAGTAGCAATAACACCACTGATTACGAAGGTGAAATTATTTTGACTTGGACTTGGGTGGTAGTTCTTTGGGTAAAGTTGTAGAACCAATCCAACGCCACCTGGAAAGAGGGGGGAGGTTAGGGAAACTACGCTACTGCATCAATGGTATACCTACCACTAGGTGCCTCCGCTCGCAAAAGTCTAAGTAAAGCAGGTAACGCAGCTTCCTCAGGTAATGGCCGATCCGTAATGTCTTCGCCAGGAAAGGCTGCTTGATGCATTTGTGTACGCATATCGCCAGGATCAAAAGCATACACTTTCCATTGGGGGTGCTCTTGCGCAAGAATAGCGCTGAGGTGATCGAGCCCTGCTTTGCTGCTGCTATAGGCCCCCCAAGTTGGGTAAGCCGCTACTGCCGCATCGCTACTGATATTGATGATTGTAGGTTGGTCTGTAAAGTGAGCTTGTACTTTTTGCAAAAGGGAAACAGGCGCAATGAGGTTGGTGTGAAGGACTTTGTGTAAATTATCCACCGGATGCTCAAGTAAAGAAGCCAATGGAGATACCCCTAAGGCAGAAGCGTTATTGACTACCAGATCAAGTTGCCATTGCTGGTCGCGAAGTGTATTGCGTAATTGGAGTAAGTGAATTTCATCGCGTACATCACCCGAAATGGCGACTACTTTGGTGTGTTTGGATAGCTCGTTGTGGGCTTTCAGTAAGGTCTCTGCATTACGACCATTGATAAGTAATTGCCAACCATTTTTGGCCAAAGCCAGTGCTAAAGCATAACCTAATCCGCGAGAAGCACCTGTGATCAGTGCTGTTTTGTTATTTTTCATAATCTCTGTTTTGTTAGAACAAAGATCAGGGGACTGCCCTGCTAAAACCACGACCTATTGGCCCGATTGGTGCCTGGACGATGGTACAGGTAAGAAGCCGTTTAAATCAGAATAAACCCCGTTGAGTACCCACCAAAACAGCTTCTGTTCGGGTTTGAGCATCCAATTTCGCAAGAATAGAGCTAAGGTGGAATTTGACGGTCCGCTCGCTAATAAATAGCTGGCTGGCGATTTGTGGATTGGTGAGCCCTTGTTTGACCAACACCAATACTTCCCTTTCTCGGGGAGTGAGTGGAGAGTTGGGGTAATGTATCTCAGAGGAAGGCGCATCCATTTCAGGGAGCTCCTTCTGCACTGTACTGAGTTGTTTCTGCAAGGCCGCTAAATCCTTTTTCAGGGCGGTTAGGTCAACATTGGATTCTTCATTGAGCTGGCGCTGTATTTTTACCAATGCAGGCTGTACTAATTGTTGGAGCACTTTTTGTTCGCCATTGCTTTGGGAGCTACTGTTGTCTGCCAAGGATTGCGCCCGGGTGCGTTGTACGGCAATGGCCAAGAGTTCACTAATGGTTTGTAATAATTGTAATTGCCCCTGATCAAGTTGTTGATTTTGTTGGTGCAATACATTGAGAATGCCAATTTTTTCGGCATTAGAACTGATAGGTATCGAAGCGTGAAATTTGAGTCCATCCTCTACTTCAGCGAGATTTTTGAGTCGGGAGCAAGCAATTTCACTGATGTTGCTAGGCTGGTTTAGGCTACTGGAAAGGTACTTGTCGATACAGTAACACCAGCCAGAAAGGCGTTCTGGGTGCTGACTCAAGGCTTTAGGCAATTGATGAGAGGCAGCTAGGTAAACATTCTTTTTATCGGCTTGTACCAGCCATATCCATCCACCTTCCAAGTCAAGGACCTCCACCGTTTTTTCTAGTGCTTTGCGCAAAGCAGCTTCCAACGTAAACTCTTGGTTTAGGTGGCGGGCAATCTCGTAAAGGGGTTGGAAGTATTTTTTTTCGGTCATGGGATGGACGAATTTGAGACCCAAATTTAAAGAAAAAGAGATAAGCCCTATCTTGAGAGCAAAACAACGATCAATGAAGCAATTTCTACTCTTAAGCTTTCTATTTTTTACCTTTTGCAGCCTCAATGCACAGGATACTGTTCGGGTACAAACCCTGACTTGGGCAGATGATGCTCGCTCCGGATTTTTCCAATTTCCTGATGATGCAACACAGACTTACGAAAAGATTCTCATGCGCTACAATATGCGCTGTCATGACAACGCCGTAGGTAGTGGCAATGTAGGCTGCCGGGAATGGGATTATAGCTGTAATACTTTCATTACCGACCCTACGCTCCAAGACTCTTCCCTGAGTCGCCATCCTTCTCATCTGGTCAGTGGGTTTGCTGGAGAAGACTTTCCCTTTACAAGCCAACCTTTTTATACCTACACGCAATATGGCCAGCAACAAACGACCTTTTCGGATACGACCAGCCTCACAGTGGGGCAGATAGGAGAAGGGGTTGCGCCACTCAACATAGGAACACTGGAAGACCGTGCCCGTGCGCAGTACCTCTACGGCGCCGAAGAATTATCGGCCGCTGGTCTGAGCGCTGGCCCCATCACGGCGCTACAGTTGGAGGTGCTTGAAACAGGTGGAACCCTGCCCTTTTTGCGCTTGCGAATGAAAGCGGTGGATCAGGATAACCTCGACGCGACTTCTCCTGCCATTGATGATTTTACGGAAGTTTATTTTCAGTCTACGACTTTTACCGAAACGGGGTGGACTAGCCTGCCTTTCTATCAGGCTTTTGAATGGGATGGCACCAGTGATGTATTGCTGGATGTGAGTCAGACCGGCCAAAATTCAGCACCACTATTGCGTTTTGCAGGAACTGAAACGACCAACCTTACGGGACTTGGCGCTACCCCCGTAGATCAATACTACCTGGGCTTGCGAGGCACCGGGCAAGTAGATATACCAACAGCAGCATTGGGAATGACACAAGGCGTAACCGTCGCTTTCTGGTCTTACGGCCTGGAAGAGGCACTGCCTGCAAATACCTCTGTTTTTGAGGCAGTAGATGGTGCTAACCGCCGCCAGATGAACGTACACTTACCTTGGAGCAATGGCACTATCTACTGGGATTGTGGCAACGATGGTAGCGGATATGACCGGATAGAAAAACCAGCGAATACGGCTGATTTTGAAGGTCGCTGGAACCACTGGGCATTTACCAAAGATGCAACCGCCGGCACTATGGCTATCTACCTCAATGGAGAATTATGGCACAGCGGTACGGGTATGAATCGCCCCATTATGGCAACTCGCATGAAAGTAGGATCAAATATTAATGGTGCTAATGTTTATCCTGGCAACCTGGATAACCTCAGTATGTGGCAACGTGCCCTGACTGCCGAAGAGATTCAAGCCATTATGTACACCGAAGACATCCCTGGTAGCCATCCAGCCATTGCTTCGTTGATTGCACATTACCCCTTCAATGAAGGAACCGGTTTAGTGGCACAAGATGTTGCCAACGGTTTTGACGCCAGCTTGGTTGGCCCAAATTGGCAAACCTACCGAGGTGCAGAACTCTACTACGATTGGACGAGCATCAACTACCGTTTCTCTGCTCGCTTTGAGCAAGGCGTGCATACGACTGTCAACGAAACAGTACCGGCCATAGATTCTAGCTTGGTGTATCCTAGCACGGTCGTGGAGTATGCTGTAGACAGTGGGAATAACCTCGTAGTAGCCAATACTTACGAAACTTATCCAGCTACAGGGACTTACCTCTACGACGAAGACGGTAATATCCTCGAAACCTACCCGCTGACTCCAGAAGGAACGATCAATATTGAGGAGCTCACCTACCACATTAAACGCCCCGCGAAATTTGAGATTCTGTCCTTGGTCACCCCTTACGGCAACGGCCTGAGCTTGGGAGCGGCAGGAAAGACCTTTACTTTTGATATTACGGACTTTAGTCCCATCCTGAAAGGAGAACGCTTCTTGAGTATGGAAATGGGTGGCCAAAATCAGGAGGAAATGGACATTGAGTTTCTGTTTATCACTGGTACTCCTACGCGCGATGTGTTGTCGATTGAAAATGTATGGCCTTTCGCGCGCGGGTGGTTTGATGCTATTCAGGCAAATAACGTTTTCGAGCCACGCACACTACGCCTCAACCCTGATGCGGACACCTATAAGTTGCGGGCTAGTGTCACCGGGCACGGCCAGAATGGAGAATTTGTTTCTCGTGAGCACTACCTCAACGTCAATGGTGGTAGCCAGGATTTTCGTTTTGATGTATGGAAAGCTTGTGGCGAAAACCCGATCTACCCTCAAGGCGGTACCTGGATCTTCGACCGTGCAGGCTGGTGCCCAGGCATGGCTACCGATGTTCACGAGTTTATGGTGCCAGAAGACGCTGGCGAAACCATTGAAGTAGACTATGGTGTAAACGGCGCCTTTATGGCAGAAGCCAATTATCTTGTAGCGGCTCAGTTGGTAAGTTATGGTGCTCCTAACTTTACGCTCGACGCAGCAGTTGTAGATGTTATGCGCCCCAGCCAGAAGGTCGAATATGAGCGTTTTAATCCGGCTTGTCAGCAGCCTATCGTAGTGGTTAAAAACAATGGTACAACGACCATCACTTCTTTAGGGATTAATTATGGCGTTGTGAATGGCAATACGACCACTTACAATTGGTCAGGTAATTTGCCTTTCGGCGAAACCGTAGAGATTGAACTACCGGTAGACGATTACCTCTTTTGGGAAACGTCTGACGAAAATCCTCAGTTCATCGTAGACGTCTTTGGCCCCAACGAAGGCGAGGATGAGTACGCCGCCAACAACATGATGCGCTCGGCCTTCACGCCTGCGGATATCATGGACTACGAAAGTCTCTTTATTCAGATTAAAACCAATAACCGCCCGGGTGAAAACCGTTACACGATCAAAAACAGCAGCGGTGATGTGGTATTGGAGCGTAGCAATATGAGTACAGCAACGACGTACCGCGACGAGATCATGCTACCACCAGGTTGTTATAGCCTGACGGTAGAAGATGATGGCGGTGATGGCCTCGACTTCTGGTACTGGGCTGCTGTAGGCCAAAATGTAGGTACGGGCAACGTAAGCCTAAGACGCCAGTTGACCCAGACGTTTTTCGCTTCTGTGCAAACCTTCAATCCTGATTTCGGTGGTGATCTGCACTATGATTTTATCATTCCTCAAGCTGTAGGAACAGAAGAAGAACTCGAGAACCCACGTCGTTTCAGCCTTTATCCCAACCCCGCTCGGGAAAGTACGACCCTAGAACTTACTGGCTTCTCCGGCGAGCAGGTAGAATGGCAAATTGTGGACATGACTGGTCGGGTTTTCCAAACGGGCCAAACCATCGTTGGCAGTGCCGAGCAGTTAGAGCAATTAGATACACGCAGCCTGCCTGCCGGCATGTACATCGTAAAGGTGCAGCTGGATGGGAAGGTGTATAGCAAGGAATTGGTGGTGATGCCGTAGGGTAGGGTACTCGCTTCACTCGTGNGTGTGCTCGTTGCACTTGCGGGGGTACCATTCCGATTGCATCGGAATGGTGGTGGTGCTCTCCCGATAAATCGGGTCGCGGGAGGTGCTCGTTGCACTCGCGGGTTTTTGTTTACCGTAAAGGGTAAGCGAAAACCCGTTTTTTTGATGTCTAAGTGTAGACTGGGCCTGCGATTGGGGTACATTTAAATTATGTCGGCTCGTCGTAGTCCCCAGACTATCCCGACCTTCTTGGTCGGGACTATATCTTTCTGGTCTCCTGACCAGCGTAAAATGGACTAATACTGATTGCTGGTCGGGAGACCAGCGGGATATAACATGTTAGTTTGAGAACTAACATGAGCGATTCTTAAATAGTACCTATCTTACTCTTGTAATTGACATTAGGAATGGAAAAACAAGCGCGCTCTAAATGGTTTTCTACTATGATTTCTGTGCTCAACATAGTAGCCATTACAACTTTATATTTGAAATGTGAAGATATTTCTCTGGGGTGGCTAGTGGTGCTTATGTTGATTTGGATGGTGTTAACTCATTTATTGGACAATAACAGAAAAGAGGCCTTTGACGCAAAATTAGCGCAGCCAATAGAGGGTATTGTAGTCGAATTAAGAGGAGGAAAGTATAAACGAAAAAAGTGGTTTAGGATGTCTCTTTTTGCTGGCCTAGCACTCCTCTTTAATGGAGTAGTAGCCTCAACCAATCCTATGAACTTGAGAGTATTAATATTGATCTTGGGAATCTATTGGTTGCTTAATGGAGTATTAGAGTTTCTTTCAACGAAAAAAAGGCCGCAGATTAGACTAGTTCTTCTAGAAGATAGACTCCTATTGTTTGAAGCACCTAATCAAGAAAAAACGATCCTGATGAAGGATTTGAGGAACTGCATTTATAACGAGAAAAAGAGCTACATTTTCTCCTTCTACAATCAAAAAATCACCATCGATAGCCGGAATTTTGAAGAAGAAAATTTTGCGGAATTCAAAGCCCGTTTACAGTCAGTAACGGACTATTGGCTAAAGAAAAATGAGCAGCAGTTAACTTACTATCCCTAGTCAGTAGTGTCCGGTTATAAGTCAAAGATATTCAATTGGTTATGACTTCCGGGGTTCTGGTTTTTGGATTCAATTTTCATAATCAACTGATTTACAGGCGTTTTGTCAAAAGCAGAAACGCTCATTATTTGTAAAATTTCGTTCAAAGAGTGTAGACTTTTCAGCCTATACTTCAGAATAGCGACCAGCACAAAGGTGCAGACCGCGATCCAGATTTGGGTTTTGACAGCGTTGGGGCTTTCTCCCCAGAACTTCTTGATGCGCAAGTGCTGCTTGATCCACTTGAA
>NZ_KB903558.1 GCF_000379805.1 Lewinella cohaerens DSM 23179 | reverse complement strand
CTGGCCAAAGCTCATACACAAAAACTGATGCCAGCAGGTGAAATTGCGAACTCGATAATTACCGCCGTACTTGTCAACATACTTGGTAAACTCTTTGTGATTGATCAAACTCATCAACTGCGCAAAGACATATTTACCTCGATTCATTAGCTACCCTCTTTTGGGCGCTAATTTGGCCTTCTTCGCAGGCGATTCAAATCGTTTCCGAAGAAAACCGTTGTAACTTATTGATAAACAGAAACCTTATGAAGGTTCCTTGTTTTTTAACCGGACACTACTGATTCCTAGTATGAATAAAGTTTTATTTCAAAGTACACATCTGCAATACATTTTTTCAAATTAATAACATTTTCACCTAAGTGGAATTGTTGATAGAAGCCTCCTAGGCAAAACTAGCATATATGAGCCTACTGAAACACCTCAGTAATAATGTTGGCAAATCTATCAAGGCCAAGATAATAGTCATCGAATCTGACGACTGGGGAAGTATTCGTATGCCAAGTAATAAAATCCGAGAATCACTTGAGCGAAAGGGTTTTGACTTAGGCAAAGGAGAAGAACGTTATCGCTATTCCCTATATGACACATTGGCCAGTAAGGATGATTTTGAGCAATTGTTTAACACTTTAACAGCTTTCAAAGATTCCAAGGGAAAATATCCCGTATTTACTGCGATGGCTTTGGTCGCTAATCCTGATTTTGAGGGTATTGCTAAATCTAATTTTACGCAATACTTTTATGAGCCGATGCTGAAAACGCTAGAAAGATATGGTATTGAAAATGCTTTCGATTATTGGAGGGAAGGTTTTCAAGAGCACTTGTTCGTTCCTGAATTTCATGGTCGTGAACATTTGAATATCACCTCTTGGATACGCAAGCTGAAGGCTGAGGATAAACCAACCGTAGCTGCTTTTGAATCCCAAATGTGGGCGGTAAATACCTCGTTAGCCTTGGATTATCAAGCTGCTTTTGATTTAGAGGAAACTTCAGATTTGGAAATGCAACATGACGTAATAAGCAGCGGTCTAAAGCTGTTTGAGCAACTGTTTAATAGGAGAGCCCGATTTTTTGTCCCCCCAAATGGCCCGATAAATAATGCCTTGTTTAAAACGGCGAAAGCAAACGGTATCGAATATATATCTTCTCCAAAATTACAAAAGGAAGTATTTGGGAATGGGAAAACAAAAAACCGCTTCCACTGGCTTGGGAAAACTAATCGCTTCGGTCAACTTACGATAACAAGGAATTGCTTTTTTGAACCAAGTGACCGATCAAAGGACTGGGTCGCTTCTTGCCTATATGATATTGAAATGGCGTTCAGGTATAACAAACCTGCCGTAATTAGTTCCCATCGCGTCAATTATATTGGCGGTTTAGCTGTTCATAACCGGGATCATGGGCTTAAGGAACTTGATCGTTTACTTAAAACCATATTAAAAAAGTGGCCTAGTTTGGAGTTTATGACATCTACGGAACTTGGATACCTTATAGCAAACAAATGAAGCTATTCAGAGAGTTAAAACGTTGGGTGCTTGATTTGCCTTCTTGGCGGACTCATAATCCAATATTAACTATCGAGTCAGACGACTGGGGGAGTATCCGGATGAGTTCAAGCCAAGCAAGGGATGCACTAAAGAGTCTTGGGCATACTATAGAAGCTAATCCATACCAACTTTACGATGGTTTGGAAACTAATGAAGATATAGATAGGCTACAGGAGGTTTTAAGAGAAGTTTCCGGCATAAGTGGTCTTGGTGCAGTATTTACTTTGAATTATTGTGCCGCTAATCCTGATTTCGAAAAAATAGAAGAAGCTAATTTTAAAAGGTATTTCCGCGAACCGTTTCACCAAACTTATCAGACATATAGCAAGAGTCAAGATGTCATAGAAAAGGTGAAAAATGGTGTACATGGAGAAGTGTTTGAAGTACAGTTTCATGGAGCTGAACACTTGAATGTAAACCGTTGGATGAGGGCTTTACAAAAAGGAGATAAACAAACTCGAGAAGCTTTTTATGAAGGAATTTTCAGTCCTGCAATAGCATCATCCACAGGCTATACCATGGAGTATATGGATGCCTTGGACTATGATAATCGTAGCGAAATAACACAACAAATACAAAGCTTGAATGAAGGCTTAAATATCTTCCGAGAGGTTTGGGGAGAGTCGCCTCAATCGTTTATTGCCCCTTGTTACCGCTGGGGTAAACCCATTGAAGATTTCTTAGCAGCAAACTCAATATACTTTATACAGGGGCAACGAGCCCAATTACATCCAAAGAACGAACCCGGCTTTTCACAACGAAAAATTTACCGATATACAGGTCAAAAAAATAAGTTAGGTCAAATTTATTCGGTACGCAATGTGATTTTTGAACCTTCTCTTTACGGACAAAAGCAAGCTCTAATAATGGCAAAACAGCAGATTCGTTATGCATTTAAATGGAAGCTGCCCGCTATTGTTTCCTCTCATCGTATCAATTATACAAGCCGTCTAGATCAAACAAATCGGGAGAGTAGTTTAGCTGCACTCAAAGAATTACTGCACTGGGTAAAGAATGAATATACTGATGTAGCGTTTTTAGGTAGTTCTGCATTGAGTGAGAGGATTAAAAAGACAAAACGTTAGCGAGGGATATTGAGGTCTAACCAATTTTGTTCTTTGACATTATCATAGTGTTGGATTTTGTTTAAATGATAACCTAGTATGCTTTTAAAGAATAATAAAAGAATCCTTATACTTATTCCATCGTTAGTTGGAGGTGGAGCTGAAAGGGCTTTGCTGAATTTGTTGAACTTATTAGACCTTAAGCAATATTCAATTGATTTAGCAGTAGTGTCCTATAGAGGAATATATACTAATCAGATACCTTCTGAAGTTAACGTTATTCCTATGTTTAAAAATGACCTGTTAGTTCGTTTTTTGGCCTACTTGCAAAAGCGGATAGGTTGGACTTTCTGGTTTAAATATGTTGTGCGAAAAAAACTAAATAGAGATTACGAACTATCAATTAGCTATATCGACGGTAATTTTACCAATTTGATTTTGATGATGCGTAGTCCAGGAAATAAAGTATCCTGGGTTCATTCTTCATATGAATCATATTCTAATTTTTCGAAATTTTACCAGAATAATCGCTACAAGACTAAACTTATTAATAATCGATATCAGAAATTAGACGCTATTGTTTTTGTATCTCAGGATAGTAAAAAAGAGTTTATTAATGTCTTTGGCGAATTCCCCAAAATGCCAGTCGTTTACAATATTGTTAATGAAAAAAATATCTTAGCACAGAAAAATGCCTTTGAAGTAGAAAAATCATCCATTATCACATTTGTGACTATAGGTAGTTTGTATCCCGTTAAGGCTTATGACAAACTAATACATGCGTCAAAGCTACTGGTTGATAAAGGTTTAAAGTTCAAAGTCCAAATACTCGGGAAAGGATTTCTTGAAAGAGAATTAAAGGCTTTAGTAAGTTCATTAGGATTGGAGAAAACAATTGATTTTGTAGGCTTTAAGCCTAACCCATATCCGTATCTTGATGCATCTGATATATTTATTATGACTTCAAAATCAGAAGCTTTACCAGTTTCATTAATGGAGGCTATGATATTAGGTAAACCTATTATTGTCACCAATTGCAGTGGGTGTAGAGAGTTAGTTGGAAATGGTAAATTCGGACAAATGGCTGAACAAACAAATAAGTCGATTGCTGATAAAATGGAATTCTTAATCCAAAAGAAAGAGGATTTAGGTTATTACTCTGATTTGTCTAAAAGAGGGGCGTCTCTTTTTAAAGATGATATAGTATTGAAAAAAAATATTTCAATACTAGAGTGCAATTTTGAATGAAAATACTCCAAATCAACACAACCATCAACACTGGCAGCACCGGGCGAATAGCAGAAGGCATTGGGGCAGTGCTTTTGGATAGCGGACACGAATCCTACATCGCCTATGGCCGCAACGGGAATCCAAGCCAGTCTAAAGAGATTAAAATTGGAAACGCGCTAGACAACTATCTGCACGGCGCTAAAACGCTCTTGTTCGACAGGCATGGATTTGGTTCTACACGCGCAACGCAAGCATTGGTACAGCAGTTGGAAGAAATCCAACCAGATGCCATTGGCTTGCATAATCTGCATGGGTATTACTTAAATATAGAAGTCCTCTTCAACTACTTAAAAGAAAGAGAAATACCAATCGTGTGGACACTCTTTGATTGCTGGGCATTCACTGGGCATTGTACGTACTATGATAGTATTGCCTGCAATAAGTGGCTAACAGAATGCCATGCTTGTCCTAAAATAGATAAATATCCTCGTAGTTTGGGAGTCGATCAATCGAGTCGAAATTTTCGGGATAAAAAGCGTTTGTTTCAACTTCCTCAGAACCTTCATTTAGTAGTTCATTCTCAGTGGTTATTGAATCAAGTCAAACAATCTTTTTTACAAGAGCTACCCGTACACCACATTTACAATGGCACTGACTTGAAGGTCTTTCAACCACAACAAAACAAAACAGACCAACTTGTTCTAGGCGTAGCAAGCACTTGGGACGAGCGAAAAGGTTTAGCTGATTTCATCCGCCTCCGCAAGGTATTGTCGGAAGACTACAGCATTGTACTAATTGGCTTAAGCCCAGCACAAATCGAACAATTGCCACCGGGAATAACGGGAATTGCGCGGACAGAAAGCGTGGAAGAACTTGCGAAGTGGTACAGCAAAGCCCTGTGCTTCGTAAATCCCACTTATCAGGATAATTTCCCTACGACCAATATCGAGGCCTTAGCTTGTGGTACGCCTGTGGTAACCTATGATACGGGAGGAAGTCCTGAAGCTGCAGACGATGAAACAGGAAAAGTGGTACAAAAGGGAGACATTGCTGGTTTGAAAGAAGCTATCCTCTCTATCAAGAATAAAAATAAGGAAGCACTGTCTAAAGCTTGCCGTCTTCGAGCAGAAGTTTGTTTTGACCAAAAAGAACGATATCGTGAGTATATTGATCTTTATGAAAAATTGGTGTTTTGACATTGACATGGAGAAGACTGAAAGCTTGGAAATCATCAAAATAATTCCTCAAAATCTAAAATGAAAAATAATTTTCTAATGAAAAGAGCACTTGTATTAGGCGGTGGCGGCTTTATCGGCGGCCACTTAGCTCACCGTTTAAAGAACGAAGGGTTTTGGGTTCGTTCGGTTGATATCAAAGAAGCGCACGAATTCTGGAACCACGAGGAGATGTGCAACGAATACCTATGTGCAGATTTGCGTGACCCTGTAAAAGTAAAGGAAGTGATGTCGGTTCAAGAGGGCGGCGAAATGCACCCTTTTGACGAGGTCTATCAATTAGCTGCCGACATGGGTGGCGCTGGTTATATTTTTACGGGTGATAATGATGCAAATGTCATGCACAATTCGGCCATGATCAACCTTAATGTGGCTTATGAGGCCAGCAGGCAGGGGGCCAAAAGAGTGTTTTACTCTTCCTCCGCTTGTATGTACCCGGAGCGCAATCAGGTGGATCCCAATAACCCTAATTGTGTAGAAGATTCTGCTTATCCTGCTGCCCCCGATTCAGAGTATGGCTGGGAAAAGTTGTTTTCTGAACGGCTCTTTCTTGCATTCAATCGCAACTACAAGCTGGATGTTCGCGTAGCGCGGTTCCACAATATTTTTGGGCCCATGGGCACCTGGACGGGTGGCAAGGAAAAAGCACCGGCTGCGATGTGTCGCAAGGTAGCAGAAACCGATGAAGGCGGAAGCATAGAGGTATGGGGGACAGGGCAGCAAACACGTTCCTTCTTGTATATTGATGATTGCCTTGAAGCTGTATTGCGTTTTATGCGGCAAGATGACTTTCTGGGGCCCGTCAATATTGGCTCGGAAGAAATGGTGACCATCAATCAGCTGGCACAAATGACCATCGATATTTCAGGTAAGGACCTAAGTATTGATAATATTGAAGGAGAAGAATTCAAAACTAAGTATGGCTTTGCCTGCCCCATTGGTGTGATGGGCCGGAATTCTGACAATACCCTTTATGAAGAAAAAATGGGTTGGGCGGTTGCTATGCCACTCATTGATGGGATGAAAAAAACATTTGATTGGATCAATCAAGAGGTTAAAAATGCCTAGTGGCCCAACCGATACGGTTGTCATATTGGACCAAGCTTCCGGCTATCTGCAAATAGATATGCTGGAAGCTTACGCCTCAAAGTATGCTCATCGAGTAATCATCGCAGGTTCGATTGTCGAAAGGGGAAACCCGTTGCCTGCTGATGTGAAATGGCATAAAATAACTCCTTACAACCGTGATACGGCTTTCAAGAGAATCTGGACCTGGTTGTCAGCGTCGCTCTCCATGTTCTGGATCGTCTTGTTCCGGTATCGTAATGCTCATATTGTTGCTATCACCAATCCACCTTTTACGCCATTTATCCCTTGGCTGGCAGGCTGTAGCTTTGATATCCTTATTTACGATATGTATCCGGATGCACTGGTTCACTACGGCTATACCAAACCTTCGGGTGCCATTTACCGGATTTGGTCAGACCTCAACCGGAGGGCATTCAAGAAGGCACGTAAAATTTTTACGCTGACGGAAGGCATGAAGCGTTTAGCCGCGCAGTATGTTGCTGATGAAAGTCAGATAGAGATTGTGCCACTATGGAGCGAAGCCTCTGATTTCAATTTTATCAAAAAAGAGGATAATCTGATCCTGAAGATCACCCATAGCCTGGGCAAGTTTGTCTTGGTGTATTCCGGCAATTTAGGGCTAACACATCCCGTTGAAAAACTGGTGGAATTAGGGCAGTACCTGGACCCTGAAAAGTTTGCCATTGTTATCATTGGTGGCGGTGCAAAGCAGAAGACATTGGACAACCTACTCAAGGAAAAAGGATTCAGTCATGTACATCTGCTTCCGTGGCAACCCATCGAGAACCTGTCTCATAACCTGTATGCTGCTGACATCAACGTGGTAACGCTGGATAGTCAGGCCAGTGACTTAAGTATTCCAAGTAAGACCTTTAATATTTTATCTATTGGTAATCCTGTGCTAGGTATTTGTTCTAAAAACTCTGGCTTATCAGCGTTAATTACCCAATATGATTGTGGTCTTACATCTCGCGGAGATAATCTGGAGGAATTAGCACAACAATTAATCCGTTTAGAAGCAAATAGAACGGAATTGAATCGCCTAAAAGAGAATAGCCTATTAGCTAGTTCTCAATTTACTAAAGAGAATGCAAAGGTGTTTTTGAGATAATGTACGTTCGTCTATTTAAACCAATTTTAGAAACCATCTTGGCTCTGGTTGTACTCTTGTTGGCATCACCAATATTCGTTTTCATTTACTTAGCGCTACTCATAGCCAATAGAGGTAGCGTATTTTTTACACAACCAAGACCAGGAAAGCACGAGCGAGTATTCAACGTCATCAAGTTCAAAACCATGAACGACAAAAAGGATGCCAGCGGTAAATTGTTACCAGACGCAAAAAGGCTCACGAAAATAGGCCGCTTCATCCGCACCACCTCCCTCGACGAAATCCCTCAGCTCCTCAACGTCATCAAAGGCGATATGAGCCTCATCGGCCCCCGCCCGCTACTGGTCAGGTACCTGGAGCGGTATACGCCCGAACAGGCCCGCCGCCATGAGGTTCGTCCCGGTATCACCGGCTGGGCGCAAGTCAACGGCCGCAACGCCATCTCCTGGGAGAAAAAATTCGAGCTGGATGTTTACTACGTAGACCATCTCAGCTTCTCTTTTGATCTGAAAATCCTCTGGCTCACCGCCCAAAAAGTACTCCGCCGCGAAGGCATCAGCTCCGGCACCAGCGCCACAGTGGAAGAGTTTAAAGGAAGCATCAAAACCTAAAAAACCTCCATGCTCCCGTGTCTCATTTCGTAGCCACAAAAACACCAATGCACAAAAAAGCAAAAAAACTTTCGTGTCATTCCGTGTTTCCGTGCTTTAGTGGCTAAAAAAAACCTCCGTGCCCCCGTGCCTCCGTGGCAAAACCTCTGAGTCCTGGTGGCAACCCAAAAAAATCTTTCGTGTAATTCCGTGTTTTAGTGCCTTAGTGGCTAAAAAAACCTCTGCGCGACAAATAATTCATTATGCAAGATAAATTCATCGAAGCCTTCAAAGAGGCCCTGGAATTAGAAAACGAGGTCAACCTCAGCGACCAATTCCGCGATTACGACGAGTGGGATTCCCTCGCTCGCTTATCTCTCATCGCCATGCTTGACGACGAGTTTGAACTCCAAATCGAAAATGCACAATTCGAAAAACTAGAAACCGTTGAAGATCTCTTAAACGCTGTAAAAAAAGCAAGCGCTTAGCTAAAGGAGGTAGTGTCGCCTCAAGTCAGCCCCAATACCAAGTACCCAATACCCCGTACTAAGTACCAAGTAAGGTTTGACACATTAACCTACTGGCAAAAATCTCTAAAACCTTACATCAAACATGGCTGAACTCCGTTTTCAAAATATAGGCATTAGTGGATTAGCAGCGGCAGTACCTGCTAACACCATTGACAACTACGCCTACACCGAGCATTTTCCGGCAGAAGACGTCCGCGAGATTGTAGAAAAAACAGGCATAAAGGAGCGCCGCTTTGCAGAGCCTCACCAGTGTGCTTCCGACTTCTGTTTTGCAGCGGCGGATCGTTTGTTGAATGACCTTTCGGTCGACCGGTCGGAGATTGACTTACTGATCTTTGTTTCCCAAACACCTGATTATCGGATGCCCGCAACTGCGGTTATCTTGCAAGACCGCTTGGGCTTGGATAAATCAACCGCTGCTTTTGATCTGAATTTGGGCTGTTCTGCTTTCATTTACGGCTTGTCCGTGGTATACAGTTTTATGCAACAGGGGGCTTTTCGCAAAGCACTCCTCCTGGATGGAGAAACACGTTCCAGGGTGTATTCTCCTAAAGATCGAAAAACGGGTTTCTTGTTTGGCGATGGCGGCGTCGCAGCCTTAATAGAAAAGGGAGATCATTTTGGCGAAAGCTTTTTCTCGCTGCATTCCGATGGCTCCCGAGAATCGCTGATCAAAATTGACGCGGGCGGTTATCGCAACCCCAGCAACGCGGAGACCGTCAAGGAAAAAGTAGTTGATGAATACGGTAATATGCGTTCCGACGAACAGGCCTATATGAACGGCGCCGATGTCTTTAATTTTGTATTACGGGAAATACCGAAAACAGTGAAAAACATCCTGGCCACTGCTGGTCTGGAGCGGGAACAGGTCGACTTTTTTGTGTTTCATCAAGCCAATAGCTACATGAACTCCTACCTTGCCAAAAAGATGAAGGTAGACCCCGAAAAAGTCCCTGTGTCGCTGGATAAATTTGGCAATACCTCTTCTGTTTCTATTCCGCTAACCATTGTATCGGAGTTGCAAGGAGTATTGCCTTCGGCCAAAAAGGTGTTGCTCTGCGGTTTTGGCGTAGGGTTATCTTGGGCTGCCAGCATTTTGAGCTTGGAGCAGTGCTATTTGAGTGAACTGATAGAAGTAGAATAAGTGGAGCATCCATTCCATCTTCAGGGCAAGAACATTCTGATCACCGGAGCTTCTTCGGGCATTGGGAGGCAGTGCGCGATAAGTTGCAGCGCTTTAGGTGCCAACCTGATCCTTTTTGGTCGCAACATGGAAGCTCTCAATGCTACAGAATTGGCCTGTCATCCAGCGGTAAAAAAGTACCGGGTATCTGTAGATATGCAAGCCCATGAAGCAATGGCTAATGCCGTAAGAGAAAGTGTCGGCGCCCTCGGGAAAATCGATGGGGTTATTCATTGTGCAGGGATTTCTACAACTTTACCACTGCGTATGATTCGACCAGATAAACTCAGGACCTACCTGGAAGTTAATGTCATAGGCGCCATAGAGCTCACTCGTTTGTTAGTTAAGCCTGCTCACTTTGCCAAAACAGGGGGAAGCATCGTCTTTATCAGTTCGGTCATGGCACAGGTAGGGGAGAGAGGTAAAACAATTTATAGTATTACTAAAGGAGCGGTGGAAGCTGGCGTCCGGTCGCTGGCATTGGAACTAGCAGGCAAGCACATTCGTGTAAATGGGGTAGCGCCCGGCGTGGTAGAGACACCGATGTCGGAACAAGCGGCTTATAGCCAAAATACAGAAGCACTGGAACGTATTACAGCTATGCATCCTTTAGGCTTGGGCCAAACCACCGATGTCGCTAATGGCTGCATCTATTTGCTAAGTGATGCATCTCGCTGGGTGACGGGCACAACTTTAACGATCGATGGCGGTTATACCGCTCATTAAAAACCTATCATGGAAAACATTATTATCATCGGAGCTGGCGGGCACGCTGCCGAGCTACGAGACTATATCCGCCATTACAATCAGGCTGTAGGCAGGGAAGAAATTGAAGTGGTCGGCTTTCTCGATGACAATGCCGAGAACCATGCACACTACGGTTTTGCAGAGCCTTTCTTGGGCGACATCCAGAACCACGAAGTGCGCAATGATGTCGCTTATTTGATGGGGATCGCCAATTTGAAGTACCGGCGAGGTTTGATAGAAAAAATTCAAGCTGGTGGCGGTCGGTTTATTGGCCTGATCCACCCTACCGCACTGGTATCCCCTTCCGCAGAAATAGGAGAGGGGACGGTTGTTTCTCATAATGCTTCCGTAGGTCCCAAGGTGAAAATAGGGAAGTTCAATATGCTCAATTCCCGCTGCACCGTTGGGCATGATACCATTCTGGGCGATTATAATTTTATCAGTCCTAAGGTCGCCCTTTCGGGGAATACCAAAATAGGAAACGAAAACATGATCGGCACCAATGCCTCCACCATTCCCGGTGCCCAAATCGGTAACAATAACACAGTAGGAGCTGGGATGATCGTCTACAAAAGGATCAGTGATAATGAAACAGTGTTTTTTCGTTTTAAAGAACGGATTGTGATCAAGGAAAAGGAGTAATACTTCATGCTCCGCCTCCTCACCGCCCCTTTCCTCGACCCCCTCCTTCATTTTTATCTCGCAGCCTTCATCGCTGCGCTTTTATATTGGCGGGGAAAGCATCAGTTGGCAAAAATCACCGCTATCTACAGTGTTTTTTGGCTACTGCTGGTCAGTGCTTCACCACTGCCGAAATTCTTGGCAGAGAATCGGGAAAGTCGATACACACAGCTTGATGATGACATTATCAATGAGCTTGAAAAACAAGCCGTCAACATCCTCGTCCTCGGTGCAGGCCACAGCAATGCCCCAGGATTTACCGTCCACGATCGTCTTTCCGAACCCGCCTTAAAGCGTCTGTTAGAGGGCGTACGCATCAAACAGCAATTGCCACAAGCCAAACTGATTTGTTCCGGTTATTCCGCATCGGGCCGCCAACCACAAGCTGAGGTTTTGGCAGAGATGGCCCTTCAATTGGGCGTTGCTCCTCAGGATACCCTTTTGCAGCCTACTGCCCATAATACCGAAGCAGAAGCACTTGCTTATCGCCAACGTTTTTCGGACACCATTCCCCTGGTTTTAGTGACATCGGCATTGCATATACCGAGGGCCCTATATTGGTTTCGCCATCATGGCCTTGACCCCATCCCCGCACCGACTAATCACTTGGTCATGCCGGACCCCGGCTACGAATCCTTTGCCTTCAAACCTAGCACCCGTAAAATAGACATCAGCGCCAAGCTCCTCCATGAATACGCCGGTATGGTCCACGCCTGGTTCAAAGTCGGAGATCAGAAGTAGGAATTCGGAAGTGTTAGCTCCTTTCTAGGGAGGGGTTGGGCAAAAGTTAATCACCCCTAAAATCGCTCCCAAAATTCTCCCTCCGCGAGGGAGATGTCCACAGGACAGAGGGAGCCCAGCCCATAAACCCGTAGTAAATCACCCCCTAAAATTACGACACTTCACCCCTGTTTCTACAAAAAAAAACCTCCTTTTCAGGGAGGAGTTGGGCAAAAGTTAATCACCCCTTAAATCGCCCCCAAAATTCTCCCTCCGCGAGGGAGATGTCCACAGGACAGAGGGAGCCCAGCCCATAAACCCGTAGTAAATCACTCCCTAAAATTACGACACCTCGACCCCTGTTTCTACAAAAAAGCCCCTCCTTACCAGGGAGGAGTTGGGCAAAAGTTAATCACCCCTAAAATCGCCCCCAAAACTCTCCCTCCGCGAGGGAGATGTCCACAGGACAGAGGGAGCCCAGTCCATAAACCCGTAGCAAATCACTCCCTAAAATTACGACACCTCACCCCTGTTTCTACAAAAAAGCCCCTCCTTTCCAGGGAGGAGTTGGGCAAAAGTTAATCACCCCTTAAATCGCTCCCAAAATTCTCCCTCCGCGAGGGAGATGTCCGCTAGGACAGAGGGAGCTCCTCCACCATGAACCAACCTAAAATATGGCTCTCCTCCCCCCACATGTCGGGGCGCGAGGAAGTCTACGTAGCCGAAGCTTTTGCGACCAATTGGATCGCCCCGCTGGGCCCCCATGTCAACGCCTTTGAGGAAGTGTTGGCCCAAAAAGTAGGCGTCGCTCACGCTGCTGCACTCAGCAGTGGCACATCGGCGATTCACCTAGCACTCATCCTGCTAGATGTAGGTTTGGGCGATGTCGTCTTATGTCAGAGTATGACCTTCTCGGCATCCGCCAACCCTATCAAATACCAGGGCGCTGAACCCGTCTTTATCGACTCGGAAGCAGATACCTTTAACATGGATCCGCAGGCGCTCGAAATGGCCATCGTAGATCAACGGGCGAAGGGTAAGCAAGTCAAAGCAATTATTCCGGTGCACCTGTACGGGCTTCCTGCCAAAATGAACGAAATCATGGCTATCGCCGAAAAATACAGTATTCCTGTTGTCGAAGATGCAGCCGAAGCCCTCGGAGCTAGTTTGAACGGTCGCCCTTGTGGAAGCTTTGGCAAATTGGGCATCCTCAGCTTCAATGGCAATAAGATTATCACTACCAGTGGGGGAGGAGCCTTGGTGGGGAATGATGAAGCCCTCATCGCCAAATCTCGCTTTCTGGCTACCCAGGCTCGTGATAATGCACCCCACTATCAACATTCTCACGTGGGCTACAACTACCGCCTTAGTAATGTTTTGGCTGGTATTGGTCGTGGCCAAATGGAGGTCCTCGACGAGCGGGTCGCCCAGCGCCGCGCCAACTTCGAGCGTTACTGCACCTACTTCGAGCAATGGAACGAGCAAGGCTTTAATATCCAATTCCAGGAAGAGCAAGCAGGCATGTTCAGCAACCGCTGGCTCACTTGCATCCTCGTTGATCCTGCGAAAAACAAGGGCCTCACTCGCGAAACCATCCGCCTCGCGCTAGAAGCCGATAACATCGAAGCCCGCCCCCTCTGGAAACCCATGCATCTGCAGCCCGTCTTCGCAGATTGTGATTATTACGGTGGTACTACTGCCGAGCACCTCTTCGACATTGGTCTCTGCCTCCCCAGCGGTTCCAACCTCACCGAGGAAGACTTCGAGCGCATCTTTGCCAGTCTAGAGAAGGTGTTGGGGTCGTGTTGCGCAGCTAGCTAGTATGATCCTGTTTGCGACTAGGTACTTGTTTGTTCGAGGGCAGTCCCACCTCCGCCCTGCGGGCACCTCCTCTAGAGGAGGACATTGTTTAGGGTTGTAGCCCTGTTTGCGGTTTAAGGTGTTGTTTCTTCTAGCGCCATCAAATGTGTCCCTCTGGAGGGACCGATCCACAGGGTCGAGGGAGGGCAGCCCTTGCGGCGACGGGCTGTCCACCCCCGACCTTCGGCCACCCCCGCGAGCAGGGGACATGAGCGGGCCGTGGCCCGAGCGATCCACTAAAAAATTAAAAAAATCATGGAATCAAAAAATAACGCCCACGGAGTTCATTCCCAGCGGACGTCCTTGCGCGTGTTTACGCTGGTCGTATTAACCCTCTGCCTGCAAAGCCCCCTCTCCGCCCAGTTTTCTACCATCCAACTCAATCAAGCAGAACGGGCCTGGTACGAGAATGACCTACTGCGCAGTGAGCACAACATCCACACCGCTATCTTGCCCTGGCGCACCACCGAGGTGAGCTCCTACAGCCGCAAAAGCGAATTGCTACCCGATACCATTACCAAAGTACCCGGTTTCAACAACTGGTTTGACCGCAAAGCTTTTCAAGAAAACCTTTTCTCTTTTCAAGGAGAAGACTATTGGCTGACTATCAACCCTGCCGTTCATTTTGAATACGGGCAGGAGAGCGAATCACCAGATTACGAAACCACCTACCGCAACAGCCGTGGTCTCCGCATCGAAGGGCAATTGGGCAAGCGGTTTACCTTCTATACCTCTTTGGTCGAAAGCCAAGCCCGCTTTGCGGCGCACGTCAACCAGCAGGCGGGAACAAGCAGGGTCGTACCGGGCTACTGGCTACGGAAAGGCTTTCGTGATTTCGCCTCGGATTTCGCTTACGCTTCCGGAGAAATTGCCTACACTCCTGCAAAATTTTTCCATTTACGCCTGGGGCGTGGCAAGCAGTTTCTGGGCGAAGGCTACCGCTCGATGTTGATGTCTGATAATAGCGTCAACTATCCTTTCTTTCGTATAGAGACGACTGTGGGTAGAATCAAATATGTCAACCTTTGGGCGATCATGAATGATATTCGGCCAGAGGTGGAGCTAGCCGACGAGGTTTTTGCCCGTAAGTATCTCTCCATGCATTACCTGAGTGTCAATATAGGCCAACGCTGGAACTTGGGGTTGTTCGAAGGAATCATGTGGGGGGATGAGTTAAATCGCTATGGTTTTGATGCTAACTTTCTTAACCCAGTCATCCTTTACCGACCGGTAGAATTCTCTGTTGGAGCCAATGGCGGCAATACCCTCATGGGAATCAATACCAGTTACCAGTTCAACCGGGGTATCAAAGCTTACGGGCAGGTGGCCATTGATGAATTTACCTTTTCAGAAATTCGCGACTGGACAAACGGCCCCTGGCGGAACATGCTGGCCTGGCAATTGGGCGTAAAATGGGGCGATGCACTAGGTATTCGCAACCTGTTTTTGCGAGCCGAATACAACTCCGCTCGCCCACATACCTATAGTCACCGCGATGTGCTCACCAATTGGGGGCATTACAACCAACCTTTAGCTCATCCACTTGGTGCCAACTTTAGAGAAATATTGATCCAAACGAATTACCGAAAAGGGCGTTGGCAGGGCCAGGCTGCGGTGCATACGGCCTTGCTAGGCCGTGATGAAAACAAAGAAGCCAACTGGGGTGGTAATATTTATAAGTCCTTTAATGTTCGCTCGGCGGATACCGGGCTGTTTCCAGGTAGTGGTGTAGAAAGCCAACTCCTTTACTGGCGGGCAGAAATTGCGTACCTTGCTAACCCTGTTTACAACCTACGCTTGCAACTAGGTATTCAAAGCCGCACGGAAGATGAACCTGCACTGGGCTTGCCCAATAGCCAGCACATTTATTTTGGCTTGAGTACCAACATGTACGAATTGTATCAGGACTATTAGTGATCAGAATCCCCCCATGAAGTTCAATTCCCAAAAATCAATTTTAGGCGCTAACCCAATTGCCGGTTACGTCACCAAGCTATTTATCTTTGGTGTAGATATGGTATATGCGCTTATTGCCATTACCATTGCTCTTTTACTGACCGGGGACTTTGAGTTTGAACGCCTCAATCTCTTACTCACCTGGGGACCGGTGTTGTTATTGGCATTTCGAGCAATTTCCTTTATTGTTTTTCGAACCTATCTGCTGATCGTTCGCTATGTAGGCGAGAAAGATTACAAAAGTGTTTTTTATGCCGCCAGCCTTTCTTCGGCGATTTTCTTTTTGTTACTCAAGTTTTTGGCCACACCATTTAAGCCCAAGGAGGTATTACCCATCGTTTTAGTCGATTACTTCGTGCTGCTACTTCTGGCAGGCGGTTCGCGAATTGTTCTACGCCTATTGTTTGATCGCCTCAGGTTGCAAGGTGCCAATCGACTGAATACCGCCATTTTTGGTGCCGGAGAACTTGGAGCTATGCTACATAATGTACTCAAACAGAATACGACCCACAATTACCGGGTTACTGCTTTTTTTGATGATAACCCCAGGGTACACAAAAAATACCTCAACGGCGTTCGGATTTTTAATCCTGAAAAATCGTTTGCAGCGGTTGTCAAAAAGTACAATATTAAGTACGCCATCATTGGGATCAATGGGCTGCCAGAGACTCGCAGAGTAGCGTTCATCAACGAATGCCTGGAGCATCAGGTCAAAGTCATGAAGGTTCCTCCAACGGAAAACTGGTTGAATAGCAAACTGGACTTGGGGCAGCTTCGCAAAATTCGTTTTGAAGATCTACTCAGCCGTCCTGCTATCGAATTGGACCAGAAAGGTATTCGGGAAAGTATCCAGGGAAAGGTTGTTTTGGTAACAGGCTGTGCAGGGTCTATTGGTAGTGAAATTGTCAGGCAGTTATTGCCCTATGAACCGGGATTGTTGATTGGGGTAGATCAGGCAGAAACGCCTTTGGCACAATTGGAATTGAGTTTGAAAACTGCTGTAAAGAATAAACGGTTCCTTCCCGTTATCGGCGATGTGCGAAACAAGGGGATGTTAGAGCAACTTTTTGGAAAGTATCAACCGGAATACGTTTTTCATGCAGCTGCGTATAAACACGTACCGATCATGGAGCATTTTCCAGCAGAGGCAATACGTACCAATGTAATGGGAACAATGAACCTGGCGGATTTAGCAGTGAAACATCAGGTGCAAAAGTTCGTCATGGTCTCTACAGACAAAGCGGTCAACCCCAGCAATGTCATGGGCGCTTCCAAGCGGATTGCCGAAATCTATGTCCAGGCGCTCAGTAGCAGGGGCGATCACCATACCCAGTTTATTACCACTCGTTTTGGGAACGTTTTGGGGTCGAATGGTTCCGTGATTCCGATTTTCAAAAAACAAATCGAACATGGGCAAGCTGTAACCGTCACACATCCGGAGGTTACCCGATTCTTTATGACCATCCCCGAAGCTTGCCAGCTAGTGCTGGAAGCCGGAGCGATGGGTAAAGGCAGCGAGATTTTTATTTTTGATATGGGAGAACCTGTTAAGATTATTGATCTCGCCCATAAGATGATACAGATGGCTGGGCTAGTCCCAGGAGAGGATATTGAAATTCGCTTTACAGGTTTGCGGCCCGGCGAAAAGCTTTACGAAGAGCTGCTCGACGATGGTGAAGGTGTTATTGCCACTCACCACCCCAAGATTCAAAAAGCAGCAGTGAGGGCTAATGATTATCACGAAATAGAAACCGAGATGGCTGCCCTAGTAAAACTAATGGACCAAAATGATGTATTGCTCCTCGTGGGTAAAATGAAAGATATTGTTCCTGAGTTTTCTAGCCTTAATTCAAAATTTTCGGTGCTGGATAACAGCGAAATAAGCTAATTAAGAAGAGAGTGTTTATAAAAGTGTGTCCAATAATTTTAAATAATCTACAACCTATTGGTATGCAAAGAGGAAAAACCTCTTTGTCTTTGCGCCTTTGTACGAAACACACTTTAGGGTACACTTTTCAAAAGGTGCTCTCTGTATGAAGCTACCCCTAAAAAAACTCTACTTGAGAACGATTGGCCGCTGGTTGACCTCTGATCTCTTTGCTTACAGAATGCCTGTTTCCGTCAAGGGAATTTGTTTTATTGATGGCAAAGTTGTTTTGTTGAAAAATGAACGCAATGAATGGGATTTACCAGGTGGAAAAATAGGGCGAAGAGAAGGGGTTAAAACAGCCTTGAAACGGGAAATAAAAGAAGAATTGGGAATTGAAGTACAGGTGGAAGAGCTGTTGGAAGTGTTTACGGCAAGGGTGAATCATCAGGTAAATGTGTTAATTGTCTTATATTTGTGTACAACAAATGCTGTATTAAAAGACCTACAGATAAGCCAGGAGAGCTTTGAAATTGGCTGCTTTTCCTACGAGCAATTGTTTGATTTAAACTTAGGATCAAAATACCTCTATCATCTAGAAAAATTGTTGACACCAGCAAGTAGTAAAGAAGTTTAGCCATCAAGCCCACCATTCTTCTCGTCTCTAATTCCGCCTTTAATATCCTGCATTTTCGTAAGAGTTTATGGAGGATGCTCCTGCACGAAGGGTATGATGTTGTTGCACTGGCACCCGGCGATGGCAAAGAAAAACTGCTAGAAGCAGCAGGCCTACGATTTGTCGACTTGCCCAGTCTACAGCAATATGGCAACGGCCCGGTCAGTGATGTTTTGTTATACCGGACTTTGGTAAGGAAATATCGGGAATTACAGCCCGATCTCATTCTGCATTTTACCATCAAGCCTAATATTTATGGCAGTATAGCCGCGAAAAAAGTAGACATTCCTTCTATAGCTACGATCACAGGCTTGGGAACAACCTGGCTGAATGGGGTATTGCTGAGAAAGATTACTCAAGCCCTCTATCGCTTTAGCTTACCTACGTCTAATGTCATCGTTGGGCAAAATGCTCACGATCTTGAGGCACTGCAAAAAATCGGTGTAAAAGCGAAGGAGTGGCAATTGATTCCCGGCTCGGGAATTGATATGAATGAGTTTGCTCCCAATGACCTGGGGGCACCCTACCTTGCCAAGCATTTCCTGTTCTTGGGCAGAATGTTAATTGATAAAGGACTGGAAGAATTGTTTAATGCCTGGCATCAGATTCATCATCTTTTGCCCGATGCCCACCTTCATTTGGTCGGAGAGCTTGATCGCCAGCACCCACGTTGTATTCCTGAAAAAATATGGAAGGCTGGCATTGATCTTCCCCGTGTAGCCTACCATGGTTATCAAGAGAACGTTCGGAAATATATTGGTCGTAGCCAAGTAGTTATTTTACCTAGCTATCGAGAGGGGATCCCTCGTAGTTTGTTGGAATCTATGTCGATGGGCAAGCCTATTATTGCTACAGATGTTCCGGGGTGCAGGGAGTTGGCGGTTCCTCGAAAGACGGGCTGGCGAGTTCCTGCGCGCTCGTCGGCAGCTTTGGCCGAAGCGATCCTGCAAGCTTCTCGCAGCAAGCCAGAGGAATTGTCTCAACTGGGAAGCAATGGCCGGAAATTGGTTCGAGAAGGCTACAGTGAGGCGATTGTTGCGCAGCAGTATCTAGAGATTATTCAAGATTTATTGGAAAAGAATAAGGCACAACAATAACCTATGCACTTCCTTCTCCTAGCATATAAATACCCCCCTGTTAGCCACCCCGGCAGCTTGCGGTGGTATCATATCTCTATGCAATTGGCCAAAAGAGGGATTCCCTATTCTGTGCAAACCTCAGCCAATCAGTCGATCTTTCCCCAGGATGCTGATCTTACAATAGGCGCTCCTGTAGATATCAAATTGATTCCCACCAGAGACCTTCGGACAAGAAGGGCGGCTCATCGTCAGCAGGCAGGACATTTAGCGATAAGCGAAAAAAGTAGCAAGAGTCACACCTTCTTTCGCTCCCTTTATCACGCCTATCCTTTCATTCTTTTCACAGGAGATGGGGGCTATACTTATTTGCGTGAAAGCTACCGCGCCGCTGCAAAGCTCATCGAGCAAGAAGAGATAACCCACCTCTTCAGTTCCTTCCGCCCTTGGGCCGACCATCTGGTGGCGTACCGTCTGAAGAAACGTTTCCCTCACCTCGTTTGGATCGCAGATTTTCGCGACCTGCCCGTTGACCCCGTAAGGAAAGATGTTTGGTGGCCGCGCTTGCAAACTTGGTGGCAGAAACGCTTACTCAAACGAGCCGATGTAGTGACCACCGTTTCTGATGGGCTGGCAAAGCGCTTGCGCAATGATCACCAGGAGGTAACCGTCGTACGGAATGGTTTGGCCAGTTTACCTAACGGTTTTCTCACTGCACCAGCCTCACCGCATTTTACTATCACCTATACGGGGTCTTTGTATCCTGGCTTGCAATCAGCAGAGCCGCTACTGCGGTTATTGCGCGAACTCATCAATGAGGGCGAGCTCAACCCTGCTCACCTTGAACTGCACTACGCAGGAAAAGATGGCGTCCTCTGGCAAGAATGGGCCTCTCGCCACACCCTCGGCTACCTAAGCACCAATCACGGAATAGTACCGCTGGCGCAAGCGCGGGAAATGCAAAGCAATAGCCAACTTAATTTACTACTGTCTTGGTCTGCCAAAGATTATGGTGGCATCATGACCGCTAAACTGGGCAGCTACCTGTCTGCAGGTCGCCCCATTATTACCCTCCTTCACGGCCCGCCCGATCCTGAACTCAGCCAGGTAGTTGAACAAACCGGGGCGGGTTTTGTCTACGCTAGCTCAAACCCTGAAAGCGCTGAACAACTACGCACTTTTCTCCTCCATGCCTACCGCACCTGGGCCTTCTCCGGTGCCCTTCCCTGGCGAATTGATCCCCACAAGCTTCAACCTTATACCTGGGAAAACCAGATGGATACATTTTTAGATAAACTCTCTTCCATGTAAAGGCAAGAGAGGTAAAGTGAATGATAGGTTTTGTTTATGATGTCATTAAAAACTATAAATAAAAACCTATGAATCATTTGTGCCATCTTTGTGTTGTTATAAAAAACAATAGCCATGCAAGATCAGCAAATTACTTTAATCAACAGCACTTACGGCCCCGAGCAAGCGCGCGAAGTGTTATGTTCTTTACTCAATGATAAAATCAGATTTCTGAACCATCAGATACTCAGTACCTTCGAAAGGTTTGGTAGCGATACCTCCCATTTGAAAAAACGCCTGACAGAAATTAAGACGGAAAGGGATCAATTGGTAAGCCAGCTTAAAGCACTCTCCAACGACGAGTATTTGCTGGAGATTGATTGTCAGATCAACATCAAAGTGACTACACCTGAAATGGCGTAGCGCCTATATTTGTTATACTAGAAGAGAGGAAGGGCTCGTTCGCAAGAACAGCCCTTTTTAAATTCGGAAAGCGGAAGTCAGAAGTCGGAATTATCTGGGCACACGTTTTCTCAGAGGGGTGTTTTACCATTTCTAAGCAGTCTCGATCTCAAAACATTTCCGACTTTGAAAAGTGTAAAAGTTGGGTAAGTGTAAGCGTTTAAGGGTTGGAAGTTTGCCACAAGTATCATCAACTACTTCCGACTTCCGCTTTCCCACCTCCGACTTCCGCTTTCCCACTTCCGACTTCAAAAAATCCTCCTTACCTTAGGGGCTAACATTTATCAAAGTATTTATTCTCCTTCATGCAAGATCAACACACTTACGTAGCAATTATGGCGGGTGGTGTCGGTTCCCGTTTTTGGCCAGCCAGCCGGGAAGAACGCCCCAAGCAATTTTTAGATATCTTGGGTACTGGTAAAAGCCTATTGAGGCTTACTTTCGAGCGCTTTCTTAATCTTACTTCCGCAGAGCGTATTTTTATTGTTACCAATGCACAGTACAAAGCGCAGGTGTTGGAGCACCTCCCCGAGTTGACGGAGAATCAGATATTGTGCGAACCTTCTCGCAACAATACAGCACCTTGCGTAGCCTATACAGCATTCAAGCTTCACCAGCTTGATCCTGATGCAAACCTGGTGATTGCACCCAGTGATGCCCTCATTAACAACGAGCCCCTCTTCGTTGATAACATCCGCAAAGCATTGTCCTTTACGGCCGAAAATGATGCATTGGTTACTTTGGGTATTGCTCCGGATAGCCCGCATACAGGCTATGGCTATATCCAGTTTAGTCAGGGCGCGGATGGTGTTTATCCCGTAAAACGGTTCACCGAAAAACCTAAATTAGAAGTTGCTCGTGAGTTCCTTGCCAGCGGTGATTATCTTTGGAATGCCGGCATTTTTGTCTGGCGTGCTGCTACCGTTCTGGAAGCTTTTAATACCTACGCTCCGGAAATCACCAAGCTGTTGGGGCAAAACCTCGCGTGCTACAACACGGATCAGGAGCAGGCCTTTATCGATGAAGTCTATCCTCAGACGCCCAAGATTTCTGTCGATTACGCGATCATGGAAAAAGCGACCAATGTCTTTACTATTCCTGCCCAGTTTGGTTGGAGTGACCTCGGTGCCTGGGGTAGTCTCCACCAGGAAATGAAACAGGATGAAGATGGAAATGCCACTCAAGGCAAAGCCATCCTCTTGCATGATACCNACAATACCCTGGTACGGATCACTGGCAACAAGCTGGCCGTAGTTGCAGGCCTTGATGATTATATTATCGTCGACGAAGGCGATGTCTTAATGATCTGCCCAAAGTCCCGCGAACAGGAAATTAAAATGCTCCGCACCCAAGTAGGCGAGGTGTTTGGCCCAGACTTTTTATAAGAGCTTGCCCTGGAATTTTCCGAATAAGCTCTAAGTCAATTTTATTTGGGGCCATGCCTTCGTGCCTCGGCACCAGGCCATCCGTTCGTACCTTCGGTTCCACTGCTGTCCTTTGTCCGTGGTTTCCGGTGGAGGATCGGAATACCCCGCGCTCCAGGCTCCGTCTTGCGCATTGGTAGGCTCCATCTTCCATTTCAAGCAATGAGCTCATACACGATAGGTAGGACAGCGTTTGTCAGGTTTAGAACGACCCCCAAAGAGGGCATTTCCTTTTTTGGGGACTTATCCAGTAAGGCATTCTCTGATACGCAAGAGCAAGAATCTAAAACTCATAAATAAAGGTCACCCCGCACACTCCGCACTCCGCACCCCGCACTAAAAAGTTACCACCCAACCCACGTCCGGGCTGAAGCCCAGACTACACTCCGCACCCCGTACTAAAAACCGGGACACCCCAAAAAAACCATCAACCAACAACCAACAACCATCAACCATCAACCACCTCACACCCTAAACCTGATCATCATATCACTCTGTAACATTCGAACAGCCACCTTCTCACCGGCGTGAACATCTCTGGTCTCAGGAAAACAGAACAGTGCCTGCCCCCAGTGCTCTAGCTCTCCGTTAGGCCGTGAAGACATGGTGATTTCCTCATCAAGCTTTAGGTCAAACCAAAAAACAACGGCGTGCATAGTGCCGCTTTTCTGAATAGGGAATTCGAGCAACGTTTCTCGTGGTTGGTCATCAGGGACGGCAGGAGGAAGCTGGTAAAAATCTATCGTCATTAAAGGAATGACCGGCGAAAGCTCTTGGTAATTTTCTGCCTTGAGGATGATTCTAAAATACTCATCCGGAATACGAAACTGTTCAAAAGGAGACAGGTCAAAACCAGCGATCTCCCTTACGGGGGAAATCCTGCTTCGGAATGGGATTTCAATGAGCTGGCCATGTAGCTGAAGCCCTGCCGGGATGAGTTTAACTTCCGGTTTTGCCAGATTATGAACAGCATGTCGGATCGATGGCAAGACGCCTTCTCCTAAGGCTCCTACATCCAGAATCTCTGAAATGATCAAGTCCACCTTTTCTTTTATTTCTTTCCCTACTTTTAATTGAGTCGACTTTTTAGAGAAAAGGTTGATTTGTTTATCGTATCCATTGAGGTTGATAATTTCATCGGCAGTAGCGGCCAGGCGTTCATTCATTTCGCAAGCAATCACTCGTTCTGCACCTGCCCGAGCAGCCATCATAGACAATAGACCAGAGCCTGTGCCGATATCCAATACGCTGGTATCCGGGGTTACGACTTTTTCTATAGCAGCTTGATAGGCATTATTCCGTTCGCTATCAGCAAGCATCTCAAAATGCCAATAGGGCAGTTTACTGCTCATCAGCCGCCGGAAGTTACTGAGAGCCCCAGGGTCTCCAGGGCTAATGTCCAAAGCTCTTCGATAAAACTGTTCGGCTTGATCGTTGCGGCCAAGTTCCTTGTTAGCATTACCAAGTAAGATGTTGATATTTAGGTCCTCAGGGTGTAGAGAATAAGCTTTTTCTAATGTCTTAAGTCCATCTTCATTTTTACCAAGGTCGAGATAAAATTTGCCAAGTAGGGCGTAGCCCATAAAGTGATCGGGGTGGGCCTGGATGGTGCGCTGAAAAACCTCCGTAGCTATAGTTGTTTGACCATTGTCGGCCAATAAGTTGCCGAGTGTGGTAAGTGTCAGGAGGTCATTAGGCGCAACCAGGAGTGCTTGCTCGTAGGTTTGTTGAGCCGCTTCTGTTTTTTGCAGATAACTGTAAACGGCACCCAGCGTATGGTAGGCTTGGAGAAAATTGGGCTGTTGTCCGATAATCTCTTGCAAAATGGCTATTGCCTCCGGAAATTGTTGGGTCTCCAGGAGCANATTGGCCAGATTATACCCAATGTCGGGGCGTTGAGGGGCAAACTGAGCAGCTTGTCGAATAGCACTAATTGCTTCTTCAGTCTGCCCATTTTGTTGATAGGCGATACCCAGGTTTAAATAGGCATCGGGGTTAGTACTATTAAGTTGAAGAGCTTGCTGAATTATCTCAATACTTGCGGCTATTTGGCCACCGGCGAGTAAGACGCCACCTAAGGTTACCATAATGCCGTCGTGGTCAGGCATTTCTACAAGAATGATCCGTAAAAGCTGTTCTGCTTCTCCCAGTTCTCCGGTTTGGTAGGCAGTCATTGCCCGCTGGAATACAGCTTCGGCATCAAAAGATTTGGGTTCCATGGTATGGGACTAGTGTTTTTAAAAAATGGAAGATAAGGAAGGGAAGCCGAAAGTATTGCAAGCATACACGAGAATGAAGGAAAGGGCCTTGCCGGGGTTAGTCAGCAAACCTAAAACATTGAGGATTCCTCATCATCATTTTCAATTTTAGGTAAATTGAGGATATTACCGCAGTATTTGCAGTATTCAGCGTCGTCATCGTGGCCTTCCTGACCGCAATAACGGCATGCTTGAGTATTGTTGCGGTTGTCACGCGCTTGCTTGATCAATTCACCCGTAACAATGCCGGTAGGTACAGCAATGATCGCATAACCTAGTACCATGACTATAGCGGAAAGCATCTTTCCTACGGCAGTAAGGGGAGTAATATCACCATAACCTACGGTTGTCAGGGTTACAATAGCCCAATAAATAGAGCTGGGTATATTGGAGAAACCCTGGTTGGTACCACCTTCGATCAAGTACATAATGGCTCCGAGGATAGTGACCAAGATGGAAATGAAGAAGAGGAACACCGTGATTTTGGTAAAACTGGCCCGCAATGCAGAGGCAATGTATTGTCCTTCGGAAAGAAAATGCCCAAGTTTGAGTATCCTGAATATTCGCATGAGCCGTAAAGCCCGAATAACCAGAAAAGCTTGCGCTCCACCAAAGAAAAAAGCGATATAAGTAGGCAGTATCGCTAGCAGGTCAATAACGCCAAAAAAACTGCGGGCATATTTCCAGGGATTGTAAACTGCCCACAAACGAAGAACGTATTCTATCGTGAAAATGACGGTCAGTACCCACTCGATGATAATCAGGATCTTTTTGTGATTGGCCTGGAAGTTGTCAATACTTTCCAGCATGACCATCAGAATACTTAGGACAATGAGTATTAGTAGAGCAATATCAAAGACCTTGCCCACAGGGGTGTCCGCTTCGAAAATGATTTCGTGCAACTTCTCCCGTGTCGGGTTAATATGTGGCGGATGTTCTGGTTTACGCTTTGGTTTGCTCTGCGGTTTACTCATGCACTGACTGTTTTCAAAGCCAAAAATAATACTTACATTTGTTTTTATACCCAATCCACTTCGTAATGGGTATATCTGGCCGTTGACTCAATGTAAGCGATTAGGCCAAGCATACCAAGAGAAACTACCACTATATATACTTACCTACTTATCTTATTCCTGTTCACTCAGCGTAATATTTAGCGCTGATGGAAGCGGAAACCAAAAACTAGTAAACGTGATCAAAGCTGTTATCATTGAAGATGAGATCAATGGATTAAACAACCTGAAGAGTCTCTTGGCAGAACATTGTGAAGAAGTCGAAATTATTGGCACTGCGGGGTCAGTAGAAGAGGGATACAAGTTGCTTTCTAATTCCCGAATCAAGCCCGATGTCGCTTTTTTGGACATTAGCTTGCCGGATGGCTTGGTATTTCAACTGTTAAACCGCCTGAAGCCAGTATCTTTTGATGTTATTTTTGTCACGGCTTATGAAGATTATGCTATTAAGGCTTGTGAGTACAGCTCGATTGGTTATGTAATGAAACCAATTGATCCTGATACCTTGGTAGAAGCGGTAGAACGTATTCACCCCGACAAGCAAAACGAGATCGATAAACGTCTGGATATCTTCCAGAACTACATGAATAACCCGAATGCTTTTACAAAAATGAGCATTTCGGCCCTGGATGGTATCTATTTTGTCAATATCAAAGATGTCGTTCGTTTTGAAGCAGAAGATAATTATACGCATATCTTCCTCAATGGTGGAGAAAAAATTACGGCCTCTAAAACGATCAAGGCATATGAAGATATGCTGGTACCCTTCAATTTCTACCGGGTACACAAAAGGCATGTGATCAACCTCAACTTCATGCGTAAGTTTGTCAAAGGAGACGGAGGCTATTTAATCATGGATGATGATATAAAAATTGAGGTTTCCCGCCGCCGCCGCCCTGCTTTTATGGAGCAGATGAAACGCCTGCAGAATGGTTTGTAAGCTGCTGGCTAAGGCAGTATTACGGTTGTGTTAATATTGGTATGCTAATTATTTATCTTCGAATCCATTGATGATCCGGTAGTTAAGAAGCAGGGAGAGGTAGGTTAGGTCGATTATTTTAACTATCTTTATTCCTGCTTAGTGCATTGAGAGGCACTAGAATACATTGAAAACGTTTTTCCTTAAATCGAGAACCATGGCCAAAGACAAGAACTCTGGCATTGATAAGCTCAAAAAGGATAAGGATTTAAAACCATTGCCAAAAAAGGAAATGACCAAGTTCAAAGGCGGCCGTAAAAAGCGGCGTTGGAACAAAGGTTGTGGCGGCATTTTGCCTCAGTAGTTTTACCGTAGTGGTCTCCCTTAACTTTGCTGTGATTATCGTCAGCAGACTACAAAAGATTAATAAACAGGATTGCACGCTTAACAGCGTTGTAGTCCTGTTTTTATTTCCCTCAATCTTTGTATCTTCGCTGGGTTATATCGAATAAGTGTTAAGTTCCATCCCTTCTGAAAAAATCATGTGATCATGTGGTGAAATACCCCATCCCTTATTCTTACCACATAGGATACAGAAAATTAACAGGCCTTTGGGGGATAAAAATGCCCCAATTCTATGCGATTATGGTTTAAAATACCATTCTCCCACTCAACCAAACTATGTGACCCTTATGTTTGCGGCATCTGAAAGAATAGCTATCCAACCAGGCTTGTGGGAGCAAAAACTTGCTCAACAAGAAGATCCTCTCCAACGATTAGCGATCATTGATCAGCTGGCAGGGCATTATGCATACACCAATGTATTACGGGCCCAGCAATTATTACTGGAACAGTGGAATTTACTTCAGCAACATGAAGTAGAAGACTTTATGTTTCGTTATTTTCTTAATAAGATGGTAGTCCAAAATCAGCTGTATGATTTTACAGGTGCCGCAGAAACGGCCAGCCAAGGAATAAAATACCTGGAGGCGGCTGGCTCTGTCAAACAGCTCACTGAACTACAGATTGAATATGCAGGTATCTCTATCAACCTCAATGATCTAGATGCAGCAGAGCGCTTTTTACAGAAAGCGTTGAAAATGTTGAAAAACTTCCCAGATCAGCAGCTGCATTCTCGGATTGCCTGTCGGCGGGGTTACTTGTATCTGCACGCTGGCAACCACGCTATAGCAACAGAGCAATTCCTCAACGCTGTTTCTATGCTGGAAATAAAAGAGGAAGCGCTTCCTTTGCGGGATGAATATTTTCGCTCGTTGGCATTTGCCGGACTAGGCCAGGTTTATGAACATAATGAAGAATACGAAAAAAGTGTTCGGGCATTTCTCCAGGTGGTAGATTTGTGTGAAAGATTGGGAATGTCAAATCGATTGGCTTGGCATTATCTCAACGTTGGTCGGGCTTATCTTGGGCTGGGCGAAATTGCTCCCGCCAAGGATTTTCTCCAAAAAGTTATCGATACTCGTGATGACCTCAGTTTAGAAGCTCGTGCCAGCGCCTACGCCAATCTGGGCTTTTGCACTTTTGAAGAAGGCGATTTTACGGCAGCCCTGGAATTGTTGCATCGTGCCGAACACCTACATCGTGAACTCAATCCCAATGATTCCAGTAACCTTTGTGTTATCGCTTCTTGGCGAGGGCGTATTGAAATGGAACAGGAAAACTATGTTGCTGCCCAAACCTCTTTCACGGAGGCATTAGGCTACGCTGAAGCAGAGGAAGATTACAAAATGCTGGCAGAGGTGCACAGTGATTTTGCCAGTCTCTATGCTGAAACGGAAGATTACCGATTGGCTTATGAATACCAATTAGATCACGATCGTTTTCTGGAGGTATACCACGAAGATCAGGATCGAAGGCAGCAACAAGAACTGGAAATGAAATACCAGGCTGCTCGAAAACAACAAGAGACAGAGTTGCTAGAGTTGAAAGCTACCCGCTTGCAACTGAAAGCCTTACGCGCCCAAATGAACCCGCATTTTATTTACAATGCGCTCAACTCGATACAGCATTTTATCACTTCTAATAAAGGAGCCATTGCTTCTCGTTATCTCGCCAAGTTTGCAAAGTTGATGAGGCAGAGCCTCGATTATTCTGATGAAGAAAGCATCTCTCTAGAAAAGGAAATAGAGTTTTTACAAGATTACCTCTACATCAATGAAAAGCTGCGCTTTGAAGACCGGCTTTCTTATCGTGTAATTGTTGATGATGATTTGGAGGAAGACATTCTTGGGGTACCCACTATGATTGTACAGCCTTATGTAGAGAATGCCCTGGAGCACGGCCTGCGCTCCCGTAAAGATGGCTTGATCACCGTCCAGTTTAAATTATGGGATGATGATACCATTTGCTGTACAGTCGAAGACAATGGAATCGGTCGTGAAAAAGCGCTGGCCCAGCAGCAAAACGACCCAAATCGGCAAAACTATCGCTCTCGCGGTACCCAGATTACAGAGAAAAGACTAGAGTTATTACGGAGAACTAAAAAGCAGGAAGTATCGGTGCGTACCATCGACCTCTACGACGAAAGTACTGGCATTGCTGCCGGTACTCGCGTCGAGATAATGATTCCGATAGTGGAGATTCAGGTGAAATAGCTTAATTCAACTTTAACTTTTCCTTCACACGACTTTCTTAGGGGGGCTCGTTTATTACCCACATCATCTATTTGAAACCAATCGGGAACCAGAAGTAGAGGCAACCTCTGCTTTTTGTTTGTAGCGTTCCCAACACCAAAATGTCCAAGAAAATGAAAACATTGAAATTTGTAGCCCTGTTCCTGAGTTTGTTTTTTGTTACCCAATCCCTGATGGCTCAGGTAACCGTATCCCCTAAAGTGGGCGTCAATTTATCCGCACTGGACGCTAAATTGAATGATTTTGAAGCAGAAGCTCGTACCGGATGGCATGCCGGGCTTGATTTTCGGATCGGCGATGGCGTATTATTCCTTAACCCTGGTGTACAATATCAAAGCTATACTGCACGGTTGATGCAGGATATCAATGAGGATACAGAAGTCAATTTTTCTGAAGAAACAACGATTCAGAGTATTAAAGCACCTTTGAATATAGGTATTCGAGTGACAGGAGATAACGGTTTGTTAGGTCTACACCTAAAAGGAGGCATTGTGCCTACTTATGTTATGGGAGTGAAAGAGGTAAATAACTTTGACTTCTCGACAGATGAGCTCAATCGCCTTACCTGGGGCGCTAACATGGGCGTAGGAATTGATATCCTGTTTTTTACTGCTGACCTTACTTATGAAAAAGGGCTGACCGATTTTTTTGCTGGCAGTGAAGGCAAAAACAATGTACTCAGTCTGAGTGTAGGCTTGAAGTTCTAGTAATTGTTTAAGAATATGCCATTTCCCAAACAGGTTATTGGCGTTCAGTGTGTTGTCGCTCCCCGAGTATTTTCAGACGAAAATACTCGGGGAGTACTATTTTAAGCCTTCTATTTCTAAATAGATTGTTAAAGTTGAGGTAGTTGTCTTAATAATAATAACCAAAAGTAAGGTATCGCAGAACAAAATGTATACCTTTAAGATACCCGATTTTTGTAAAAAACAGATAGGTAATGTCTAGCACCAGTTTAGTGGTGGATATGACCTATCATACAATTCAGTATTATGGAAAAGCTATTTGTACTTACCGTATTGTTACTGACTATGTGCTCGGCGACGTTGGTCGCTCAGTGTAATTCTAAAAAAGCACTTTCTAGTCCCGCCTTTTTTCAACAGGATCCATCTGCAAAAGCTTCGATGATTGCTGCTGCTGATGAAACAATTGAAGAGCGGATAGATCCGAGTACAGGAGAAACTTATTACGTTCGCCAGTATTCCAGCCCTTGGAGTGGTGAAAAAGGTTATCACCTTTTGACGTTTGACCCCCGTTTAGAGCAATTTGTGGAACGCCAGGACTATGCAGTGCATGGAGACCAGGAAGAGAGCAAAGGAAGCCAAACTGCTGGTTGCCAAGAACAGGGAGATAGCACTAACCTTCAGCAACGCAAATTATTGCCTGATCAAACGGCTCCTTCTAATAAGCAACCCCGTAGATCATCTCGTGTTAAGTTGGCCGCGTACTTTTGATTCCGACTTTTTACTCATTTCGGAATAGAAGATGCCCTTGCGATAACATTTGAGCACCTGCTGAATGGTAGGTGTCAGATTTGTTGGCAGGCGATCGAGATCAAACCAGTGAGCAGCTTTAAACTTTTCTTTCTCACGAGCTCTTAATTTACCTTCCCAGCGAGAGGCTTTAAAGAATAAACCAATACGGTGTTCGTTCTTGGAACGCTTGTGCATGACGTGTACGAGCGTAAGGTCTTTTTGCTCTAAAGTAATGCCAGCTTCCTCTTTACTTTCCCTGATAAGACACTGTTGGGCAAACTCTTCTGCTTCAACGGTACCTCCTACAAGGGTGTAATTACCACCGTTGGGCTTGGTTTGTTTAAGTAACAAAATGCGGCCGTGATCATAAAGAATAACCCTGGCTTTGATAACTGTTTTTACGGTGGGCATGGAAAATAAAGTTTGTGATCGGGCTAATTTTCACCGAGCTTATTAGTTTTGCAGCAGAAACCACGATTAGGTTTCGGAATAACGAAGCAATATCGATTTATTTTCTGTAATGATTCGAGCAATTTCTATTATCTTTCGCTAAAGATTTAGAATAGCAATGCCTTTACTCACTGGCTGATCATTCTTAGAAAGAACATTGTGGGTAAGGATCTTGTTCTGTTTTTTGCCCAGGGTTGGTTAATCAGCCCATTGCTTGATAAAATAAAGCGCCTATGCATCACGAAAATGTAGTAGCAACTATTGGGAATACCCCTTTGATTAAGTTAACAAACATTACTCAAGGAATTGTCCCCGCCAATGTTTACGCTAAGGTCGAAGCCTTTAACCCTGGCCAATCTGCCAAAGATCGGGTCGCAAGATACATGATCGAACAAGCGGAAGCTAAAGGGATACTTAAATCCGGTGGAACCGTTATTGAGGCGACCAGCGGAAATACCGGTTACAGTCTGGCAATGGTGTCGGCACTTAAAGGCTACCGTTGTGTACTTACTGTAACGAGTAAAGCTGGTCAGGAAAAATTAGCCTTGTTGCGTAGCCTTGGCGCAGAGGTGGTCATCTGTCCGGCAGATGTTGCTCCTGAAGACCCTCGTTCTTATTATTCACGTGCAGAGCAACTGGAAAGAGATATTCCTAATTCCGTTTATCTCCGGCAGAATTGGAATAAGAACAACCAGCTAGCCCATTACCACTCTACCGGGCCTGAAATTTGGGAACAGACAGCGGGAAAAATTACTCATTATATTTGTTGCGCTGGTACGGGCGGCACCCTCTCGGGAACGGCTCAGTACCTCAAAGAAATGAATCCCAATATCAGAATTATTGGGGTAGATGCTTATGGATCGGTACTTAAGAAGTACTGGGAAACGGGCGTTTTCGATAAAAATGAAATCTATTCCTATAAAGTTGAAGGACTGGGGAAGACGATTATTCCTGATAATGTTGACTTTGATGTCATTGATGATTTTATCAAAGTTACCGATCGCAATAGCGCATTGCGTGCACGTGCATTGGCCCGTAGAGAAGGCCTGATGGTAGGGTACTCGAGTGGATCAGCAATGGATGCGGTCTTTAAATTACGGCATCAGCTGAAGCCATCGGATGTCGTCGTCGTACTTTTTCCTGACCATGGTAGTCGGTACTTGGGTAAGATTTACAATGATGAGTGGATGAAACAACAAGGTTTTCTTTCTCCACAAGGCGAGGATGTCAACCCTTACAGTTACCATCACATGAAGCGAGTATACCGCGTTTACCGACGTAAGTATGGCCGGTATATCCGCAAAACTTTACTGATGGATTAAGACGAGGTTCCTAATGATCTGTTAACCCCCTTTTGGTAGCGAACAAAGCTACGGAAAGGGGGTTTCTAATTGGTTGTCGTTTGAAGGAGGAAATTTTAGTTAGTAAGGAAAAAATCCAGACTATCAAAGGTCTAATACGGATATCAATATTAATCACTCGAAGACTAGATGATGAAAACACTTACATTTTGGCTTACAGGCTTACTTTTATTACCCTTGTTTGTATTTGCTCAACCTCCTGGTGGCCGTCCGGGCGGAGGTCGGCCTGGTGGCGGGCCACAACTGGAATTGGCAGATGGCACTGGTGCAGTATTGGGCCGTGTAGCCGATGAACAAACAGAAGAAGCCATCCTTTTAGCCAATGTGTTGGTGTACCAAGGAGGGACTACTGATCTGATAACTGGAACCACAACGGATGAGCGTGGATTATTTGTGATCAAGGACTTGCCTTACGGGGACTATGATTTGGAAATCAGCTATTTGGGCTACGCAAGTTTTAAACAGACTGGTATCCAGCTAAATGCGGAGCAGCGAATGGGGCGGCTTGGTCAAGTATTACTTGGCGCCGGTGCCAACAACCTGGATGAAATCGAAGTGACTGCCGAGCGAGCAGCTGTAGAATTTGGTCTGGATCGTAAAGTGTTCAATGTAGAACAAGATATCGCCAGCAGTGGTGGTACCGCAGAAGACCTTCTACGTAATATTCCTTCTGTTACGGTTGACTTGGATGGTAATATCAGCTTGAGAGGGAGTTCCAATATTCGGATTCTTATCAATGGCAAACCTTCGGCATTGACCGGACTTGATCGGCAGGGCTTTCTACAGCAGCTTGCTGCCGGAACCATTGAGAGTATCGAAGTTCTCACCAATCCTTCCGCAAAATACGATCCCGAAGGGATGGGAGGTATCATTAATATCATAACCAAACAGCAAAATAAACAAGGTTTTAATATCCAAACGTCTATTAATATCGGTACCAACGATAAATACAATGGCAATGTAAACCTTAATTATCGGGTAGGTAAGTTTAACATCCAGACCGGTTATAGTTATAACAATGATGATCGCTGGTTCCAAGGGATGCTCTACCGTACAACGATGACTACTGATACGACTTGGATACAGGATCAAGACATTAGAGGAGATCGAAACCGCTTGAGCCATACCTTTCAGGGGGGCGTAGAGTATTTTGTGGGCCCACGTAGCAGTATCTCTCTGCGTGGTAATTATTCAGATCGTTCTGGTGAGAATACCTCCAACAGAGACAACCTGTTTTTAGGAGGGAACGATGAATTTCTGTACCGTAGCTTGCGTCGAGAGGTAGGTGCCGAAACCAGCGACTCTTGGGAACTGAACCTTGATTATCGCCAACGCTTTCGCGAAAAAGGCCGGGAGTTAACGCTCAGTGCTCAACATTCTGAACAGGAGGAAATGGAGAATGAGAATTTCTTTGAAGACTTCTTTGCCGAAGATGGTTCCATTTTTGATATGGATCGGCAGTTGAATCCACAGCCGCAGGGGAATGATGTGTGGTTGTTTCAAGGAGATTATACACACCCCCTTAGTGAGAGTACGACGCTTGAAACAGGTAGCCGTGTTACCCTGCGTGGGGTTTCAATAGACAACCAGTTATTTGACTTTGACCCTGCCGTTAATGATTTTGTCTTCTTGGAAAGCTTTAGTAATTTCTTTAGCTACCAGGAAGATGTCTATGCTGCATACGGAATATTGAAAGGCAGTTTTGGTGACAATTGGGAATGGCAAGCTGGCTTGAGAGCTGAACAAACCTATACGAGTGCGGAGTTGATTGAACCGACTAAGGAAGTATACCCTAACGATTATTTTAGTCTCTTCCCCAGCGCGTTTTTAACCTATCAGTTGAGTGATCGTTCAAGTGTACAGCTCAATTATAGTCGACGAATTAATCGCCCCCGTTTTCGGTCATTGAATCCCTTTATTGACTTTGGTGATCCTCTTAATCCTCGCGGTGGAAACCCGTTTCTATTGCCGGAGTATACCAATAGTTATGAGTTTAATTACCTGCGTAGTTCAGAGAAGGGGTCTGTTACCTTAGGGGGATACTGGCGAGAAACGACCGATATGATTACACGTATCATTATCCCCGACCCAGCTACAGGTGTAAACCTTCGGACCTCGACCAACCTCGCTAGTGGGCGTAATTACGGGGTAGAAGTAATCGGAACGATTCGCCCTGTAGATAAGTTGCAACTTGTTATCAGTGGTAATGGCTATCGCACTGAAGTCGACAGCGATGACCTAGAGTCGGATCTTGACGCGGCAGGTTATCAGTTTTCAGGAAGGATGCAGGCGAGCTATACGCTGTTCAAGGACCTTGGTGTACAACTTACAGGCTTCTATCGTTCTGCCGGGGTGCGCCCGCAAGGCGAGATGAGAGCTTTTGGTTCTGTTGATTTAGGTTTTCGGCAGAAGGTTCTAAAAGGAAAAGGGACTATTACTTTGCGGGCTTCTGATTTGTTTAAAACGCGTAAATTTAGCTTCCTGACTATTTCTGAAGGTATTACCTCTGACGCAACCTACCAGCGAGAAAGTCGAATCGTTTATTTGGGCTTCAATTACAGTCTGCGCCAAGATAAGCGCCAACGAAGCCGAGGTGACCGTGAAGGAGGTGGTATGGATGATGATGATTTTTAGAGTTATTTTCAAGCTTAGCTTACGCAACGAAGGCGTAAGCTAAGCTTGGAAATAAGCAGCTTCTAACCTTCTCTCAGTTTCTTAGGCAGGTGATCCTCGATTTGGCGGTATTTCTTTTCGGGCATTTCCAGATAGGTCTTACTAGGGAACCCGACGTATAAACGTACGCGTTTCATGAAAAGAAAATCCCTACGTTCTGGTGTTTGAAAAGCCTCCCAAGGGATTAAAAGGCTAGTGGTTTTACTCAGAAAAAATAAATACTGCGTTAGGAATAGCCCTTCTTTTGTTTTGTACCCACGAACCATATTTTTCATGTTGAGCCCGCCGACATTAATTTCACCAAAGTGGATACGCTCGCCGTTGATTTGCGTGCTTTTTAGCGGGGTGCTGTACCGTTCTGCCAAGGTACTCCATCCTCCAAGTCTGGGAAAGATGTAACGAAAAAGGACAAAAAAAACGATAAAGACAAGGGGGATTCCTAGAAAAGGCAAAAACTGCTCCATAGATTAAGGCTTTACCAAAGAAAGTATTTTTTCTGATACTTAACAATAGTTAAAGCGTGCCATTTTATTAAAAATGCGCGTTTGTACCTAAAAGGGGTTAAGCTGGCCCTAGTATGCAAGACGCTCATAATCTGATAAAGCATGATTTTAATAACTCGCTTAGCGCTTTTTTGCTTAATGGTTAATTTGTACTTTCCATTATGTGCTCAATCCCCCCAGTCAGATTCACGGCATTGGCAATTTAGTGCTGGTGTTCAATATGATCAAGGTCGAAATACTATTACTGATCCTGCGCCACCACTCAGTTCACTAAGTATCGGGGGCAATTTTGAATACGTGATTACATTTCCTCGAATCAAATTAGTCTATTTTGCAAACCTTAACTTTCAGCGGATAGAGGGGGAAGGCTCTCTTATTGCATATCAAAATGATTTTGGCTTAGAAGAAACCCTTAGTATCGATAATATTCGGACAGGCCCAGGGATAGCGTTAAAGTTGAATAATAAGGGGAGGCTTCATCCTTTACTAGGGGCACAGGCTTTTCTAGGATTTCCTGTAAATGCCGAGTATGATTTCCAAAATGTCAGAATGGATATTCAGTATGATTTACCACTCTCCTTCAACGCAAAGGGAGGTGCTAGTTTATACACAGGTGGGCAGCTTTTTGCTGGGATAGAAATGACGTTTAGCGCAAAAAGTAAGCTCAGACTAAAGGCAGCGCTAGGACAGCAGAGTCAATTTGCATCATGGGAGCTTCCTTCTCCTTTTCTTACACCACTTTATGAAAGAGCACGGTTGATCAAAGGTGGTTATTGGCAAGCTAGCTTAGAGGTGGTTCATGACTTGTAATTACCGGAAAATCGCTTACAATAATCTATTATGATTTCAATAAATCGCTTAGCACTCTTCTTTTTACTGATCGTTTGGAGCTTTTCTTTATATGCTCAATCAACACCATCCAGTTCACGTCATTGGCAGCTTAGTGGAGGGATTCAATACTCACAAGGAAGAAGCACTAATTCACATGCTGTACAACCCCTCGATGCGTTTAGTTATGGGGGCAACCTTGAGTATGTATGTAGGTTTCCCAAGTTAACAACAAGCTATTTTGTATACATGGGGTTCCAGCAACTAAGGGCCGAAGGGAAGGATATTGCGGTTGCCGGGCTCTATGGTTTGGAAGAAACCCTGCGTATTGACAATGTTGTTTTTGGCCCTGGCTTCGAATTGAAGCTGAATAACAAAGGTAACTACCAGGCTTTTTTAGGCGCCCAGGCTTTTTGGGGATTCTCTATAGATTCCGAATACAGTTTCGAAAATGTTGGTATGACGGAGCTGTTGATTTTGCCCGCTGCTTATCAGGTGAAGGGGGGAGCTGGCCTATATAATGCGGGGCAAGTTTTTGCTGGGCTTGAGCGAGTGTTTACGGAGAAAATACAGCTTCGGCTAAAGGCAGGTTTAGGTGAGCACTTTCAATTTGCCTCCTGGCAACTCCCTGAATTACTTTATCTTACTCAGTCTGACAGGAATAACGTCCAACTCATCAAAGGGGGCTATTGGCAAGCTAGCCTGGAAGTTGTTTGTCGCTTGTAAGTTACTTTTCCCGTTCTACTACAAAATTCACCAAGTCTTCGAGTGACTCCCGAGCGGGAGAAGTGGGAAAACTGTGGAGTATTTCAAAAGCTTCGTCCCTGAATTGGAGCATCACNTTGCGGGCGTATTCCAGGCCACCACTTTGGCGTACAAATTCGATGACTTCACGGATGGTGGCAGGCTCTTCGCTGTATCGTTTGATCTTGCGAATGATGCGTTTTCGATTCTGCTTGTCTGTTTGCTGCAAAGCATAAATAAGAGGGAGCGTCATTTTCTTCTCCTTGATGTCAATACCCAAGGGTTTACCTACGTCGCTGGCACCAAAATCAAAAAGGTCATCTCGGATTTGGAAGGCCATACCTATGGTCTCCCCGAAAAGACGCATCTTTTCCACAATTTCTTCATCTGTGGTAGTGGATGCTGCACCTGCTGCGCAAGCCGATGCGATGAGGCTGGCTGTTTTTTTACGGATTACCTCGTAATAGACCTCTTCGTCAATATCTAGTCGGCGGGCTTTCTCTAGCTGGAGAAGCTCTCCTTCGGTGATGGCTTCAAAAGCGTTGGAGACAATCTGTAAAAGTTGGTATTGCTTTTTCTTAAGTGCTAAGGCTAGTCCTCTGGTGAGTAAAAAATCTCCTACCAGTACTGCTGCTTTGTTTTTCCATAGTGCGTTGATGGAGAAAAAACCACGTCGTTCATTTGCGTCGTCTACTACATCATCGTGTACGAGGGAAGCAGTATGGAGCAACTCCACTAGCGATGCAGCTGTATAAGTGGCATCTGTGATGTCTTTGCAAAGCTTGGCGGTGAGGAAAATGAACATGGGGCGCACCTGCTTCCCTTTTCGACGGACGATATAGAAAGTTATACGGTCAAGCAGGGGTACAGGACTACGCATAGAATCCCGAAACCGTTGTTCGAATTCTTGTAGTTCCTCCACAATTGGAGCCTGAATCGTTCGCAAAGACTTGACCATACCAGAATTGTTCGGGCAAAAATAGTTTATTGTAGCTTAACAATTCAATTTCTACATAGTTAACCCGGAACCCAACCTTTTCTAGAAAAGGTTGGGTTCCGGGTTAACGCTATCAATTGCCAGTAAGGGAGAGCACTTTATTGGTCAAATAGGCTTCAATCAAGTCGTATTTGGTGTTATTAACCCTTACACTTTTTCCACCCTAATCTTACTCTTTATTTGCCCGGAAATCGCCATTAGGTTGATGCGATACCAATGCGGTCGCTTTTTTACCATCCATAATAAACTCCATTGTGAATCCCTCAAAAGAGCTTAGTTTGAAGGAGTTTCCCTGGTGTGGCTCCAGTGTATAAGTGGGCTGACCAATAATATCTGCTTTAAGTTTGGTGCCCTCCAGGCTGATTTTGATTTCTGTACCATTTTCCAGCGAGTAAGTGCCGGTTAGGGTTTCCAGAAAATCAGGGTCACTAAGTTTTTCGGCAGGCAGTCGATCAAAGCGAATTTCCGGTACACTGGCATCCAATAAAGAGTATAGGGCTTCAATTTGTCCGTTGCGGTCGGTCACAAAACGGACGTCGAGTGCAATCTCGTCTCCTTCAGTTATTCCTTTGAAGGTATCGTATTGCTGGTGCTCCATTTTACCACTAAAGTGATAGTAGGTCACAATAAGCTGTTCTCCCTCCTGGCTGATAACGACATCTCCGTATCCGGGGTGATTATAGGTGCCTATGTAATCTTCCAAAGGGTGGAGGGCAGGGCTTGTTTCTTCTTCTTTTTCCTCCTCCTCTTCTTCCTCATCGTCTTCGTTCTCATCATCATCGCCAAACACTAACTCGTACCAATCTTGTCCATCACGTTCGAGAAGAATATCTGCAATGGAATAAGACAACACATAATTAAGCGGAGTACCATTTTTATTGGTAAGGGCTACGAGGCCAAATCCTTCATCAGGAATCATAAATACAAGTGCCGAAAACCCATCGATATTTCCACCATGCTCTACGACGGTTAGTCCGTCATAATCATAAGTGAACCACCCCAAGCCATAGGAGGGGTGCGAAATGGATGGATCAGCGATAAGTGTATTCTCCATGATCATCTGTGGCTTGTGCATCAGTTTTAACTGGCTGCCGCCGATGAAGTGCTGCCCTTGGTATTGGCCGTCACCCAGTTGAAGTTCTACCCACTTGAGCATGTCTTTTGCCGATGCGTTGATAGAGCCTGCAGGCCCGATGGCATCTAGCTGATGAAAGGGGAGGCGAGTGATTTCTTCTTCTTTTTCTCCGTAGCCGTAAGAGAAGTTGTCACTTTGTTCCATCTCGGTTACCGAAAAATTAGCGCTGGCCATTCCTAAAGGGTTGAATATCTTTTCTTGGATATATTCCTCCCAGGTCTGGTCACTCAAGCGCTCTGTAAGAATACCTGCTGTCATGTACATCAGGTTTTGATACTGCCATTTACTTCGGAAAGAGGCGGAAGGCTCTAAGTATTGTAGCCTTTGGTATAGTTCTTCTCGTGAAAAGTCGGTTCCGTACCAGAGTAAATCGTGTCTTGGTAAGCCGGAACGATGTGAGGTGAGGTCAATGGCGGTCATCTCCTCGGTTGCAAACTTATCGTAGAGTTTAAAATCCGGCAAATATTCTTTGATGGGCGTATCCCAGTCGAGTTTCCCTTCTTCAGCCAACAAGGCGAGGCCCATCGTGGTAAATGCTTTACTACTAGAACCAATGGCAAAACGGGTATCAGCCGTTGCGGGGACTTCATCTTCAACATTACGTAGACCAAAACCTTCGGCCATCACCACTTCTCCTTTGTGTATAATTCCTAATCCAAGTCCGGGGACTTCAGCACCGATGCGGAAGGAATCTACCAGGCTTTTGATACGATCAATTTTCGCCTGGAGGGCTGCTGCTGCGGCTGCATCTTGCTGTTGCAAAACAAGTGGGAAGCTTTGCCCCATTTGGGTAAATGTTCCGGTTACGGTACCAGGGCTCCAGTTGCCTGTGAAGCTGGCTGACCCAGGTACCTCTGGTAAGGTGAAGGAGAGTTGATCACCTTCGATCTTTAGATCAGCGAGGGCCATGTCATTGATTCGCTGAGACGGGATATTCATCAGCCCCTCCCAACCATCGGCAGTTGTTTGAAGTTTAATCTGCAAAGCTAGTGGCGTAGAGGGAATCTCAATGGCACCGTCCCATTTGCCTTGCCAGTCTTCTGTTGTTTGGGCAAACCCAGCAGCTAGGGAAGCAAAGAAAAGGAGAAGGCCGAGTAAGCAGCGGTTTTGAAGATGAGGGTACATAGTGCGATAATTTTTAATGTTGCAATTTTGACTTTCCGAAATTATAATAATTCGCCAACAGGCTTTCATTTTCTAGATAAGGTCTAGAAATTTTAAGATAAACGCATGTCAAACCAGCGTATCCTTCCATTGCCAAAGATAGCGGCAGGCTACCGTGCGGTAGGGCCGCCAAACTTGGGCTACTTTCTCCATTTTGTGCTCCAGTTGTTTGCCCTTGCCGGAAAATTGGTACAATTGCTGCATACTTTGTTGGATCGCCAGATCTCCTTTAGGGAAGATGTCTTTGCGGCCCAGGCTAAACATGAGGATGATTTGCGCTGTCCAATTGCCTACTCCTTTGATGGCGGTTAGTTGCTCGATGATGTGTTCGTCGGGAACCTTTGACCAATCCTGACGATGGAGGTCTTGTTCAGAAAAATAGTGAGCAACGTTTTGGACATACTGAGATTTTTGCCGAGAAAGCCCTGCTGCCCTCAGTTGGTCTTCTTGAAATAGGATGAGCTGGTTGGGGTGGGGGTAGCTGTCCTGAAACAAAGCAATAAAGCGTTGGTAGATGGTATTGGCTGCTTTGCCTGATAGCTGTTGGTAAACAATAGCTTTTAATAACCGGAGATAAATATCGTTGGTTAAATCGAGTGGTTCCAGTTGAATATTATCAACCAGTGGGGCAAATACAGGGTCTTTCCGCAAATGTTTTTTAGCACCATTACTCGCTTTGGCCATGTATTTTAGGTTTTACCTGATTTGTCTCGTTATTAACTTTAAAATTAGTAAAACTTTTGGGGTAGGGCGGTAGCTATGCGTATTTTTGGGTTCTTGTCTACGCTTAAAGAATATCTTATGTATTACGGAAAACTGTTTTTATTAGCGACGATCCTACTGAGCTCATTGTCACTCAGTGCCGGCCATTGGCGAACAAAAATTGATTCTCAAGTGCTCGCTGAACTCGAAGCCGGTGCTAAAGTAGAGGTTATTGTGGCGTTTAAAGAACAGGCAGATCTGAGCCTCGCCTATCGCTTGCGAGGCAAGGCGGCTAAAGGGCAATTCGTATACCAGCAGGTAAATAAAGTGGCTAGCCGTTCACAAAAGGAGGTGAAGGTGTTGCTATTTATGAAGCATCAGGAGTACCGTTCGTTTGCGATTGTGAATGCTTTGATGACGGAAGTAGACCTGCCTTTAGCGAGGGCAATAGCAGAGATGGATGAGGTCGCAAACCTACAGCCCAATCCTTGGACGGCACTAGATCGCCCTGCGTTGGACCTCACACCTTCTTCTGGTGGGCGGGGCGTTGTGGAATGGGGTGTTCAAAGAATAAATGCAGATGATGTATGGGCTTTAGGTTTTCGCGGCGAAGGCGTAACCGTAGGCGGACAAGATACCGGTTATGAATGGGAGCACCNCACCATCATTGAGCAATACAGAGGTTATGACGGTACTTCTGCTGATCATAATTATCATTGGCATGATGCTATTCGGGAAATTAGCTTACTGCATAATGATACCATCATTAGCCCGGATAACAACCCTTGCGGCCTTGATGTAAACGTGCCTTGTGACGATAATAATCATGGAACCCACACGATGGGAACAATGGTTGGCGATGATGGTGGTGACAATCAGATTGGTGTTGCACCAGCCGCCAATTGGATCGGCTGCCGAAATATGGAACGTGGCTGGGGGAGTCCTGCAAGTTATATCGAGTGCTTTGATTGGTTTTTGGCACCTACGGACCTTGATGGTGAAAATGCAGACCCTGAACAAGCTCCTCATGTAATCAATAATTCGTGGAGTTGCCCAGAGGTAGAGGGCTGCAATCCTCTGAATTTTGCATTGATGGAAACCGCGGTTGAAGCATTAAGAGCAGCGGGTGTAGTAGTGGTGGTTTCGGCAGGAAACAGCGGCCCCAATTGCAATTCTGTAAGTACGCCATCGGCTATTTTTGAGGGCTCCTTCAGTGTTGGTGCGAGCCGCGATAATGATACTATTGCCAATTTTAGTAGCCGAGGTTCGGTCGCAGTAGATAGCAGTTTTAGGCTCAAGCCTAATGTGGTAGCTCCTGGAGTTGGCGTTCGTTCGGCGATTCGCAATAATGGTTATGCCAGTTGGAATGGTACCAGTATGGCAGGGCCCCATGTAGCTGGTGCGGTTGCATTGATGATTTCGGCTGCGCCTCAGCTGGCTGGTGAGGTGGATACTATTGAAGCCATTCTTCAAGAGACTGCTGTGCCTTTACTGAGTGATCAAGACTGTAGCCCATTTCCGGGGATGGCTATTCCTAACGCCACTTATGGCTATGGGCGTATTGATGTGTTTGCTGCGGTAGAGCGAGCGATGCAGGTAGTTGCGAATGAAGAAGCTTATCTTGCAGAATGGCGTGTCTTTCCTAATCCTACCCAAGGACAAGTGTGGATCAATATACCAAGGTTGAGCGAAGAGGCAAGCTTGGAAGTCTTTAACACGGAAGGGCAGTTGCTTCGATCGCTGAAAGTAAGCTCAGGTCTACAAGCTTTAGATTTGGGTGATTTACCCGCCGGGATATATGCTTATCGTCTAAGAACAAATGCTGGCGAAAAGATGGGTAAATTGATCAAGCAATAAGGACAGCACAAAAATGAATAGTCTTTTCGTTTTTGAAATAGTTGGTGACGCGTTTCATTTTAAGCGTGCCAGCTATTTGAAAAACTTAAGAGAAGAGACTACTTGTTTTTTGCGTAATAAAAGGAAGGTAATCATGCTGAGAAAACATAGTCGAGGGGACCAACTAAAACAGGTGGCTCGCCACTTGAAATTGGACTATCATCCTGTTGATCAGTGGGGGATAAAGCAACAACTTCAGGATTTTCGCTTGTTCAAGCGCGGATTTCGTGGGCGCTTGAACCATGTGATGAGCTACGAGGATAGTTTATTGGAGTCACGGGTACACGTCTTTGATTATCACTATCTCAAATTTGCGGGTAAGCACTCTAAACGAGTACTCCAGACGGTCTTTTTCCTAGAGTCACGAAAGTTGGGCCTTTCGGAGTTTTATATGCGTCCTGAATATTTTTTTCATCGGGTTGGTGAAATGTTGGGCATTACGAAAGATATTGACTTTGAACAGCATCTCGATTTTTCCCAGAATTACTGGCTTACAGGAGAAGATGAAGAATTCATTCGCCATAACTTCAAAGAAGAAGTTCTTCGTTTTTTTGCGATAGAAAAAGGATGGACGATGGAAGGCTTAGGCTTTTACCTGGTGCTTTATAAGCATGGTAAGCTATTATCTCCTACGAAGATCAATGAATTTTATCGTAAGGGCATGGAGGTTTATCGAGGGTTAACATCCTAGCTGGTATTCTAACCATCTGAGAATTACTGAGGAACGATGCAATTGAGATTCTTCAGCCTTGTCGGAGTAAGCTTTTAGTTCGGTATAGAATTTATTCAAGAGCTGTAATTCTCCTTTTTTATCTCTATTGGGTAGATTACTGAGTTTTCTGATATACCTGATGGTGATTTTCTCGTGCTCTTCCAAGCCCTTAGCATTTTTATCCCAAGTACGTAGCCTACTGCGAGTACTGTCAATACGAGCCAAAAGTGCGGAACGATCAAAATCAGGCGTTTGATAATCGTTAATAAGTAAGAGTAAAATAATGAGCCGGAGTCTTTCCGGGCGATAGGGGTTAGTTTTACTTACTTCGCTCGCATTTCCCCACCAGTATAAGGCAGCAGTTGTATTACCTCTAAAAAAATAGAGTACTCCCAAGCTGTATATAATTGCATGTTTTCGAGAGGCACTAATGACTTCCTGATGATCTTCAAATAACTCTAGAATATCATCAATTTCCGTTTCTGGAACGGTAAGTGTAATGTCTTTATACAGTAGCCAAAATGAAATCTGCATAAAGACTTGAAGCGCTTTGAACCTACTGATAATAAAAGCATCATCGTAGTCTAGGTCTTTAATTCCAGTAAGTAAGGTTTTGAATAAGGGTTTGTCATCTATAACCAAGGTCGCCATCAAGTAATTATCGTAAGCAGATAAGTAGTTGTGAGGGAAATGCTTTTTTAGTTCGGGGTATTGACTAAAAAACTCAAACGCAAGTTGTTGCCAATAAAGCATATTCTTTTTGTCTTGGCTTAATTGGGCAATAATAGCTCGCGACTGTGCGTATCGGATTTTTGCTGGAAAGGATATGTTTGCTGGAATACTTTCTAACTCTGGGTCTAGTTGCGCGGCTAATTCTTTGAGGTTGCCGGACTTTTGGAGCCAAAGTAATAAGATGTGAAAGTTAAATTGGAGGATTTTTTCTGATTGCTTACAGTCTTCCCACTTCGTAGCCATCAGGCCTAAGTATTCTTTAGCTTCATCAAATTTTTGAATGCTGTTTTGCTTCAATAAAATGTCAATTAAGGCAAGGTATATCTTGTATTCCCAACCAGTAAGCTGGCATTCTTTAGCAATGCTAAGGGCTTTTTTGAGCGTCTTTTTAGCAAGGTTAAATAGAGCCTTCAGTTTAAGCGTCTCAGCATCCTGAATTAGGCATTGGATCTTCCATTCTGGGTTTGATCGTATCTCTGGGTCCCTGAGATAGAACATGATCTTATTGTACAGATGATAGGAGTGTACGCGCAATGCCTCTGAAGAAAGCTCATGTGTTTGACAGAATGAAGCTATGTTTTCTTGGGAGTAGTCTTCTCCTTCATCATATAAAAAAAGAAAAAGAAGCTGGTAGATGAAAGTCTGCTGGGTCTCATTTTGGAGTAAAAAATTATTGAGTCCATCTATTTCCTTACGGGTAAAAGACTGAATAAGTTGGTGTAGGTCGTCTAGCATTCTTGAGAGAATAAGGAGATCAATTGAGGGCTGTTTTACAAACCAAGGAATAATCTCACAGAAATCCATATTTGAGCCCCCTAAATTTGTAATATCAAATGAAACACCAGAAAAATGTTGATCCCAAATTTTCCTAATACCCCTTTTAACGGGTGCATAAATGAAGAATGCACCTCCTTATTAATTATGCCTGAAAAGAATACAGGCACGAAGCTCTCCCCGACCCCGAAGTATTCCAATAGTGCTAAAACAAGCATCGTTGGGATACTCGGAGGAGAGTTGAATCGCAAGAAAAAAGAACTTGTTGGGCGTGTTTTGCAGCAGCGAAAAATTTTTGGGAACCCTTGTGAATCTGCTGTTGCAAATGCCCGGGCGACAGAGGTTGCAACAAATCTCACCTTTGGGAACCTATTGTTAGGGGAACAGGTTTGGGTACACAGTCCTAGGTTTTTAACGGCCTCTTTTTCCAGGAAACAAGGGAATCGTTTTCGTCAGGCATTGGATTGGATGCTTGAAAATAAAGTTGATGTCTTGGTAACAATGGACGAATGGATGGATCAGCTAATTTCTGAGTACTCATTTGTAGGCAATTGTTTGAAGAGTAGTTGTAATACAAAGCTTCCAGGAGTAACCATTTGGACAGTAAGAAACCCTTTTGAAATTTTATTAAAAAATTCTCTGAATGAAGAACACTTATTTTCTGCCTTCTCTGAACAGTATCAGTGTTTATGAGAAATTCGTCGATCCTAGCTCCAAGAAGGAAATAGATTGGGCTTTGGTTTTGCACAGTGTTGACCCTGTAACCGGAGTAGTGAATCTGGTAGTAGAAACCTTTTTTGACCAGCGAATTGATCTTCAATTCACGAAAGAGCCTAACGGTTATTATAGCGTAGTATTAGAAAATGAAGAACCGTCCATTCATCATCACCTACATACGCTGCTGAAGGGTGACAAACCAACGTATTCTTTTCAGAATACACTAAAAAACAAGGTGGGCTTAACGGTCATTACAGATGATTGGAACTTGTACCTAGAAGGCTATACCAGTGAATTTGATATAGAACAAGCTGCTGCTGGTATCAAAGTTACGATTGATGCTGAGGGCATCACGAACCATGAAATTTGGTATGGTGTGGAAGAAGTACCTCCTGCATCTTGAGCCAAGTGAATCTCTTAAGAACACCTGGTTTTAAAACCCTATTTAACAACCCGCTGCCACTTTAGGTGGTAGTGTGTTAGTTTGCTTTTTGAAGATGGTCAGCTCCAGACGTGGGGACGGCCTGAGGCTGCCATCTTCTTTTTTTTCTGACATTTTTTGCATTGGCATGTCCAAGAAAAATGCCAGGGCAGGTTTTCATTGCCCCCTAATACCCCATTAACCTTTCCCCCTTGCCCCTTATTGGGGATAACCCTTTGTGTTAGTTTTTCAAGGGCAGGAGTATCTTCATCTAAGGGACGAGATGGAGCTTACTCCTGCCTTTTTTTATAACACTTGTGGAAAACTTTACCCGTAGGTACCCTGTGCCCTCCATCTTTTTTGGCTAATTTAGTGTTCTTAATATTGAAGCGAAAGATTAGAGAGAACTATGCCAGATTACTGCCACCTTCATTGCCATACGCAATACTCATTATTGGACGGAGCTGCTGAGATCAGCACTATGATGGACAAGGCTGCGGCCGATGGCCAGAAAGGTGTTGCTCTTACGGATCATGGCAATATGTTTGGCGCTTTTAAGTTTGTTGCAGAAGCAGAAAAACGCAAACTTAAGCCCATCATTGGTTGTGAGTTTTACATGGTGGAAGACCGTCATGTAAAAGCGTTCTCTCGTGCGAAAGGTGAGAAAGACAAGCGGTATCACCAGCTCATGCTTGCTAAAAATGCGCAGGGCTACGAAAACCTGAGTAAACTTTGTTCACTGGGGTTTATAGAAGGACTTTACAGTAAGTTTCCCCGGATTGATAAAGAATTGGTGGAGAAATACCACGAAGGTTTGGTGGTTACCTCTTGCTGTATTGGTGCTGTTATTCCGCAGCTTATCCTGCAAGGTAAAGATGAGGAAGCCGAAAAAGAGCTGAAGTGGTGGTTGAACATCTTTGGTGAAGATTACTACATTGAGCTCCAGCGGCATCGTGGGTTGGAGAATATTGACATTGGCAAGGACCGCAATGGTAACCCTATTTTTACAGGGATGAGCCAAGAGGATGTGAACCAAAAACTCTTGTTATTGGCCCAAAAGCACAATGTCAAGGTGATCTGNACCAACGATTCCCATTATGTCGAAGAGGAAGACTGGGAGCCGCACGATATTTTGCTTTGTATCAATACGAATAGTTTACTGGAAGATAATAAGCGCTTTAAGTTTTCCAGTTCAGATTTCTACTTCAAGACGCAACAGCAGATGAGCAATCTGTTTAGCGATCAGCAAGCAGCGGTAGCTAATACCATGGAAATCTATGACAAGATTGAAAAGCTGACGTTGGCACGCGATATTCTACTGCCTAACTTCCCAATGCCGAAAGGTTTTAATACCCAGGATGAATACCTTCGGCACCTTACCTATGAAGGTGCCAAGCGCCGTTACGATACCATTACGCCAGCTATCAAAGAACGCCTTGATTTTGAATTAAAGGTCATTGAAAAGTCAGGCTATCCCGGTTACTTCCTTATTGTTCAGGATTTTACCACTACTGCTCGTGAAATGAGCGTAAGCGTAGGGCCTGGCCGTGGTTCCGCAGCGGGTTCAGCGGTTGCTTACTGTGTAGGGATCACCAATGTGGACCCCATCAAGTATGACTTACTATTTGAGAGATTCTTGAATCCTGAGCGGGTGAGCATGCCCGATATTGATATTGATTTTGATGATGAAGGTCGCCAACGAGTGATCGACTATGTGATCGACAAATATGGCCAAAGCCAGGTTGCTCAAATCGTGACCTACGGTACGATGGCTGCAAAATCGAGCTTGCGGGATGTAGGTCGGGTGATGGACGTGCCGCTGTCTGAGGTAGATCGGGTATCAAAAACATTTCCTGCTCACCTGAAAGCCAGCCTTGCCAATGTACTCGCTAAAGGAGATATAGACTCCAAATTGAAAGGGGCTTTAAATAGCGAGGAAAAAGAAAAAGCTTACCAATTCCGTAAGTTGGCGGAAGCCGATGATAAAATTGGGCGGATGATCCAAACGGCTAAAAAGCTGGAAGGGTCGGTGAGGAATACAGGTATTCATGCCTGTGGGGTCGTGATTACACCAGACGATATTACCAAGTATGTTCCGGTGACGGCAGATAAGGAGACGGGCATGCTCATCTCCCAATTCGATAACAGCGTTGCCGAAGATGCAGGCCTTTTGAAGATGGACTTTTTGGGTTTGAAAACCCTTACCATTATCAAGAATGCCGTAAGGATGGTGGAGGAAAACCATGGCGTAAAGCTGGATATGGATCTTATTCCACTGGAGGATGAGAAAACCTACGAGCTTTTCCAACGTGGAGAAACGGTGGGTATTTTTCAGTATGAGAGTGCGGGGATGCAGAAGTACATGAAGGAGCTGGTTCCTTCTGCTTTTGAAGACCTTATTGCCATGAACGCCTTGTATCGTCCGGGGCCATTGGAATATATTCCCAATTTCATTGCGCGTAAGCACGGGCGGGAGCCAGTTACTTACGATTTGCCAGCGATGGAGGAGTACCTGGAAGAGACCTACGGGATCAATGTTTACCAGGAGCAGATTATGTTGCTTTCGCAAAAACTGGCAGGCTTTACCAAAGGCGAGGCTGATATGTTGCGGAAAGCGATGGGTAAGAAAAAGAAATCCCTGCTGGATCAGATGCTCCCCAAGTTTGTGGCAGGCGGTGAAGAGCGTGGTCATCCTAAAGATAAATTAGAGAAGGTTTGGAAAGATTGGGAGGCATTTGCGTCTTACGCTTTCAACAAATCGCACTCTACTTGTTATGCCTTTGTAGCGTTCCAGACAGCCTACCTCAAGGCTCATTACCCAGCAGAGTTTATGGCCGCGGTCTTGACGACGAATAAGAGTGATATCTCTAAAGTCACCTTTTTCTTACAGGAATGTAAGCGGATGGGTTTAGATGTATTGGGGCCTGATATCAACGAGTCGGTATCTGATTTTTCGGTAAATGTCAAGNGGCAGGTGCGTTTTGGGATGTCAGCCTTGAAAGGAGTAGGAGAGGGGCCAGTGACGTCGATTCTGGATGAACGAGATGAAAATGGACGTTACGTCAGTGTTTTCGATTTGCTCACAAGGCTTGATCAAGGAGCTATTAATAAGCGAGTATTGGAGAGCCTTTCTTTAGGAGGAGCATTCGATTGTTTTGATGAGATTCACCGTGCGCAATATTTTGCGCCTTCCGATAAGTACGATACCTATATCGAACACTTGGTGAAATACGGGAATGCTTACCTGAAAAATAAAATTAGCGCTGCTACTTCATTGTTTGGCGCCATGCAAGATGAGGTAATGGTTCAGGAACCCGCACCTCCTGAGTGCCGAGAGTGGAGCCTGATTGAAAAGCTGGACAGAGAAAAGGAAGTTACTGGTATTTTTATCTCCGGCCATCCGCTGGATGATTACCGGATGGAAGTTGCCAATTTTGTGACTTGTTCGCTTAATCAAGTCGATAGTAACAAACAACGCTCTCAGCTGCAGCTGGCAGGATCAGTAACAGGAGCGCGACACATGATTTCCAAGAACGGGAATGGTTGGGGGATCTTCACCGTTTCTGATTTCGATGGTGAACTTGAATTCCGGCTTTTCGGCGAGGATTACCAGAAATTCAAGCATTTGCTGGAGCCTGGGATAGCGATCTTCATTACCGCTGGTTTTCAACGAGGGTGGCGGGATGACGGCCTGGAGTTGAAAATTAAAGATGTTTCTTTACTCGAAAGTGTAGGCGATACGCTTACCAAAGGAATAAGACTGACCCTACCACTAGATAGGCTTACAGGCGAAATAGTGGAAGGCCTTGATCAATTGTGCCAAAAACATGAAGGGCAGCATCAATTACGTATGGTGTTACTAGATCGACAGAACAGAGTTAAGCTGCCTTTGGCAGCGAAAACGCGTAAAGTGAAAGCTGATAATGATTTTGTTACTGCTTTGACGAAACTTGGTGTGGACTATAAGATTGAGCGGTAAAGAGGGGGATTGGGTTTTTATTTTTGTGTGTTTGCTGTGTTAGAACAACCCCATGTTTGGGTTGTTAATAATTCCTACTATCTTTACAATACTAAGTGAGTCTAACCCAGACCAATATCCCAACTATTAAGGAAACTACGACCCTGAATTAAACTGTGTAATACCTTAATAATTCCAAAAACATGTTCTTCCATACATCATCGTGGGGAAGAGAGCTACAGATCGTTGTGTTACTGATGACCTTTGCCTTATGCGGGCAAAGCCAATCACTGGAAAGTGTAGCTTTTTCCCTTACCCTACCTGACGGACAGACAGCTGGTATTCAGCAAAGATCTTCCATTACCAATCTGGTTCAACAGCCTGAAGGGCTCTATGTGCTAACGGAAAGCGACGGCTGCTATCTATTGTCTAGTCAATCTAGTCAACAGCATAAGCTATTAGCACAACCGACTGACCGTCGCGAAAAATTCAACCGGCTCATTAAGAAAAATAAAGAAGTTCACCTCTTGGTGAATTACCAATCTTTTCGGCCTTTGGTGGGAAAAGAGAAAGAACCACTGGCATTTACCAGTTCATTTTTTGCTAAAACTGTTCACCCAACTTCCATCCATTACGCTGATGATGGCCGGATAGTGGTGGGTAGCCTGGAAGATGGCCTGTTTCTGTTTGAGCCTGATGAATACGGCGGATATTCTAATGTGCCGGAGCGTTTTTCGACAGCAGGACAGCAGTTGCCTTCTAATATCGTACACACGATTTACGAAGATCAGCGTGGGGTAATTTGGATAGGAACAGACCGTGGGCTAGCTACGCTCACGAATGATACCATTTACAATTTAGGCATGGCTCCTCCTGTAAAACAAAACTGGTGGCAGCGTTTTTGGGGTGTGGAAGGGCCACCACCGTTGTACAATGGCCCGGTGAAAGCTATTGCTGAATGGGGAGACAGTATTGTTTTCGCAGGTGACGAAGCGCTTTATCGTATACCTACTCGCCCGGATTCTTTGTCATTGGTCTATGAGTATGATCTGAGTGAACGCCTTCCGGAACCATTGACTAACATTCAGCAGCTTCTGGTAGNTTTTAATGGCGACTTATGGGTTGCTGCAAATCAACTTTTACGGTTCAATATTACGCGTAATGAACTCAGGGTCTTTGGTAGAGAAACAGGCATTCGTGGGCAAGGTATTTCGGCCCTCTTAGAAGATGTAGAATTGGGAGAAATCTGGATTGGCACCCAGCGTGGTGGCCTCTATCGGATGAGTAATGACCCTTATTCGGGGATTGGGCATTGATAATGTGAGCAATGCCTTTATGTGCTCCTTGTGAGGTAAGAGTCTCTTAGGTAAGCCTCATCATACTGGGTACTTAGTATAGGGTAAAGGGACTTTGAAGACTTGTTCTGCTGTTTTCTATTCCCCCTCATATTGATTGACAACTTCGACGATATACGCAAGGTCCTGCGCTGTAAACCGGTGCTGAATGGGCAATAGAAAATGATGCTCAAGTAAGTCTTTGCTACTTTGGTACTGGCTTGAGTTGTGTTCCTTGATAAACCACCACCGATCGGTGAAAGTTTGCCCCCGGATACCGTGGGCTTGTAAGTAAGCGGAAAAATGCCGGGGATTATCTACCCAAAGTGGGAACCCAATAAGAGGATGAAGTAGGTGGTTGTCCTTGACAAGAAAGCGGATTTTTTCTTGCGTCAAATGCTCATAATAGTAGGCTGCTTGCGCCATTCTTTCTTCAGCAACTTTGTTGTGTGGCGTGTGTCTGATCAGCCATCTTCCTATTTTACTTAGTGCTTTTGGGGTATTCGTTCCGGCGAGTAAATACTGATATGCTCGTGCGTATGCGCCACCAGTCAGCTTTTTACACCATTGCCTGCCTGGAAGATTTAATTGTAGCGCAGTACTACCAATCAGGTAGAGGAGTTGCCAAAAAAGAAAAAGATAATGTTGGCGGTCGACTTTTTGAGTTGGCTTTATGATAGTTGGTCCGATGAGCCAGGCACCATCTGTTGTGCCAATGATTTTTGTAGGCGAAAACAAGACCGAGTGACCATTAATAGGGGGGCGGAACTGAGGATGCGGATAGCTATGGGCCCAGTCTTCGAGTAAGCTACTTCCTGCTGGCAGTAGGTTTTGCATTCTTTTGGCGTTCCTTTCCTGGCCAAAGAAATGAATCAGCACGACGAGGTCAAAATGTTGATTATTTAACTGTTGGGTGATCTCTTTCCATTTGGGATCGGCGTTTTGATCCAGGTTGTAGTAGTGAATCTCCCATTGTGCCAACGAAAACGGAAGTTGTACGCCCTCGGGAACCCAGGCGGGGAGGAGTACTTTCCCTTGATCGAGGCTTGTTGATTTGAGGTGTTGAGCGAGGGCATAGAGTGCTTCTCTTCCGCTGCGGAAATCACTGCGGCCGAGCGTTGGTAAACCATTCGGCCAGCTTGCTGGCCAGCGGAAGGAAAAGCTACGGGACGGGGAGTAATGATGCGGCATAAGGCGAAGATAGCAAGTGCTAAACAAAGGTAAACTTCGTATTCGGAATAAAACCCCCGACCCTGTGCTGGGTCGGGGGAAAACGGAATAATGAATATCACAAAAATATCCTGCTGTAAAACGCATGCTCTTCGGGTGACACGCTGATAAAATCATCAGAACGACTGACTATGCAGCCTTCTTTTCCGGTTTCTGATCCAGCATAATAAAGTCATTGATGATGATATCCATCGACAAGCGGTCGATACCATCCTTATCGGTGTAGCGGTCGTACTTGATCTTGCCTTGTACGGCGAGCTTACTTCCTTTCTTGGCATACTGTACGAGGATATCGGCTTTTTTGCCAAAGGCTACGCAGCGATGCCATTGAGTAAGGGTAATTTTCTCTCCATCCTTGTTGTTGTAGCTTTCGTTGGTGGCGAGGCTAAAGCTGGTCACTGTGTTTTGCTTGGAGCCTTTCTTTACAGGGTCCTTGCCTAAGTTGCCAATGAGGGTTACGGAATTTTGTACTTGATTCATAATAAAAAAGTTTGGACCGGGTGGTTGGTATTTGTTTTAGCAGAGAGCGTGGTGTAGCCTTATTGATAGTGTTGCTACCAATTATTATTACTACGCCGACAGCGGCTAATGCCCGGAATGTTAAAAGAAAAATTAAGTCTAATTAATAAATACTAATGTCTATACTTGGTACGAAGTGGCCTAAATCTTCAAGCCACTCTGTAACGGGTATGTTACTGCATGAGGCGAAATTCGTTGACCACAATTTCCGTTTGGGTTTTCTTCAACTCGCCTTCCCCTATCGTCTGGTGTTGTATTTTTCCCTGTACGACTACGGAGGAGCCTTTCTTTAAAAATACCTGCATCATTTCGGCAATCTTCCCCCAGCCGATGAGCTGGTGCCAGGTGGTTTCAATGCGCTTGCCGCCTTCCTTGTCACGGAAGATTTCTTTGGTAGCAATGCTTACTCGAGCAAGTGAATTGCCATTATTAAGAGCGCGGTATTCGACATCGCGGCCAAGGTTGCCTATGAGTTGTACGTGGTTACTGATAGAGTTCATAATCGCTGATTTTAGTTGTTGTACGATGATTGAGCGCAGTATTAATATCAGGCCTGATGTGCAATACGTGCTGGTTATAAAAGTATTGGTTGAGCGCTTTCAACCGGTAACACTGCAAAGATGGGGGAGTGGGAAAGTATTACTCGTATAATAAACGTATACTGTCGTTTGTATCCGTTTATAAACGTTTGTAAACGGATAGTTTTAATTTAAGTTATTGATTGTTAGTTGTTTGTGTGTTTTTGGCTGAGGTGATTTTTTTTGATTATTTTTAGGGTGGTTTTTGTGTATAAGGGGAGTTAGGCACAATGAAACAAAAAAATAAAAATATACAGACCAGAAAAAGATTCTGCATCGTGAAATTTTAATGACTTGTCGAAAGAAAAAAGTACTGAGAATAGTATTGATTATTTTTCATAGAAATTTGATCAAATGAATAACATATCACTCATTTTTATAGCTCTTCTTTTAGTTGGTTGCGGAGAATTACAAGTAACTGATAATACCCATTCTGTAGATGAGGAAAAATTTAAAATACTGCCGCTAAAGATTAAGATTATAGGACAATTAAATGAAATTGAGGATGTTGGCCTGTTGACTCCCAGCGTGATTTTTGATATAAGAGACTCTATTATTGATATCCAAATAGGGGCAAGTGAATACTATGAATTGTATGGTCAAGAAAATATATTGAGCTACATCTTTGATATGTTTGAGGAAGAAGACTTTAAAAGTAACGAATATTTCTATAATCCTTATTTTGATTACATGGGTTATATGGAGGTAGAAAAAGAAGTTGACGATACGACTTATCTCCGTAAGTTTTCATCTTATAAAAGAAGAGATATAAAGGTTGATTATTTAGAACTTGACTCTGCTGAAGTAGTGAAATTTGCAGTTCTATCAGATTATCTCAATAAAATTGTAATCGGAATTTTGAAGGATAATGTTATAAGGGATACCATGATTGTTGCTAGATCATTTAGAGAGGCTTTAGCACAACCTGATAAGGTTTACGAACTTAAACTGCGAAATACTAGATCAAGAAGTTTAAAAAGGATAGGAGAATTGAAAAACCTTAGAGTTTTAGATATATCTGGCTCATGGATTACTGAAATTCCAGATGAGATTCAGAACTGTAAATACCTTCGTTCAATTATAGCGAATGCAAGTAGACTTGAAAAAATATCTCCTGCAATTGGTCAATTACGAGAGCTTAGAAATGCTAACTTTGGATATTGTAATCTCAGAAGTATTCCACGAGAACTTGGAGAAGTAGAAAGCTTATGGAGCCTGGGTCTAGGAGGAAATCAATTAAATGATCTTCCTGAATCAATATCAAATCTAAAGAATGTTATGTTCTTTTCTATTGATAAAAATCGTTTCACAGAATTTCCCAATGAAGTTTTGGGTCTCGAAAGTGTTGTTAATCTCTGGATGCACGGTAATGATTTTAAAACAGCATCAGTAGAATTAAATAACCTGCCTAGAATGAGTCATTTACTAATTGATGCACATGAGATTGAGAATATTAATGAACTAAAACAATCAATGCTAGATGTTAGAATTATTGATGAAGAAAGAAGGAAGTAAAAACTGTGCCTAACTTTACTACCCCGTCAAGCCTCCCTTCGGTCAGCCTGCGGGGTAGTTGGAGTTGGGCGAAATCAGGAACACGAACAGATGATTGAGAGTTGAGTGGCTTTAGCTAGGGTAAGAGTCAAAGAAACAAAACTTAATAAACGTAAAGCGATGTTCGATTTAGGCTCGTAAGAAGGATCAATAGACCTATGAAAATTACAGAATTTATCAGAAGAGAAGACTTTGAAGAATATTTAGGGATTAATCATCATGAAAATGAAGATGAGCTACATAAACTTATAGAAGTTAAAAGTATTGATGAGTGGAAAAGTTATGACCAGTTCATGCTAAATTTTGGTGAGTATGATCAATTGTTTTTATTGATTGAACCAATCACAAGAAGATTATTTTTAGGTGATGTGAATTTAGGTGGACACTTCCCTAGAGCGCGAATCGTAGAAATTAGTCGATCTGATTTGTTTGATAAACCAAGCTATGTAAAAAGCTGGTACATGGATTTTTCTAAGAGATTTTGGCAAACTTGAACAGATAATAAAACACTTACTCTGACAGCTGAAAACCAAGCGAATGAGAGAAATATACATTCTTCAAAATACTCCTGTGATGATGTTAACAAAATGGCCAAGTGTGACCCAAGTACCCTTCTCATGATTAGATTTAATTGCCAAAGCGGCATTGTATATGTGAGAAAGATATTGTAAAATGTGGCTAAGCGAGATGTTGAAAATGAAAAAATGTAGTACCTCGCTCATCTTTGCATATACGTCCATGCTTCCGCAAGCTCCAGCACGCTCGCATATGCTTGGAGTTCGGTGCAAATAGTAAAAAAATCATAGCAAGAATTGAGTTCAATTAATAAATACTTGGCTTATGGAATTTCTAAAGCTGAAGCAGAGAAGCTGAAACGGCTTGGTTTACCGATCTCGACAATTCTATTGACTATTTAAAACTCTTAGACAAAGCACTGATCAGAAGCTGCGGATAAAGAAAGAATATCAGAAATGAGTAATAGACTATTAATTTTGTTGGTCTCTCTATTTGTAATGAGTTCTTGCTACGAGACAGAATCACTAATTGAATCAATTGCACAGTCAGATTTTGTGGAATGCAAAAATGTTGGATATGCTGGTGTTAGAAGTGATGTATATGCCAAATATGAAAAGTTGAGTAAGAAAGCAACTCAAGATGAGTTACTGCAATTGCTTGACCATGAAAGCCCAGTCGTTGTCGTTTATAGTGCTTATTCACTAATAGACAATAAGGTGATTAATCCAGAAGAAGTATTTAGGCGAGTACTCCAAAAAGACGCTGTAGTATGAACAATTTGTGGCTGTCAGATGATGAGCGACAAGATGTCAGGGTTAGTATACCGTCATTATAGGAATACTAGAATACAAAGCATTAATGAAAATGAAAGAAAGGCTATAATAAGCGATACGGAGTCATTACTTAAAATGGATAGTATAATTTTAGCGTAAGCGTCCGAGCAACCCCATCTTGCCTAGTTCTTTTGGTGGCCTGACCTTTGTTCCAAAAGGAAGATATGAGCAATACAGCACTCCGCCAAAGATGGGACGCGATCCTAAGCGAGCAGTCCCGTTCCGGTCTGACCAAGAAGGCTTTTTGCGAGCAACGCGGCCTCAACCCAGCGACCTTTTATTATTGGCAGCGTCGTTTGCGTGCTTCCGATGATGGTAGCCCAGCAGGCTTTCAGCGGGTTA
>NZ_KB903557.1 GCF_000379805.1 Lewinella cohaerens DSM 23179 | reverse complement strand
GAAGGCGCTCACGGTGTAGGTGACTTCGTAACAGCCGGGGCCGCTATAAGTAAGGGTATTGCCCGTAACGCCTGTGCCAGAGAACGTTCCACCAGTAGTCGTCGTACCCGTAAACAGCGCAGACAAACTGATGTTGCCCACCGGATCGGTAATACAACCCAGGTTTAAGTCATTCAAGGCTGCGCTTACAGGACCAAATACTTCTATCGTCTGTGATTCTACCGCGGTACAGCCGCTGGCATTACTCACCGTGTAAGTGATCGTGTAAACGCCGGCGCCTGTACTTGGTGTAAAGCTGTAGTTCGGATGTGTGCCGCTGACACCGTTGCCGGTGAACACACCATTGGCTTCACCAGTGACCAGCAAATCTAAGTCCACAATAGCATCATCGGTACAGAGTGGGCCTAAGGTCGTCCAGCTCGCGTCTACTGATTCTGCGACTTCTGTAATGATCAGTGTATGACAAGTTTCTTCTACACAAACTTCTGCTGGGTTTCCATTACAAGAGGTATGAGTAATGGTTTCTTCCATACAAATCTCCACTGTTCCGCCATCGACAATAGTTACGATACCATTATTATTTACCGTAGCAATATCGGTATCGGTACTTCGCCAGGTGCGAACAGGCGTATTGGTATAGGTTGGGCTATTGATTAAAGCATTGAGCGTCGTAGGACTTCCATCCCAACAAAGTTCTTCGGCCAGATCAAAGCTGGGTTGTGGTTGTTCACTTACGTAAACGTAGGCCGTAACGGGTGCTACCGGGGAACAGATGCCTGCGTCAGCAGCCGTAAACTCGTAGTCAACACCGTAGCAGCCGGGCTGCGAATAAACCAAAGCTTCCGCTTGAATTGAAGCCCCTACCCCTCCGAGGTAAGTGTACGTTCCACCAGGAGTGGCTCCTACAAAAAGGGAGGAAAGAGAAACACTTCCCGTATTGGAAATAGAACAGCTAATGATGACATCTTCTGGCGTTCCAACGGTAGGTTGTTCAATTACATTGATCAACTGCTGACAGGTTACTGTGTTTCCACAAGCATCTGAAATCTGATAAGTACGGGTAACCAAATTTTCGCTGGTTACATCCGATATATGTGTAAAAGAAGCCGCATTTAAGGAACAATTGTCGCTAGCGATACCTCCAGCAGTCGTGAATTCAGCAAGAGTAGCGAAAGGCGCCTCTGCTGCGAGGTCACAAGTCACCAACCCTGGCGGGCAGGCCATTACCGGCAACAAATTATCTTGTATACTTATGGATGCCGCACAAGTGCTGGCGTTACCACTGTCATCCGTTGCCGTAAAGGTGACCATTTGCTCTCCCGTATTCCCGCAACCGGTAAAATTGGTAAAGCTGTAATCATTAGAAATCGTCTGATTCAGTGTACAGCCATCGTCCGCCGTAGCAGAAGCCAACCAATCAGCGATCAAGTCTGTATTCGCATCATTACCACATTCTAATACTAAAGTAGAAGGGCAATGAATCTCAGGTGCTGTTTGATCAGCAAGCGTTACGATGGTGGAACAACTACTGCTATTGCCACAATCATCCGTAACAGTAAGTGTAACGGTATGATTACCAATATCCGCACAGGTCAGGCTATTTACATCAACACTAAGGAATAATTCATCCGCGGGTGTACAAGTATCTGTGCTTCCGCAGTCAATATCCTCGGGAGAGATCGTAGCAATCCCATCGAAATCAGCTTCGATGTTGATCGTATAATTGGTGCAACAAACGGCGGTAGGAGGAGTGATATCCTGAATGGTTATCAACTGATCTTCCAGACTTACATTGCCGCAAGCATCTTCTGCTGTCCAGGTTCGTAAAATTTGATAGCTGTAGGCTGCACAAGCACCGACTTCCGTTAAAATCGTGCGTTCACTGAATTCAACCGTGATGGTATTGTCGCAATTATCGGTTGCCGTCAAAGTAGCAGGTGTAGGAATGATCGCATCACAATCAATGGTCATATCTGCTGGTGCCGCAGCTGTAAATACAGGTGGCGTTTCATCGTCAATGGTAATGATCTGCTGGCTGATAGCCGTATTACCGCAATTATCCATAATCTCGTACTTCCTTACCACAATCTGCGGGCAGGTATTGCCATCTGTTGTTTCCTGGATCAACTGGAAAGAAGCAGTGTTGATACCACAATTATCGGAAACGGTATTTCCATCGGCCAAAAATTCAGCCAAACTAGCATAAGGTGGAATATCACTCAAGGAACAATCAGTAGCTACTTCAGGGCAACTGATCACTGGTGGCTCCGTGTCATCAATCTGAATGATCTGGTTACAGGTTGATGTGTTTCCACAAGCATCCCCTACTTCGTAAGTACGGGTCGTAATTTGTGGGCAAGTACCTGCGCTATTGAAGGTATTCGTCAAAGAAAAACTCGTAATCCCACAATTGTCGGTAGCTAAACCACCAGCAGCTACAAAACTAGCCAGATTGGTGTAGGCAGGCGCCTCACTTATACTACAAACAGCCGTAATTGGCCCTGGGCAGACCATCAATGGTTGTTCATCATCAATGACCGTATAAGTTACAACACACACTTCCTGCATCGGAGGAGACATGCCATCTCCCGGATCATTTATCGTATAAGTTCTCGTAAGAATATAAGGACTGGCCATACAGCCAGTACCACCATTATTGCTATCAGAGAAGGTCACCGTAGCTATTCCACAAGCATTACGGACGGCAGAAACCTGGTCGATAGCATTAAAGCCAGCCACCGTTGTAGCACCAGCCGGAAGGTTCGCTATACAAGCAAAAGTACCACCATTAGGTGCCGGGCAGACCACATCTAAGAAACAGTTTGGAAAGACGACCAAAGCCGTATCTACTGCCGTTACCACTACAAAATTTTCATCCTTGCCGCTGACATCTGCTTCGTTGATAATGGGATCAAGGCCGGTATCCGAATCCAATTCTACGACTACCTGAACGGTAATCGTTTGATCTGGTGCCAAGCAGCCGTCCATACCATTGAGAAGGTCGTCGATAGCACCGCCATTGTACCCTGCGTTTACTGTAGGGTTTTCGGTCGCATCAGTGACAGGCACCAAGGTGGGTGCCGAGACAACGCTGACAAATGTACTCCCCAGCTGACTGATCATATTGTCCGTCAACTGAATCATGGTCAGTTTTTCGTTACCGGTATTGGTAATAACCAACTGGAAGGTCACATCGTAATTACCAGCTACGCCACTGGCGGCGGGCACCATTCCTACTGCGGTTTTGGTCAGTGCAATTTCTGGCAACGTAACGAAAGCCGGATCTTGATCGTCTTCATCGGTTGCAGGGTCGGTACCTCCAGGGTTACCTGTGCCGTTGCCATTGACAACATTATCAGAATCTGTTCCGGGATTACCGCCAGCATCATTGGTTGAGTTATCATCAAAATCGCCGTCAATATCCTCAAGATAAAGCATGCCATCGGTATCAAAAGCCGAGCTAATTTCAGCGACATTTACGTATTCTTCAGGGCCAGCATCCTGAAGTTCGAGGCTGATGGTAACATTTTGACTACCACCAGGTAAAATAGGGCCTTCTATAATCGTTGTTGCTTCGCTGACGCCAAACGTCCAGGTGGGCTCATTGCTTGCCAACCAGGCAAAGCCGGCCGGAATCGTATCGTACACCACAATATCCTGAGCCGCAATATTACCTTGGTTAAACACCGTGATCTCGAAAGTCACTGTTTGCCCAATGGCATAAGGCCCCGGGGTTGTTAAAGTTTTTGTGAGTGCCAAATCGAAAATCTGCACGATAGCCGGATCATGGTCGTCTTCATCCGTGGCAGGGTTATTACCTCCAGGTGTTCCTGTGCCATTACCATTAGTGGTGTTGTCCGTAGCACCATCAGGGTTACCACCGGGATCATTAATGGGGTTATCATCTGGCGTACTGTCTTCATCAAAGAGCGAAAAGTCGTTCCCAAGGGTATCCTGGAAAGCAGCTATTTCCGCAAAATTGGTCCAAGCATCAGCACCACTGGCCATGTTCAAGGTTGCCTTTAAAGGCAAAACAAGGGAAGCACCAACAGCAATCGTATCCTCTACAATAGTTACTAGGCGTGTCGGAGTGACAGCTTGCCAATCCGGGTTTAGGTCTGGCAAAAAGCCAAAACCTGCTGGTAAATAGTCGTTGACCCGCACTTGGGAAACCGCTTGCTCGCCCTGATTGAAGACCGTAATTTCAAAACAAACGGTATCTCCGTAGGATAAGTCTACTGCGTTGATGATCGTTTTGGTCAATGCCAAATCAAAAAGACACTCTTCAAAAGCAGGCATCGTAATGCTTGCTGCACAACCAGGGTTAAGCACAAACGCAGCCGTAATATCTTCGCCTCCACTGCTGGCATCAATAAACCGTGTGAAAGAAGCTGTACCGGTGACGGTATCCACGACTATTCGTTCTGTACTACCATAGTAATCAACAACAATAGTGTCAGCATCAAAAAACTGGTCGTAAGTATATGGGTTATTAAACCAGAATACCTCCACTGTTAGTTCCCGCATCAAATCATCGCCTTGCGGCTGACAATCACTTATTGTCGCGTTGATTTCCAAGTAACAATCGGGAATAAAACCAGCATCAATGGTGGGGTTATACGTATTCCAGGGAAGGAAATACACCGGCGTCACGCCCGTTACTGGATCGGCATCACTATCCAGGGCATCGTCGCCTCCAGCTTGTTCGTTATCCGTTCCTACAAAACCTTCTAATGGGAAAAATGCTAGCGAATAACTCCCCTGAACCAAATCATCAAAGAGGTAAAATCCATTCTCATCAGTTGTTGTACTTCCTATAAGTGCTCCTGTAACGCCGTCATAAAGATTAACCACAACGCCTTCGATACCTGGCTCGCCAGCATCTTGTTCGCCGTCCATGTCAAAATCAAACCAGACGAAATTGCCCAAAGAGCTGCTCGCACCGCCGCAATCAATACCATTGACATTGAATACATGGGTTACCGGGCAGCCTTCCTCGCTTTGATAAGTAAGCGTATACGTTGTCATTCCAGAAACAACCATGTCGATCACTGCAAAGCTGGAATCAGGGCCAGGGAAAGAGAGCCCTGTATTGGGTACCCACTGAAAGTTGCTTCCCCCAATATTGAGAGAAGGCAACTGGTAAGTTCCACCAATACAAGCGGTAACATTGACAGTTTCTACCTGAGCTGATTGCAAATTGATGGTCACCGTATCCAGGCCGTAACAATTACGATTGCTGGAACGGAGGGCATATTGAATTTGCTGCTCCATGCCCGTGATATTGGTGCCCATGAAGTCGGTAGGCGTTGCCATCGTGGTACTTAAGTTCCCTAACGACGAGCCTTGAACGCTTAACCATTCGAAATCATAGCCTGCTATAGGATCAGGACCAATAGTAATAATGTCATCACTACAGCCTGTCACTTCCCGAGGAAAATCAATAATGATTTCTGGGTGTATCTGAAACGAGGGGACTTCATCACAGGTACAGGTAGTCTCGGGGTTGAGCACGGCAATAATCGTACAAACCGTTGCAGAAGGGAAAGCTGCTTCTCCGCCAAGGAGAATACACTCCCCAAACTCTAGTGGATCAGTAAGAACATCACTGATGGTAAAGAGCAAAACATCCGCTGCCGAGCGGAAACCGTTAAGGTCGGTATCTTCGTAGACTTCCAGGGTAATACTTTCGCCAGTTTGAAGTGTAGCTCCGTTATTACAAACTTCGGCTTCAAAAACGGCTAACGCTTCTGTCGCGGAAGCAAGTGTAATCGTAGCTGCCGACATATCAATCGTCAGGCTAGGTTTTACAATTGATAAAGTCGCTGACTTTTCTCCGGCTAATATAGCCAGTGAACAGGTCTGTCCATCACAAGTTTCGTTGGCACGAGAAAAGGCTTGCACCAGTAGTTCGTAATCCGTACAAGCCTGCCCAATATCCATGGCAGCCAATCTAAGCCGGAAGGAGATATTAGTGCCAGGGTTTACAATATTCCCCATAGGCCAAACTAAAATCTGGCGGCCACTTTCCGTTCTGATAACGGGATTATTCGTAGAGGCATTTAAAATGGGTAGATAGGAACCAGGTACGTAGGTAATTCCAGCAGGCAATACATACCGAATAGAGTCCAATGTAGAGGGTGCGCCACTACTGAGGGTAAGGCTTACTAAAGAATTGGCTTCTTCTGCGTTACAAGCATTAAGGGTTAAATCATCCAAGTTAATATCGGCCGTAAACGTCGGTTGCTGCAAAGTAACCCTGAGGCGAGCAGCAGGCTTAGTTTTAGGTAACAAAGGATCACCACAATTGGAGTTTCCTGTTATCGTAAAGTTGGCGCGAGAGCCAGAAAGGTAGCTACAAGTCGTTTCCGTAAGTAAGCGTAGACTGATTTTATTTTGGGTAAGCGTTGGGTCTTTAGAACCAATTAAGCCAACGTTCAACAAAGTCTCATCCAGTGCCGACACGTCTACATACAAGCCACCGCCACCGGGTACAGGATCGGCAACAGAGACATAAGTACCCCCTGAAGTCGAAGAAGGAATAGCCAGCTCTAAACTGCCACTGATATATTCTTGGCCCGGTGGTAAATAAATATATAAGCCAATATCACGTAAGTAGCCTAAGTCGGTACTTCTTATTTCTACCTCGTAAGGTACCTCATCACATAAGGGGACATACAAGTTAGCCGTAGGGTCAATAATGTCCAGGTTCATCCCTGACATCGCACTGGTAAAGGTAATGGTAGAAGGGTCTGAGCAAGTGGCATCTTCTACCGTGGTAGGCAATGCCTCACAATCCCAACCAGCCACGATATCCAAATCTTCGGGCTGGCAGTTATTGCTACGAACGACAACCCGGTATCTGCGGGTTTAGTTACCGTTGACACTACCGATTGGGTAAATACCGAAATCATTCCCTACTATAAGGTTATTCGTCTCCAATTCCAAGACCTCCTCTACCACTACCCCTCCGGTTGGGCTATTCAGGTAGATAAAAGCGTTATCAGCCGTAGGGTCTTCAACATTTCTCACCTGAATATTTATGGTATCCAAACCACTACACACGCGGATATTCGGTGTTTCTGGGAAGACCAATAAGCGAGCTGCACCGGTATAGTTAAAAGTGCTTGCTACTGTAGGACGAACCAGTTGGTCGGTACAATAAACATCTTCTTCTACGGCTTCCGTAAGCGAATAACTAAAGTCGTAATCTGCTGCTACAGATTCACAATTGCCTTGTAAACTGACGAAAAACTGGGCGCGGTAACCTTCATCGGGTGGAATTTCGTTATCGCCGAGGCTGTTGAGATAAGCTTCTGCGAAGAACGTCAATTCATCCCCGTTTACGGTAACAAAAGAGGAGGGAATCATTCCGTTTGGAAGATTTACAATATTATGGGCAGGGTTGATTTGCTGGCGCAACCGCAGCCCTAGGTCATCCAAACGAAAATCAAACTCAGCGGGCTTGGTGAAGGTGAATACCTCTGGCAAGCCTAATGAACGAACCTCATAAGGGAATTCATCAAAGCTAAAAGAACCAATAAATCGATCATAACGAAACTCAAAATTGGAGAGTTCACAAGCGCCGAAATCCTGGATAGTGCTATTGGAGTTAACAGACAAACCTACTTGATAAAGGCGGGCATCCCAATCATTACAAGTATCCTCGTTGCCCAAGCCATAGGCTGCTTCGGATAGGTAAAAGGAAGTAGAAAATTCACGACTTCGGATTTGCCCAGTATAAGGTGTTTTCACCTTAAAAGTTAAGCACACATTGACCGTATCATCTTCATCAAAGTCAAAGTTGGCGGGTAGGTTGCAGCCCAGCGCATTGAGGGTATCCCTGGAAAAATCAATGATTAAATTTTGGTTAGCAATATCGTAAGTGATAGGCACCACATTACAATTATGAGTTACTCCGTCGACATCCACAACTTCTACCGTAGCGAAGAGCGGAATGTAATCTTCGTTCGCAGGAAAATTGAGAACTGCAAAGCCGTAGCTCCAGTCCGTATCGTTGGGATCACTCACGCGGCCGCTGAAATTAGCTTTCAGGGTATCTCCTTGCAGGTAACGGTCTTTTTGCACTAAATTCAGATCAATATTACCATTGGCAACTTGATCATTATTAGTGTCTCCTAAGCCAAAATTGGTACGCTCCAGGCTAAAGTCTTCAAAGACCATCCCATCACACACACAACCGGGGTCAGGGCAAAAAACGCGCATATTCAGATCGGCAGGTGCAAAGATTTTGGTAGTAGGGCAACTGGCACAAGTAGGGTCTATCGTAAAAAAGGTTTCCTGGCTAATCAAAACATCATAAACAGGATTGGCACAGTCCGGGCTTGGCGGCTTTTCGCCACAATCTGCTTCCAGGCAGAGGCTAAAGACCATCGCGCTACCTATATTGAACCCACCAGGACGATCTAGGCCAGGATCAGCATTGGTTTTACACCAACGAATGCGGAGGTAATCGTCGCCCCCCAGGTTGTTATCAATATATTCTTCTTCACAAGCCTCCCAAATCGTACCGTCAGCATCCTGCCAAACAATAGAACCTGGCTGATAATCAAGGCCACACTCGATGGTAAAGATACTTTCGAGATAAGCCTCCGTATACTGATTTTGATTAAACCAATCCAACTGCGCGTCAGTAATGGTATACTCAACAGTAGCTTTAGCACCGTCTACTAAATCAAGCGGCCCTTCTACAAAACCATCGAGGAAAGCGTCAAAATTGCCTGTATTCAAGCTACTACCATCAGCGTGGTAATCGCCACAACCATCCTCAATGGAAGTGACTTGAAAATCACTGCGATAAATATTGAGGATAGAACAGTTGTTACAATCGCAGGAATGTGCTAGATCGTAGTGCAAGGTCAGTGATTCTCCTGCTGCCAGCGATATATTCCTAATGGTATCAACGACTGTTCTGACGCCGCCCGTACAATGGCCAGCATCCACCACCGCTTGATCAACTGCCTGGTCGGCAATTGGGCTACCGCCTCCATCTGTGATCAAATAATTGCTGAGGTCAATGGCACCAGCAGAAGTGATGCGTACAACGATTTCGGTAGCCGGTGCATCACCCGTATTTTCCAGCTCAATATCTACGGGCGTTAGTTCGTCCACGTAACAAGCTGGCCGATTGATGCTACTGATGGATACACTAATATCAGGCAGTGCTACACCAAAGATAATCCCTGTTGAAGGAAATTCTCCCTGAGCTTTGTTTTGACAGTCCATCTCACCATAACAACCAAACTGTGCTCGGCGATCAATACTTTGCGGCCCCACCGGGCATCCCGTGAAGGTGTAAGTTTCCTCTACAATGAAGCTACTATTCTGAGGCAGTACCGACGTCCCGTAAAGGGCCATAAAATGCACCTCTTCCACCAAAAAACATTGAAAACCAGGCTGCCCCGTAGTAGGCGTCAGCGGAATTCCCGCTACACTAGGAACTACCGATGCATAAGCTATATCTTCTAAACAATAAATGACCTGGTTTAAAGAGCCATTACCTGCATTCGCGATTGTGGTATTAATCGTAGAAACCAAGCCCACATAAGGCTCTATTAGGGTTGGAGTAGAAAGTGGTATAGAAAGGTCAGCAGATTGAACGAAGAAAGAAGCATCAGCAGAATTTTCTTCGGATTCACTGTTTTCACAAAGTGGATCATGAGTAACAGTAAAATCAAAATTTCCGGCTACACCTACAAAATCACAACCAACAGCTAAGTCTAAGGTAAAAGAGACGGTATTACCCGGCCCTATATTCGTTAAATCTGGCAACTGAATTTCATCAGGGTTGCCCGTATAAGTTACTCCAGGTGTCGCAGACATAAGGTTGGTCTGGTAAAACCCTGCAGGTAGGTTAATTGCTGCCAGAACATTGGTCAACGTTGGTTTAGGGCCATTGTACGTAACCGTAAAAGTATACGTCTGTCCTTCCCCACAAGTAGAAAGTGTAGCTCCAGAAATAGGACTAATGCTCAAATCAAGAATAGGATCGGGAACATCGACCGTAAGCGTCGTCGTAGGAGCTTCAGAAAAGTCCTGCATTTGGCAATCATCTTGCCCGGCACAACCATAGGCCGTGCGTCGACGTAGCGTTCCGCCTATACCACAAGTCGCTACTTCCCAATTCTCTATTACATTGATATTATTGTTGGCAAATTCGCCACCAAGTACATTTTGCAAATCCGTTTCCGTAACAACGAAACAAGTTTGTCCAGCCGGGCTCATGGCTGCAAGCGCCAAGTTGTTGCCACCTACCGTCACAGAGGTAATATTCGCTACACTATTATTTTCAACACAGTAATTAAAAGTGCTGACACTGCCTGCTGAATTATTGGCGACCGTGTTGGTTGTACTAAACATTTGTCCCTGATAAGCAATCACAAAACTCATCGGGGTACTCGCCGTTACTTCTAAATCAGGTACCAAAAACGCTACTGGATCAGAATTTTCAGTCACCATATTTGTCATGGCTCCTGCTACAGGGTCGTGATTCACAGTCACTTCAATAACCTGACTTATCTCCATTAAATTACAATTGGCTTCAATAACAAGATTGATTGTAAGATCATCTCCTACTGCCAAGGGAGCATCAAGTGTAAAGCCTCCTGGCGCAGCCGTTGCCCCTGCTGATACAGACTGAATGCTTACTCCTGCTGGTAAAACAACACTTGCTACCACATTTTCGAGCGCATCAACAGGGTCGGTATTGCTTAGTTTTACAGATACCATCGCACTTTCTCCACATGCAGTAATGCTAACGGGAGAAGAAACTTCCACAATGATCACCTCTGCCAGCGCAGAACGAAAAAGAAACGTTTCTGAAGAGTCACTGGCATTACCTAAAGTGCCTAACAAAAGAAGGCCCAAAAGCAGGTAATTAAAAATCCGTATAGAAGAATACGTAAAACTGTGTCTCATGTGATTATAATTTGTAAAATTAAAGGCAAAAACCAAGCCAAATTTGGTTGACTTAGGGAAGTAGATTATGCTGTTCAAGACAACAACTATCTCAGTTTGTAAAATACGGTAGACTACAACAATGCTTACACTTGTGGATTACTGGCCACAAAATGAATATGGGTAAGTAGAAACAGTTGGGTATAAAAGACAAAATGATCTCTATGATAAGAAGGAGATCGCTGCTTCTGTGTTGTTACTAAGGACGTGAATACGGATTAAAGGTAACGTTTATCATTCAACAAAAAAAGGAAGGGGTATAACTGTTGTTTGAGAAACAACAGTTATACCCCCTATTCGACTATTTAGCCAAAACAAAACTCCGTTTATCAACAAAAAAACATACCGCTCCAGCAAGGATTTATCGAAAAAACGGAGCGCGTTGGCCGTTATTACCGTAGACGATCAACAGAGCGTACCAACTTCTCATCTTTATTGATATAAAAATGTGCCAAATAAGCAAAGATCACCGCTAACAAAGGTAGAGCGATGCCCACAGCAGGCTCAGCAGTGTCTACCGCCTGATCATTAAAGAGATAGTAAGCACCAAGGCCAACACCCACACCAGTAAAAAACAAGCCAACTTTGGTCAGCGTCATCTGTAATTTGCGGTTATTGAACAAGAAGATGGTTACAAGCAACAGCAAAGCAGCTAAGGCAAAAGCCCCCATCATCACTGGCCCATCCTGAACATTGAAGGCAGCATCAGCAAAAAGGGTAGAGTCCGCTTTAGCTTCATTTGTAGTTGCCAAAGGAAGGGCAAAAAGGCCTAGCACAGCACCGCTGGCCAAGAGTAAAAAGATGGTTTGTATTCTTTGAATCATGATTTTGGTTTTATTGGTTTAATGGTTTGTTGGTTGGAGGGTTTGGGTTGATGGTTGATTAGGTTGCGCGGGCTTTAGTCCGCACTGAAGGCTAGTCAATCATTTCCGACTTCCCACTTCCGACCTTAAAAACGGTTGATGGTAAGAAAACTTTTACACCTTTACACCTTTACACCTACCCAACTTTTACACTTTTTACACCATCCCCCTATCTTTGGGCAAAAATAATAAATGCTGCGATATCAACTAAGTCATTGGGAGTGGGAAAGTTTTTTTAAGGACATTGATGTACTTATTGTGGGTAGTGGAATCACTGGGTTATCGGCAGCTATTCATCTTAAGGAACAGTCTCCTAGCATGAAAGTTGTGGTTGTTGATCGAGGGCCTTTACCCATCGGAGCGAGCACAAGAAATGCGGGTTTTGCCTGTTTTGGCAGCCTCAGCGAGTTGCTTGATGATCAAAAACACAGCAGTCGGCAGGACGTTTTGGAACTTGTAGCGCAGCGTTATGAAGGCCTCTGCCGATTGCGGGAACGCTACAGTGATAAAGCGCTAGGGTATCACCCATGGGGCGGGTATGAGGTTTTCAGGAACGAAGACACCGAACTCTACGCACAGTGCCTTGACGTAATGGAGGAATTCAATGCGGATTTACGGTCACTGACCGGTACGGAGACCTTCGTTAAGGCGGATGCTCAAATACCTGCTACTGGTTTACAAAAAGTAAGCCACCTGTTACTCAACCAAGCCGAAGGGCAGCTGCATACTGGGCAGTTGATGAAAACCCTGCTACGCAAGGCACAATCACTCGACATCCTCTGCTTGGGAGGTATCACCGTTACGGCTACGGAAGAAACCAACGCGCAGGTTGTCATTCATACAGATCACGGTTGGTCTATCCAGGCGAAGCAGTGTTTGCTGGCCACCAATGGCTTTGCAAAACAGCTCTTGCCTGAGCTGGACTTGAAGCCAGCCCGTAATCAGGTGCTGATTACAGCACCTATTCCTGGATTGCAACTTCAGGGGTGCTTTCATTACGACTGTGGGTACGTTTATTTCCGCAATATCGATCAACGCATCTTGCTGGGCGGCGGCCGCAATCAAGACCTAAGTGGTGAGGAGACGACAGATTTAGATGCCAACCTACAGATTCGTGCCTATTTAGAGCAGCTTTTACACCAGATTATCCTTCCGGGGCAAGACACAACAATCGACCGTTGGTGGACAGGAATCATGGGCGTCGGCCCTGCTAAAAAGCCCATCATCAAGGAGGTTGGAGCGCAGACGGTGGCTGCTGTCCGACTGGGCGGAATGGGCGTCGCCATCGGGACGGGCGTAGGGGAACGAGCTGCTGATTTGCTGCTGGGCAAGGTTTAAGTTGGCGATGGCCAGTAGAGGGATACGGGACGCTTCGCGCCCTTAGGGTAGAGCGTAGAGGGGCAATCTAATATGATCTACGCTCTATTTCAAGGGGAGATACAATCGCCCCACATTCTTTGAATGTTCAAAAAACTATATTAGCAAATAAAGCAGGTTCTCTCATTGAAGCTATCTAAAAGCTTCATTTAACAAATGGAAAAAATGAAACACATTCTTTCTCTCTCATTTTTATTGTTATTCACATTTACATATAGTCAGAATGGTACTCCCATTAGTACAGCCTCTATGATGGTAAACTCCGCTAAAGTTACCATCAATCACTGTACCGAGAAGGATACATCATCACCTACGCTCAATCGTATCGTTGTACAGCCTAATTTTTCAGATCAAGAGTTAGAGTTCCTTCAACAACTACCGCTTTCAGAGCGAGATATACTAACTGAAGCTACGTTTATCGATGACAATAATTTCACTTACCCTTACGAAATCAGTGTCAATTGTCCACACCAAGGTTTTTATGTTATTGGATTTTCTAAATATCCCAATTTTTTGGGAAGTCTTTGGCTAAATGATGAAAACGAATTGAATAGAACGATTTGCGAAGAAGATCTCCTTGGGATATTAAGCACTAAAATGTCTCTATTTGCTCGCCTTCTATCTGGAGAAACAGACACCTTAAAAATGAGTTTTTATAAGGAGTTTTTCGGCCCTCCCAAGACACAGTGGATACTAAGCAAGTCGGAAACAGATAATCTACTAATTGTAGAAGAACATATATACACCCAAAAAGACTTCCAAGAAAAAAAGGTATCGATTCATTTCATCGAACCTACCAAATTCGATGAATTGCTCGCAATTGAACAATCAATGCGGCAGAACATAATCGAAGGGTATCAGACCGACGCCAAGACAAAAGCAGCAATCTCCATTACGGACGGCGGATTCTCTTGGAGGCTAGAGCTTACAGGCAAGAAAAACCAATACCGTAATCGCCTCGTTCAATTATTCAAATAGATAGCTCCAACAACAACAAGGCCGTACCCGATTACTCGGATACGGCCTTGAATATATCGGGAAATTAATCCCCTATCAGACTAAGTCTGTTTATTCATTCCTAGTGGAAAGGACAAACAAAGTCAGACGTTTTGTTAGCCACAATGATTGCGTTAACATCATGAGTGATAGTACACTCAAACGTAGTAGCATCATAAGTGATTCCATCCAGCTCGGCTGCAATAGAAGTAAAGAAGCTAGGAAGAACAGGTGTAGTATCCTCAACCTTGATGTTAGCATTCGCCAACTGCTCGATTTCACTTACTACAAACTTCACACCCATATCTGTCATACGACGACCTTCAGCAATGAAGATCTCCTGACGCATCAGGTACAACAATTCCAGTGCTTCATCTTCTGATCCTACAGCATCAACCATAGCATCCGTTACAGAAGTACCGCTAACGGTAGGAATAGTTACATTACCAACCTTACGGTCGATAACCAGACCTCCAACCAAAGCCGCACCAGGACTAGACGCAACGACTACAATCGAAGAGTCAGGACGAGTACCAGGATTACGTTCTGTACGATCCTCTACAGAATCATCAAACGTGCTGGTTGGACGAGTAGCTACAAGCGCAATGATATCCTTCATGATGCTCTGAGCAGTACCTAGGGCACCGTCAGCAATCGCAGCTTCACACTTGATCAAGTGTGCTTCTTCGATTTTCAACAAAGGCATATCAATATCCTGTGAAGCATTGTCATCATTGTACTTAGGATCTAAGAAATCCAAGCGAGGTAGTGGCTGTAAATCATCAAAGCTACCACGATCGTGAATTGCATTCTGCATTTCGTTATCAATCCGAGCACCATTCAGTACATCAAACTTAACAAAACGGACGAATCCAGGATCAGCAGCAATAGCAGCATCAGCAGCAGTTACAGCAGCAGCTTGGTTACCTGCGTAGTAGTTAGCACGTGCCTGCCCCATCAAACAGCTTACTTGAGTAGCTGGGTTAGAAGCCTTTGCAGCACCTTGTTCGAAGAAATCAATCGCTAATGCATAGTGTGCACTAGCTGGCTGAGCAGCCCCCTGAGGTTCTGCTGGCAAAACAGTGAACAATTCTGCAGAAAGCAGGTGAGACAAACCGATGAAGAATAAAAACTCTGCTTCTTGATCAGCAGTATAATTAGGATCACCAGGGCCAATTATATTCAAACCAGACTTAGCCAATTCACGCAAACGCGCAATCTCGAACTGGGTATCGTTGATGTCGTTATCTGTAGAAGTAACGTTCAATATATCCAGGAACTGGTTGAAAAACGTCTGCGTATTATCATAGTTATCAGAAGCAATTTCTGCTAAGTGAACATACTCACCAGCAACTTCTGCCAACTGACGCTCCAGACCATTGAGGGTACGAGCGGCTGACTGAGAAGTACCAAGGATAGCATCCTCAGAAAGATCCGGGTTGATCGGATCAAAAGTAGTATCTGGATCTTCACATGCCTGAAAAGACAATGCCAAAATAGCGATGGCAAAAATCCAGTTTATTTTATTTTTAAGCATAATTTTCATTTTAAAAAATTAACAGAGGTGATTTAGAATCCAATGCGTACATTGAATAAAACCTGCTTTGGAGCTGACTCGGTACCAAAACCGAAACCACCTGCTGCAAAGCCATCCTGTGCACCAATACCAGAACCAGTAACTTCTGGATCGAAAGAAGAAGAGGCACGAACGTAAGGATTACGGAAGTTCAGACCTAGTGTCAAACGGCTCAAAGCTTTGATATTAGCAGTAGGCACGTTGTAAGAAACACCGATGTTACGAATCTTGAAGAAATCTGCATCTTCTACCCAAACACCTGCCAAGTCAAAGAAGCTTTCGCTAGCTGCATTTGCAGGAATACGATCAGGATCGTTCACACCACCAAAGTAGCGTAATACATCATCTACTGCTACACCAGAAGCTCCGCGCTGGAAATCACTAGAGCCGAAAATCGTAAGATTCTTCCAACGGAAGTTCATACCTACTGTTCCGTAGCTCGTTGGGTTAGGATTACCCAAAACTGCATTTGCTTCTACGTCTACCAAGTTACCTTCTGCATCGAAGGTTGGCTGTGATCCACGGAAGTAACCAAGCGGCTGACCTTCTTTTACGAAAGATCCTAGGAAAGTAAATCCACCTACGTTAAACTCAGGAGAACCACCAGCATCCACTACAACGTTTTCGTTAGTCGTGTAAGACGCATTGAAGGTCAGGTCGAAGTCTTCAGAACGAAGTACATCTACATAACCTTGTAGTTCAATACCTTTGTTGGTTACTGTACCTACGTTAGCTTCTTGAGCCAATTGGCCAGAAGAAGGTGCGTTAGGTGGCGTAAATATGGCATCGTTGGTCGTATTGTCATAGTAAGTAAAACCAATACCGAAACGAGCTTCAAAGAAGCTTGCATCGAAACCAGCTTCGTAAGAGTCAACGATCTCAGGACCCAAATCTGCATTACCAGGATTACCGAAGGTATAAGCAACAGAACCAAGGTAAGGGTTAGCTACGAACAACCGGTCACGCGCAAATGGCGTAGGGAAGTTGGTTGCCTGACCAAAGTTGGCACGTACACTGAAACGGCTTACGATATCGCTGATACCACTTTCCTGCATGAAAGGCTCATCCGTTAGTGAATAAGACAGACCAATACGGTAGATGTTTACTAAGCCAATATCTTCACCAAAAGCAGAGTTACCATCCCAACGGATAGCACCATCTAAGAACAATTTGTTCTTATAGCCAATGTTTTCAGAGATGTAGAAACCACCAAAAGCAGCGATTTGTAAGAAGTCAGTAGCCGTTTGAGTAGCAGTGTTACCAAAAAGGATACTACCTTCTGTCAGGTCAGTACCTTGTAGTAAGTACTGCTCATCTTGCTCACGGAAAAACTGACCACCACCACCGGTGATGAAAGAGAAGTCTCCCGCATCAGCACGATACTGCAAGCTAACATCAGTAGTAATACCAATAAAGTTACGTGTTGCAGTATTCAATGATCCTTGGTCAGCAGTACCAGCAGGTACCGCACCTTTAGAAATAAGAACAGCATTACTCTGTACCTCACGCTGGCGTGAGTTACGGTTATCCAAACCAAGGGTAGCTTTCGCAGTGAAACCTTTGAATGGTGTCCAAGTTAAAGACTGTGAAGTCTGAAAACGACGAACAGCTTCCGTAATATCGGTTACTGCACCTTGCGCTGCAAGGTCTTCTCCAAGCGTAGCACGCTCTTCAGCTGTCAATGCAGAGATATCACCGAAAGAACCACCTTCCAAGTTACCAAAACGAGCAAAGCTGGTGTTGGCATTGTAGTCACGTGTAAACCAGTTACTAGCAAATGCTGCAGAAGCAGAATAAGAAAGCGTTGGTGACAATTCAGCACTTACACCAGTACGCATACTGATACGACGCTGGCGGTTAAGATCATTGAAGCTGTCATCATCGTAGAAACTACCAGAGAAACTGTAGCCTACTTTTTCAGAACCACCATCAACAGTCAAACGGTGCTGCTGTACAGTACCATTTTCGTAGTACAAATCAGCTGTTTCAGGGAAGTACAGGAAAGTTTCCTCACCCGACATAATACCTACGGTACCGTCGTAACCGAAACGAGCTTTCTGGCCATACTGGCCTTTCTTGGTGAAAATCTGAATTACACCATTGGCAGCATCAGCACCATATAGTGTAGTAGCAGCACCACCACGGATAAATTCTACACGCTCGATAGCCTCGATCGGAATATCCGCCAAAGCAGAACTGTTCGCACCACCTGTACCGATGTTCAGGCTTGGGCGAGAGTTCAGGTTATCCACACGTACACCATCAATGATGATTACAGGTGTGGTAGAAGCGTTAGCAGAAATAGGACCACGGTTACGAATCTGAGATGCCGTACCTGGCTGACCAGATGACAAGCGAACCTGTGTACCAGGAATCCGTGACTGTAATACTTGGTCCAGCTGGGTGATAGGCGCTAATTCAAGCTGCTCTGAGCTAATCGCGTCAACCGTTGAAGTCAAACGCTTTTTCTCAATACCTACCCCTTGACCAGTAACTACGATCTCATCGAAAGTTACACCAGCCAACATAACTAGATCAATTGTATTAGAAACACCAATTGGTTGCTCGATTGTTTCGAAACCAGTGTAACTGAATACCAATACTTTGTCATCATTGCTGATATTGATACTGTAAGTACCATCAATATCTGTTACTGTACCTGTAGAGGTACCTTTGACCAGTACTGTTGCTCCGATCAGAGCGTCTCCCCGCTCATCGGTTACCGTACCAGTAATTGTCCGCTGCGCAAGCAGGGTTGCAAGACTACATAAAAGCAGCCCCACTACTAGTGAGAGTTTTTTCATGAAATGCATTTTTTAGCGTTCACAAAGACCGTTCAGTCAGGTAATTATCTTGTGAAAACTATGGTGAATAATCAAAAAAAACAAAACGTACGAACAGTTGTTCGTTTTCTTTTCAATAGGGTTGGGAATAAATGGTGCTTACTGAAAATATATTCCCTGGTTGTTATTTTGCGGTTTAATTTTCCGCTTTTTAGATAGGTAAATCCGAAGATTCACGTCAAATGTAGAAGGTTTTTAGCATTTCAGCTAATTTATTTGATAGTTTTACTATTCCTACTCCTGATATCTAACTAATCGAATAACCTTCCTGAAACGCTGCCTCTTTTAAAATTGTTCAGTGAAAAATAATTGTAAGTGTAACTCAAAATAGCTTTTCAATTCATCCGTACAATCGTGTCTTTACCTACATTTATAGCAAGATGAAAATATTAAACCCTGTCAATCAATGTTTAATAAGGGGTTAAAATCAAGTTAAACCCCGCTCCCTAGTTATAGGAAGATTGTACCTTTGCCTTTCCTTGAAAAAATATTTTTTTATTAAAGTAAGGTTCCCTTGTTCCGACTTTCCACTTTATTTTCCTGTTTGCTGCTAATGTTGTTTTTATCACAACCTCTGCTAGGTCAGTCGGGAAGAGACACCCTGCCTCCCACTACCCAGCGTGTACGCATCGATAATGCCAATTCATTGGAATATCAGCGCCGGAGTAAAAACGAAGTCATTCAAAAACTCGTCGGTGAGGTGGAGCTTAGCCAGGACAGTATCTTCATGTATTGCGACAGCGCCATCATAGAAAACAGTACCAGGGTATTTGCTCTGGGTAAAGAGGTACTCATCCAACAGGGAGACTCCTTGGCTGCCTTTGCTGACACCTTATATTACGACGGCACCCTCAAAGAAGCTGATCTGATTGGCAATGTTGTTCTCATCAATGGCGACCGTAGATTATTCACACATAAACTACACTACGACCTCAACACCAAGATTGCGACCTATAACACGCCAGCTACCATTACTGATGGTGAAACCCAACTCAGTAGCAAACGTGGTTACTACTATACCGAACAAGACGAGATTTACTTTAAAGACAGTGTCGTCGTTATCAACCCCAACTTCCAATTGCGAGCCGATACGCTCAAGTTTAATACAACGGAACAAATAGCGACCTTTCTTGGCCCTACGGTCATGCGCAGTGATAGTAGCCGTGTTTATTGTGAAGACGGCTTCTATGATGTAGAAAACAACCTGGCGGAGTTTCGTATCAACGCACAATATACTAAAGGAGAACAACGTGCTACCGCTGATATCATTCGTTACGATGGTAAAAACGGCATCTATACCCTTGATGGTGATGCGGAATTCTACGAAGCTGATCGGCGCGAAGCCACCGGCGACCTTATCCGTTATGATGAAAGAAACGACATTACTATCCTGGAAGGTGACGCCTACTTCCGCGATAATGAACAGATCATCACCGGAGAATCTATCCGCTACGATGCTAAAAAGAAAATTTACCAAACCAGTGGCCGCTCCCGTATCATTGATGGTCCGCAAATACTGCAAGCCGATCAGGTAGACTACGCTGAAGCTGATAGCATGGGGCTCGCTACTGGCAACGTCATCTGGCAAGACACCTCGGCCAACCTCACCATTCAGTGCGACACAGCTCGCTACAACCAAACGACCGGATTCCTCAAAGCGACCGGTGGCCTACAGGGCAGGCCTTTGTTGATTACGCTCATTGATGGCGACTCCCTCTTTATGACTGCCGACACCCTCCTTTCGCAACGTGCGGACACCATCGCCAATGACAGTAGCCGCCTTCTGCAAGCCTACTACGATGTCCGCATTTTCAAGTCAGATATGCAAGCACTTTGCGATTCTCTCTCCTACAACACGGTTGATTCCCTCTTCCGAATGTTCCGCAGTCCCATCATATGGGCAGATACGACCCAGTTTACCGCCGACACTATCCACATGCAATTGGCCGACGACCAGCTTGATAAAATTTTGCTCTATAATCACAGTTTTATCCTCAATAGTGCAGACGAATTGTTTTTCAATCAAATCAAAGGACGAGATATCATTGCCCAGTTCGATAGCAGTGAGCTGCGCAGGATGGATATCCAGGGCAACGCACAATCCGTTTACTATCCACGCGATGACGACAACGCCTACGTGGGCGTAAACAAGACGATTTGCAGCGATATGATCGTGTTTTTTGGTAACAACCAAGTAGACGAGATTCTTTTCGTCACGCAATTAGAAGGCAAATTGGAGCCTATGAACAAGGTAGACCATGAAGCCATTAAGCTTGAAGGATTCAATTGGCAGACCTCACCTCCCCGACCACGTTCACGAGCTGATTTATTCGGTCCGCCACTTCGGGTACTACCTCCTCCGGGGAGCCGCCCCGCCTATGCCCCCAACAGTGCCGACAACAAAGAAGGAGCTCCACCACCACCAAAACCTGATCGTGGAAATACGCCCACCCAAAAATCCAAAGAACAATGAAAGTAGCTGTAGACATTAGCCTCTATCCCCTTCAAGAGGATTTTGAGCCACCGATTATAGATTTCATTCATCATCTTAGGCAAGTCGCTGGCATTGAGGTCCATACCAACGAACTCACTACCCAGATCAGCGGTGAATACACGCTCGTCATGAACACCCTGCGCGATGCCATGGGGTACACTTTCCAACAAGGTGGCACCTATAGTTTTGTCATCAAGGTGCTCAATGTGGATATTGAGCCAGGTAAGGCCGTAAGCTTATAACAAGGTCCTTTGGGGCCATGCCGGTAGTAGCGTTGCTGCGCAAACGCCCCTACGGCACCAGGCTGTCCGCTCTTTCCGCTCCTTAGGGGCGGGTTTTAAACCCGCCCCTAAGGAGCGAAACCGCTGCCATCCTTTGGCCTTGCGCCCTCCGGGCCCCGCGCTCCGGCCTCACGGCCTGCGCGGCTATTTGCTATTCTACTTTTAGGACTCTCGTTAATAGCACCAGTTCAAAGTAAATTCATGAATTCGCCTTTTTATAAAACGATGCTTACCTAAACGATACAACCTCGGAGGAGGCCGAACATCAATTCATATTGAATAATATGAGAAGCAGCAATCAAAAAGTTTATTATCTTTTTTATTGCAAATAATTTGTTAGCGCAAGTGATTTTTAATACCTTGCTTTTCCTTTAGTGAACTGACAACCACCAAAGCCATCATAGGTTCATAACTCCTATTTGTCAAGGAGCATTCAGCGGTTTTATTTTGCGTATTGTTTGGCTGCTCTGGTACTCAGAGCAGATGTAAGCGCACGTCCCTTGTGGTCGTGAGACTAGGGGGCGGACATGGCGGTCCGGCAAATGGGTGGGTCCCACCCCAAAGAGGGTGTTATGCCCGCTCCTCTCGCCCTAGTACACCTATCAGGCTATCACAACAACCAGGCTAAACCTCATAATCAACGTACCACTTATGTCCATTTCAACGGCCCAACTTCACCTATTACGCCAAGATACGCCCGCCTCCCTTGAGGTGATTCACTTCAACAACGCCGGTGCTTCTTTAACACCGTTACCTGTACAACAGGCCATACAAGAGCATCTTCAACTAGAATACCAGCTAGGGGGCTACGAAGCAGCAGCTATTCATGCCGAAAAAAGCAATGCCTTTTACCCTACTGTTGCTGAACTTCTTCAGGCACAACCTCACCAAATTGCTTTTGCAACCAGTGCTACCGATGCTTACAATCGCGCTTTAAGCTCCATTGCCTTTAATCCTGGTGACTTGATTCTCACTACAGAAAATGATTACGTTTCTAACCAAATTGCCTTCCTTCAGGTAGCCAAGCGTTTTGGAGCAAAAATTCAGGTTGCTCCCGAATCCCCTGCTGGAGGTGTAGACATTGAAGCCATGTGCCAACTCATTCGCGATCAGGTTCCTCGCCTCGTTGCCGTTACGCATATGCCTACCAGCAGTGGCCTTATTCAGGATATACATACTATTGGCCAAGCTTGCAGAGAAGTCGACACCTTATATATAGTAGACGCTTGCCAAACCGCAGGGCAATTGCCACTCGATGTTGAGGCTATAGGATGTGATTTTTTAACGGCTACTTTTCGTAAATTCTTGCGCGGCCCCAGAGGCACCGGCTTTCTTTACGCTTCTGATCGAGTGCTCCAACAGAAAACTGCCCCGCTGTATTTAGACCTCCACAGTGCCGATTGGCCTTCTGCCGATCACTACCTCCCCCAAGCAGATGCGCGCCGCTACGAACTATGGGAACGCAATCACGCCTTGGTACACGGAGCCGTAGCGGCTGCACAATATGCACTAAATGTTGGTTTAACCGCAATAGCTCAACGAACTGCTGATCTGGCCAAACAATTAAGGCTAGCGCTGGCTGAACATACTGGTATTCAGGTCATGGACAAAGGGGAAAACCTCGGTGCCATCGTTACCTGCTACCTCCCCAATCAGGACCCCAAAGCCTTACTAGCGCAACTTCGAAAAGAAAAGATTCACACCTCCATCAGCTGGGGCACCTATGCTCATTACGACTTTAGCCGTAAGAATATCCCCTGGGTGCTAAGACTATCTCCTCATTATTACAACACAACAGAGGAAATTAAAAATATAACCAAAGAAATTTTTAAAATTATTTGTTGATAAAACTATTTTGTTTTAACTTGCAACCAAATTAATGGATACCAAAAAGAAGAACAGCTATGATTTCAAGTGATCGACGTGACCTAAATGACCGCTTTGTTAAAGTCTTCAAAATACTCGAAGAACGAGGCGATGTCATCAAAAATGACCGCAATGGCAAAGGACTGGGTGATTTTGCAGAAAAAATCGTGGGTAACCGCGCTTATGGTCACATTATCAGAGCTTTTCTTAACGAAGGAGACAAACGTTGCATCAGCTACGAACAGTCGCGCCGTGTTTGTCATGAATATGGTGTCAACTACGCTTACCTCCTCGAAGGGGAAGGCACGCCTTTTGGGCTTGATTTACCCAATCCGGAAGAATCAGAAATTGTTTACAATGGCAACATCCTCTTTACGACTACAGAAGCCTTCGCTGGTGTTACCGTAGACGCAGGGTCTTTCATCACAGAAAACAATGATTTCTTCTCTATCCCTGGTCTTGATGGTGGCGGCTTGGTAGCTTTTCCCATCAACGGTAACAGTATGGAGCCGGTCATTAACGATCATGATATCGTAGTTAGTCGGGAGATAGCAGGCGTACACGAGATCAAAGACAACAAAATCTACGCCGTTAAAAACAACGGATCTGTTTGGGTCAAATATGTTCAGCGTATACTTAATGAAAAAGGCCGTGTCACTCACCTGAAAATGATCTCGGCCAACCACCTGGAGTATGATCCATTTGTGGAAGAAGTCAATGAATACACCCGCCTTTACGAAGTCATTCGCCGGGTAAGTTCCCTTTAAAACAAGTCTAAAAACACAGGATGCTCTCCGCCGAAACGAAGAGCATCCTGAAGATTTTTTATCCTGCTGTTTTTTCCTCCCGGGGGGCGTTTTCGCCTGCTCGGGAGTTTTGTTATTACAAATATAGGTAAAAGCAATATGCTTTCCAAATAGTGGATTCCAAGGCATACATCAAAGATGATAAGGATAGAACACAGATTTATTGTTTTTTTTTAAAAAAACCGTGTTAATCCGTCTGATTCGTTCGATCTGTGGGCTACCCTGTTTAATTTAGCAGTCTTGAAGGCCATTCTATTTTCGTGCGTTTACCTTAAGAAAGCACTAAGTCGCTTGCATTTTGAGTTGTTTGGTGATACTTTTGCACCGCATGCAGCAATTCGTACGCTACATATTACCATTTTACATGCTAACCTTAGCACTTGTCCCTTGTATGGATACAGTGGACGCTGGGGTGTTAAGCACAACAACAGAGATTGAGGTTACCGCACAGGCACACCCTGATGATCACGATCATCAATCTAAAGATTGTGAAGAGGACGCCTGTCCTCCTTTTTGTATTTGCGATTGCTGCTCTTGTGTCATCAGTATTCCTCAGGTGACAACAATTTCTCTTACCGTATTCACACCAAAACCAAGTGAAGCTCCCGTTTCTACAGCTAACTTTCCAACCACTGGTGTGAAGAATGCTATCTGGTCTCCTCCCAGGCTTTAGTCAACTACATTTTATAGGATAAGACTATCTCAGAAACACTGCCGTATTGAACCTTGAAGGTTCTTTACAGTGTACGGTTTAGTACTCAACCTAGTTACCCTTCTGAGATAGCTTCTTGCGAAAATGATCGTTTAACTAAAGTTCAACATTTACATGTTCGATAATATAATCGCTTATTCTATACAGAATAAGTTTGTCATCGGGTTGCTGGTAGCAGCCCTTACCGTCTGGGGACTTTTCTCCTTGCGGCAATTACCAATAGATGCCGTTCCCGACATCACCAACAACCAAGTGCAGGTAATTACTACCTCTCCTAGCCTGGCTACCCAGGAAATAGAACAATTTATTACTACCCCTGTAGAACTCTCACTTCAGAATATTCAACAGCTTGTAGAAATTCGTTCTGTTTCCCGCTTTGGCTTGTCTGTCGTAACGGTCGTTTTTGAAGAAAAAATGGACATTTACCTCGCACGCCAACTGGTGAATCAATACCTACAAGAAGCCAGAGAAAATATCCCCGCCGAACTCGGGCAACCAACCTTGGCACCTATTTCTACAGGCTTGGGAGAGATCTACCAATACGTAGTTCGCCCCGAAAAGGGCTTTGAAGACAAAATCAGTTCCACAGAATTACGAAGCATCCAGGATTGGATCGTCAAAAGGCAATTGGCGGGAATTCCCGGAGTAGTAGAGGTAAACACCTTGGGCGGCTACCTCAAACAGTACGAAGTAGCCGTTACACCCGGCCTACTCAAAGCAATGAACGTCAGCATTACTGATATTTATAACGCTTTGGCCAACAGTAATGAAAATACAGGTGGGGCTTATATTGAAAAAACACCCAACACTTATTACGTACGGACCAAGGGCATTGCCAAATCTTTAAGTGACATTGAAAACGTAGTTGTCAAAGTAAGTAACGGTAAGCCTATTCTCGTCAAAGACGTGGCGACTGTACAGTTTGGGAAAGCCCCTCGCTACGGTGCCCTCACCCGAGATGGCCAAGAAGTTGTAGGCGGTACGGTAATGATGCTGAAAGGAGCCAACTCCGCCGCCGTGACCAAGCTCGTCAAGGAACGGGTAACACAAATCCAAAAATCGCTCCCCGAGGGTGTCGTCATCGAAGCCTATCTGGATCGTGAAAAACTTGTATCTACAGCAATTAGCACCGTGCGCAAGAATTTACTCGAAGGAGGGCTCATCGTAGTCTTCATCCTGGTACTTATGCTTGGCAATTGGCGAGCAGGGCTTATTGTGGCCTCAGTCATTCCGCTGGCGATGCTTTTTGCCGTTGCCATGATGAATGTTTTGGGCATTTCTGCTAACCTCATGAGTTTAGGAGCCATCGACTTCGGGCTGATCATCGACGGGGCCGTCATCATTGTAGAGTCCATCGTCCATCGGCTACAAAGTCGTTTTCCTGGGCAAAAACTGAGTCGCCAACAAATGAACGACGAGGTGCAAACCGCCGCCATCAAAATCCGTAGCTCTGCCGCCTTTGGGGAAATCATCATCTTGATGGTCTACCTTCCTATTCTGGCGCTGGTAGGCATTGAAGGCAAAATGTTTCGCCCCATGGCACAGACCGTCATGCTCGCGATCACTGGCGCTTTGATCCTTTCTTTGACTTACGTACCTATGATGAGCGCATTGTTTTTACAGCGTAACATCAATAACCGACAGACCATCGCGGATCGAATCATTGCCTTTTGTCAGCTGCTCTACAGCCCGGTTTTACATTTGGCTTTGAGGTTTAAAATTGCCTTTGTTACCGCTACTATATTACTTTTCAGCCTGAGTATGATCGTCTTTTCTCGGATGGGTGGCGAATTTATCCCAACACTGGAAGAAGGTGACCTTGCTCTTCATCAAATCTTGCCGCCAGGTAGTTCCCTATCGCAAAGTGTTGCTACCTCAAAAATTATCCAAAAAAAGCTGATGGAGGAGTACCCTGAAATCGAAGATGTCGTCACGAAAATAGGTTCCGCAGAAATCCCTACCGACCCGATGCCGGTAGAAACAGGGGACATCATTGTGGTGATGAAACCGAAATCAGAATGGGTTTCAGCTACTTCACGCCAGGAAATGTTTGAAAAGATGGAGCAAACGCTCCAGTCGATTCCCGGTTTGGCGTATGAATTTTCCCAGCCGATCCAAATGCGCTTCAATGAGCTGATGACGGGATCACGGGCAGATATTGCCGTCAAACTTTTTGGTGATGACCTTGATCTCTTGTTTGCCAAAGCCAAAGAAGCAGAGCGTATCATCCGGAGCATTGATGGCGTTGGTACCACCAAAGTAGAACAAACGCTGGGCATGCCTCAAATTGTCATCAATTTTGATTATGATAAACTGGCCCAGTATGGCCTACAGGTCAAGACAGTCAATCAGATTGTCAGGGCTGCCTTTGCAGGCGAAAAAGCGGGGATCATTTACGAAGGAGACCAGCGCTTTGACTTGGTCGTCCGACTCGCAGAAAACTACCGTAATGATATACAAAGCGTGGAAGAACTTTATATCCCATTAGCGAATGGCACCCAGGTTCCGCTTACCTCCATAGCGAAAGTAGCTTTTGAGGACGCTCCGATGCAAATTTCGCGCGAGAACACCAACCGCCGCATTGTTATCGGTGTCAACGTGGGTGCTACGGATATTGAGACCTTGGTAGGTAAAATTCAGCAGGAACTGGATGGCAAAATAAGCTTACCCGCAGGCTACTACTTCACCTACGGCGGGCAGTTTGAAAACCTCAAAGCGGCCAATGCACGCCTGGCAATAGCCGTTCCACTGACCCTAGCGATGATCTTTGTATTGCTCTTTTTTACTTTCGGATCAGTGACACAGGCGGTGCTTATTTTTACGGCCATCCCGCTATCTGCTATCGGAGGTATTTGGGCCTTACAGCTCCGCGGTATGCCCTTCAGTATTTCAGCGGGTATTGGCTTCATTGCCTTGTTTGGTGTCGCTGTACTTAACGGTATTGTGCTCATCGGTTATTTCAACCAGCTCAAAGACGAAGGGATAGAAAGTATCCGCAAACGCATTATGCTGGGTACGCAGGTGCGGCTACGCCCCGTATTAATGACCGCTGCGGTGGCTTCTTTAGGTTTCTTGCCTATGGCGCTCTCGAATTCCGGAGGAGCAGAAGTACAGCGACCATTAGCAACTGTGGTCATTGGCGGGTTGATAAGTGCAACCTTTCTTACGCTGATCATCTTACCCATTCTTTATAGTTGGCTGGCACGATGGCAAGAGAAACGTAGTTCTTTTCCTGCTCCCAAAAGCGGATTACTGTTACTTCCATTGCTATGTTGCAGTTTGTCTTTGATGGCCCAGCCTGAGCCTATTTCGCTCGAACAGGCTTTGGCAACAGCTCTAAGCAATAATCCACAAATGCAGGCAGCCGAATTGCAGTTGCAGCAAAGTAAAAGTTTGCAACAATTGCCTTACAGCTTGGGGGAGACATCTATCAACTACCAGGGCGGCGGCCTATTCCGGGCCAACAATCAGCAGGTGAATCAACTCCTCATCACTCAGAACATCCCCCACCCTGCCGTGATAAAAGCAACGAATATATTGCAGGATGAACTGGTTGTACAGAACGAGCTGAACCAACGACTCACCACTCAACAGTTACGCTATGAGGTTCGATACCTATACTACGAATTGCAACAATACAAAGCACTTCGCCAACACTATCAAGCCTTAATCAGCCGCTACGAGCACTTTTATCAAATTGCAGAAACACGCACAAAGGTGGGATCTGCCAACCGAATGGAAGCGCTCACCTTACAGTCCGCCTTGCAGGAACATCTCCTTTTGGAAAAGCAGACGGTTCTAAAGATTAGTAATCTGGAGCAACGTTTACAAGTTGTAACAAACACGCCACAGGCCATTACCAGTAAAGACAGTCTGCTACTGGCACCCTTTTCGCAGGAAACTGCACCTCCTGTACAGTTAGCCCTTGCTCAACAACAGGTACTGATCGAACAAGCGCATACAGGTCTTCTCCAAGCAGAAACGAAGCCCGAATTCACTCTCGGATATGCTGCCCAACATTACTACGAAGGAGGCTGGCTATCGGGGCTCCAAGCGGGCATACAGGTTCCATTATTCCGGCGACAATACCGGCAAAAGGTGGTTGCTCAGCAATTACAAACACAAGTAGCTCAAGCACAAGTAGCCGTGCAAGCGCAACAATTGGAACAGCGACAACTGGAAGCACTAAACGCGATCCGACAGTACGCAGAAGCTGCCGTTTATTATCAGGAACAATTGAATACGATCCAGCCAGAAATGGATCGTATTGCAAGCCTCAACTACCAAGCAGGAGAGCTTTCTTACCTGGAACTCGTCAATATCCTCAACCTTTTTGCGACCAATAGTCGCCGCTACTTCGAGCAAGTGCTGGCCCATAACCAAGCACTGGCTTACTACCAATTCCTTACCAACCAATAATATCCGACCTAATGAAAAATATAAATAAATTTCTTCCTCTTCTATTATTAATGGTTTTGGTCAACATCAATACCGCTTGTAGTCATGACCATACAGACTCAGGCCACCAGCATGGTGCAGAAGATGAACACAGCCACGATTCCGAAGAAACACATGAAGAGGGCGTCATCCATCTGACCAAGGACCAAATGAACACCATGGAGATTACCTTGGGTGATTTTACATCTATGAAAATCAACGATTATGTCAATGCAACAGGAACGCTGGGGCTTCCGCCCAATGCCCTCACATCGGTAAGTGCCAAAGCTAATGGGTTTATCGTCAATAGCAACAAATACATTGAGGGCAACTACGTCAATAAAGGCGTCATCATGGCCTATTTGGAAAACCCCGAGTTTATCCAACAGCAACAAACCTACCTGGAAGTGAAAGCTGAATTGACGTTTGCACAACAGGAACTAAAGCGCCAACAAGCACTCTTTGACGCCGAGGCCGGGGTGGAGAAAAACCTACAGCGCCTACAAGCCGAGGTGGATGGTAAAACAGCAACGCTCAAGGGACTCGCTAAACAACTCAATTACCTTGGGCTTTCGGTAGAAAAACTCACGCCAGACAACATCGTCCAGCGCATACCGCTTTATGCACCTATGTCGGGTTACCTTACCTCGATAAAAATGCACAATGGCATGTATGTAAGCCCGGCGATGGAATTGATGGAGATTGTAAACGAAACCCACCTTCACCTGGAATTAGACATCTTCGAAAAAGATATTGCCAATATCAAAGAAGAGCAACGCATCAGCTATACGGTTCCTGCTTTAGGCAATAAGATTTATCCCGGAGAGGTGCATGTAATCGGCAAAGAATTCAACAGAGAAAACAAGACTGTCCGGATTCACGGCCATTTGGAAAAAGAGCGACCTACTTTCATCAAGGACCTGTTTGTAGAAGCCAAAATATGGCTCAATGACCAAACCGTATCAGCACTGCCTGATGGGGCGATTATCAAAGACGGGGCCTCCTCCTATATTTATTATACGGATGAACAAACAGAAGGCGAAGTCGTTGAATTCACCGCCCTAATGGTTATTCCCGGAACTACGGCGGATGGTTTCACCACAGTAACCTTGATTGATCCGCTGCCTACGGGCAAAAAAGTTGTCACCCAAGGGGCCTATTACGTCTATGCACAATCAAAAGCTAACGAGTTGGAGCATTCGCACTAATATCTTTACCACCTGGAAGGCACAAACTGTCTTCCGGGTGGTTATCCTTTATTCTTCAGATTCCAGCTGGCGCCGAATACTACATTAAACTGGCCAAACCAAAAGGATTGAGACGCCATATCTGAGCTGGAACTTGTCGTGCGAACATTTGGCAGGTTGACAAAACCTCCTTTGATTTCAGACTGAATAAAAAAGTGTCTACCTATATTCAATTGCAAGCCTAGTACACTACTGATCCCGTAACCGGCTACATTGAATTCATCATAACGATCATTATTGAGCAAGGTCACATTGGTGCGTGGATAAACCACCCCACCTCCCAGACCTTCTGTTAGTGCCAACGTGAGATACCGAAAAGTCATCAACTCATCGATTCTACGAGCTTCGATATTGATATAATTCAGGCCATCAGTATGCTCAAACTCCAGGAACCCTTCGGCCAAAACAATATCCTCATTATCATAAACACCATCGTATTCTGTACCTGAGTTGCTGATCTCGCCTGATATTCGTACTGTTTGATCGGACTGCATCACATACTTCATGTGATCGGCGCCTAATGACACGCTATACTGATCATTCAAAAAATAGCCTATTCTAAAATTGTATTGTGGAATTGTAAACCATCGGGGATGAAAGTAGGGATCAACATTAAATGCCGTAGGGCGGTCATTGGCAATCACATTATCTAAGGTAATGTTGTAATCGGTACCTGAAAAGTGAATATCCGACGTTGTGTACCGACTCGAATTCCAGCCCCAATAAAAGTAAAAATCCCCCTTACGAGTATGGTGATCACGGTAACCCTTACTTTCCTGACCATAGCCAAACTGCGAGCCTATCAACAGCAGGACAATAATTAATAGATTAAGTTTCACAGTTTTCTTTTTCAAGAAGTGGTTACTAAATGGGTCATTTTTGAGTCCTTTGCCGCATGCTCTCATACAGGATAATCCCCGCAGCGACACTTACATTCAAAGAGTTCAGCTCCCCCAGTTGTGGAATATAAAAACGGTCATCAGCTGCTTTAGCCACACCTTTGCTAATACCGTCCCCTTCAGATCCGAGCACCAAAGCTACGGCCCCTTTCATATCCATGTTAGGCAGGCTGTGCTCTCCGTTGAGATCACTGGCCAAAACGGTTACATCATTATTTTGCAGGTACTCCACCGTACTGACCATGCTCCGGACCCGGCAAACAGGTATACGAGACAAAGCACCAGCAGATGTTTTCAAAGCATCAGGCGTCAAGCCAGCACTGCCTTTGCCCGGTAGCACAATTGCACCTACTCCGAACAGTTCCGCAGAACGGGCGATGGCCCCAAAGTTTCGGGTATCCGTCACACCATCCATTAAAAGGAGTAGCGGAGTTTCCGACTGTTCAAACAAACGAGGCAGGATATCTTCCAATTTCTGATAAGCTGCAACGCCTTGTAGTGCGACAACTCCCTGGTGGTTGCCATTGACCATCCAGTTGATCTTTTCCTTGGGAATGACACTCAGAGGCACCTCATGGCTTCGACAAATTCGGCGCAGTTCTTTTTCGAAATCTCCACGAGTACCTTGCTGAAGGTAAACTTTCTCGATAGCCTGCCCAGCCTGTAAAGCTTCCAGTACCGGATGCCGGCCAAATATCCATTGTTTATTATCCATAGAACGCGAAGGTAAGGCAAACCAGCTATTTGTCGTCTGTGCTTTAATTATAGTTTTATCAAATTAAGAGCAGAAAAGCATTTTTATCTTAATTTTGAGCAGCCATTCGAATACAATTTCTATTTATCTACAATAAATTTAAGCTTAATCATGATAAGAAGCGCTACACTTCTACTATTGCTCCTTTGTATTTTCATGGTCACGCCCTTGGTGGCCCAGCAGCAAACGGAGTTCCAAAAAGCGACCCTTCACCTGGAGCAACGTGCCACTGAGTGGGGGTTACAGACTGCTGATATCATGGATATTGCTATCAGTGACGAATATGTTTCCAAGCACAATGGTGCCCGCCATTTTTACTTTATGCAACAGTATGCAGGCATTCCAGTATACGGAGCGATCAATGGTGTTCACCTTTCGCGGGAGGCGAAAGTAATATACGCTACCAATACTTTTGAGCCTAATCTGGCGGAGCGCGTCAATGCTCTTTCTCCGGTTATCTCTCCCAAGCAAGCTTTACAGGCTGCTTTAGAGCATTTGGGCCTTCCTGCCCAGGCGTTGGTTCTAAAAGAGCGAACTGGAGATAAATACACCTTTAGCGGCGGTGATTTTGCCCATAATGATGTTACTGTTCAGCTACGATATATGCCCTTACGGGAAACAGGTATTATTCACCTGGCCTGGGACATGGCCATCGATGTATTCAGCTCTGCCGATTATTGGAGCCTACGTATCGACGCCCTCGACGGCAAAATCCTCCACAAGTACAACTATACTGTTTATTGCACCTTCGATAATAAGGCAGGGCATACCTCTCATGCCGGCAATTGCACCCACGAATCGACCTCCCTTGCTAGTGCGCCTATGCATTTAATGGAAAGTATGATAGTAACTGACGGTGCGGGTTATAATGTTATCCCCTTACCGACTGAAAGTCCATTATACGGAGAACGTCAGTTGCTGTTCGATCCTTCTAACCCTACAGCATCGCCCTTTGGCTGGCACGACACCAATGGAGAGGAGGGCGCAGAGTACACCATCACTCGTGGCAACAACGTACATGCCTACCTTGATGCAGAAAACATTAACTCTTCCAACAACGACGAACCAGACGGTACTGACGACCTGCTCTTCGACTTCTATTTTGATCCTAGCGATGAGCCAGAAAACATGCAGGAATCAGGAGTTACCCAGCTATTCTATACAAACAACATGATGCACGATATTTTCTATCGTTATGGCTTCGACGAGCAAAGTGGTAATTTCCAGGAATACAATTATACTGGTGAGGGGGAAGGCCTTGACTATGTGATGGCCGAAGCCCAGGATGGTAATGATACGAACAATGCCAACTTTATGACTCCACCCGATGGTGAAAAGCCCCGTATGCAAATGTATCGCTGGTTTGGTGTAGAAGGAAGTGTACTGAGTTTTTTTACCCCTGAAAGTATTGCAGGCAGCTACGATGCGGGCACTGCGCAATACGGCCCATCTATTCCTGAAGCCCCTATCTCTGCTGAAGTCATCCGAGCTTTTGATGAGTCTGGCACCCCTTATTTAGTTTGCCAGGATGTAGCCAATGCAAATGCAATCGCCGGCAAAATTGCGCTGATTGATCGCGGAGACTGCCTCTTTGAAGAAAAAACCAACAATGCTGAAGCTGCTGGTGCTGTCGCCGTAATTATCTGTAACTACGAGGAAACAACATTGAGTATGGGGGATGGCGTGAATGGTTCTGACCCTAGCATCATCACTATAAATATGAAAGCATCCGATTGTAATGCAATCAAGCTTTTGTTAGATCAAGGCGAAGTCGTAACTGCTAGTATAGGGCTCCCTGCCCACAGTGGCCCCGCAAGTGTAGGATCCAGTATGGACAACAGTGTGATTACCCACGAATATGCTCATGGCATTAGTACTCGCCTTACAGGGGGACCATTTCAAGTAGAGTGTTTAGAAAATGACGAGCAAATGGGAGAAGGCTGGAGTGATTTCTTCGCTTTAATCACTACTATTCGCCCTGATGACACCGGAGCAACCAGGCGCACCATAGGTAATTACGCTGCTCGCCAGCCTACCAATGGTAATGGTATTCGTCGTATGCCTTACAGCACCGATTTTGCCATTAACAACCAAGACATGGACGATATCATTGCGACGACTAGACCCCACGACGTGGGTGAAGTATGGGCCAGTGCTATCTGGGATTTATACTGGGAAATGGCTGACATCTATGGCTTTGATGCAGACGTTACCAACGGAACAGGTGGTAACAACATGGCTATTCAGCTTGTGATGGATGGCATGAAACTACAACGTTGCAATCCAGGTCTTCTTGATGGCCGCGATGCATTACTCTCTGCTGATTCCCTAAACTACGACGGTATCCACGGGTGCTTGATATGGGAAGTTTTTGCACGCCGTGGCATGGGCATTGATGCGGATCAAAACGACCGATTTGATCGCAACGATAATGAACCAGGATTCACCACAGTACCTTCATGTATCAAGGAGCTAAAAATCCGTAAATCTGCTGACCGCGACCTCATTCTAGCAGGTGAAGCTATTGAGTACACTATTGTCGTTACCAATGACAAAGAGGAGGCAGTAACAGGCGTAATGGTCGAAGATGAGCTTCCTGCTGGCCTTACCTATCAGACCGGTTCTGCTATTGGTGCTACCGCTACAGATAATGGCAACAATGTAACTTTTGACATTGGCGATCTTGCTACTGGCGAAAACGCCATCATTACCTACATCGCTAACGCTAGTGCCTCTAATCGTTCCGTACAGCTTTTTTATGATGATATGGAAGAAGGTGATGACAATTGGGAATTTGAAGCAAACAGTGGTTTCGATATCTGGGACCTATCCTCCAGTAATCCGAACAGTGGTTCTACCAGTTGGTTTGTTCGTGACGTTGGAGAGCAAAACGACCAATTACTTATCCTCAATGAGCCTTTTGAAGTCAATGGTACGAACCCATCTTTGCGTTTCTATCACGATTATGATACGGAGCCCGTGGCCGATGGAGGCTTGGTAGAGGTTTCTACCAACGATGGTGCTAGCTGGGAAAAGTTACCAAATTCCTACATCCGGAATGGCTACCGAGGCGACTTGGCAGCACAAACCCTTTTCAGTCCAGGCATACAAGCTTTTTGGGGCGATAGCCAGGGATATAAAGATTCTTATATTGACCTAAGTGCTTATCAAGGGCAGACTATAAAAATCCGCTTCCGCTTTGCGTCTAATTTCGAGAGAGGAGGTACTGGCTGGTACGTTGACGATGTTGAACTGATGGACAAAGTAGCCTACGAAGGGGAAGCTTGTGTAAGCTCCAACGAAGGCGACAGCAATTGCGCAGGTGTACCCCAGGGTGGGGTTATCGTAGATACAGAATTCGTAGAGAGTACTGAGAACCCGGTATATGATCCACAAGTGATGCAGGTTTATCCTAACCCCGCAAGTCATGTGCTCAACGTTGCGATCACCCTTGACTTAGCTAGCACGGTAGATGTACAGCTGATTAATGCTGGTGGAGCAGTAGTTCGTCAGTGGAGAGATCAAGCCCTTCAAGGTCGCTTGATGTCATTGAACATCAGTGAGCTTCCTGCTGGTTTTTACTTCCTACAGATGAATACCCAACAAGGTATTTACACGCAGAAAGTAACGATTCAGTAAGCAGAAACTTTCGTTTCTAACGAAAACCGACTTTCCTTTTTCAGGAAAGTCGGTTTTTTTTTGATTTTGGTGAAAGCTGAACGCATGGTTGAATTGAGTCGCAAAAACCTAGCGCTTAATTAGCTGTTGCACAAGGGCTTCTTCCCTATTGTTTTGTAATTGCAATAAATAGACCCCTGCGGGGTAAGTTGGAAAAACTCAAGGTACGTTCACTCGCATTTAGCCCCGTGGTAAATAATAACTGTCCCAACATATCAAAACAGTTGAGAACTAAATACTCCTCGCTATTCCTAACACCCCTTACCTCATCCACCATTGGGTTATGGATGAGCACCAAATTTAGCGTTTAACAGTTCTACATTTTTTGAATAGAAACAACCTTACCGCTACCATCCTTTTTAGTAAACCGTACCCAATAAGTACCGGGAGGCAATCTAGTCAGAGAAAGGCTCCATGAAATTGGGGACTCTATCTCGCCCGTCTCTAGCGTTTGTCCTTTAATATCAAGCAGCGTCCATGACAATGGACCTTCTTGCTGTTCTTTAAAATCAAAGTTTACAATATCATTAGTGGGATTTGGGAAGTATTGGAGCTGTTCATCGCCCGGTAAACCCTGCTCAGCATCTGTTAAATCACTGATCGTAATCTTCAACAATTGATCCGTCACCTCTTGGTCAGACAACATGCCTCCGGCCAGTAGATACTCACCGTTACCCAATTCTCCAACGCCACGTAGGTCCATAATAGCCGGAATAAAGTCCAGAATTTCCGTCCATTCCCCTGACAAAGGATCATAACGTCCTATTCGGTTTAAGGGATTAATAATTCCAGAACCGTTATAAGCAATCGCATCAAAGTTATAGGTATCACCTGCGCCACCTAACCAGATCGCTTGCCCATTAAAGGTAGCCGCTCCCATTCGGTAGCCTAGCGCCAAGGGTTCCGCATACCCCTCCCAGGTGATTTCATAAGGGTTTTCTGGATTGATATATCCTTTACGGAAAAAGCTAGTGGCCGAAAAGCTACCCGAAGACCGGGCACCGCCGGCATAATAAATAGTATCACCTATGATGACACCACTGCCACCAAAAACACGCCAAACAGAACTTGTACCCACCGGGGTTGCTGCTTGCCATACGTTGGTACTGGGGTTGTACACCTGTACATTACTGACATTGGTCGTATTACTCCATCCCGTAATAACGTACAAAAGACTATCGCGCCAGACGGCTTGCACCTGGTCGTCAATAGCTACAGGGAGGTTGGCCCCATCGGGCAGGAAATCGTTTGTTAGTGGATCAAAAATATGGATACGATTTGAGGAAACCTCACCGCAATCAGGTGCTAAATGGTAACCACCAACTACATATACCTTATCCTTGATCGTACTTGCTGCGGCAGCTATTTTTCCGCCATTAGGGTCTGGCAAACCAGGAAGCATTTCCCAACTATCAGTACTCAAAGAATAGCGATAGGAGCGCAGGTGGTCACCACTGCACTCAAGGGTGGTATCTATGCCTGCAAAAGAGTACAAATAAGTTTCGTCGCCAAGCGTCACACTGGTAACCGCATTATTGGTAACCTTCTCTGGTAATGACTGTAGGTATTCCCAAGTGATTGATTGTGCCTGAACAGCAGTGGCACCTAACAGGAGAAGCAAGAGTTGTTTTATTAACCACATAGGTGAACATTTTTAGATACCACGCCGTAAATCGATTAAGAAATCCTTTAAAATAGAAACATTACGACTGTGCGTTAAACCTCATAAAATTTACCGCCGTCACGGGCAAGTCGACGCAAAACCGGACTACAACGATACCGGTCTTCATGGTATTCATGGTAAAGAGCATCGAGTTGTTCGACAACGTAGGGAATCGTTAATTCATCTGCCCAAGCCAGTAAGCCTTTAGGATAATTAACGCCTTTGGTCATTGCTAAATCAATAGCATCGAGGCTGGCCACATTTAGGTAGAGAGCGTCGGCAGCTTCGTTGATCAACATCACCAGTATCCGGTGCAGGATCGCTTTACCTTTGGCAGCATCTTTCGTTGGTTCAGGCTGAACACTCGCTTCTTCATAATTATAAAAACCCCGGCCTGACTTACGCCCCAAGTATCCGGCATCCACCAGACGCTGCTGGGTAAAACTCGGTTTATAGCGAGGGTCAAAGTAGAAAGCAGCAAAGACCGTTTCCGTTACCTTATAGTTTACATCATGCCCAATGTAATCCATCAAAGTAAAAGGTCCCATACGGAAACCACCTAATTCCGTCATCACCCAATCAATGGTAGCTAAGTCAGCGATTCCTTCCTCATAAACCCGAAGGGCTTCACTGTAAAATGGGCGAGCTACCCGATTGACAATAAAGCCAGGTGTGTCCTTAGCCATCACTGGCACTTTACCCCATTTTTTCATCAACTCGAAGCACTCCTCCGCTACTTTAATATCAGTTTGTACAGCAGGAACTACTTCTACCAATGCCATCAGAGGGGCTGGGTTAAAAAAATGCAAACCCAATACACGGTCTGGTTTTTGACAAGCAGCAGCAATAGCAGTGACAGCCAGCGAGGAGGTGTTGGTTGCCAGAATAGCATTTTCGGAGAGCACATCTTCAAGTTGTTCGAACAGTGCTTTCTTTACCTCTAATTTTTCTACAATAGCTTCAACAACCAAGCCTACCTCAGCCATTTTGTACAGAGAATCCACGTATTGAATGCGCCCTTGGATTGCGGTAGATTCCTCTTTTGTTATTCTCTCTTTAACCACAAGGCGGTCCATAATTTTGGCCAACCTCTTGCGGGAACGCTCAAGTGCGTCGGGATTATTATCATAAATAAGAACATTATGCCCGGCAGTGGCTGCAACCTGAGCAATACCGCTGCCCATCGCTCCACTTCCTACTATTCCTACGCTAATCATGTTGGTTTTTTTGGTTAGGATCACAAAGGTACAAAGCCTGCTTTCAATAGCGTAAGAACAAGGACAGTTCCATCATTTTTGGAACACAATGTTTATTTAGGTGTTTACCTTTGAACTAAGATTAAATTCATTACTTTAAAAAAAACACTATGAAAAAAGGAATACTATTAGGCTTAAGCCTAAATTTCTGCCTACTATTTACCCTACAAGCCCAAGAGGTACCACGTACTATTATTGTAGAACATTTCACGAATTCAGTTTGTGGTGTTTGTGCTAGTCGTAATCCAGGTTTCTATAGCAACCTCAATTCGCAAGAAGGGATACTGCACCTTAGCATTCACCCCAGTTCACCTTACAGCAATTGTGTATTACACCAGGCCAACCCTAGCGAAAATGATGCTCGCACCAACTATTACGGAATCTTTGGTGGCACCCCACGCTTGGTAATTCAGGGTACTGCTATTTCAGCGGGTACTAATTATAACAATGCCTCTATTTTTGAGCCGTACCAAGATCAGACGACACCAGTAAGTCTGGATATTCGCCAGACCAAGGAGGATGGCCAGATCATCGTTTCTGTCACGATTACTGCGGAAGCGGATAATGATCTGGGAAGCGCAAGTCTATTTTTGGCTGCAGCCGAAAAAGAGGTCATGTACGATGCTCCCAATGGTGAAGATGAGCATTATGATGTGTTCCGCCGTACCTTCAACGGTGAAGCTACAGGAGTGAGTGTAGCTATTCCTGCTACTGCTGGTGAGTCGATTACCGTTAGTGGAAGCCTAATGCCTAATGCTGATTGGGTCTATGATCAGCTTTTCACTGTCGCTATTCTCCAAGAAACAGACTCGAAAGCGGTCATTCAATCTTCCGCTGCGGATCCTTCTGAAAATGAGCCTTTGGTAAACATAGCCGAAGTAAACACCCTTCCAGCTAATATCTTTCCAAATCCTGTTGAAGATATACTGCAAGTGAAGTTAACTACGGAGACTAAGGCTTCTTTCCAACTGTTCAACAGCAAAGGCCAAGTGCTACAAAGTGGTACTTTCCAGGGACAAACACAGCTTGAAATGAGCAACTACCCAAGCGGATTGTATTGGCTGGAAATACAAAATGCGGAAGGAAAAGCCGTAAGAAAGATTGTGAAAGAAGTGCGGTAGGGTGCGGAGTGCGGACTTCAGTGCTACGTGCGGGGTGCGGGATGATAGAACCTACTGGTGAGCTAAATACTTCCGAACTCCGACTTCAGGTGCGGGGTACTGCCGTAAACGTATGATCGCACTCTACGGTTGGGTTGCGCTAAATATTTCCGATTTCTCACTTCCGAGTTCCGATTTTATAGTGCAGGGTACTGCACAATAAGCATGAGTCATCCTGAATTTAACTTAGAAAGAGTCATTAAATAGCTGGAAAAGGTGATTTATCTGACTATCTGTACAAAACCCCATGATTTCACTAATTAGAAATCATGGGGCTTCGTCTTTAATGATAGATTTTGATGACAATCAAAATTCGGGATGACTCATGTTAATGGCTTTAAAATTAATTGTCTTGAGCCGCAAATACTCTGCGCAAGAGATCAGTCGTACGAGCACCTATATTATTACGGATGTCCAACTCCTCTTTTGCTACTTGTGAAAAAAGGCCATCTAGCGCTTTATTGGTAACGTAATCATCCAAATCTGGATCAACCTCATCGTTTATCAATGGAATTCTATTGTAGGTATTTACCGCACTGCTCCAATAATCACGAGCGTTGAATTTATCCAAAGATTCAACGATAACGGGGTTAAACTCATTATAAAGCTGCTGGTAAGTTACCCGCTTCAAATAAACAGTGGCAGCATCTTTATCTCCTTTAAGGATTCCAAGCGCATCGGTGATGGTCATGGATTTGATGGCATTTACAAAAATAGGCTTGGCTTTAGAAGCCGCATCTTCTGCCCCTCTATTGATCTTTTCCAAAACATTAGCTTCCAGGTTAGAGAAGCCAGGAATGTTCTGTAGGCGATCCGTTACTTTACGTGCTTCCTCTGGGAGTAAAATTTTGTAGGGACTTTCGAAGTAACCGTTTTCACGGGAAAGTCGGTCTGAGCCCTTACTAATTCCAATTTCCAAGGCTTGCTTCAGGCCGCTGCCTATTTCCGTAGAAGTAAGCCCGTTCTCGCTATTCAAAACAGCACCAAGCACACTATTAAGGTCAGTAGTATCACAGGCTGTTAGCGACAACAAGGCCAGGATAAAGGTTATTTGCTTAAACATATTGGTCGTTTTTTGTTGATTAGACGCAAGTTTAACGCTGAAGGCTCGTCATTCACCGTTAGTAAAAAGTTAAAGGGTGGAGAAAATTAATAATCCATGCGCAATGACGTGGCTTTTTTGCAAACGCTTTTATCCAAATAAGGAGCTCATTTTCCCGCCACCTCCACCACCGCCAGAAAAACTACCTGTTTTTACTTCAATATAAGCCGCGGCCACCTGCCCACTAAGGGGTGGGTTAAGCTTGCGAACAACCAGACGAATACCTTTAAGGTTATCGTAAAATTCGCTGATCCGGCTAACAATACGATCAGCCAGCGTCTCAATGAGTTGTGCAGATTTCTTCATTTCCGATTGGACCATCAGATAAACCGTCTCATAGTTTACCGTAGACCCCAAATCATCGTGCATAGCTGCACGTCTGGTATTGACATCCAAGTAGATATCAATCAAAAAATCATTACCCAGCACTTCTTCCTCTGGATAAAAACCGTGTGGGCCATTAAAGCGCATACCCTCCAATCCAATTAATGCCATTGACTTGCGTTTTTAGATATTGTCGCTAAGGTAAGGCCTAAAACCATTACTACAATAGAATAAATTTTTAGTTTTTTAAACAAAAACTAAAAACAATTACTGTTTAATAGTGGAATTTTATATCTTTGCTCAACGACATTCGGCTAAATGTCGCACAATCATCGGTAATCAACTCTTGGTTTAGTCAACTCGGAGCATTCAAAGGTTTTTCTTAACGCAATGTAGGCCTCTTTCCGAATCATCGGGGAGAGGGTGTGAAAGCGTGTCTTCTGCTTAGGTTAGCAGGAGATGTGCGGTGTTCGGACTGGAACTCACCAGATATAGGGTGGGTCCCGCCATGCGGGTCGTGGAGCAACGGCACTAAACAAGCAAAAACGCGTAAAAACATCCCCAATCACTGTACGACCTTGAAGCCCCCTCACTTAGTGTGACTTTAAACAAAAGTCTAGGCTAGCCGCACCAAAACTTCTCAGCAGCTATGATCTAAGGAATGGTTCAATAATAAATTCACATTCCTCAGAGTTTAACGGATTTGACAGGGTTTCCACGGTCTATTCAAAAGAGGTGGGCCATCCTGTTTTAATCATCAGTATTGCTGACCATTCTATTTTGATGCGTTTAACCTGGTAAAAGTCTGTAGAAAATCCAGCTTAGTCTATTTTCGATATCTTCTTGACAATTGTATTTTCTGCCATTTCTATCAACGCTAAATATACGCCTTGTGGCAAATGACTCATGTCCACTTCCTTTTGATTTGTAGGAGGAATGACCATTTGCCCTGTTGTTGTATAAACTGAAACTTCCGTTTCAATCATCATATCTGTCTTTAAATACAATGGCCCTCTAGTGGGATTGGGGTAAACCCTTACACTTTGCTCCTCTTCTGAAGGAAACGCTACATTACTAAGCACAGCACATGTATCGGAAGGAGAAAAATTATTATCCGCCCAAGTATTAAAATCTTGTAGTAAGCTATCATAGGTATGATATTGAAACTCGTAAGGCCATGGCTCTATGTAACGAATTCCCAATGTTTTGGCTTGCGCAAAAACGGTACTGTACAAACTATCCTGGAATCTTTCTACTTGATCGGACCTGCCAATAACCTGGGCGTATTTATCTCCTTGGAAATTTGAAATATATGTTATTAAATCAGGCTGATAGGAGGTTTTTCCAGAAATCCACCACATTCCTAATCCAACCCGTTCACAGAGCTCCTCCTCATTAACTAGGTCGTTTATGATTGTTGCAGGAACTATCGTGTCTCTGTCTATTTCATGGATTTCAAAAACAATAGGCTTATCAGGAAATGCCTCACCAAACTTCAACACCGTTGCTTTTGCACAAGTGATCCATTGCTCATTGGTGAACCCACTCGAAGTGAAAGCATCCATATCGACCCCATTCAAATGGCCTTCAATACCATTTACTGTCATTTGTGACACATAAACATGCGAGAGTAAGGTATCAGCGGCATACCGCTCCCCTAATGCAGTAATTAAAGCATCGAGTCTTTCTTCTACGATATCATCCCACCATAATGGCAACTTCCAATTTTGGCCTTGGTATTCGAAATCAAAATACCCCGCTCCTAACGTTCCGGTAAGCCACTCGGGGCTACCAAACGCTCCCACTGAAATAGCTAATGCGTATTTCAGTCCAGCAGTTTTAACAATATTGATTTTGTTATCTAGTAAGATAAAATCAATAACTCCGGGCGTAGATTCTATGTTTGACCATTTTTCGGTCAGCAGAATACCTCGAGCATCAGGATGTGAAACGACATTGGGGTTGGTACCGTTCGTGCCTGCAAAACAACCAAGCGGTTTTTCAATAATTTGAGCATCCAAATAGAAGGAGCACAAAAGCAGTGCAAATGATGTACAAAATAATCTCATGGGCGTGTTTTTTCCTAAGACCACTTTGAAGACAAAAGGTTTATTGCCTAAAATATTGATTATTCAACCTTTATAAATGCGCTCGGCCTAGCGATGTGCAGCAGCTACCCGGCACGGGTAGGCCCGAAGGGCTGAGTGAAGAACGAACTGCGCAACGTAGCGCCCCCGTTACTACGGGGGAGGCCCCTAAAAAATAACCTAAGCGCCCTTTTTGTTTCTTCTTACGTAAAAAACCGGTCACACTTGCTACAAAATGAGTAGAAAATAAGCGAAAAACGTACCTTTGCCAAAATTTACGAAGACAGAAGATTTTAGCTACTTCTTTCTTCCCCTAACCAAAGCTAAAAAGCGATATGGCAACGAACAATAACGGTACTGGTTCTCCGACCATCGAAAAGAAAGCTCGGGAAGACCGCTTCCAATTTCATGATCATTATTTGGTGGATGACCTCCTCAATGAAGATCACCGCATGGCACGCGCCGCAGTACGTGATTGGGTAAAACAAGAGGTTTCTCCTATTATTGAAGAATACACAGAGCGTGGCGAATGCCCTACTCACCTTTACAAAGGCTTAGCCGACATCGGCGCTTTTGGGCCTAGTATCCCCGCAGAATACGGTGGTGGCGGTATGGACGAAATCGCCTACGGTGTTATCATGCAAGAGCTGGAGCGTGGCGATTCCGGGATCCGCTCTATGGCGTCTGTGCAAGGGTCGTTGGTGATGTATCCGATTTATCGTTTCGGTTCAGAAGAACAAAAGCGTAAGTACCTCCCCAAATTAGGTAGTGGTGAATTTATCGGTTGCTTTGGCTTGACCGAACCCGATCACGGCTCCAACCCCGACGGGATGGTCACCAATATCAAGGATGATGGTGATGCTTACATCCTCAACGGTGCCAAAATGTGGATCACCAACTCTCCATTGGCCGACGTAGCTGTCGTTTGGGCCAAGGACGAAGAAGGCATTATCCGCGGCTTGATCGTTGAAAAAGGTATGGAAGGCTTTAGTGCTCCGCAAATTCATGGCAAATGGTCATTACGTGCTAGTATCACGGGTGAACTCGTCTTTGAAGATGTGCGTGTACCCAAAGCTAACGTTCTACCTCATGTGCAAGGGTTAAAAGGCCCTCTTTCTTGCCTGAGCAAAGCCCGTTACGGTATTGCCTGGGGAGCTATCGGTGCAGCGCTTGACTGCTATGATTCTGCACTGCGTTACAGCATGGAGCGTGTCCAATTTGGCAAGCCTATTGCCGGTTTCCAGCTCACTCAGAAGAAATTGGCTGAAATGCTTACCGAAATTACCAAAGCTCAGCTGCTTGCCTGGCGATTGGGAACACTGGCCAATAAAGGCGAAGCAACCCCGGCACAGATCAGTATGGCCAAGCGCAATAACGTAGCTATGGCACTGGATGTAGCTCGCGAAGCCCGCCAGATTCATGGTGGTATGGGTATTACCAACGAATATCCGGTGATGCGCCACATGATGAACCTCGAAACAGTACTTACTTACGAAGGTACTCACGACATCCACCTCCTGATCACAGGAATGGCCGTCACGGGAATAAACGCCTTTAAATAGCAATCCCGTAGGTGCGAAGTTTCAAGAAGTGTCTTGGGCTTCGCACCTAAAACATTGTACTTTACCCCCTCCACCTAAGACTTTCATAGCAAAACCTGTACGATTGCCAGCATTTTAGGCCCCTATTCATAACAATTTCGCCCCCCTTGAACGTTATTAGTCCACAATAAGCGTTAATTTTGTCTTCCTTGATGATTTTTAAAAGCACGAAGCCAATGAAATTTGTTTGGCCATTAGCTATGAGTCTACTACTTCTTTCCTTTTTCGCTCCCACTATGGTGACGGCGCAAGGAGAAGTTATCACCCTAGACAACCCTTCTTTCGAAGATATGCCTCGCCATAGCCAGACCCCCCGGTACTGGACTAACTGTGGCCCACTCAGCGAGTCTCCTCCCGATATACAGCCCGAGTTTACCTTCCAGGTAACCAAACCTGCGTATTCTGGGAATACCTATCTCGGAATGGTAGTTCGAGACAACGACACTTGGGAATCCATCGGGCAACTCCTTAGTCAACCCCTCCAAAATGGTGCTTGCTACTCCTTTAGTATCAAGCTCGCACGTTCTTTATCCTACTACAGTGTAAGCCGGGAAAAGAACGTACCAGCCAACTACATAAAGCCCGTAAAATTGCGAATATGGGGAGGTTTCGGTTCTTGTGACAAGCGAGAACTACTCGATGAGTCGCCTTTGATAAGCAACCCTGATTGGAAGGAATTCAATTTCAAATTTGAACCAGGTGCTGATTATTCGCACATCGTGCTGGAGGTTTTCTATCAAACGCCTTCCCTCTTTCCCTATAATGGCAACCTTCTATTGGACGACGCCTCGCAGCTTGAACCAATGCCATGTGCAGAGGAAGTAGTCGAGGGGCCTCAGGATCCCGAGCCTACCGGCCAACCTTTGGCCAGCGTAACTCCCAGGTCTCCTGATCCACAAGTAACGCCGGTACAGCCAGTCACGGAACCACCTGCTAATAATAACCAGGAAACCGCAACCTCTACCCTGGCAGGAGTTAAACGTTCGGAAATGACCGCCGGAAAAACCATCACCCTCGACGATCTTCAGTTTGAGGCAGATAGTTCCCGCATCATTACGGCGTCTCTACCAGCTCTTGAGGAGCTTCGTAACTTCATGGCTAATAACACAGATGTCGTTATCGAGGTAGGTGGCCACACCAACGGCTGGGCCGATGCTCGCTACGCAGAGACACTCTCCACCGCTCGTGCTAAATCAGTAGCCGATTACCTGGTGAGAAAAGGCATACCAAGAAGCAGAGTTCGCTATAAGGGCTACGGCAAAGATGTTCCCATCGACACCAATGAAACCGCTGCCGGACGAAGACGCAACCAACGTGTAGAAATAAAAATTCTGGACGTACGATAAGAAGGAATGCGAATAGGTCGTCTTTCTTTATACGATCAGAAATTTTACTTAAAAGCCCTTTCAGGAAATGATTCTTGACAGGGCTTTTGTTGTTTTGGGGCCGTGCCGGTAGTGGCGTTGCTGCGCAAATGCCACTACGGCACCAGGCTGTCGGTCGCTGTCGCTCCTGCCCATCTTCGTCCTTGCGCCCTCCGGGCACCGGGCTCCAGGCTCCGCCTTTCTCGCTGACTACAAAACGGTGCTATTCCGTTCCTCTCCACCTCCGTGGCCAATTACGCTATCAACATTAACAGAACACGATGACAGTCAAAGCATTAAAATTCAAATCCTAAACTGCCCAAATCTTTCCAAAAGTCGGGATATGATTTTACGACAACATCGGGTTCAGCAACCGCTACCTGAGCATATAGCGCCAATGGAGCAAAAGCCATAGCCATTCGGTGATCTTCGTAAGTGGCAAAAGTTGGAGCCTTCGTCCAGTCGGCTTTGCCTTCGAGCATGAAGTACTCTTTTTGCGAATNCTTAGAAAAACGAGCGGGTAAAGGACTAAAAAAAGAATTGACTTTAGCCAGTTCGGTTTTCAAAGCTGCAATACGGTCCGTTTCTTTGATGCGCAGGGTTTCTAAACCGGTAAACAAGCCTTGCGTTCCTAATCCGGCACAAGTCACTGCCAAAGTTTGGGCAATATCCGGACAAGCAATAAAATCATATTCAAAAAGGGGCGGAGGAGCGGTACCCGCTGCCTTGGTCAACCGCAGCCCTGTTTCATTGAATATCGTCTGCACACCAAAGCTCGTATACATCTCTTGCAAAGCGGAATCTCCCTGGAAACTATCCGCAAATAAGCCATGCAACTGCAGGTCACAACTGTCGCTCAATGCGGCCAAACTATAGTAGTAACTCGCTGCCGACCAATCGGCTTCCACCGTAAAAGCATTCGCCTCATAGGCCTGTGGCTCAACACGGATGACATTCCCCTCCCAAGTGTGTGACACACCAAAGTGCTTCATCAAACCCAGCGTCATTTCAATATAAGGTCGCGAGACAATTTTTCCTTCCAGCTCCAGCCTTATCCCCTGCGGCAATGTCGGCCCCAGCAAGAGCAATGCCGTAATATACTGACTACTCGTACTTGCAGGAATACGGAGGTGTGCATCTTCTCCAAACCCTGCTTGATAACCAATCCGCAAAGGAGGGTAGCCCTCAGCTTCCACATATTCAATCTGGCCACCAAGTGAGCGTAAAGCTTCTACCAGTACGCCGATAGGGCGTTGCTTCATCCGTTCCGAACCAGTGAGTACCTGAGTACCAGGCCGACTTGCCAAATAAGCCGTCAGGAAACGAAAAGTAGTACCCGCTGCGCCCACGTCCAGCACTTCCTCTTTGCTTTTCAGTAAAGCCTCGAGGGTTTCTGTATCCTTGGCATTTGCCAGACGCTTAATTTCGAAAGGTTCCGTACAAAGTGCCTGGATAATCAAAGCACGATTACTAATACTCTTGGAACCCGCCAGTTGAATTTCGCCCTTGAGGTGCCGATCCGGCTTGGATATATGTAGAACGTCCATAGTTGGATATTGATTAAAAAGAGGAAAGCCGCAAAATAGCAGCTTTCCTCTTTGTCCTACCGCATGAGGAAGGACAAATATGATTTTTCTTACAAAATGCAGGCATCTATTCGAAGTCTAAAACCACCTACTAGTGAAGGCCAAACTACTCCTCTTCACGGTTGCCTTCCCGCCACAGTCGCTTGCGTTCACTTTCTTTTTCGTAAGCCCGAATAATCTCTTTCACCAGACGGTGACGTACCACATCATCAGCTGATAGCTTCACCAGTCCGATACCATCGATATTGGTAAGCAAATCAATCGCTTTACGCAAACCCGACTTTTGGCTAAATGGCAAATCTACCTGTGATAAATCGCCAGTAATGATACACTTTGCAGAAGGGCCTAAACGAGTAAGGAACATCTTGATTTGTGCAGTTGAACAGTTTTGCGCTTCATCTAAAATGATGAAAGCATTGTCCAACGTACGCCCACGCATATAAGCTAGCGGAGCAATTTCAATGACCCGCGTATCCATAAACTTCGTCAAAGTCTCTGGTGGTATCATATCATCCAGCGCGTCATACAGAGGCCGCAGATAAGGGTCAATTTTCTCCTTCAGATCACCAGGCAAAAAGCCCAGGCTCTCACCTGCTTCTACGGCAGGTCGCGTCAGGATAATTTTTTTAACCGCCTTATTTTTCAAAGCACGCACGGCCAATGCTACCGCAGTATAGGTTTTACCTGTACCTGCCGGTCCAACAGCAAAAACCACATCATTGATTTCTGCACGATCCACCAAAACCTGCTGGTTGATCGTCTTGGCTTTGATTGGTTTACCGGTGCGGCCGTGCAAGATGGTTTTGGTACCCTTGCCACGCCCCAACTTCGTATCGAAGGGGTTTTCGCCTTTCAACAAATCTTTTACCGTTTGTTCTGTGAGTTCATGGTGTTCCTTGAGTAGGCGCACCATAAGCTCTATACGGCTTTTTGCTTTTTGCGTGAATTTCTTTTCACCTTTGATCTTAACGTTACTTCCCCGGCTGGTGATCGTTACCTCAGGGATAGCATCGCGTACTAAGGTTAAATTTCTGTTTTTTTGACCAAAAAGGGTCAGTGGATCTACTCCATCCACTTGCAGGATAATTTCGCTCAAGTAGTTGTATTCTATATTTAACGAATACGGAAGAGGGTCTTTTGTGACCATTCCATGATTAATGGTAATGAAACGAATGAGCCAACTAAAAGGTTCCATCGTTCTTTGGTAGAAAATGCTATAGACATCCCTACAGAACAAATTTAGCAAAATCAGGCTTAACTATATGTGAAGTTTTCCTTCCTTGGCTTTTTTCCCGGCATAGATCCCCCCTATCCTTAGCTTAAACCGTATTTTACCAGCCCTAAACAGCAAAGAATGAAGTCGCATAAAATTTTCAATGACCCGGTTTATGGATTTATCCAGGTTCCTTACGGCACTTTATTTGATTTGGTCGAACATCCTTTCTTCCAGCGGCTACGGCGAATCAAGCAACTCAGCCTTACCCATTATGTGTACCCCGGAGCACTACACACTCGCTTCCATCATGCACTGGGAGCATTGCACTTGATGCGCCAAACTATTGCAACCCTCAGAGCCAAAGGCATTGACATCAGTTCGGAAGAATCCGAGGCCGTACAAATCGCTATCCTGTTACACGACATTGGCCACGGCCCGTTTTCGCATACCCTGGAACACACCCTGATAAAAGTTCATCACGAAGAGCTGTCTTTGCTTTTCATGGAGAAGCTCAACGAGGAATTCAATGGTGAATTGGCTTTAGCCATGGAGATTTTCCAAGGTCGTTATCACAAACCATTTTTGGCACAACTCGTGTCCAGTCAACTAGACATGGACAGGATGGATTACCTCAACCGCGACAGTTACTTTACTGGCGTCAGCGAAGGGGTTATCGGCTATCACCGTATTATCAAAATGCTGACGGTACATGAAGGGGAACTCGTAGTCGAAGAAAAAGGCATCTACTCTATCGAGCGCTTTCTTACCGCCCGCCGCCTGATGTACTGGCAAGTCTACCTCCATAAGACTGTTTTGGCTGCGGAGTTGATGCTCATCAAAATCATGGAACGTGCTAAAGAATTGATCAGCAAAGGACATCTGCTCCCTGCTCCTTCCGTTCTCCGTTACTTTCTCGAAAATCGTGATCTCTCCAGCACCGACTTCCACACCAAACGTGATGAACTCTTACAGGTCTTTTCCCGACTCGATGATACCGACATTGCGGCAGCCGTCAAAGAGTGGCAAGATAACGAAGACCCTAACCTTTCCTTCCTGGCACGCGGCTTAGCCAATCGACGACTGTTCCGTCTGGAATTTAGTTACGAACCCTTTGCTAAGGAATATGTCGAAAGTATTCGTAAAAAGATCAATGAAGCACCTGGTCTCCCTCCCTCCGCAGCCGACCAACTTGTCATTGAGGGCAAGGAGACCAACACTTCGTATTCTGCTTATAAAGACGAAATAAGTATCCTTATGAAGTCTGGAAAAGTGCTACCAATGTCCGAATTGTCCGACAGTACTGTTTCACCTAGAATGTTTACCAAATATTATCTCTGTTATCCTAAAATTTAGGAACCGTACAAAAATCAGGTCATACCAGAACTATCCGTGGGCTCCCTGTGTTCCATTCCACTACTACCTATGATTTGGACTTTTGAAAAAGTCTCTAACTGAACACTGGTCGCTTCGCGACTTCAAAATAGCCCTCGTCTAGCAGAAGAAATATGATCAAAAACGAAAACCTCCTTATTCTTCTGCTAGCAGCCCTACAGTTTACCCACATCGTAGATTTTATGATCATGATGCCATTGGGCAAACAATTCATGGAGCTTTACGATATCAATCCACAGCAGTTTAGCCTTCTCGTTTCTGCCTATGCATTTGCGGCGTTTGCGGCAGGATTGTTTGGCGCCATGTTTATCGATCGCTTTGATCGGCGCCATGCCTTACTGGTCGTCTATCTAGGGTTTACTATCGGTACCTTGGCCTGTGCTTTTGCGCCCAGCTACGGTATTTTCCTCGCGTCACGAGCTTTTACCGGTGCATTTGGGGGTACCCTGGGGGCACTTATTCTGGCTGTAATTGGCGACATTGTTCCTTTTCAACGACGTGGTGCGGCCATCGGTAAGATCATGATTTCCTTCTCCGCAGCCTCAATTGCGGGGGTGCCTGCGGGTATTTTCTTGGCAGATGAATATGGAACCAGTGCACCGTTCTTGGTGGTTGGTGCACTTTCTTGTGCCTTTTTAGTCCTTTCTTATTTTGTGATTCCTCCGCTACGACATCATTTTCAACAAAAAGACGGGGTCACCATCAACACTAGCCCGCGAGAAATTATCCGGCTCGTCAGTTCCGATCCCAACCAGCTCCGCGCCCTGCTTTTTAGCTTGGTGCTCATGCTGGGGCATTTCACCATCATTCCTTTCATTGCGCCGTATATGCAGCTCAACATTGGCTTTACGTCCAGGGAGGTGGCGCTTCTTTATGCTATTGGAGGCGCTGTAACGGTGATTTGTCTCCCCCTTTTCGGGCGCTTGGCCGACCGGTTTGGGCACATTCTTATATTTACCTTATCAAGCATTTTGGCACTCTTTTCCATTTTTGCTATCACCAATCTACCACCCGTCATTTTGCCTTTGGCACTTATGGCTAGTGCCAGCTTTTTTCTCGTCGCCAGTGGACGTAATGTTCCAGCGACGACCTTGGTCACCTCTGTGGTAAAGCCAGAAAGCCGGGGTAGTTTTATGAGTATTCGGGCCTCCATCAATGAGGCAGGCTTGGCCCTCAGTTCCTTTATTGCAGGGATGATTGTCATCGAAAATCCTGATGGAAGCCTGGGGCATTACCAGTATGTCGGGTATTTTGCGATCATCATGTCGGTCGTTGCCATTATACTGGCGCGTAAGCTGAAGACGGTGTCTTAACGTAAGAACATCGCTCCTTATTTTAAACGTGCCACTCCGTAGGTTGTACCGAAATAAACCAGCAGATGATCTTCATTGATCCAGCGTAAGCCGGTATTTCCACTTATGATCACTTCATTTGTTTTCGCGTCGACTAAGTGGGTCACCACGCCATCCAACAAGCCCCCCTTTGGTAGGATTAATTCTATCCGCATAAATCTGGCTGGTTTTCAGGTATTTGATTTCTCCATCCACTTTGAAAATCGCTAGGTGCCGATACTTTATAGGCAGTACTTCCTCTCNATTCAGGTCAACAAGTCCGGTTTTGTTACCTTCGGTAATGTAGATGTAATCATCTTTTAAGCCCCAGTTTAGGCTGTAATCTGTACTTGTTCGCTGGTAGATGATAGCTCCACTGGTATCGTAAATGGCTAAATTACTCATCAGCTTATCGGCAACCATCAGTTTTCCGCCTTTGCTATCGGGCAAATAGCCCACATTGGCTACTCTGGTAGGATCTGTTGGATAAATGTCTGTAGGAATAATCGTTCGGCCATCAAGATGGACAATCTCGCATTTTCCACTACGCGCACCCACAAAATAGTCTCCTCCTAAGTAGCGAGTAATGGTAAAGGAGCTTACATCGTATAAGGGTTTTCCTTCACCATCCAAATAATAAGTTAGGTTGCCTTTTTTCGCACGAATAACGGTCGAATCTCCTAGCGTTTTTGCTACAAAATCGTATTCACAAGGAAGCGTAATTTCTTCCCTTCACGATTGGCGAAAATCAAGCCTTTGGGACTTTCCATTAGAATCATCTCTTTATCTAATAAAAACCGGGAATAAGAGCTCGTCACATAATCGTAACGAATGGGTTCCTCATCAATAGTAGGATAAAACCATGTTCCGTTGGCATCCGAAAACCAGAGGTTAATCATCTTATCATCGCTATTCTTATCCGGGTTTTCTTCGTAAGTAGTGTAAGTCAAATTCGGCCCCACTATCCAGTCGTAAGCCGCATCGGTTTGCGCAATGAGAAGGAGAGAAGAGAAGGTACATCCAGCTAGTAGCAATAGCCTCATAAGAACGAGTTATATTTTGTTAATCAGCTATGGATTGGGGGAGTGATGCAAAGGTAATTACCTTCTCAGGAAACCAAAGGCTCTATTTTAATTCCTCAAATAACACACCTACATTTTCCTGACTTTTTTATATTTGTAAAAGTGGTCACCTTTCATTTATTTAAAGCACTATATTAATGCGAAACACCGATTGGGATGACAAGAGGCTTCAACAAGCTATCTTAGGGTCTACTAGTGACCGGAATAATGCTTTGCATCATATTTTCACAGATTTATCCTGGAAAAGTATGTCCATAAAATATGTGCGTTCAAAAGGAGGGAATGAACAAGATGGGGAAGATGCCTTTCAAGAAGCTATTATCTTATTCGATCGGAATATTCGACAAAACAGATTTAAAGGAGAAAGCTCTCTACAAACGTATTTTTTTGCCATTGTAAAATGGTATTGGTGGGGCCAGTTCAGGAAAAAACGTCCTCAGGAAGAACTTACTCTACAAAAAGAAGAGTACGTAGAGGGGCCAGACGCACAGCTTATTTCACAAGAGAAAAAATATTATTTACGAGAAGCTTTGAAGCAATTGGGAAGTCGCTGCCAGCAAGTTTTAGAACTGTATCAACTCCACTATTCTATGCAGGAAATAGCCAATACGCTGAAACTAAGTAGTGCTGAGATGGCCAAAAAAGAAGCTTACAGCTGCCGAAAAAAACTTAAAACCTTTTTCGCTAAGCACCCCAATTGGAAAAATTTGGTAAAGTAGGTAACCATGGAGATGAACGAACAACTGTTTGATACAATAGAGCGATACTTGCTAAACGAAATGTCGGTGAATGAAGCCAATAATTTCGAGAAAAAACTAGCAAGTGATCCATCTTTGTCGGAGATGGTAGATATGCAACGTTTAGAACACGAATCCCTGGAGCTTATCCTCGAAGACAAACTCCGGGCTAACATGAAGGGTTGGCAGACGGAACCTCCTCCGCCTACTTCTGGGGGGTATCGCTATTTATGGTTACTAGGAGGTGTACTATTGATTGTAGGAATTGCAGCCTATTGGCGCTGGAGTGGAGACTCCTTACCAACAAAAATAGAGTCTGTCCCTCAAACACCTATTGAAGAACCACAACTCCCCCCTCCTGACTTACCTATTGCCCAAGACCCACCTAATCTGCCTCCTCCTTCTGACCGAGAGGAAGAACCTGAACAAAAACAATCACCTGATTTAAGTAAAGAATATCTTGCTATGGCTACAGGTGCCTATGAATTCCCTCAAGAAATCAACCTTAAAGCATCTGGAGAAGATAACGAGTCCGTTCTAGACGCTGGCATAACAGCCTTTAAAGCCGGAGATTACCCTGTAGCCATTACTGAGTTTAGTCAACTTAAACCTGACATTGGTGAAGCTTATTATGAGCGAGCCCAAGAGCTGCTGGGTCATTCCTATTTTCAAAGTGGGCAATATGCAGCAGCGAGTGAAGTCTTTTCCACAATGGCTGCTGACCAAGAATTCAAAGAAGTACGCCAATATGGCGAATGGTATTCACTACTATCGCTATTACCTGATCATTCTAAGAACAAACAACAAATTGCCTCATTATTAGAACTCATCACCAATGATGATAGACATAACTACCACCAGCAAGGAATTGCACTTGAAAGCAAGTTGCAAAAGCTGAGATAGTTGCCTCATGACTTTGACCATCTAGTATTCTGTCAAACCTAAAAATTCTGGTTGACAGACCACTAGCCGAAATTCAAACTAAGGTATTTTCATCTCTGTCATATCTCCAATTCCAATCATGCTCGCCCAGAAGAAGGGGTGGGTTAATTCAGGGCTTGCTGAATTATTCTTCAAATATTCCATCTTTGCAAACCGTAAGGCTTTATCTTTACTATACCCTTCATCAAGGTATTTATAAAACGCTAGCACTAAATCTTTTGTAGCTCCTTCTTCCACCTTCCAAAGAGTTGTAAAAATGCTCTTTGCGCCAGCATAAGCAAAAGCCCGAGCTAAACTGATGACTCCTTCCCCTTGACGTAATTTACCCCGTCCGGTTTCACAAGCTGATAACACCACCATGTCTGCATTTAACGAAAGGTTATAGAGGTCACGTGCATAAAGCTTAGCAAACTCACTCTCCTTACCAGGCCATCCAAAAGCCAAATAGGCATAGTCTCCTACTCGATCATCAGCTTCTGCATGAGTGGAAAGATGCAATATGCGATACCTAGGCGAAAACGTCAAAAACAACTCAATTGATGCTTCTGAACCGTAATAAGGGTCTCCATTATACAGCTCTGAAATTATTTTAATTTCCTCGCCACTTTCCAGCAGAGCAGATAAAGAATCTTTTAGCACTAAATTAAAATCTTGTAGAGTGGTATCTGTATGTGCCACCAAGGTATCAGCATTACCAACAAAGAAAGGAGCAAAAGCCAGTAGACTGCCCGAAGGTTCTTGGTAATGTACCTTTTCCTTTAGTTCCCGTAAAAGGGTCGTAGAATACGTATAACTGACTTGATGATCATAAACTAAATACTTGTACGAAGTCAAATCATTATAATCATCTGGTTTTTGCTTTAGTAAAGCCTCAAATGGGATATAGCCTAATACCCCATCAGGAACAAAGATTATCTCCTCGGTAAGTTTATTTTCTACCGGTGCTATCAAAAGTTTATAAAGTCGTGTAGCAGCATTTGTATACTTCAACAAAGAGCGTGCATAATTACGCCGACTTTGTTTCGCACCAGGAGCATTATAATAACCAAAAATACCTTCTTGTGTCATATCTGTTACCCACTGCGAAAAAACAGTATCTAGCAATACCTCTTGAATTTCGAAGTTGTTTTTCTGAACCAGAAAAATAAACAAACTCTTATCTCCTATAAAATACTCAACAATAGACTGATTTTCTTCCAATAAGGAATTCTGAACTTCATCTAAAGAAACTGAAGCAAGGTTATACTTAGCTTGATAATAAGCGGCATTTTCTTTTTCTAACTTATTTTTTAATTGTCCGTACTCCTCTCGTAAATCAAAAATAACAGTACTCAATCGAAGAATAGCTGTGTCTATTAAAGTCTCCTCCTCCTCAATTAGTGCTTGCTTTAGCTTTTCTTGTTCCGTGATACTTCTCTGTAATTTCAGTTCTCTCTGGAGGAATTCTTCCGATATTCCTGCAAAATTTTTAGCTTCAGCATCGTTGATTGCTTTTAATAACACAACAGACTTCATAGCTTGCAAGTAGTTAAAAGCATTGATTGCTTTTAGCGGATCGTCCGTATATGCTAACATTGAGCAATAATTACTTAGAAGTAAAGGTATGCTCGTTAACAGTGTATTATCATCTTGTTCTGCTGATCGCAATCGAAAATAGGAATAAGCCTCCAAACTTTTGTTTTGCAGCATAAAAGCTGTATCAAGATACAAAGGGTTACTATTGATTTGATACTCTAAAAAATAAGCCCGGGCGAGTTCGTTCATTGCCCCTAAATAATCAATAGGAATTATTACGTCATCAAGGTTTTCACTATCCTTAACAAACGAATTTTGCTGTACATTCAAGGCTAATACTTCTTTAGCCATTGTATAATTCTCAGCAGCTAAATAAGCTCTACCTAGATTATTTTGTAAAATAAACTTCGAACTTATCATGCCTGACTTTTCGCATAAACTCAGAGATTTTGTGAAATAATGAATTGCACTATCGATAATTCCCTGTTCTTGATAAGTACTTCCTATTATTTGATAAGAATTCGCCAACGCTGGGTAGTCCTTGCCATATAGTTTCTCAAGACCCAATAACCCTAAGTATTGATACTCAAGCGCTTTTTGATAATTTTTCATTCCAGCATATGCAATACCAAGGTTATCATACACCATTAGTAATGACCCTGTAGCCCAATCAAATTGTTCAAAAATAGTAATTGCTTTATGGGAATATTCAACCGCTTTTTCCCAATCCTTAAGCTCCAGATAAGTAACCGCCATATTCATGTAGCTATTTGCAACCTGTGGCGTATTTTCTCCAAATATTCTTATACGCATAAAAAGTGCTTGGTCATGATAAGCGATAGAGCGTTCTAATTTGCCTTTATTCTTATAGCCAATTCCTAGATTAGACAAAAGAGATGCTTTAAGGTGATCATCACCATCCAATACGCTTTCTATTAATTGATATGATTTAGAATGAAAAATGATCGCATTGTCATGATCACCTTTTCTTCCGTAGGTATTGCCAATTAACATGGAAAGCTGAATTTGAAACTGAGTAGTATCAACCTCGGAATTCCCCTCTAATTCCATCACCATACCCTGGTATTGTTCAATAGCTTCGTCAAAAAAACCATACTGAGAATAAAGACTGGCAATATTCATCTTTGTAAATAAAGTTTCCCGGTGCTTTTCCCCGTAATAATCAGATTTCACGGCTAATGATGCGTTGTAATTCTCAACAGCTAAATCAAAATTCCCCATGTCACTGTACATGTTTCCTAAGGAATTATAGCTGTAGGCTATATTGCGCAAATTTTTAGCCGTCGGGAGCGTTTTCTTTGTTATAATGACTGCACTAAATAGTTCAATAGCAGGATCATAATCCCCTAATCCCTTCAGTGCAGCTGCTTTACCTAGCCATGCATCAGCTAAACGTAATGAATCATTTTCATAACCCAATTCACTGTAAATAATAATTGCAGAATCACTATAAACGAGTGCCTTGTTGTTCTCTCTTTGCGAAACACTCTTCAGTGCCTCACTGACATATTGCTGTGCAGTAATCGTATCAGAAGGTGCTAGTGATTGAGCTTGTAATACTTGGACGGTTAGGCAACCGTACAGAAGAATAAAAAATGATAAAAATCGCATATTGTTAATATTAATTGTAGGGTAATAGAATGATTCAAAGTGGCTTTTTACAAGCTATTCATATCTCCAATTCCAATCATACTCGCCCAAAAGAAAGGGTGTTGTAAGCGAATATCTTCCTTATTCTGATCAAGGTATTCTAACTTGGCCAAGTGCAGTGCCCGGTCTTTAGAATGCCCCATTTGTAGGTACTTGTAGAAAAATAGCACCACGTCTTTAGTCGCTTGCTCTTCTACTTTCCAAAGTGTAGTAAAAATACTTTTTGCCCCCGCATAAGCAAAGGCTCGGGCAAGGCTTACGATTCCTTCTCCACGCCTCAACTTACCACGCCCGGTTTCGCAGACCGAAAGCACCACCATATCGGCATTCAAGGAGATATTATAAAGATCGCGGGCATAGAGTTTCGTGAATTTTCCGGCATCATCTGGCCAACCAAAGGCCAAGTAAGCATAATCTCCTACCCGGTCATCTGCTTCTGCATGAGTCGATAGGTGTAGGATCCGATACAAGGGAGCCAACTCTCGAAAAAGCTCTATGGTGGCTGCTGAACCGTAGTACGGTTCTCCTCCCAGCATTTGAGTAATACTTTTCGTTTCTTCTCCGCTTAGGGGTAGAGTGCCTAAGGAATCTTTCAATACCAAAGCGGAACCTAATACAGTAGTATCTATTTGGGCGATCAGCGTATCACTTCGGCCGTTGAAAAATGGTGCAAAAGCGAGCAATTCCTGCTGTGCAGGTACACGGTGCTTTCGTTCACGCATTTCTTTAAGTAAAGTCGCAGAATAACTATAGCTAATTTGATGATCGTATAGTAAATAGGAATAAGCACTTAAGTCATCGTACTCCCTCGGTTCTTCCGTTAGTAATGCCTCAAAAGGCAGGTACCCTAACACACCATCTGGAACAATGATGACCTTTTCGGTTAGTTGATCTTTGACTGGTGCGATTAGTGTTTCGTACAATTTGCTCGCCGCTACACTGTAAGCCTTTAAGGAGCGAGCATAGCTACGCCTGCTTTGGGCCGCCACAGGAGCATTATAATAGCCATAGATACCAGCTTGTGTCATGTCGGTTATCCAGTCCTCGAAAGCGGTGTCCTTCTTAATTTCCTTTACTTCAAAATGATCTTTTTGTACCAAAAAAAGGAACAAGCTACTATCGCCTACAAAGTATTCTACCAAAGATTGATCAGCCTCTATAAGTGAGTCTTGCGCGTAAGCCAGATCCACCGTAGACAAATCATATTTCGCCCGAAAATACTCAGGATATTCTTTCTCCAGATGAACTTTCAAGCTATCGTATTGCTGCCGTAAATCAAAGACGATGCTACCAATTCGCAGTACCGTAGTATCCGTTTCTGTTTTTTCTTCTTCCAGTAGCTGTTGGCGTTGTTTTTCCCGCCAGGTGATATCAATACGCAGGTCGCGTTCTTTAGTCAGCAGGCTATCGGGCAAGTTGGCAAACGCCAAGGCATCGGCAGCTTTCATTTGGGCCTGCAAGCGAGCGGCCTTGCTTTTCTCGGCATAGGTAAAGGTTTGTTCGTAGAGAGCTTGATCCGCATCTACTTTAGCCTTCAGTAAGTTAATACTAATTGCTTGCTCATAGACGGGGTAGTTTTCACTCTGCCAAAAGTTTTTGCTGCCTTCTTCGGTGAGGGTGGATTGTTGGTAATCGAGAGCGGCTAGGGCGGTGGTCGTGTAGTGGTAGGCGGAGTCTATTACACTAACCTTTTTATCATTAAGGATATATTTATGTTTGTAATTTTTTGCTATTAGAAATAAGGAAAGTATCAATTCTTCTTCATAGCCTACTTCTCTTATAATATTTGAGAAATAACTAGAATTAACCAGTGCAGTGTTGTAATAATCCAAAGCTTCATCATGTTTACCTTGAACCTGAAAAATTATCCCAAGATTATTATAACTTTCAATAACGTCAGGATGGCTATCTCCAAATAAGTCTAATCTAATATTTAATGCTTTACGCATTAAACTATCGGCTTTTATGAAATCTCCTTTCAATAAATATATTGTACTAATATTTGCGTAAGACAAGGCTGATTTAGGATGATTTTCTCCATGTATGTCCAACCGAATACTTAAAGCTTTTTGATGAAACATGAGTGCTAAATCATATTTTTCCAAATTCTTATAACTGACACCTAAATTATTATATGAAAATGCAACAATAGAACGATTATTCACAAACTCTTTTTCATTAATTATCAGTGCTTTATTTTCTAATTCAATTGCCCTATTATAATCCCCCAAGGAACCATAAGAAACTCCCATATTTATATAAACTTCAGCTATTTTAGGATGAATATCTCCATGAATACTCAACCTAATATCCAGAGCTTTATGTAAATATTCGAGTGCTAAATAATAATCACCTTGAAGATTTGAATTGTGCCCCAGATTATTATACATCAAAGCTACAGAATCATCCTTTTCTCCAAAGTTATATACATATATTTCTAGAGCTTTTCTTTTGTATTCCTTCGCTTTTAAATAATCTCCAACCTCATCATACAAACTGCCTAGAATATTGTATGTACTAGCTACATATGAATGGTAAAGACCTAAAGATTCTATTTCTACTTCAAGACATTTTTCTGCATATTTTATTGCTAAATCAGTGTGCCCCAAGTTAGAATAGGAGATACTTATATTATAAAAGGGTAAAGAAATTCCTGAATTACCTCCATTACTAATCTTACTGTAGATTTCTATAGATTTCTGAAGGTAAAGAATGGCATTATTATATTCTGCGAGATAATTACATGTGTTTCCTATGTTATTGTAAGCTAGTGCTATTTTAAGATGATCTGGAGAGTAAATTTTCAAGCGAATATCTAAACATTTTTTCTTACTGATTAATGCTCTTTTCAATAATCTTTTTCTTTGGTAAACTACCCCAAACTCATGCCACAAATCCGCCATTTGCACGCACTCCTCCCCCAACACTTGCTCGTAGATTACTCTAGCTTGCTCCCCTTTCATTTCTGCCACTTCCCAGTTCCGCTCGCTCATGGCTTCCTTCATTTCTGAGAAATATTGATTTGCCAAAACCGTATCCGCCAAACTATACGTCACTGAATCTTTCAATACTTGCTCTTGTCCCTCAGCCGAGAACACAATCAAAAAGAAAAGTCCAAAAAAAAGCAATGCGTATCGCATGAGCAAGGGGTTTTAAGCGTTTCTGGAATAAAAATAGTGAGCCTCCCGTAAAAAAAAGAAGGCTCACTGAATAAAATTTGCTCCGTTCTAAACCATATCCCTAATATCGCCCATGGTGGGTATGGATAAAAGGGGCAGCAAGAGCATCTTAGCAATATCTGCCGCATCAGCCGCATCAAAGGAAGTGCGTTCAAACAAGCCCGAAGCGATTTTTCCGAGCTTAAAGGTGAAGATATAGTTCAATGCACTGTTCATACCCATCGCACCGAAAATGCCAATACCAGGAATGAACATGATGGAGTACGAGAGGATTTTACTCCCCGCTACGTAAGCCCCGAACCCCGTGGCGACAGACGTAGCCATCTTGGTAGCGAATTGAAAATCCAGTTCGTGCCCGGAATTACGAGCTACCTTGATGAGCATATTCGCCCAGATACCAGCGATACCAGCTACGTCTACTACGGGAACAAAGAGCCCCGGAACAGCTAAAGCGGCAGCAGCCTGAGAACTGCCTTTAATAATTGACTTTTGATGATTTGGAAGTGCCATGATATTTTGTTTTTTTATTGAGTAATGATTATTTATTTACTGACAATCGTATAAGCGATTATTGTAGTAAACGGCAAGATTGTAAGCATTGATAGCCTGATTGTAACAGGTGTAGCCGTAATTGCTTCCCCAGTAATAGCAAGCCTGGCTATACAACCGTTCGTACTCTCCGTAGTAATAGGTCGCATAGTTATAAGCTGTGCCGCAGCTCATCGTTAGGCCAGTTACCGTATCATAAATTTCGTAGGCCCTATAAAAACGTCGTGCCCAACGAATTATCTTTTTAATCGGCTTAGGGCCTGCTTCTATGTTTTCGGTGATGATTAATGGTTCAGTGTGCGCTTCCGCATTTTTAGGGATAGCAAAGAAGGACAATCCAAGAAACGCTAATAGACAAATCATGTTTTTCATAATAGCAATCAGTAGTGTCCGGTTAAAAAACAAGGAACCTTCATAAGGTTTCTGTTTATCAATAAGTTACAACGGTTTTCTTCGGAAACGATTTGAATCGCCTGCGAAGAAGGCCAAATTAGCGCCCAAAAGAGGGTAGCTAATGAATCGAGGTAAATATGTCTTTGCGCAGTTGATGAGTTTGATCAATCACAAAGAGTTTACCAAGTATGTTGACAAGTACGGCGGTAATTATCGAGTTCGCAATTTCACCTGCTGGCATCAGTTTTTGTGTATGAGCTTTGGCCAG
>NZ_KB903556.1 GCF_000379805.1 Lewinella cohaerens DSM 23179 | reverse complement strand
CAACAACCATCAACCATCAACCAACAACCGAACGAGCTAACGATCCAACCATCGAACAAACATTAATGCATCGGACACCCACACCCCACCGATCGGCAGGCATTGGTAAGGAAGACAAGGAGAAAAAGTAATAGGAAGAAGTATCTTTGTTGTTTCATAAGTGGTTAGTTGAGCACGCTCAAAGCGTTGAATAATAGACACTAAATTTTGTTATCGTAATCAAAGTACTAAGTACCTAGTACCTACATAAAGTACCCTAAAGATAATCCATCCTAATTAGTATGCCGAACACGGAGCACCTCTTAATTGCGATTTTAGACTGGGGGCTGGGGCATGCGAGCAGGTGTGTACCCTTGGTAAAGGCTTGGCAGGAAGAAGGAAAACGGGTGACCGTTGCCTCGGCAGGGAGCGCACTGATGTTGCTGAAAGCATCCCTGGAAGAGGTAGATTTTATTGAGCTACCCGCCTATGCGGTACGATACCCCACCCGCTCGATGATCTGGAATATGGGAGTGCAAAGCCCCCGATTATGGTGGGTGATGAAAAAGGAGCATCGAATTTTAAGCGATTACGTTCGGCAAGAAGGTGTAGACATGATCGTGAGCGATGGCCGCTTTGGTTGTTGGAGTAAGGACGTCAGGAGCATTTGGCTAGCGCATCAGCTGCAGATTCAGTACCAACAATCTTGGCTGGCTTGGATGATGAACAAGGGATATCACACCTTCGTACGCAGGCACTTCGCGGAAGTATGGGTGCCGGATATCGAAGGGGAGGATAGCTTGGCCGGGGATTTGGCGCGGCCTATTGCGGGCTTGCCACATCGCTATCTGGGAGCATTATCTCGCTTTGCTGGTAGAAAATTGGAGGAGGTAGCGCAAAGGCCTTATCAATGGTTGGCGTTACTATCTGGGCCGGAGCCCCAGCGTGCGTACCTCGAAGAAGAGCTGATAGATTGCTTCAAAGCCTGGGACGTTCCGGCGCTACTGGTACGTGGTGTGCCGGGTAGTAGCAAGCCCCAAGCCATCACGCCCAACCTCTCCGTTGTAGACTGGCTGTTGGGCGATCAATTGGCGACCACCATCTCACAGGCTGAGCGACTCATCTGCCGATCGGGCTACAGCACACTGCTGGATGCTTACCATTGGCAAAAGCCCCTATTACTCATACCCACCCCTGGGCAGACGGAGCAAGAGTATTTGGCGAAGTATTGGGCGAGTAAAGGTTGGGCAGAGTGGCAGTGGCAGGGGGAGGTTGGAGGCGTATCAGGTGGCTGTTACACTTAGAAGAAGTACGTATAATTATAGTTGACGATGATTTTGGGGACTTAGAATTGTAGGAGTGTAACGGTGAATTATTCGGAGTAAAGCTCATTGTATTTAAAGAGTACAGTCTTCATGGGGATGCGCAGAAGGAGTTTGAAAGAAATTGCGAGGAAGATATTCTAGCCTTTGAAACTTGTGAAGTAAGAATTGGAGGAATTTTTGATGACGTATGCTCTAAAACCAAATAAGCAGTAACATGAAGGTTTTATTTAAAAATAAATTCCAAATACCGTTAGTTTTACTAACTGTTTTGTTTAGCTGTAGCCAACAAAAAGAAGGTCTTAAGGAAGAGGAAATAAGCGAGCATACCCATATACTAGCGTTGAATTTATCAGCAAGGATTTAGTCATATTGAGGAATGACGAGTATAAATGTAGCTTGGCTTCCGTCAAAGGAAACTTTATTACTGCGTTCGAATTTGAATTACTGGAGGGTATTCGAGAGAATGAGATGAATGAAAAGTGGTATATTGATAATGACATTGTAGCGGTAACGTATGTAGAGTTGAAAAGTATATTAATAGCAAAGGAGAAATAATCGAAAAATGAAAATATACCACAACAACAGGTGCTCTAAAAGTAGAAATTGTTACAACCTTCTAAAAGAGAAGGGCGTCGATTTTGAAACCATAGCGTATTTGAAAAACCCTATGACAAAGGAGGAATTAACAGCCTTGCTGGTTAAGCTGAATATCCCCGCAGAAGAATTAATTAGAAAAGGAGAGGCCATTTACAAGGAGAACTTTAAAGGGAAAGAATTAACCGAGTCTGAATGGGTGGATGCAATGGTGAAGTTCCCGAAGTTAATAGAGCGACCAATAGTTGTTAAAGGCAACAAAGCAGTCATCGGTAGGCCAATAGAGAAAGTTATTGAATTACTTTCTGAAGGAAGTTGATAACAGACCTATTCTCAACATCGCTATAAAAGCGGTGAATTATACAAGGATGGAAATGAAGCAAATAAAACTTGCGTGTCTTTTATTTATAATGATTGGCTTTCTGAGCAGCTTATCTGCTCAAGGAGAAGGAGTTGTTGTAGATACCATCTACAACAAGTATTTGACCTGGAACGGATACTATTTGCTCATTGGGAATGAGCAAGAGAGTATATTGGTGAAAGGGGCTACTATTAGCCGGTTTCCGGTACAGGTCGATGGATTTAAAGCAGGCAATTTGGGCGTTCCATTGATCCAAGTTGATGACCGATGTTATCTTTTGAATGATGAGCTAGACTTCGATCCTGATAAGTATGTAGAGATAAACTTGAGGAATGTATCAGACCTTTGTGTGCATGGAAATAAAGCTTCTTACGTAAAAGGAAATAGTGTCTTTGTTGTAGATTTTGATACACACGAAACAAGTTTTGTACTTGAGAATGCTGGTGTCTTTAAGATCAATGAGCAATACATTTGGATACAAGGAAGGGCCCCAGAAGAAGATTATATATATCATTTTGAAACCAAGAAATTATCAAAGCTGCCCCCGTCGTTTATGTTCCCAAAGGCGGAGCATCCTTACTTTATTGTTAATGCACCATTGGATGAGAATGTGCATGTGCTAGATCTTAATCTAAACGATGTCATTTCGCCAAGTGAAGGGTATACGGATTACTACATTCGGGGGGAGTTGCTCCTTGTTTACGGCAGGCAGAAACCGGTGAAAGTTTTCTGCAAGGATAAGCCACTGATCTTAGCGGAGGAATATGTAGATGTCGTATGCAACTACTACAGTAACATGTGTTTTCTAACCAATTCGGACGCCAAAATAGCAGTACTAAGCCCAGAAGGAGAGTTTGTGACCCCAGCTGTTTTTGATGAATCCATCTATAATTCGTTTCAAGGTAAGGATATCATTCTGATAAAGAAGGGCGATCTGTTTCAGGTTTATACACCTGACTTTGAGCAGATTATTGAGGGAGATTACGATAAGGTGAGCTATGTGTCTGAGGATAGAATAATGGTCGAAAAAAACGGACGAGTCAAAGTCGTTGATACCAGTAAGGTGGAGATAATCCCCAGCTTTCCTTTTATTCCTAGTTATATAAGCGCTTTTAGAGAATACGGCCCAGAATTATTATTCGCCTATAACGGCACATCGAGAATGTTGTATGATTATAATGGAGCAGGAATTGCTGGGTGGACGAATGAGAAGGAAGATGAATTTGTTAATTCTGGCAAATTCTTTAACGCCTTAAATCTAAGGATGGTAAACGCTTTAAGCAATGAACAGGAAGCGCGTATCAATCCATTAGGCATGTGGATATTGAAAAGAAAGATAGGCGGTAGAAATGTTGAGTTTTTATGTAATAAGTCAGGAGAAAGGCTGTCGGGAGATTTTAAAAAGATCATCTTGCTTGATGCATCAGGTTTGTACCTTGTACAAACACAGTCTAGGAAAGTGGGGATAATTACCTTGGAAAGGTAAGGAGTAGCATGGAAGTAAAGTGTATATTTTTGCTGGGCAATCGGTCAGTTTTTTGATAGGAAGAAAAAGAGGAATTACTTGAAAGGATTTAACAAAATAGAGATAGCGTACAAGTGTGATTTGAAAGAAAATCAATTGCAGGATGTATTTAAAAATTGGGAAGAAAAACCTGCCCCATATAAGTTAGAAGGATGGGTCAAAGAATGGGAGTCTGGTTATTTTTTAACCAAGCAAGTTTCGGCTAATCACGTTCATCTTGAAAGGAAGATTAAGAGTAAAGGGCTTGATGCGCATGTTGAGGTTCAGTATTATCCAGAACTTCAAGCATTGAAAGTGAATGTATCAACACAATACAGCGCCTTGTCTTACTTACTGCTTCCTTTGGTGCTTACTGTGATCTGCCGGGAGGAAATATTTGCTTTTGAAAAAAATGGATTTGGCTATTTACTAGGCCTTTTATCAGTATTTGTGTTGTTTCTACTCCTGGTATATTTTGTCTCGTCAAGTGAGAAAGCAGAGATCCAGAAAGATATCGAGCAACAGTTGCATTATGCGAGGATTAGCTATGAAAGGCAGGCTTGAGCTAATGAACCCATTTACAGGCGAAATAGGTATGGGGGAGTCTGAATATCATTATCGTGTGAATTAAGCAAGGAGCTGTCAAGAACCGTCTATTCATTAATTTAATCGGCAACGATGATAAAAGCGACTAAAGTCATATTTGTTATTTTGTTTTTACCGATCCTACTTTACGGTTTGTATCTTTTTAGCCCATACAACAAGGATATCGATTGGGGCAAGCTTGCGTTCATCATATCGGAAATTGAGAAAGCGGATACACAAAGTGAAAGGGTACTTGATATGTATGATAAGGTATATGAGGGGGCGTTAGGGCGATCCTCTACGCGAAAGGTAATAAGTGGTGTTTTCAATGTTCCGAAAAAATGTCCTTGTTATGATGTTGCAGTACAAGCATACATAAATAGGAGATATAAAATTGCAGAGAATGATTACATCATCGCTCTGCAAATCGAGGCGGAAGTAAGTCAAGAGCAATGTTTTTTTTATCTCCTGGAAACCTTCGATTATATGAATCAGACTATAGGAATTGCAGACGCCGCCTGCTTTTATTTCGACAAGCCATTAGCTGAGCTGACTGATGATGAGCTTATTGGCTTACTAATAATGCAAGAGAATGTATCTCTTTATAACCCTTTGAGGTTTGAAAAAAGATTTGAAGAGAAAGTGGAAAGCACCAAGAGAAAGATTGCGGGAGATGAGGTTGAGGAATAAAAAAAACTGATCCCACGCATTCCGCGCATGTTAGTTTCCTAACTATCCCGACCTTCTTGGTCGGGACATATCCCGCTGCTCCCCTGACCAGCAGCAGTTTCCATTCGGCACAGGGCTGCCCACCACCGTCCTTCGGACACCTCCGCCCGGGCAGAGGATAGGTGTATTGCCTTGGCTTGAGGCTTGCTTGGGGTGAATACAACACCCAAAGTGGCATCAAATGTACCCCGCTCGCGGGGTCGACGCACAGCGTCGGGGGTGGCGCGCGCAAGCCGCAAGAGCCACCCCCACGAAGCGCCAACAGGCGCGGAGCCACCGCAGCGGAGCGAGGAGGACCAGCGGTGGTAGTGGCGCAAAGCAAAATGGACGACGTGGTGCCGAGCCCAACAGGGCGCCGGCAGGGCCCAACACACACACACAAACAAACAAACCCCTTCAGCCTCGGTAAACGCTTTAACTGATGAACAAGAAGCGCGTATCAATCCCTAAATTTGTGGGAAACCAGAAATACCCCATGAAAACCAATTTACTTTTCTTTTTCCATTCGCTCTTAACGCACCAATGCAATCGTCCCCGTCAATTGCTGTAGACTTCCATCAACGAGTTCTACCTCCAAGACGTAGGCAAATACGCTGGGGTTCTGGAGCTCTCCTTTGTATCGGCCATCCCAGCCGATGTTGTTAGCGTTGCCACGAAAATTGTATTGTTCAAAAACGACGTCTCTATTACTATTGAGAATGCGCAAGCGGGTAATTTGCGCAATGCTTGATCCGGTATAGACGACGAGTAAGTCATTCACGCCATCATTATTAGGGGAAAAAGCATTGGGAACAAAGATGTCATCTTTCAGAATAACCTCCACAAACAATTCGTCACTAGCGATGCAGCCATCACCGTCGATAATAGAGAGCGTCAGCGAGGTGCTTTCGGTAGGTGAGTAGGTCGGGGTAGGGCACGATAGGCATGATAGGTGCGTGGGGTCACTCCACATCCATTGCTCATCTCCATCCATGGGGCGATTGCTTGAAAAGTAGATACCGACTTCTTCCCCATAAATGATTCTGATATCTTCCCCCAGGTCAATCAAAAAGTCATCGGGGCAGGTTGTCGTATCAGGGCTGGCCACCAAGTCTGGAAACCTATCTATACTGCTCGCCTGAAGGGAAAGACCAAAGGAGGCGAATAATAATACGAGTAAGAAGTGTGTACGTGAGAGGAGCATGCGTTGGTATTTTTTCTTAAAAAGCAGCTACAATTTAAGAGAGATAAGTGAGACGAGCAAATGAGCAGACTGCCAGCTTGGCTCAGCGTAAGTAAAATAGTCTAGTCTCTTATCTGACGAACTTGAGAAAGTGCTTGAAGAAGAGGTGCAAAAACACCGAGTAAAATCTAACTTGATTCGGTATTTTAACCTCTATATGTAGGATTTTGAAAAAAAACGGAGCAAATCATTGTCGATGTGGATGTAGCGCCAACAGGGCGCAGGCAGGGCCCCATAAAAGAAAAACACAAATTATTCCAGATCATAATACGAAATAGCAGACCACTGACGTTATCCCACCGAATCAGCTGCCCTTGCTGAATTCTTCACAACCCAAGCCTTGTTTTGCCTTCGTAGGCCAAAAACTAGACCCGGCACTAAGTAACGGGTATACCCACAGTTATTCTTTTTTCCCATTGAACGATCCTGATCGGCTAGTGCTGATTAGCAACTATTTCGTGAGGTTTGATTTTACGTGGCTTATTGTCAGTAATGTAAATCGTATTAAATCTCACTGTACAAAGTAAAAGGTACGCAGTACTTGATCCCGATCAACTATTGGTTGATCAAAGTCCAAGTACCCAGTACAAAGTACCCAGTACCGTGAGATCTGCTTGGTATCCATCGCTTTTAAGTAATACACAAAAGCAGACTTCACGTTCATTCCCAAAAACGAGTGGATAAGCAATCTCCCCTGCTTGTCCCATAAAAACATTGCCCATGGATCGTAATACCGCGCTAGCTGGCCGCAGGGGGCGTCAGCAGCATTCAACGATCAACACTTTTTCTGCCGTTACGACGGATTTGGAGCCGTATGCCGGCGTTTGGGAGCAAGCTCAGGCTGCTCACCTACTACGCCGGACCACCTTTGGCCCCAACAAAGCCACCCTTCAACTAGCTCTGGATCAGGGGCTGGATGCCACTATCCTCCAATTGTTTACCGATTTGCCCTTGCCGGAACCACCCCGTTATTATGATACGGAGGAAGGCGACGACCCCAATGTGCTACCGGAAGAGAGCTGGATAAACATGCCCTTACCCGAGGAAGGCAACGTGCTGCCCAACCGTAGCCGCAGCCTACAAGCCTGGACGATGGGATTGCTACTCAACGAGGAAATCTCAATTAGGGAGCAACTCTGCCTGTTTTGGCACAATCACTTTGCGATCAATAATTCGGTCAATGATCCGCGCTTTTGGTACCGTTACATCACTACGATTAGAGGCCAGGCATGGGGCAATTTCAGGCAATTGTGCAAAGACATCACCATTGACCCCTGTATGCTACGTTTCCTCAACGGTAACCAAAACGAAGCAGGGTCGCCCAACGAAAACTACGCCCGCGAGCTACTGGAATTGTATACGGTAGGCAAAGGCCCCTTCGCCGGGCCCGGTGATTATACCACCTTCACCGAGCAGGATGTGGAAGCGATGGCGCGCGTGCTCACCGGCTGGACGGATACGGCTTATCAAACTACCGACCCGGAAGAGGAGTTGACCGCCGTTTTTCAGCCCGAATTTCATGATGTGTTGCCTAAGCAGCTTTCGGCGCGTTTTGGCGGGGCAGTCATTGCTGATTTTGGCGAGGAGGAATATGCTCACCTCATCGACGTCATCTTTGCGCAAGACGAGGTGGCTCGGCACATCTGCCGTAAGCTCTACCGCTGGTTTGTGTATTACAAGATTGATGAAATGACCGAGGCGCAGGTCATCTTGCCTTTGGCGCAAATGCTGATCGACAATGATTACGAGATCGCTCCAGTTTTGCAGGTCTTGCTGCGTAGCAACCATTTCTACAGCATATTGAATCAAGGCCCTATGATAAAACACCCCATTCAGTTTGTGCTCGGCCCGATTCGGCAGTGTGGCGTGGCCTTTCCGGAAGAATGGCAAGAACAGTACGTGCTCTGGCAGCAGCTGCATGAGCTGACGGACAGGATGGATATGGCCTACTACGACATACCCGAAGTAGCTGGATGGAAGGCCTATTATCAGCAACCCTTGTTTTATCGGAACTGGATCAACTCCATCAGCTTGCAACAACGCAGCGGCTACGTCCGCAACCTGGTCGTCAATGGCTACACACCGGGAGAAATAACGCTGAGAATGGACCCACTTGCGTTTATCGCTACCCTGGAAGACCCGCTAGAGCCCAACGTGATGATCGCTGAAATAGCCACGTTGCTATTGCCACAACCTCTGGAAACCAGTCAATTGACAGCACTCAAAGAGATTTTGATCCCCGGTCTGCCCGATTTTGAATGGACGCTAGAGTACGGCAACTATCTCGGAAGTCCGGATGATGAGACGATCCGCCAAGCGGTGGAGAGCAAGCTCCAGGATTTGTTTGTGGGGCTGTTTAATATGGCGGAGTTTCATTTGTCGTAGCGCTCGTGTCGACACCTCTGATCCCGTGGTTTTTAGATTGACTGTTTTAGCGTGTATAGAATTTGTGTCCAAAGTGTCGATTATGAAGTAAAAAAGCTCTGCGTCTTTGCGCCTCTGCGCGACACAATTTTTCAGGCACACGCCCAATTTTTCCCAAAAACGGGGAGCATGATGGCATACGTTTAGCATCAATGCTCCTGCAACTATCTACAAAATGAAAAGGAGAAATTTCCTTCAAACGGCGGCGGCCGGTACTGCTGCCAGCTTACCTTTTTTTCTAAATGGTATGCCTTTGCAGACGATGGCGAAATCGGCCTTGTTTAGCAATGTTAACCCTGATAATGATAAAGTGTTAGTGTTGATTCAGCTTATTGGCGGCAATGATGGCTTGAATACGATTATTCCGCTCGACCAATATGTAGGGCTGGCCCAGGTGAGGGGCAATATTATGATTCCGGAACAGAATGTGTTGTCGCTCACCGATACGGTAGGCGTACACCCAGGGCTGAGTGTCTTGCGCTCGCTTTACGAAGAGGGCAAGGCCGGCGTAGTACAAGCGGTGGGTTACCCCAACCAAAACCGGAGCCATTTTCGGAGTATGGATATTTGGAATTCTGGCTCAGGTGCTGAAGAAACCTGGTCGACAGGCTGGCTGGGCCGCTATCTCGATAGCTATTTTGATGGTTACCCGGAAGGTTATCCCAATGAAGAACGCCCACATCCTTTTGCGATTACGATGGGCGGCAATGTATCCGAAACCTGTCAAGGCTGGGCGGCCAACTATAGCCTGACGGTCTTTGATCCATTCTCATTGAATCCGCTGCTGGAAGGAGAGGGAGGAGCCTTGCCTGATACGCCTTATGGGGATGAGCTGGCTTTTTTGCGGCATTCCATAGCGCAGACCAATGCCTATGGCGAGGTGATTACCGAAGCGGCTAACCTTGGCGCAAATACGGTAGTGTACCCGGAAACGAGTCGTTTGGCCCGGCAGTTGAAAAATGTGGCCTTACTCATAAGCGGTGGAATACAGACCAAGGTCTTTGTGGTGAGTATGGGCGGTTTTGATACCCATGCCAACCAGGTATTGGAAGACGGCCCGCTGGGTGGTGACCACGCGCAATTGCTCAAAGCGGTATCACAGGCTATGACTTCGTTTCAGCTGGATTTAGCTAATCTGGGCTTAGAAGACCGCGTACTAAGTATGACTTTCAGCGAGTTTGGCCGCCGGATTCGTTCCAATGCCAGCTTTGGCACCGATCACGGTACGGCTGCTCCGCTAATGCTCTTTGGTGCTTGTGTAAACCCACAAGTCCTGGGCGAAAACCCGGAAATTGATGGCCAGATAGGTAATTCCGAAGGTATCCCGATGCAGTATGATTTTCGGGATGTATACGGCTCTATCCTGCTCGACTGGTTTGAGGTAGAGGAAAGCCAGGTACGTAATTTACTGTACGATGATTTTACTTATCTGCCTATTTTAAACAACTGCGAATCGGTGGTGAGTACCGAAGAGCAGGACGTTCCCGGCTTGAACGTAGAGACGTTTCCCAATCCTTGCCAGGCAGGTTTCACACTGAGTTTTCAATGCCAGCGGGCGCATGTTCGCATTACGTTATTTGATGCCGTTGGGGCAGTGGTTCGTCAATTAGCGGCTAGGACGCTACCTCCTGGCAGGCACCGAATGGAAGTAGATATGAGCAAACAACCGGCCGGTGCCTACTTTGTACGTCTGCAAATTGGTCAGCAAATACAAACGAAGCGGGTGGTGAAATTGGGATAGTGTGGCTTGTGATATTGAACCATATTAAGGTCATTTAAGAGATTATAAGAAAAAACTTATATGTCCTTATATTATCTTATATGGTTCCCCCCACTTTCTCCTCAATATCAAACCCAGCATCGTCTATCGCTTCAATGATTGCTTCGCTGGTGGCTTGCCCTTCGACGGTCAGGATTTTCTCAGGATTATCGGTGTCGACGGCCCATTTTTCTATACCTGGCACTTCATTGAGGAAATTGGTCACGGAGCGCACACAGTTGCTGCAGTTGATATTGGTCTTAAACTGTTTGGTCATCTTATCTTTGTTTTTTGATAGTGTAGCCAGAATGGCTCTCTAAAATAGAATTAAGAACAGCACGGAAATAGATGCGATTTTGGTTTCCAAATAGTTGACTAAACGGTTCACTTTAAGTGTGTCAACTATTTGGAAACCTCAAAAAAAAATCGCTATTTATTTTCTGCGCAATAATAACGTATGCAAAGGTACCTTCGTTTAATACTGTTACCGATTTTCGGGGCCATGATTTTTATCTCCCTGAAAGGGCAAGAGGTTTCTACGATCCTGCTGAAGGGAAAAGTGATAGAACAGGAAACAGGAGAGGCCTTGCCTTTCGCGACTTTGGTGTTGGTAAAGGATCCCCAGCAGGGTGTTGCAACGGATATGGACGGAAGTTTTAGTTGGGAAGTATCGGCAAATACGCTTGCTGAAGTGGAAGTTAAGTATCTCGGTTTTATCTCTCAGAGACTTACGATAGGAGACATTCAGGAAAACAGCACGATAGCATTAGCTTCTGATGTTGCACCCATTGATCCAATCATTGTACGTGTCAAAATCAACTATGATGAGCTGTACTCGCCTACGGTGCAGCGCCTGGAACAAGATGCTTTATGGGGGGAGGATGCCATCAATATTGCTCGTGCTTTTGATGGCTTGCCAGGGGTGCAAATTCAGCAGGGTGCGCTCAATACCCAGCGGTTGAGTTTACGTGGCATCGGTGCTAGGACTCCCTTTGCTACGGATCAAGTACGCTTATATTGGAATAATTTTCCACTGACCAATGGTGCTGGTGAAAGTGTCCTTGAAGATATTGAAAGTGGCTTTTTGGAGATGGCTTACGTACAAACTGGCCCCGCCCCCGCAGCATTGGGTGCCAATTTGGGCGGGAGTATCCAGTTGGTGAGTAAGCAATGGAATAGGCTCAATTGGGCAACCAGTTTTGGCGCCTCCGTTGGTGACTTTGGTCGCAACCGCGAATGGGTGAATTTACACAACAGAGCAGGAAAATGGGAGCAAGACCTCAGCGTTGTGCGTAGCGCCAGCGCCGGCTATCGGGACAATAATGATTATGAAAGAGTTTCGGGGACGATCATAGGGCGAGTGAACAATTATACCAATGAAACCCTGTATTTGGTACATCTGCGGCAGATGCAAGCAGAGATCCCGAGCTCACTGAATGCCAATGATTTTGCCGAAAAACCTACAGCTGCGGCCTTCAATTGGGCATCTGTCAATGGGCGCGAAGATCAGTTGACCTATCTGTTGGGCCTACAGCACACCCACGAAATCGGAAGCCTAAAGGGCCTGGGGAAACTGATTAACCGTTCATCGGTCTTCGGTGGTCGACGTACCAATGATGAGGTACGCCCTTTCAATATCATCAATGAAGATAGCTACCAATACGGGCTGCGAACCAATTTTATCTTTCGTGATGCTCCTGCGCTCAAAGGCAGTTTTCAGATGGGAGGAGAGTTGTTTTTGGAAAATTACGACATTACGACTTTCCAAGTACTCGATGGTGGTGCTCAGGGCGATGAACTAGGTTCCCAAAATGAAAACCGCTTCTATTATTTTGCCTTCAGTCAGTGGACGGCCCGTTGGGGGAAGAATTGGAAGACCGTTGTAGAGGGTAACCTCCGTCAAACCTTGTACAGCTGGCAAGCTGTTAATCTGGACCGTGAGTTCAATTTTGATCCTGTTTTTCTGCCTAGTCTGAGTGTTTTCTATCAGCCAGCAGATAAAGGTTGGAGCATGCACGCCCGTGTAAATAGGGGCATATCTCAGCCCGACCCTTCGTCTTCCATCGACAACTCCTTCCTTAATGGTGAACCATTGCAAGCTGCTACGGGCTGGAACCGTGAAGTAGGTGTAAAATGGTATGCCAATGAGTTTTATCTGGAAATTACCGCATTTCAAATGGATTTAGAAGGTGCGCTCATACAGCGGCAGGATGAGATTGGCCGTGTGCTGTTTTTCAACGGCGGCTCGGCTCGCCATCAAGGCATCGAGTTTCGTTTTGCCAAAGGTTGGTGGCTGAATGATCACTTCTTACATTTCAAAACCAACTATACCCTGGCCGATTATCGGTTTCGAGATTTCCGGGAATTAGATGGCGATTATTCTGGCAACGATATTCCTGGTGTCCATCCACATCGTTGGCGCAGCGACCTTAGTTGGAAGGCCAATCGATGGGGGGCTTCTATCAGTTTGGATGTTGCTGCTAAGCAATGGGTGGATGATGCCAATACCACTGCGGCAGATGGCTTTTCGGTGGTGCATGCCCGCCTGTCGCATCTCTTCCCTCGCCTTGGACGTGGACTGAAAATATACGCAGGTTGTAATAATATTTTTGATCAGGCTTACGCCGGAATGGTGCAGGTAAATGCTAGTGGTTTTGGTGGTAATTTACCGAGGTATTTCTATCCGGCTTTGCCGAGGTACTTTTATGTTGGCGTAGATTATGGCTTGTAATACGCATACCTGTTGGAAGGAATCTTACAGATGCCTTTCAACTTGATTGTCATAAAAAACCTTCTCAATTTTGTTAAATCCGTTAAATCCGTGTTCTATCACGTACACTTAGCACTTGACGTTTTGCTGCGTTTAAGTTATTGTTGAGTTGACTTCAAAACCTGAATGGTGTTTGAGTGTTATGAAGGATGAAAATGAATAATTATGGAGATTCGCCGGATACCTCGCGAAGAGATTGACAAGACCAAATGGAACAGTTGTGTCCACTATGCTACCAACGGTAACGTCTTCGGTTACATGTGGTACCTGGACGCGATGGCCCGCCAGTGGGATGGCTTGGTAGAGGGCGACTATGAGTCGGTCATGCCTTTGACTTATAAAGACATGAACTGGGGACAACAGGGCTTGGTGCAGCCACCGTTGGTGAGAGAACTAGCGATCTACAGTGTGAACCCTCCATCAACTAAGCGCAACGAGGCCTTTTGGGCAGCTTTGCCAGAAGAATACAAGCAAGTAGATTTACATCTGGATGCGTTCAGTCAACCCAGGGATGAGGGCTGGGTGACAGAAGAGACCAGTAATTATTTTCTCCCCTTGTCTGATGACTATGAGGTACTCCGTGAACGCTATTCCCAAACCTTAATCGACCAATTAGAGACCGCTAGAGAAGCCGATCTCTATCCTGTTTCAAGCATCAAGCCCGAAAAGATAGCGGAACTGTTTCGTAAAATGAAAGGCAACCTCACAGAGCCGGAGTTTCATGGTCTTCAGCGGATCATGTACAATATTCTCCATCGTGGTTGGGGGTTCGCTTCCGGGGTAATGAACCGCGAGCAGGAAGTGCTCGCCGCGGAGTTTTTTATCTACAGCCACGGCCGTGTCATGAGCCTTGCTCCCGTAGAAACCGAGGCCGGTAGTAAAGTCTTTGCGAAAGCCTATCTCTACGACTTGATGATCCGCCAGCAAGCCAATAAACCCCAGTCGCTAGACTTTAATACCAGCACCCAAGACGCAGATTTTGCCCGCCACTTCGGTGCCCTCAACTACGAATACTACCGCGTACAACGCGAAAGGGAAAAAGGCTGGCGCGGCTGGTTCTAAGGTCCAAAAGTTTGTCACCACATAGGAGTACGAGATGAGGAGTGTGTTTTTTTACATATAGGCACAGAGAAGGAAGATTATTTAGTAACCTCTGTAAAAAAAACGCTGTGGCTAGATAAAATCTATGTGCCTATGTGATAGACCCCCTTGGTGTCCTTAGGTGGTTCAAAAAAATCTACCGCCCAAACTCATCATAGTACTCGTCGTAGTACGTCTCATATTCGTAGATCAGCTCAATATTTGCAATCTCGGTGGTGGTAAGCTCCCGGCGGATATCAGTTGTGACAGGCATGTACCAATCTTGTTCTTCAAAGTAATAGCGCATATCTTTTATCTTGAAGCTGTACCCGTGGCGCGCGTAAATTTCATTGCGCATGAGGCGTAATTCATCTGAATTGTAATTCCAAACATCGTCTTCGGTGAGTAACCTTTGAGAAGCTTCCGGCCACTCGCCAACCGTGGGCTGGTAGCGAAAATCCTTGGCGGCTAGTGTATAGTTCCGTGCGGTATTCCCCTTGGCGCGAAAAGGTTTCCATTCGCCCTTGAGTAGTTGCTTGGCCGGATCAATGGTGAAAGTGAAGGTGCCATCATAAGGGTCATCTCCAGGTTCGGCAAGCTCACAGGTGTAATATTCTCCTGGTTTTTGTTCCGTGACGCGACCAGTAAGCGGACGATAGTTGCCTGCACATACACTGTAACCCCTGAGTTCCTGCCCTTGTAGTTCCGTAAGGATAAGCGTGATTTGGTTGGGCCCGAAAGTGCCGGTGTAGTATCCCAGAAATTCGTTGTCAGTAATGGCTTGCCCCAATTGTTGTAGGTCTTTCTGCATAAGCTCCTGTTTGGCCGTCATGGCTGGCCCGATGGCTTGTACATTGCTGGCAAAATGAGCGGATGCCGAATTACTGGGGCGTTCTTTAGCTGGGCGGGTAGCCTCGGGTGTCGTCGTTTCGGTGGTGGGTTCCGCAGCGGTAGTATCTGCTGGCGGGTTAGAGGGGCCTCCGCAGGAAAAGAGAGCGAGGCAAAGCATTGATAGTAGAATTCTTAGGATCATGGTAGGTGAAATTTTCTAGTACTTAGTGTTGTTGAAATTCTTGATGCTAAAATAAACCATATAAGTTCATAAAAGAACATATAAGTGCCTGTTATTATTTTCTGGAATAGCTGCTATGATCCATTCTATGACTATAATTTTGATAAATTAGAAGAAATATTGAAGCGCCATTCTATCACAAACTTTGCGTAAGCGATGTGGAAGGGGGGCATGGTGAAAACCATGCCAGACAGCGATCCCGGTTTAATCGGGTGAGCTGGCCGAACGAAGAGTGAGCCCTGTAACGTAGCGCCCCTGTAACGCAGTGAAAGGGGGACGCCCAAAATAGCTAAATAACGATATCGCTAATGGGAATCAACTCAAATACTAGGCTTGTGAAGGGAGGAAAATACCTCCTCCTGGCCATTCTACTTTACTTCACTTACCGGATGGCCTTGCTCAGCTGGCCCTACCTCGCGCTTGATGATCGGGTGGCATTTCTGCGAATCAAGCAATCGGTAGTACACCTCTCGTGGTGGAAGGCGGCTTTTTATGTGCATGTGTTTACCAGTATTCTATTGCTGTTGGCAGGCTTTACCCAGTTTAGCACCCAGCTGCTAAAACGGTATCCTAGCGTACATCGGGGGGCGGGCAGGCTGTACGTCTTTGTGCTGCTTTTTCTTTCTGGTCCAGCGGGCTTATTGTTGGCTATTAAAGCAAATGGGGGCGTGTGGTCGCAGTTGGCTTTTACCACATTGGCCGTACTATGGTGGTGGTTTACCTGGCGGGCGTGGCGTAGCATTATAAAAGGCCAGATAAAGGTACATCAGGACTTTATGTGGCGAAGTTTTGTACTGACGCTTTCTGCCGTGACATTACGATCCTGGAAGTGGTTGATTGTGCTGGTTTGGGCACCGCCACCGATGGATACCTACCGATTGGTAGCCTGGTTAGGCTGGGTGCCAAATCTATTGTTGGTAGAATTGTGGATCAGAAGAAAAAAAGCGTATTGAGTCATTTTGTCTGTATAAACATGGGAAAACCAGTAAATCACGTCTTTAAAGGCACCTTTTTTTGAAAGTCGAACTTTTTTTTGAGTTAAATGTGTTATAATGGGAGTAGTTTTACTATAAAAATATTCCTATTGGCTATATCGAAAATATTCAAACTCGACTTCTCTAATATCCGTGGCGACTTCTTTGGTGGCCTTACTGCGGGTATTGTAGCATTACCTCTAGCACTGGCTTTCGGTGCCCAAACAGAATTAGGGGCTATTGCAGGTCTCTATGGTGCGATAGCCTTGGCTGTTTTGGCCGCTTTTTTTGGAGGGACAGCTACCCAGGTTAGTGGCCCCACAGCTCCAATGACGGTTGTGTCGGCAGCAGTGATTGCCAGCTGCATAACCGAATCAGGTGCAACCTCCGTAGCAGAAGCCATGCCATTGATCATAGCTACCTTCTTTTTGGCAGGAGTTTTGGAGGTACTTTTTGGCGTCATTCGACTGGGGCGCTATATCCGTTATATTCCCTATCCGGTGGTTTCTGGGTTTATGAGTGGTATTGGTGTAATCATTATCATAACACAGATTTTTCCCTTGATCGGTTACAACCCTACACAAGACCTACAACTTGTTGAGCAACGTTTACCTCATGCAGAAGAGATCATACTGGAAAAAATCTTACAGGAAGAAGAAGCGGAAGGCGTACTTAGTGGAGTTATGAGCAAGGAGGACCTGGAGGAGACGACCCGTCGAGCGCAAGAGGTAAGCGTGGAGGACATTCGAGCCGAGGCATTGAAGCAGGCCAAGCGAGAAGCCAGTGGCACAGTAGGTACTATTCAATACCTAAGCCGCCCTTTCAAAATCCCTAATGGAATCAACTGGATAAACCTGATAGTTGGGCTTTGTACCATTGTGATTATTTATGGATTTAAACGAATAACCAAAGCGGTGCCATCGTCATTGGTGGCGCTGATATTGATGACACTGGTCGTCTATTTCTTTTTCCCAGGGCAAGTACCCGTAATCGGTGAAGTAGAGTCTGGGTTGCCTTCCTTACAGCTTAATTTTTTAGGAGCGTTTGGGAATTTAGGAATGCTCGGTACGATCTTTAAATTTGCCCTTACCCTAGCGGCATTGGGGGCTATCGATTCGCTGCTGACATCAGTAGTGGCGGACAATATTACGAAAACCAAGCACAATAGCAATCAGGAATTGATTGGGCAGGGTATAGGTAACATGGGGGCAGCCCTTATTGGCGGTCTTCCCGGTGCGGGAGCTACTATGCGGACGGTTATCAACGTAGATGCTGGTGGTAAAACGAAGCTTTCTGGAATAATTGCCGGAATATTTTTACTGGCCGTTTTGTTGGGCGTAGGGCCAGTGGTTTCCTATGTGCCCAATGCGGTCTTGGCTGGGATTTTATTTACGGTAGGCGTAGGGATCATAGATTATAAAGCACTTCGTCACATCAAAGCATTACCATTGCCAGATACTATTATAATGGTGGTAGTATTACTATTGACTGTTTTTGTAGACCTACTTACAGCAGTAGGTGTTGGTATGGTGCTAGCTGCTTTGCTGTTTATGAAGAGTATTTCTGATGTCGTTGAGCACAAAACACAAACGGCGTCTTCTTCTTTACGTAATTTCTCCAGAGAACAAGCCTGGGAAGATGATGCAGATTTAATTGAGGAATACGGCGATCGTGTGTATATAAAGCACTTGGATGGTCCTCTTTTCTTTGGCTTTGCCAGTCGTTTTCAAGAAATGGTACAAGCATTGCCCAACGTGTCTATTGTCATTATGCGTATGCAGCGGGTTCCCTACGTAGACCAGTCTGGGCTATATGCAATGGAAGAGGCAGTCATGGAGCTTCATAGCCAAGAAATTGCTGTTGTGTTTACAGGCTTGCACGGGCAGCCATTGGATATGTTTAAGCGAATTAATCTTATCCCCGGGTTGGTCGACGAAAAGTACCTCTTTAAGAGTTTTCGTACTTGTTCCGCGTGGTTAATTGAAATCATGAAGGATGATCAAACCCTTAAGAATATTATAGCTGACCAGTTAGCTGACTCTATCAGAATAAGTGATGAAGTTGACGAAGTTTAAAAAAAACTGAACAAGTCTTTGGACTAAATGCTTTACAAAAAGTAAAGTAAAGCTATTTTTGTGGATAGGGATGCTGCGAACGGCAGTCACTCCTGCCAAAAAGAGACAACATGGCGATTCGAATACAGATGCAGCTAAACGAAAAATTATTCCTCCGAGACCCACAGGATACCAAACTTGGTCGGAATATTATTCGCTATAGTATTTTGCTAATTGATGATATTGGTTTTGAACAATTTACATTCAAGAAACTGGCGGAAAGGATTGAATCCACAGAAGCTTCCGTTTACCGATATTTTGAAAACAAGCACCTCTTGTTAGTCTATTTGCTGTGCTGGTATTGGGAATGGACCAAGTTTCAGTTGGATTTCAATACCAATAATATAGAAGATCCATGCCAAAAACTACGTATCGCTATTGCTACAATCGTCAATACCGCTAAGCGCAACGCAACGATTGAGTTTGTAGACGAAGACATCCTCCACAAAGTAGTAGTTGCCGAAGGCGTAAAAGGCTACCACAGCAAATCAGTAGATCAGGAAAACAAAGAAGGCTTCTTTGCTACATACAAGTCCCTGGCCGCTAAGATTGGGGGCTTTATTACCGAAATTAATCCTGGTTTTTCTTACCCACGCGCACTGGCGAGTACTCTCTTGGAAATGGCCAAAGACCATACCTACTTTGCCGAACACCTCCCACGCCTTACGGATGTTAAGGTGGAAAATGGCGACCTTAGCGAGGTAGAAGAATTACTGCTTGATTTTGCTTTTCGGCTCATCAAGCCGGAAACGGTGAATGCCACTTAACATAGCAGGAAGTATTTTGAAATCACTGGTGTAAAGTGTATGTTTACTGGCAAGGTGCTACCTCGTACCGGGTATATATATACGCTAAAACGATAAACAGTGATTTACAAAATCTCCCTGCTGCTATTCTCATTACTTCTGATCAATTCCTGGTCGTGCAAAACACAGCAGTTGGTNCAACCTCCTGTGCCTGATAATTATACCCAGGAAATCGAAGAATGGCGCTCAGCGCGAATGGCGGGCTTACTAGCACCCACTGGTTGGCTGAGCCTTATCGGTCTGCATTGGTTAGAAGAAGGCGTCAATGAATGTGGTAGTAAAGATGGTGTCCGGGTGCCTTTACCCAGCAATGCTCCGCCAGTGGCCGTCACTTATACCTTGAATGATGGACAGGTAAGTTGCGACCCCAACACGTCAGCTGGTGTGACTATGCTGTCGGCCAATAATTGCCAGCTGGAATACCAATCCTTACAGTGGCAGCTCCTGGAGCGGGGTGGTCGCCACGGCGTACGTATCCGCGATACTTTACTCCCTTCCCGAATCAGGCTGGCACCTATCGAATATTTTTCAATCAACCCTGCTTATCGCGTTTACGCTACCTGGGAGCCCAGCAATGGCCCTGATTCGGTGTTAATGCGCAATGTGCTCGATATGGAATACTATGTGCCGGTTGTTGGGAAACTACGCTTTACCCTCAACAATAGCCTGCACGAACTGACAGCCCTCGATGGTGGCCCAGATGACTTGTTTCTAATTTTTTCGGACAATACGACCGGGGAGTCTACCTACGGCGGTGGCCGATATCTGTATTGCGCTCGTGCTGGATCAGATGGCCGCACGATACTTGATTTCAACAAAGCCTACAATCCGCCCTGTGCATTCACCGAATTTGCGACCTGCTTGCTGCCGCGTGCAGAGAATTACCTGCCTGTGGAGGTTGTAGTAGGAGAGATGAATTATGGGGAGCATTAATAATTTTATTATGGGCTCGCCCACTGGTATTAGTACCGCGCTTGATCTTCTTTAAGTAGGCCTTCTGTCCGAGCGTTAAAAACAACAAAAAATGAATATTCCAAAAACAACCCTGGCCCTGATTTTTGTTCTGATCACCGCACCATGCATCGGACAAACCACCCAAAACGCAGAAACCACCACCTACCCTAAAGCCAAAGTGAGTTATGATGATTTTAAAGAGCTGGTAGCAGAAGTAGAAAGCATCAGGTCACAACGCATGATTAGCCTCAATCAATTTTTGGAATTACAGCGCGATACCAACACGATTGTATTAGATACGCGTTCCCGAGACAAGTACTTGAGTAAACACTTGCAAGGAGCAATAAATCTACCATTCACCGAATTTACCCAGTCAACACTCAGGAGGCTAATACCTGATACGACCACCACTATCTTAATTTATTGTAACAATAATTTCTCTGGCGACGATGTATTTTTCCCAACTAAAAACGTCTTGCCTGAAGGAGGTGGGAACCGAAGGTTCTTGGCCGAGCGAAAACCTATCTCCCTCGCACTAAATGTCCCTACCTACATTAATCTCTACGGTTACGGTTATCGTAATATCTACGAACTAGACGAACTTGTCGATATCAAAGATCCCCGCGTTGAGTTTGAAGGGGCCAGCCTCTTGAAAGGCTTGATACCTGTAGGTAGGAATTGATTTGGCACAAAACGTAATGGTTCCTTGTATTACCCCACTTAGTAACGATGTACATTACACCCTTACATTTCCTTAGCTCATGTTCCCACTAGAGACACTTATCGCTTTTATGGGTCACGATTTTCTACAAACCCCCAAGCCTGAATTAACCCCAAAGTGAGTAATAAGCCAATAATTGAGGCTATAACATCATAAGGGTCGTAGACATTATTCCCTCCCAAATTATGAAACTTTAATTCCTGAGATATAACATAAATTGCGACTACACTTGCCGCGATTAAATGAATGTAGGTGTCCTTAATATCACCTATGGTTTTGTCGAAGTATTGTCTCAGCTGCAATAAAATGCCTGTTGCAATAAGTGTCCCAACAATTGCTTCAATAAAATTCGGAATGGAGAGCACCATTATTTGGATAGGTATTGGCAGTTCGTTTTCTAAAACCCAAGGTCTCAGGTAAAATTTATTCAGAATAAAGACAAGGATCGATATTCCAAATAGATACCTCACATATTTCTTTATTGGTATTTCTTTCATTCTTTCTAATCGTGTGAAACCATCAACCATCAACCGTCAACCATCAACCCTTCTAACCCAATCTCCTCCACCCGCGCACAGCCGCTCAATCGCATGGTCAACTCAAAGTCGGCCCAAAGGTTTTGGAGGACGGTACTTACGCCAGCTTCGCCTGCTATAGCTAGGCCATAGGTGTAAGGGCGACCAATGCAAACGGCATTAGCGCCCAGCGCCAGGGCCTTGAATACATCGGCACCTGTTCGCACCCCGCTATCAAGCAGCAAGGGGAAGTGGTCACCGACAACCTGCTTGATGGCCGGCAACATCTCAATAGTACTCACGGCACCGTCTACCTGGCGGCCACCATGGTTACTAATGATGAGGCCATCTACACCGGCGTCCATCGCACGGCGGGCATCCTCAGGGTGGTGAATGCCTTTCAGAATGATGGGCAGCTTGGTATGCTCCCGCAAAAAAGGCAGGTCGTCCCAATTCAAAGACGGTTTTGTATAAAGGTTGATAAACTGCCTAACCGCCCGCAGTGGCCGCCCACTACGTAAGTTGCCGAAAAAGCTGCCGGGGTAGTTGTTCATCAATTGATAAATAGCCTGCAATGTCTTTAATGTAATCCGCCGTTTTGGAGAAACGAGCCCTTCTTCTTCCGGCATGTCCAGCATTTGTTGGAAAACAGGATCACTGGTGTATTGGGCAATGCCCTTGCCTCGCAAAAAAGGCAGGTAGGCCATGTCCAAATCCCGTAAGCGCCAACCAAGCATCGTGGTATCTAGTGTGACCACAATGGCTTCGCAGCCACTAGCTTCTGCTCTTTGCACCAAGCTGGCTACCAAGTCGTAGGATTTACTCCAATACAATTGAAAAAAGCGTGGCCCGGCCCCCATGGTCTTACTCACTTCTTCCATCGGCACGCTGGCCTGATTACTGAAAATGAAAGGCAAGCCTAACTGAGCGGCTGCCCGTCCTACGGCCAAGTCTGCCTCTTTATGGCAAAGATCAAGTACGCCTACGGGCGCCAAGAGGATGGGCGCAGGTATACGCTTGCCAAATAGCTCAATAGTGGTGTCGAAGGTGCTCACATCGCGTAACATCCGTGGCTGAATCCTCCACTGCTTGAAGGCCTCCCTATTGCGTTGTACGGTCAGTTCGCGGCCGGCACCTCCGGCTACGTAGGCGTAAGCTTCGGGGCTCATGCACTTTTGGGCAGCTCGTTCCAGGGCCAGTGGGTCACTAGGCACCAATGGCATCTGGCCACTAAGGCCCTGAAGGTAAATGTCACGTTGGCGTTCTACGGCGGATACAGTAGGCATAACTACTAGTTTTCTGCGCTCCACCGTTGGTAACCACCTACTAAGTTGTAGACATCTTTGAAGCCCATTTCTTCCATCATACTACAGGCCGAAGAACTGCGCCCTCCGCTGCGGCAATAGACCAAATAGGTTTTGTCAGGATCAAGTTTTTCCAGCTGCTCTTGGAAATCGGGCGCACGAAAATCAAGTTCTTGCGCACCAGTAATCATCCCTTCGGCAGTTTCTTCTGGCGTGCGGACATCGAGAACTACAACACCGCTTGTCTCCATCTTCTGCTTAAACTCAGCAACATTAAGGTCTTGAAACCCTTCGTTGGTCGTGTCTGTGTTTGGGGAAGACTGACAACTGGCCGTCATTAAGGCGAGAAGTAGGTAGCTCATTAAGCTTAGGTTTTTCCAGCTTGTTATCATTGCGTTAAAATTTGTGTTAATACAAACGGTGGGTTCTTTTCCTCCGTCTATGCAGGAGTAGATTTATTGTGTACTTACAAAATGCTAAGGAACAGGACGAAAATAAAACACGATTTTGACTTTCATAATAGTTAATCAAGCGGTTCACTTTAAGCGGGTTAACTATTTGAAAATCTTATGAAACCTCGAAGAAGAAGCGAAGCTAAATCGTGTTTTATTTTCTGCGCAATACTTAAGTACTCAAAAATCCAGGGAATTTCCCATAAAACCAACTCTGTTGGGTAAAAATAGCAAATAGACAATTGCCCATTAAAACTAAAACCTTTTTGTATGCCTAAACGCTACTTGACGGGGCTCGCCCTTCTGCTTTCCTTTTTCGCAAGGAGCCAGTCTTACACTATTAGTGGCTACCTGGAAGACCAAGCGACTGGCGAAAAGCTCATCGCTGCCAATGTCTACGATAGTTTCTCGGGGGCTGGTGCCGTTACCAATACGTATGGCTTTTTTAGCCTCACCTTACCAGCCGATTCTGTGGCACTCTCTTTTAGTTACATCGGTTATCAAAGCCAGGAAGAACGATTTGTACTTTCGGAAAACCGCACCCTCAATGTCAGTTTGTCGCCTTACGTGGAACTGGTCACTGTAGAGGTAACCGCCGAGCGCGGAGATCGCATTGAAGAACGAACCCAAATGAGTAGGGTAGAGGTGCCCATTGAACAGATTAAACGGATTCCAGCCCTTCTTGGGGAGGTAGATGTGCTTAAAGCCTTACAGCTCTTGCCAGGAGTGCAATCTGGTGGCGAAGGCCAAAACGGCCTCTATGTACGCGGCGGTAGCCCCGATCAGAATCTGGTACTTCTGGATGGTGTGCCGGTTTACAATGTAAGTCACCTTTTGGGGATTTTCTCGGTATTCAACGCCGATGCCATCAAGAATGTGACCCTTACCAAAGGCGGTTTTCCAGCTCGTTATGGCGGGCGCTTGTCCAGTGTACTGGAAATAAATATGAAGGAAGGCAACCTGCAGGAATGGCATGGCGAAGGATCCATCGGCCTTATCTCTTCCAAGCTCACCCTACAAGGGCCTATCCAGAAAGGAAAAACAAGCTTTCTGATCTCGGGCCGGCGTACTTATGCCGATTTGATCTTTAAGCCCATAATTAAGGCCAATACGCCTCCGGATGAGACGATTGATGTGGGGCTCTATTTCTATGATCTCAATGCCAAGATACAGCACAAAATCAACGACAAACACCGGGTTTTCCTCAGTGCCTACACTGGTGCGGATGTGTTTACCAACCGCTATGCTGACGAATTTGGCGCTTTTTCTGGTGGTATAGACTGGGGCAACCTGATCTCTGCGGCCCGCTGGAATTGGCAAATCAGCCCTAAAATGTTCGCCAATACTACGCTCACTTACAGCAAGTACGAGATCGATATCAGCGCAGGTAGTGAAAACTTTAACGAGAATGGCCCTGACGAGAAATTCTCGGCCCTCTACGTTTCAGGTATTGAAGATATTGGCGGTAAAATTGACTTTGACTTTATTCCCAACCCCAATCATTACCTCCGCTTTGGAGCGGGGTGGACAAATCATACCTACCGCCCAGGTGCCCTCAATTTTGAGCTTACAGATGGCGAAGACTTTAACTTGGATACGTTGATCGGTTCACAAAATAGCTACAGCAACGAGCTATTCCTTTATGTCGAAGATGACTTCACGCTGGGCCCGCTGAAAATCAACGCAGGTATTCACGCTTCTGCTTTTGCGGTAGAAGACGAGTTTTATACTTCCATACAACCGCGTGTGGGACTTCGATACCTGTTAGACAACGATTTGGCTATCAAGGCAGGCTTTAGCACAATGACTCAATACATCAACCTGCTCACCAGCGAAGCACTTTCCCTGCCTTCGGATTTGTGGGTGCCCAGTACAGCAAAAATAAAACCGCAACAAAGTTGGCAGGTCGCCTTGGGCGTAGCCAAAACCATCAATGACGATTATGAACTGAGTGTAGAGGGCTACTACAAAGAAATGCAAAACGTGATCTCCTTTAAAGAAGGCGCGAGTTTCTTGTTTGGTCTCGAAAATGATTGGCAAAGTAAAGTGACGCAGGGCGACGGCGAGTCTTATGGACTAGAGCTTTTCTTTCAAAAGAAGCGTGGCCGTACCACAGGGTGGATCGGCTACACACTTAGCTGGAATTATCGCCAATTCGATGAAATCAATAGCGGTCGGAAATTCCCGTTCCGTTATGATCGCCGCCATGATGTTTCTGTCGTCGTGAACCATGATTTTTCTGAAAAAATTGGAGTCTCAGCGGCGTGGGTTTATGGAACAGGCAATGCCATTACGCTGAATACAATCACTTATCCCAATAGTGTTTACGGCGGTGGCGGATCTCCTTTCTTCAACGAGATTGAAACAGGCGGCGAGAAGAATGCCTTCCGCATGAGTGATTTTCACCGGCTGGACCTGAGTGTTGAGTTTCGCAAACAGAAACCCAAATGGGAACGCAAATGGGTTATTGGTGTTTACAACGCTTACTACCATCGCAATCCCTACTACGTTATTGCTGATACGCAGTATGTGCGCGACGCTCAAGGCAATGTCATTGACGAAAAGCGGGTGTTTAAGGAAATCAGTATTCTGCCCATTATCCCATCTGTTTCTTACCAGTTTAAATTTTAGAAGATGAAAAATATAATCCACCTTTTTACAATAGCAGCCCTGGCACTATTTCTTAATAGCTGCGATGGAGATTCTTTCTCCCAGGTAGTCGAGATTGATGTGCCGGAGCATGATCCACGTCCGGTACTTAACCTCCAGGTTGAAGCAGGCCAGGAGGGGATACTCAATACTTTGGTCACCAATAGTAAAGGGATACTTGATCCTGAAAGCACCTACGAGCTACCTCCCGATGCAGAGGTCACGCTTTACCGCAACGGGGATGTTTTTGCGACTTTCAAATTTTCAGAATTTGATCAGCGTTATTTGGCGGGCTTAAGCGATCCTTTCCCCAATCAGGCTGGCGATACTTACCTCCTGGAGGCCAAAATTCCAGCGTTTGACCTGGTGCAAGTTAGCCAGGAAATGCCGGTCATTCCCAAAGTTGAAAATGCCACTTACGAGGTAGAAGGAACCATTGACCCGGAAGGATACAGGGTAGATGAGTTGATCGTAGATATTATAGACCAAGAACCGGGAAAGACCAATTATTATGGGCTGGATTTGTTTCAGCTTTATTATGAAATAGACCCTTTTTCAGGAGATACAACGAATATCTACCGCAGCAAAGTAAGTATCGACACCAACGACCCCCTGCTTTCTTACGGTTCGCGCTATAGCTTGATTTTTAATGACGAAAGTTTTTCTGACGGAGAGTACCAGGCACGCTGCTACACGTACTACAGTATTGGCGAAGGGGGTGGTGTGGAAGTGCATCTTTATCAACTTACGGAAGACGCTTTTTTGTATGCCCGTTCGTATGAGCAGTACCAAAACGCGATAGACAACCCCTTTGCAGAGCCAGTGACGGTACACAGTAACATCCCCAACGGCTACGGCATCTTTAGCCTCACGAATAAGGATGTTTATTTGATTGAGGATTAAGCTTTGGGGCCATGCCGGTAGGGGCGTTGCGCTGCAAACGCCCCTACGGCACCGGGCTGTTCGCTCTTACCTCCGGTACCGCTGCCATCCCTCGTCCTTAGTCCCTCCGGGCCTCGCGCTTCAGCCTCCGGCTTGCGCAATAGATAACCTACGGGCCACGGCCCGCCCATGTACCCCGCTGGCGGGGTCGATTCGCAGAATCGGGGGTGGATTCCCTCCAGTCATAGTTCGACTTGCCTGCTTCGAGGGGTATAACTCACGGCGAGTACAGCGAGCAATGTGCGACCTCCTACCGAGGTCAGGGCTAAAGATAAAAATGAGTCTCGCTCCTGTTAGTTTCCAAACTAACAGGTAGTATCCCGCTGGTCTTCGGACCAGCACTGCCAGTACTCCTCACTAAACCCCACCACCTATTTTTACGTTTCATAGTATCTATACCGATCTTAAAGCGGTTTGGGCTTTTACCCAAACTACTTAGTTGTCGGGATATCTCTATTTGCGGATAAAATTCTGCTAAAAAAATCACCCCCTCTTTGGAATACCGATACAATCCCGACCTCCCCATTATACGCCCCGATTGGCAGGGCAATCCCTATAAAGATGGCGCTTTCCAATACCTGCAAGATCCTTTCTTTCCAGAGTGGAAGACCGTCTTGCGGATGCTCATGACTCCCAACCCGCAGCGCCGCGAAAAGAAAGCCGACCAGTGGCGGCCAGCCGTCCTTCCATCTACAGATTGGATAGCCAATAAAGACCGCGACTTTTTGGTGTGGTTGGGTCATGCTTGTTTCGTGATACAACTCGGCGGTACCCGTTACATCACCGATCCGGTATTGAATGGAATGCCCATGGTGCCACGACTCGTGCATCCGCCTTTCCCAACGCCGCAGATAACCGGCGTAGATTACATCCTGATTTCACACGACCACCGCGATCATTGTGACCAAAAATCGGTACAGCAGCTCCTAAGTGCGAACCCACAAGCAAAAATCTTCACCTCCCTCGGCATGGAGCGCACAATCGGCAAGTGGATAGACGACACCCCGATGCAAACGGCAGGCTGGTACCAGCAGTTCAAAAGCCCCAGCCACGAACCCCAGTTGACATTCTTGCCCACCCGGCACTGGAGCCGCCGAGGCTTGTTTGACTTCAACCAAGTACTGTGGGGCGCATTCCTTTTTGAATACCAGGGCAAGCGCCACTATTTTGGCGGCGACAGCGCCTACCACTGGCCCTTTGCCGATACTGGCGAGCACTTCCCCGATATCGACATCGCCATGCTGGGCATCGGTGCCTACGCCCCCGACTACATGATGCAAGGTGCCCACATGAACCCGGAAGAAGCCGTACAAGCCTGGCAAGATCTGGGCGCCAAACGCTTGCTACCCATGCACTACGGCACCTACGACCTGAGCAACGAACCCGCCAGCGAACCCTATCGCCGCATCCAAAAAGCAATGGCCGAGCAAGAACGAAGCCACGATTTGATCTTGCCAGGAGTGAATGAGGTGGTGTATTTGTAAGGAGGCTTTTCGGCTGTTTCCACCAAATCAAATTCTGTAGAACTAGGAGTAATACTTATTGCCTCATAATTCACAGGTTTAGTCTACTGATTTCTTGGCTCTTGACTATTCTTCGTTAAAAAAAACAGACAGTAAGGATATCTTACCAGCTTGCGCGGGAGTTGAGCCCCCTTCTAATCAGTGACTACATCCCAAAAAACGAACAAAGCTGTTGATTTACTTTGCGGAAAAGATGCTAGGGGCGAACGGCTTCGCAAGCGATCAGGAATCACTGTCTGTTTTTAGAAGAATCGTCATAAGCCTTGACTTTTTGATCCTTTTTTGTCAAGCAAAAAGGATATACCTCACCGTTGCTCGTTATCGAAAACTACACTTGAATGAATACATTCCGCGAGATAGCACGCCCTCCTGGTTACACAAAACTATCTGTACGCAAAGATATGCGGAGCTCCAAGGCATACCTCCCGCAAAGCCCAGCCTACTTGACCTTTGATACGTTTGCCCTATTTATCAATAACACACCTCTCGTATTCAGATTTAATTTTTATTTTCACCATCAGTCCCCGTATATCGAGCTTTAGCTCAATAATTTATGTCTGCTTGTACGAAAGATCAGGCTACACCGCGACGCTTACAATCAAAAACATTACCCACCCAAAAAAACACCATGGAAAAAGCCTTTCTCACCCTGAATACAGAGATGCATACGGCAAAGATTCATCGGATAGCGACGGATGCCCAGGGTAAATACGTACTGACCGCCAGTAATGATAAAACAGCCAAGCTGTGGGACAGTGCCAGCGGGCGCTTGTTGCAAACGTATCGTCCCCCCATCGGCGAAGGGAATGAAGGGATGTTGTACGCTTGTGCCCTATCGCCCGATGGGCAAGAGGTTGCGTGTGGTGGTTGGACCAGCAAAGATGGATTAAAGAACAGCATCTATATTTTCAATGCCTCTACGGGTATTTTAGAGCAGCAAATTTTAGGCTTCCCAAGTTTGATCCAGTCTTTGGCTTTCTCCCCCAACGGGCGTTATTTAGCGGTCTCTTTAGGACGCGGAAATGGGGTGCGTGTTTTTCGGCGAGGTACCTACCGCGAAATTTTCAGGGACTCTGATTATAGTGATAGGAGTAATAATCTCTCTTTCTCTGCCTCCGGCCAATTGGCCAGTGTTGCTTTGGACGGATACCTTCGTTTGTACGATAGTGATTTAACCCTACTCAAAAAAACAAAAACGACCGGTGGTTCCCAACCTTTTTCGATTGCCTTTTCTCCAGATGGAACTTTGATTGCGATCGGTTATGATGACAGCCCTAAAGTACAAGTGCTTGATAGTAAGACCTTAGAGCTAGCCTACGAACCCGACATCACTGACGCTGATGAAGTAATTAATAGGCTTCTTTGTGTTGCTTTCTCTCAAGATGGAAAAAAGCTGATTGCTGGTGGAGTGTTATCAAAATACAATGATGGTAAATGGTGGTATCAACTACGCTATTGGAAAGAGGCCGGACAAGGAGGGTGTCAAGATTTTGCTGCAGCTGGCAGTACCATATTGGATGTCAAGCCATTGCCTAGTGGCAATGTTTTGTACGGAGGTGGTGCTCCAGACTGGGGAATTATCACGCCCCAGACTGGAGAAAAAGACATTTATAAACCGGCAGAATTGTTTAATTATAGAAGTGTAGACAAATCTCATTTCAAAGTCAGTAGGGCTGGTTTTGAAATAGGATTTAAGCCTGTCAACTATCCAACGTTCACTTTTGATGTGGGAACACGTACTTTGGGGCAAGCGAGTTCCAATATGCCTACTTTTCAAGTAAGCCGGGGGACGATTGAAATTACGAAATGGCAAAACTCCTATCAACCCCGACTTAATAATAAGCCTTTGTCTTTCCTGAAACAATACGAAAGCTGTCGAGCTGCCGATATTGCCAATGATGAACAAAGCATCATATTTGGTGCAGATTTTGGCCTTTATAAACTAGACAACCAAGGTAATAAAATTTGGAATACCCGCACCCAGGCCATGGCCTGTGCCGTAAAAATAACCGGTAATAACGAGCTGGTCGCTGCCGCCTTAAGCAACGGTCGCGTCTGCTGGTACCGGATGAGTGACGGGGCGCTTCTCCTATCCCTCTACCTCCACCCCGATCAAGAACGCTGGGTACTTTGGACCCCCTCCGGTTACTACGATGCGTCAGCGGGCGCAGAAGAACTTATCGGTTGGCACGTCAACCAGGGGGCTGACAAAGAGGGGCTTTTTTATCCGATCTCCCGTTTCCGTAGCCAGTTTTATCGGCCGGATGTGATTGATATTATCTTGGAGGAACTGGATGAGAAAAAAGCACTAGAGCGCGCCAATACCGAAGGGAAACGTAAGGCAAATACCCGCTCCGTTTTGCAAGAGCTGCCCCCCAAGGTGAGAATTCTCTCTCCCGGCAAGGGTGAGACCGTCGACAGTACCAGCATCAAACTCAAATACAGCATGGAATCGCCCGATGGCACTCCCATCCAGGCCGTGAAAATATTGGTAGATGGCCGACCGGTAGGAAATACCACCCGGGCCGGACGCCCCAGCGGCACCACCGAAGAAATAACGGTTGATATCCCCTCCAAGGATTGTACCGTGGCAGTAATTGCCGAAAACGAGCACGGTAGCAGCGAGGCTACCAGTACCTACCTCACCTGGCGCGGTAAAACGCCCGTGTATGTGGCCAAGCCCAAGCTTTACTTGCTGGCGGTAGGCGTCAGTACTTACCAGCATCTTCCTCCATTGCAATATGCGGCGAAGGATGCCCAGGATTTTGCAGCAGCATTTGCCCAACAGAAAGGGATGATGTACAGCGAGGTGGTCACTAAAATCCTCACCAATGACGAGGCCACCAAAGATGATATCCTTGATGGCCTCGACTGGATCGTACACGAAACGACGAGTAAGGACCTCGCGGTACTCTTCTTTTCAGGGCACGGCCTCGATAACAATGCAGGTACTTTCTTTTTTATGCCCCAAGCTGCGAGGACGGAATCCCTCCGCCGCACGGGTGTCATGAAAGAGGCTATCAAAGAGGCGATTGCGACCATACCCGGCAAAGTGATCACCTTTATGGATGCTTGTCACGCGGGTGGTCTCATGAAAGAGACTCGCCGAGGCGGCAGCCCGGATATCAGTCGTATCCTCAACGAATTTGCCTCGGCAGAGAATGGATCGATCACTTACTCCTCCTCTACAGGCCGGCAGTATTCTTTGGAAAATACGGAATGGCAAAATGGTGCCTTTACCAAAGCGCTGGTGGAGGGCCTCGAAGGCAAAGCCAAAGCCTCTGACGGGCGTGTCACCTGCAAATCACTAGACGGCTACGTCACCGAACGAGTGAAAGCCCTCACCAAGGGCAAGCAGTCTCCCGTGACTAATTTTCCGCCAGACACGCCGGATTTCACCATTGCGGTATTTTAAGGCTGTACTTATGACCGCTTCAACCACCCCGCAATACTGATCCTTGGCCGATTAGGCGCAGCGTGTACTTCGTGCTCCGTTTCGTCACTTTTGAAGAAAACGAGGCGACCGCCCATGGGGTAAACACTCAGGGTGTCGTCACCGATGTAGAGGCTCAATGAGCCACCGTCTTCCTGCTGCCAGTTTTCGTTGAGGTAAAGCACCATCGAGTAACGGCGGCCTCGATTGGATTTAAATTGGTCAAGGTGGCGTTTGTAAAAGCTGTTTTGCTCGTAGTAGGCGTAGTGGAATTCAAAGTCGTTGATCCCGGTGTAGCAGGTGGCATTGAGGTAGGCAATGAAACGTTCTATCTTGGCAATGAATAACGCTTCCAGTGTATTTTTGGAGCTTTCGTTGATCCAGTAAATGACGTCGCCCCGGATTTCTGCGTTTTTTTGATAGTCGAAATTTCTTCCAACACCAGCAGGGTACATGAGTCCACCTTGGTGATAGGCCTGAAGGTTCTCCCGCAAGCCATTGATTTCCTCCGGTGTGAAAAAGTTGTCACACACGCCATATTCGTTGTTGACAAGTGCATCAATCAATAATTCAAATTGCTGTTCTTCAGCTACTAAAAGCGTCTCGTTGACCATGTTTTTTGTTTTAAGCACAAAAAAAAGCCACCAGCCCTGACGGGTTGATAACTCACGCAATTAATCGGAGATGGACGCCCCTATTTGTAGGGCATACGTCGCTCAAAATATGGGGCAAAGATACGCGCTTTTGAAATGCGATGCTGAGGAATTTTTACAAAATTAGTATCTTCTGGTGTTGTCGGAACTTTTCTTTCCCTTGAAGTATTCTTCAAAGTGCTAATACCACAAAAATCTATGTCTACGACCATACCTCCACGTCTGTGGATCGTCCACCGTCCGGAAACACACCACGCGCTGATTATCCGGCGCGGGCCAGGAAAAGTTACGGGCTTCTTCGGCTGGAATCGGCGTACCAATGAGGTGACGGTAGGGCAATGGATGAAAGGTAAAGTGTATCCTTTTAGGAGTGATATTTCCCCGAAAGGGAACTACGTGATCTATTTTTCGCTGAATGGTTACTGGAACTCCGAAACGAAAGGTTCTTACACGGCGGTGTCTCGTTATCCCTACCTAAAGGCACTGGATTTATGGCCCAAAGGCGATGCCTGGCATGGAGGTGGATTGTTTACGAACGAAAAGGAATATTTCCTAAATGGTATGTATGGTGATAAGCCATTGCATCAATCTGGGAAATTTAAGGTTAAAACAGGGGTACTGTCATCTCCGGTTCGTAGTGGAGAAGATCCGGGGATTTATTTCCCGAAATTGCTGCGTGATGATTGGGAGTACACCGGCGTTTCGGAAGAAGGTAAGGACAGGATTCATCATTTTACGAAAGCTGCAAATCGGCAGTTAACCTTGGAGAAGTCGTTCCATGTATCACTGAACTCGCCAGTAGGAAAAGGGGGTTATTATGAGAGCCACAAGATCAAAGGGCTTAAAGATGATACCTTTGAGCATCTTGATTTTGAAAACCTGGATGTTTATCGTAGTCAGTTGTTCTGGACGAATGCCGGACAATTATTTACTGCCCGCTTCAAGCATGGTCAGGTTTCAGCACCAGTAATGGTACACGATTTTAATAATTATGAATTTGAGGCCTTACGAGCGCCGTATTAACCAAATAGCATGAATACCCAACTCCTCCTTCATGAAGTCACCTACAAGGCCACCCGCAGCAGTGGCCCGGGCGGGCAGCACGTCAATAAGACGAGCACCCGGGTGGAACTGTATTGGAACCTGGAGGAGTCGCAAGCTGTAAATGAAACCGAAAAGGCCCTGTTGCGCACTGCGCTTGAGAGCAGAATAAACAGGGAAGGGCAGATTGTACTCAGCGCCAGCCGCACCCGTAGCCAGCTGAAAAACAAGCGGGAGGTAACCGACAAGTTTATCAAATTATTGGAGCGAAAAGTGCAGCCTCCCAGGATACGCAAGAAAACCCGTACTCCAGCGAGCGTGAAACGGAAACGACTGAAGAATAAGCGATTCAATTCCGAGAAAAAAGCAAATCGTCGGCGACCGGAGTTTTAGGAGAAGGTACTGGATATGAAGTCTCGTTTTCTAAACCAAAAGATTGGTTAACTGGTTAAAAGGTTGAACAGCGTGCGAGGTCGCATTATTCCGGTAAATATTGTTCTACTAATTCTATGGCCTCTGCTGAGGTCAATATTAAACACATGGATATACCCTAACCTTAGATTCCCCCTTTGTGTGGGCGTATCGAACTCTTCGGTCATTCCGCGAACCGAACAGGTGAGCGCGGTAAGCGGAGCGCGCAGGGACTAAGGATGGGAGGACTGCAAGGACGGACAGCCTGACGCCACCGCAGGCAGGCGGAGGCCCATAAAGACATTGGAAGTCGGAAACGTTGATTAAGACTATTTCGATGGGATGAATTTCCCGAAAATGAACACGCGCATTACTTTACAGGCGTGATGCGCGTGCCTGCTCCGGTATAGGGATGTCAAAAACTTATTGCTTGACAAACTTCCTGACCAGTACGCCCTCTGGGTAGTACAACTTTATGCTATAGGTGCCAGGAGCGCAATTACCAAAATCCAATTGGGTATTACTGGTGGCTTTGGGGCTGGCTAAAATAAGGCGACCTAAAGCATCGTAAATTTCAATAGGTACAATTCCTTGTTCTGAATGCTTAATGGTAATACTGTTTTGCGTGGGGTTGGGGAAAACCTCTACTTCCTTGGAAGCTAATGGCAATTCCGTACTGACTGGCATGTTTAAAACTATTCTTCTCAGCCGCCCGATATTTTGGCCATACCCCGAATCGCAGACATATAAGGTATCCTCACTTGGTGAAAAATGTATCCCTAGTAGCGCTCTGAACCTTGCAGATGCTAATGGCCCATCCTGATAGCCCGCCAACCCACCAGTAAGGGTGCTAAATGTTCCATCTGGTGTTATTTTCAGAACCCTGGAACCTGCTGTGGCATAAACACAAGAGTCCTGTTGCCGGAGAATCATGTGACCAGTAGTAGCTCCAAGAGTTACCCATAATTGAAGGGTACTATCCGCAGGGTTTACACGGTAGAGGCGCTCGTTGGAGTGGACGATCAAGGCTCCGTCAGCTCCGATAGTCATGGCTTGTGGGCGGTAAAGCAGTGGTGAGTCGATATATAAGTTTACTTGTCCGGTTGGCGATATTTTATGAATCTGATGCCCGGCGTAGGCCGGAGCGTTGCCCCAACTGGCCACATAGATATTCTCGTCTGCATCAATTGCAATGCCTGAGGGGCCGTCTAAACCAGTAGCAATGATACTGTTTTGCCCAGTATTCAGGTTGTGTGCAGCTACGGTGTTGTTATCGTAGTTGGTAACAATCAGTAGACTGTCACGGTATTGATCTACATCTACTGGCCCGAAAAAACCTGTTGCGAAATTGGGGTTGTAGGTTTCCTGCTGAATATCATAACGGCCTACTTCAAAGCCAGCAAACCCTCCGGAGGCAATGTAAATGTTGCCGGCTGGATCAACGTGTAAACCGTCTCTGAGTTCCGAATTAGAAATGATGGTTTCTACGTATTGTGCTTCTGCACAGGGGGTGAATATTAAGAAGAAGGTAAGAAGGAGAAGAGCAGTGATCATTTTGATTGGTTTAGTGGGTGAAACAGCAGCTGTCAAGTAGATACAAGGTGCTGTGCTTTGAGCAATATTAGCTCTTGCAAAGGTATTCTGCCCACTAGGCCAGCGATTGTAGAAATGTAAGATTCCTTGATGAAGCGTTCGGAAAACTTCACAGTAAAGACTCATAAATCCCAATAAATAAATTGTTTCTGTTTAAAGAAAGTAGAGGGCGGTTGGTGTAGAATAGATTTGAAGTCATGTATGAAATGTGCTTGATCAAAATAGCCTCCCCCCAGCGCTATTTGTGTCAGAGATAAGTCGTTGTTTTTGTAGATATTATCTACCGTCTTTCGGAGGCGTATGATCCTGGCATAGGACTTGGGAGATAGGCCTATCTTATCTTTGAAATACTGATGGAAGTATTGTCGACTGACATTCATTTTGTTGCAAAGTGCGGAAATCTGCACTTGCCCATGGCTATTTACTATGGAATCAAAAGCATGAACCAAAAATGGCTTTACAGTTCTGCTTTTATGTAGTTGTTGGATGGCAAACTGTTCAAATAAATGAATAAACTGAGCTGCATTTTGCACGGTATTGATTTGCTCGGAAATAGGGGATAGAGCTTTAGTGATATCCGTAATTGTGGTTGCACAAGAAGATAGACTGTTAGCCGAATGCCCAAAGAGCAACTCAAAGGCCCAAGGGTAGATTTTGATTTCGATCCAAGCGCCCTTGCCGGTCACTGCTACTTGATTACTTTGTTTGGTTTGCCCCCAAACGAATGATTGAGAAAGTTTCTGTAGGGGCTGGTTAATTGCTGCCTCGTAGACTTGTAAATCTTTTAGGAAAATTAACTCTATGAAGCCATTAGGTACAAAGGAAGGGGCATTAGCAAAACTTGGGCCTAATGGGAAATCCATGTCAAAGTAGTCCCAGGAATGGATCATCGTTTTGAGGATGTCATTTTGTATTTCGCCCTTTGATTGGGTAATCAGCTTCATCGGTCATCAATAAATAAAGAGGTAGCCCCTATTGAAGTAGTGGTCTTCGTTCAAAGCAAATAAACGAATAGGAAACCTCCTGTGCTCCTTGTTACCTCGCCTCATTGTGTGGAGTGCCGCTATGACCTTGTAAACGGACCTTTATCCTCCGTAGGCGATCAGCGAAGCTGCTGAATGAGCGTTAAAAACTGTGGTGCAAACTAAGCTGGGTTTGGCCTTTACTCCAGTTGACGGTCGTTTGTTTCATCCAACCTGCTTGTAGTCTCAGGTTGTTGCGCAACCCCAGACCGAGGCCCAGATAAGTACGGTTGCGGTCAAAAAACTGTACCTGCTGGCCATTGCCTATACTGCGTTGGCCGTTGATGAAAATTTCGTTGTAAAGGGCGAGGTAGACCGTGTTTTTCTCTAGACGAGTTTTGTTTAGGAGGATGTTAACGAAGATGTTATAACGATACCTCGTTCGGAAGTCTTGGCCTTCCACCCAGCGTTGTTCGTAGCGAAAGCGGTGAGTGAGCAAAAACCTGCTGCCAATTTTTTGGGGAAGAAGCGCCTCTTGGTAGATACGGCTTTCGGAAGTCGTGGCGGTACTCTCTCCAAAAACGCCAGTGGTAATGTTGCCATAACCGAGGGTGAATAATACATTAGCATTTTTGGGCCGGAAGGTAAGGCCGGTACGAAGTAGTATTTGCTCTAAGTCATTTCCAATATTCCAAAAACGAAATTGATAATCACCCTGTATCCCAAATTGGCTTTCTCCCAAAGACGCATTGAAAAAGTACATGTACCAAGCGCCAAGCTGATCTTCGTTAGGGGTGTTTTGGGCACTAACGGAAAAACTGAAGGAAAGGATGGCTACTGCCACAATTATCGTTCTCATGAAAGGATAGTTTCTAGTGTTAGGGAAATATACTAAATAAGGGATGAGGAAATAAATAATCTACGCCTTTTGCACGGTATGAGCACGATTCAGTATAGAGGTTGACTCGGAAACTGTAAATTTGCTGTGCATGACCAAAACGAATATTATGAAAGCATTGTTTACGACCACCTTTTTTCTCTTTATCACGCTCTTCCTTTCTGCTCAGCAGACGATCACCGCCACCATCCAATATGATGGACTAGAGCGATCTTATATCCTCTATGTACCTGCTATTTATGAGGCGGTAGGCCCCGAAGTACCGTTGATTCTCAATTTTCATGGCTACACTTCCACGGCCAACGAACAGATGTTCTATGGTGACTTTAGAGGCATTGCCGATACGGCCAACTTCCTGGTAGTACACCCCATGGGCACCGAAGACAATACGGGTACCACCCACTGGAACGTCGGTTGGGGCGCAAGCACCGTAGATGATGTTGGCTTTACCAATGCTTTGCTGGATACGCTTTTGGCAAACTATCACATTAATGCGGATCGGATCTACAGCACAGGCATGTCCAATGGAGGGTTTATGAGCTATGAATTAGCCTGTGAACTCAGCGAGCGGATTGCGGCCATCGCCTCTGTGACGGGCACGATGAACGCCGGCCGGTTTGGTAGCTGCAACCCTGGTCACCCGATGCCGGTCATGGAGATTCACGGTACCTCCGATGGTACCGTACCTTATAATGGTGCCAACTGGATTGAAGGCACAGAGGAGGTTGTTGCCTTTTGGGCCAACTTCAATAATTTAAGCCCTGATCCCACTATTACCGATGTGCCTAATACAAATACCAATGATGGCTCAACCGTTGAGCGTTGGGTTTACTCGGAGGAAAACGCAACAGGTATAGAGGTAGAACTTTTTAAAATTTTCGATGGTGGCCATACTTGGCCGGGCACCATTTTTGGCTTTCCGGGCACCAATTATGACATCAACGCTTCGCAAGAAATTTGGCGCTTTTTTTCGCAGTATGATATCAATGGCCTAATACCAATGACTACCAGTACGGAAGTGGTTTTGAAGGAGAATACGGTGCGTGTTTTTCCCAACCCGGCGACAGATGTTATTAACCTTATCGGAAAAACGGTTCCCGGTAGTTTTTACCAACTTTCTACCCTCACGGGGCAAGTACTAAAGTCAGGTGTCCTGGCCGCTAATCACCCACAAATAGAGGTGGCCAGCTTACCCAAAGGGGTGTATCTGCTCCAGCTAGAGGGGCAATTGCTGAGGGTGATCAAGCAGTAGCCAGTAGGTACTTACCTCCTGATTCATCTGGGGCCATGCCATGTCCCGTCCCGACTAGAAAAGTCGGGACGGGATCGGCACCGGGCTATTGGTCGCTGTCGCTCCACGCTATCCCTCGTCCTTGCGCCCTCCGGGCCCCGAGCTCCGGCCTGTTGGCCTGCGCACTTTTTCTCTTCATTTGTTTACAGCCTTTCTTCCCGAAGTTGTGAGTTAGCCTTTGATATTTAGCTATCCTCATGTCCTTTACCTCCAGGGCGCGAAGCAGCCTGAACGCTGAGAACCGAAGGGGCGATCACCGAAGGTCATCATCGCAGATTATCTCTCTACATACTTTCGCCGAAAGGTCTAGTTGCCCGATTCAACGGAAGTAATCAATTGCCCAACACCAGCTCCACGCGCCGATTCTTTTCGCGGCCAATGTCTGATTCATTGGTAGTACGCGGTGCCAAGGGGCCTACACCCTGTGCTTCCAGTTGTTCTTTGGCAATGCCATAATCACTGACCAACTTGTTGACGACCGCTGCCGCACGCTCTTTTGATAAATTGAGGTTGTAGGCTAAATTCCCTTTATAGTCGGTATGGCCAACGACAAAGAAATGGGCATCGGCGTTTTGCTTGAGGTAGGTGGCGATGACGGCTAATGCATCCGCAGATTCCGGCTTGACGATGGCGAGATCAAAATCGAAGAAGATGCCGGAAAGGGTAACGGTGCCTTTGGTAGCAATTTCCCGCGCGAGGTAGTCAGGGTCAATGGTGATTTTACCATCGTCCAACGGTTTTTCTTCAATCACATCCACTTGTATGACTACAATATCAGAACGGTACTGGTAAGCAGAGACGGTAACAAAGACGTTGCCCTCCGGTTTTTCTAACTTCCCTGCTGCGAAACCGTACCCACCAGAAGAGGAGGAGCCGGTGTTCAGCCTACTCATACTTGTGGTTGGTAAAGGGTTTCTGCGGCTGGCAACCGGCATCCAACTCTTGCCGCCCACTTCATTGGCCTTCATGCGATCGCGATTAGGGTCGTTGCCTTCAGCCAGTATTTCAAAACCTGCTTTCTGTAATGCGTTACGGTAGTTTTGGTAGACCTCGTTCATCGTGTTGGTCGTATTCCGTAACTCATAATTATAACGGTATACTTTTCCTTCCAGGTCAATCCATTCGTCAATGTGTTGGTAGCCTGTCACTGGCCCGGTGGCAATGTGGTATTCTGCAAAGTCTTCCGCACTACACCAGATAATTTGGGCGTCCGGATAGCGGGAAATAAGCGGATGATCGGTGCATCCGTCTGCATCTTGGGCTGTCATCAGGTAAGGCAACAGCAATAGCAGCATCGTTAAATAGGAGTTTTTCATGATAGGTGGTTGTTTAAATAAAAAAGTTGACAACTAAGATAATAACATTGTAGCTATTAAATTCGTGTAAACCTGTTTGATCTATGGCCGACCCCTCTCTAAGGAACAGCACGAAAATAAATAGCGATTTTGTTTTTCATAATAGTTGAATAAACGGTTCATTTTAAGTGTTTTAACTATTTGGAAAACTTGAAGAAAATCGCGTTTTATTTTCTGCGCAATACTAAGTGAATTCTTTACGGTTTTATGCGTTTACCCTTTGTCCAATGTAGATGGACAGACAAAAGCCGTCAGCGGCAAATCAGCATCGCCGAAATCAGAGAAAGCTGCCTGAACATTTACCACATCCTGAAAACCACGAGCCTTCAGGATTGATGCCGCAACAGTAGAACGATAGCCGCTACGACAATGAAGGTGGTACGGCTGGTCGCGCTGGATTTCATGCATGTGCGCATTGATAAAATCGAGCGGAAAATTTTGACTGTTTTCCAAATGCTCTGCCTCCCATTCAGAAGGTTTGCGGACATCCAGAACCGCTAATTCAGGGTTGCCTTTAAATCTTTTTGCAAAAGTTTTTAATTGGATAGTATCAATGGTGTCTACCTCTTGCCCGGCGGCTGTCCAGGCAGGAATACCACCCCGGAGATAGCCCAAGGCATTGTCATAGCCTACACGCGCCAAGCGGGTTACTGTTTCTTCTTCGCGCCCTTCAGGGGCTACAATAAGAATGGGTTGCTGGAGGTCGGTAATCAGAGCGCCCACCCAAGGGGCAAAGCTGCCGTCGAGGCCAATGAAAACAGAATTTGGAACAAATCCTTTTACAAACTTCTCCTTGCTGCGAACGTCAAGAATGAGTGCGCCGTGTTCGTTAGCGACGGTTTCAAAAGCTGCTGGCGGTAGGGCTTGAGCACCGCGCTCCATTACTTCGTCTATGTCGGCATAGCCTGTTTTGTTGAGCTGTGCGTTCTTCGCAAAGTATTGTGGAGGAGGTAATAGCCCGTCGGTTACTTCACGGATGAATTCCTCTCTGCTCATGTCTGCCCGTAAGGCATAGTTGCTCTGCTTCTGCTCGCCCAGTGTACTCCAGGTTTCTGAACTCATGTTTTTGCCACAAGCCGAGCCAGCACCATGAGCAGGGTAAACAATGACATCGTCTGGAAGTGGCATGATTTTGTTGCGCAGGCTATCAAATAGCCAGCCAGCAAGGTCTTCTTTCGTAAGGCTCCCTTTTTTCTGCGCTAGGTCTGGGCGGCCAACATCACCAATAAAAAGAGTGTCGCCAGTGAAAATAGCGTGTTCTTTACCGTTTTCGTCAAGGAGTAGGTAGGTCGTACTTTCTGGTGTATGGCCTGGTGTATGTAATACGCGAATGGTGAGCTTGCCTACCTGGAACGTCTCTCCGTCTTTGGCCAGGTGCTTTTCGTACGATGTCTGGGCTTCTGGACCATAGATAATAGTAGCTCCTGTTTTCTGAGCCAAATCAAGGTGGCCGGAAACAAAGTCAGCGTGGAAGTGTGTTTCCAAAATATACTTAATGTTAGCACCTCGCTCCTGGGCCCTTTGTAAGTAAGGTTTTGTTTCCCGTAAAGGGTCGATAACGACAGCTTCGCCTTCGCTTTCAATATAGTAAGCACCTTGTGCCAAACAGCCGGTATAGATTTGTTCGATGTACATTGACTTGGTATTTTTTGTGCTGTCTTTATTTTCTTCTGTTGACAAAAACACAGTATCTCCGAAGAAGGTTGGCATTAGTGGTCGGGCGGTGCTTAATCCAGCTCTATTTCCCGATAAGGTACCTTCCGGAATTGAAAGTATTGTGAAGGTAAATCATCGTTCTTGATGAAATCTGGTGCGAAGGGAACATTCAAATAAAGACTGGGCTCATCAAAACGCCCATCTAGGTCACCACGCTTGTCGGCCAGATAAATACTGCGGCTAAAAGTGGGGCCTTCCAACGAAGAAAGCATAGTCGTTTCACAACTCATTGCCCAGCCAATCCATAACTTCTCGTAGTTGAAGTCTTCGAGATAAGCAACGGCTTTGGGGTGTTCCGGGCTGGTATGTTGCGCCAGGGCATTTTCGAGATAAGCTAACCTTTTCTGAAAGAATACTTTACTGTCGTTGATTCTGGCCAAGCTGAAAATCAATAAAAGTGCCATTGCCGGAATCATCCATCGTTGTCGTTCCCTACCCCAATGAAAGGCTAATGGAAGCGCCCAGATGACACCTAAATGCACCATGTAACCATCAAGCATAATGAGGATTTTAGAACTCAAGTAGGCATGCATAACGATAATGATACCAAGCAGTATCAAGAAACTTAAGCTGAGATAGAGTGCCGAGAAAAAGCGCTTGCGGAAGAAGAGAAACGCAAGGCTGACCAGAAAAACAACAAAAGGAAGTACATACTGAGCATCAAAATACGAATAGATAACCTCTGAGANGTAATAGTCATTGTAGTTTTCCAGGACTTCCCATGCTTCACTCAAGCGATCGGCACGGTTTGCCTCGTAGGCATTTCGTTCCACGAAAACAAAAGAGAAAAGCAAAAGTGCCCCCGTGTAAATACTGGTGGCCCAAAAGCGCAGGTTTTTCCACTCCTTTTGAAAAATCAAAACAAAGCCTAAGCTTATCGTTGTTGTGATGGTAATGAAAGGGTGGGCGGTATGAAGTAAGCTGGCAATCGCTATGCCTATGAGCACATCCAGCCATGCATTTAGGCGGGTAAATTTATCCTTGGGCTTGGTCAACCAACCAAGTAATAAAGCCATATAGACGATAGAAAGAACAACTTCACCTACCGGGCCATAAAATTTATAACGCATGCTTAATCCCAAAGAAAGCGCGAGAAACAGCCCTGCTTGCGGATTTTTAAACAGGTATACAATGATGTTGTAAGCAGCATAATAAAACAAGATAAAGCCAGCAGAATAGGCCATCAAGACCGCCTTCAGTGACCACCCGAGCTTGATCCCCAGCAGAGGGAATAATTGTGGGAGATAACTGATTGAACGATGATGCCCCGTAAAAAAATCCTCATGAACGATAACCTTAAACGCATAATAGGCACTATCCATGGCCAGCATTCGCTCTTTGTAAAGCACAAGGCTCATGATGAACATTATCCCGAAGAACAGATGCCCCATCAAATGCCAGGGCCAGTCGGTCGAAGTTTTTTGCAACAGTGGGCGAAAAAAAGATAGTTTGCGCATTGAATTTAAGTCGTGAATAGGGACGCAAAGTTAGTTTTTCTTAACTTTTTTATCGCCCCCTTTAACGATACTGTAAAGAAAAGGGAGCCTGTGTAGGCTTATCTTTGCCCAGATTTATTTAAATAACTTCAGTACTTAAAACCAAAACTAATCATGAAGAAACTATTTATTTTACTTGCTATCGCCAGCTTGTTTACGATTGACCTTAGTGCTCAAACCCAGTATAAAATTGTTACAGTCGTTGAATCTATTGTACCTGCTGGGCTTGGCCGTTCAAGAATAATTGAAGAGAAAGATGAGGNAAATTCCGATGCTGCAACCACTAGTCGTACTGATGGCAAGAATAGCAATATGGACGATGTGCGCCGACGTGATTTGAAAATCGACAATTTTGAAGAAACAAAACTTCTAAACTTCTTCAGTTTGGGTGGGATCAATTTTCAGAATGTAGCGTCCAATGATGCCATGATTACCGATAAGCTTAACAATCTCACCGCCGAGGGCTGGGAACTGGCTTTTGTCACCAGCGGCGTGGAAAGCTCAGCGGGTGGAGATGATGGTGAAGGCATTTTTATCACCCGTTTTGTGTTCAAGAAATAGAACGCTTCATTGCGGAAATTAAAAGAGGGGAATCGAAGATCATTCGATTCCCCTCTTTTAATTTATTCTTGGATGATTTTTGTCATTTCTGCCGTTCCTTTTTATTTTTCTGGCATTTCCTTCCTGATTTTCACTATTTTAACCGAAATTTGTTACCCAAAGGAAGGATTGAAAAGTATATTTTTTACTTTTTGATCTATACTGAATCGTCTAAGCCTAGCTTAGATAATCCATTTGCCAAACCGATTTGATCCCATGAACTACACGCAAAACGTCCATCCCGATGGTGCCCTTCTTAGTGGTGCCCGTCATTTTCAGGTACGTGTTTTCCATCTGATTTCGATCAACACAAATATTACCAATGTTGCTTAACCCTGGCCCCGATGGTGCTCACGGTGGGCCTCCTATTGGGAAGGAACCTATTCCCTTTCCTGTTGTAAACCCGAAAATTGACCCAAAAAGCTGCTCTATGGCGCTACGATATACCACGATCGTTTTTTCTGCTGTACTTAGTTTGTTGCTGTTCTCAGCATTTACTAACCCTACTCCTCCCGCACGTGCGGTTGATGTAATGGCACCAGTGTTTGTAGATCCTACTCCCGGTGATGTTACTGTTCCTTGTATTGATGCGGTCCCTGCTCCCGTAGACTTAACGGCGAACGATGGAATGGGAGGTGCTGATTTTGAAGTCAGCCCGGTTGATACACCGGATGCTGCTTCTATTGATCCTTGTGCCGGAGGGATAATTGTCCGTTCCTGGACAGCTACCGTAGGTATGGAATCGACAACCGTTTCCCAGAATATTACAGTGTTGCCTGATGGGACTGCCCCTATGGTAGCCCTACCCGTTATCAATGATACCGTGGCCTGTGAGTTCGCCATTCCATCGGCACCCAATAACCCGGATCGCTATGATGTTTGGATCAGCTCCCTACGAGTAGCCGTCAGTACCAATGCCTCGGACAATTGTACTGGCCCTATTACGATCACTGATGATAGTAGTAATTCATTTACAGAGGCTTGTGCTACCCGAATTGTGACCTTCAGTTTGAGCGATCAATGTGGGAATGGAAGTGAATACATGGCTTCTTACACTACGATCGATACCATCGCTCCGGTATTGTCTGGAGTGCCGGGGAATCTAAACCTTAGCTGTGATGATGTGGTCCCTGACCCTCCAGTAGTAACAGTTACCGATAACTGTACACCGAATTTAGTACCAACGTACCTCCCTAGTTCTAGTCAGGTATTTGATGGCAGCTGCCAGGAATACGAATACAATATTTTAAGAACTTGGGTGGTAAGTGATTCTTGTGGAAACTCAGCCGTAGCAACGCAATTTATTCGGATAACGGATGAGGAGCCTCCTTCTTATAACGCTCCAGCAGATATTACGATTTCCTGTACGACGGACCCTCTGGACCTGACCGTAACTGGGGATGTCTCAAATGTATTTGACAACTGTTCGGCAGATGTGGATGTACAGTTTACCGATCAGTTTACTCCTGGGACTTGCGAAGACGAAGCAACGATTACTCGCCTATGGCGGGCAACGGATGTTTGTGGTAATGTTTCAGGAAAGGTGCAGGTTATCACTATTGCTGATTTGCAAAGCCCCTCCTTCAACGTACCACCAGATATTACGGTTGATTGTAGTCAGGCAGATGATATCAATCTTACGGGTACACCTACCAACGTAATGGATGATTGTGATCCTGATCCGGATGTAAACTTTACCGATGATATTTTTCCGGATACCTGCCCTAATAACTATCTGATTCGCCGTAAATGGATAGTGACAGACCGCTGTGGCCAGTTTACGGAAATTACCCAGGAAATTACCGTCGTTGATCAGCAAGCACCAGAGTTTGTGGAAGATCCGGAGGATTTTCTGATTTTCTGTGCCGTAGATACAGAAGCGGAATTGGTGTTCCATGAATGGATCATGAACAATGGTAATGGAACAGCATCCGATAATTGTACCCTGGAAGAAGATATTACCTGGGTCGCTTACAATAGTGGTACGACAGATGAGCCCAGCTTGGTCTTAGTCAATTGCCCTACTGGCCCCGATCAGATCGTTCAACGCCAGGATATCGACTTTATCATTTTTGATGAATGTGGGTTGAGTGATACCGCGACGGTTTCCTTTACGGTATTGGATCAGTTAGCGCCGATTATTAGTAATTGCCCTTCAGACTTTATCGTGGGTACCAACCCTGGTGATTGTGCAGGTGAAGCTACCTTAGTGCCACCTTTAATCACCGATGAGTGTTCCTTGGATATGGATACGATCATCTTGTCTGCCAATGCTCCTTTGACCTCACAGGCTGCCCCTGGCCAAGAAGGAGAGGTTGTAGTAGATGCAGTAGACCTGGATTTAGTGATCACCAATACGCTACCGATCAACGTGGACGGAGTAGCCGATTTGGCCATCAGTTTATTCACAGCAGATGCCGAATCTCCAGAAGAATTTTTCCGCGTGTACGGAGAAGATGGTACCCTGTTAGGGCAAACCAGTAATACTGCAACTCAATGTGGAGATGGGGTGACACTTTTTCCTTTAACAATTAGTCAGCTCAACAACTGGTCTGCTGATGGCGTCATCAATATCCGGTTAGAGCCCAATATTCCTATGGGGCAGCCGGAGCGTTTCGCAATCAACGCCAATTGCCCAGGAGGCAGTATTGTACAGGCTGACCTGAGTTTTATTATCAATGAACTAAGAGGGATAAGCTACCAGTATAGTATTGATGGTGGTAGCCGCGTGACTGTAGCACCTATTGCGCCGGTGGATGTTACGCTGGATCAGGGTGAGCACTTGATCCGCTATTTTGCAATTGATTGTGCTGGTAATATTGATTCCTGTGAATATTCTATCACTGTAGAGGATATGCAGATGCCAGAAATCAGCTGTCCAATGCCGATAACGGTAGCTGTAGACGCTGATTCTTGCCAAAAAACGCTAACGCTCCCCGTTCCTCTGGGAGCTGTCGATAACTGTGATGTATACGCCGTTTATGAACGTACCTTGCCAGCAACACAGGGGGAGGCATTCCTGCAGTTCTTCCTTGATCCTAACCTGAACGATTACCTGCCACAGGGGCAGACCCTCGCCTTTGATGATGTAGCGGCAAATGTTTTTAGCGACGTTACGCTTACGATTGATCTACAGGGCGACTTCAACTCCAATGGCGCTTTTGTGACCATTCTTGGTGATGATGGAAGTACGCTGGCTACAACGAATATTGGCATTGCCAATTGTACGACACCTGGCCAACTAAGCGTCACAATTCCTGCAGCTACTTTCAATACCTGGGCTGCGGATGGCTTGGTGAATTTGGAAATTGTACCCAATGATATTACCGTGCCTCCTGGGGTACTCGGTGATGGCATCAATCCTTGTAATCCGATGATCGTTACGATGGACGGTGACCGGGACAGTATTAGCTATATTACGGCTACCCTGCGGTACGATGAACTCCTTTCTACCTATTACGCTACAGGAGCGACACCTATGCCGCAAAGCGCTTTTCCAAGCCCTTCCGGGGAGATTACGGCCACGTTTAATGTAGGTACGACAGAAATGTTTTACCTCATTCAAGACCAGGCTGGTAATGCTGATACTTGTTCGTTTAACGTAAACGTAGAAGATGTTACGCCTCCTATGGTACTTTGTCAGCCCACCAATTTATTTATCAACCCATCGGGGCTGCAAGTCGAGGATGTGAGTGCTGTTGACGTAGATGCCGGCAGTTTTGATAACTGCGGAGTGATTGATAGCCTCTGGTTGAGTCCTAATGTTTTTGATTGCTCTCAGGTTGGGCAAGTCATCAACGTTACGTTGAGCGCACGCGACACCTCGGGAAATATTGGTACCTGCCAAACAATTGTAGGGATTGCGCCGGATGGCCCTATGCCTACAGCCAACTCTGGTCTTTGTGGTGGGGATACTTTGTTCTTGGTGGCTAATCCGCCAGCTCCCAATCCTGGTGTATATACTTATCAGTGGTTTGGACCTACAGGGATGTCACTTTCACCAGCAGGCCCGAATCCGGATCTTATGCTTACAGGCATCGATGGAAGTGATGAAGGTCCTTATCGTGTCGTAATTACGGGGCTTACTGGCTGTACCGCAGAAGGTGTAGTAAATGTAAGTATTGAAGACCTTCCGCTAACGCCACAATTGCAAATTGTCAGTAGTTTATGTAGTGACGAAGATATTTTGTTAGAGACACCTATGGTTCCGTCGGGCATGAACGTCACCTTTTATTGGTACGAAGGAATTGCCCCCAACGGAACCTTGTTAGGAACCAGTACAGAACCAATGTTTACGGTGTCAGGCCCTCATCCGCTGGGAGTCCGACGCTTCTATATGAAAGTGGAGGCCAATGGTTGTCTTTCCGCAGCTTCTGCAGGTCAGCAGTTGACCATTTTTCAGCGGCCTACGGCAGTTGTTACCTACGCCGATACCTTAGTATGTGCGCAGGAAATCATAGCGCTAGGGGTTAACCCTCAAAGCAATGCTATTTATTCCTGGTCTGGCCCTAATGGTTTTACTGCAAACGTGCAATTTCCCAATACACCAGTACTTACTGCTGGTGAAGCAGGTTATTATTTCGTTGAGGTTAACCGAGGCTTATGTGTATCGGCTCCGGATTCTACCCTGATAACGGTCAAACCACGACCTGCTCAGCCTACCATTGCCAGTAATTCGCCCGTTTGTGCTGGCGCGCCTCTGGTGTTGCAAACCAGCTTTACTGGAGCAAGTACCTATTTGTGGAGCCGAAGTGGAGGATTTTCAACAACGACGAGCACGCCTTCACTTACCATTCCGATGGCATCGGCTATGGATCAAGGAACGTGGAGCTTGGTTGTGACGCTCAATGGCTGCCCTTCCTCTGCCTCAGAAAGTATTAGTGTGGTCGTTAACCCTACCCCGGTAGCATCTGCTTCAGCTGATCCTGAGCCTGCTTGTCAAGGCGATAATGTAACCTTGAGTGGGTTCAGTACCGTCGCTGGATCATCGTATGAGTGGAGCGGCCCCAATAACTATAGCCGGAGCATCCAAAATCCGGTCATTAATAATATCACACCTTCACGAGCGGGTACCTACGAAGTTACCGTGACGAGTGGTGCCGGGTGTGTAGATAGTGCCATGGTAGAGGTCAATGTGCTGGATAATGTTAGTATTACAGGTCTCAGCGATAATGTGCCTGCCTGTGTAGATGCAGGTTTTGATATCGAAATCACAGCTGCTACCTTGCCTGCTGACGATGGTGACTTTACCTATGTCTGGCAAAAACCTGGCGATCCAATACCAGTCGAGACAACCGTACCAATGCTAAATGTCCCCAACGCTACGTCCGCTGACGATGGCGTGTATGTATTGGAAGTCTTTACTGCTGATGGCTGTTCCTCAGGAACAGAATCAATAACCGTCGACCTTAACTTTGTACCTGCTCAGCTAACCCAACCTGTTACCGTTTCAGGGGGGACAAGTTTCTGTGAAGGAGAGAGTTTTACCTTGATTACATCGGCGGTACCGGGCTCAGATGTTACCTATTTTTGGAATACTCCGTTTGGAAACAATATTCCTACAGGTAGTGAAAATATGTTAGTAGTCCCCCCCGCGAATGTCGGGGATGCAGGTAATTACCGTGTTTATGTTGTACGAGAAGGATGCGCTAGTAGCCTTTCTCCGCCACGAAATATAACGATTAACCCAATTCCTAATGTTACCCTCACGAGCAATTCGCCTGTTTGTGCGGGTGATGTGATCTCCCTACAAAGTACGTTTTACCCTAGCGGTGACTACTCTTGGAGTGGCCCTAGTTCTTTTGGTACCGGAGTAGAAGCACATAATCCGGTGATCAATAATGCTGATTCTTTGACGCATGATGGCGTATATCGTGTAGTGGTAGAAGTGGCAGGTTGTGTGTCAGATACTGTTATTACCAATGTAGTGGTGCGTAATCGACCTCAGACGCCGATTGTGTCTCACGATATTTCTATTTGTTTGGATGATCCCGACGCGGTATTAACCCTTGCTGTTGATAGTATGTCCGCAGTGTCGGGAGCTGATTACCTGTGGTATACGGGTGATGGAGGCGAAATTCAAATCGGCGGCCCTGGCCCCGATCTAGTACTGGAGGTGACAGATTTTGCCCTCTTTGCCAATGGAGGCATCTTTCCGTTCTACGCACGTTCAGAAGCGGATGGCTGTCGTTCGTCGCTGTCAAATCCTACACTAGTGCGTTTCGATACAATTCCTGTAAATACTGCTTTTGCAGGTGTTGATAGCACGGTTTGTTCTGGTCAGTTTGTCTTGCAGGGGGCTGTACCTACCGTAGGCACCGGTATGTGGAGTTTAGTGAGTCCAATGGATCCTCCTGGCTTTGTGTTGGCAAACCCTGATGCAGCCAACTCTGTTGTGAGTGGACTTACCACGGTAAGTGATCCTTACACCTTGCGCTGGACGCTTTCTAATGGTGCTTGTCGCAATTATTCTTTCGATGAAGTGACACTCAACGTTATCAATGCGGAACCAGCTAACGCAGGGCCCGATTTGCTCGTTTGTGAAGATGAAATTGTTATTCTGGAAGGCGTTCCTCCCGGCGAGGATTGCACTGGGATTTGGGTGCAAGATCCTGCGCAAATTGGTTTGGGGGTAGTGATTGTAGAGCCAACAAACCCTAATACGGAAATTATTGGTTTAGCACCAGATAACTTCTATTTCTTTGAGTGGCAGGTCGATTGTGTCTGTGGCATGAGCGTTGATGTGGTAGCTGTAAACGTGAGTGACCCGATTACCAAAGCAGGCCCAGACAGGATTGTGTGTGATGATCTCAACGAAGTTTCATTAGTAGGGGAAGAACCAACGCTGGGCAGTACCATTCGCTGGTATTCTCCCGATGGTGACCTTACCTTCTCTAATGCAACATCTGCGACACCTACAGTAGGTGGCCTAAAAGTAGGAGAGAATATATTGATAATGGAGGTTGATCAAGGCTATTGTGGGCCATCTTCTCGTGATACGGCCATTGTTTTGTACAAACTTCCGCCAGTACTTATGGACGATGATGTGAGTGTTGATTTTGGCGGCGAAGCAGATGTACTCCCATTGGGTAATGACATGGTGCCTATTGGAACAACGGTGTCTATTATAAGTGGGCCATTCAGTGGTGAAGCTAGTTTGACCAACCCTGAGCTTGTTCACTATATCGCTCCTGCTAACTTTGTAGGAACGGATGAGCTGATCTACGCCGCAGTGAGTGAGGGTTGCGAATCAACAACCGCAACAATTAATTTCATTATTGGAAATGGTGTTGCTTGTAAAGTACCTTCGATTTTCACGCCGAATGGTGATGATTACAATGATCACTTTGTGATTCCCTGCCTTTTGGATAAGGATGCTTACCCAAGGAGTCAGGTTACAATATTCAATCGCTGGGGAGATGAGGTTTACCGCTCAGGTACGCCATATGACAGCGCTTGGGATGGTACCTACTCTGGCGAAGAATTACCTGTGGACACTTATTTTTATATTGTTGACCTGGGTGATGGAAGTGAACCTACTGCAGGTTACGTGATGATACAACGATAGTTATTCCCAAAAACGCCCCTTGGGTTCGGCATCTGACCGAACCAAAGGGCCATAAAAATGATTGACAGGTATTTTAGGAACAGCACGAAAATAAATAGCGATTTTGTTTTTCATAATAGTTGAATAAACGGTTCATTTTAAGTGTTTTAACTATTTGAAAAACTTGAAGAAAATCGCGTTTTATTTTCTGCGCAATACTTAGAATACCTGCTGATTGGAAAAAATAAAAAAGATGCGCAAACTATACTTTGCCATATTCCTTTTACTGAGCAGCAGTTGTGTTTTGCTGGCTCAGCAAGACGAGCAGTTTACCCAGTTTATGTATCATAAGCTAGGGTTCAACCCTGCTTATGCTGGAATGCAGGAAACCCCTACGTTTACCGCGCTGGTGCGGCAACAATGGATCGGGCTGGAAGGTGCCCCCCAATCACAGTTGTTGACGTTTAATATGCCTTTGACAGCATCAGGGATTGGTTTAGGTGCCAATATTTCACGTCATAGTATCGGCGCAACAGAACGCCTGACGGCCGATATTTCCTACTGTTATCGCTTTAATTTGGGCAGAGGCGGCCGTATGGGTATTGGATTATCCAGCTCTGTACGAATGCTGCAAGTCAATTTTGATGAAACCGAATCTACTCAGCCTCGGGAAGGGGACCCCGCTATACCAACAGGTAAACAGAGCAAAATGCTACCTAACTTTGGTGCAGGAATCTATTACAGCAACCAAACCTTTTATGTAGGCTTTAGTGCACCCCGCTTACTGACCAATAATATCGACTTTGCGGATGAAGGGACGGTGATTTCCCGTGAGGTGCCTCATTATTATTTAATGGCCGGCGTACTGGTAAGTTTGGGAGAGAATATGCAAATGCAACCCCAGTTTCTTTTTAAATATGTAGAAGGAGCACCATTTGATGGGGATGTTAATTTAAACTTTATTTTTAGAGAAACCGTATATAGTGGCGTATCTTACCGCCTAGGTGGTTCGAGTGTCTCGGGAATTGGGGAGTCTGCTGCAATTCTGCTAGGAATGCAGTTTAGTGACCAATTTATGTTTGGTCTGTCTTATGATTACACCCTTTCCGAACTAAAGAACTACTCTAGCGGCTCAGTAGAAGCGGTCATTCGCTATGGTATTGGTGGCCGTTCTCGTAGTGGTGAAATATTGAGTCCACGATTTTTTTAAAGCATGGTAGGTATGCTTTAATCTCATGATAAGGAACAGCACAAAAATAAGTTGAGCTGTCGTTTTTCAAAAAGCTGTCAAAGCGGTTCATTCAAAGCGTGTCAGCTATTTGAAAAAACCTTAGAGACGGCTCAATTTGTTTTTTGCGCAATGCTGACGTATTTTGAACACAATGAAAAAAAGGAACCTAATAGGGCTGGTTTTATTATGGCTGACAGTCATGGTGCATGCTCAACCTGTTTCGGAGTATTCTCACACCGGGCAGGAGGTTCGTATATTTAATACCAGTCCGGTTAATTCTGAAGGGCTTGAGTTTTGCCCCGCAGTTTATGAAAATGGTCTGGTCTTTGTCTCTCGTTATAAAAATGGGCCAATAGACCCCAAAACAGGCCAAACGTTCTTTGAGCTATTTTATGCAGAACTAGACCCTAACGGGATGCCCGGTAAACCCGAGTCATTTTCTACCGAATTGAACTCTGCTTACCACGAGGGGCCTGTCTCTTTTAGTCCTTCAGGAGACCGGATCTTCTTTACCCGTACCAACTCACGTAATGGCGTTCGTCGGTCAGATGGCAGAGGGCGTTCTGTAGAAAAAATCTATGAGGCTACCCGCGGCTTATTTGATTGGGAAAACGTCAAAGAACTCCCGTTTAATAGCGATGATTATCGTAGTGTTCACCCCGCTATTTCGGCCGATGAGAAAAAACTTTTTTTCTCATCGGATCGCCCAAATGGTTACGGAGGAATGGACCTTTACGTGGTAGAATGGGACAATGGGCAATGGTCAGCACCAATCAATTTAGGCCCGGAAATAAATACCAGTGGCAATGAGGTGTTTCCTTTCTTTCATCAGAGTGGAACGCTTTTCTTCTCCTCGGACGGTCACCACGGCGCAGGGCGGAAAGACCTGGATTTATACATGATTGATATGGCTGGCCGCAAGTGGGGCCAAGTTTTCAATATGGGTAACCCCTTTAATTCGCCTGACGATGACTTGGGTTTAGTCATATTACCTGATGGCCGTAGCGGTTATTTTTCATCGGCAAGAGAAGGTGGATTTGGGCAGGATGATGTTTATATGTTCAAAGCCCCTCTGGGAATGCAGGGCATTCAGCCAACAGCCGTCTTGAGTGGTGTCGTGAGTATTACGGATAAAACAACAAGTCGTCGGATGATAGGTGCCGCAATACGACTTTTTGAATTAAATAAAGATGGCTTAATTGACGATGAAGCCGCCTATGACCTGGAGTTGGTGCCAAGTGAGGGCAAGGATGGTGAGATGATGATGAAAATGGTGAGGAAAAAGGATGATAACCTTGGGAGTCCTCTTGCTGTTACTGACCGAAACGGGGAAGCTGTTCTACAGCTACAGGCGGAGAAAGACTATCTTCTATTGGTGTCCAAGCCTGATTATTTTACTCAGGAATTACGCTTTAAAACGGATGAGCTTGGGCCTGATCAACCCTTGGATTTTCTTATGGAACCAACCAACTGTATTATGCTAACAGGGACGGTTCTTTCAGATCGCTTTCAGATTGCTATTCCCAGTGCTACGATTACATTAACGAACCTGTGTGATAACTCTGTTGCAACTTATCGTAGTAATATTGGGGGGAATTATGAGATATGCCTACCTATTGGTTGCGACTATGTGTTGGAGGGTACAAAGCCAGGTTACGAGTCAGGAGCTACACGGATAACTACCGTTCGTTTGCGGGGAAGTCGCTCTTTGAGTGCTAATTTAATGATTCACCCTACCTCCGATGCGATTTTAAGAGAGCCAATCAAAGAAGGCACAGTCATTGTCTTGGAAAATATTTATTACGATTTTAATAAATCGGCAATTCGGAAAGGAGCCGCCCAGGACTTGGAGGCCTTGTCACAATTGATGAACCTTTATCCAAGTATGCAAATTGAGTTGGGCGCTCATACTGATAGCAGGGGAACAGACGAGTACAACCTTGATCTTTCTCTGCGGAGAGCCCAGTCTGCGAAAGAGTTTCTTATTCAGCGAGGGATTACAGCTAACCGTATCCGAACAGTTGGTTATGGAGAAGCACATTTGCGAAACCATTGTGCTGATGGCGTTAATTGTAGCGATGCCGAACACGTCCTTAATCGTCGTACCGAAGTCAAGGTGCTCAACATCAATGAGCGTGTGAAGGTCTCTTACGAAGAGGACTCTAATTAAGAGCTTGTTTGGAAATTTTGCGAACTGATTTCCAACGAATTACGGTTCTGGCAAAGAAATCAAAGCCGAGCTTAGCGGGCTAAGTAAGGGTTTTATTTCGACGACAGGTTCGAAATTCCTTGGAAATAAGGAAGCATTAACTTTATTTCTTCCTTTAATTTGGAGTAATTATTTTTCACCAAATGAAATTTCCAAACAAGCTCTAAGGGACAGCACGAAAACAAAACACGATTTTGGCTTTCACAATAGTTGGCCAAGCGGTTCATTTTAAGTGGGTTAACTGTTTGGACTTGTGGAAAATAGTGTTTTATTTTCTGCGCAATATTAAGGTTATGCAGCGCATCGTTTGGGCAGATACCATCAATTTTATTCGAAAACTCAGGTGGCGCAAGATTTGGAATGCGCTGCTGGTTATAGCCAGCTATTATGTTAGTCGCTGGACAGGGCAACCGCGCCAATGGGGCTTACCCTTTACTATCAATTTTGAGCCTACAACGGCTTGTAACCTGAGGTGCCCGGAATGCCCAAGTGGCCTTCGGCAGTTTAGTCGACCTACAGGGAACCTCAAAGCAGACTTTTTTCGAACAACATTAGATGAATTGGCAGGTCATCTACTCTACCTCATTTTTTATTTCCAGGGAGAACCTTATATCAATCCTTCTTTTTTGGATATGGTTCGCCATGCCCATGCTCAGCGGGTATACACGATTACCTCTACCAATGGCCATTTTTTGAACGATGAGAATGCAGAAAAAACCGTAAGCTCTGGCCTTGATCGACTAATTATTTCTGTAGATGGAACAACACAGGAAGTGTACGAGCAATACCGAAAAGCGGGGAAATTAGAGGTCGTATTACAAGGGATAAGGAATGTTGTTAAATGGAAACGGCAATTAAAATCCTCCACGCCACATATTGTACTCCAGTTTTTGGTAGTGAAACCNAATGAGCACCAAATACCTGAAATAAAGAAAATGGCAGAAGAGCTGGGGGTAGATGCACTTTCTTTCAAAACAGCTCAGGTCTATGATTACGAATTTGGAAATCCACTTTTACCAGATGCAGATGGCTTGAGGCGATATAGAAAGTTGGAAGATGGCCGCTATGAACCAAAAGCATCTTTGCATAATCATTGTTGGAAGTTGTGGCACGGAGCTGTTATTACCTGGGATGGGTTGGTTGTGCCTTGTTGCTTTGATAAGGATGCTGAACATCGACTAGGAAACCTAAAAGAAAGTTCATTTCGTGAAGTATGGGAGGGGGTACCTTATCAACATTTTCGGAAGCAGTTGTTTTCAGGTAGAGACCAAATTGACATTTGCACAAATTGCACGGAAGGGTGCAAAGTATGGTTGCAGCCTGATTAAATTTTGCAAAGTCGGATTTTTTAAATAAGTTTGCAAGTGCAGACGTATTGTCATAAAGGCAGGGAGTTTCTTATTACCTATTGACGTTTCTAAGTTGCAAAATAAATACTTGTCGTAAGATTTCTTGTTGAAATCTTGCTCCCTTCTGGAATTAATACGCGAGTATTTACTGATACGGAAAACATTGTTTGGGGGTTGTTTGGGTCGCGTGACGGCCTAAGCAAAGGCAGTTTGGCATCTATTATTGAGTGAGGATTGGGACAAGGTGCAGAGCTGTTTTTAATTGAAATTAGTAACTTATAAATAGCAGCAGGGGGCATGGAATACACTGTCATTATTCTGGGGAGATTAGAGTTTGCGAATACCCGAAGTATTCAGCAAGCAATAAAGGTAATTGCACACCTTTTAGAAACGCGCTATAAAAATGACGTCCGTTATAAGGAAGCCAACGAGTTATTGAATGAAGAAACCTGTTCTTTAACTGTTCCCAGAGAAAAATTTACCAGCTCGGAAAAAATGTGGACGAATACGCTACACATGCTGAGTAAGGCAGCTGAGTTCTCTATAGCAGGTGATATTAATATGTGGAAAGTTCTGGACGGAGAATTGCAGGACTACCAATGTATCGAGCCTAATAGTGATAAGACAACTGTTCAGGCTTTTCGGGAAGGAAGAGACCTTTTAGTAGATGGAAAATTAGATGCTGCAAAAGAGAAACTGTCTTTAGCAATCAAGCGTTTTCCTCGCCATGCGCAAGCACTGGAGCGTAGAGGGTTTATCTATTATTTGCAGGGGGATACCGCTAAAGCAATGACTGATTATGCGGCTAGTATGACCGCTGATAGCAAGCGCCCTGATGCTTACCTGGGAAGAGCAAAAATACATATTGATCAAGAGAATTGGCCCGCGGCCCTTGCTGACCTTACGCAGAGTATGAAGCACTCTATGCCTCATCATAATGTCTATTTGGAGGCACTACACCGCAAAGGGAGATGCCAGATGGAGATGGGAGAAAACAGTAAGGCGATTGCCTCTTTTAACTTCTTCCTGACCCGGCCATTGCTAGAAGATCATCCACAGTTTATCTTCAGGCGTCAGGTAACTTTTGATAAAGGCCGTGCACTTAGTGCTGACGGTAAAATGGACGAAGCAATCAAGTGCTTTGATGAAGCTCTTGATCTACCTACGCGTGACGGCAATAACCTACTACAGGCTGAGATATTGCTTCATCGTGGTATTGCTATGCAAAAAAGCGGAAAAAAGGGATTTAAAGAAAATTGGAAGCAAGCTGCCAACGAAGGCTCTAAGCGCGCGGCAGAGCTATTGGCAGAGGTTGCCTAACAGCCTTGCGTAGCACTTGTTTTGGAAACATAAGTCATCCCAAATTTTGGCTAAGGCCAAAATCCAGCCTGACTTTAACTTAGAAAGAGTCCGTAATTAGCTGAAAAGAGTGATTTGTCCGACTTTTTGTAGAAACCCCCATGATTTCATTAGTAGAAATCATGGGGTTTCGTTTTTAACGATAGGTTTTGCAGTTGGTCAGCACGGATTTTGATGACCATCAAAATTCGGGATGACTCATATTTTTTATGCCCGATGGTTGCAAAACGTATAGTCAATACCAGGAACTTACTCAAATACAGGCTTATCTAAAAGGCTACCTGCAACTCAATAATCCAGGATAACAACTGTTTGTTTTCAGGATGTACAACATCGGTGAATCGATGGATTTTCCAGCCATTTTGCTGCGCGTCTTTTTTCCATTCATCACGCTCGCGATAATACCACGGGAATGGAGCGGGGTAGTTGGTTTTCATACTGCGCCAGTATTCAGTTCGCCAGCCAGAAAATTCGTGCGCTGGAAGGGCAATGGTTTGAATGAGAAGGTGCCCACCAGGGACTAAGAGTTGCTTTAGTTGATTTAATAAAGTGAAAGTAGCCCGATCTTCAAACAAAGCGAAGTTGAAGACGATGAGGTCAAAAGGCTCCCAAGAAGGGAGCTTCCCTTGCCGAATATCTTCATAGTTAAAACAAGCATATGCAGGGCCACCACCTTTTTTAGTAGCATTGCTTACCAGTTTTTCTACACCATCTATGCCAATGACAAAACGATGAGGAGCGTAAATTGCACGACTCAGCCAGCCTTCGCCACACCCGATGTCAAGGACACGAGAGGGGTTATGCTGTTCAATGGCAGTGACGATCGCATCATTGGTGGCTAATTGTCGGGAAATAATTTCGTTTTGGTCAATTGTAGTTATCCAGCTTTGGCTATTGGCCTGCCAGGAAGACAGAATTTCGTCGGAAAGAGAACCAGGCATAGAACAAGATTGAAAATTAGGTGATACTTTAGATAAAGTATTGAACCAAGATAAACTTTGTTGAGGACATATAACGTTATTGGCAGAGCACGGTTTCAGTACAGAAACTGTTATAGAATAATAATGACCTGCCAATGCCTCGCTTAATTTTTATCAGTTGCGTTTTCATTTCGTTCTTTTTGACTATAAATCTTCAAGCCCAAGGGTACATAACCAATGAGGATTTGGACAAACGTTCACGTAAGCTGCTGGAAGAGGCAGAGTCTTTGGCGCGCCGGCAGCAGTTTGATAATGCTATCAAAAGTTTAAATGCTTTACTAGAGAGAGAACCTCAAGCTATTGACGCCTTAATCCTGCGCGGTGATATGCATTATGCTAAGGGGGAATTGGAGATGGCTGAGCATGACCTGGAAGAGGTGCTCGCCATGTCTATGGATTATAAGCCAAGGTTGATCTACCAACTAGGTTTGGTTGAGTATGACCTGGAGAAATACGAAGAGGCAGCAGTGCACCACAAAGCTTACTTGGCTCAAGCTGATGAACGGGATCGCCGCCGCGAGCGCGTGGAGAGATATCTAAAAAATGCAGAGGTAGCAGCAGAATTACGCCGCAATCCTGTACCTTTTTCGCCTGAATCTATAGGCCCATCTATCAATACACCAGGCAAAGAATACCTGCCTGCCTTTTCGGCGGATGGCCGCTATCTGGTGTATACCGTGAACTATACAGGAGGAGAAGATTTTTATTATAGTGAATTGAAAGAAGACGGCACCTGGACGAAAGGGCAGGCGCTCACAGGGGTTAATACCTTGGAGAACGAGGGTGCGCAGAGCATGTCCGCCGATGGTCGACTGCTCTATTTTACGGGGTGCAACTGGCCGGATAGCTACGGTAGTTGCGATTTGTACTATGCCCGTCGGGAAAAAGGAGAGTGGGGCAACCTTCGCCACGCTGCAACACCCATCAATAGTGCACAATGGGATACCCAACCGAGCCTTTCGGCCAACGGCGATTACCTGTATTTCACCAGTACTCGACCCGGAGGTTTCGGTGGTAGCGATATTTGGCGTTGTAAAAGAGGTTTGGATGGCCGGTTTGGTAACCCCGAAAACCTAGGGCCCACCATCAATACAGAAGGGAATGAACAGTCCCCATTTCTTCATGCCGATGGACAGACGCTTTATTTTGCATCCAATACCCATCCGGGATTAGGTGATTTCGATATTTTTATCAGTCGGATGCAGTTAGATGGCTCCTGGAGTGAGCCCAAGAATATAGGCTACCCCATCAATACGTCGGCTGGAGAAGGTACTCTGGTCGTGAGCTTGAATGGTAAGAAGGCTTACTACACAACTGATCAGAATACCCAAAAAGGGTCACCTTTAGACCTTGATATCTACCAGTTTGATCTCTATCAGGAAGCTCGCCCTCAGTCGCTGACTTACGTAGAAGGCCTCGTCGTAGATGCACAGACTAAGGAAATCATCGAGGGCGCTGACGTACTGATTACTGCAGAAGGTAAGACCACAACCTTCGCCCAAGTAAAAACGCTTGAGGATGGAACCTTTCTGATAGTGTTGCCAATGGGCGAAAACTACGCCTTTGAGGTGAGTAGGGAAGGGTACCTTTTTTACTCCGATCGCTTTGAATTGGCTGGAGCGTTTGACTTAGAAAAGCCTTACGAATTATCTATTCCTTTACAGCCAGTTCCTAAAGAATTGTCCGTAAACGGAGAGCAGCCGATCATACTAAAGAATGTACTTTTTGTCTCTGGTTCCGCAGAGTTACTCCCTATGTCAGAAATGGAGCTGAATCGTTTAGTGGAGCTGTTGGAAAAGAACGTAAAGCTGAACATCAGAATCAATGGTCATACCGATAATGTGGGGGATGATGCCGCTAATCAAGTGCTGAGTGAGGCGCGTGCCAAGTCGGTTTACAGCTTTTTGGTCAACCAAGGGATTCCGACAGAACGATTGAGTTACAAAGGCTTCGGCGAAAGCCAACCTCTGGCTGGAAACGATACCCCCGAAGGCAGAAAACTAAATCGACGGACAGAGTTTGAGGTCATTAGTCTGGGAGCGCAGTAAGGTGATTGGAGTAAGTTTCTTTATCGCGCCGAATCATTTTTCCTACATTAATGTGTAGGTTGTTTCAGCAGGAAGAGCATGTAGGTTGGTCTGCCTTTTCAAGATGACTACTTTGAAAACTTCTTTACCTTTGCCCAAAATCAATTCCCTTGTTTAAACCTTCCTGGTATCCGTTGTTGCTATTATTGGTGGTGCTGGAAGTCATTAGCCAGACTTACCTCGCTGCTTTTGGTAACAAGGATTTGGCTGCAATTACTTACCTGTTGGCCGGAATCGGAATCGGATTGTTACCTGTACTGAAGCGCGAGGCTGGCAAACTTGCTCCGCAAGGGGAGGGGCTGCGTTCAAATAGGTGGACGACCATTGCCTTTGGTTTACTAGTAGCAGGAATAGGTTACTTCGGCATTCAGGCAATTAAGGCGCAACCGCTGGATTATACTTTTGCAGACATGCTCCCTATTATCCAGATTATGGGTGAGCGCTGGTTGGCAGGGGAGGAGGTTTACGCCGTGATCCCGGAAATATGGGATGGTATGCAGCCTATCTATTTACCCGTGATGTGGCTCTCTTACATACCTGCTATTCTCGCGGGCGTTGACATCAGAATCATAAACCTGTTCTTTATTGCACTGGCGAGTGGGGCGGCGCTACAGTTTGGCTGCTAGCAATATTCGGGCCGGCAATGGTGGGTGTACGTGCCTTTGCTCATATTGCTCAGTTATATCCTCGTTACTTACACCACATTTATCACCATTTCCGAAGAGCCGATAGTAGTAGGGTTTTATGCCTTGTTGGGCTATACCGTATATCATAAACGAACGGGTTGGATAGTCGTCGCTTTAGCAGGCTGTTTGCTGAGTCGTTACGCCCTGCTTTTTTGGGCGGCCACCTACCTTATATATATGCTTTGGCAAGAAGACCGCCGGAAAGCATTGTGGATAATGGGAGGAACGGCAGTGATGTGCCTTTTGTTGATGATTGTCTCGCAAGGTATTTATGAAATTGATCTTTTCTATTCCCTGAAAGATGCTTACCTGGATAGTTTTCAGAACCCCGATGTAAGGTGGCGTACCGAGAATACGATTGCCAAAAATATTGGATTGGCACGGTTCGTAGATTTTGACCATTTGCTGGTTTTGCACCAGGCGGTATTCCTGGGGTCATTACTACTTCCTCCGTTGCTATATATATGGTATCATTTTCGGTTGCGGCACAGAGTGGCCTCCTCCCTTTTTGCGTTATGTAGTTTGAAACTCTGCCTGGTTTATTTTTTCAATATGAACGCCTTGCCCTATTCTTACCTGTTCTATACATCTACTTTTTTGAGTCTGGTGATCTTGGGAGTGTTGACTAGAAAGGAGGGGGCGTCTAATGCCGAAGGTACGGCGTAAGTGTAGCTTGGGCTTCAGCCCGAGCGTGGGTTTTACGCCCGGGCTGAAGCCCAGTCTACGTTTTTGGCACGAATAGGTAGTGCTGAAGGCACGGAATAAGTGTACTAAAATATTTCAGGCAAAACATTTGGGCAGCTGGCTGCGCCTGTCGGCTCGCCATCGCGCTATTCGCTCTTACCTCCCGGTGGTCGGTACCGCTGCTATCGCTGCTGCTGCTCCTCCGTGCGCCGTGCTACGCTATTCGCTGCGCACCTTCGAGCTTCACGCTAGATCACAGTTTGCTACCTTAGCGAAAAATACCATTCATGCCCCAAGACCTCAAAGCTTATCTCGATGAGCAAGTAGACCGCTTCAACGAACCAGGGTTCATTCCTGCGGACCCGGTATCGATTCCGCATCAGTTTACATTGCCACAGGATCAGGAGATCATGGGCTTTTGGGTGTCCATACTGGCCTGGGGGCAGCGTAAAACCATTATCAATAATGCTATCCGGTTGATTGAACTGATGGAGGGCACACCTCACGACTTTATTGTTAATCATACGGAAGAAGATCGCGCTCGTTTTGCAGACTTCAAGCATCGCACCTTTCAGTATACAGATACCTTATACTTTTTGGAGTTTCTGCAGTGGTATTACCGACAGCATGATTCGTTGGAAGATGCCTTCGCTCGTTTTATGACACCCGATACGGTTACGACGGAACCTGCCTTGCGGGGCTTTCATGAACTTTTCTTCAGTTTGCCGGATGCACCTCGGCGCACGCGTAAGCATATTGCTACCCCCGCACGAAATTCAGCCTGTAAGCGGTTGAATATGTTTTTACGTTGGATGGTTCGAAACGATGAGCGTGGCGTAGACTTTGGCCTGTGGCAACGCATTAGCCCAGCTCAGTTAATGATGCCGCTGGATGTACACGTAGAGCGGGTTGCCCGACGCTTGGGTTTGATTACCAGAACACAAAGAGATTGGAAGACCGTAGTAGAATTGACCGACAACCTGCGCCGCCTGGATCCTGATGATCCCGTGAAGTATGACTTTGCCTTGTTTGGGGTAGGCGTTTTAGAAAACAGACCTACTCGATAACCTGGATGAGGAAAAAACCATCTTCGCCCTGGTGTTGGTAGAGCGGCATCAGGATATGGCAATCATAACCTGAATAGATGGGGCCATTCTTGTCATTGGCCAATAGCTGTCCTTTTTGGACAGGCTGGAAGTTTTGGAACCCAGGCTCCATTTTAAAACGATCTTCTTTTTTTATAGGGTGTACTTGTAGTAATTCGGCTACTTTGGGGAGGCCTTTACTGTAATTCATTAAGATATCATCGTGGCGGTTTTCTACATCTTCGGAACGAACACAACGTACAGAGCGAAGTAAGTTGATGAGGGCAGCAATGGCGCGACGGGTAGAGAGTGGGTCCTCGTGCTGCCCAGCCTCAAAAGTAACGCTGGTAGTAGGGCAGGAAAAATGATCGCAGCAAAAATGATGAAGGGTTGTTCCGCGGAGGCTTCTCAACATACCTGTAATGACTGGGGCGTGTAAAGACTTGGCCAGCTTTAAACTCTGGGGGGCATCCGAAGCAATGGAGAAAATGCCGCCGTCGGCAGTAGTCGTATGTAGATCAATAACAAAAAGCTCGGTAGGTTGATAATCAGCGATCTCGGCATCAACCAACTCCAGGATGGTTTTAAGTTCCAGGTCTTCGGCGCTCAGTTCATGGTTTTGGGATAGACGGACGCGTTGAATGTTTTCAGGAGTGAATTGCCGGTTGAGGTCTTTTTGCAGGTAGCGCACTCCTAGTTGGCAAGCTTTTAAGTTTCCTCTGATTCCGAGCATTCGACCATAGAAAACAAAATCTGGATTTTGTTGGGGTTCTACCTTGAGCATTCTGAATACCATATCAATGGCCCGTACGCCGGCCAATTCATTACCATGCATAGCACCAAAGGCGATAATAAGTGGCCCTGGTTGTGATCCTGTGTAACGTCCTATGATGCGGTCTAATTCTTCCATATACTGTTGCTGGTTATACTACAGGGGGGGCGTTGCGCTTTTTTGCTTGTGAGGGGGAGCTCAACCTGAGGAGTACCCGCGCAAGCTGCCTGGAAGGCGCGAACAAAGTGAGCGGCCCCGACCTGCAAAGCCATACTTGGTTTTGCAGGTCGGGACGGAGCGAATAGCGAACCCTGTAAGGGAGCGACCGCCGCTTTGCGTACTGCACAATTTATTTGTGTGCTGTTTCCAAGCGGGGGATGTGCCCTGAAAACTAAGGTAGGGAATATTGCCTTAGGGTCAACCTCTTCAGTACGAGAAATCAATGCTGATTTAGATCACCTTTTTACGATAGCGCAGCTATTACCGATGAAAAAACATAAGGAAGGGCTGCGATCGTTCTTTTTTTGAAAGTTTATTTTGACGTTTATCGGCTAAAAGTAGCTGTTGGTCGAGAAAGCACTTAAAAAGGGCTACAGTAGCTGTCTTTTCTAGGTACTATGTATTGCATAATACCTAGCGTTACCTTATCTTTGTATCGAGACTTACAGAAAGAAGGTATTGTTAATGAAAATGATGCGCTTGAGTAAGCTTAAACAAATGGCCAAAAAAAATGATGGAACGTACGAATGAAAATAGTTATTCCACATTACAAGCCCAGACCATTATGATGACAGAAGAACAGATAAAAGCTTTGGATGCGGCGGGCAAGCAATTGCGACGAGGAGTACTGGAGCTGTGTGTACTGTCAGCCATTGCTGCGGAGGATGAGATTTACTCTTCTACCATTCAGGAGAAGCTGAAAGATACACCCTTGGAGGTGAAGGAAGGTACACTGTACCCGTTGCTCACCCGGCTGAAGAATAGTCAGCTACTACAATATACCTGGCGGGAAAGCACGAGTGGCCCTCCGCGCAAGTATTTCTCGATAACAGATGACGGCCGCGAATTTTTGGATGGCCTGATGTCTACCTGGAGCGACTTAGTCTCCGCAGTCCATCATAACACGCAAAACAATCAAACTAATGAATAAGGTTTATAATATCAATCTCGGTGGCTATCCCTTCACGATTGATGAAGACGCCTATAACCACCTTCGCTCGTATTTGGAAGCTATCCACAATCATTTCCGTGCTACGGAAGGATACGAAGAAATCACCCACGACATTGAAGCCCGTTTAGCTGAGCTATTTGTAGAGCAGCTGAATAATCGCCCGATTGTTGGTTTCCAAGAAGTCGAAGATGCTATCGCTATCATGGGACGGCCCGAAGAATTCGGAGCCGATCCTATGAGCGAGGGCGCAAGCTTTACCGAAAGTGGCAGTGCTCAGGCTGATGCCGGCGGCACCGATGCCAAGTTTAAGATAAAAACCGGCAAACGACTCTACCGGGATACCGAAGACTCGGTAGTAGGTGGTGTAGCTGCCGGACTGACCGCTTACTTTGGTATTGCTGACCCGATTTGGGTAAGACTCTTCTTTGTACTGGTCGTTATTTCTGGTGGAATAGGTATTCCGCTGTATTTGATACTTTGGGCCTTAATGCCTGAAGCGAAGACCGCTGGTGATCGACTGGCCATGCGGGGCGAGCCGATCAATATCTCGAATATCAGTAAGATCATTACTGAAGAATTCGAACATTTATCAGAGAAGATGACCGAGCTGGGAGAAGAACTGGCCGGTAAAAAAAAAGTCCGCGCGAAAATGACGAGAACGACGAGGGCCCTTCGCAGCGGTTCGCTGCTGTAAATGACACCATTAATGATAGCTGGCAAGCTGCACGCGAGCAGCTGCCCAAAATAGGGAAGGTTTTGCGTGCGTTATTGATCGCCGCAGCCATCTTTTTCATCTTCATCTTTGCTATGGTGTGGTTAGGCATTATTGCCGGACTTACCTTCTCCATGCCTTTACTAACTAACTTTTTCCCTGGACAGGAAATGATGACGGTCATAGCGATGATCAATGTACTGTTCTCGGTAGGGCTACCACTATTGGCCATCATTCTGCTGATCGTAAGAGTGGTCTTTGGCCGACGGATGGGTAAGGGCTGGTCTACAGCAATGATTGTTTTTTGGTTTATCAATGTGTTTTCGCTGGCGAGTATTGGAGGCACCCTGGCTCAGGAGTTTATGGTAGAAGAGCATATTGAAGAGCAGTTGAGTACGGAATCCTTTTCGGCAGAGACTGTCAGCTTATCCTACTACCAACTGGAAAATCGCCAAAACGAGCACTTCATGGTTTTTGATGAGGAAGTGCAACTACCCGGTGCAACCGGCCGATTCAGTATCAAGAAAAGCCCGGATAGCGAATGGCATTTGAGTAAGCAGGTGACCGCACGCGGTAAGCGTGGAGCAGATGCGAGAGCATTAGCTACGGAATTACCTTATCCATTACAAGTGAGTGAGGGGAGTTTAGCCATCCCGCAAGAGGTTCCTTTCTCGGAATTAAGCAAATGGCGAGCGCAGGAGGTGAAGATGGAATTGCAAGTGCCGGTAGGAGCCTACCTTATAATAGGAGAAGACGTAGCAGATTTTGGAAACCTGTCAGTCGATAAGTATCCCGAAGCAACCCAACTTTATCAAATGAATGCTGAAGGCCGACTGATCTGTCAGGACTGCCCGGCTGGATACAGTGAGGGAAATAGTTCGGATGCCGCCCCTGTGCAACAAGAAGCAATGCCGCAGTATCAGGACTATAATAATATTACCCTGATCGGCCCAATGAAGGTTACGATTGAAAAAGGGGACACCTATGATTTGCGCCTTACAGGCGAGGAGCAGTACCTGAGCGAGGTCGTAACTACGCTGGAGGAGGGAATGCTAATGGTAAACCTGGAAGCAACAGACCTTGAATCGCCTGTGAGATTGTACCTGACCTTACCTGACTTGCAGGCTTTGACACTGAACCATACCGATGATGTACGCGTCAAGGATTTCAGTGGAGAGCAGTTGAATATAACAGCTAGTGGAGATTTTGAGCTTAAGACGACGGTTGATGTACAAGAACTGATGTTTACAGGTAATGAAGGGGTGGCTATCGAGTTTACAGGAAATGCCCAACACCTGAATGCCAATTTGAATGGAGGCAGTCGCTTGGATACTGATCGAGGAGAGGTGAAAACAGCGAGTATCACAGCCGCAGAAGGGAGCAGGGTGAAACTAGGCCAAGGTGTTGAGGTCAGTGAGCAAGTGATTAGTGATGACAGCAGCTTGCGTATAGTGAATAAATAGAAAAGACTGAACCAAATAAAACCAAGTACGCCAGGAATACAACCAGGCTATTGTAAAATATTGCGATAATGATGACTGTAGCGGTTGAGTAGACATGAGTCGACTCAGCCGCTTTTTTTTACGACAGGGTGAGCACTTAGTGATTATACTCCTGAGATTATATGTAAAAAAGTCTTTTTTTTTTTGGTGATCTGCTAGCTAGAATAGTATCTTGCGGGCAATTGACGACCAAAAAAAATGTTTTGACACACTGATAGTGTATAACTATCAGAAAATCAAGACATACTGTATAGGCTTATATTTGACTAAGCATACATAACCTTTTTTTATTTTAACAAATTGTAATCTTATGACCAAAGCGAACTTTACGCTTAAAAAACATGACGCAGTGGGGCCTAGGCCTTTTGCTCATGCTGGCTCTGCCGATCTTGGGTATTTCCCAGACGACGCAGACCTTCTCTGGTGCTGGCTTACCTGCTGCTGTTCCTAGTACTGGAACATCAGGTACTACAGTAGTTACGACCAATGTTACCTTGAATGGTGTTATTGGAACGAACGCTTCTGTTGACGAAGTAGCCATCAACCTTACGCACACCTTTGACGGTGACTTAGACATTTCCTTGATTTCTCCTGCTGGTACTGTTATGCTGCTTTCTGGCGGCAATGGTGGTGCTGCTGATGATTATCTAGGAACTATTTTTGCTAATGGTGGAGGCACATGTATCGAAGCTGGCACAGCTCCTTACACTGGTACTTTTGAGCCAGAAGGTGGCTTGACTGTTGATGCCGAAGGAGATTGTACTACTGACAATGTTTTCGCAACTGTATTCGCAGGTGAGGAAATCAATGGTACTTGGACGCTGAACATCAATGACAACTTCGCTGGTGACAGTGGTGAGATTGACCAATTCGATCTTACACTTACTGTAGAAGCTCCTCCTGTTGATCCTGACTGTCCTTTCATGCCTTATGACGGTGAAATTGGCTGTATTGCTAATGTAAACGTTACTTTAGGTGCTGATTGTACTGCTCGTATCACTCCTCAGATGGTTCTGACGGGTGCTAACGTTGATTGTGCAGAGAACATTTTCATCCTCGTAGACGGTACCAACTCTGATGTAATCAGTGGTTGTGGAACGCACACTTACGTTGCTGAAATCTATGACGCATTTGACAACTTGGCTTACACTTGTTGGGGTAATGTCTTCGCTGAAGACAAGACCGACCCTGTTGTTACTTGTCCTGATGATACCGATGAAATTGCTGCATTATTCTCTGTTCAGGAGTTGAGTGGTACTATTGACGCTACTGATCCTAGCATCGAATTGAGCGACTACAGCTGTTTCCAGAGTTTCTTCGAAACGGTTCCTGGTGCATACAACTATGACCTGATTGAGGTTACCATCAGTACAACTGATGTTTACAATATCAGTGTTGATGGTGTAGTTGCTGATCAATTGGTTGTTTCTGTTTTCAGTGACTTTAACGCAGACAATCCTTGTGAGAATATCCTTGGCGGTACCGAAGGTACTTGGGCCAATACTCAGCTTGGACTTGCGAATTACTTCACTAGTAACTTCCGCATTCCTTTAGTATTAGAAGGAGGTCAGACTTACACCATCATGGTGGCAAGTAATGATGTACCTAACGACTATGACTTGGGTATTACAAGCGACAATGGTAACAGTGTTAGCGCTGCTGGCATTAGTGTTCCTCGTCCAGTAGATCTTAACGTGCCATTATACTGTGGTGATGTTGATCTTATTAGATTCCAAACTCCTCAGAACTGGATTGCTGACGCTAATGGCGTTCTTGATTTCACTGCTACTCGTAACACCTTCTTCGGAGGTAGCTCTGCTGCATTGAATGCATTCCTTGATAAGGTTGGCCTTACTGGTTTCCCTGTAGTTGGCGACAACTGTGGTCCTGTATTGGTTACCTTGTCTGATGTAGTAGTAGAAAATGGCGATTGTGGAGATATTACACTTACGCGTACTTTCACTGTAGCTGATCGCTACGATGGTGCTTGTATTGGTACTCCACGTACTGTATCTTGTGATCAGACGATTAACTTCAATCGTCCTACTTTAGAGAATGACATTTTTGGTGATCCTAACCCATTCTTCGTTTTACCTCCTTACACTGCAGTAATTGAGTGTGACGAGTACTTCGAAACTGACGGTAGCGTAGGTGGTCCTGACGACAATCCAACTGCTCAGTTTGCTGGTGAGCCTTTCATTTTGACGGCTTCTGGTTACGTAGTACTAGATCCTACTTACTGTAACCTTGGTGCAAACTACTCAGATGAGCCTCGTATCAACGTATGTGATGGCACGTACAAGTTCCGTCGTGAGTGGAATTTCATTGACTGGTGTAATCCTTCAACGAACTTCACTTATGATCAGTACGTAAAAGTAGGAGACTTCACTGGTCCTGTTATCAGTGGTATTCCTGCTGTAATCAACGTATCTACCTCACCATTCAGCTGTTTGGCTAACGTAGTTATTCCTTGCCCTACTATTGTTGATGGCAACGGTTGTTCAAGCGTAGTGGGCACAACTTACACTGTACTTGCTAACGGCGTTTCATTCTTCGCTGGCGGTAACTTGTGTGACGGTGATGTTGTACAGGCACCAATCGGTTCACACACCTTGATCGTATGTGCAGAAGATGACTGTGGCAACGAAACTTGTGAAGAATACGAATTGAACGTAGCTGACGAAATCGAGCCAAGTGCAGCTTGTGATGATGAGTTGAACGTATCTATCGGCGGTGGCGATGTAGCCAACGGTATCGAAGGTATCGCTCGCATTTTCGCTGCAGATGTAGACGAAGGCTCTAACGACAACTGTGGAGCAGTAACTTTGGAAGTACGTCGTAACTACTGGCGCAACGAGACTTGTAACCCAAGTGCTAACCGTTGGAGCCCATGGGGTGACTACGTTGACTTCTACTGTTGTGATATCGACAACGAAATCACCATTGAACTACGTGTAACTGACGAATCTGGTAATGAGAACATCTGTTGGATGGTCATTACTCCTGAAGATAAATTGAACCCTTACTGTTATGCACCAGCACCAGTAAGCTTGACTTGTTCTGATTTGCCATTGGCATTCCCTGGCGATATTGAGACTGCTTACGA